>CAWEVM010000006.1:0-252378 GCA_963812505.1 uncultured Alphaproteobacteria bacterium
CCGCAGCATCACGTCCCTCCGATGGTAGGCTATTGTTTGCGGCGCAGGGATCGCGTTCGGCGGTCCCGGTCGGTGGCTGCGTGAGCATTGTCGGCGCTTCGCTGCCGCGGTTCCTCGGTGTAGTTCGGGTTCAGATCGATCGAGGTGGCCTAGATCCCAGTCTCGACCCAACTAAGCGAGCCGTGCCGCAGTCGCCGAACGGATCGAGCACACGGCCACCGGGCGCCAACCGACTGAGAGGCAACGCCGGACCATCTCTGGTGAGAACGGCGCAGGGTGGCTGCCTACGTAGTGAGGCGGTATATGCCAGACCGATCCCGATGCCCGACCCATAGGATTGCTCATCGTGCTGAAAGTTCGGCCACGGATCACACCTTGCTTGTCCGGGACACCATGGCCGATGAAAGAGGTCGGGGTGATCGTGGCTGCGGCGGGTTGATGGGGGATACACGAGCCACTCTCGGTCTTTGGACTTGGGCGTAGTCACGCTTCTCCCGAGGTACTGGTGGAAGGCAGCGGGCGGCTCGTCAGTGAACTCATAGCGCACGCCACCACCCAGCGCCTCCTTCAGCAAGAGATTACAACCCAAGCCGCGTGAACACGATCCGTTCCAGCATTGGTTCCAGCCCGGCCCAGAGCACGCGTTCGGATCACACTGAAGCACATTGTGCGAACGCGTCCTCGGCGGATGCAACGCGGGCCTGCTGGTCTATCGTCGTGCCGATCCACACATTCGGCGGGAACTGGAACTCCGGGCGACCGCTGCGGAAACTTCGTACAGATGATGAAAATCCAACCCGAACTCGAACACGCACGGAAGACGTCGATGATCGCCTCGATCCACTCGGCCGGCACCCAGCGACCGAACAAGTCGGCCAAGGAGCCGACAAAGATGCAGCGATCACGAACATCGTTGGTCACCCGCGGCGACTGGTTGATCGGCGCGGCCAACCGGTCCGGATGAAACATCGGCGCCACCGGACAAATCGCGAATGTAGCAGTATGGGCGGTCGTGCTTACAGCCGGTGATTGGGCTGTAACTGAACCTCGCCCAGTCTATCGCATTGCCGTCCTCCGCCACATTCTGATGGTTGAGCCTCGCGTTCGGGTTGCGCAAAACCAGTAACGCAGCGCGCTCGTCGTCAGGCAGCGCGCGCCACGCCTCGATTGTATAGCCATCGGCGATAACGCGCGGCGGCCGAGGTTGCGGCGGCAACAGGCGGAATGCTTTGGAGATGGTCAATTCATGCGCCGCGACACGGGCAATCAACTCAGGGTTGCCGCGCGCCAGCAGCTTCTTGGCTCGCGTGACGCTGCCCGCTGAGACATGGGCGTGTTCGGCCGCCTCACCGATAGTCAGAGAACTCGTCATTCCTCTTCTCGCCCCATTGAGGGTCGCAAGTTTTGCGGCGATCAGCGAGCGGTCTGAGGTCGTCAAGTGCCGGCGGGCAAGGTTCATCGAAAGGACAAATGCCCGCGCCGCGCGTTCATCGCCCCTGAACCTCTCGGAACGAATGTCTGTGCCGGTCTCGCAGCAGGCCCGGTACCGATGCCAGCCCTCAAGCGCCTGCCCGTCGAACAGTGTGATCGGCACACGCAGACCGTGTGCTGCGATATCGGCGCGCAGTTGCGCGAACTCTCCCGCTGGCATGGAGGGAAACAGGGCGGACAAAGGGTGCTGCCGCAGCCCGTCGGCGGTGGTCTGAGATGTATCAGGCACCCCCTCTGACTGGTTTGTTGCCACCACCTACGTGAATGATCAGAACGGCGAAAGTTATCCCGCCTACAACCTAACGCGTGATGGCTTCACATTAGTGGCGATGGGTTTCACCGGAAGCAAGGCGCTCGGCTTCAAGGTGCGGTACATCGAGGCATTTGGTGCGATGGAGCGCGCGCTGCGCCAAACGCCTGTAGTCGCGACCAAGCCACGGATCAGTGGCTCGCTGGTCCGGGAGACCCGCAAGCTGTTGGACTATGCCGAGGCAAAATGGAACCTGTCAGCGGCATCGCAGCAGGCATTCGCCGCCAGTTTGTTCCGACAGGTCGGGATTGATCTCCCGGAGCCGGTTGTCGAACGGCATTTTTCAACCACCGAACTGGCCGAGCGGTTTGATCTGTCGCCGCAGAAGCTGGGCCGCTTGGCGAAACATCTAAAAGTTGCGGAGAACGGCGAGCGCCGACTAACGACGGCGCGGTACAATGGCAAGCAGGTTGAGCAGTTTTGGTGGGATCAGCGGGGCGTTGACGCTCGCCGACAACTCGTCTGTCGTGCCGTTCGACGTCGGCGAGCGGGGAAGCCGCTGATGAGCAATCGGCAGGAGCGCCGCCAACAGGCGGCGATAGCCCGCCGTGCCCCCAAAATGTCGAACGCCAATCGCCGGAGAGACGAAGGCCACATGATCGTCGGTTCGGGTTCTGCCGTATCGGACGACATCAAGGCGGACGTCGCGCGGGTGGTGCGATCGATCAAGTTCACGGGCACCATCGGCGGCGATTGCGTCGTGCGGGCCGGGATCGGTTTCGTCGCATTGGGTCTGCTTGGCTTCAAACCGCGGTTCTGTGTCGGCGGCATGCTCTATCGCGCCGGGCCTGATGCGTTGGGCGACACCATGGCGGTTTGTGGACCCGGCAACGCCGGACAGATGATCGATGGCCACTTCATCGGCCACGTCTGGCTCGGCCTGGACGATGAACTCGTTGACTTCTCCTGCGCCGATTGGCCAGACCTCGATCCACGAGGTGAGCTATTGGTCGCCGGCATCGACCTGCCGCCGGTGCAATGGCGCGCGCCACCACCGACCTTCGTATGGGCAACCAAGGGTCTGTTCGATTGGCAGCCGGTCGGTTCCCCGGACATCGGCGAACTTTGGTATGGTCCTTGGCGCGGTCCTCAGCCGATCGACTTCTTCGAGACACTGATGGATCAGATCGTGCCACTTGGCGAGGCGGTCGTGACCAACCTTGTCAGGATGAACTTACCGGACCGGGTACGGACGCTCGCAATGGCGGGATGATCGGTAGGAAAGGGGGGGCGAGCCACGAACTCGGTCTGTCGTGACTCGCCTTAAACTCAGATGCAATGTCCATAGAGCAGTCGGCTAGTCAGCCGCCAGTTGGTGATCCTCTTTTGGCGGTTCAAGCTGATTCCCGTAGCAATCCCAACCTTTCACGCGGCGTCGTGCGAAGAGTTCGAGGTATGGTCCTTGGGTCGCCCGCTGTACGTATTCGTGTGTGATCGCCGGCTTCTCGCTGTTGCGCCGGGACAGGCGTTCGCGGATCATCGATGTCAGGTCACTGTCGATGAAATGCGTCGGTGTCCTTGGACGAACTCCGATGAGCAAGTCCTCATGCACGGTGCGGACATAGGCGCCGCGACCATAATGCGTGAGCTTATCCCACACGATGTGCGTCTTGTCCTCGAAGCCCCATGCCTCAAGCAAAACGAAGCCGCATGCCTTGAGCAATGATGGTGGCACCCATAGAAACAGGAATGCGTCATCAGTCGCCACCTCGCCCACTGGCAAGGCGCGGAGTTCGTCCAATGGCACGGTGCCATAGTGGCCCGTCGTTGCGCCGCGCCGACCGCCTGCGCTATCCCACTGATATGGTGGATCGGCCAAAAGGCCGCGCCACTTCCGTCTGTCGCGGATCGCGTCATTGAGGTCATCGACGACATCGCCGCCGGTCAATGGCTTGAACCAGCGGATACGCCGGACCTCTATGCGCAGTCTGTTCAGGTTCCAGTTCTCATCGGCGGCTTGTGTCAGCAGCGGGATCGACTGTTCCAACGGCAGCACCCGCGCCGAATGGTAGTGGGACGGCGAGGTGTTTAGGTACTTAAACTCTCTTGGGTACCGTCGAGCGACGCACATGTAGACCTTCAAGGTATCATACTTCACGCCTCGCCAGCCCGGCGCTTCGATGATCCGGCGGCACTCGCCTGGGCCGAAGCTCTGGCGACCGCGCAAGCCCCACTCGCCGATTTCCCATACCGTGGCATCGTGCCGCTGCGCTAATTCGATCCCTTCACGCTCCCATTGGTCCTTTTCGGGTCCGCTGTCTGCAAACCCGCGACCGGGATACCGTCTGTCGGCGGTCATGTATCCTCCTTCTGATTAGGTCGTTCGCTGCGTGTGGTGCGTGTGGCCTCAACGTGAACAACACGCACGGGTGAGGTCCCGGCATGGCTTTGCCGGTGACCGTATGCCGCCAGCGAACGCGGCCCAAACTGCGCACCGTCGCCCCAGCTTCGATCAATTGGCATACGATGCGGTTAACCGGCACGACCATTGCGACCGTTATGCCATTTTTCCTGACTTGTCCGATTGCGTGGTATGCGACTGCGGTCAATCCACGCCCCTTCTTTTCGTGCGCGGCGACGAAACTGGCGTTTACATAGCTTGGATCGAGCCAATCTACCTCCAGCGCGTCGTAGCAATCAGGAGACGGATAAGGAAATGGATCGTGGAAATCGCCGATCTCCTCGCGGACGATCGCTTCGGTTTCTGGCGGCGTGATCCAATGTCGGTTTTCGGTCTCCTTGTGGCGGGTTTTGATTTCGCGCCACACGGTTCGCCAGTGCGGAAACTGGTAGTATGGATCGTTCGCGGCGTCCGGTGGCGCCAGCACATCGTCGGCGGCTTCCGCCAGCAACAGCATGTCGTACGCATCGGTCCTGGAAGCGCCGCCATGCTGACTTACGAACTCGACGTATTGCTTGCCCTTGAATCCGTGCTGCTCTAGCGACTGGCGATGTAGCTTGGCGCGCTTGACCCGACACTCCAGGGCGATCCTGGTGGCCTCTGCCTCCCGTAGCGCCAGGGCGTCAAACTGCTGGCCGATCTCGTCGGGAGTTTGTCCGATGTATTGGACTTCTTCCGGCGTCGTAAAGGAATGATCGGGCACGGTTACCTCCGTGGCGAGTGACGTTCGGGTCACTTCTTTCCGAGATACTCGGGGAACGGCGGCTCGTCAGTGAACTCATACCGCGCGCCGACCTTGAACTCCTCGGTGCGGATTTCCGTGCCGGTCTCGCAGCAGCCTTTAACACGGTGCCAACCGTCCCACACCTTGCCATCATATAAGGTGATGGCATGCCGTAGCCCATGCGTGGCGATGTCCGCGCGGGCATCGAGGGGAATACGGCGCTGAGCGGGTGCTGCTCAAAGCCGCCGTTATCAGGCCATGTGGCACTGTCCATGCCGACCACCTCACCGGACCGCGCGATAACGCACGCAGGTTGCAACCTAATGTTGAACTCAGGTGAGTGGACTAAAAGGTGCGTTGAGCGTGGGCTACCGATCTGCCGCTGTCAAGGCCACGGCGAAGTAACGAGGGCTGGGTTAACTGACGGCGCGGGGCAGTTTGTCTCACTTGACAAAATCGCGTTTCGTGGTATTGTTGTCAGGCGTCAATGAACGACAGTAATTGACGGACGTCCCCTCTCACCTATACAGTCCTCGGCCTTCGCGGCAGACCCCTGTGGTTGGCCGCTCTTATGCGTTTGGGAGACGCACATGGCACAGATGACGCCCGAGGAGTTCGCCGCAGGCGCGCAGCAGGCGTTGGGTCGCGAACCCATCAAGCCTGCACCGAAGCCGCTGAAGACCACGCAGCCCCCGGCCAAGCCGGAAGCCAAGCCGCGCGCGGGAGGATTGGCCGGAGGTAGATCGCGCCGTGCGACTGATCTTCCAGCTTACCCACGGCGTGGCTGAGAAACTGCTGGAAGCGGCTGAGCGGATTCGGCGGAGGTACTGATGGCGACCGAACCAAGCGAGACAGTCGAGGCGCTGCGAAATCTCATGCTGACGCTCATGCGGGAGTATCAGGCGGCGATCGACGCCGCCTTAGCAGCCGAGCGCGCAGGCGATCCGCTGCGTGCCCATGATAGGGCCATCGCTATGGACGCGCTCGGCGAGGTGATAACGACGCTGCTGACCGCGCTCGACGCCTTACCCGCGATGCGCGGCAGCCTCGATCAGTCAATACAGGAATGGCATGAGATTCACGCCAAGAACGTCGCGACGTTGGCGCCTCTGCGCGAGCGGATCAACTGATTCGCCGGCACGCCATGATCCGGCGCGGTCTGATCGTCCGCGAGGGAGAGCACTACGGTCTGGCTGAACGCCGAGGGAGACTGACGGATCGATGAACCAGGACGAATATCTGGCCGAACAATCCACCCAAGCCGTACGCGAGGGGTTTGACCGTGCATTTGCCGAGGCGGAGGGACAAGAGCATCTAATCGAACTCTTGCGGCTGGCATTGCGCATGGAGCGGGTGGCGCACGACATCACGCGCCGGACAATGGCACTCACCCTAGATGCTTCCGAGGGCAAGTCGGCGGTCATCCGCAGTCTGGTCGCTATCCTTGATCATCATGGCATCGAACATCCGCCGCTGCCGGAGAAGATGACGGTGGTGACTCACTGACTTGCAGAGCAGTCTCTCCGACCGTGGCCAAGGCTTCGTCAGCGAATCGTCAAGCTGAACATCGACACCGAACGCGGCGGATTACCGCGATCACGCGAGTGTGGACAGAGGAGCCAACGATGAGCGACGCGCAGCAGCGGACCGAATGGACTGCGATGGCGGAAGCCATTTCCTTTATCAGCGCCACGTTGGGCGAAACCTATACGGCGGCGCAAGGCAACGGCCTCTACTGGTCAGCCTTGGGCGTGCAGCGACCGGACGGTGTATGGCCGTATCCGGTTGGGCTGGAGAACCTCGGCTCAGAGGTCAAGCTTATCCTCTCCTTCTCGGATGCCGGCGTGGGTCATTTGGCGGCAGAGAAGCTGTACGCGATCATGGGATGGGCGACATACCACGGCCACGAATGCGAGCATGATTGAGCAGGTCAGCGAGCGCATGGCCGATGGCTGCGGTCATTCCGCTGTTCGGGCAATGACAGTCATCCCCCTTGCGGCGGGATCAGCCGCCACCAGAGCCACTGATTTGTATTCGAGGTCGGAGAGTGAGATGAGCGAGGACCTGACGAAGGTGACAATGTTCAAGTTCTTTCTGCGCGCCGACTGCCTGCTGTCGGCCATCGTCGAGGCACCGAATGAGGAGGTGGCGCGCGAGCGATTCAAGGTTGGCCAATACGGCGGCTACACCATCGAGGACATAGGCGAGGATGAGTTGGTCCGCATCGAGATGATCGAGCAGTTCATCACCAGCATTAGGCCGTTGCGCTGAGCCGACGGTCTGGCGGAACATCGGGAACGCCTCGCGTTCGGTGCCGGGCCTGCTCTGCCGGCGGGATCATACCGCAAGACCGTTTGACGGAGTTTGGTGAGGCGCGGATGCGGGCGATGATCGGTAGTTTGATCCGATTCAACGATCCGGCGCGGCGATATGAGATCGAGTGCTTTCGGTATGATTGGCAGGGCGACGAAGACGCGACGCGGACCGATTTGTGGCGTTACCCATAGGGTGGGGCGGATCGATCCGGCGCGGTCTGATCGTGCCGGAGGGTGTGTCGCACTACGGGCTGGCGGAACACCGGGAGCGCCTCGCCTAGCGATGCCGGACTTCACGACCGCATTGATGCCAAACTCCCAGACGCCTGTCAGATCGTCCCCACCTGAAATGTTCCCGCGAGCCATCAGGCAACCGAAACAAGTGTGCAGCGTCGCTAAGGGATAGCCTCGCGAAAAGGATATTCTCTATGTGGAAATCGTCTTCTGTCGTTGGTCTGGCGCTCTGTCTGTCGGTTGCGGCCACGACTTGTATGGCTGCGTCAGATAACGGAGGCAACGTCGGCCCCCAGAGGGTTACCGGCACACAGACCGGCAGTCAGCAGGTGCCGAATCCGGCAACGGGGACCGGCTCGACCGTGACCTCCAATGCCGCAAACCAGTCGTACCCTGCCACTGTTGGCGCGACAGGATCGCAACAACCTGATGCAACAAATCCCAGCCGGTCCCAGCCGGCGGCCGGCGGAAAAAATTGACGCCACGGGCACTACGGCGGTCCACGCCGTTGTGATGCCATCGAGGAACCTAACCGGCAAGCGACCCGTTCTCGGATGGCGCATGATTTGAGTCGTCACACACGTTACCTTCAAGCCCCGGTAAACCGCCGGGGCTTTTCTTTGCGCTGCTCGCGCCGATCGTCATTCCGGGCTGGGCGTCCCGTCCTCATCGTCCGGCAGCACCAGGACGTAAGGCTCGCCGCCGCGTTTTGCCTTTGCCAGATCGTTGCGCGGGATCAGCAACGTCACGTCCAACCCAGTCTCCTCACGGGTTAGCCGATCGGTTTCATCCGGGTTTGGTGGGCCAGTCGCGAGCAATCAGACCCTCAGGCCCGTAGCTGGCCCGAATTCGCCCTTGTTTGCTCCAGTGCTTGCCCCTGGTGTCCTGGTGGCAGGCTATGGCGTGCATATCGCGCCCCAGTTCCTCGGCCTTGCGATCCACTTCCTCCGCGTCGTCGGTGGACCAGATCAGGCTCGTTGCCCGACCATGTGCTCTTCCGGCATGCAGTTGGTGTCGCCACAAAGCGTCACGCTGCTGCACTTAGACAGACAGGCGCGGGCGTCTGTGCTATCGCCCATTGACCGAGCACGGTCACCGTCGCGCTCATTCACCTGACCGTGGATCACTGCGAGTCAACGATCCCAAATGATACCTCATGGCAGTTCCTGCACGGCATAACATCCATTACGACCTACACCGCTATGACGGGCTGGCGGATCGCGCCATTGCCGCTGAGCTAAGTCGGTTCGTCGGTGTACTTTTATTGCGTGGACGGTTGCAAACCCTTTTGGCGCGCCGGGAAATCGGCGGCCTGCTCACCGAGTTCGCGCGGCACCATCCGAAAGATCGCTCCTTGTTCGAGGCGTTTGCGTTGAACACTGTCGGCCTATCGTACGACGAAGGACGGCGCCATATGCAGTTGTGGGTCTACTGGCCGCGCTGCGAAGGCACTTTGGAGCGGTTGCAGGACGAGGCCCACCGAACTCGCAAGCCGTTCGTGGTCCCTGGCTTGCGGAAGCTCCTTGCATTGGCCGGCGTCGTTGGCCGGCGTAAAGCAATTGCATTGGATGTAGTCCCGCCTGAAACGCCATTGCCAGCACAGTTGCCGGACGAGGTCGCAATGCTGCATGCCATCATCCGTCGTCTGCTATCAACACAGCGAACGCTGAGAGCGCGGATCGTCGTGCTGGAGGGTGAGGTGCGCTATGCTGCCGACCGCGTTGGTCACTACCGGCGGGAAGCCGCAAAGCTGCGCCGTGAGATTCGGCAAATGCCGAATCGCGGCCGTTCAGGTATATGAGGAACTCTTCGCATAGGGACCGATGACGCTGGCATCACGTCTACTAGGATCGAGCCATGGTCCGTGTCCTACGTGGAACAGGTTGGCGCGGAGCGTCGGCGCAATGCCACTCGCCAGAAGGCTTCTTTCGGCTGGTCGAAATGCGCCGCAGCACCTGCGGATAGGCTGACCGGCCCGAGCGTGCATTGCACCGGAAGCGCCTTGCAGATGATCCCGACCGAATTTCGAAAAGAGGCGCTTGCGGGTTGTTATGGCCGGCTGGCCGATGGCAGCCAATGCCACACAATCCGTTGATGGCTTGCCCAGCCCTCCAACATACGGCCGTCCCGTTAGTGGATTTTTGTGAGTGATGTGAGTGTCGATTTCCGTCTTATCTGATTGAAATCGCTACCTACCTACCGGAATGGCTATCCGCGAACGGTTCAGGTGATCGAGCGCAAGAACATCAGTCTGTTTACCGCCCGTCAGGCGGTGGGATAGACGACCGCCTTTTCTAGCCACGCTCGCGGCTTATGCCACCTCTAGCGTCCTACTCTGTCCGCCGTTTCGTCCAGCGCAGCGTCGTCTGCTGCCTGCCACGGGAAGAGCATCTGCTCGATTGCCGGATCAAGCATGCGCACTTGATAGCCATTCACCAGATGCGCGTTCCGCTCTGTCAGGAATCGGTTGTAGTGATCCTCGATCATCCGCGATGATGTGCCCAGCCATTCGGCGATCTGCGCGACGGACAGCCCAAGCTCAATCAGTTTCGTTGCGAAATAGTGACGGAAACTGTAGGTCACACGCTCATCGCCGGTCATCGGGTCAGTCAAGGCGTTCGCCTCGGTCAGCACATGGCGCATGATGTCACGGAAGAACGGATGCCTCCCATTTTGCCATGCAAACAGGTCATCCCGATCAGTGGCTCCCTGACTGCGACGCCATGCGATGATGATCGGTCAGCAGCCGGCGGATGTTGAATACATCGCCTTCATAGACGACCACGCCGCGCGCACTGGGATGCTTCCCCTGGTGCTTGATCACGCGAACGATGATTACCGGACAGCCCTTCTGCATCAGAAGGGCGATGTTTCCGATCTTGATCCGCAGGGCTTCCAAACCAGGACGCAAGCCGGTACGTGGCGATCAGTGCCAAATAGCAGCGCAGCATCCGCTTCATGTCGATGCCGTGGCCGTTCGGCGTATTCACCCACAGATCGGTCATCACACGAGCGACAGCTTGAACGCCAGCAGCATCGATGAAGGCTCTCGCCTCGCCCTCTTCGCCGTGTTCGTGTTTACGGATAGTCGGGCGGCGGCGCCGATCCACCACCTTAGCGGCAACCGCCTCCTGCCAGACGAAGTTGAATGCGCGATCCAGATTGCCCAGCGTGGTCACGGCGGGCTTCTTCCGCACCACCTGTCTGACCCTCGTCCTTGGGCTGCGAGCCATACTTCGCCACCGTCGCCGCAACATCCACGACCCGAAACTCGTCCGCGACCCAATCGTTAAGATCGGCCTCCTAATGGCGGTGATTGGCGTATCACTCCAGCGCGGCAACAAATCGCGTTCGATCTGACGCGCCGCCGCATAGAACGTATGGCCCTTGCCCTTAAGCTTGGCGTCCTCGTCGATCGCCGTCTGATGCAAGCGGGCGATCACCGGTTCGGCGTAAGACGAAAGGCATGCTCGCGCGTCTTCGTCTTGGTTGTGGCGCGTGGCTTTACGATCGGCTGGCCAGCGGCAGCCACGTTGTAGCGATCCCGCGCTCGCTCGCAGGCTTCGCTCCAATCGCGAGTGCCGAGAGCGGCGGGATTTCGTGGCGTCCAAACGCCGTTGATCAGGTACTGTGCCGCCCACCCTTCGTCATCGGGGCCACGGAGGAAGTTGAACAGCCGCACCTTGTCGCGGAAGCGGGGGACGGGATGGGGTTCGCAGATGCGATGCTTGGCAGGGCGTCCCATCGCGGGGTCTCCAGCGGACGGCAAGGCACCCTATTCCGTCGAGGCAGTTTCTTCAAGAAGATTTCTTCAGACCCGTCTGGCCATGCACTAACTCACTGAAAACATGCGATATTTAGTTAGATCACCCTTCGAACTGGCAGTCCCAGTAGCGGCCGGTCAGCAGGATGACGAACTCGCGCAGCCGCGGCGGGAAGCTGGAGTTGAAGCGCAGCACGAGGCCGAGGTCGGACCACTTCTCGGCGAGGTCGGGACGGTGCATGGCGGCGGCCAGCGGTCCCACCGGCGGCGAGCGACGCGGACCGGTCATCATCGCCTCGTATACGCGGCGCTGTGCGTCAGTCATGCTGGCCTCGGTGACCAGGGGGATGCGGGGCATCGGGTTTCCTCCGTTGTTCGGGAACAGTCTGGCATGGTTGTTCTCATGACGCCGATGGAGATCGCACTGGCCGAGGCGCGGGCGGCAGGAGCGCGCGGCGAGGTGCCGGTGGGGGCCGTGGTGCTGGATGGCGCCGGCGCGGTGCTGGCGCGCGCGGGCAACGAAGTGGAGGCGCGGCACGATCCGACGGCGCATGCCGAGATGCTGGCACTGCGTGCGGCGGCGGCTGTGCGGGGCGAGACGCGGCTACCGGACTGCGAGCTGGTGGTGACGCTCGAGCCGTGCCCGATGTGCGCTCAGGCGGCGAGCTTCTTCCGGGTGCGGCGGCTGGTGTTCGGCGCTTACGATCCGAAAGGCGGTGGCGTGGAGCACGGGGCGCGGGTGTTCGACGCGCCGTCCTGCTCGCATCGGCCGGAGGTCGTGGGGGGCGTGCGGGAGGCGGAGGCGGGGGCGCTGCTGCGGGAGTTCTTTGGAAAAAGAAGGTAGCGCGGCTTTGCGGATTGGCGTTTCAATTCGCAAGGCCTCAAAGCGGCAAACACAGGAAGTTCGCCGACAATCATCCGCCACCGTTGCGATGATGGTAAAAAATCAGCGCGCCCACGCTTCGGCGCGAGCGCTGGAACCTCGAATGGCCGTGGCGGCGGTTACGCGACGAGGGGTGCGACGGTGAAGCCGCCGAACTCGGGCCTGGCATCGTCGGGATCGACCTGAAAGCCTAGGCTGAAGGGGTCGCCCGGCAGATGCTGCTTGATCTGCCAGTCCTGATAGGTTCGGGATCCCTGCCATCCCATTGCATTTGCCAGCCAGGTATGAGTTGCGAGGCCCATGCGCATGAGTGTGCTGCAGACGAGACCCGACCCGTAGACGCCGACTGCGTAGGCGGGGCTTCCATGTCCCATCGTATTGAAGCCAGCGGCCACCCCTTGGAAGTAGGGGATGATCGCGGCAGCGACATCCTGTTGCAGCGGATCGCAGTCGACCCCGAAGTAAATCGGCGACCCCGACGTTTGACCGACTTGCATGGCGAGGTTGTACACGCTGGTGCCGTCGTCCACCCCCTGCAACCGGGTAAAGAACGACACATGATCGCCTTGAGACTCCCAGACCGCAACCAGTTTCAGTCCTACCCTACTCAGAAGCTGCGCTTCCGATGCGGATAGATTTTTGCTCACCGTATGAGAGTAGTAACGGGCAACGAAGTCGACGTTCGCGGCCTTGATCCGATCGGCAAACCTGCCGCAGTCGCGCGCTGCATCAAATCCAACAAGCGAACCAGCAACGGTAGCCTGCCCCCCGGAGGCAACAGACTGCGGGGTCGCCGTGCTTGGTGCAGGCAGAGGCATGAAGTGGACACTTAATGTCAGCGAACCATCGGCCTGCGTTTGTTCCCTGAAGCTGACAGCTGCGCCGTCGAATGCTGCTGACTTGGTGAATGTCGCCTCAAGCGAACGAACCTGGTCCTGTGTTATGTTCGTAAAGGTGACGTCCTGAGGTAGACCCCGATTGTCGCCGCTCATTGTTCACTCCATCCAAGAGTTTTGGCCACAGCCTCCAACTGCTGCCTGTCGCTTTTTGGGTTGAATGTCCACGTGACAGCATCGCTGGAGGTGCGAAAACTGAGCTCGGGAGCTGCGCGTCGGATCGCAGCGAGAAGCGCTCCGGGGTTTTGCAGCGCCTGGTTTTGCAGGAATACCGCAGCCGCCGTGGTGTTAAGGCCCACAACGGTAAGGCCGCGTCGCGGCACTACGTCCGTGGAGACTTGACCGCCTGACGACACGCTGGAGACCAGTTCTGCCTGATGAATGGAATTGCGTACTAGCGAAAGTATATTCTGAACTTCGCAAATCGCCTGAATGTCCATTATATCTTTTACAGCATCGTGCAGTTGGTAGTTGGGGTCGAGGCCTCTGGCTCGAGCGAGGGTCGCAGCAGTTTGGGAGGCCATCGCCCTTAGCGTGAGGTCCTGAACAGCCTGAACATTGTCCTCTGAAAATAGGAAATTGCGGCTGTAGGCACTGATGCCCGACAGCAGAGCGCCACTGGTGATGCCGACGCTGGCCGTTGCCGCCGGACTGGCATGTGTGGCGCCGAGCACGCCGGTCGCCAGGGTGCCGATCACGCCTATCACGTCGCGCGAGAAGAGTAGATATTGTTGTTCAGTTCCTGCCCTTTTGAAGAACGAGGAGCAGAATTGATAGGAGAGGCTGGCGCCCTCGGCTGTAAGATCTATCGCTTTAATCGGTCTGATATTTTCCTGCGCGGTGCTGAGCTCCTGCTCATAGAGCTGATTATAGTGCTCATTGAAAAGGTTTATCGGTACTGGCTTGGGTGGTATTGGAATTCTGCACGCCGGCTTCTGTCACAACAACCCTCGGCGCATAAGCGGAGCAACCAGAAAGCATCGGCAGCGACAAGCAGCAGAGCATGAGCATCGCAGCGGTGATGCAATTTTTCATTCACGGGGGCCCTCTGATTTCAGGACGTGTGCGCCCGGTTCTTCTTCAAGCCGCAAGTTTATCTTGGCACCTTATTATGCGGCTTGCAATCTTTCCGATGTTATCTTCGGAGTAGATGCGGATATCTACCTGCGTCCGGCTTATCGGATGAACCGGCGGTCGTCGGATCGGCGTTATCCTCTTCTTGTCTGGGAATGCTGTCGTGGAACGCCTGGGATGCGGTCTGCCTTGCATGACGCGGCCCTGGTGACGTTCCTCGCCTTTGGTGCGGGTATACAGGCACCGAGCACAGTTGTTCACTGATGTAGCTGACTCACAGGTACGCTTGTACTAAAGGGCCGCCCGAGCGCGCAGGCTGATGTATTTTTAAGCGCGGTTCAGCACTCGCCAGCCGATGTCGTGGCGGCAGAAACCCTCGGGCCAGTCGACGAGGCGGATCGCTGCATAGGCGGCGTCGCGCGCCGCGCGGAGGTCCGCACCGGTGGCGCATACGTTCAGCACGCGTCCGCCGACCGCGCGGATGTGGCCGGCCGCGTCGGCCTCGGTGCCGGCGTGGAAGATATGCACGTTGGGCAGCGCGGCGGCGCGGTCGAGGCCGCGGATTTCGCTGCCGTGCTCCGGCGCGTCCGGGTAGCCGCGCGCCGCCATCACCACCGCGATCGAGGCGTCATCGTTCCAGCGCAGGTCGAAGTTGCTCAGCTCGCCGTCGTAGGCGGCCTGCAACGCGGGCAGCAAATCGGACATCAGACGCGGCAGCAGCGCCTGGCACTCGGGATCGCCGTAGCGCACGTTGAACTCGATCAGCTTCACGCCTTCGGCGGTGAGCATCAGTCCGGCGTACAGGATGCCGCGGAACGGCGTGCCGCGGCGCGCCATCTCGGCGAGCGCGGGACGGATGATGCGGTCCATCGCCGCCTCCTGCAACGCAGGCGGGAACGATGGGGTGGGCGAATAGGAGCCCATGCCGCCGGTGTTCGGCCCGGTCTCGCCTTCGCCGACGCGCTTGTGGTCCTGCGCGGCGCCGAGTGGCAACGCGGTCTGGCCGTCGCACAGCGCGAACAGCGAGACTTCCTCGCCGATCAGGCATTCCTCGATCACCACCGCGTCGCCGGCGTCGCCGAATGCGCGGGCGGCCATCATCGCGTCGATCGCGGCCAGCGCCGCGTCCTCGGTCTCGGCGACAACGACTCCCTTGCCGGCCGCGAGGCCGTCCGCCTTCACGACGACCGGCGCGCCGCGACGGCGGACGAACGCGCGCGCCGCATCAGCATCATCGAAGCGTTCCCACTGCGCGGTGGGGATGCCGGCGGCGTCGCACAACTCCTTGGTGAAGGCTTTGCTGCCCTCGAGCTGGGCGGCGGCGCGCGATGGGCCGATGCAGGGGATCGAGGCCGCCTCCATCGCATCCGTGATGCCGGCGACCAGCGGGGCCTCGGGACCGGGAATGACCAGGTCGATCTCGTTGTCCTGCGCGAAGGCGATCAGGGCGGGGAAATCCAGCACGCCGATCGGCACGCATTCCGCGACCGGAGCGATGCCGGGGTTGCCGGGCGCGCACCACAGTTTGGTCAACAGCGGACTGGCGGCGATCGCCCAGCAGAGCGCGTGCTCGCGGCCACCCGATCCGATCACCAGAACGCGCATGTAAGGCTCCTGCCGGTTTGGCGGTGCACTGTTGGTTATTCAGTTGGTCAACGCAAACCGCCGCGCCTTGCGGGCAGCGGCGCAAGGACGGATTCAACGCAAATAAGCGCAAATGCACGCAAAACACGCAGATGGTCCAGGGTCGTTCACAGGCTGTGGAGCTACACTGAATCATCTGCGTGTTCTGCGTGCATCTGCTCTCATCTGCGTTTAAGCCTTCCTTCCGCAATGTGCGGGAACGGAGGTGGTCCGTGGATGCGCTCAACAAGGTCGCGGTGTTCGACGGACACAATGACGCCGTGCAGCATCTGGCCGAATATCGCGCGGGAGGCCGCGATTTCCTGGCTCGCTCGGACGACGGCCATCTGGATCTGCCGCGTGCGAGGGAAGGAGGCATGATCGGCGGCCTGTTTGCCATGTTTGCCAAGCCTGAGCGTCCGCCTGTGGGCGACCTCACCAAAACGGGCAACGGGTACGAGGTGCGCCTCGCCGAGCCGCTCGACCCGGCGTATGCGCGTGAGCGGATCGATGCCCAACTGGCTGCGCTCAATCGCGTGGTGGAGCGCGCCGCGGGACAGATCCGTTGGGCGACCGGCGTGGACGAAATCGAGGCTGCGCGGCGCGACGGCGCATTCGTGATGGTGCTGCACATGGAGGGTGCCGAGGCTATCGGCGCGAATTTGGCGAACCTCGAGCGGCTTTATGCGGCGGGATTGCGCTCGCTCGGTCTGGTTTGGAGTTGCCCGAACATTTTTGGGCACGGCGTGCCGTTTGCATTCCCGCGGTCACCGGACACCGGGCCTGGTCTTACCGCGGCGGGCAAGAAGCTGGTGCGCGCGTGCAACCGGCTCGGGATCATGATCGATGTGTCGCATCTCAATGAGCGCGGCTTCTGGGACGTGGCGGATTTGAGCACTGCTCCGCTAGTGGCCACGCATGCCTGCGCGCACGCGATCTGCCCCTCGACGCGCAATCTCACCGACCGCCAGCTTGACGCGATCCGTCAATCGAACGGCGTCGTTGGCTTCAACTTCTGTGTGAATGATGTGCGCCCTGACGCGCACCTCGACGCAGACACACCACTCGAGACCGTCGTGGACCATTTGGGTTATCTGGTCGATCGCGTGGGCGAGGACCACGTGGCGCTCGGGTCGGATTTCGATGGCGCGGTGATGCCGCGCCCGATCAGCGACGCGAGCGGTCTGCCGCATCTGATCGCGGCGCTGCGGGCGCACGGCTTTGGCGAAGGCGCAGTGCACAAGCTCGCACTGGCGAACTGGCTCAGGGTGTTCAGGCTTAGCTGGCGGTGAGCATTGTATCGGCCAACTAACGCGTTACAACCACCGGCAACCCCCATGTCACAACTGTTCTTCCTTGCACGGACTGCGTTATTGGGTATAGCTGCGCACAGTTCTGTTGATCGCAGATCTGCACCCTGGCGTAAGCAATCTGGGCGTGGGCAATTTCCACTATATTATTGGCTACGAGAGCTACAAGTGCCGCAGCAATGATTGTCAATATCCATTTGGTATACGTATCAACCACGTTTCTCTCCTTCCTCTATCCGTGTCGGCATCTGTTGTCGCTTGGGCGCTTCTGGGGTAGCGAGCTGTCTGTAACCGGCCCTCGCATGTCTGTGCCTTTCTGGCGGTTCGCCTCCGTATGGTTCGGCGCGGACCGAAGGATCGGCACTTCTGAAACCCCGCAACCACTCCTACGTTTGCTCCAACCACCGTCCTGATCAAAGGAGAACGGCATGTTTGCGGTGATCTTCGAGGTCGTGCCCAAGCAGGAACTTTGGAACGAGTATCTCGACCTGGCGAAACTCCTCAAGCCAGAACTGGAGAGGATCGATGGCTTTCTCGATAATGAGCGGTTTGAGAGTCAGCAGACGAAAGGCCGCCTGTTGTCGCTTTCGACCTGGCGTGACGAGAAGGCTGTGATCCGCTGGCGAACGCTCGCCGTGCACCACAAGGTGCAGGAGAAGGGTCGCTTCGAGGTGTTCCAGGACTACCACCTGCGCGTCGGCGAGTTCACGGCGGACAATCAGGTGCCGGCCGGACAGAAACTGGCGCAGCAACGCCTCGACGAGACCGACGTGGGCGCCGCAAAGGCGGTGACAGTCAGCGAACTGCCGGCGGCCTCCGGCGACAAGCTGGCGAGCACCGACATCGCCGCGGATCTGGCTCTGCCGCGGACCGGCACGCGGGGACTGCTGGACCATGAGGTATACGAAAGTATCTACAACGCCGGCAAGCTGCTGCTGCTTGGCTCCTGGAGCAGCGCCGATGCCGCCGGTGCATGGGTTCCGCATTTGCCGCCAAATGGCGAATTGCGGCATCGCCGGGTGCGAGTGGTTCGCGATTACGGCATGTTCGACCGCAGGGAAGCGCCGCAATTCTATCCGGAGGTGCGGCGATGAGCCGCACCAGCGAAAGTGACGCTGGGGGCGGCGCCGCGCGCCATCTGGCGGGCGCACGAATCCCGAGCGTATTGCTGACGGCCACGAGCGGGGAACGCATCGATCTGCCGGCGATACCCGGGCGGGTCAGCCAACGCTGCTGAGGCGACTTACTCTGGTGATCGAGGACGACGCGATCGATCATGTTTTCTATCCGGTCATCCCACCTGATAAAAGTTCAAGGAGCGAGGCGACGAAGCGATCCCCATCGTGTGAGACACACGAAAGGACCACCGCTATTTCGTCTACATCCTCACCAACCGCCATCACTCGGCGCTCTACGTCGGAGTGACGAACGATCTGGTTCGCCGTGTCCACGAGCACCGAACCAAAACAGCATCCGCCTTCACCACACGGGACAACATCGACAAGCTGGTGTTCTTCGAGGAAACCAGCGATGTTGAAGCAGCCATCGCACGCGAGAAGCAGATCATGGCTGGTTCGCGCGAGAAGAAGATCGCGCTGGTCAACACCATGAATCCTGACTGGCGCGATCTCTTCGACGGTCTGCTGTGATAGCCACGCGCCGCCGGCGCCTATTACGATGGGGATTGCTTCGTCGCTCCGCTCATCGCAACGACACTGGGGTACCACGCCATGCGCACCGAACTGCCCTCCTGGCGCTCTCTGCTCTTCGTGCCCGTCACCGCCGACAAGTTCGTGCGTAGCGGCGCCGATCGCGGCGCGGACGGCATCATCCTCGACCTCGAGGACGCCGTCGCACCGTCGCAGAAGGCCCACGCCCGCACGCTGATCGCAGATGCCATCCCCCAGGTCGCGCGCAAAGGCGGCGACGTGCTGGTGCGGGTCAACCGTCCCTGGCGCCTGCTGGTGCGCGATCTGGAAGCGGCGGTGATCCCCGGCATCGCGGCGCTGATGCTCACCAAGGTGGACAGCCCGGAACATGTCCACGCCGTCGCCGACATCGTCGAGGAACTCGAAACCGAACGCGGCCTGACCCCCGGAAAGATCCAGTTCGTCGTGCTGGTGGAGACAGCCGCCGGCTTCTTCCGCATCGAGGCAATCGCCAAATCCCATCCCCGCGTCGTCGCACTCAGCCTGGGCACTGAGGACTTCACCGCCGATGTTGGCATGCTGCCCGACCCGGAAGGCCTGCTCTACCCCAAGCAGCACACGCTGTTCGCCGCGCGCGCCGCGGGCATCCTCCCGTTCGGCTTTATCGGCTCGATCGCCGACTTCCGCGACCAGGACGCGTTCCGCGCCATCGTGCGCCGCTCGAAGCGCTTCGGCTTCGTTGGCGCCAGTGCGATCCATCCGTTGCAGGTGCCGGTGCTGAATGAGGAATTCTCCCCCTCCGACGCAGAGGTTGAACGTGCCGAACGCATGGTCGCGGCCTACGACGCGGCGTTTGCGCAAGGCCTCGGAGCGGTGCAGTTCGAGGGCGCGATGATCGATGTCCCCGTGGTGCAGCGGGCGAAGAACGTGATCGCGCGCGCGACGGCGATCAGGCGGGCAGGGGGAACAGGGTAACCGGCGGCGCGCGTTTCTGTGGAATCCCAGAACGAAAAGGCGGACAGTGGCCGCTTCACGCGCGCACGAGGGCAAGCCCATCACCATGACGACCAAGGAGGACCTGCCGCCACCTCCGGAGCCGCCGGCAGATGAACCCTACCAGGCGCCAGCGCCCGCAGTGCGCCCCACGCCGGCCCGACACGGTATCGCCCTCGCGGCGGCCGCCCTCGTTATCACGCTGACCGCGCCATTCTGGGAGGACGGAGCGCTCGCGACACTCGGCATCCGCACCCCGCTCGGGCGGACTGCCCAACAGAATGCGCTGGCGGTGATGCGGCAGGACCGGCGGACCGAGGACATTTCCCAGCGCCTCGCCACCGCGACGACGCAACTCGCGAAGCAGCAGACAGAACTCACCGTGGCGATGCAGCGTGCGGATGCCGCGGCAGCGCTGATCCGCACATTGTCGCTGGTGCGGCTCAGCGACACGCTGCGCCGGCCGATGCCGTTTGCCGCCGAACTCGCCACGGTGCGCGTGGAGGGCACGGATCTGGGCGACCTGAAGCCTCTGCTCGACAAGATCGAACCCTATGCCCGCACCGGCATCCCCGGCACGACGCAGCTTCGGCAGGAGTTTCGTACGCTGCTCGATCAGGTGTCCCGCGGCGGTCCTCAGTCGTGGATGACGAACCTGGCGGTCTGGGCACGTCTGCGCGGCACATCGCCGACGCCCGCGGATGCAGACCCGTCGCTCGACCTGCTGCAATCGGCGTCGGCGCGGCTTGCGGATGTCGATATCGCCGGTGCACTGGACGATACGCGTCAGTTGAGCGACGCGTATCGGCCGGTATTCTCCAACTGGAGCGACGACGCACAGGCGCGCGTTGCCGCGGATAGCATCGCTGCCCGGGTCAGCGACATGGTGACCCGGACGCTGCGGACGCGGGCGGCGAACTGATCCGGCTACACGGTGTCGTTTGCCTCATGCAGCCAGCGTGAGACCAGGCCCGCGATCACCGCACCGACGATCGGCGCGAGCCAGAACAGCCAGAGCTGCGACACATACGCACCACCGGCGAACAATGCCGGCCCGGTGCTGCGTGCCGGATTGACCGAGGTGTTGGTCACCGGGATCGACACCAGATGGATCAGTGTCAGCGCAAGACCGATCGGAATGCCAGCAAAGCCAACCGCGGCACCCTTCGACGTGCAGCCGATGATGATCAATAGGAAGAAGAACGTCATCAGCACTTCCATCGCCATGCACGAACCAAGGCTGTACTTGCCCGGGCTGAGATCGCCGTAGCCGTTCGAGGCAAATCCGTCGGGAACCCAGCCCGGCTTGCCGGACGCGATCCAGTAAAGCACGGCGGCCGCCAGGATGGCGCCGACCACCTGCGCGATGATGTAAGGGATGACATCGCTGTTGGCACACCGCTTGCCCGCCCACAGACCGATGGTGACGGCAGGATTGAAGTGGCCACCCGAGATATGGCCGACCGCATAGGCCATGGTCAGCACGGTCAGGCCAAACGCGAATGCGACTCCGAGAAAGCCAATTCCCAAAGCAGGAAATGCTGCGGCCAGCACGGCGCTGCCGCAGCCGCCAAAGGTCAGCCAGAAGGTGCCGAAGAACTCGGCACCGGCGCGGCGGGTCATATACATGCTTGTTTCCCCTCTTCGAAACTGGCGCCCGATCAGTCACTTAGCCGGTTATCTTCAGCGGGCCGCCAGCTTCCGCACCATAAGCACATTCCATCGGACATAGCCATGCTGCACGAAGCCCAGTCGGTCGCGGATTGCAACATGAGCGTCGGGAAGCCGATGAAACGGGATTGACGGGTAAAGATGGTGCTCGGCGTGGAACGGCATGTTCCACATCAGCAGCCGCACCACCCGACTGGTCAGCGTGGTGCGCGTGTTGGTCAGCCCATTGCGGTCCATGGTGCAGCCGGTGTGCTCCGCCAGCACATAGGCCCGCAGGAACGGCTGGCAGAGCACCTGCGGCAGGATCCAGAAGACAAACGGCGTCGCCCAGCCGAACAGCAGCGCCGAAGCCACCGATCCGCCCACCATCGCGGCACTCATCGCGCGCACGCTGCGGATGATCGCCGGCGCTGCCTGCGTCGAGACGTAAGGATAGCGACTGAGATCGCCACGCCAGCAATCGCCGATGACGAGCAACCGCAGCCGCCAATACGGCACGCCCAGTACTCGTCGCACATACGCGCCAAGATCGTCCGGCGCCGCCATATCCAGTTCCGGATCCTGACCCGCTATCTGCGTGTGCCGGTGATGGGCGAAGTGAAACGCCGTGTAGAAGTGCAGGTTGAGCAGCGACGGACATGCCGCCAGCCAGCCGACGATCAGGTTCGCTCTGCGCGACGCGAAGGCGGTCTGATGCGTCGCCTCGTGCGCCGGCGCGAACAGCGCGACCTGCACCAGTCCGAACGCCAGCATGGCCGGGACCACCGTGACCGGACCGGCTATTGCGACCAGCCAGCCGGTGCCGATCAGCAGTGCGGCATGGATCGCCACGCGCCGTGCGCCCGCGGCGTTGTTTCGGCCTGACAGCGCGCGCAGTTCAGCAGGACTGAGGACACGATCGAGCACGGTCTCCATGCAGCAAGTATTATGCCATCACCCAGGAGGCGGCCAGACACGCAGCCCCCTGGCCTGGAACACTCCCACTGTCCGCAACGTGCGTCCGGCATGACGGATCGATGCATCGGGAAGCGGCTCGATGCTATCGAACATGGGACCAAGTTCGGTGGCCACACGCTCACGGTGCTCGGGCGTCAGGATCAGCATGTTGGCGCCGATGAAGCGCGTTGGCGGCCAGGTGATGCCGAACTGTCGGCAATCCCGGTTCAGGCACAGTACAGTCACATCGGGGCCGAGTGCGAAGGCGATCTTCCCTGCGTCGCGCCAGTCCGGCACGCCGACGATCGCGCCAGGAGGCACGCTGTCACGCAGCGAGGTCCAGTCCACCGCGTCGGCATCGGGATCGTCGCGCGCGACGGCGGCGATCGCCGGATGCAGCCAGTCAAATCGCACCTGTGTTGCGACCACGACCATCGCAAGAACCACAACGACCGCCGTGCCGTACAGCGCACGCCGCACCGCGGGCCGGTCTATCCGATGGGCGACAGCATCGCCCAGCAGCGGAAACAGCATCAGGTAACCAGGGGCGGCCCAATGGAACAGCACGCGCTGGCTGGACCAGGCTGAGATCAGCGCAAACACCACGATGGGCGGCGCGGCCAGACAGCACAGCAGCCAGGACCGCCACTCGCTCGGACCACGCCGCAGCGCCATGACGAACACCACCATCATTGGCACCCACAGCCACGGCAGGACGAACAGCGCCTCGCCGGCAAGCGTCAGCAGCGGTCCAAGCGGCCGAAGCTGCATCCCTTCGGCTCGCCCACCCTGGAACGCAAACGATGCCCAGCCATGCGTCGCGTTCCACGCCAGCACCGGCGCAAACATCAGCAGTACGACCAGGGCCGCGAGCCAAGGTCTCGGGGTCGCCAGCCAATGCCGATGCATGCGGCTCGACAGCAGATAAAGCGCCGCGCCGATCATCGTCAGGCCGGCCGAATACTTCGACAGCAGCGCCAGCCCCGCGCAGACGCCGGCACCCAGCCACCACGCCAGCGTTCCGTGCTCCAAAGCGCGGACCAGGCAAAGCGCCGCCCCGAGCAGCGCGCAGTCCAGCGGCCCGTCCGGCAGCACCCAGGTGCCCGTGGTCACGCCGAATACCGGCGACAGGTTCAGCAGCACTGCTGCCCACAGCCCGGCACGCGCATCGGCGATCGCCGTCCCAAGCCGGTACATCAGCCACGTCGACAGCGCGAACAGCGCGATGAAAGGCAGGCGCACCACGATGGGTGCTTCACTGCCGGACAGATGTGCCGCCCCCCAACTCAGCCACCACGCGATGGGCGGATGGTCGTAATACCCGAGGCTCAGAACCCGCCCCGACGCGACCATATAGCTTTCGTCTACGCCCAGCCCCAGCGCTGCCCCGAAGGCCACCCGCAGCCCCGTCGCCACCAGCAGCAGGACGACGATACCAACTTTCTCCCCCTCCCCCCGCGGGAGGGGGGCCGGGGGAGGGGGCCGCGCCGCCAGATCCGGCGCTACCTCACACCCCGCCCCATACCTCGCGCGCAACCTCGACGCACAGGCGCAGCTTGGCCCACTGCTCGTCCTCGGTCAGCACATTGCCTTCCTCGGTGCTGGCGAAGCCGCATTGAGGCGACAACGCAAGCTGATCAAGCGGCAGATACTTCGCCGCCTCGTCGATCCGACGCTTCAGTTCGTCCTTGCTCTCCAGCGCGCCCGACTTGCTGGTCACCAGCCCGAGCACCACCACCTTGTTCCCACGCGGCACAAAGCGCAGCGGCTCGAACCCACCGGCACGATCGCTGTCATACTCCATAAAGTACGCATCAGCGTTGATCTGGTTGAATAGCGCCTCAGCGACCGGCTCGTAGCCGCCCGACGCAACCCAGTGCGAGCGGAAGTTGCCGCGGCACAGATGCATGCTGATCACCATGCCATCCGGCCTCCCCTCGATCGCGCGGTTCAACATGGCAGCGTACACCGCCAGCAGGTTCTCCACGTGCTCGCCGCGCGCCTTCAGCCCCGCGATCTGTTCCGGATCGCACAGATACGCAATGTTCACCTCATCGAGCTGCAGATAGCGGCACCCCGCCGCCCCGAACGCCGCCACCGCCTTGTTGTACGCCTCGCCCAGATCGGCGAAGAACCCATCCATGTCCGGGTAGGTCTTCGCATCGATCGCCCGCCGCCCGCCGCGGAAATGCACCACCGAAGGCGACGGAATGGTCATCTTCGGCATCGCGCTCGCCACGTGGCCGGCAACGAAGCGGAAGTCGTCCACCATCACCGGCTGGTTCCAGCCGATCGGTCCGGTGACACGCAGCGCAAGCGGCAGCGGCAGGCCGCCCTTGAACTGCACCTTCTGCTCCGGCTCATACAGTTCGACGCCATCCAGTCCGGAAACGAAATCGAAGTGCCAAAAGGCGCGCCGGTACTCGCCATCGGTGGCGGCGCGCAGCCCCACCTCCTCCTGCCGGCGAATCGCCGCGGCGATGCAGCGGTCCTCCACGGCGCGTAGCGCGTCGGCAGACAGCGTCCCGGCCTTGTGCGCGGCGCGGGCCTCGGCCAGCTCACGAGGGCGCAGCAGGCTGCCTACATGGTCGGCGCGGAACGGCGGCAGGCTGCGAGGCCCGACCCGGTCTTTCGCTGCACTCGATGTGGACATGGGAACCGCCTCCTGTTTATCCGGCGCATCTCCTACCGCCAGGGCGATCGCGTGAATACCGCCGAGGCGCGGCGTAGACCAGCCGTCCCTGAGCGACTATCACACGGCGCCCGCAACCGCCGGGCCGCCACACTGCTGCGACCCGGATGATTCTGAACCGCCTCATCGTCGGATTGGCCGAATTCAGCCGCCGCCACGCACTCACCGTGGCGCTGGGCGGTCTGCTGCTGGCCGCCTTCTCCGCCTACTACGCGGTCACCCACCTCAGCGTCAGCACCGACACCGACCGCATGTTCTCCAGCAGCCTGCCCTGGCGGCAGCAGGCCACCGAGCTCGACAAGGCCTTCCCGCAGTTCAGCGGTCTGCTCGTGGCGGTGATCGATGCGCATGAGCCGGAGGAGGCAGACGCCACGGCCGCTGCGCTGGCCGATGCGCTGGCCAAGGATCACACGCATTTCAACTCGGTGCGCCGACCTGACGCCTCGCCCTTCCTCCGCAAGGAGGGGCTGCTGTTTCTCGACACCAAGCAACTGAGCGACTTGATGGACCGCACCATCGACGCCCAGCCATTCCTCGGCCAACTGGTCGCCGACCCGACGTCGCGCGGCCTGTTTTCGGCGCTGTCGCTGCTTGGCATGGGCGTCACCAGGGGCGACGTCGACCTCGGCCCTTACCTGCCCTCGCTCGAAGCGTTCCACCGGGCAATGGCGGACGCGCTGTCAGGTCATCCGCAGCCACTCTCCTGGCAGGCGCTGCTGGGCGGCAGCGCGCTCAATGATCTCGCCGGCAAGTACACCTTCGTGCTGGTGCAGCCGAAACTGGACTTTGGCGCGCTGCAGCCGGGCGGCGAGGCGACGGACGCCATGCGTGACGTCATAGCCAACCTCGAATTCGTCAAGTCAGGCGATGCACGCGTGCGCATCACCGGGCAGGTGGCGCTGGCGGACGAAGAGTTCGCCACCGTCGTGCATGGCGCCGTGGTCGGGCTGATCGGCAGTGTCGTGCTGATCACGCTGTGGTTGTTCCTCGCCGTGAAGACCTGGCGGCTGATCCTGCCAATCCTGGCGACCCTCGGGCTCGGCCTCATGCTCACGCTGCTGTTCGCCTCGGTGGCGGTCGGCACCCTCAATCTGGTCTCGGTCGGCTTCGGCATCCTGTTCGTCGGCATCGCGGTGGACTTCGCCATCCAGTTCTCGGTGCGCTACCGCGAACGGCGATTCGAATATCCCGATCCAGCCGAGGCGATGCGGCAGAATGCGGTCCGCGCCGGCGATCAGATCCTGATCGCAGCGATCGCCACGTCGTCCGGTTTTTTCGGGTTCGTGCCGACGGCATTTTCCGGCGTGGCGGAGCTCGGACTGATCGCGGGCGTCGGCATGTTGATCGCCTTCCTCTGCACGTTGGGCTTCCTGCCCGCCATCATCACGCTGTGCCATCCACGCGGCGAGGCGGCGGTGGTCGGCTTCACCTGGCTGGCGCCATTCGATCCAATCTTTGCCCGGCATCGCCGGCCGATACTCGTGGTCGCCGCTGCATTGGCGGCGCTGGCGATCGCGGTCTCGCCGCGCCTCGAGTTCGATTCCGATCCGCTGCACACCAAGAACCCGAACACCGAGGCGATGCGCACGCTGTACGACCTGATGGACAATCCGGTCACCAATCCATACAGCATCAGCCTGATCGAACCGAACGTGACGGCAGCCGAGACGCTGAAGGCCAAGCTGGTCAAGCTGCCCACCGTGTCGAAGGTGATCGACATTCAAAGCTTCGTGCCGGATGACCAGCAGGCGAAGCTTGCCATCATCGCCGATGCCAATTCGATTCTGGCGCCGACCTTGCTGCCACATGCACCGCCGGCGCCGATCACGCCCGAACAAATACGTCTGGCGGCAAAGACCGCTATTGCGCAGATCGACCCGGCACTGGCGAAGCTGCCGAACGACCACCCGCTTGCCGCGATCGACGCCGATCTACACAAGTTGCTGACCGCAAACGATGACGTGCTGCTCGTCACTGATCGCGATCTGACGCGCTTCCTGCCCGATCAGCTCGACCGGCTCCGCACCGTGCTGAGCGCCGAACCGGTGACGCTCGCCTCGATCCCGCCAGACGTTTCGCGCGACTGGCTGCTGCCCGATGGCCGAGCGCGCGTGCAGGTGCTGTCAACGCCACAGGCACGCACCAGTCAGGGTCTCGCACAGTTCGTCGACCAGGTGACGGAAATCGCGCCGAACGCAGGCGGATCGGCGGTGACCATCGAGGCAACCAGCAGAACCATCGTGAATGCCTTCCGCGACGCGGCTTTGATCGCGATCGTGTCGATCACGTTCATCCTGCTGGTAGCACTGCGGCGCGTGCTCGATGTCGGACTGGTGCTGGCCCCGCTACTTCTGTCGGCGCTGTTGACCCTGCTGGTGGCCGTACTGCTGCCGCTGCCCCTCAACTTCGCGAATATCATCGCGCTGCCGCTGCTGCTCGGCGTCGGCGTGTCGTTCAACGTCTACTTCGTGATGAACTGGCGGGCGGGGCGGCATGCGGTGCTCGGATCCGCCACCGCACGGGCCATCGTGTTCTCGGCGCTGACCACCGGCACGGCATTCGGCTCGCTCGCACTGTCGGATCACCCCGGCACCGCCAGCATGGGACGACTGCTGCTCATCAGCCTGGCCTGCACATTGTTGGCGAGCCTGGTGTTCATCCCAGCGCTGCTGTCCACCGTTCACGCGCGAACCCAGCGTTAACCCGCGTGGCCTACGCTGGCACGCATGCGTTCCGCGCTTGCCATCCTGCTGCTGGTGTCTGCGTCGTATGGCGCGGCGGCCCAGCCGGCGGATTGTCCCACTGAGCCCGGACCATCGTCTGGCCCGACGCTGCCGTTGGCGCTCGACCTCGCGGGCAGAACGGGCGTGCCGTCAGGCACGACGGGGCAGGTCTATGTCACCGTCCCACTGACGCCGCCGGGGATGGCCTGCCATGACGCGCATCCACCACCGTCCGATGTCCTGCGTGGCGAACCAGGCGATCTGCTGCGTGGGCCAGGCACGCCGCATGTACAGGTGGAACAATTGCGCTGAGACCCACACAGCCTTGTGACGCGACAGCCGTTGTCCGCCACCGGTAGATATCACCCCGCAATGATTGTCTATCGAGGAATTCCGGCCATGCGCAAGTTGCTGCCTCTCCTGTTGCCGCTTCTGCTTGGCGGATGCCTCAGCTTCAGCAGCAGCAACCCGCCGCCGCCGTCGCACACCACAATCGTCGTGCCGCCGGGTTCGACCGCGGTCTGCCCCAACGGGTCGGCGCCCCCGTGCTGATCACTGGGCGTGCGCCTGCAGCGCCGCGATCCGCGACACCTGCTGCATGACCTGACCGGCGAACAGCACCTGCGTGTTCATCGGCAGACCGCCATCGTGCAACACCAGCGCGGTCCAGGTATTGCAAGTGTGGAACCCGTCGTAGGTCTCAGCCGAGGCGTAGAACATGCTGCCGACATAGGGCCCGTTCGCAAGCCGCACGGCCGAGCCATCGGCACGCTTCTCCAGCCCTTCCCATAGCCGCGTGACGATGCGCGCCACGTCGCTGGACGGCAGATGCAGGACCACGACATCGTGGTCCGCGAATGCCTCGGTCGGCGGTGCGTTGAGCGCCGTCATCAGGATGGCGCTCTTGCTCGGCAACAGCGCGGCCAGCATCTCGCCCGAGCCTTCGTTGCGCTCCATGTAGTACTCGCGCTCGCCGAAGCCGAAGACCATGAAGCGAACGCCGGGAAAGTCGCTCTCCAATGACGCGAGCGGGCCAGTCACCTCGTTCACCGGCAATCCGATATCGGTGTGCCAGCCGCGGCCCACGACATAGACCGTGGCCTCGCCTCGCGGTACCGGACCCGCCATGGGCGCGACGGCACAGCCGGCAAGCCAGCCGGTCAACAGCGCGACGATCAGCGTCCTCACCGCATTCGGATCAGGATGTAGTGCATCGTGAAGTTGAAGGTGATCGGCTCCGACTCACCCATCAGTGGCGGCAGATCAGCGTCGCGGAACAGCGCAATCAGCGCCATGTCCAGCCACTGCGAGCCGGACCGCATCTTCATCTCGACCGACGTGACGTGGCCGCTCGGATTGGCGACGACCTGCACCATGGCGTCGCCGTCCTCGCCGTTCATCGCCGCCTGCTCCGGGTAGTAGGCATGCGCACGCACCCATGCGCTGAGCAGGTTGCGCCAGTCCGGACCTACACGCGCGCCGGCCACGCGTGAGAACGGTGAGTTGTCGGTGGCGCCCTGGCGCGGCGCGAGCGAGAAGTCGAGCGTATTGGGCGCGTGCGGCGACGTCCGCGTCGGCGCGCGCTCCTGCGGCGGAGCGCGGCCGAACGAGAAGTTCATCGGCGTCGGGAACTCGGACGCCCGGGGTGGCGCCGGTGGGGCCTTTGGAGCCGCCGGTGCTGCTGGCCGTGCCGGTGATGGCGGCCGCGGTACCACCATGGCGAGCGGCGGTACTGGCTTGGGCAACGGGATTTCGGCGGTCGCGGCCGGCGGCGGGGGCAGCGGAGGCGTCGGCAGTGGTAGCTCCGGGGCCGTCTCGGCGGGCGGCGAAGGTGGCGGCGGTGCCACTGCCACTGGTGGCGGCGGCCTGAGTGCCGGTGGCGCGGGTGCCGACAAGGGCGGTGGTGCCGTGGGCGCCGGCGGCGCGGGCGGCGGCGTCGGCTGCTGCTGGGAAGGCGCGGCGACGTTGGGCTTCGGGTTCGGCAGCGCCGGGCCCTTCGGCGTACCGCCTTCGAATACCATCGCGACCTCTGACGGCGGCGGCAGTTCCTCCTCCGCCTGCCGTTCGAACTTGACCGTCACCAGCATGAGCAGCAGCAGCGTCAGGTGCAGCCACAGCGATATGACCAGCACCGGCCCAAGCGGCCGCGGGCGCCGTCGCGAGCCGAACCACGGACGCCTGACCTCCGTCACGGGGATGGTGATTGCCTGATCCAAGCCGCTTTCCGACCGTCGCCCGCTCAAGGGTCGCCCACTCAGGGGTCATCGAGACATGGCACGCTAAGCGCCCGTGCGCTTCTGCCAAGCCTCCGCCAACAGACAAAGTATCTCGAAAAGTATCGAAGCGCCGTTGAACGACGTGATCGTGCCGACGTCAAACGGCGGCGCAACCTCCACCAGATCGCCGCCGACGAAATCGATGCCGCGCAGTGCGCGCAGCAGCCGCAGCGCCTCAAGCGCCGTGATGCCGCCTGCCTCGGGCGTGCCGGTGCCCGGCGCCTGCGACGGGTCCAGGCTGTCGATGTCGAACGTCAGGTATGTCGGGCCGCCGCCCGCCACCCGCCGCGCCTCCTCGGCCGCGTAGTGCCAGCCCTTGTCGTGGAACTCCTCCATGCCCAGCACGCGCATGCCCGAGCGGGTGGAAAACCCCCACATGTCAGGGTCGTTGGTGGTGCCCCGGATGCCGATCTGGATCACCCGCTTCGGATCGAGCAGCCCCTCCTCGGTCGCCCGACGGAACGGCGCGCCGTGGTGGAAGCGCGACCCCAGATAGTCGTCGCCGGTGTCGCAATGCGCATCGATGTGGATCATGCCGACGGGCCGCTGGGCGGCAACCGCGCGCAGGATCGGCAGGCTGATCGAATGATCGCCGCCGACCGACAGCGGCACCACCTTCGCCGCGATGATCGTCGTGTAGAACGCGGCGATCTCGGCCAGCGCCCCTTCCAGCGTGTAGGGCTGCTCGATCCAGCAGTCGCCGAGGTCGCGGACGCGGGCGATGTCGAACGGGGCGATGCCGTGCGGATGCAGCCGCCGCAGCAACGAGGACTGATCGCGCACCGCCCGCGGCCCATGGCGGGCGCCGGTGCGGTTGGTGACGCCGCCGTCATACGGCACGCCGATCACGCCGATATCGGTATCGGCGAGCAACTCGGTGTGCGGCGCGCGGAAGAACGTGGGAATGCCGGTATAGCGCGGTCGCGCCTGCGGGTCCGTCATCTCCTGGTAGCGGGCGGGGCGCTTGATCGGGTCCATCAACTCCTCCATCTGCCGCAGGGGCGCCAAGGCAATCGCCCCATCCCCGGACCAAATGCAAGGGCGATGTGAGGTTTGTTCCCGTGCGCACGCACGAACGGACGCGGTTACGAACGCCGCCGTCCTTGTGGGGGCCCGGCAAGCAATTTTACCAGCGAGAAACGCGGAGAGTCACAGAGGGCCACGGAGAAGCAACAACAGGCGCTTCGCGCGAAGCGCATTTCATGCTTCTTGTCTGTGGCCTCGGTGACCCTCCACCTTCCTCTGTGTTGAATGGAAACGCCCCAGCCCACACTGGCGCCACCAGTTGGTCGCACCCTTGAGACCCCATCCGCTGCGGTGCACAATTCAACCGCCGCTATTGCAGGGAAACCCGGATGCCTACCTCCAACCGCTATCGTATCGGTTTCGACATCGGCGGCACCTTCACCGACTTCATCCTGCTCGATACGCAACGCAACGAAATCCGCCTCCACAAATGCCTGACCACGCCTGACGACCCCTCGGTTGGCGCGCTGGAGGGCCTCACCGAACTGCTGCAAGCAGCCCGACTGACCCTCGCCGAGATCGGCGATGTGGTCCACGGCACCACCCTGGTCACCAACGCCCTGATCGAGCGCACCGGCGCCCGCCTCGGCCTCATCACCACGCGCGGCTTTCGCGACATCCTGGAGATGGGCACCGAGCAGCGCTACGACATCTACGACCTGTTTCTCCGCTTCCCCGATCCGTTGGTCCCCCGCCGCCACCGCCTGGAGGTAGCGGAACGCATCGACCGAGACGGCAACGTGCTGATGCTGCTCGATCCCGACGAGGTGCGCGCCACGGCGCAGCGCCTGATATCCGAAGGGATCGAGGCGATCGCCATCTGCTTCCTGCACGCCTACTGCAATCCGACACACGAGCAGCAGGCCGCGGCAATCATTCGCGCGGCATTCCCCGGCATCGCCGTCTCCATCTCCTCCGAGGTGGTGGCCGAACTGTGGGAGTACCAGCGCTGCAACACCACCTGCGCCAACGCCTACGTGCAGCCGCTGATGAGCCGCTACATCGCCAAGTTGGAGCGCGAACTGCACGCCCGCGGCTTTCGTGGCGAGCTGCGCTTCATGCACTCCGCCGGTGGCCTGCTGTCGCCGGAGACGGCGCGTGACTTCCCGATCCGCATGCTGGAGAGCGGACCCGCCGGTGGTGGCCTCGCCACGGCGTTCTTCGGCGAGGCAGCGGGCCATGCCGATGTGATCTCATTCGACATGGGCGGCACAACAGCGAAAGCGTGCCTGATCCAGGACGGCCGCGCCGAGATCGCGCCGATGATGGAGGCGGCGCGCGTGCATCGCTTCAAGAAAGGCTCTGGCCTGCCGATCAAGGCGCCGGTCATCGACATGATCGAGATCGGCGCTGGCGGTGGCTCGATCGCCTCGATCGACGAGGTGGGACTGCTGCGTGTCGGTCCGCATTCGTCGGGCGCCGATCCGGGACCTGCGTGTTATGCGCGCGGCGGCACAGAACCGACCGTGACCGACGCCAACCTGCTGCTCGGTTACTACGATCCCGGCTTCTTCCTCGGCGGCCGCATGGCACTGGATCGCGACGCCGCCGAACGCGCGCTGGCCAAGGTGGGTGCGACGCTTGGCCTCAATGCAATCGATACTGCATGGGGCATCCACCGCATGGTGGTGGAGAACATGGCGGCAGCCGCGCGCATCCACATCGTCGAGAAGGGCAAGGACCCGCGTGCCTACGCGATGGTCGGCTTCGGCGGTGCTGGTCCCGCCCACGCCGCCGAAGTTGCCCGCACCCTCGGGGTGAAGCAGGTGCTGATCCCACCCGCCTCGGGCGCCGCATCGGCGCTGGGCTTCCTCGCGGCTCCGCTGTCGTTCGAGCAGGTGCGCAGCCATCCCGTGCTGCTCGACGCGCCAGGCGCGGCGGCGACGATCGATGCGATCCTGCGCGAACTTACCGACACCGCGCGCGCACGGCTGACCGACGAAGCGGAGGTGGTGACCGAACGCCTGGCCGACATGCGCCTAGAAGGCCAGATGCACGAGATCAGCGTGAAGCTGCCGGATGGCGCGATCACCGACGCGACGATGCCTGAAATCCGCGAGGCATTCGTGGCCGCCTACGCCGCACGATATACGTCTGTGTATGCTGGTGTTGGGGTCATGGCAGTTTCGTTCCGCGTGCGCTGCCGTGGTCCGTTGCCGCAGCTTTCGCTGACCGAGGCCGGCGCCCGACCCGTCGGGGCGGCGCAGAAGGGAACGCGCGCGGCCTGGTTCGAGGGTGGCTTCGTCGATACGCCCATCTATGACCGTTACGCCATGGCGCCTGGCGCGCGCATCACCGGCCCCGCGATTGTCGAGGAACGTGAGGCAACCACCATCATCCCGCCAGGCGATACGGTCAGTGTGGATGCGACCGGCACGCTGGCGATCGACATCGGCCATGCCGCCGCGCCGGTCGCGCTTGTCACCGCGGATACGCCGATCGAACACGCCGCCGCGCTGATCGAGGCCGATCCGGTTTCGCTCGAAATCATGTGGAGCCGTCTCGTCACAGTCGTCGAGGAGATGTGGCTTACGATCTGCCGCACCGCCTTCTCGCTGATCGTCTCCGAGGCACAGGACTTCGCCTGCGACCTGCTCGACGCACGCGGCGATTCGCTCGCCCATTCGCCGCGCGCCATGCCGGTGTTCAACCTCACCCTGCCGCGCGCGGTGAAGGCATTGCTGGCGAAATTCCCGCCCGAGACGCTGAAGCCTGGTGACGTGCTGGTCACCAACGATCCATGGCTCTGCGCCGGCCACCTGTTCGACATCGCGGTCGTCACCCCCGTGTTCCGCAACGACGCGCTGGTGGCGCTGACCGGCACCGTCGGCCATGTCGGCGACATCGGCGGCACCAAAAACTCCTTGCGCGCCCGTGAGATCTATGAGGAAGGCATCCAGATCCCGCCGATGATGTTGTACCGCGCCGGCGTGCCGAACGACGACCTGTTCACGCTGATCGCCGAGAATGTCCGCAAGCACGAGGAAGTACTCGGCGATATCCACTCCTTCATCGCCGCCAACGCACTGGGCGCTGAACGGCTGCTCGCATTCATGGACGAGTACGGCATGCACGACCTGCGCGCGCTCGCCCATGTGGTGCAGACGCGCGCCGAGAACGCCATGCGCGATGCGATCCGCGCGCTGCCCGACGGCGTGTACCAATCGGAAATTTGGAACAACCCGCTAGGCGAGCGCCTGCACTATCCGCTGAAGCTCACCGTGCAGGGTGACGCGATCGAGCTCGACTTCGCAGGCGCACCCGCGCAACTGCCGCAAGGCGGCCTCAACTGCACCTACAGCTACACTGCGGCGCACGCGACCTATCCGATGAAGTGCATCCTCAGCCCGCAGGTGAGAAGCAACGCCGGCTGCTACCGTCCATTCACCGTGAAGGCGCCGGCCGGCTCGATCCTCAACTGCGACAAGCCAGCGTCGGTGAACCTGCGCACCCGCGTCGGCTGGTACATCGCGCCCAACATCTTCCGCGCGCTCGCCGATGCCGCGCCGACACAGATTCAGGCTGCCACCGGACTGCCGGTCGCGATCAACATCTACGGCCGCGAGGCGAACGGCACCGTCTATGCCGACCACTTCTTCATGGGCGCCGGCCAGGGCGCATCGCAGCACGGCGACGGCAAATCCGCGCTGCTGTATCCCACCTCCGCCGCCAACACATCGGTCGAGCTGATGGAAGTGCGCGCACCGGTGCTTGTGCTGGAAAAATCCTTCGTCACAGATTCGGGCGGCCCAGGCGAACATCGCGGCGGCTGCGGCGTACGCACGCGCCTGCGCAAGCTTTACGACGACGGACTGCCGACCTTGGCGTCGGTATACCCCGAAGGCGTCGGCGTCACGGTGAACGGCCTGCACGGCGGTCTGCCAGGCGGCGGCGTGCGCGGCGTGGTGCTCAATCCCGACGGCAACGTGACGCACGATTGCGGTACCGGCGAACTCGTCACATTGACGCGCACCGACCAGATCGTCGAAGTCCGATTGGCGGGAGGCGCCGGCTTCGGCGATCCCCGCGCGCGCCCGTCCGCGCTGGTGCAACAGGACGTTGCCGAAGGCATAGTCTCGCCTGACGCCGCCGAACGCGACTACGGATTGACACCAGCCGCCAAAAGCGCGGCCGAATAACGCCAAACTTCGCGGGGGCAACAATGAGCGATCTGGCGACCGACCGACCGACCACCGCGCCACGACCCGGTTCGCGCATTCACCCTCGCTTCTTCGAACTGTTCTCACTCCTCCTGATCGCCCCCCTCTGCGTGGTCGGCGCGATCATCGGCGTGCAGCTCATCGTCACCCTCGGCATCACCGCCAACACATCCCTCATCGGCGCACTCGCGGGCATGGCACTCGCCCGCGTCCCGCTCGCCGCGTTCGCGCGCTACCGCTCCGTTCACATGCAGAACCTGGCACAGAGCGCCATCTCCGCCGCGACCTTCGGCGCCGGCAACGCATTGATGCTGCCGATCGGCATCCCCTTCGTACTCGGCCGTCCCGACCTGGTGCCCGCACTGTTCGCCGGTGTGTTCATGGCAATGCTGGTCGACGGCTATCTGCTCTACCGCATGTTCAATTCCGAGGTCTTTCCCGCCACCGCTGCCTGGCCGCCCGGCGCCGCCGCGGCCGAGGCGATCCGCGCCGGCGACGAAGGCGGGCGGAAGGCGGTGATCCTTGGCGCCGGCGTCATCGTCGGCATCGCAGGCAACTGGCTGATCGCACCTGCTGTCATGTCGGCATTCGGTGTGGCGTTCATCGGCAACATCTGGGCGCTGACCATGTTCGGCATCGGCCTGCTGATCCGCGGCTATTCGACGCTGCTGTTCAACCACGCCTTGTTCGCCTCATTCATCCCCGGCGGGGACATCGCCAAGGCCTACGCGCCGCACGGCATGATGGTCGGTGCCGGCATCGTGGCTCTCATCCAGGTGGCGATCATCATCATGCGCCGCGCCAGGGTGCACGGCAATTCCGCTGGCGCCATGCGTACGCCTGCCGAGGTACGACGCTCGATTGGCCTGGGCAGCCTGATCTATCTGCTGATCGCGGTGGTGATCGCCACCTTGGGCGGGCTTGTGGCACAGCTACCGGTCGGCATGCTGGTGCTGTTCCTGGTCTACGCTGCATTCGCCGCACTGATGCACGAATTGATCGTCGGCCTCGCCGCGATGCATTCCGGATGGTTCCCAGCCTTCGCGGTCGCATTGATCACGCTGGTGATCGGCATGCTGATCGGCTTCCCACCGGTGGCGCTGGCGCTACTGGTCGGCTTCTCCGCCGCCACCGGTCCGGCCTTCGCCGACATGGGCTACGACCTGAAGGCCGGCCACATGCTGCGCGGCTATGGCAGCGACCCGGCGTTCGAGCGCGACGGCCGCCGTCAGCAGCTCTTCGCCGCGATGTTCGCGTTCGTCATTGCCGGCGTGGTGGTGCTGATCGCTTATCCCGGCTTCTTCGCGCAGAACCTCGTGGCTCCGGTCGACCGCGTCTACGTCGCGACCATAAAGGCCGGCGCCTCGGCTGATGTCGCATGGTCGCTCGTCGAGTGGGCAATCCCCGGCGCAATCATCCAATACCTCGGCGGCCCGCGCCGGCAGCTCGGCATTTTGTTGGCGACCGGGCTGCTGATCCCGTTCCCGCTCGCCGGCTGGGCCGTGCTGATCGGCATCGCCTGCCGCATCGTGTGGGAACGCTTCGCCAAGGCCGAAGGCATGGAGGTGTTCGGCGCCGGAGTCATCGCCGGCGATGCGCTGTTCGCGTTCTTCACCTCCACCTGGAAGGCCGCATTCCGTTAGCCCGCACCTGTCATTGAGAGAAGCAAAGCGGTCCCGGACGTGATCCGGGAAGCAATCTCGGTCAAAGCGCATCGATAAAGGGACGATCGGCCAGCGCCACCAGTTCGTCTGCTTCTTCCGGCACGCCCTCGGCCAGCCGGGCGGCGGCAACGAACGGTAGCCAACTCGCAATCCTCTCCCGGCTCTCGTCACTGACGGCGATGTAAGCAGCAACGTAGGCAACCGCGATTTGCGGGACCATCCGCTTCATCAGCACATACGTGCGACAAACATCGGCCGCGGGGTCCCCTCGGGTTGCATCCAGCCAGTCCACAAGGGTCTCGTGACCAGGCGGTCCTAATAAATTCAAAGGATGAAAATCACCGTGGCACAGACGGTCGCAATCCGGCATTTCCGCGAGACGGTGCAACAGCGCATTCCTCTGTTTCTCGCCCAACGCCGTCGCCTGCCTGATATTGGCCTCGAGCCTCAGCTTAAGACTACCAAGCTGCGTCGCCTGGTGACTGTGCACGCGGTGCTGCAACAGTGCCATCTGCCGCAGATATTTTGACACGAGATCGGGTTGGCGACGCATAGCCTCGGCGAAAGACAGCCCTTCGGCACGCGTCATAACGATCCCCCACCTACCCTCAATCTGTTGAACGCCGCGGACCCGGGGCGCGGGCAATCCAAAGGCTTCGACCAACGCCAGGGTTGCAGCTTCACGGAACGCAGAGCGCTTAGGCGCGGCAGGCCTATAGAGCTTCAAAACATCCGAGCCAAACTCGAAGACTTCTGCTTCCTTGCCCGAGCCGAGAATGCAATCCAAAACTGACTCGCTCATGGTTTCCTGCCCAATGACCGACTGACATCCACTTCTGCATCATTTCCGATGGCCGCAGCGGGCGCTGTCATCACCAGGACGATGCACTGACGGTGGCGCGGCGTCAGCTTGCATGCGCATCCCGCAAGACATACGCTGGGCCCGCCTAACCAATAAGAAAAGGGGGTATCCGATGAGCAGCCATAGGATGCTGACGATTGCGATTTTTACCGGCGTGTTTGCCGTCGTGGGCGGCTTGGCCATGTCCGCGCAGGACAAGTACACGCTGAAAGTACCAAATGGTCTCGCGTTCTCTGAGTTCAGAGGATACGAGGATTGGCAGGTTGTCTCCGTCAGTCATGACAACGGCTTGCTGGCGGCAATCCTCGCCAATCCTGTGATGATCAACGCCTATCGGGCTGGCGCTCCTGGCAATGGCAAGCCGTTCCCCGATGGCTCCAAGCTGGCGAAGATCCATTGGAACCCGAAACAGATGGAGACATCTCCCGCGGCGACGGTGCCGGGTACCCAGCACGACATGGATTTCATGGTGAAGGACAGCAAGAGATTCCGGGACAGCGGCGGATGGGGATGGGCCACGTTCGACTATGACGCCGCAACCGATACGTTCAAGCCCGGCACCCTGGCTGACCATCCGCCACAGGCAAACGACGCCAAGTGTGGGTTCGCGTGCCACACGAGCGTGAAGGCAAGAGACTATGTCTTCACCGATTACAGTCACAGGTGACGCGGCGCGTTGCCGCGCGATCGGCGATGTAGCCATTGGTGCCGATCAGGCCGGCCAGGTCTCGCTGCGGCCTACGCCTCGATCTGGAAATGCGCCTCTGTCGGTTTCCCCGCGCGGCCGTTGATCGGCAGAATGTCCTGCGGGCACGCAGAGAACGCGACCACCAGATCCATCTCCGCGCGCAGCCGGATATAGCTGCCGGGCGTCGACACCGGAGGTTCGAACGACAACACCCCCTCAACGGTCCACGGTATATTCATGAACAGGTTGAGCGGGCTCGGTGTCTCCGGCGGCGTCAGGCCCAATTCGCGCAGACCCTGCGCGAGATTGTCGGTGCAGTTGTCGTGGTATTCGGTGCAGCCGAGTTCTTCGTAGCGATAGCGATCGCACGCGGCCATCAGCGTGTCGTGGATGCCGCCCGAATTGTCCTCCAGCACGGTCAGGATCGGCCGCCGATGATTGGTCAGCAGCGTATCGCCGACGCACGGGATCAGCCGGTGCATCGTGGCGCGGCTGTGCTCCATCGACATGAACTCGGTCATGTCGTGACGGTTGAACGCCCAGGTATCCACCACCTGCTCGCCATGCGTGTTGATGATGCGGATCACCTGACCGGCTGTGACGAACGCCGCCTTGCCGCGTCGCGCCGGTATCGCGATTGCCGCCATCAGCGTGCCGCCATCACGGCGCACGAGCCGCCGCTCGCGCTCCCCACGCCAGCGCGAACCAATTGGGGATAGCGCCCCGCCGCCAGCGCATCGAGGCTCGAAGCTGGCAGATGCAGTTGCGCCGCATAGTGCCAGTAGTACACCAGCGCGTTCTGCACCGACCCGCGGGTGAACGCGTCGGGGATTGCCTCGATGAACATCAGCGGATCGCCCTGGTCGCGCACCGCATCGACCCATTTGCGCAGCCCGCCCTGACCCTGCCCGTAGCTTGCCAGTATCCGGATCAGGTCGCCATCGATCGCGCCATCCTGCGCCAGCGTCAGCAGATACTGCTGCCCGATCGCCAGGTTGACCGCCGGGTCCTGCAGTTGCTCAGCCCGACCGCCCGCCACCGCCTGCGCCGTGCTGGGCATGATCTGCATCAGGCCGCGCGCGCCGGAACTCGAAACCGCGCCCGGATCGAAATTCAACTCACGGCGGACCAGGGCATAGACCAGCGGCGGATCGACCAGGAAACCGCTGGCAGGCCGCAGCCTTGTAAGACCCGCGCCATCCGGCCGCGCCACGCCTCGCTGCTCGATCTCGGCCGCCAACTGGCCGAAGCCCATCGCGCGCGCGGCCAGCACCAGGGAGCGATCGAACACACCATCCCGCTGAGTATCCGCCCACAACGCGCGCAGCTCCGCCTCGGCCAGCAGGTTCTCGCCCACCTGCAGCAAGGCGAAGGCGCGACGGCCCTGAGGCGTCGCCTCAAGCGCCTCCAGGTCGGCGTTGCCGATCGTCCCGCCCGGGATGCAGTCGATCGCGGGGCCGAGCGCGCGGCGCGCGATCAGGCCATAGAATGTGCCGCCTTCCTGCGCGGCGCGACGCATCCAGACAGCGAACCGGCCGCGATCACCGCCGCGTCGCGCCACGTGTCCTGCCCAGAAGGCGCCCGCAGCCCGCAGCGCCGGGGCCGATGCGGAGCGCCAGGCGGCGTCGAACAGCCTGGTCGCAGTATCTGACTGGCCAAGCCGCACCGCGGCCAACCCGCCGACAAACAAACCCTCGGCATCGGCCTGTGAGGTTTGACCGGTGGCCATCGCCTCGGCATCGCGGTTCTGCACGAACAGCAGGCGCGGCGAGCCCGCGACCCGTCGCGCCGCACGCTGCGGCGTCGGCAGCGGATCGGCGACCGCCGCCGTCGTACCCGGCGCCACAAGCTCCAGCAGGGTCCGAATGGCCGGGGCCTCCGGCTGATCGCCGAACCTGGCAAGCCAGCCGGCGAGGTCGGCCGTGCTGGCCACGCTGCGCAGATAGCGGTCCGCCAGAATGGCGCCAAGCAGCAGATCGTTCCCCAATCGCCCCGTTTCGCGTGCCGCCTCCGCTACGGAACCACTATCCTGTAGATAAAAAATCCTCCGAACCTGGACGGCCTCGGATGGGGAGAGTGGCTGCGGAAGCCCCACGCCTGACACGCCCCGCAAGGCGATTCGCGGCACCGCCAGCGCATTCTGGTCGCCGGTTTCGCCCGTTCTCTGCGCTTGCGCAACAGTATAGTCGCCCATCGCCACAAGAACAGCGACGAGCATCCCTGCACAAGTCCCCAGAGCACGGGTCAGTTGTGACCCTCGCCCCCGCATTCATCGCCAATACACGGTGAAATCCGGGTTGGCAACACTGGCCCGGATCAAGTCAGGGCGAGACCCCCACAGCGGTCGTTGCATGCACGCGGCTGTAGGTGCATCTGCATGGCTGCCGTCCATTGGCGAAATATTCGCTATTACTTGAGCAATACACGAGTGCGGGAACAGTCTTTTGCGACGACTTGGCGACCCCAGTCAAACATTGACCTCGCCAGTATCGCGACCGCACATCGGCATATGCGCCTGATCCGCCTGTCGCTCACCGACTTCCGCAACTACGCCGCTCTGACCTGGCGGCCGGCGGCGCGGATCAGTGTGCTGTTCGGCCCGAACGGCAGCGGCAAGACGAACCTGCTGGAGGCGGTGTCGCTGCTGGTTCCCGGCAGAGGCCTGCGCGGTGCGCGCAACGCCGATCTGCCGCGGCACGCCGGCCCTGGCGGCTGGGCAGTCGCCGGACGCTTCGCCACCGCGGAGGGTGAGGTGGACATCGGCACCGGCACACCGGCGCCAGGCTCAGAGCCTATCCATCGGCCAGATTCCGGAAATCGTCGCGTGTTCCGCCTGGACGGCGCCGCGCCCCGCAGTCAGGCGGAAATCGCCGCCCGCGTCGCCGCAGTCTGGCTCACGCCGCCCATGGATCGGCTCTTCCATGAGGGCACGTCCGGGCGCCGGCGCTTCCTCGATCGATTGGTCTGGGCGCTGGAGCCCGGCCATGCTCGCGAGGTGGCCGAATACGAGGCCGCCACGGCGCAGCGCAACCGCCTGCTGGCGGACGGCACGTCCGATGCGTCCTGGCTGGCCGGGCTGGAGGATGCCATGGCGCGGCACGCGGTCGCGGCCACCGCGGCGCGGCTGGCCCTGGTCGCGCGGATCAACGCGGTGCCGGCGTTTCCGGGCTTCCCGGTGGCCCGCATGACCCTGGCCTGCGCGATCGCCGAACGCCTGGAGGGCGCGCCGGCGCTGGCGGTCGAGGACTGGCTGCGCGACAGCCTCGCCCGGATGCGCGGTCGCGACGCCGCGGCGGGATCGGCTGCGATCGGCGCGCACCGTGCCGACATGCTGCTGGCCGACGCGGCGACCGGCGCGTCCGCGGCGATCGCCTCCACCGGCGAGCAGAAGGCGCTGCTGGTCGGCGTGATCCTGCGCCATGCCGCGCTGATCGCCGAGACCCGCGGCTTCGCGCCGATGCTGCTGCTCGACGAACCGGCGGTGCATCTCGATCCCGACCGCCGCGCGGCACTCTTCGCGGCTCTGGCGAAACTGCCGGCGCAGACCCTGATCACCGGCACCGACGCAGCGACTTTCCTGCCACTCGCCGGCATCGCTGAGGGCCTGCGCGTGCATGGCGGAGAATTGCTGCCGGATCGGCATTTTCCGCCACCGGAATCGCCCGATACCCCTGTGCCCGGAACGCTGTAGCGGCTATATATCTAGAGTATCCGAACCAGCCCCTGGAGTCTCTCGTCGGTATGTCCGAAGACACCGCGCCGCAACCCGATGCCGACGCCTATGACGCCGCGTCCATTTCCGTCCTCAAAGGCCTCGATGCAGTGCGTCGGCGGCCTGGCATGTACATCGGCGACACCGACGATGGCTCGGGTCTGCACCACATGGCGTTCGAGATCATCGACAACGCGGTCGATGAGGCGCAGGCCGGTTTCGCCTCGCGTGTCGAGCTAATACTGAACGGCGACGGCAGCGTGACGGTGCGCGACGATGGGCGCGGAATTCCCACCGACATCCATGCCGAGGAGGGCATTTCCGCGACCGAGGTCGTGCTGACCCGCTTGCATGCCGGCGGCAAGTTCAACCAGAACTCCTACAAGGTGGCCGGCGGCCTGCATGGCGTCGGGGCCGCCGTGGTAAACGCGCTCTCCGAGTGGATGGAGGTGCGCGTCTGGCGCCACGGCATTGAGCACTTCATCAGGTTCAAGAACGGCGACGCAGAGGCGCCGCTCGCGCTGGTCGGTCCGGTTCCCGACCATGTCCGCGGCACTGAGGTGACGTTCAAGCCAAGCCCGGTCACCTTCACCCGCATCGAATTCGATTTTGCCGTCCTCGAGCGGCGGCTGCGCGAACTGGCGTTCCTGAACTCCGGCGTTACCATCGTGCTGCGCGACGAACGCCATCCGCCGGCGACCGAAAGCGTGCTGCACTACGAGGGTGGCCTGATCGCCTTCGTGGAGTGGCTCGATCGCGGCAAGACCGCTGTGTTCACCCCGCCGATCAATCTGCACGCGTCGGATGAGGCGCAAGGCATGCGGGTGGAGTTCGCCCTGTCGTGGAACGACAGCTACCACGAGACCATGCTGTGCTTCACCAACAACATCCCACAGCGTGACGGCGGCACGCACCTCGCCGGCTTCCGCCAGGCGCTGACCCGCGTGGTGACGAAATACGCCGAGGGCATGGGCAAGAAGGATCAGCTTCAGCTGGTCGGCGAGGACATGCGCGAGGGCATGACGGCGGTGCTGTCGGTGAAGGTGCCGGATCCGAAATTCTCGTCGCAGACCAAGGACAAGCTGGTGTCGTCCGAGGTGCAGCCGGTGGTACAGGCCGCGGTGGCCGACGCCGTGTCGCACTGGTTCGAGACTCACCCCAAGGAGGCCAAGGGTGTCGTCCAGAAGGTGATGGACGCCGCCTCCGCCCGCGAGGCCGCCCGCAAGGCCCGCGAACTGACCCGTCGCAAGGGCGTGCTCGACGTCTCGACCCTGCCCGGCAAGCTGGCCGACTGCCAGGAGCGCGACCCGGCCAAGTGCGAGATCTTCATCGTCGAGGGCGACAGCGCCGGCGGGTCCGCCAAGCAGGGGCGCGATCGCAAGAACCAGGCGATCCTGCCGCTGAAGGGCAAGATCCTCAACGTCGAGCGAGCCCGCTTCGACCGCATGCTGGGCAGCGCAGAGATCGGCACCCTGATCACCGCACTCGGCACCGGCATCGGCCGCGGCGAGCCAGAACAGGGTGGGTTCGACATCGCCAGGCTGCGCTACCACCGCATCGTCATCATGACGGACGCCGACGTGGACGGCTCGCATATCCGCACGCTGCTGCTGACGTTCTTCTTCCGCCAGATGCCGGAGCTGATCGACCGCGGTCACCTCTACATCGCGCAGCCGCCGCTGTACCGCGCCAAGCGCGGCAACGATGAACGCTACCTCAAGGACGATGATTCGCTGGAGGGGTTCCTGCTCGACAAGGCGCTGGCGGATGCGCGGCTGACCTACGCCGACGGCGCGGTGTTCGAGAATGAGGAACTGCGCGAGCACGTCCGCTGGCTGCGCTATGTCGCGTCGTTGCTGCGCCGGCTGTCGGTGACCGCACCGATCGCCTACCTGGAGCAGGTCGCAATCGCGGGTGCGCTGAAGCAGGACCCCACCCGTGCCATCGAGGCAGCGCCAACATTGGCCGCACGGCTGAACGCCGTCTCGCTCCCCACCGAGCGGGGCTGGGTCGTCAGTGCCGACGCCGGCCTGACCATGTCGCGCATGGTACGCGGCGTAGCGGAGCGCTACACGCTGGATGCCGCATCGCTGCGCAGCGAGGATGCCCGGCGGCTGGACGGCTTGGCCGAAGACCTGGCGCGCCGCTTCGCCGAGCCGGCGAAGCTGAAGCTGGATGCGCTGGAGGTGGCGGTGCCAGGGCCTGCCACCGCGTTCGATCGCATCATCGCGCACGGCCGTCGCGGCCTGACCGTGCAGCGCTTCAAAGGTCTGGGCGAGATGAACCCAGATCAGTTGTGGCACACCACGCTCGATCCCGCGGTGCGCACGCTCCTGCAGGTGAAGGTCGGCGACACCGAGGACGCCGCCCAGGTGTTCAGCACGCTGATGGGCGACGTGGTCGAGCCACGGCGCGATTTCATCGTAGGCAACGCCCTGAAGGTCGCGAACCTCGACGTGTAAGAGTGCTCGGTAATTCTCCCCTTGCGGGAGGGGATCGGGGGAGGGGGCCGGCCCGCATCGCCCGCCTGCCGAAGCAGCAGTCTTTGCCGACTGGGCGATGACGTGTCGTGATCAGCAAGTTGCGCCCGTCGGGCACAGCGATTGCCGGCACACGAGAGGATGCAGCGCGACGCTCGGCAAGCGTGTCGTCAAAGTGCCGGCTCGTGACGCGCTCGGCTGGCGGCCCAGGGTGATCCTCGAGCTCGCAGGAGAGAGCAACCGGACAGCTTCTGCTGCGACGCTAACGGAAACACAACAATTGCGGGCGACAGTGTGAGGATCAACATGCGGGCAGGAGGCCTTCATGAGCGGCTCAGTCATATCCAGCTATCCGGCAGCACCGCCGGGCGATCAAACCTGGATCAATTTAGCACGGGCGAGACAAAGTGAGGCGGCTTCCCAACTAACTATGGACAGACTGCGCGGTGAGGGAGGCGCCATCAACATCGATCAGCAGGCTCTTTCGCAAGCCGGTGCCGCAGCACAAGCGGCGAACGGCGGCGCGACGCCAAGTAACGGTCTCTGCATCATGGCGTGATTGACCCGACGCGCACAATCGGAGGCGCGTCGGGCATAAAAATCGCATAGCGTCCTTTGCGCGTCGTAAGGGACGCTATAGCGCGGCCTACACTTGGCAACGGCGTCAACCGGAACGGAACCAACGGCACACCCAGTCCGGCTCGCGCAGCGTCCTCCGGCATCAGCCATTTGGGCACGACCTCCGGAATCCGCCGCTGGCGATCGTGGTCGCGAATGCGGCGTGATCAGCTCGATCGGTTGAGCGGCGACGCGACGCGTCGTCAGCAGAGGCACGCACTCACCTGGAACAACATGCGGGTTGGAAAACGTCCGTTTGGGTGGGCCGGCCGCTTGCCGCGTCCCCGCCGTCGTGGCTATGTCTCGACCGAAGCGGCAGTGACCGGAAAGACCATGGCGGTGAGCGGGACGCGCCACTTACACCTCAACCTCTTCATCCACGGCCGCGGCCATCATGAAGCAGCCTGGCGCCATCCGTCCGCCTCGCCGCTGCCACTGACCGACATCCGCTACTACACGGACCTCGCGCGCAAAGCGGAAGCGGGTCTGTTCGATTCCGTCTTCCTGGCCGACACCCTCGCGGTGGGCGAGGACGTGGCCCGTGCGCCGCGCACCTGGCTGGAACCCATCACCGCGCTCGCCGCTTTGGCCGGCGCGACCACCCGGATCGGCCTGATCGCCACCTGCTCCACCACCTATACCGAGCCGTTCAACCTCGCGCGGCAGTTCGCCTCACTCGACCACATCACCGGCGGGCGGGTCGGCTGGAACATTGTGACCACGTGGCTCGCGACGGCATCCGGCAACTACGGCGGGGAGGGCCCACTCGACCACGCCGACCGCTACGAGCGCGCCGAGGAATACATGCGCGTCGTGACCGGGCTATGGGACAGTTGGTCGGACGACGCGGTGCTCGATGACCGAGCCAGCGGCCTTTACGCGCGCCCCACCGGCATTCGTGCCCTGCGCCACGCCGGGCCGCATTACCATGTGACCGGACCGCTCAATATGCCGCGCGGTCCTCAGGGCCGGCCGGTCTTCGTCCAGGCCGGATCCTCCGACACCGGTCGCCGCTTCGCCGCTCGGCATGCCGAGGCCGTGTTCACCGCCCAGATGGAAAAGGCCACGGCGCGCGACTTCTACGCCGACCTGAAGACGGCGGCGGCCGCGGCAGGCCGCACACCGGAGCAGGTGCTGATCCTGCCTGGGCTGAGCCCGGTGATCGGCTCCACTGAAGCCGAGGCACAGCGATTGGCGCGCGAGCTGAACGACCTTACCGATCCGGAGGTGGGGCGCAAGCGGCTGTCAGGCCGGTTCGGCGGGCATGATTTCTCGCACCTCCGGCTCGACGCGACGTTGACGCCCGAGGATTTCCCCGATCCCGCCACTGTGGAAGCGGCACGCAGCCGCACCGAGGTGATCATCGGCCTGGTGCGTCGGGAGAAGCCCACCTTGCGGCAGTTGCTAGGCTACATGGCCGGCGCCCGCGGACATTTCGTAACCGCCGGCACGCCAGAACAGATCGCCGACCTGATGGAGGACTGGTTCCACGATCACGCCGCGGATGGCTTCAATCTGATGCCGCCGATACTGCCAGCGATGCTGGAGGTGTTCATCGCCGAAGTGGTACCGTTGCTGCAGCGCCGCGGACTGTTTCGCACTGCCTACGCCGGCCAGACCCTGAGGGCGCATTACGGGTTGCCACGACCGGACGTGCGCTTCCCCTGATACCAATGGCCGCAATCATAGATTCAACGGGCCACGCTTCATCGTCATGCCGACGAAGGTTTGCACCCGTCTTTCCGCGTATGCAGCAGTAAAGACCTGGGCGGGCCTTGCTTGCCCGGATGACGATGAAGCGGCATCGCAGGCCACTTTACCCGACCTTAAGCCGGCTGGCGTCTGATGGCGCCATGTCCGCCAGCTCCGCCCGCCTCGAAGAGCTCGTGCGTAGTGCCGTCCGCGCGGAACTCGACGACCTGCGCCGCTTCGTCGACCGCCGCATCTCCGAATTGAGCATGGAAATCCATGCCACGGTCCAGCTCGTCGACTTCAGCGAGACAAACCTGTCGGCCAGGCTCGCCGGCATTCACGACCAGATCGCCGAGGTGCTCGCCCCGCCGGTGGCAGCAACCCACAACAGTGGCGTCGAACTGGAGGCGGTCGTTCAGGCAACCGAGAACGCCGCCAATCAGATCATGGAGGCCGCCGAAGCCATCGGCACCTGGCTACAGGCTGGCGGCGATCCCGCGGCGCTGCCGACCGTGACCCGACAGGTCAACGCCATCTTCGAGGCCTGCACCTTCCAGGACCTGACCGGCCAGCGGGTCCGCCGCGCGATCGAGCACCTGCAGCAGGTCGAGTCCATGCTGTCGGGCATGGTGCACGGTCAGCTCGTCGAACAACAAGCCGGGCCCCCACCAGAACTCGAGCAGACGGACATCGACAGCTTGTTCGCCTGACCACGGCCGCAGCAATACGTTGCATATCCGACCCGTTCGGAATATTAAATAACATGATCAAGAACCGGCGATATCTGCCAGACCACGGCAAATCTCGTTCCGTTAATCACGGTGCCGTGAGCGTGGCGCCACGAGTTGCCCGGTCGTGAGCATCTGAAGTAGATTCACCCCGTGGCGCCCGGATTTACCACTCTGTCGGCCGATGCTCAGGCCATCCTGGAAAGCATGGGGGATGCCTTCTACGCGCTTGATGCCGACTGGCGCTTTGTCTACGCCAATCAGCGCGCCCTCGCATTCTGGGATACGACAGTGGACGAAGTCGTTGGCCAGGTGATCTGGCAACGGTTTCCGCAAATGGTCGGCTCGCTGAACGAGCAGGTTCTGCGTCGTGTCCGCGAGGAACAGCGGATGCTCACCTTCGAGGCGCCATCGCCGACGACGGGGGTCTGGGTCTCGGTCAACGTCGGTCCGTCCGGCGATGGCGTCACAGTGTACTGGCGCGACATCAGCCAACGCATCGAAGCCGAGAACGCGCTGCGAACATTCGCCGGGAAGCTGGAGCGCGAGGTTGCCGAGCGCACCCGCGCCTTGCACGAAGTGGTCGACGAGCTGCGCCGGTCTCGCGCACGCTACAGCGCCATCTTCGAGCACTCGCCGGTCGATCTCGTCGTCCAGGCCGTCCAGCCGGATGGCCGGCTCATCTGCGAGGATGCCAATCCCGCCTGGGAGCGCCATTCGGGCTGGCCCCGCGACTTCGTCGTCGGCAGGTCGCTGGAAGAGATCCTGCCCCCCGAGCAGGCGGAATTCGCCACCATGCAGTACCGTCGCGCGATCGAGACCAGAGAGCCGGTCGAATACGAATACACCGCGCAGTTCCCGGTCGGCGAAGTGTCGCGCCGCTCGTTTCTGGTACCTCTGCCGGGGGCCAGTGGACGCATCGAGCATGTGCTGTTGGCCGCCGTCGACATGACCGCGATGCGGCGCGTCGAGGCGCAACTGCGCCAGGCGCAGAAGATGGAGGCGATCGGGCAGCTCACCGGCGGCATCGCCCACGACTTCAACAATCTGCTTACCGCGGTGATCGGCAATCTCGAACTCCTGCAACGCCACCTGACCGACCAGCGCTCGCTGTCTCTGGCTGATGCCGCCATGCGCTCCGCGTTGCGCGGCGGAATGCTCACCCAGCAGCTGCTGGCCTATGCGCGCCGCCAGAACCTGTCCCCCCGACCGGTGGACGTGAACGCCGTGATCACCGGCATGGGCGATCTGCTGCAGCGCAGTCTCGGCGGCCTCGTCCAGGTGGAGACCGACCTGGCTGCCGACCTCTGGCCGGCGACGAGCGATCCGACACAGCTCGAACTTGTCGTGCTCAACCTCGCCATCAACTCCCGTGACGCGATGCCGCATGGTGGGTTGCTGCGCATCGTGACCAGCAACGTGTATCATCCCGAGGTCGCCGGGTTCGATGCGCTCGACCCGGGTGACTATGTGCGGATCGCGGTGATCGACACCGGGACCGGCATGTCACGCGAGGTCCAGGAGCGCGCATTCGAGCCGTTCTTCACCACCAAGGAGATCGGCAAGGGAAGCGGTCTCGGGCTCGCGCAGGTCTATGGCGTGGCCACACAGTTCGGCGGCACGGTGCGGATTGCCAGTGAACCCGGCGTCGGCACGACCGTGCAGATACTGCTGCCACGCGCCTTGGAGGACCAGGGCGCCGTCACCCTCGCAGAGCCGCACGCCGCCGACATGCAAGGCGATGGTGGCACCGTCCTTGTCGTGGATGACGATCCCGAGGTGCGCGGCCTTGCGGCAATCTTCCTGCGCGAAGCGGGCTATTCCGTCAGGGAGGCCAGCAGCGGACCAGAAGCGCGCGATATCGTCGCAGCAACTCCGATCTCGCTCGCCCTCGTCGATTACGCAATGCCAATGATGTCGGGCTATGAGTTCGTGCGCGTGGCGCGTCAGAGGCAACCAAACCTGCCGGTGATCTATGTGACCGGCGCTGCCGATGCACTGGAGCCGGGCCGGTTGCCGCCGGGCGACCCCATCCTCATGAAGCCTTATTCGCGAGCGTCCTTGCTGAAGATCGTCCGCGAGCGCGCGCTGCCGGCTTTGGCGTCGGCGTAGGCTACAGCGGCAGCCGGCCCTGGCGCTCCGGGCGATCGGCCGTCGCGCCCACCTCGCCGTCGGCAAAGCGCAGCCGGAGCCGCGCGCCCGGCGCCACCTTGGCCGCGCTGGTCAGCGGATGGCCGGCGGCATCCGACACCACCGCATAGCCGCGCTGCAGCACCGCCAGCGGCGACACCGATTCGAGCCGCGCCGCCGTGCCCTCCAGCCGCGCCCGCGTCTCACGCAGCAATGCACGCAGCGGCGCATCGGACAGCCGCCCCAGCGTGCGCCCGGCGCGGCCGTGTACCGTGGAAACCGCCTGGCGCAGACCACCAACCAACTTCTGTCCACACAGATCGAGCGCGGCGTGCCGCCGTGCCACGACATTTGGCAGCGCGACGATCAGCCGCATTCCGCGCTCCCGCACGCGCTCGCGACAGGCGGTGAGCATCGCCGGCAGGTCCGGCAGTCGCCGTACCGACGTTTCGAGCGACGCGCGCCGTTTGTGCAGCAGGTTCGGCAACGCGAGCACCAGCCTCTCGGCGCGATCATCCAACCGCTGCCGCGCCCCGCCGACCAGCGCCGGGAGGTCGGGCAGTCCGCGTTCCGCCCGTGACAACTGCAGTCGGCGCTCCTGCGCCAGCCGGTTCAAACCGCCGATCAGCCGCGCCGCCTTGTGTTCCAGGTCGGCAACGAGGTCGGCGCGCATAGGCACCGCGAGTTCCGCCGCCGCGGTCGGGGTCGGCGCGCGACGGTCGGACACGAAATCGATCAGCGTAGTGTCAGTTTCGTGCCCCACCGCGGAGATCAGCGGAATGCGGCAGGCGGCGACGGCCCGGATCACGGCTTCATCGTTGAACGCCATCAGGTCTTCCAGGCTGCCGCCGCCGCGCGCCACGATCAGCACGTCGGGGCGCGGCACCACGCGCTCGAAGCCGGCGATGGCGGCGGCGATGCGCTCCGCCGCACCTTCGCCTTGCACCGGCACCGGCCATAGCAGCACGTGGCGCGGGAAGCGCCGCGCGATCGTCGTACGGATGTCCTGGATGACCGCGCCCCGCTCGCTGGTCACCACGCCGACCACTCTGGGCAGCACCGGCAGCGCCAGCTTGCGGACCGCATCGAACAAACCCTCTGCTGCCAACCGCACGCGCAGCATCTCGATGCGCGCCAGCAGCGCGCCGGCGCCGGCATACTCCATCCGCTCGGTGATGAGCTGATACGACGAGCGTTCGGCGTAGGCCGAGATGCGGCCGGTGGCGATGATCTCGACACCGTTCTCCGGCACCATGCCCAGCCGCCCAACGGCCGACTTCCAAACGACGCCGGCGATCTTGGCGCTCTCGTCCTTCAACGAGAAGTAGATGTGCCCCGAAGGATAGCGCTTCAGTTCGGTGATCTCACCGCGCACCCGCACGCGCCCGAAATTGCCCTCCAACGTGCGCTTCACCGCCCCGGAGATCTCCGAGACGGTGTATTCAGGGACGTTGGATACGCTCGAGGTGGGCAAGTCGTTCATGCCAAAAGAGTAGGCGATCGCGCCACATCCGGCCATCGTGGACCGCATTGCGGCTTAGGGCTTGAGCCGTATCAGGCCGTCATGTCGGGCATCCACGTCTTCGCCAAGGCCAGCACTGCACGACGGTCGCTCGCAATGACAGTCAACCGGGATTCACCACGCCGTCCGCCGCCAGCGCGGTTATGCGGTCGGCGGAGTAGCCGATCTCGCCGAGTACCTCGTTTGTGTGCTGCCCCAATGTCGGCGCAGGGTGGCGCAGCTTGCCGGGCGTGGCGGACAGCCGCGGGATGACGTTGTGCATCAACACCGATCCCGCCTCCGCGTCGGGCGCTTCCACGATCACGCCGCGTTCCTGGATGTGCTCGTCCGCGACGAGCTGATCGATCTCGTAGACCGGCGTCGCGGTGACCTCGGCCGCCTGGAACACCGCCATGTTCTCGTCCAGCGTCCGCTCCGCGATGAACGCAGCAACCGCGCCGTCGCACTCGTCGATGTGCCGTACGCGATCGGTGTTGGTGCGAAACCGCGGATCGTCGATCATCTCGGGCTTGCCGATCGCACGGAATACCCGCTCCGCCATCGCCTGAATTGACGCCGAGATCGCGATGTAGCGGCCGTCCTTCGTGGCATAGACGTTGCGCGGCGACGTGGTCAGGGAACGGCTGCCGGTGCGCTTCGGCTTCTCACCCGACACGCGATGGATCGCAGCATCGGGCCCGAGAACGGATATGATCGGATCCAGCAGCGGCAGATCGATTATTTGTCCGTTGCCGCCACGCTCAACGACGCGCAGCGCGATCATTACCGCGTAGGCGCCGTATAACCCCGCCACCATGTCCGCCATCGCCAGCGGCGGCAGAACTGGCGGACGGTCGCCGAAGCCGTTCTTTGAGGCAAACCCCGACATCGCCTCGACCAGCGTGCCGAAGCCTGGCCGATCGCGATACGGTCCATCCTGCCCGAAGCCGGTGATGCGCACGATGATCAGGGCGGGATTGCGCGCGTGCAGAACGTCGGGACCGAGACCCATCTGCTCCAATGTACCCGGGCGATAGTTCTCGATCAGCACATGGCTCTTCGCCAGCAGATCCAGCAGCGCATCGCGCCCGGCCTGCGGTCGCAGGTTCAGCGCCAGACTCTTTTTGTTCCGCGCATATACCTTCCAATGCAGCGACAGTCCCTTCACACGCCACGCGCGCAACGGATCGCCGGCGCGCGGGTCCTCGACCTTGATCACCTCGGCACCTTGGTCCGCGAGCTGCAGGCTGAGCATGTTGCCTGCCACCAGCCGCGACAGATCGACGACGCGGATGCCATCGAGCGCGGCATCAGCGTTCGGTTCGAATTCAATGCGAGGGATCATTGCGTGCTCTCTTGGATACGATACTGTGGTTCCAGACGTCGGTGGCCCGCAACCCCAGGACTAAATCCGGGGGCGAGGGGCTGAAACGGGAAAGTCAGACCCTCGGGTCACGCCCGAGGGCAAGGCTGCTGCCCCCGCAACTGTGCGCGGCGAGTCCGGTCCCACGATGCCATTGCCGCAAGGCGAGAAGGCGGGACCAGGCGACGACCCGCCAGCCAGGAGACCGGCCGGTGTCGAGACTGCGCGCGTGCCTCGGGCGGGGCGTACCGGTGCAGCGGGGGTGAACCCGCAGGCGGGCTGTCGACCTTTTGTCGATGGAGGACCCGCATGCCTGGGTTCCGTTTCACTCTTGTGCTCGCACTGATCGCAGCGCCCGCGCTCGCCGACGAGCCGTCGGAGGTGACGCCTGAAACTGTTGTCACCGCGACGCGCGTCCCGACGCCGGTCGTCGACATTCCCGCCGGCGTCACGGTCATCGACCGCCAGACCATCGAGCAACGTGGCTACACGACCTTGACCGACGCGCTGTCCGCGGTTCCCGGCGTCCATGTCAGCCAGTCCGGCGGACCGGGAGGCAACGCCAGTGTGTTTGTTCGCGGCACCAATTCCAATCAGGTGCTGGTGCTGCGCGACGGCATGCCGCTGAATGATGCCTCCAACTCCTCGGGCGCATTCAATTTTGGTACCGATACGCTGGCCGATGTCGAGCGCATCGAGGTCATTCGCGGTCCGATGGCGTCGCTGTACGGCTCCGGAGCGATCGGCGGCGTGATCAATCTGATCTCGCGCCAGGGCCACGAACCTGGCCTTCACGTCACCGGCGAACTCGCCGGCGGCTATCCGAAGCAGGTCGAGGGCAACGTCAACGCGTCAGGCATCGACGGGCCGTTCGACTACTCCGCCACCTTCGAGATGCAGGCACAGCGTGGCTACGACACGACGCCGCAGCGCGAGGCCATCTATACCGGCGTGCCTGATCCGTTCCGCGCCCTCGTCGGCACGCTGAATCTTGGCTACACGCCGATCGAAGGCACGCGGCTTTCGCTGTTCCTGCGCGCCAGAGGCTCGGTGTTCGGCTTCAACGCGCTGGGCAGCCCAACCTTCGACAACGACAACTCCACTGGCGACGACAATTCGCTGCTGGGCCGGATCGGTGTGAGCTCCAAGCTGTTCAACGGGAGCTATGAGACCAGCGTCTTTGTCGGACGGCTCCAGGACGACAGGCACTACACCGAAGCGCTCAACCTGCTCGATCCAAACCTGGCCAGCAACAATTCGCGCTACCACAGCTACCGCACCGATGCGCAGTGGAACAACACGGTGCACCTTTCCGATCTGATGAATGTGCCGGCCCTGTCGGCGACCGACCTCACCTTCGGCTACGAGTACACCGCCGACAACATCAACGTGAAGGTGAACCAGTCTTCCTTCGGCTCCCCGTTCATGCAGTCCGCCCAAGCGTCCATGACGGATGACGCGCTGTATGCCGGGCTGCAGACCAAGGTGCTGCAACGCGTGACGCTCACCGGCCAACTCCGTCAGGACTGGGTGGACAACAATGCGCCGTTCACCTGGCGGCTCGGTGCAGTGCTCGACGTGCCGGAGGTCGCGACGCGATTCAAGGCCGCGTATGGCACCGCGTTCCGCGCACCCTCCCTGTTCGACCGCTTCGGCGTCAACTCGTTCGGCTATATCGGCAATCCACATCTACTACCGGAAAGCGCGCAGGGCTGGGAGGTCGGGTTCACCACCACCCCGATTCCGGCCATCAGCTTCGGCGCCACCTATTTCAACGAGCAGATCCAGAACCTGATCGTCGCCGTATTTACGCCGGTGGATACCGCGGTGAACATCGGCTCGGCGCACATCCAAGGTGTCGAGACCGAACTCACGTTGCGTCCCGCGACGTGGCTCTCCTTGCAGGCCAGCTACACGTACACCGACGCGCAGAACGCCGACACTGGCTCGCAACTGCTGCGCCGACCGATGAATACCGCCGCGCTGGATGCGGCGATCACTCCCCTCCCCGGCCTCACGATCGCGCCGGAACTGCTGATCACCGGCGCGTTCCAAGACTTTCTCGTCAGCGATGCGGGCGATGCCACCGGCACGATGATCTCATCGCCGCATGGCGTGATCGCCAACATCACCATCACTTATGACGTGGCTCAGCATGTGCAGCTCTTCGCCAACGGGCGAAACCTGTTCTACTCGCGCTTTGAACCGGTGAACGGCTACCAGACACCTGGCCCATCATTCCTCGCCGGCGTGCGGCTGAGGCTGTGAAGGCACCTGATCGTGATACGGTTTGCCATCGATCCGCCATGCCATTCACCGACATCGACCTACAGCAACGGTCGAGGTTCATCATGCGCGGCATTCTGCTTTGGGTTCTTGGCATTCCCATCCCGGTCATCATTCTGCTCTATCTGTTCCACGTCATCTGACGACCGAACACCAGGTAGACATGACGAATCCCCTGTAGCAGCCTGTTCGCGACCGCATCGTGAGGCGCGGTCCAAACAAGCAAGGGACGACTCGTCATGTTTGCCTGGTTCTCCGACCTGACTGCGCGCGAGCGCCGGACCATGGCCGCCTGTTTCGGCGGCTGGTCGCTCGACGCGCTCGATGTGCAGATCTTCTCGTTTGTCATCCCGAGCCTGCTGGGCCTGTGGCACATCACCACCGGTCAGGCCGGCGTACTTGGCACCATCACGTTGCTGGTATCCGCGTTCGGCGGCTGGCTCGCCGGCGCGCTGTCGGATCGCTGGGGCCGCGTGCGCATACTTCAGATAACCATCGTATGGTACGCATTCTTCACCTTCCTGTGCGGCTTCGCGCAGGACTTCAACCAGCTCTTCATCTTTCGCGCACTACAAGGCCTGGGGTTCGGCGGCGAATGGGCCGCCGGCGCGGTGCTGATGGGCGAGGTTATTCAGGACCGCTATCGGGGCCGTGCGGTCGGCATCGTGCAGACCGGCTGGTCGATCGGCTGGGGCGCCGCGGCGCTGCTCTATACCTTGCTGATGGCCCTGCTGCCGGAAGAATACGCCTGGCGGTCATTGTTCTGGATCGGACTTGCCCCGGCGGCGCTGGTGTTCTGGATCCGGCGCTTCATCGAGGAGCCGGAAATTCGCCGCAACCGCGAGGCGCCGGCTGGCTTCATGCACATCTTCAGCGCGCTGAAGCCGCCCTATCTCTCGACCACCTGGCGCGTCTCCATGATGGTCGCCGGCGCACAGGGCGGCGGCTATGCGCTCGGTGTCTGGCTGCCGACATATCTGAAGACAGTGCGTGGGCTCTCCGCGGTAGGCACCGGCGGATACACGCTTGTGCTGATCCTCGGCGCGTTCTTCGGCTTCGTCACCGGCGCCTACCTTGCCGACGGCATCGGGCGCAAGCGGACGTTCATGCTATCCGCAATCGCGTCCATCGTGCTGACCTTGGTGTATCTGTTCGCGCCGATCAGCAACGACTGGTTCCTACCGGTTGGCTTCGTGCTGGGGTATGTCTCCCTGATCATGTTCTCGCCGATGGGCTCGTTCATGACCGAGCTGTACCCGACCGCGGTGCGCGGCGTTGGCCAGGGATTCTGCTACAACGCCGGCCGAGGCATCGGTGCACTGTTCCCCGCACTGGTGGGCTTCCTGGCCACGCGGCTCGGTTTGACTGTTGCCATCGCGATATTCAGCCTGGCGGCGTACGGGGTGATGATCGTCGCACTGCTGCTGCTGCCGGAAACGCGCGGCCGCTCGCTGATGAGCCTGGAGCAGCCGGCCGCGGAATAAAATCGTCGTTTGCGGCGTTAACCGGGGTTTCAGGCCTTAAGGCAGAGAATGAGGCGCTGAACGGAAGAGTGCCCTTATGCCGTCTGCGTTCGCAAGGCTTGCAGCGCAATTTGGTTACGCGCGCGCCAGGCATCTGCTGGCGATCGGTGGCCTGTTGTTTGCGCTTGGCCTGGCTGCGGCCACGATCTGGTTCGTGGTCGACCTGCGCCGCGAGGAGATCGCCCACAACGAGCGGGACCTGAACAACATCGCGCTCGTCCTAGCGGAAGAAACCCATCGCGCATTTCAGGCGACGGAACTCGTGCAGCTTGGACTGATCCAGCATATCGGTGAACTTGGCATCGTCTCACCGGAGGAATTTGTTCGCCTGGCAGCCTCGTTCGACATGCATCGAGATCTGAAGGAGCGCCTCGTCGGTTTCCCCGGCATCGATAGCCTGTCGCTGGAAGATTCGCATGGCAGACTGATCAACGCGTCGTCACGTGAATGGCCGGTCACTCCGGTTGATTTGAGCGATCGCGAGTACTTCCGGCACCTGACCGGCAACTCGGCGTTGATCGACTGGGTGGGCGGCCCCGTACAGAGCCGATATGACGGCGAATGGATCATTACGCTCGCCCGTAAGGTCACCGGCGCGGACGGCAGAGTGCTCGGCTTCATCAACGCTGCGATAAAGCTTGCGTACTTCGAGCAGTCGTTCTCCAGGATAGTGGTGGGGAGGGACGCCTCGTTCATGTTGAGCCGGCGCGATGGCATGGTGCTGGTGCGCTATCCGCACATCGATCCGAAGACTAGCGCAGCGCTCGGCGAGAACGCTGCACCTAACACTGCGCTGGTTCCACCGGCAACTGGCACAATGCGGATTATCAGCCCGTTTGATGGCAAGGAGCGGCTGATCGTACCCCTCGCCGTGGAAAACTCTCCGGTGATCGTCAGCGTTACCGACTCCATGGATTCGATCCTCGCCAATTGGCGGGTTGAATGTCGGATGTTGGTCGCCACAACAGCTCTGTTGGAGTTGGTTATCTTCGCGACCATTCTGCTCGCCATGCGCCATCTGCGTGGCTATGAGAATCTGCAGGCAGCAGAAGTTGCGCGCACCAAGGCGGAAGCGGAACTTGCGGTTGCCGAGGAACGCGGGCGTGCCGCGCTCGCTCTGCACGCACAAGAGCAGCGCTTTGACATTGCGCTCAACAACATGCTGCAGGGCCTGATGATGTTCGATAATGATGGCCGGCTGCTGGTCGTCAATCGGCGTTTCTGTCGCATATTCGGCGTGCCTGACGGCGTGCTGACGCCCGGCATGACGTATCGCGAACTGACCGATCGGATCGTGGAGGCGGGCGAGGTCACCGACGAAGACATGCAGGGTGTGCGCAAACGGCGCGTCGAGCTGATCGCGCACGGCGAGCGGGCGACCGCCACCTGGGAGATCAGCAGTGGCCGGGCCTTCAACACAACCTTCCAGCCGATGAAGGACGGTTGGCTCACCACGTTCGAGGAAATCACCGACCGCCGTGCGGCGGAAGCCAGGATGGTACACCTGGCGCATCATGACGCTCTGACCGACCTGCCGAACCGTGTATGGTTCCGTCATAAGCTGGAGGCAGCGCTTGCGCATGCGCGTCGCGGGCAGAGGCTGGCTCTGTTGTACCTGGACCTTGACCAGTTCAAGGAGGTGAACGATACGCTGGGACATCCGGTCGGCGATGCGCTGCTGCAGGTGGTCGCGGAACGGCTGTTGCAGTCCACGCGTGAGACGGACACCGTGGCCCGGCTTGGTGGCGACGAGTTCGCCATCATCCTGGCGCCGATCGAGAAGCCGACCGAGGCAATCCGACTCGCCAACAGGGTGCTTGAGTTGTTCGACGCGCCGTTCGACGTGGCAGGCCACCAGATCGTGATAAGCACCAGCATCGGCATTGCGTTTGCCCCGGAGGATGGGACGGACAATGACCAGATCCTAAAGAATGCCGATCTGGCGCTGTATCGCGCAAAGGTCGACGGCCGCGGCGTCTACCGACTGTTCCAGCCTGAGATGGATGCGCAGATGCAGGCGCGGCGCCTGCTCGAACTCGACCTTCGCAAGGCGCTCCAGGCCGGGCAGTTCGAGTTGTTCTATCAGCCGTTGGTCGATCTGCGCGCCGGTGCGGTCACCGGCTTCGAGGCACTGCTGCGTTGGCGTCATCCGGAACGGGGCCTCGTGCCGCCGGGCGAGTTCATCCCACTCGCCGAGGAGATAGGGCTGATTGTGCCGATCGGCGAATGGGTGCTGGCCGAGGCCTGTGCCACTGCCGCAGGCTGGCCTGGCGAGATGCGGGTCGCCGTCAATCTCTCGCCGGCGCAGTTCAAGAGCCGCAATCTGGTGACTGCCGTGTCGCGCGCGTTCTGCGATGCCGGGTTGCGGGCCGATCGGCTGGAACTGGAGATTACCGAGACGGTGATGTTGCAGGACACCGAGGCGACACTGGCGACGCTGCATCAACTGCATGGTCTCGGTGCCGGCATAGCGTTGGACGACTTCGGCACCGGCTACTCGTCGTTGAGCTATCTGCGGCGCTTCCCGTTCGACCGCATCAAGATCGATCAGTCGTTTGTCCGTGAGCTTGGCGTCAGGCGCGATTGTGGAGCGATCGTCCGTGCGGTGGCCGGGTTGAGCCGGGACCTCGGCATGGCGACCACCGTTGAGGGCGTTGAGACACGCGACCAGCTTGCGCTGCTCAGAAGCGTCGGCTGCACGGAGTTCCAGGGCTATCTGTTCAGCCCCGCGGTCCCCGGTGGCGAGGTTGCGGACCTCGTGAGTCGGATCGACGAGATGCTGCGGCTGCCCGCCAATGCGCTTGCGCCCGAGCCGGCGGAGTAGCCGCCGCTCGCGCAAGAGTGCGCCGGGTACTGCGCCGGAGACCCCACATTTGCCATCAATTCAGGGCTAGTCTTTATGCCGGCGAAATGGAGACCGGACCCATGGCAGATTCCGAAGACGCCCACGTGCAGATCGCGCGGCTGCGCGAGCAAGTCGAGTCACTGATGAGGGATCGTGTGACGCCGGCGATGGCCGACGTGGCAGGTCGCGCCGAGCATGCCGCCCACGTGGCGGCCGATTCGGTGCGCGGACAGGCCGAGATGGTCACGTCCAAGGTGCGCGAACAGCCGCTGCTGGCGCTACTGATCGCGGCCGCTGTCGGCTATGCGCTTGGCCGAGTCACCCGCTAGGTGATGCGCCCCCTCCGCCTTGCACGCATCGCTGCGGAGGCGGAGGGCGTGCGTCTGCGCCATAGCGCCCAGCGCACTGTGGTTCGCGTCGTCTTCGCCATGATCGCGCTGATCTTTCTGGCCGGGACCCTCGTGTTTTTGCATATCGCCGCGTGGTTCTGGCTCCGGCAGTCCTGGGAGCACCAGTACGCAGCGCTTATCCTGGCCGGCGCTGATCTTGTGCTGGCGTTGCTGCTCGCGGTCGTCGCGATGCGTTCGTCGCCTGATCGGGTAGAGCTCGAGGCCCTCGCGGTGCGCCAGCGAGCGTTGGAAGGCGCCACGGCGAGCGTTGCCTGGTCGGCCCTCGCGGTCCAGGTGTTGCGCCTCGCCGGCAACCTGCTGTCGCGTTCCCGCCGTTAGCGCGCTCATTCGCGCTAGCTCGCGGTTTGATCCCGTTATACAGACCGCCGGCGATTCCGCCTTCGGCCATCACGGTCTAGCGCATGCGCTCCCAGATCCCGGATTCCTCGTCCAGCCGATCCTGTTCAAGCCCGCGGAAGTCACCCCGCGAGACGATGCCTATCACAACGCCCTCGTGCACCACCGGCACGTGGCGAAAACCGCCGTCGCGCATCAGCCGCAGCGCATGGATCGCGGTGTGCCCCGGCGGCAGGCAGTCCGGCTTCTCGGTCATCACGTTCCGCAGATGGGTCGAGCTGGCAGACTTGCCCTCCGCCAGGACGCGCACTGCGTCGCGACCAGTGAAGATACCGACCAGTTCACCCTTGTTGCTGGTGACCAGCACGGCGCCGATCCTGTGCTGGTGCATGTGCTTGCATGCCTCCTGTACGGTCGCACTGGGCGGCAGCGTCACTGGCTTCTGGTTGCGGATGATTTCCGCCATTTCACGATTCATGATGCGTCCTCCAGCCTGTCGACCGATCAGGGGTTAACGTCGCACGATAGGGGCCCGTTTGCCATTGATGCAGATCAAGCCACCGCCCGTCGCGTCGCCGCCAGGCGCTCGGCGTAGTCGATCGCCTCGATAAGGCTTTCCTCGTTCGCAACCCCCTTGCCGGCGATGTCGAATGCGGTGCCGTGATCGACCGAGGTGCGGATCAACGGCAGCCCGAGCGTGATGTTCACGCCCGAGAGTGCCCGCCAGGTGCCGGTGGCGGGATCGACATCGAAGCCCAGCAGTTTCACTGGAATGTGCCCCTGGTCGTGGTACATCGCCACCACCGCGTCGAACTGTCGCGCGCGCAGCTTGACGAACACGGTATCGCCCGGGACCGGGCCGCTGACATCCATCCCGTCGGCGCGGCATTGCTCCACCACCGGGGTGGTGATCTCGATGTCCTGTCGACCGAATAGCCCGCCCTCGCCGGCGTGCGGGTTCAGCGCCGCAACGGCGACCCGCGGCTTTGGAATGCCGAGATCCCGTACGGCCGCGTAGGTGAGGTCGATGGTGCGGCGCAGCCGCTCGGGGGTCAGCAGCTTCGGCACGTCGGCGAGCGCGACATGCGTGGTGACGTGGCCCACCCGCATGTCGCCGTGCGCCAGCAGCATGACCGAACTGCGCGTCTTGGTCAGCGCCGCGAGCATGTCGGTGTGGCCGGCATAGTGGTAGCCGGCGAGGTTCAGCGCCTCCTTGTTCAACGGTGCGGTGACGATTGCATCGATCTGTCCCGCCTGCGCCAGTTCCACCGCGCGCGCCACGGCGAGATAGGCGAAGCGCCCTGCCTCCGGAGCGATCTCACCGACGGCGATCTGTCCCGCCTCTTCGCCCGCGGCGAGGAAGGCCAGAGGCGCGTCAGCGGCCTCGGGAATCGCCAACGTCTCGTGCAACAGCGTGCCTGCCGCGTGCAGCGCCGAGCGATGGCCGATCACCAGCAGGCGCAAAGCGCCCGCCTCGATCCGCGGCAAGAGGCGGCGGCATGCCTTGACGATGATCTCGGGGCCGACGCCGGCCGGATCGCCCATCGTGATCGCCAGCCGCGGGATGCGATCGGTCATTCGGTACCTCCCAGCAATCTGGCGAGAAACCCGGTATTGCCGAATGCGCCCGATTTGGAGACCAGGCGCTGGCCATCCCAGGCGCCGCCACGCAACAGCGACGTTGGCACGCCAGGTTCGACCGCGCCATCCACCTCGAGCCGCGTCACGCCAAGTGCGACGCACAGATCGCGCAGGGTGGCACCGCCGGTCACGAACAATGTGCCGGGTCGCTCCACGCGGCTGAGCAGTGACGCGAATGTCGTGCCGATGTGGGCGCGGGCCGCGTGGCGGTCGCTTCCGGGCGGCGGTTCGCAGGTGATCAGCGCATTGCGCAGGGACGCAGGGACCGCGGCGATCTGCGCGCGGCTCACCGCGTGGTCACTGCCGATCAGCGCCAGAATAGGCGGTGGCAGAACCGGGCACGGCACCGGCCGGTGCCCAGCGAGTGCGCTGGCAAGACCGCCGGTGCCGCACCACAGCACGCGCCCGGGCAGACTCCGACCCTGGGCAACGATCGCCTCCAGGTCGGCGTCGGTCTCGGCGTCCAGCGCGCGGGCCACGACGCCAAGCGCGCGCAGCTCTGTCGACAGGTCGACGCCGGTGTCGTGCCAGCCGTCGCCGTTGCGCACAAGCTGCCTGCCGTTGCGGGTGATCCGGCCCTGGAACGGGAAGGCTGGCGCCAGCACGCAATGATCGAACCGGCGCAGGCAGGTGGCGAGTTCCAATGCCACGTGGCCGCGCAGCAGGCTGTCGATCTTCTTGAAGGCCAGCGCACCTCCGTCCAGCAGGTGTGAGAAGTGCGCGATGCTTTCGAGTGCCTGCTTCGCAGGTGCGTCGCGGGTGTCACTGTCGAACGCGACAGATCCTTGGGCTGCGGCTGGTTGCCATGTGACGGATACCGGGCCGGTCAGCGGCACGAACCCGGCTGCGCTGTCCAGCGCACCGGTGAGGTCGTCGGCCAGCAGGCGCAGATGGGTCATGGTCAGATCAGCATCCGCCGCCGTTGCAGGTGATCGCGCACTGCAGCATCGGTCGCCAATTCGATGGCACGCCGGTAGGCCTGATCGGCCGCATCTGCCTGGCCGGTGCGCGCGAGCAGGTCGGCACGCGCGGCCCAGTACGGCTGATAGTCAGCCAGCCGCTGGTCCCTCGCACGTATGTCGAGGCTGGCCAGTCCTGCTTCCGCCCCCCGCGTCTCTGCAATGGCGATGGCGTGGCTGATCGCCACCACCGGTGAGTCGGTCATGGCCGACAGCGCCGCGTAGAGCCGCTCGATCGAGGCCCAGTCGGATCGGCCGGTCAGCCGGCGCGCGGCATGCGCCGACTGGACTGCCGCCTCGAGCTGATAGCGCCCGATCGTTCCAATGGTGCTCGCACGGAGCAGCAGCGATTCGGCCTCCTCGATCATGTCCGCGTCCCACAGCGCCGTGTTCTGCTCATCGAGCGGCACATAGGAGCCAGACGCATCACGGCGCGCGGCGCGGCGGGCTTCGGCGTGCAGCATCAGCGCGAGCAGGCCGAGCGCTTCGGGTTCTTCCGGCAGCAATGCGGCGACGAGACGGCCAAGCCAGAGTGCCTCCTCGGCGAGATTGCGCCAGGCGCCTTCTGGCCAGCCCTCGGAATACGCGGCGTAGATCGCGACGAGGACGGCATCGAGCCGCTCAGGCATCTCCGCGCGTTCCGGTACGCGCAACGGAATGCCGGCATCGCGGATCTTATGTTTTGCCCGCACCAGGCGCTGGCTCATGGTGGCGGGGGAAACCAGCAGGGCGGATGCAATCGCCGCACCGTCGAAGCCGAGGATGGTCTGTAGAATCAGCGGTGCACGGATGGCCGGATCAATCGCCGGGTGAGCACAGGCGAACATCAGTGCCAGCCGTCTGTCGGGAATTTCCGTATCGTCCATCGGATCGCCCAACTCCTCGGCGATGAGGCGCAGATGACCGGCTGCGTCACCGCGGGTGCGCCGACGGCGGGCGGCGTCGACCAGCCGACGCCTCGCAACGGTCATCAGCCAACCCTCCGGGCTGTGCGGGATGCCTGAGGCGGGCCAATCGATGAGTGCGGCGGCGAAGGCGTCGGCCAGCGCGTCCTCGGCGGTTGTCACGTCGCCGGTGCGCGCCGCCAGGAAAGCAACCAGCTTCCCGTAGCTGCGGCGCGCCACGACTTCGGCCGTCTCCGCGACGAGATGGTCGGTCTCGTGCAGCACTACATGACCCAGATGGGCCGGACCTCGATCGCGCCGAAGCTGGCGCCAGGGCAGCGGGCCGCCCAGGACAGCGCCGCGTCCAGGTCGGGCACATCGATCAGGTAATAGCCGGCAAGCTGTTCCTTCGTCTCGGCGTAGGGCCCATCGAGCATCTGGGTCTTGCCGTCGACGATGCGAACTGTGGTCGTCGAACTGGTCGGCCGGAGGCGATTGCCGTTCACCACCACGCCCGCCTGCGTGAGGGCCTCGGTGTAGGCCATATAGGCGGCGTGCATCCGGGCAATCGTCTCCTGCGGCGCAGACTGCAGCGCGGCCTCGCTGGAATGGATCAGCAGCATGTATTGCATGGTGGTCTCCGTCTGGGTCGTGGCCGGCATCATGCACGGCCGGACGAATGACGTTCGAGGGGCCCCGGTTTCGACAGGGTCGCCCCGCTATGTTCTGGCGGGCACGTGTTCCCAGTAGTGGTGCGAGTACCTGCAGGCGGCATGCTGTCTTGAGAGCTTCCTCACTCAGGGTGCCCTCCCTGCCGGGAGCCAGCGGCGATAGATCCATTGGCGGCCTGCCGTCGATGATCCAGGCCGCCAGCGCCTCACCGATCGCCGGCGACATCGACAGGCCACCGACGCAGCAACCACCGGCGACGTACAGCCCGTGCACACTCGGCACAGGCCCGACGGTATGCTCCCCGTCGGGCGTCATCGTCGGCAGGCCGCCACGATGGACACGCAGCCCGATCTCGTCGGGCACGCGCTGAAACACCGGCAGTTGGTCGCGCACTGTATCCGCGAAGCCGCGGAGGACGCCGATGTCGAGCGGCAGATCGGCGACATCGAAGCACGGTGGTAGGGTGCCGACGTCGAACTGGAGCGGGTTCTGCTCGTAGCCGCCCAGCATGAGGCCACCTTCATCGGGTCTCACGTAGACATTCACGTCGATGATGCGGGTGATCGGCTGCATTGCGTCGACGCCCTCGATCGGCTCGGTGATCAGCAGTTGATGGCGCGTGGGCACGGCGCGAACGGTCGCACCGGACAATGCGGCCACCGCGCGCAGCCAGGCGCCAGCGGCATCCACCACCGTTTCGCATGCTATGGTCCCGTGTTCGGTCGTCACGCCGCACACCGCGCCGTTGCGCAGGGAAATGCCGGTTACCAACGTATGCGGCAGCATGGTGACGCCAAGCCTTGCCGCCGCACGCGCATATCCGGTGGGGATCTGCGAAGGCTCCAGGTAGAGGTCGGTCGGCGAATAGATCACGCCGAGAATGCCGGTGGTGTGCAGGAACGGGTTTTTCGCGCGCGCCTCGGCGGGAGCGATCATTTCGATGCCGGTTGCCATCCGTCGGCCGCGCGCCACCTCGTTCTTCAGTTGCTCCACGTGCTCGGGCAGGCGGGCAATCTTCAGAGCACCTGGCTGATGGAACACGAGATGCTCGCCTGTCTCCTGTTTGAATGCCTCGATCTTGCGCACCGCTCGCTTTGCAAGCTGGGTCATCAGGTCAGTGCTGCGCGCCTGCGAGGTCAGGCCGGCCGCGCGGGGGGAGGTCTGCGATCCAAGCGCATGCTTGTCGATCAGCGCGACCTGCCTGCCACCCTTCGCGAGGTGGAACGCGACGCTGGAGCCCAGGGCCCCCGAGCCGATCACCACGCATTCCGCCGCGTCGATCATGTGCGTCTCCTCAGCTTGTTATGAGATGCTCAGCGACAGCGATCTGTGCCGCCGCCTCACGGGTTTGTGATGCGCGGGATTTCGGTTAGCCCGTAAGCTGATTTGCGTCGTGTGACCGGCGGGGTGACACATGCCATTCGACAATCCGTATCAGATTCCTTTCGGCGACGTTGAACTCCTGAGGGAGGCGCGCGGTCGAATTTCGAGCAGAACCGACTGGGTGCAAGGCCGGTTTCGCGACGGCCACCGGGAGTGTCTTGTGGCAGCGCTGTCAGTGGTATCCGGCAGCCGCGGCTTCAATATGCCGAACCGGTTGGAACGCAGGCTGGCCCGGCTGCTCGCCGCGCATATTCCGCATCGACGGTTCTGGGCGAGGCTAAGACTGATCCCGGCGAGGCAACGACTGATTATCTTCAACGACGGCCTGCGCACGAGCCATGAGGACGTGATGGCCTTGTTCGATCAAGCCATTGACCACCTGACAAGCAAGGTGTCGATGTACGTCGCGGCGTGATCGCGGGCCGCGCCACATTTCACGGAGGCGCAAATGCCAATTGTACGCAACATCGATGTCACCATGCATTCCGAGATCAGTTTCGACGATGCGTGTCGCGCCGCCGTCGCGGAAGCCGCCAAGACCCTGCGTGGGATCATGTCGTTTCGGGTGAAAGAGGCGGAGTGCGTGGTTGAGCATGACAAGATCATTGCCTATCGCGTGACGGGCAAGATCGTGTTTCTGGTCGAGCGGTGATTGGCCGGCTGGTCCAAGGCCAGCCATGACGATGGGACGCATCGCTGCGGTTTTGACGTCACCCTGAGCGCTGCGTTTGCGGCACGATGATCTCCTGAAGAACCTGTGCCGGGCGGTCGCCGAGCAGCAGAATGCGGTCTGCCAGGGCCATGGCCTCGGCACGGTCGTGGGTGACCCACAACGCCGCAGTGGATCGCGTCCGCCAGACCTTCAGCAGCAGGTTGCGGCTGCGCGCGGCCATCTCCGGGTCTAGCGAGACGAATGGTTCATCCAGCAGCACGAGCTCCGGCTCGATCGCGAACGCGCGGGCGATGGCCACGCGCCGTGCCATGCCAAGCGAGAGCGCACGAGGGAACGTGTCGCGGAACGGCGCCAGATCGAGTGAAAGCAGCAGCTCGTCGGCGAGCTGCGGGTTTGCTGTCCGCTGGGCCAACAAGATGTTTTCACGAACGGTCCGCCAAGGCAGCAACCGCGGCTCCTGAAACACGGTGCCGATCCGCGGCATTGTCGCACCGCGCCAGTCGAGCGTTCCCACGAACTCGGTATCGAGACCGCCGATGATACGCAGCATCGTTGTCTTGCCGCAGCCCGATGGGCCGACCAACGCAACAATCTCTCGCTGGCCGAGAGCGAGATCGATCGCGCCAAGGACCGGCAATTCGCCGGAATTTGTGTGGTAGGATTTGCGGTCGATATGAAGCCGAAGGATCACCTCCGCCATCGTGTCGCCCAGCGTTCCAGAGGTTGCACCACGACCCATTCAAGGCTCTGCGCGACCAGGATGAAGGCAAGTGTGTAGGCGAGGATCAACGTGACATCGAACAGCTGGAAATAGATCTGGATCTGAAAGCCGACGCCGTTGCTCCGGCCGAGCAGCTCGACCACCAGGACGATCTTCCAGATCAACGCCAGCCCGGAGCGCGCCGCGGCGAAGAGGTACGGCGTGAGCTGTGGCAGGATCACGTGACGCAGCGCACGCCGGCGCGACATGTGGAAACTGCGCGCCATTTCAGCGAGCGCGGGATCGAGCGAGCGGGCGCCCTCGCGCATGGTGACCACGGTGTTCGGCAGCTTGTTCAGCGCGACGGCAGCGATCGCGGCAATCTCGTTCAGGCCGAACCACACATAGATCAGCACGATCAACACCAGCGCCGGCAGGTTCAGCAGCACGGTCACGGTATTGTCCAGCCACAGGTCCAGCCAACGCGAACGACCCATCGCGATGCCGAGTCCGCTGCCCAGCACCATCGACAGCGTGAAGGCGCCAGCGACACGGCCCATGGTGATCGCGAGATTCCACGGCAGCGCACCTGACATGGTCTGCTGCACTAATGCGCTGAGCACGGCGGTGACCGTGGGGAAGAGCCGGCTGTGCGCGAGAGCCGCGGCGATCTGCCACGCCAGCAGGAACACTGCCGCGGAGGCGAGCCGTATCGGCAGTTCGCGCGCTACCGTTGTTAGGCGCCGATCCGCCAAGTGACTGGCCAGAACGTTCCCGATGGCACTGCGTTGATCGGACCCACGAGATCAGGGCCTCCCACCTTCGCCAATAGCTCGAAGAGCTGTGCTGCGGCATGGCGTTCGGGCTCGCCCCAATTGCCCGGAATCCCGTGCCTGTACCAATCGCGTAGCCGTTCGAGCTCGGCATCGGTCGCGGCACCCGTCATCGGCTTTATGCGTTGCCACTCCGCGTCCGACGTTGCGAGGATGGCACGCGCCTGGCGCGATGCCGCGACGAAACCATCGATCAGCGTCGGGTTCTGCGTGGCCCAATGCTGGCTGAAGGTGTAGCCGATATACGGCACGCCGGCGCCGATCCCGAGTTCCCTGACCGCATCTGCCACGTCAAGGATACGGCGAGCGCCGTCGGCCTCGGCCTTCGCGGCGAACGGCCAATAGGTCAGCAGGGCGTCGAGGCGGCCTGCCTTCATCTGCTCGCCAAGCAACGGCGGCGGCCCGAAGCTCTTGCTGGCGGCGGCATCGAGATCGATGCCGCAGCGCTGCTTCGCGTAGGCGCGGAGAATAAGCCAGCTCTTGTCGAGGGGACTGCCGGCAATGCCGAGCGCGCGTCCTGTCAGATCGGGAATGGCATGCACTGGCGAATTGTCCGGTGCGATCACGGCACCGACGGCATTGGAGAATGGCACAAACGTCCAGTCCGCACCGGTGCCGCGCTGGCGCGCCACCCAAAGCCAGTCGATCACGATCATGTCCACCTGACCGGCCTGCAACGCGACCTGCGCTGCCTGTGCCGCCGCAAGCTCTACCGGAGCGACTGTGATATGCGCGGCCGCATCCAGTGCGTGGTGGCGTATCACATCGACTTCCCACGATACTGTGCCGTAGCGCAGCACGCCGACACGAACCGGCGGTGCCTGTGCGGCACCAGATCGCACTGCGGCGGTCGCAAGGGTCATGCCCACCAACGCGCGCCGCGCGATGCGCATCAGGCGTTCCTCCTGTTTGTCTGTGCGATTATCCCCGCGTCCACCGTCGCGGTGTCAATGGGGTGGCCGATGCTCTGCTCACTGCTTGTCGCAGTTGGTCAGTGCCTCCTTGCCGATCGAGAACACCGCGCCCGCCTTGACTGCGACGTTTGGCACGAGGCAACTGCGGCCCGTCTTGTCGATGAACCTGACGTCGTATTGTCCCGACGAAACACCGGTGATGCGCAGCCGCTCGTCGAAATCGACGCTGCCATCCGGATCATTGCGGCACTGATCGGGACCCCATTTCGTGGTGCCGGTGGGCGCCATGGTGAGATGCGTGATGGTCTCGCCGGTCAGATTCCAGAACCGCGTGTTGCCGCCTTCCGCTCCCTGCGCCGCACCGGCGGCGCCGCAGAGGAAAAGGAACAACAGATCGCTCAAACGTGTTCCGCGCGCCCGCAAGCCTGAGCTGTAAGCTGAGCGGCGCGTCATGATCGATCGTAGAACTGGAATGGCAATTCTCCTTCGTGGGCTGGGCGCGGCCTTGGCACTGTGCGGCGCGCTGTTCGTGCCGGCCAGCCGGGCGGCGGACAATACCGGCTACGTCACCGCGGCGCGTGCCGAGTACGTGTTTGCCTGCATGGCAACGAACGGCGGCACACAGGAGGCGCTGCAACGGTGTTCATGTGCGATTGATGTGATCGCCTCGGTGCTGCCTTACGACAAGTACGAGCAGGCCGAGACGATACTGCGCATGCGCCGCTCCGCGGGCGGATATCTCGGTGAGGAGTTCCGCAGCGCGTCCACCAACACGATCGTCCGCGATCTGGAGGAAGCGCAGGCGGAGGCCGAAGTGCGCTGCTTCTGAACCGGCCGGCCATCAGGTCGAGGTCGCGGGCCACTCCTGCTGGAATGACCTGCCCTCGCTGTCCTCCATCGCGGCTTTGAAGGTGGGCGCGCCGTTCGTGCGGAAGTCGAAGCGGAAGCTCGGGTTCTCGGAAATGGAAATGCCGCTCTCGATGGTGAGCAGCAGATCCTGGCCCTGCCAAAGGCGCACAAACTTCACGAAATGCGCGGGAACGTAGAGGCGGGTCAGTTGATCCATCTGCATGCCCGAATAGTTGGGGTGGCGGATCATGAGCTGCGCCTCGCTCTTGTCGGGAGCTGCACCGGGGGCGGGAGGGAACTGACGAAAGCGCATGGCGCCCAGCGGAATCGAGCCCGCCTCGGGCTTTGAGGCGGGAGCCGAGCAGCCGCCGGCCGCCTTGACGAACCGCTGCGTGGCGTAGAGGTGGCCGTCGCTCAGCTCCGCCACGGCATGAAGGTTGGTGTACGAGTCGACGCGCACCCGCGTGGACAACGACCGCATCCCGCTGGATGCACCCGGAGAGAACACCGCGGCGAGCGGCGAAGGATTTTCGTCGATCACGAGTGTGATGGCGGTCACGCGGCGGGAGTCCTGGGCCGGCAGGAGATTGTGTATTTCGATGGGCACCAGCGCCGCGTCTTCCGCCCGGTACGGGGCGTCGATCGCCACGATGCCGCTGCCGTCCTGGATGGCGCGGCCGTTGAAGATCTGTGCTGCGAGCGACGGCCACGGGTCCTGCTGAGCGGGCGCCTGGGCGCTGGCGGTCTGGCTCACCGCACTGACCGCGAGTGCTCCCAGCAGTGTCCGACGTCGGAGGAGCTTATTTATCCGGTGCATTCCCATGGTCGTTCCCTGGCGGTCTGGTTGGCAACTTCGAGCGGTTCGCCGCGTGCCGTGACCGTGCGGCATATCACGTTCTCGATGGTGCAATTGCAAGGTCAGTGGCCCTGGACGCACACCATGGTGTCCTGTTAGCGTCCGGTAGCCGACCGGGATGATTGACCGTTTGTCGGCGAACGGGGTTCCTTTGATACCCTAAGAAGCGAGGAGACATCCCATGGCATGGACGCGCCCGAAGCTCCGTGAGATTTGCATCGGCATGGAGATCAACGGCTATTTCGCAGGAAAGATGTAGCCGCCCAGGGCTTTTGATCACGGATGGCTGACCGAGCGCCTGGGCTTACTGCCCTGGTTCTCGGTTCGGCGGCCGGCGGTGGGTTCCCGCAATGGAACTGCGGGTGTCGGCTGTGCAGTCTGGCGAGGGCTGGTGACCCGAGAGTGCGGCCCGCCACGCAGGCAAGTGTAGCTGTCAGCGGCAACGGAACCGAATGGATAGTGGTCGGTGCGTCGCCTGACCTGCGACAACAGCTGGTGCAAACGCCGGCGCTGTGGCCGAGAGCAGGGCTGCGTGATTCGCCAATTGCCGGTGTCGTGCTGATCGGCGGTGATGTCGATGCGTTGGCGGGGTTGCTGGTGCTGCGCGAGCGACAGCCGTTCACTGTATATGCGCCACGCCCCCTACTGGACCTGCTTGAGGAGAACCGCATCTTCGATGTGCTCGATCCCGCCGTCGTGCGGCGAGAGGCGTTGGTGCCGTTGGAGCCGATAGCTTGTGGCGGCGGGCTTATGGTCACGCTGCTGCCGATGCCGGGGAAGGTTCCGCTCTATCTCGAGGAACGGGGCGCGACCGAGCCGGAACCTGGGCCGAACTATGCGGCACTCCTGGAGGCGAATGGCCGCCGCGTGATCATCGCGCCTGCCTGCGCTGACATCACATCCGACGTGCGTCAGCAGCTTAGCCGGGCCGATGCGGTGTTCTTCGATGGTACGATGTTCACTGACGACGAGATGATCGTGGCCGGCCTCGGGCAGAAGACCGGGCGTCGGATGGGACACGTGCCACTGAGTGGACCGGGCGGAACGCTGGAAGGGCTCGCTGATCTGCCTGGGCGGCGTGTGCTGGTGCACATCAACAACAGCAATCCGATCCTGCTGCTGGACTCGCCCGAACGGCGGCAGGTCGAGGCGGCCGGGTTCGAAATCGGCTATGACGGTATGGAGGTGCAGCTTTGAACGACGCAGCAACCTCGGGTGACCTGGAGTCCCGGCTGCGCGAATTGGGCGCGCGGCGGTATCACAACCTGCATCCGTTTCATCAGATGCTGCACGGCGGTCAGTGCACCAGGGCGCAGGTTCAGGCCTGGGCGCTCAATCGCTACTATTACCAGGCGATGGTGCCGTTGAAGGACGCCTCGCTGATCGGCCGCTGCGAGGACGTCGCCTTGCGGCGCGAGTGGCGCAAGCGGCTGGAAGATCATGACGGCGACGAGAACCGCCCTGGCGGTATCGAGCGATGGCTGAAGCTGACGGATGGGCTGGGGCTGGATCGCGACGACGTCATCTCGACGCGGCTTTTGTTGCCGGCGACGCAATTCGCAGTCGAGGCGTACGTGCATTACGTGCGCGAGCACAGCCTGCTCGAGGCGGTTGCTTCGTGTCTCACCGAGCTGTTCTCGCCGCAGATCATCACCGAGCGGATGTCGGGGATGTTGGCGCACTACGACTTCATCACGCCGGAGATCATGTCGTATTTCGACCAGCGTCCACCGCAGGCCGAGCGGGATTCGGACTACGCGCTGCAATGGGTGAAGCAGCATGCACACACGCCCGAACAGCAACAGGCCGTGGTCGACACCCTCGCGTTCAAGTGCGATGTGCTGTGGTGCATGCTGGATGCGCTGCACTATTCGTATGTGACGCCCGGGTTGATTCCGCCTGGCGCATTCGTGCCGAAGGGCTCCGATGGCTGAGCTGCCGGAACGTCCGAAGCTTGCCCCCGGCGTGCGCCTGCATTTCGACACGACTCGGCAGGCGTGGGTTTTGCTGGGGCCTGAGCGGGTGATTGAGACGGAAGGCCCGGCGAGCGAAATTCTGCGCCGCTGCGACGGCAGCCGCACAGTCAGGCGAAATAATCGACGAGCTCGCCGTGCTGTACACTGCGGATCGTGCCGAGATCGCCGGTGACGTGAACGATATGCTGGCCGAACTCGCGACGAAGCGGATGGTGGTGTGAGCGTTGCGGAGACGACGACGGGGCTGCCTGCGCCGCTCGGTCTGCTGGCTGAGCTGACGCACCGGTGTCCCCTCGCCTGCCCGTATTGCTCGAACCCGCTGACACTGGACGATCGCGTTGATGAGCTGGACACCGCCTTATGGGCGCGCGTGTTCCGCGAGGCGGCGGCGATGGGCGTGCTACAGGTTCATCTGTCCGGCGGAGAACCCGCGTCGCGCCGCGACCTCGTCGACATTGTCGCGGCGGCGCGCGACGCCGGGCTCTACACCAACCTGATCACATCGGCGATCGGACTCGACGCGACGCGACTTGTGCGGCTGAAGGAAGCCGGGCTCGATCATGTGCAGCTTTCGCTGCAGGATGTGCAGGCGGACAGCGCGGACCACATCGCCGGCTATCCGGGGGCGCATGCGCGTAAGCATGCGTTCGCGCAGTGGGTGCGCGAGCTGGGGCTGGCACTCACCGTCAATACTGTGATCCACCGGACCAACATCGATCACGTTGCCGCTTTGGTGGAGATGGCCGCATCGCTCGGCGCCGGCCGCGTCGAAATTGCGCACGCGCAGTATTACGGCTGGGCGTTGCGGAACCGTCAGGCGCTGATGCCCTCGCGGGAACAGGTCGGGCGCGCGATGGCCGAGATGGAAAGCATCCGTCCGCGCTACGAGGGCCGGCTGGTGATCGATCTTGTCGTGCCGGATTATTATGCGCGGCGGCCTAAAGCGTGCATGGGCGGCTGGGGGCGTCGCTCGCTGAACGTCACGCCCTCTGGTCGCGTGCTGCCGTGCCATGCGGCGGAAAGCATTCCAGGCCTCGAGTTCTGGTCGGTCCGGGACCATTCGCTACCAGAAATATGGCTGCGGGCTCCGGCGTTTCAGGCATTTCGCGGCACCGCGTGGATGCCGGAGCCTTGCCGCTCGTGCGAGATGCGCGAGGTCGATTATGGCGGATGTCGGTGCCAGGCGATGGCAATTGCCGGCGATGCGGCGGCGACCGATCCGGCGTGCGAGCTGTCACCACATCATGCGTTGATGCAGACGCTCGCCGAACAGGATGCATCGGCAGCGAGCGAGGCCTATGCGTACCGCGGCCGCGCCGCACGTGAGAGACCTACTGCCATTCCAGCTCGCTGAACGCCGTGGTCGCGTTGCGCGCGTTGTAGTCGTCGAAGAGCTGCCATCGGTCTCGTTCGGAGCTGCCGATTTCGGTGATCGCGCGCGCGAGCGGTGTGCCTATCGCGATCTGCCGGCGCGTGTCCTGCGCTAGCACGGACAAGTAGCGCGTTTCGTCATCGAGCGCTTGCGGCCAGGGCGCGACCAGCCGGCCATGGCCGGGCACCACGATCCTGGCGGGCAGCTTCGCCAGACCCGGGATGATCGAGAGCCAACCAGTGAGGCTGCCGTCCACGACAGGCACGTGTTGGAGAAAGACGAGATCACCGGCGAACAGCACGCCTGTTGTTTCATCGAGCACCGTGAGGTCGGAGTTTGTGTGGGCGGGAGCCCACGCAGTAAGCCGAAGTCGCCTGTTGCCGAGGTCCAGAGTGGTGTCGGTGTTCACCAGAAGTGTGGGAGGAATGATTCTGACGGCGGCGATGGCTTTGTCGCCGATCTGGTCACGGTAGGAACGCAGATAATAGGGTCCGCGTTCGGCCAGCTCGGCCGGCAAATTATGATGTCCGACAAATGTCGCCCCGGACGGCATGGCTGCGTTGCCGAAGACGTGATCTGGATGTTCGTGCGTATTGATCACGTAGCGGATCGGCTTGCCGGTGATGCCACGAACGGCCAGCAACAGACGCTGTCCGACGTTGACGCTGCCGCCAGTGTCGACCAGGGCGACGGCCTCCTGCCCGACAATGATGCTGAGATTGGCGATATCGCCGCCGTTATCGGGGGCCGGCAGAGCGATCAGGCCGAAATGCACATAGTCACCGTCAGCGATTTCTTGCACAGCAAGAGGTGTCTCGACCGGGGCTGCCGCAATGCCTGGACAACACACCAGTAACGAAGCGAACATGAGGCAAATGGCCGGCAGTCCTGTTGTCTGTCGACGCGCTGGCTGATCGACGTTGGCGTAGTGATGCCTCCAACCGAACATCGCGATCCTTGCGGTTTGACAAATCTGTTCGCGATGCCGTGACTTGCCGGCTTCCGCGAACGGCATATGGTTACCACAGGTTCCGGCTTCGGCGGATGTTCGCAGTTGGGAGGGCGGGCGTTCGTCTCGGTACGTGCCCGAGAGCAAAGAACTCAGCACGGTTTGCCGAGAGACGTGGCCGGAGAATCCTCTTCCCAAATGGACTGAATGCTCGGTGGGCATCAGCGTCGCCCACCGGTGGCACGTGCAACATGGGAGGAACCAATGCGGCAGGCTTTGGCGGGGATCTGGTTCACGGCGGGCACACTGCTTTCGTCCCAATTGATGATGGGAACCGCAACCGCGCAGACCGCGGCGAGCGAAGACCTGGTCAAGATGCAGGAGAATTCGGCAAACGTGGTAATGCCGACGATCACCTACGACAACCAGCGTTATTCGAAGCTCAATCAGATCACCGCACAGAATGTCGGCAAGCTGCAGGCGGCGTGGACATTCTCCACCGGTGTGCTGCGCGGCCATGAAGGCGCACCACTGGTAATCGGCGACGTCATGTACGTGCACGCGCCATTCCCCAATACGGTATTCGCGCTCGACCTGGACCATGACGGCAAGATCCTGTGGAAGTACGAGCCGCAGCAGGACCCGAACGTCATACCGGTGATGTGCTGCGATACGGTCAATCGCGGCCTGGCCTATGCCGACGGCAAGCTGTTCCTGCATCAGGCTGACACGACGCTGGTGGCGCTCGACGCCAAAACCGGCAAGGTCGTCTGGTCGGTGAAGACCGATGATCCCGGCAAGGGCGCGACCGGTACCGGTGCTCCGATGGTCGTGAAGGACAAGGTGCTGGTCGGCGTTTCGGGCGGCGAGTTCGGCGTGCGCGGTTGGGTCACGGCTTATTCGATCGCCGACGGCAAGCAGATCTGGCGGGCTTATTCCGAAGGGCCGGACAGCGATGTGCTGGTCGATCCGCAGAAGACCACTGACCTGGGCAAGCCGATCGGTGCCGATTCGAGCCTGAAGTCCTGGCAGGGCGATCAGTGGAAGATCGGCGGCGGCGACACGTGGGGCTGGTACTGGTACCGATCCAAAACTCAATCTGATCTATTATGGGTCGGGCAACCCCTCCACATGGAATCCGAAGCAGCGCCCCGGCGACAACAAGTGGTCGATGACGATCTTCGCCCGCGATGCCGATACCGGCATGGCGAAATGGGTCTATCAGATGACGCCGCATGACCAGTGGGACTACGACGGCGTCAACGAGATGATCCTGGCCGACCAGGAGATCGGCGGCCGTATGGTGCCAACGCTGGTTCACTTCGACCGCAACGGACTTGGCTACACGCTCAACCGGGCGACAGGCGAGCTGCTGGTTGCGGCGAAGTATGATCCCGCGGTGAATTGGACCACCGGCGTGGACATGAACAAGAGCAGCCAGAATTACGGGCGGCCGAGCGTCGTCGCGAAGTACGCTCCGGGCGAGGCTGGCGAGGACGTGAACAGCCAAGGCATCTGCCCGGCCGCGTTGGGCTCAAAGGATGAGCAGCCGGCGGCTTATTCGCCGGAGACCAAACTGTTCTATGTGCCGACCAACCATGTCTGCATGGACTACGAGCCATTCCGCGTCTCCTACACCGCGGGACAGCCCTATGTCGGTGCGACACTCTCGATGTATCCACCGCCCGGCCAGACGAACATGGGCAACTTCATTGCGTGGGATGCGACCAAGGGCAAGATCGTATGGTCTGATCCGGAGCAGTTCTCCGTTTGGTCAGGTGCGCTCACGACCCGAGGCGGCGTGGTGTTCTACGGAACGCTCGAGGGTTACCTGAAGGCGGTGGACGCGAAGACCGGGAAGGAGCTCTACAAGTTCAAGACCCCGTCGGGCATCATCGGCAACGTCATGACATATGAGCATCGCGGCAGGCAGTATGTTGCCGTGCTGTCCGGTGTCGGTGGCTGGGCCGGGATCGGGCTGGCTGCTGGTCTGACTGATCCACATGCCGGTCTCGGCGCGGTCGGCGGCTACGCCGCGCTCAGCAACTACACGTCACTCGGCGGAACCTTGACGGTATTTGCGCTGCCCTCGAGCTGATCGCCGGGCCTGTTCGTTGCCGGCCTCGCGAGATGATGTCGCGAGGCCGGCGTCGGCATCGCAAGCGAGGAACACATAGTGCGACGCTTCATCTGTGCGGCCGCTGGTGTTGCAGCGGCCTTGGCTGTTTCAATGGGTGCTCACGCCATCACGGACGGATCGGGCGATCCGACCGCCGTAAAATCCGATGACGGCAAATGGAGCGACAAAGACGGCAATCCGACCTTCAAGATCGAAAAGGACGGAACTGTCGATTGGTACACCAGCATTGGCTTCAACCGCTATTCATCCGAGTGTCTGCGTTGCCATGGCCCCGACGGCATGGGGTCCAGCTATGCTCCTGCGCTCATGGATTCGATGAAACGCCTGAGCTATTCCGATTTTTATGGCATCGTGGCGGGCGGCAAGAAGGACGTGTCCGCGTCGCAGGACCTGGTGATGCCGGCCAATGGCGCGAACAAGAACGTCATGTGCTTCATCGACGCGATCTATATCTACCTGCGGGCACGCGCAGATGGCGCGATTGGGCGTGGACGTCCGGAAAAGCATGCATCGAAGCCGGAGTCCTATTCCAAAGCCGAGGATGAGTGCATGGGTTGATCGGAGGCGGTAACGTCATGGCGGGGTACCGCATTCGACTGATCGCTGTTGCCATTGGTTTCGTCGTGTTGTTGGCCGGGCGCGCTGTAGCGCAGGCTCCTGGTCTCGGTGCATCTGGCGAATTGGTGGACCCTAAGACGTTCCGGGTCTGCGCGGACCCACGCAACCTGCCGTTCTCCGACGAAGCGGGCGGAGGTTTCGAGAACAAGCTGGCCGCGCTATTCGCCCAGAAACTCGGCGAGCCGGCGAGCTACACTTACTTCCCGCAGGTGATCGGCTTTGTGCGCAACACGCTGAACGCGTTGCGTTGCGATGTGATCATGGGCGTCGCGGTGGGCGACGATCTTGTACAGACCACCAATCCCTATTACCGCACGACCTATGCGCTGGTGTTCAAACCGGGTAGCGGACTGGATGGAATTGAGTCGCTTGAGGATGCGCGGCTGAAGGGCAAGCATATTGGCGTGATCGCCGGCACGCCGCCGGCCACGGTACTTGTTCAGCAGGGGCTGATGTCGCTTGCGAGACCCTACGCGCTGACCGTCGATACCCGCATCGAAGCGCCAACGCGGACGATGGCCGAGGATGTGGCGGCCGGGCAGATCGACGCCGGCGTGCTGTGGGGTCCGATCGCGGGCTATTATGCGCAGCATGTCACGCCGCAGCTTGTGGTGGCTCCGCTGCTGAAGGAGCCGGAACGCATGGACTTTCGCATAGCCATGGGTGTGCGTCGCAGCGATCAGGACTGGAAGCGCCGGCTCAACCGACTGATTGTGGAGAACCAGGCTGAGATCGATCGTATTCTGACGGAGTACGGCGTGCCGCTGCTGGACGAGCAAGGTCATTTGAAAACGGCGCCATGAACACGGTGCGTGATCGCACGGCGGCGTCACTGGCCATTGCACTTCTGCTCGTAGCCGCGGCACCGGATGCGCCGCCTGAACCGGCGGGCTATCGGATGGACGATTATCGCGCGCCGACCCCGGCGACATTGCATGGCGCGCGCGTGCTGTCGACGAACGAGGCGCATGCTCAGTGGGAGAACCATGACGCGGCGTTCATCGATGTGTTGCCGCAGGCGCCGCGTCCGGCCGGTTTGCCTGCCTCGACGATCTGGCGTGAGAAACCGCGGGAAGACATTCCTGGCAGCGTGTGGCTGCCGGATACCGGATATGGAGCGCTCGCGCCGGTAATGGAACACTATTTCGCGGAGGGGTTGGCGCAGGCCAGTGGCGGCAACCACGACCGCATGCTGGTGTTCTATTGCCTGGCGAATTGCTGGATGTCGTGGAACGCGGCGAAGCGAGCGATCGCAATGGGCTATACGCATGTCGCCTGGTATCCGGACGGTACCGACGGGTGGGCGGCGGATCACCTGCCGCTGGAGCTGCGCCCGCCGCCGCAACGGCCGCAGGCAGCGGAATGACACTTTACTATTGCATTGCGCCCTGGATCGTGTGCGCCAGGGCGAACAAGCGTTGCTCGATCTTGCTCGGCACATCGCAGGCGTAACGCAGGGCCTGGCGGCGGTCCTGGTAGACCTGTGCTTCCCAGGTGACCAGTTGTGTCGTCTGGTTGACGTCGCCGGCGTCAGATTTTGGATTGGCCTGCAACGTGTGCAGCTTTTCGTTGTCGTCGCGCAGCTGCGCTGCAAGCTCCTTTTGGCGGGAACCGAAGCGATCGAGGCCCGCGATGACACTGTTGCGCTCTTCATCGAGCACACTGAACAGTCCGGCCAACAATTGCAGCAGCCTCGGCTGCTTCTGATCGCCGGCCTGTGCGGCGAAGTTCCTTACCTTTTCCTGTGCCTGCTCGATCGGTACACGGCGCTGCGCCGTCTCCTGCACGAGATCAGCGACCTGCTGGTCCTGCTGCCAATCAGCCGGCTTTTGATCCAGCGGAGGACCTGACCACATAGCCGCCAGTGAGAGCTGCGGCACTTTGATCTGCTCGCACGGCCAGTCGGGGTCGCGTGGACCAGGAGGCGCCGCCCACGCAGCGGTAGACGTCGCGACAGCAATGCCGAGCGCAAGTCCCGCGGCGCGCATGCGGTGTGGCATCACGCGCCGCCTCCGCCACGACGCGCGATCAGACCGCGCGCAGGGTCGTAGGCGATGATCGCGCCCGTGGTAAATACGATCGTCATCACAACGACCACCGCTAGCGACGTCCAGTCGATCTCCATGTAGAGGGCGAAGCGGATCAGCTCCACCGCATAGGTGAACGGATTGAGCCGGCAGATTGTGTAGACGACCGGGCTCGACTGCTGCACCAGCCATAGTGGGTAGAGCGCAGATGATGCGAAGAACATCGGGAAGATCACGAAGTTCATGACGCCGGCGAAGTTCTCGAGCTGGCGGATGACGGATGACAGCAGCATCCCGAGCGCGCCCAGCATCATGCCGGACAGTGCAAGCGCGGGGAGCACGGTGATATAGCCCCAGATGGGTGGCTCGATGCCCCAGAGCCAGGCGACGACCAGATAGGCATATACCTGGGAGATCGACACCACTGTGCTCGCAAGCAGCTTGCCCGTCAGCAGGAACCAGCGTGGAAACGGGCTGACCAGCAACATGCGCATGTTGCCCATCTCGCGGTCGTAGACCATCGAGAGCGATGACTGCATGCCGTTGAACAACTGGATCATCGCCATCAGCCCGGGCGTGACGTAGACCTCGTAGAGAACGTAGGTCTCGTAAGGAGGAATGATCGAGACGCCGAGGATCTGGCGGAACCCTGCGGCGAAGATGAACAGCCAGACCAAGGGCCGCACCAGCGCAGAGACGAAGCGTTCGCGCTGGTTGAGGAATCGGAGTGCCTCGCGCCAGGCGATGCCGCGCAGGCAGATGAGATATTGGCCGAGCGTGAAGGCCAAGGTTCGATCGCCGGTTCTGGTGATGCTCACTCAGCGTTCTCCGGTGTGGCACCGGTCAATGCGATGAAAGCACTTCGCATGTCCGCGGCGCCCGATGATGTGACGACGTTCGACACATCGCCTGAAGCGAGGACACGGCCACGATGCAGCACGACAACCGCATCCTCGGTTGCGACCTCATCGAGCAGGTGGGTTGCCCACAGAACGGCGACACCACGCTCGCGGACCAACAAGCGAACATGGCGCAGGATGGCGGCGCGCGACGCGACATCCAGCCCGACCGTCGGTTCGTCCAGTACCAAAACCCGAGGGCGGTGAAGCAGAGCGCGGGCGATCTCGATCCGACGCATCTGGCCGCCCGACAGACGGCGCACCGCATCCTTGGCGCGGTCGGCAAGTTCGATCTCCTGCAGTGCGGCCAGTGCCCGCTTGCGCGCCTCGCGCCTGCCGATGCCGTGCAGAGCGGCGTGATAGAGCAGATTGTCCATGACGGAGATGTCGAGATCGAGCGTGCGCGCCTGAAACACCACGCCCAGCAGACGCAGTGCCCTGCCCGGCTCCCGCGATACGCGATGACCGAGCACCTCGATCGATCCGTGCCTTGTGTCGTAGAGCCGCGTGATCAGTGAGAACAGCGTGGTCTTGCCAGCGCCGTTCAGGCCGAGCAACGCGGTAAAGCGCGCCTGTGCCACTGTCAGGCTGACGTCCTGCAATGCCTGGCGCGTTCCGTAGGCGTGGCTGACGTTGTGCACAGCGAGCGCCGGCACGAGCGATGCTTCGTCCGGAGTGGTGCGGGCCGGTGTATCGGTGATCGCGGCCGTGCTCATTTTGGCGACACGACAACGCCCCAGGGCAGTCGGCCAACCTGGATCGACTTCACCACGTCGAGCCCGGCGACATCGATCACCGAGATGTCGTTGGAAAGTCCGTTGGTGGTCAGCAGGTATTTCTGATCTGGCGTAAAGGCCATCTGCCAGACGCGCTGTCCGACCAGCAGCATCTTCTCAACCTTGTAGGTCTTCGCATCGATGACCGCGACACGGTTGGCCGGCCCCAGAGCCACGAAGGCCTTCGTGTCGTCGTTGGTGAACCGGATGCCCACGGGCTGTATCGCTTCCGCCCGCAGGCCTTGCACTTCGAACGAGATCTTGTGAGTCACGACGTGCTTCGCCGGGTCGATCACGCTGACCGTGCCACCGAGCTCTGAGGAGACCCAGACCTCCGACCCGTCATGCTTGAACAGGGCGATGCGCGGCCGGGCATCGACCAGCACCGCGGCCACCATCTTGCGCGTATCGTAATCAAGGAAATGCGCCATGTTGGTGGTCTCGGACGTGTTCACGATGGTCTTGCCGTCAGGGCTCACCGCCATGCCTTCAGGCTCGACGCCGGTCGGTATCTGCGCGATCGCCTTGCGCGTCGGCACGTCGATCACGGTGATCATGTTGTCGTCTTCGTTCGACACGTAGAGCGGGTTGCCCGAGACGTGCAGGGCGAAGGTTTCGGGATCGGGACCCGACGGCAGGTCGCCGACGATGCGCAGCGTGGCGGCATCGATAATCTGAATGGTGTCGTCGTCACTGGCGCAGACCAGGATGTACTTGCCGTCCTTGGTCATGGTGATGCCGCGCGGGCGCTGACCGACCGGTATGGTCTTCACGGTCTTCATCTGGTCGAGATCGACAACGCTGATGGTGTTGTCGCGCTCGTTCGAGACATAGGCCGTGTAGGCGAGCGCCGGCGCTGACGTCGCCATCAGGAGCAGGCCGGTCAGAGACCACTTCAGCGCAGTTTGCATTTGGTCTCCGGCCGATCGAAGCCGAGTGTGTCCAGTTCAGTTACCTGGTGCAGGAAGCCCGGTTGCGGCGAGATGGACACGACGGTGCGACCGTCCGACAGCAGGATCGGCTGGCGAAGCTGCCAGTCCCAGTCTCGCAACGAGAGTTTCTGGCCCTTGTAAGCCGCAACGCCAAAGGTCGGGCTTTTCATGTCCTGCATGATCTTCGCCGGATCGACCGAATTGGTTCGACTGGCGGCCTCGCCGATCATGCGACATGCGGTCCAGGCCTGCATGTCGAGCTCGGTCATGCGGCGATGCGCCATGCGGACGAAGCGGTCCTGGAGCTGAGTCCCGCCCCATGATTCGCTCGCCGGATCCCAGGTGACGGGGCGCAATCCCGCGGAGCCAACCACCGGCCGCGCATCCCAGGTACGATACGGCAGATAGTCGGCGAACACCTCGTTCTCATCGGCCGTCACGAGCACGTCGTAGTCAGGCAATCCTTGGGTAAAGACCGGCATCTGCTGCTGGGTCTGCACGACGCCGGAATCGGTCTGCCGCGAGCCGCCGGAATCCTTGTATTCACGTTCCTTCACGATATGCGCGCCGAAGCGCAGCGCCGCGCGGCGATATGCGTCTGCCAGCAACGCGTCCTCGGGATGCGAACCAAACATCAGCACCCAGCGAGACCACTTCTTCCACACCAGGTACTGCGCGAGTGCGTCCGCGAGCATGGCGCGCGATGGCGCCACGTGAATCACGTTGTCGCGACAGTTCTCCTGGCGCAGCGCGTCATCCGGCGCCTGGATATTGAACAGCGTGATTTGTTTCGCCCGCGCGGCGTCGGCAAGCTTCAGCAGCCGCTCAGCAGGAAGATCAGACAACGTAAGCACGACGCCGTGTTCCGCCAGTTCTGACATTACGGCGGCGGGGTCGTCATCTTCGCGTACCGGGGCGTCCGACAGTTCGAACTGCTGGTTCATGAAGCGGCCGGTTGTATTGTTGTCGTTCATCGCGAGCTTCGCGCCCGCGAGCCCATTATCCGGCGGCGCCTTGTCCAGCAGCGATATCGTCTGATGCGTTTCCATCCAACGCAGGTAGCCGACCTGAACTGTGGTGGTATCGGACCGGGCCACGCGTGACTTTACCGCGAACGCGGCACCCGTGGTGATCGCGATCATGGCACGCCGGCCGAACCCGTTGCGCAAAATCAGTGTTGGACGTTCCATTCAGGCCAGGATGGAGCACTATCCTTGTGTCTTCAAGCAGTGCCTCGGCGCACCGTTCATTGAATTAACCCGGCCGGGATGAAAAACTGGCAAGCTGTTGCGGGGAATGCATGAGCGCGGCAATCCCGATCCTAGACCATTGGAAAGACCGATGAACCTGATGGACCTCATTGTTCTGGCATGCACCCTGGCCAGCCCGGGCACCTGCCGTGAGTATCACCTGATGTTCCAGTCGGGGGGCTCGCTGCGTGCCTGCACGATGCAGGCGCAGCCCTACCTCGCGCAGTGGATCGGCGAGCACCCGCAACTGCGCGTGGCGCGCTGGCATTGCGCCTGGCCCGGTCAGGAGGACGAGAAAATCTGATTGGCACGTTGACTGGGTCGGACACTATCTGCACCTTCGGCGAGACAATAGCGGGAGGATTTGCAGTGCTCCGAACAGCAATCGTTGCAGCGGCGGTGGTGATGGCCGCAACAGGTTCGGTGCACGCGCAGGATGCCGCAGCCGGTGAGAAGGATTTTCTGGTATGCCGCGCCTGCCATCAGATCGGCCCCAATGCGAAGATTGCAGTCGGACCCGTGCTCAATGGTGTGGTCGGACGCAAGGCGGGAACCTACCCGGGCTATGAATATTCGCCGGCCAACAGGGATTCCGGTATTGTCTGGACGCCGGAAGAACTCGACAAGTATCTGACATCTCCGCAGACGGTCGTGCCGCACACCAAGATGATCTTTCCCGGGCTGAAAGATGAGCAGAAGCGGAAGGACGTGATAGCTTATCTGGAACAGTTCGGGCCGGATGGCCAGAAGAAGCAGTAGTCTACGCCACTAGGGAGGGATGCGATGAAGGTTCGTGCCGCCGTGGCCCGCGAGGCGGGCAAGCCCCTCAGCCTGGAAACGGTGGACGTGGAAGGCCCGCGGGCAGGCGAGGTGCTGGTGGAGATCAAGGCCACCGGCATCTGCCATACTGACGAATACACGCTTTCGGGCGCCGATCCCGAAGGAATTTTTCCGGCCATCCTCGGCCATGAGGGTGCCGGCATCGTCGCCGATGTCGGCCCGGGGGTCACGTCGCTGAAGAAGGGCGACCACGTCATCCCGCTCTACACGCCGGAATGCCGGCAGTGCGAATACTGTCTGAGCCGCAAGACCAACCTGTGCGTCGCGATCCGGGCAACGCAGGGTCGCGGCGTGATGCCGGATGGCACCAGCCGGTTCTCGAGTAACGGGTCGCCGGTGATGCACTACATGGGCACATCGACGTTCGCGAACTTCACCGTGCTGCCGGAGATCGCGCTTGCGAAGATTCGCGAGGATGCGCCGTTCGAGAAGGTCTGCTACATCGGTTGCGGCGTCACCACCGGTATCGGCGCGGTGATGAACACCGCCAAGGTCGAGGCCGGCGCGCGCGCCGTGGTGTTCGGTCTTGGGGGCATCGGACTGAACGTGATTCAGGGCCTGCGTCTGGTGGGCGCGGAACAGATCGTCGGCGTCGACCTCAATCCGAAGCGGAAGGCTATAGCCGAGAAGTTCGGCATGACGCATTTCGTCAACCCGAGCGAGGTGCAGGGCGACCTGGTGCCGTATCTGGTGGATCTGACAAAAGGCGGCGCCGACTACAGCTTCGAATGCATCGGCAACGTCAAGGTTATGCGTCAGGCGCTGGAATGCGCGCACCGCGGATGGGGCCAGTCGATCATCATCGGTGTCGCCGGTGCGGGACAAGAGATCGCCACGCGGCCGTTCCAGTTGGTCACCGGGCGCGTTTGGAAGGGAACTGCGTTCGGTGGTGCCAGGGGGCGCACCGATGTGCCGCGGATCGTCGATTGGTACATGGAAGGTCGCATCAATATCGACGACCTGATCACGCACGTCCTGCCGTTCGACCGCATCAACGAAGGGTTTGAGCTGATGCGGCGAGGCGAAAGCATCCGTAGTGTCGTGACCTACTGATCCTTGCCGCCTCGCCTTGCGTTGCCGGATTTTTAGGCCGGCAGCGCGCCGGAGGCCTTGGCGACGTGGGTGGCGATCGCGTCCATCAGCGGCGGCGACAGGCAGTCGTACGGCTCGAGGTTGAGCTGCTTCAGGCGGCCGCGGATGCCGGCCATCTGATCTGGATTGACGCCAGATTCGATCACGGACGATACGAACGCGGCGAATTCCGGCGGCGCCCAGCCCGCTTCCTGGAACAACTCTGGATGGATGAAGTCGAAGCCGTAGAACGGATGTTTCGTGTTCTCGATGCGGCCATACATGTGAACGCCGCAGCCCTTGCAGGCGTAGCGCTGGATCGCGGCACTCGGATCGACAATGGCGAGTTTGTCGGCGTTCTCCGTCACGCTCAGATTGGCGCGTGGCACGACGGCCACAACAGAGAAGTTCGCGCCCGCTGGTTTCCAGCATTTGGTGCATCCACAGGCGTGGTCATAGGCGACATTTCCCTTGATCGCGACCTTCACCGGTGACTGTGCGCATTTGCACACCAATGTGCCGCCGGAGAAGTTTGCCGAGCCGGGCTTCACGCCTTGATCAACGGACGGGTGGATGTGAATCGTCCCTGACATGTTACAATTCCTCCCCTTGACGAATTTGGATGCTACGGCAAAGGCTGGGGCCGAGCAACGATGAATAGCCGGCTGCAGAACGTAAGCGCTGCAACGGCGTGTCCACGTTCGGAGCGCCTCGCGGTGGTGGTTCAGCGTGCTGCGGTCCAGCTTTCGGAGAACGCCAGCGCGCAGGTGCTGAAGGGCCGACTTTCACGCTCGCGGGGCCAGGGCTGGCCGATCGCCTGGACCCCATTACGCGTCAGGCGTGCGCCGAGTGCCGGGATCAGCACGGTGCACACACCGTAAGGCCGGCCAGGCTCGGCGTTCGGCTGGGTGTGGATCAGCAGTGGCTCGCCGATATTGTACCAGGTGAGCGCAATCTCCTCGTCAAGGGAGACCAGACGCTCCGTCCAGAAGTTGTGCGGATCGCCGTCCTTGGAAAACACGGCGTCGGTCACTGAAATCGCCTGGTCGGCTGTCTCCGGGTTGAGCATGCCTTGCACAGTCGATTGCAGCCACCGTGCCATTGCGATGTTGTCGGAGTAGATGCGCCAACGGTCATTCGTCAGCTCGCTTTTGAGATAGAGCACATGGCCGGGACCCGCGGGGCAAAGTATGATGCGCCAGAAGCTGGCGTTGGTGGTGAAGGGCGCACCGTCCGTCTCGCTCAGCCGGATGAAAGGATTTTCGCCAGTCAGGATCAGTTGATTGGGATCTGCGATGCTCATGGGACGTCTCCTTGTTCAATCTGGAATCAGGCCGCCATCGACGTTGAAGGACTGCCCGGTGATGTTGCGCGCGCCCGGCGATGCCAGGAATACCACCATTGCCGCGATATCTTCCGGATCGTTCGCGCGTTTCAGCGGGATCACCGCGGCGCGGCGACGTTCCATCTCCTCGACGCTGACGCCTTCCTGCTGCGCGCGGACACGCAGGTTGTCCTCGGACAGCGCGGTGCGCGTCACGCCCGGACAGACGGAATTGACGTTGATGTTGTGTTTCGCCAACTGCTGCGCCGCGGTCTTCGTCAAGCTGATCACGGCACCCTTGCTCGCCGCGTAGGCCGCGTTCGAGGTGCCTTCGTAGCCCTTGCCCGCAATTGAGGCGATGTTGATGATCCGACCGCTGCGGCGCGGAATCATCTCCCGCGCGACACGCTGGAGGCAGAAGAACACGCCCTTCGCATTGACGCGGTGGATGCGGTCCCAGTCAGCCTCGGTCAGATCCATGATATCTGCGCGGCGCGTCACACCTGCATTGCTCAGCAGGATATCGATCTGACCGAATTGCTCCAGCGCCTGGCGCACCATCCGGTCGATATCCTGGAGGTTGCCGACATCCGCCTGCACGGCAAGCGCTCGATGCTGCCGCGACATGATGGCGTCGGCGGTCGCCTCGGCCTTCTGCTGGTCGATGTCTGCGGCGACGACATGCGCCCCAGCCTCGGCCAAGGCGAGTGCGGACGCCCTGCCTATGCCCTGGCCCGCACCGGTCACCAGGGCAACCTGATTGGTCAGGCTCATTATTCGCTCCTCCCCAAATAACGCGGGGACAGTCAAGCCGTGATTGCACCCGCCGTCCAGCGTGTCGTCGGTGTCCAACCGAGACGCTTCTGCGCCGCGGCGTGAGTGATCGGCGAGGCGTTTGGGAAGCGCTGATACAGTGCGGCATCGCGCAGCGGGATGCGTTCACCGTACAGCACTTCGAGCCTGGCCGGCGTCGGTTCCTCCGCGAATGCGTCGGCCGCGGCGAGGAAGAATGTCTCGAACCCCGCATAGTCGGCAAAAGCTGCTGCTGCAAAACCACGGGCACAGTCCTGCGGCCCGACATAGGTGCGCAGATATGGCATCGGTTCGGCGCGACCCTCTGGTCCTGGTCGGCCCGCCATGAATTCTGCCATCTCGGCGAAGGCGACAAAGCAGGGCCGGATGACGATCACTTCGAGGCCGCGGCGCGAGAACGCCTCCGCGATCCGTTCGCCGCACAGCTTGCTGAGACCGTAAGCATCGGTCGGGCGCAGCGCATGCGCCTCGTCGATCGGCAGATAGCACGGCGGCATCCGCGGGTTGGTGTGATCCAGCCCCAGCACCGAGCTGCTGGAACAATGGATCACCCGCCGAACACCCGTCAGAAGGCTGGCCTGGAACAGATTCCAGGTGCCCATCACGTTGACCTGCATGGTCGCCGCATCGTCCGTGGCGACCGAGCGATCGATGCCGCCGAGATGCACAACCACTTCGATGTCGCTCAGTCCCGCGCGCAATGCGTCGAGATCACGCAAATCGGCCTGATGGCATTCGCCAGGCGCGCCGATGTCCAGCACGCGCACGGTTTGCTCCGCCAATTCTCTCACGACGTAGTGGCCAAGCCGCCCCAGTCCGCCGGTCACCGCGATCCGCATGCTCGCACCTCATCGTCGCATTAGAGGATAGCCCGCCGTCAGACGGCGGCAACCGGCACGTGGATGCGGCGCAGGAATTCCTGCGCGCGTGGGTGGCTCGGCTTCGAAAAGAATCTTGCCGGTGCTGCGTCTTCCAGAATGCGACCGCCATCCATGAACAGCACGCGTGAACCCACTTCCCGTGCGAACTGCATCTCGTGCGTCACCACCAGCATCGTCATGCCGTTCTGTGCCAGGGCACGAATCACTTCCAGCACCTCGCCGACCAGCTCGGGATCCAGCGCGGAGGTGGGCTCGTCGAACAGCATCAGCACAGGCCGCATCGCGGTGGCGCGCGCGATCGCGACACGTTGTTGCTGGCCACCCGACAGCTGCGCGGGACGTTTTGTCGCGTGTTCCGACATGCGCACCTGGGCAAGCTGTTCTGCGGCAAGAGCGCGCGCATCGGCGGACTTCATGCCGAGTACACGGCGCGGGCCGATTGCCACGTTGTCGAGCGCGCTGAGATGAGCGAACAGATTGAACCGCTGGAACACCATGCCGATGCGCCGGCGCTTTCGTGCCGTGTCAGCTGGTTTGTCCGGCATCAGCCGGCCGTTGCGTCGTTCGCCTGCCATGTTGGTCCCGTCGAGTACCACCTCGCCCGTGGTGGGAATCTCGATGCGGTTCACGCAGCGCAGCAGCGTAGATTTTCCGGCGCCGCTCGGGCCGATCACAATGACGATCTCGCCCGGAGTCACCGCGAGGTCGACGCGGTCGACAACGGGCACTTCGCCGAACACCTTGGACAGGCCGTGGATGGCGAGCAGCGGTGGGGCCGTCATGCCAGCTTCTTCTCGACGTATTCCGAGAACCAGGCGAGCACCGAGATCATCACCAGATAGTACACCGCCAGTTCGGCGTACAACTCGAACGGTGTGAAGCGCTCAGCGATGATCACCTGCGCGGAGCGGGTCAGCTCGGTGATCGATATTACCGAGAGCAGCGACGAGCTCTTCACCAGCGTGATCACCTCGTTGGTCAATGGCGGGGTGATGCGTCGCAGCGACTGCGGCAGCAGGATGAACAGGATGGACTGGCGGTCGGTCATACCGATGGAGAGCGCCGCCTCGGTCTGGCCTACATCGATCGATTGTAGGCCGGCGCGGACGATTTCCGAAATGAACCCACCCGAGTTGAACGCCAGCGCGGCGACGCCGCTTGCGAAGGGAGAAAGCTCGAAACCGATACGCGGAAGCGCAAAGTACACCAGGAAGATCTGCACGAGCGCCGGTGTGCCACGCACGAAGTAGACGTAGGCCCGCACAATCGCCTTTGGGATGGCGAGGTCGGAGACGCTGATCAGGCCGCAGACCAGGCCAACCACAGTGCCGACCGCCATCGCGCAGATGGAGATCTCCAGCGTGACAACGGCGCCCTGCAGCATATAGGGCGCGGCGTACCATATGACCCCCCAATCGAAATCCGGCATGTGGCGCTGGCGTCAGGGCAGTACTTCTGGCACCTCGTTGGGCGTGCTCATCGTGGCGCCGAACCACTTCTCCTGAAGCTTCGCCAGCGTGCCGTCGGCTTTCATGCCGGCAAGCTGCTGGTTGACGAATGCCTGAAATGCCGTGTCTTCCTTACGGAACGCCATGCCGAAATACGCGGTGATGTCAGAGACGCCGCCGATCATCTTGAACTTGCCCGGGGCGTCCTTCATCACCACGAGCATGGTTGACTTCGAGTTCACCACCGCATCGACGCGCTTGTTGAGCAGGTCCTGATAGGCTTCGGGGTAGTGCTCGTACTGCTTAACGTCGGCATATCCGGGCTTGCCGCCTGCCTTCAACTTTGCCTCGAACGTTTTGATGATGCCGGCGGCGGCGCTGCCGATCTGCACGCCGACGACCTTGCCGGACAGATCATCAGCGGTCTTGATGCTGTCCTCGTTGGCACGCAGCAGGATGACGTTGCTCGCGTCGGCATAGGGCATGGAGAACAGCACCTTCTCGGCGCGTTCCTTGGTGATGGTCATTGCGGAGACGATAACGTCGAACTTCTTGGCATAGAGCGCGGGGATGATGCCGTTCCACGCGGTATCGACGAGCTGTACCTTCACACCGAGCTTGGGGGCGAAGAGGTCGATGATGTCGGGATCGTAGCCGATGATCTTGCCGTCCTTGAAGAACTCGTACGGCACGTAAGCGGCTTCCATGCCGACCACGAGCGTACCGCGCTTCTTGGCCTCGTCCAGCGCATCCGCCCGCGCCGCGCGCGTTCCAGCGAGGCCCAGCAGAGCGGCCGAACCTGCCGCGGTCAGCACTGTGCGTCTCAACATGAAGTTGCCCCTCCGTTCTTATGTTCGCGCGGATAAGGAAGCAACCCATGTGCCATGGCGGCTGGCCTGAGATTTGCTCGTAATCCCCGGCGATCCGGGAGCAGGAGGTGCAAACGTGGCAGGCAGTCCGCTTCATCTGGGCTGGTTCATGAATTTCACGCCTGGCGAATGGGACAACCCGCTGGCAGCCGGCGGGTCGCCATGGGACGGCAAATTTTACGTGGACATGGCGCAGGCGCTGGAGCGTGCCTGCTTTGACTACATCATGATCGAGGACACGCTGATGGTGTCCGAGGCGTATGGCGACAGCGCGGAGGCCGCGTTGAAACATGCGCTGCAGGTGCCGAAGCACGATCCGATGCCGCTCGCTGCACTGATCGCGGCGGCGACCTCGCGCCTTGGCGTCGTCGCCACAATGTCCACCTTGGCCTATCCGCCGTTCATGCTGGCGCGTCTCTGCTCGACGCTGGACCACATCGCCGGTGGGCGTTTCGGCTGGAACATCGTCACTTCCGGCGAGGACATCGCGGCGCAGAACTTTGGCCTCGACAAGCTGCCGCCCCGTGAACAGCGCTACGAAATGGCGGACGAATATGTCGATCTGGTCTGCAAGCTCTTCGACTCGTGGGATCACGATGCGGTGGTGATGGATCGCGCCACGGGCACCTATGCCGACTACCGCAAGGTTCGACCGATCCATTTCGACGGCAAGTATTTCAAGTGCCGCGGCCCGTTGAACACGGTGCGTTCACCGCAAGGCAAGCCGGTGTTCGTGCAGGCGGGCGGTTCGCCGCGTGGTCGCGCATTCGCCGCGAAACATGCGGATTCGATCATCGCCACCGCGAACGGCATCGAGGGCATGAAGCAGTATCGTGATGATGTCCGCCGCCATGCCGTGTCGTTCGGGCGAAATCCGGACGACATCAAGGTGCTGTTCCTGGTGTATCCAATCCTCGCCGAGACTGACGAAGAGGCGCAGGCGAAGCGTCATCGCATGGTGTCGTCGCCGCACTTCATCGAGCGCGCGCTGGCCAGCACGGCGACCGTCACCGACATCGATTTTTCCAAGTACGATCTCGACCAGCCGCTGCCGCGATTGACCACGAACGGCGAGCAGGGTTCGCTCGACAAGTTCGCCCAATGGGGCAGCAACAAGACATTGCGCCAACTCGCGATGGAACGGTTCGGCGCCCCAAATTCGGAGGTGGATTTCGTCGGCACGCCCGACACGGTGGCGGAGCGCATGGAGAACGCCATGGAGGCGATCGGCGGCGACGGCTTCCTGATCAGTACGCCGTTCCAGCGTACCAACCGCCGGTTGATTGTGGAGGTAACGGAAGGTCTGGTTCCGGCGCTGCAACGGAGAGGCCTGATGCGAACGGCGTATCGGGGGCGAACCTTGCGGGAGGTGCTCACCGAGTACCGACGACAAGTTCTGTGCAACAGCCCGGATTTCCGCCACTCCCTGCCAAGATTCAGAGCACGTCGCGTGCGGCGGCGCCGATTGGGACGGCAGTTGCATTGGCATGTCGCTTGCTGCCTCCCTCGTGATGGATGAGATGGCCTCACTTGATCTGAATGCGAAGCTGGCGCGGCTGGTGAAGTTGGTCCGGTGCGACGCAGACCGAAGCTCCGAGGCCGCGTGAATACGCACTGGTGGCGCCGCCGACGCGACGTCATCGGGCGTCCTCGCCGGCAGAGCGTGGACGATTCGTTCCTGGCCGCCATCCTGATGTTGACTGCCGGCGCGCTGCTGACGGTGACGACGGGGCTCTGGGCCATGCAGGAACTCGAACAGTTCGGGCCATCAGTCGGAGGCGTCGTTGTGTTCAGGCCTGATAAAGCGGCGAGCGAGCAGTGGTCGGTCGATGGCGCGATCGTTGATCCCATACACGCCGGCTTGACCGATCCCTCACACGATAAACACTGCGTTCTCAGCCCAAGTGTCATGGCTCGTGATGGTGGCAGTTTTGTGATCGAGGCGCGGCGTCTGAGTACGCCACCGCTGTACCGCGTGCATTGGGCCGGCGGTCACACCAGCGGCGCGCCTGGCGACTGTGGTACGCAGGCCGACCTAGTGCTGGAACGCAGCGGTCTGATGCGGCTGGCTAACATGGCCGGTGGCTTCAGGGATGGTTTCAGGTTGATTGGACCGTGAATGCTTCGGCGCCAACACCAAGTACGGCGCCCGTTGTGCGGCTCGATGGCATCTGGAAATCGTTCGGCCGTCTTGAGGTGCTGACTGACGTCTCACTGTCCGTTCCGCGCGGCGAGGTGGTCTGCATTATAGGACCGTCGGGCGCCGGCAAGTCCACACTGCTCCGCTGCATCAACCATCTCGAGACCATCGACGAAGGCACGATCCTTTTCGGGGGGAAACCGGTCTTTCGCTACAAGGAAAACGGCAAGATTGTCGTCGATCCGGATCGGCGCATCGAAGCGATCCGCGCACAGATCGGCATGGTGTTTCAGTCGTTCAATCTGTTCCCTCACCTGACGGCCCTGGGAAATGTGATCGAGGCACCGGTATATGTGTTGCGCGAGCCACTAACCGAGGCGAAGGCGCGCGGGCTGGCATTGCTGACCAAGGTCGGGCTGACCGAGAAGGCGGGATCGTATCCGCACCAGCTCAGTGGCGGGCAGCAACAGCGCGTTGCGATCGCGCGAGCGTTGGCGATGAACCCCAAGCTGATGCTGTTCGACGAGGCGACGTCCGCGCTTGATCCGGAACTGGTTGGCGACGTGCTGCGCGTGATGCGGCAACTGGCGAGTGAGGGGATGACCATGATTGTGGTCACCCACGAGATGGACTTCGCGCGTGATGTCGCTGACCGCGTCGTGTTCATGGATTCCGGCAACATCGTCGAAGAAGGTCCGCCCGCCACGGTGTTCACCAACCCGCGCAGCCCGCGGACGCGGCAATTCCTGCAATCAATCTTGAACAGGAATGGGCGCTCCGACGCATCGGCGGATGCAAGCACCGTCACAGCGTAAAGACACAAGAGGGGCCAACACGTCATGACCGACAAACTCGTCACGAATCCACTTGGCCGACGCGGCCTGATACGCACGGGCGCGATCGGCGGTGCCGCGACGCTGCTTGCGGCGGGTGGCCCGGGTAATGCTGCCGCAGCACCGCCGACAGTGGACGACAAAGGATATCCCGACTTCTCGCTGATCAAGATCAACGGCGGCGATGACTCGTTTGCCAAGATCCAGCAGAAAGGGCTGGTGGTCGGTACCTCGAACGACTGGCCGTATTCGTTCCTCGACCCGAAGACCAATGAATGGACCGGCCTGGACGGCGACGTTCTGCATTATGTCGCGAAGATGCTGAAGATCGACAAGATCACCGTGCAGACGGTGACGTTCGACGGTTTGATCCCTGGTCTGCTGGACGGACGGTTCGACATCGTGGGCGACTCGATCCACTACACAAAGAACCGATCGAAGGTGGTGAACTTCTGCTGGGGAACCTATTACTACGCGGAAGCGCTTGTGGTCCCCAGGGGCAATCCGCATAACCTACGCCAACTCGCCGACCTGAAGGGCTACACAGTGGGGACCCTGCTCGGAACAAACTATGCCGAATGGGTGCAGGCGATACCCGGTGTGAAGTTCCAGGGCTACAAGGACTGGGCGCAGATCATCCCGGAGCTCGCGATCGGCCGTACCGACGCCGCGCTGTTTGATCAGCCGGTGGTCGCCGCGCAGATGAAGGATCATCCCGAATGGAAGATCGAGATGGTCGAGGACTACGATCCGCACACCTTCAAGAACCCGGTCGGCTACAGCAGCTATGCGTTCCGCCAGGGTGACATCGAATGGGTGACAGCGGTCTCGTCCGCGATCCAATGGATGCAATACAATGGGAAGATGAAGGAAATCCTGTCGAAGTGGGGGCTGACCGGCTACAATAACTAGGAGCCGGAAAGCGCGGCGCGCGGCAGAACCGATGATCTTCTCACTCGACGACATGATCGGCTTCCTTCCATCGCTGCTGCAGGGGGCGGTGCTCACCATTGCGGTATCCCTGCTGGCATTCAGCCTCGCGTTGATCTTCGGATTGGCGACCGGCATCGCCCGCATCTCGCGTATCATGCCGCTGAGAGTTGCCGCGGCATGCTACATTCAGTTCATTCGCGGCACGCCGCTGCTGCTGCAACTGTTCTTCATCTATTACGTGCTGCCTTACGCCGGTATCGTGCTGACGCCGTTCGTGTCCGGTGCACTTGGCCTTACACTGAACTATGCCGCATACATGGCTGAGGTGTTTCGATCCGGCATTCAAGCGATACCGAAGGGCCAATGGGAGGCGGGCTCATCGGTCGGAATGTCGCGCCACTTGTTGATGCGGCGCATCATCCTGCCGCAGGCAATCCGCATCATCGTTCCTTCGCTTGGCAATTTCTTCGTGTCAATATTCAAGGATTCGGCTTTGGTGTCGGTAATCACCATGCGCGATCTGATGTTCAGCGGAGAGTTGCTGGCATCGGCCACCTACAAGCACTTTGAAATCTTCGCGATGGTGGCGGTGATCTATTTCCTGATCAGCTACCCAACCGCAAAGTTCGTCGAGTGGATTGAGGCGCGGATCGACATCACCAAGCGGCCCGTCGTGATCGGGATGCGGGGATAGCCACCTAAGCGCAGCCGCACCACCGGTTGATGTGCCATTCGGTGCGTGCCAGAGCCGGACAGAAGTCGCCAATGATTGGTGCCACTGCATCGAAACGCCTGCGACTGGCTGCACTGCGCGCATCGATCTCGGCCCGCAGGGTCGCCGCGCGTGCTGCGAGTGCGGGCAGATCAACCGTCAACAGCCGTCGCTCGTGCACCACGAAGCGGCCGCCGACCATGACGTCGACGACACTGGTGCCATCCTCGCCCATGACCACCTGTGTGACCGGTTCGTTCAGCGGAATCAGCGTTGGCGCATCTAGATCGAGAAACACGATATCCGCGGCATAGCCAGGTGCGATTCGGCCGATGCGCTCGAACCCGAGTGCCTGTGCGCTACCCGTGGTACCTGCCGCGAACACGTGCGGCGCAGTGATCCATTGCGCCGTATCAGGGCCCCGCGCATGCGATGCGGCAGCCGCAAAGTGCAGCGACTGATACATGTTGAGGTTGTCATTGCAGGTTGTCGCGTCGGTCCCGATCGCCAGGTTGACGCCAGCGGCAACCATCCCCACCGCGTCGGCGACACCATTGCCCAGGCGCATGTTGCTCGCCGGGTTGTGCGCAATCGACGCACCGTGCGCACCCAGTCGTCGCATGTCTTCAGTATCCAGCCAGACACCATGCGCCGCAACGAAGCGCGGGCCCAACAGGCCAAGATGCTCAATATGCGCGGTGAGCGAACGACCATACCGCTGCGCACCCACGACCGCCTGCACCTTCAATTCGGCGAGATGCGTGTGAATGCCGACATCGAACTCCGACGCCAGGTCGCGGCAGGCGATCATGAACTCGTCGCGGCAATGCAGCGGAATTGTAGGCGCCACAGCCGGTCGCACCATCGTTCTGTCACCATGCCACCGCTGTAAGATTGACCGCATGCGTTCGATCGTCTCCTGCCCGGGCGGCAGTCCAAGTGGCGCGACGGCGGTCCGCAAATGCGCTGGCAGGGCTTCCATAAGACCTGGGATGGCCTCGTACAGTGTCATGTCAGCCATCATCGGCGCGATGACGGCGCGCATGCCGACCTGCGTATAGACATCGGCGACGGCTGCGATGCCCTCCTCTGTGGGCAAGGGAAATTCCACGAAGAGGTCGTAGCAGGCGGTACAACCCTTCAGCAGCATTTCGGCAGCACCTATTGTCGCCGAAACGCGCTTCTCCTCGATATTCGCATAAGGCGACGTGTGCGGCGCCGCTGCGAGCAGGAGTTCGAGCGTGAACCTATCACCCATCGAACGGGCAAGATTGCCGTGGCCATGCGTATGGGCGTTCACCAAGCCCGGATGCAGCAGGCGACGCGAGGCATCGATGACCGCGGCATCATCTGGTGCCGGCATGCCGCGCGCACCGATCGCGATAATGACACCACTTTGCACAAGTATATCGGCCTCGCCGAGGAAGCCGGCCGCATCCAGGACGAGCCCGCCTCGGATTATCAACGGTCGGTTTGCATCCTGTGTCTCTTCATTCACGATGACCTCACTCGCGCCGAATGATAACCTCGATCGGTGTCGGGCCAAAACCCGCGGCCGGGTTGAAACGCTGCGGGCAATTGGACAGCACAGCGATGACCGGCATCGCTGCAACCAGTTCCACGTAATCGCCCGGTCTGGACAGGCCCGGCTCGATAGCCATCGTGCCATCTGGACGCACGGGAACATTCATGAAGAAGTTCACGTTCGGCACCACGTCGGACGGCGAAAGCGACCAGCACGCGAGTTCCGCCACGAAATTGGCGTGACAGCTTGGCGTGTCCTTCACGCCATACCGCGCGAAATTGCCCCACGCACTGCAGCAACCGCCGATCGTATCGTGGCGACCACAACTGTCCTCAATGATGCGCATGAGGACCTGCGCACGATCTGAGTATAGTTTCGTTCCCTTCCCCAGATAGACGTTGCCATTCATCTTCATCGTGTTCGGTGCGTTATAGCGATCGGTTGGCAAATCGACCGAATAGCACAGGAAGTCCACCGCCTGCTGGCCATGTGTATCTACAATGCGCAAAACGTCGCCTGCCTCAAGTCGCGTAGAAAAGCGGCCGCCTGCCGGAACGGTATGATGGATAGTTTCACCGCTGTCCATGGTCTAGGCCGCCAGCAAGGCGGCTGGCGGAATGAGCGTGCTGTCTGCCGCCACGACCCTGCCGGCACGGATTGAGAAGGCTGGCGTGAGCATCTCGTGCGCGATCACCTTCTCGCCACTGTTGTCCGACAGCGTGAAGCGACCTCGCAGCAGATCGAGCACCGAGATATCGGCCTCGCGCCCAGGCAGCAACGCGCCGATGCTGTCCTGCATCTGCACCATGCATGCGGGGTTGCTGGTGACCGTCGCAATCACCTCCGGCAGTGGTATACCCAGCGTCAGTAGTTCGGTCATCGCGTGCGTCAGATTGAACGGAGCGACACCGAAGAACGGATTGTCCTGGCGCGTGGCCGCATCGCCATTATCGGTTACGCGAACGTTGTAACCGTGCATGTCCGCGCCGAGCGTGTGCGGGCGAATACCGGCTTCGATGGTGCGACGTGCCATCTCGAAGCTGAAGTGCGAGCCGTGGCCGACATCGACCGTCACGCCGCGTTCCAGCGCCGCCCACACGACAGGATGGACATCGCCGGTTGCGGCTGAAACAAAACCACCTGGATGACGCGTGAAGGGATGTGCCAGTACGTCGCCCGGCTCCATCAAAGGCATGAGTGCCTGCACAACTTCGTCAGGATCGATCGTGGCGCCGTCCTTGACCGGCCAGAGCTGCCCAAGGTGGATGTAGAGCGGAACGCCGAGTTCGCTGGAAATGCGCTTGCCGAGCCGGATCACCTCCAGGCCCCAGCGCGATGCGCCGCCAATTTCTGCATGCGCCTTCACGCCCCGCACGATGTCCGGATTGGCCCGCGCCGCTCGGATCGTCGCCTTCACGTCCACCTGGTCGGGACCGTACAGCGACGGATAAAGATGACCCTCCAGCCCGCCGACCAGATAGGCGGAAATGAAGCACAGGACGCGGGTTTCTGATTTTTCGACTACGAAGTGCCGGAAGCCGGGGATGGTCATGCAACTTGGGCCGCCCTGGTCCACCACAGTGGTGACGCCGGAGTGCACGCCCACCATGTCGGCATTGAGACCGAAGCGCCCGGTGACGTGTTGATAGACATGGGCGTGCGTATCGATCATGCCCGCGGTGACGATCTTCCCGCTAACATCGATCACCTCTCGCGCGGCTTCGACGGGAAGCGTGGGTTCGATCGCTCCAATGCGACCGTCGCTGACACCGATATCGGCAATGCTGTCTCGGTTTGATGCGGGATCGATCACCCGTCCGCCACGCAATAACAGATCGAACTGACTGTCCATCGCTTTCCCTTACGTTGTCAAAGCATCCCTCCCGTCAGTATGCTGACGGCTGTGTGGCAAACGCAAGCGGCGCGGGTGTCCGCTGGATATCCGCACAAGAAATGCCTCGCAGATTCACAATCAAAACACCTCGTTGCCGGTTGGTTCGACGTGCGGGGTGCTGTTCATCTTCTGGCGAAACTGCGACAGCTCCCAGTACATGCGCCGCCGCGCCCGACTCTGGTTGCCCAACGGGCGATGTTCAGGGATGCAGTGCCAAGGGTTCAGCGACAGGTTGTTGGCGAAGGCCAGCTGCGCCGGCAAGTCAAATATCTGGCGTGGAATGTGCAGGCGCGCCGCTGGAATGAACGGCGACAGTTTTTCCGGCCAGCGCACCGCCGCGTCCTCGATTGGCATCCGGAACGGGTCGGTCTGCACCTGTAGCATAATGTCGAATTCGACGTCCTGCTCGGCCAGAGTCTTGACCATGTTGTCGCGCAGGTAGTTGTCGGGTGGCCGCAGCGGCAGTCGCGGGATCTTTCGGTACACCTGCGAGCGAGGATAGACCGAGTACATCATCGCCTGCCCTTGGCCGAGCAGATAGGGCACACAACTCCAGTAGCGCTCGCCCAAAGGGTTGTACTGCGTCTTGTTCCAAAGCGACTGCATCAGTCCGTCAAGCATGTGCAAATCGTGCGGATCAGCAAAGTAATACAGTGGCCTGCCCTTGAGTATCCACTGCTGAAGGGTGGCGTTGGCCACCACGTTCGGCGTGACGAAGGTTGGGGTACAGATAGACAGGAAGTCCTGCGTGGATTTCTCATCATCCAGCAGTTTTGGGCCGGGCACTCCCATCAACTTGATGGCGCAGCTGACAAAGCCGACATCGTCGATGTCGCGCGGCCAGTCGGGACCGGGTCCGGAGAATCTCACCCACGCCCGATACTCACGCGGTTCTGCGAACACGCCGCGTCGCATATGCTCCGGCAGGTCATCGCAAATCGTCACCGTGCCACGCACCACGCCGTGCGTCTTGGTGTTGCCGGCGCGCTGATAGTGCCCTGGTTGCCAGTGTTGGCGCATGTACTCTGCCATCGTGTCGATGATCGTCTGCAGCGCCTGCTCCTCGCCCGGCAGCGGCCTCTCCTCGGCGAGTTTGAGCCCTTCATCCTGACGCTGCCGATTGATCAGGTACTGAATGAGATTCGCCAACGGTTCGCGCAGCACAGCATCGACCGCCGGGCGAAAGAAGGGTTCGAACCGCCGCTCCACGTGCAGTCCGAAAACGACTGTATCGTGCAATGCCTGCCAAAAATCCGGCATAGAGTTGTCTCCCCACGGCGTGTTATATTGGTCACGAAAGCCTGATTCGACCCTCGCGGGCAAGACGAATGATTGCGCCACCTATCGTTGCGAGCGTAAATTACGCGCGCGTCAGGGAGGATACCATGGCATATGATGTGCCGCAGTTGCTCAAAATGTCGCAGGCAGAGCTCGATGCGCTGTTCACCAGAAGCGATGCCGGCCCGATCCCTGATGGCCAGGCAGACGGCACCGCCATCGTTGCACCGGGCACCGTGTTCAGCCCGGAGATTGCCAAATTCGTCGGCGTGTTCGCCTGGCAGGGCAAGGTATTCGACGCCAAGGCCGGCCTGCTGCGCAATCGCATCGGCCCATTCGGCCTCAATGCCATCATCGCCAGGGTTTACAAGGCACCAAGCTGGCTGGATGGCAAGGAATGCATTGTGTTGGACTACTCCGAGACGTCGATGGTCGCCCATTGGATCCGCGATGAGATCAGGCTGATCCAGCCGCCGGGGCTGTACTTGGGCAAGGTTTACTGGGACAAGACGCGGCTGATCGACTTCTCGCTGCAGTTCTGACGGCACAACACGCGGCATGACGCCGCAATCCAACTTCATGGTGGCGGCACCAATCATTCCTGGTCAGGAAGCTGGGCTGCGCGCGGTGCTGGCGACGATGAATTTGTCGCCCGGTGTGGTCGATCCGAACAATCCGCTACTGCCATTCGCACGCTTCGATCGGCTGCACGTGGCACGGCTCGTAATACTGCACGATGAAACGTTGGGCGATTTCAGGCAGTACAGCGAGGCGCTTGCCAATTTGCCTGTGTGGCTGGTGTTCCTGGGCGACTGCGATGGACCGGCCGAAACCATGCTGGCGGAGTTCGTAGCGCAGGCCAGCCCGGGACTGGCACGAATATTTGAGTACTGCGAAGGGTTCAATCAACACGGCGATCTGCTTGCCTGGATGCAGGCGAATTCCGCCAAACCCGCAGCGCAATACGTGAACTGGGTCGGGCGCACCGTGCAGCAAATTCGTGAGGAGGAGGCATTGCATGCGGCGTTACGTCAACGACTGAAAGGCGGTTCCGCGGAGTCGGCGGTTGAAATCCACCGGCGGCTGGCTGCTTCCGTGCGGCAACTTGGCCCTGCGCTTACTCCATCGGCGCGCACACCCGGTGCCTGGCTCGCGAACAGGATCGGCAACCTCATCGGCGTGCCGATTGCGCTGATCGCGTTGCTGCCGTTCTTAATCCTGTATGCGCCGTATTTTATCTGGGAATTGCGACGACGAGAGAATTCGGATGCGGTCGTCGCGCCTCGACCCACACCCGACCACGTGGGTGCATTGAGCGTGCTGGAGGATCACGACGTGACCAATCAGTTCAGCGCGTTCGGCAGCGTCAAGCCGGGCTGGTTCCGGCTCTCAACATTGATCTTCATCTTCTGGGTGCTGAACTTCAGTACGCGGCAAATCTATACGCGTGGCCGACTTGCGCGCGTCGGCACTATCCACTTCGCTCGATGGGTGTTCATGGACAACCGACGGAGGCTGCTGTTTGCAAGCAACTATGATGGCAGCCTCGACAGTTATATGGACGATTTCATCAACAAGGTTGCCTACGGGCTGAATCTCGTGTTCAGCAACGGCATCGGCTATCCGCGCACCAGGTTTATGCTGGCCGGCGGCGCGAAGGAGGAGTTGACGTTCAAGTATTACCTGCGGCGCCATCAGGTGCCGACGCAGGTCTGGTACAAGGCCTACCCTGGGCTTACGACAGCTGACCTGGCACGCAACACGCAGATCCGCGAAGGGATCGAGAACCAGACTATGACCGAAGCCGAGGCACGACGCTGGCTGGCGTTGATCTGAGCCGCGCGATGCCAGCACCTGTCAGCGATTTTGGCGATATCCAAGGCTTGCTGTGGTCAGGCTATGGCCCGCTGACGGAAGCGTGCTTCCTGCTGTTGCAAGTGAACGATGCGGCGGCGGCGCGCGCGTGGCTCGGAACCGTGGCCGACTCCATCACGACGATCGAGCAATTGCGCCGTCAGCACGTTGACCGCGTATTGCAGGTCGCGCTGACCGCGAGCGGGATGCGTGCGCTGGGCGTGGCCGATAGCGTCGTCGCTGGATTTTCCGCCGAGTTCGTCTCAGGCATGACAGGAGAGGAAGGCCGATCGCGCCGCCTTGGCGATACGGGAAGCAGCGCGCCCACATTATGGCACTGGGGCGGTTCGCAGGAGCCCCATGTGCTGCTCATGCTTTATGCTGAAGCCAACCTCGAGGCATGGCGTCGTCAGATCGAAGCCGGGCTCGGCAGTGGTCTCGCCGTGCTCGTCAGGCTCGATACGAGCGATATGGGTGGCCTGGAGCCTTTCGGCTTCACCGATGGCGTCAGTCAACCGGATGTGGATTGGTCCGGCGAACGCGAGCCGGGATCGAAGGCAGATCTTGACTATGGGAATCTGCTGACGGCAGGGGAATTTCTGCTGGGCTATCGCAATGAGTACGGTCTCTATACCGACCGGCCACTACTCGATGCGGCACAGCCAGGAGCGGCAACTCTGCCGATTGCAGAAGATGATGCCACACGCCGCGATTTAGGCCGCAACGGCAGCTATCTGGTGCTGCGCGAGCTGGCCCAGGACGTCCGCGGCTTCTGGCGCTTCCTCGCGGCGCGGGCAGACGACGATGTCGGACGCGTCGCGCTTGCACAGGCAATGGTGGGCCGGCAGATGTCGGGCGCCGTATTGGTTCCGACGCGCGCCCAGCCGATCCGTGGTGTGGGGCCGGATGATCTCGATATCGCACGCAACCAGTTCATCTATGACGAAGACCCGCAAGGACTGCACTGTCCGTTCGGTGCGCATGTTCGGCGTGCCAATCCTCGTACCGGCGATATGCCTGGTGGACAGCGTGGCTGGATTTCATGGCTGATGCGCACACTCGGGTTCGGTCACCAGGACCTAAGTCAGGACCTTATCGCGTCCAGCCGATTCCATCGCATCATTCGGCGCGGGCGCGAATTTGGCACCAGGCTTGACTGGCACGCGGCGATGCAACCCGACGCGCCAGACCCGCACAGCGGACTGCATTTCATTTGCCTGAACGCCAACATCTCGCGTCAGTTCGAATTCATTCAGAATGCGTGGCTGATAAGCGCCAAGTTCGGCGGTATGAGCGGCGAGGCTGATCCGCTCCTTGGCAACCGGGAACCAATGCCGGTGGGTCATTCGACCGACGGCTTTTCAATGCCCCAATCAAATGGAACAAGTCGGAGGATCGCCGGTCTCCCACAATTCGTCACGGTACGCGGCGGCGCGTATTTCTTCCTGCCAGGTTTGCGGGCTTTGCGCTACTTCGCCCGTTAGGCATCCTGCAAGATCATATCTGCCGCCTTCTCTGCCACCATGTACACCGCGCCGGCGATGAAGAAGCCCGGAATGCGCGGGAACACCGAGGCGTCCACAATGCGCAGACGCTCAGCGCCATGCACGCGCAGCCGGCTGTCGAGCACCCCGCCGGCCTCGCGCGGCCCTATCGCGCAGGAGCAGGAAGCGTGATGCCCCCATGCGTTGTTGCGCACGTAATCAGCGAGCTGTTCATCGGTCTGCACCGACTCTCCTGGTAGTTCCTCCCGCTTGATCAGCCCGTCTCGCTTCAATTCCTGCGTCATCCGCCGAACGAAGCGGAGTGCCGTCATCACCGCCTTCAAATCCTCGCCTGACTTGTCGCTGCCTTCCTCAAAATAGTGGAAGTTGACCAGCGGCGTGTCGCGTGGGTTGGCGGAGCGCAGCGTGACCTCGCCGGCACGATTGTTGGTGTGCGCCTTCAATACGGCCCAGGTGAGGTAGTCGTGACGCTCGGCGATGATACGCGAATAGCCAGGGAAATAACCCTTGAAGTCTGCCAGCAGCGCCATGCAGAACAGGTCCGGCACGCGCAGTTCCGGCCGTGACCGCAGCGACACCGCGAGTGTCGCTCCATTGGAGACATACATTCCCGTTCTATGCCGCAGCCAATCACCATAAAGCTTGTCGCCGCGGGTGAAATTCGCGCCTTCCAGCACGCGCCATGGCCTCACCATCTGGTTGACGACGCCGATCTCGTAGCGATCCTGCAGGTTGCGGCCGACGCCGGGCAATTCCGCTCGGACCGCTATTCCCAGTCTGGTCAGCATATCGCGCCGCCCGATGCCGGACAGCATCAACAGTTGCGGTGTGTTGAACGCGCCTCCTGCCAGGATCACCTCGCGTCGAGCATGAGCAACGCGTTGTTCGCCGCGGCTGCCGGAGGCGCCGGGATGCGCACGGTAAATTCGCTCGCCTTTGAGATACTCCACGCCGACCGCACGATTGCCGTCAAACATCACGCGCGTCGCCAGCGCATGCAGCTCGATCCGCAGGCGGTCCGGATGGCGCGCCGCGACATCGAGCAGGCGTTCGCGCGTTCCCATCCGTTGGTGTCGGTTGGTGCTGAGTGGTGTGAAGCAGAGCCCGTCGGCATTGCGCCGCAACAGGCGCCGATCATTCGGATCCAGCCGCGACTGCAGCAAGCGTCGCAGCGCTCGCACCAGTCGCGACGAACCATGCAATGCAGCGATCGCGGACTCGGTGACAGCTGCCAACAGTCGTCGATCCTCAAGCACCTGCCATGGCATAGCCCGCTCGGTCGGCAGCCAGCCGTCCCAGCCATGTCCGGTCGGGTTCACCCCCAGACTCGACAACGCATGCCACAAGGGATGGTAGCGACACGACTCCAACCGTTGGAAATAACGCTGCATCGCCGGCGCGCCCCACGATGCGTCGTTGGTCAACGCCGCGATCCCGTCCCAATCGGAATCGTGCGGTGCAGTGAGGATCATCGCATTATGCGCGGTGCAACCGCCGAGTGTGGCGGCGCGCGGATAGTAGATGCCGGTCGGCTGCAGCTTGCGATCCCTGCGCTGCCGTGTCCCGTCGGCATAGTGCTGCACGAAGAAATCCCAGCGCAGGGCTGGATGTTCTGACGCCAGCGGATGGAATGCTGGAACGTCGTAGTCCTCGGGCAGGCCCGGGGCCTCGCGTGGATCGCCGCCGGCCTCCAGCACCGTGACGCGCATACCGGCTTCCGCCAGCCGCGCCGCCAGCGTCCCTCCACCTGCCCCCGATCCGACGATTACATAATCACACTCGTCCATCGCGCCGCGGCTAGAATGTTTTCAGGAACTCGATCAGCGCGCGTTTGTCGCTGTCGCTGAGCGCGGGCTCTCCCGGCACCATGCCCGTGCCGAAGTAGTGCCCGCGGTTCACCTCGAAGTCCGGACACTTGTTCAGCGCGAGCAGCTCCGACCCCATCTTGCTGCCGATCGCACCGACCTTCTGCTCGTCCGTCGCGCCCGAGGGCAACGTCAGCAGATACAGCTTCAGATCGACCAGCAGCTTCGCCAGATTCTCGACATGGCGTATGCGGTCAAGCAAGCGATCACTCTCGGGCAGCGGCTGCAGATTGGAGAGCAGGTTCACCGGCAGGCCCTTGGGGAACGGACCAATGGTGAGGCTGCCGTCCGTGCCGAACAGTTTTGGCAACAAGGTATGCAGCCTGGCCGAGAGCGGCCGGAACGTCTCAGGCAGATAGTCGGCAGGTATGCTGATGTTGCTGTCCTGCGTCGTGCGATCGATGAGATAGATCGGATCGCCCTGGTTGGTGTTGCGCGAGCGACGGATCGTGCTGCCGCTTGTCCGGCCACAGCATCTGCTCGATCGACGCCTGAAAGACGCGCATTCGTGCATCGACCGATGGATCCTGCTCGAACGCGTCCCCGCCCACGGTGTTGTTGAGCAGGAACGGCGCCGTGGACCACAGGCTGATCAGCGACGGCGGCCGCGTATAGCCACGCCCTCCCGCCGGCATCTTGTACTGCCAAGGCTTGCCGGTGAACGGATCATGCACCGTGATCGTGCCGACCGAGGGCAGCGTCTTGTACGATTGCGATGAGAAGTTATCCCAGATATTGCCGGCCAGCGCATTGGTCGCCAGCGGACTGCACGCATTGGTTTGCAGCAGCGTCACCGGAACGCGCGCTTCGGTTGACAGGAAGTTGCCCTCGAGGAAGTCCGGCGCACTGACGATGGCGCGCATCTGCGTCTTGTAGTCTTCGGTCTTGGTCCACGCCCAGTACTTGTTCCAGCACTGCAGATAGCCGGCGCCGGCGCAGCCGGAAGGGTCAAGCCCCGCAGCAGGCTTCGGTATTTTGCTGGAATGACAGCGCGCGCAGGTCTCCGCGAAGACCGTCTTGCCGCGATCCAGCGCGGCGGTGTCCGTGGTCAGATATTTCGCGCCGCCCGGTGCATCCTTCAGCCGATCCGGTTTGGCGGCCTGCAGGAAGAACCAGGCCGTATGCGGCGTCCAGGCCTCGGTCGCCTGCCAGTAGCTGGAGTTCCTCTCCGCGGACGCAATCGGGATCGGCGAGATCGGCTTGCCACCAACCACGGGATTGAAGTGCAGCAGCCATTCCTCGCTGAACAGGCCAATATTCAGATAGACGCGGTTCAACGCGCCCAGTGCACCAACCGAGTCCGAACCGTCCTTCAGCACGCGCGGCGTCCAGGAGATGTTCGGCCTTTGGAAGAACTGCGTCAGTGGTCCGCTGCTCAGATAGTTGTTGAATTGCTTGTTGTTGAGCTGTCCGTCCGCCAGCGTCTCGCGTCCCCAGCGCAGCGCCTGCTGGAGCCGATCGCCCAGGCTGTACACAGCATTCATCGTCCGCGGATTGTTGATGTTGTCCGTGGAGACCAACGAGGTGTCCATGGCGCCTGGTCGATAGGTGTGCACCAGCTGGAAGAAGTAGTTGTCGGGGTTGCGACGGTAGATGAAGAGCCGGTCCACCCACATGTACTGGGCACCGACGGTGGAACTGAGATCGGCGAACTGCGGATTGGCGGGATCAGCCGGCGGGTGCAGCGGACTTGGACCCACATGGCAAAAACCGCACGACATGCCAACGCGATACGGCCGCACCATCTTCGCGTCGCCCTTGAAGTAGGCGTCCGCATTCCACTTGGCCTTGGCTGCGTCGTCGAAGTCGGGATTGGGGAACAGCCGCAGTCCGATGACGCCGCTGGCATAGCCGTATAGCGAGCCGACTGGAACCGTGCTGCCACGCGCGCCGATCTTCACGCCAGGATACTTTGCAGCGTCCTCGAACGGATCAGCGGCGCAACCCGGCTTGCGCACGTCCAGCAGCAGACCGAAGCGATCAGGGTCGGGCGCTGCCGGCGCCTGCATGCAGGGCTCGTTGATCAATCCGAGCGACTTCCAGCGATCCGCACGGTCGATCGGCTTGTTCGGGTCATAGGCGATGATCTTCAACAGGTCGAACGCGCCGAACGTGTAGTCCGTCATCTTGTCCCAGAACCGGTCGTTGCCGCCGGTCCACACCAGCCAGGTGTTGCGGCCGAGTACAGGATCAAGTTTCGTGGCAGGATCAGGCTTCAGGTCGGCGCCGCCATCCATGTCGTGGAAATAGTCCTCCGTGGGCGCCGGCAGCGAGGCTGCACTGCGGCCTGCCTGACGTGCCTCATCGAGGACCTTACCAGGCTGCGGAGGATCGCCCGCACCGGCGATCGTCAGCAGACAGCACAGCAGCACCGGCATCCTGACAACGCGCCAATCGACTCGCGCCATAACGTTCCCCCTCGATAGGCAACCACGATTCTAGCGTCACCTGTGGCGGATTCGCACGTCACATCCGTGAAGCGGGCCGCCGTGGCCGCTCGCTGATCTGAAAGCATCGCCACTGCGGGCTATCCCGCTGTGGCGGCCTGCCGCCTGATCTGGTCGGCGATCTGGTCCAGTGTCTGGCTGGCTGCCGCGGCAACCACGGCATATCCCATCCCACTGGCGATCCAGGAGCAGGAACTCAACGGACCCTGCGCGCCATCGGTGCGCACCGCGCGCAGCTCGGACGCCATAGGACGGAACAGCACAGTGAGCCGATGGCCCTCCGCGTCGTCATAGACAAACAACGCCGCCGCGCCGCCATGTTCGGTCGCCAGCAGGCGCCCGCCCAGCAGCCGATAGCCGAGAGGGCTGAGATCGGGCGGCGCTACGCTGCGGCGCAACCGGTTCGACAGCCATTGCGACAGATGCTCGCCGTCGGCGGCGGTAACCTCGATCGGATGGCGACGGTCGTCGGCGTACACCACATGGCTCGCCATCGCCTGCTGCTGCAGCAGCGACATCGCCAGTTCGTTACGGCTCGGCCGCGGTGATGACCCCACGTACCACCCCGCCGCGCCGCCAAGGCCCAGGCACAGCACGACAATCGCGGCGGCGCGCCACCAGATGGGACGCTGTCGCAAACGTGCCTCCAGCAGGTGGTTGAGATTAAGCTGCGGAGGAATGGGGCTTGCCGCGAAAGGCGTGAATGCCGCGCGGAGACCGTCGCGCTGGGTGCGATAGGCCGCGACGCGCCGAGCCAGATCCGGCTGGGTGTCCAGGCAGCGTTCAACTGCCAGTCGCCGGTCGGGATCGAGCCGGCCGTCGACATAGGCGTGGAGTTCGTCGCTTGAGATCGGCCGATCCGCCGCCGCCATGCCATCCTCCGCCGCCCAACAATGGTGCTGGGCTACCGCCATCACTGACACCGCAGCGGGTATCGCTATTCCGTGAGCCCGGAAAAGTCCGTCCGACAATCTGCGGTCGGCGCCAGTATTTGCACTGGTTCCAGGTTGGATGCGAGATGACCCTTCTATCGTCGGAGGGTTCAGGCGCTCCCGGGATAGTCCGGATCGTTGATGAAGGGATACGGACCTGGGAAGTCCTCCACATAGACGGTGTGGGAGACGATGCCGTCGGCAGCGGTCCAACGGTGCAGCTGGAAGGCGGGCGGCTCGAAGTTGAAGGCACCCGAGTCGTGCGGGTTCAGCGTCATCTCGACCTGATGCGCCACCGAAGGCGCGATCGACGCGATGGCATGCGCCAGCCGGGCGACGATCGGCCGGTGGTGATGGCCACAGATGATCCGCTCCACCTGACGGTGCCGGCCGATGATCGCCGCGAATTCCGGTATGTTCCGCAGGTTGATCCGGTCCATATGGGCGATGCCGCAGGCGAAGGGCGGGTGGTGCATGCCGACGATGGTCGGCTTGTCTGGAGCCGCGGCCAGGGCGCGATCGAGGAACTCCAGCTGCTCTGGGCCCAGTTCGCCGTGACCGGCACCCGGCACCAGCGTGTCCAGCATGACCAGCCGGACCGGATATTCGTCCACCGTGTACCTGTACGTAGTGGGGATCCACGGCGACGCCGGGCAGGTGCTTCAATCCCGCGCGAAGATTGCCCCGCCGGTCATGATTGCCGGGAATGACGAACACCGGCATTGGCAGGAACTTGCGCAGCAGTCGGTTCAGGTTCGCGTATTCCTCGTCCAGACCGCAATCGGTCAGGTCGCCGGTGATGACCACCACATCGGGGCTTGGGTTGAGCCTGGCCACCGCCCGGAACGCCCGCTCGGTGAACATGTTGGTCTCGGACAGGCGATTGGCAGGCTTTCCCGCCGGCCGGACGTGCAGGTCGGTGAGCTGGCAGATCAACATGAGGCGCTCCTTCGGACTGGGGTGCCTATTCTGGCAGCTTGAGCGCGGTTTGCTCCACATACGGCCGCATGAGTTCGTCCGCCTCCTTCTGAGCCGCCGCCATTGCCGCCTCCGGCGTCGCCTTGCCCGAGAGCACCGCCTGGACGCCGTCCTCCAGCGCCTTGCGGACGGCCACAGTGTTGTAGGTGGCGAACCAGCCGCGAGCGTAGGCGAGCTGGTCAAGAGCCACCTTCGCGTCCGGGTGTTCCGCGATGAAGGTCTTCATCTCAGGCAGGTCGTAGGCGGCGATGCGCGGGGCGAAATAGCCGGTGAAGCGGCTCCAGCCGCCGGCAACCTCCGGGCTTACCAGCCACTTGATCAGCGTCCAGGCGGCAGCTTGACGTTCGGGCGAGTTGCCGCGCGGGATGATCAGGCTGGCGCCGCCAATCGGCGCGGCATTCACCAGGCTGCGCGGAAGAAAGGCCGTGCGATACGGCGTCTTCATGTTCTCGCGCACGAAGGACAGCGAACCTGTGGAAAGGACCATCATCGCCGCGCGGCCCTGGAAGAACGCGGTGGTCACCGCATTGGCGTCGGTTACCCCTTCCGGCATCACATGCCATTTGTGCACCATGGCGTCGATCAGCCGCACCGCGCCGATGGTGGTAGGCTCGGCGTAATAGACCTCGCCGCCATAGCCGGGGTTGTAATATTCGCCGCCGTTCGACATCGCCAGGCCGCTGGTGATCCAGCCGAGATAGTCATAGGTGCCCGGGAACATCAGGCCCCAGCGCGTCGTGGCGCTGCCGTCGTGCTTCGCCAGCTTGCGCAGGTCGTCCACCCAGTCCTGCCACGTGACCGGCGGCTTGTCGGGATCGAGCCCGACGTCCTTGAACGCGTCGACGCTGTAGTAGAGCAGTGGCGTGGAATTCTGGAACGGCACGCCGTAGACGTGGCCCAGCTCGGTGGCATTCAGTTTCAGCGCCGGCCAGAACAGGTCCATGAATTGCGCCGGCGTCTGGCCATCCTTGGCGATCAGGTCATCGAGCGGCGCCGCGTCGTTGTTGATTGCGTATTCGCGGATGAAGTTGGCGCTCATGATCACCGCGCCCGGCGGATGACCGGCCTGGATGGCGGCGCGGGTCTTCAGGTTGGTGTCGTCGTAGCTGCCGGTATAGACGGCAGTGACATGGATGTCGGCGTGGTCCTTGTCGAACTGTTCGATCAGTCGCTGCATCTCGATGGCGAGCTTGCCCTGCACCGGGACCGGGAAGAACAGGTCGATGTCGGTCGCGGCGCGCGCGGTGCCAGCACCCAATGTCATTGCGAGGAGCAATGCGACGAAGCAATCTCCACCACGTTGCGCGCACCGGTGGAGATTGCTTCGCTTCGCCATCAATGACACCAGAAGCGGCCAACGCATAACAATTCCCCTATTTGATTCCGGACAACGTGAAGCTGGAGACGAACTGCCGCTGGAACACGAGAAACACCAGCAGCAGCGGTGCGGCGACGAAGAACGTGCCGGCGGCGATGACGCCCCATTCCGAGCCCGCTTCCGCGCCTGAGGTGAAGGACGCGAGCCCGACCGTCAACACTTGAGTCGACGGCGAGGAGGTCGCCATCAGCGGCCAGAGGAACTCGTTCCAATGCGCGGTCACCGACACGATCGCGAACGCGACGAGTCCGGGACGCGCAAGAGGCAGCAACACGCGAAAAATGATCGTGGGAACTGACGCACCGTCGACCAGCGCCGCTTCCTCATAGTCGCGTGGGATTGTCCGGAATGTCTGCCGCATCAGGAACACGCCGAAGGCCGAAGCAAAATACGGCGCCATGACGCCGGGCAGCGTGTCGTAGAGATGCAGCGTCACGAGCGTCGTCATGTTCGGCACGATCAGAATCGGCGGCACCAGCATAAGTTGCAGCAGGAACAGATGGAACAGCGTGTCGCGATAGCGGAACCGCAACCGCGCGAAGGCGTAACCCGCGAGGCTGATCGTGACGCATTGGATCGCGAGGATGCCGCCACACAGCAGAATGGTGTTGAGGTACCAAAGCGGGAAATGGCCCGAGCTCCAGGCTTCGGCAAAGTTGGCCAGGCTGAAAGGGCCTGCAGGAAACAGCGAGGCGATGTCCACCGCACCGGCGTCGCCGGGGCGTAGGCTGGCCACCGCCATCCAGGCAAACGGAATCGCCCAAAGCAGCGCGGCGGCGCACAACAACAGCAGCAGCGGGACAAGACTACGTTTCATAATGGATTCCGCGCTCGAGCGTGCGCAGCGATACGATGGACAAGGCAAACAGGAATGCGACGCTGACGACAGTCGCCGCCGAAGCGAGGCCGATATCGTAGTTCTGATGCGCCTGTTGGTAGATGTAGTAGAGCACCAGCGAGGTGCTGTCCGACGGTCCGCCCTGCGTCATGACGATGACATGGTCCACCTGTGTGATTACGTTGAGTAGTGCGATCACGAAGACAAATGCGAGGGTGGGGCCCAGCAGCGGCAGTGTGATACGCAGGAAGCGCTGCATTGCACTGGCGCCATCGATCTTCGCGGCATCCAGCAGCTCCTGCGGCACGCCGGCAAGGCCGGCAAGGAAGAACAGCAAGTAGTAGCCGGTGTTCTTCCACACCGTGATCGCGATGATCGAGCCGAGCGCCAGCGACGGATCGCCCAGCCAGTTGGTCTGGGCAGCGCCGAGGCGTGCCAGGTAGTAGTCAAGCAGCCCGGCGCCAGGGAGAAAAATGAAGATGAACAGCGCGGCAGCAGCGACCAGTGGGATCAGCAGCGGAAGCACGAACAGCGTGCGCAGAACGCTGGTGAGCCGGGTGCCTTCGCGAAGACCAAGCGCGAACAGCAGTGCCAGTGTCAGGCTCGGGATGATCGTGCCGGCGGCATAGACGAGGTTGTTGCGAACAGCGGTGGCGAAGTGGGGATCGGCGAACAGGCGGGTGTAGTTGTCTATGCCCCAATGGGCGCTCCCGCCGAATGCACGCACCGTCAACGACCCGACAGCGACCTGCAGCACCGGCCAGTAGGTGAAGGCGAGCAGGAAGATCGCGGAGGGAAGCAGCAGCGCATACGCGGTCAGAGGAAGTCGCCGGCGGCGTGGCGGCGCGAGGGCCACCGGACGGGAGACGGTGCTGAGGGTCGTGCTGCTCACGCGGTCTGATACGCGGCCAATCATGACGCTTGCGTGGCAGTGTGGAAACACTTCAATGACAGCGCACGGTCAGGGCCCTGCGTCTATCATCGCTGAGGCACCCGCCTTGCGCGCGGCATCGATCCGCGCGCGATAACTGATGGCAACCGCAGGTCGCTGAGTGGCGCGAAATACACGTCATCCGAGCCACCCCTCGCGACGAGCAGATACAGACGGGACAGCATGCCTTGCGTCATCTCGACTGTGACCGCGGTGTCCTTCGGCATGATCAGGTGCTCATCGCGCGGTAGCCGCACTCGACGCAGCATTCATGGCATTGACCTCCGGCTCACAGTCCGACAGTTCGCGCTGCCGCGGCGTAGCCGATCCGTCGCTGCGGTGGCAGCGGATGGCGGCCGGCAACGCGTTCCAGCAGAAGGCGTGCGTCATCGAGCAATCCAGCCTGCATGGCACAGTCCAGATAGAGTTGCTCGAGCACGTCCTGCTGGGCGTGGCTGCCGCCCAGACGATACATGCCGCCAAGCGCGGGACGCATGACCTCGACCGCCTGGGCGAATTCGCCCCGCCCATGGGCCAGCACGGCCTCGCAGATCGGCAATGCGTAACGCGCCACCAGCGACGCTGTGATCCCGGGCCCCTGCGCGAAATCGCGCATTGCCTGCAACATGCGACGCGCCGCCGCCTGCCGACCGGTCGCCGCGAGCGCCATCATCCAGTGCGGCAAAGTGAACGCCGACAGGCAGTCGCCGATGCGGGCCTCAGCTCGATCAGCCAGTTCGACCCAACGGTCGCCCACATTCACACCATGTCGTTGCAGGCGAAACAACATCGAGGCGGCGTTCTGCACGTCGATATAGAGGTCAGGCAGTGCCTCGGTCAGACGCGACGCCAGGTTGCGGAATTCGCCATCATACAACGCCAGGATGCGGTCCGTGTCGCCTCGTTCCATATGAAACATTGCCGCATGCCACCAGAGATGATGGCGCAGATTGTTCGCGTCCTCCCAGTTGCCACGCAGGCTGTCGATCCAGGCGATCCCCTCGCCGCGCCGACCCTGCATTTCCAGCACATGTGCCACGCCGTGCGCCGCCCATAGATCGCCTGGGTCGCGGTCGATCGCGGAACGGCCCGCGGCTTCCGCCTCGACGTAGTGGCCGCACTCCTCATGCGCGAAGCAGCGGCAGCCGAGAATAACGTTGTACCCTGGCAGCGCGTCGCTCCAGTGCCGCTCGACGCCGATCACCGACGCCAGCATGAAGTCCGGCCGCCCGAGCCAGAAGTTGACGAAATGCGCCAGTCGAAATGCCAGGATGTCGTGCGGATGTTCGCCGAGAATCTGCTCCCAGATTTCCGCCGCGCGATCCGGTTCGCCCTCGATCCAGCGCCGCAGAGCCGCAACATGCGCGCGCTCGCGCGGCGTCGCACGCGCAGTGAGCCGCGCTGCCTCCGCGGCCGCCACTTCGGCGATCGGCACCGCGGACTGTTTGTAGCCAAGCATGGCAAAATAGCCCTTCAGGCAATGTGCCAGGCCAAAATCCGGATCGGCTTCGAACACCGCGGCCATGCGCTGTGGCGTGTCCGCGCCATAGCGCAGATAGCCGGTCAGCGTATGGTCGAACGCGTCCACCGCTGCGGCCGATCCAGCCGTCACCTCCAGCCCGTGAGCGTCCCGAAACATCCCTGCCCTCGCCTGCTGACCGGCGAACAGCATGCCACAGTTTCGCGGCACGAAGGTCACTTCCGCGGCGTGTCACTCCTCGTCCATTGGTGCGGTCCGCGTCTGCTTGACGCGCGCCCGCTGCGCCTTGGTCCGCAGACGACGGCGCTTCGAGGCGGCCGTTGGCCTCGTTGCGATGCGTGGCACAGGCGGTTCCGCTGCGCGTTGGATCAACCGGATCAGCATATCCAGCGCGGCCTGCCGGTTTCGTTCCTGTGTGCGGAAGCGCTGCGCGGTGAACAGCACGTCGCCCCGCTCCGTGACGCGCCTCCCGGCGAATGCGCGCAGCCGGAGCTGCACAGCCTGCGGCAGTCCCGACACCGCCGGATCAAACCGTAGCTGTACCGCCGTCGCGACCTTGTTGACATTCTGTCCACCTGGTCCCGACGCACGTACAAAGTGTTCCTCGATTGCCTTCTCGTCAATCGCAAGGGATGGCGTGATCCGAATCATCCGATCGCAGACCAGCCGTGGCGATTTTCAGGCGCGCTTGCGGCGGCCCGCGCGCTTCGCTGGCCGGCCAGACTTGCGCCCAAGCCCGATCTTCTTGGCGAGCGCCGACCGAGTCTGCGCATAGTTTGGCGCCACCATCGGATAGTCGCGCGGCAGACCCCACTTTTCGCGATACTGTTGCGGAGTCAGCTTATGGTCAGTCATCAGGTGCCGCTTCAGCATGGAGAAACTCTTGCCGTCCTCTAGACAGACGATGCGATCCTGCCGGACCGACTGCTTCACCGGCACCGCCGGCGCCGGCCTTTCTGCCTGAGCTGGTTGCTGGCCGATGTTCAGAAGCGCCCGGTACACCTCTTGGATCAATCCAGGCAGTGCATCCGCCTCGACAGCGTTATGCCCGACATGGGCCGACACAATCTGCGCGGTCAAGCCGAGGACCTCGTCAGTTGATTTGTTCATCGTTCGCCCCTTACACCGGCGACTACATTAACGTTATTTCACCAGATATTGCTAGTCCTGACAGGCCATAGAACTCACCAGAGGCGCCGCCGATATTTGCTTCGTGTCGTGGAGCACAGAGCCCTTCGAGCAATGTAGCCCATGCATTCCGCCAATATCCAAGGCCGCCAGTTGGATCGACGACGGCCCATATCAGGCGATGGGCCCAAACCATACAATAATATGATTGGCATACCGCCGTATGTCATCGACTGACCAATTACGACTCCGAAATCCCGGATTCGATCTTTGCATACAGAATTCAGTCGGCGTCTACGATATCCTGCAACGTCGGCCGCATACCCTGCAACAAATGCCCGCCTGCCCACATCGCAATGCGTGTCTATGCATCGCGATGGGCGAAATCCCACCCCGCGCATCAGGTCCCGCCGAATGGCGGCCTCACATCAAACATGCAGCGGGCGTAGATCGTTCAGCGCTTGGTCAGCCACCCGTAGGCACGTGCGACGCACCAAACATGATGGTGCGCATCAACCCGAATCACGACGGCGTGTCCGGCGGTACGACTCCCTTGGTGAGCAGGATGTTTCCGTAGAAACGACGTTCACCGGTCTGCACCACGGCGAATGCGTCGGCCGCGGCGTGGTAGAAGGCATGCCGCTCGAGGCGCGCCGGCGGCGCAAGGTCGCTGTGCGCCAGAATGACGATGAATTCACGCACCGCCTCAGGAATCATCGCAGCATCGCCGACGACCTGCATCACTGATACTGGATGGGGTTCGAAATCGTCGATCGGCAACACCGACAGAATTGCCTCCAGTACCGCCGGCGCGGTGACGCCAGGCAATGCGATCAAACGCTTTGCATGGCTGAGGGCAGGGAAATTGGCGTCCACCACCGCGATACGATCGCCATGTCCCATGGCGGCGAGCGTGTGCAGCAGATCTGGTGCCAGCAATGGATGGATGCCTCGAAGCATGATCGCCTCTGATTCGGTCCGATCCAGAGCGTAAGGAAGCACGGGGGTGGCCGCAATCACCATTTGGTGGCAGCCTTGAGGGTTGCAGGGCAATCAACCTCTGCAGACGACGGGAGCCACTTATGACTGAAGGCATCGACTTCATCCAACGCGCGCGTGATCTGGCGCCAATGCTGGACGAAGCCGGCGACGAGATCGAGCGTCGTCGCGAACTGCCGGAGCACGTGGTGGCGGCACTCATCGATGGCGGCTTCTTCCGGATGCTGCAGCCGCGCTTTCTCGGCGGCGCCGAACTGCGGCCGGTGCAGTTCACCCAGGTAACCGAGGCATTGGCACAGACAAATGCGTCGGTTGGCTGGTGCGTCGGCCAGAACAACGGGTGTTCTATGACGGCGGCCTATCTCGATCGCGAGGTCGCCCGCGAGATGTTCGGACCGCCGACCGGCATACTGGCTTGGGGCCCGCCTGGCGCACCATACGAAGCGCAGCCGGTCGAGGGCGGCTATCGCATCAGCGGCAAGTGGCGCTTCGCCAGTGGCTGCCATCATGCCAGATGGCTGGGCGCCCACATGCCCGTTGCCGGAACCGGCAAGGTCCGCACCATGCTGTTCCCCAAGTCCAGCGTGCAGATGAACGACATCTGGCACACGATCGGCCTGCGGGGCACTGCCAGCAACGAATATGTGGTGCAGGACCTGTTCGTGCCGCAGCGTTTCTCCACCTCGCGGGACAATCCGGCGGAGCGGCGGGAGGATGGGCTGCTGTATCGTTTCAGTAGCAACCAATTGTATTCCTGCGGTTTTGCCGGCGTGGGCCTCGGGATCGCACGCGGCACGATGAATGACTTCCTCAACCTGCCGGCCAACAAGGTGTCGCGCGGCGCGTCGAAGCCGATGCGGGAGAACAACGTGGTGCAGTCGCAGCTCGCGCAGTGCGAAGCGCGCTGGCGCTCGGCGCGTGCCTTTTTGCATACGACGTGGGAAACGGCATGGGGGCATGTCGAGGCGACGGGACAGCAGACTGCCGAGGATCGCGCGATGATCCGGCTGGCCTCCACCTGGGCAATCCAGCAGTCGCGCGAAATTGTCAACACGCTGTATCATGCCACGGGATCGATGGCCGTGTTCGAGGAGCAGCCTTTCGAGCAGCGTCTGCGCGACATCCACACAGTCGCGCAGCAGTCGCAAGGACGGCAGTTGCACTATGAATTGGTTGGCCAGATCCTGCTCGGACTCGAGCCGGAAAACGTGTTCTGACGGAGGAGAAACAAATGCCCGCAATGTCGCTCAATCACTACACGATCCTGGCGCGCGATCTGGAGGCGACGAAGGATTTCTACACCGATGTGGTCGGCTTGTCGGTCGGCGACCGGCCGCCGCTGAATTTTCCCGGCTACTGGCTGTATTGCGGCGGCGTCCCGACGGTGCATCTGATCGGCAAGCGGCCCGAGGACGAACACATCAAGGACGCAGCCACCGATCCGGCGAAGACCGGGCGGTTGGACCACATCGCCTTCTCCTGCGAAGGGTTGAAGGACATGAAGGTGACCCTGGAAGAGCACCGCATCAAGTACGACGAGCGCGTGCTGCCGCGGCTGAACATGACTCAGTTGTTCTACTACGATCCTGATGGGATCGCGGTGGAGTGCAACTTCCCTGCGGCGGAGACAGCGGCGCGGTAAGATCTGCCCCCCTCCCCCCTTCTGAGAGGGGGGACCGGGGCTGCTATTCGGCGGCCAGCCTTGCCGCTTCGCGCTCCTTGATCGACGTGCGCCAGTGGATGCGGTCCTCGTGCGGTGGATAGTCGCCCGCCGCGCGATGGTAGGAACAGCGATTGTCCCAGATCACGATGTCGCCGACGCGCCATTTGTGACGGTATTCACCGTCCGGCTGGATCATGGTGCCCGCGAGTTCGTCGATCAGATCATCGCTTTCCTGCGATGACACGCCTACGATCGACTCTATCTTGCCGGGATCGAAATACAGCGACTTCCTCCCGGTCTCCGGGTGTGTGCGGATGATCGGATGCAGCACCGGCTGCCAGTCGCGATCTTCCTCGTTCAGCAGTTCACGCTTCTTCTTGCGTCCGCCGTAGGTGAACGCGCCAACACGCCCCTCGAGCCGCTGCTTCAGCCGCTCCGGCAGCGCGGCGTACGCGGCATAGCCGTTGGCGAACAACGTATCACCGCCGGTGCTCGGGATCGCCAGCGCATAGAGCTGCGTCGCCTTGAACGGATCGGCGTCATACGCACCATCGGTATGCCAGCCTTCCGCACCGCGCCGGTAGATCGCCTCGTTCAGCTTGCCGTCGGCGTCGAACTTGTTCACCCCAAGCAGCGTGATCTCCGGCACCTCCGGATGCCGCGTGCTCTTCGAAGGATGCGGCACCACGAGCCCGAAGCGACGGCTGTAGTGCAGGAACTCCTCGAGCGTCAGTTCCTGGTCGCGCACCACCATCACGTTGTGGTCGAGCCATGCCTGGTAGATCGGCGCGAACCCTGCATCGTCCAGCGCCTTCACATCGACGCCGGTCACTTCCACGCCGATCTGCGGTCCCACGCGACGGATCTCAACCATGGCTGTGCTTCTCCTCCTTCGAGCCACCGCGCCGGCCAATGAAATCAAGCGTCGCCTCGGCTGCGCGGTCGGCATGCGTTGCGGCGACGTGATAAGAATTGCCTGCAAGAACCAGCAGCTCGGAATCAGGAATTTGTTGTTGCCAGGCCCGCATTTCCTCGACCGTGCCAAGCCCGCTTTGCTCTGTTGTGATGACCAACGTTGGGCAGGCGATCTTCGGCAGGTCCGCGCGAATGTCGGCGCAGGCGATGGTGCCCATGAAGCCGACCTGCGTTGAGACCGCGGTGCGGCCCATGAATTTGGTCCACCACTCAAAGCCCTCGGGTGGGAAGGCGCTGCCGAGCCGGCTGCCCATGTTCTGCCGCGCCCAGTATTCGACGCCGCGCGTGTCGAAGTCGCGGATCAGCTCCGGCACTCTCTCGGCAGCACCGACGCGCAACGGCGGCGGCGTCCCAACGACCGTAAGCGTGATGACCCGCTCCGGCCGGCGCGCCGCGAAGGCACGGGCGATCGTGCCGCCGATCTTGGCGCCGACAAGATGGAAGCGCTCCACGTCCAAATGGTCCATCAGCAGGCAGAAATCCTCGGCGAGACGATCGAGGCTCCAGGGATATTCGCGTGGCATCGGCGTCGATTCGCCGAAGCCGCGCATGTCGGGCCGCACCACGCGGAAGTGCCGCGCCAGTTTCGGGACCCAGGCATACCAGGCGAGGCCGCTCTCCGCGTTGCCGTGCAGCATCAGAATGGTCTGCGGGTGCCGCCAGGGATCGGTGAAGTCATCGACCCGGTAGTGCATGTCGAGATCCGGAGAGACACGGTAGCTGGCCATCACGGATCCATCCCTCCCAACGCAGTTTGTTGGCGCGAGCACGGTAGTGGATGGTTTGCCGGAGGGTCAAATTGGCGGCACACGGCGTGCGCCTCTATAGTGTGACCAAGGCAGCCCCGGAGCAATTCATGCATCTGTTCCAGCAGCACCCGGTCAAGGACCTATCGGCAGCCGCCGCGCGGATTCCGGTGATCGACTACGGCCCGTATTTCGCCGGCAAGCCTGGCGCGCTGGAGCACCTGGCCGAGCAGGTGCGCTTTGCCTGCGAGAACATCGGTTTTCTGTATGTGCTCAACCATGGCGTGTCGCAGGAGATCATCGACCGTGGCTTTGCCGCATCGCGGCGCTTCCATGCGCTGCCGCTGGAGGAAAAGCTGAAGCTGCGGCTCAACCAGAACAACATCGGCTACATGCCGATGAACGCGTCCGTGCAAGGCGCGTCACAGGTGCACAAGGCGACGAAGCCGAATCAGAACGAGAGCTTCTTCGTCAGCCATGATCGCGGACCGGATCATCCTGACGTCCTGGCCGGCATTCCCCTGCGCGGGCGCAATCAGTGGCCGCACGGGCTGCCGGATTTGCAAGCGGACATGATGGCGTATTTCCGTGCGCTCGGCGTGATGTGCGACCGCATGCTGCCGGCCTTCGCCGTTGCGCTCGACATGCCGGCGGATTTCTTTGCGCAGTTCTTCGCGAACGAGGGCCACGCCAACCTGCGCTTCCTGCACTACCCGCCGCAGGAGGACATGAGCGAGAACACCTTCGGCACAGCACCGCACACCGACAACAGCTTCATGACCGCATTGGCGCGCACCGATGTGCCGGGTCTGGCGATCCGCCTGCCGAGTGGCGAATGGTTCCCGCCGCCGATCATACCCGGAACGTTCCTGGTCAATCTCGGCAACATCATGCGGCGCTGGTCGAACGATAGGTTCCTGTCAACGCCACACGGGGTGATCAACGAGTTGGGCACCGACCGCTATTCGATCGCGTATTTCCACAGTCCGAATCCATCCGCGGTGATCGAGTGCCTGCCGAGCTGTGTGTCCGCCGACAATCCGCCACGGTACCCGAAGGCGGTGTACCGCGATCTGGTGCTGGAATTCTACCGGGCCAACTACTTCCATCAGCAGGGCCACAAATCAGAGGCGGCGGCGCTGGCCGCGGCCGATTAACTTTCGGAGCGACGCACGATGAAAGTCTACGAAGCAATTGCGCAGTCCCTCATCGCCGAGGGCCTCACTGACTTCTTCGGACTGATGGGCGACGGCAACATGTGGTTGTGGGGTGCACTTTGCCGCAACCCTTCGGTCAAGCCGTACAACGCGCGCCATGAGGCCATGGCAGTGTCGATGGCCGATGGGTATGCGCGCACCACCGGCAAGGTCGGCATCGCCATGGTGACCTGCGGACCGGGGCTGACACAGTGCGGCACCTCGCTGATCGCGGCGTATCGCGGCAAGACGCCGATCGTGCTGATCGCCGGCGAAATCGAGGCCGGCGCGAAGAACAGCATGCAGTCGATGGACCAGCGGCGCTTCGCCGAAGCGAGCAGTGCGCGCTTCCATACCATCACCAGCATCGACAACATGGCGGAGGAAATTGCCGAAGCGTTCTACGCCGCGCGCCTTCACCGCGGACCGATCGTGTTGAACCTGCCGATGGATCTGCAGGAAGAGGATTTCGATTGGGATTACGAATACCGTCCCTCCATGGAGTTCCTGCCGCCACGGATGGAAACGCCCAGCCCCGATCAGTTGGCGCCTGTCATCGAAAAGCTGATCGCGGCGGAGCGGCCCGTCATTATCGCCGGCCGCGGCGCAAGGGCCGCGAACGCGAAGGACGAGATCGTAAAGCTGGCCGATCGCGTCGGCGCTTTGCTCGCGACGTCGCTGCAAGGCAAGGGCTACTTCGCCGGCCATCCTTGGGACATCGGCATCGCCGGTGCCTTTGCATCGGCGCCGTCCGAACAATTACTGGCCGACGCCGATTTTGTATTGGGTGTGGGCGCGGAACTTGGCTACTACACGACGGAAGGCGGTCTGCTGTTCCCGTCAGCCGAGGTCGCGCGCATCGACATCAAGCCGATGCCCGAGCAGATCGGAGTCATTCCAGGCCTGTATGTGCAGGGTGACGGCCGCAAGGCGGTCGCTGCAATCAATGATGCGTTGGAGGCTCGCCAGGTGCGCAAGGAAGGTTTGCGCACCGCTGCGACCAAGGCCGTGATCGACGCACCGCCGCACCGGTTCGAGGCGCCAAAGGATGGTCTTGATCCGCGCACGCTCGCCTGGAATCTCGGCGCCGCCCTGCCCAAGGGGGCGCTGTTCACCTGCGGTGCCGGCCACTTTTTCTCTTGGGTCGGAATGTATTCTCCACTGCCGGAGGGCGTCGAGATCCAGTACCTGGTACGGCTTCGGCGCAGTGGGCCAGGGAATTGGTGTCGCGATCGGCACCGGTGCAGGCAACCCGAATCGTCCGCATGTGGCAGTCGAGGGTGATGGGAGTTTGTTGTTCAACATCCAGGAACTGGAGACGATCGTTCGGCACAAGATGCAAATGGTGCTGGTGGTGTGGAACGATGCCGGCTACGGCGCGGAGGTGCACAAACTGGTGGCCAAAGGCTTCAACGAGAAGCTTGCGCAATGGGAGTCGCCGAACTTCGTCGCTCTGGCCAAGGCATTCGGCGGCGATGGCGTGCTGCTGAAGGACCCGTCGGAACTTGGCGGTGCAATCGCCGAGGGGCTCCGCAAGGGTGGGCTCTATCTGATAGATGCGCGGGTGTCACCGACGACGCCGACCGAGCCCTATGCCAAGGTGCATTTCGGCCGCGAAAGCCACGCTCCGATGCTGCGGCCCGTGCATTGAACGATGCGCTTTGAGGGAGAGTTCAGCGTCCCCGGCACGCCGGACGATGTCATCCGGCGGTTCGCCGATGTGGAGCGTATGGCGCGCTGCATGGCCGGCGCGGTGATCGAGGGTCGCGACGAGGACGGCAACTACCAGGGCGGCATGCTGGTTGCCTTCGGTCCGAAGAAGATCAAGTTTCGCGGCCGTGTCGCAGTGGAGACAGACTTCGCCGCGCACACCGGTTCACTGCGCGGCCGCGGTGCGGCGGACATGCGCGCCGCGCGGATCGAGGTTCGCATCAACTACGCGTTGCGCGATGATCCGGCGACACCGGGGGCCACCCTGGTCAAGCTGACGTCGGACGCGGAACTTGGCGGTGTGCTGGCAGACTTCGCGCGTACCGGCGGCGTTCCTTTCGCCAATGCGCTGATGCAGGATTTCTCCAAGCGTGTGGCTGAAGAATTCGCGACCGAGGCGCCGCAGCGGCAGGCAGCGGCGGAGCCGGTGCCGCTCGCCGCGCATGGACTGTTATGGCAGGTGATCAAGGCCAAGCTGGCACAGTTCGTGCGCTGGCTTGGCTTGGCGCGCGCGTGACGACGAGACCGTATGGACGCTGATTACGTAGTGGTCGGGGCCGGGTCGGCCGGCTGTGTCATCGCCAGTCGGCTCAGCGAGACCGGCGCAAGCGTGACATTGCTGGAAGCAGGTCCGCGCGACTGGCATCCGATGATCCACATTCCTGCCGGTGTGCTGAAGCTGCTGCATCATCCGGTGGTGAACTGGAATTACAGCGCCGATGCAGGTCCCGGCTCGGCGGGTCGCGCCATCCACTGGCCGCGCGGCAAGGTGCTCGGTGGGTCGAGCTCGATCAACGGTATGCTGTATGTGCGCGGCAATCCTGCTGACTTCGATGGCTGGGCGCAGATGGGCTGCCGTGGCTGGAGCTTCGACGACGTTCTGCCGTTCTTCCGCAAGTCGGAGCACTATGTACAGGGCAAGGATGCGGAGTATCGCGGCAAGGGCGGACCGTTACGCGTCGAGGATTACCGTACTATCCTGCCGCTGACGCATCGCTTCATCGAAGCCGCGCAGCAGGTTGGCTTCCTGTTCAGCCCCGACCTGAATGGCAAGACGCAGGAAGGCGTCGGCTACTCGCAGATGACGCGCAAAGGGCGGTTCCGCGGCTCAACGGCTCAGACTTTCCTGGCCGAAGCCAAAAAGCGTCAGAACCTGCGCATCGAGACGGAGGCGACGGCCACGCGCCTGTTGCTGGATGGTCGCCGCTGCATAGGCGTGGCGTTCCGTCAGCGTGGCATAGACCACGAGGCGCGTGCCGCACGGGAAGTGATCCTGTGCGGCGGCTCGGTCAACTCGCCGCATCTGTTGCAGATCTCCGGCATCGGTCCGGCAGAGCATCTGCAGTCTATCGGGGCAGAGGTCGTGCACGACCTGCCTGGCGTGGGCGCCAACCTGCAGGACCACTACGTCGCCCGCATCTCGCATCGAGTGAAAAAGGCTGTTTCGATCAACCAGCTCGCGCACGGTGCTCGTCTGGCGGTGGAGGCGGTGCGCTTCGCCGTTACTGGCCGAGGGGCGTTGACGTTTGGCGTAACCAGCGCGCAGGTGTTCTGTCGCTCACGTTCGGAATTGGCCAGTCCTGATCTGCAACTTTTGTTCACACCCGCGAGCTACGATGCAGCGCGCTTCGGGCAACTGGAACGCGTGCCGGGCATGACGGTGGCAATCTGCCCGGTTCGTCCCGACAGTCGAGGCACGATCATGGCGCGTTCCGCCGATCCGTTTGCCGCGCCGGTCATCACGCCGAACTATCTCTCTGACCCGAACGATCAGCGCGTACTGAACGCTGGCGTGCGAATCACCCGTAACATCTTTGCAGCTCCAGCGATGGCGCAGCACAGCGTTGAGGAGACGCTGCCAGGTCCATCCGTGGTTTCCGACGAAGACCTCGCCGACTATTCACGCCGCTTCGGCACCACGATATTCCACCCTGTCGGCACATGCCGAATGGGCGAAGGGCCTGGCGCCGTCGTCGACTCCCGACTGCGCGTGCACGGCATCGGCAACCTGCGGGTGATCGACGCATCGGTTATGCCGACGCTCACCACCGGCAACACCAACGCGCCCACCATCATGATCGCCGAGAAGGGTGCCGCGATGATCCGGGAAGATGCGGCTTAGGTGAGTGGCCAGCCTCGCTGCTGATACGCGCCGTCCCAGAATAGCCACTCATACTGTGTCGAGCGCCCAAACGCTGTCATCATGCGCGTTTGAATCGCTGCCGTCGTCGCTTCCGCCGCCCGATCGGTGATGCCGATCACGCTGCGGACCGCTTCACCGAACCCTTCGTCCGCATAGGTGTCGATCCAGGCGCGGTACGGATTGTCCGGCGACGCGTGCCGCGCGACCCGACTACCGACGTCCCAGTAGATCCAGAAGCAGGGCAGCAGCGCCGCCACCAGCACCTCCCATGGCTCATGATACGCGGTCGCCAGCAGGAAACTGGTGTAGCCAAGACAATCCGGTGACGGCTCGGCGTCCACAAGCCGCGCGGGATCGACGCCGAACTCGGTCAGGTAGCGTTCGTGCAATGCCTGCTCGACGGCAACAGCCTCCAGCGCACACGAGCCGAACGCCCGCAGCGTTTCCGTATCGGGCCCCCTCGCACCGGCGATCGCCAGGATGCGCGAATACTGCGCGAGGTACAGCGCGTCCTGCACGATGTATCCTTGGAAACGCTCGCGGCTGAGTTTGCCGGCGGCCAGCTCCGTGTTGAACGGCAGTTCATCGATCGCCTTTCGCAGCTGCTCGGTGCGCTGCCAGGCAGCTTCGGAGAATTGCGTCATTGCGCTGCGTCCTCCGTCCAAATTGCGTGGAAGTGATGCACCGGCCCGTGACCGCTGCCAACCGACAGACGATCGCTCGCGGCGATGGCATCGGTCAGATACGCCTTCGCACGGCGCACGGCCTCGACCATCGGGAAGCGTGGCAGCAACGCCGCGATCGCGGCTGAGAGCGTGCAGCCAGTGCCGTGGGTGTTGCGCGTGTCGATCCGATGGCCCGGCAGTTCAGTGATCGTCGTGCCGTCGAACAGCAGGTCGGTGCTGTCCGATCCAGGAAGATGCCCACCCTTCAGCAACACCCACTGCGGGCCAAGCCGATGCAGGTCGCGCAACGCTTTCTGCATGTCGGCAAACGTCGCCGGCGCGGGGGCGCCAATCAGTACGCCCGCCTCCGGCAGATTCGGCGTGATCACCCGCGCTATCGGCACGAGCGTATCACGCAGCGCAGCGACCGCGTCTTCGCGCAGCAGATGATGACCGCTCTTCGCCACCATCACCGGATCGAGGACGATGTTGCTCACAACGTGATGTCGCAGCCGGTCCGCGATCGCCGTCGCAATCTCGGCGGTCGCCACCATGCCGATCTTCACCGCGTCCACGCGCACATCGGCGAAGATCGCATCGATCTGCTCGGCGACAAATGCCGGATCGACCGTCTGGAACGATCGCACGCCCTGCGTGTTCTGCGCCGTCAGCGCGGTAATCACCGCCATGCCATAGGTGCCGAGGGCAGAGAACGCCTTCAGGTCGGCCTGAATGCCGGCACCCCCACTGGGATCCGAACCCGCGATGGAAAGGACGTTGGCGATCATGCCGCCACTGCAGGCGCAGCCTCGTTCAGCCGCGGCAGTACTTCATGGCCGAACAGCCGGAGGCTCTTTTCCGCTTCGGCGTGTGTCAGAAAGCCGGAGCGGCCGATGAAGATCAGGTGGCCGAAACCGCCGAGTTCCGCATAGCAATCCATGATCTGCCTGTACACAGTTTCCGGCCTGCCGGCGAACATCAGCTTGCTGGCGATCGCCTGTTCGGCAGTCATGCCAATCAGCGCATCCGCGGGACGTGCGCCGGCCTGCGGTCCGGTGCGCCACATGCGCGGTGCCATCTCCGGCGGCATGCGTCCGGGCAGGAATTTTGAAAACTGCGGTGCCTGCTTCAACGACGTGTTGAGGAACCAAAGCAGCTTGCTGCCGACCTCCACGCCTTCCTCGTCCGTGTCACCCACATAGACGAACGCCGTATAGGCGAAGCGATCCAGCGCCGGCGACGGCATTCCCGCTTCCTCGCGCGCGCGGCGATAGGCCGCCCAGGCGCGCTTCGTACCTTCCATGCCACGCAGCACCAGCGCGTTGACCATGCCGCGCCGTCCCAGTTCGGCGGACGTTTCAGGATCGCCCGTCGCGGCCCAGAGCGGTGGATGCGGGCGCTGCCAACACGGCGGCCAGATATTCACATGACGATGCGTGAAGTGCTTGCCCTCCCAGCTGAACGGGCCGTCATGACTGGTCAGGGTCTTCACGATCAGGTCGATCGCCTCCCAGAATCGCTCCACGATACCGATGGGGTTGGCGTTGCCCGACACCATCTCGCTGTCACCGGACTTGACAAAGCCGATCTCCAGCCGGCCGCGCGAGATCACATCGGCAGTGGCATATTCCTCGGCCACGCGCACCGGATCGCGCCGCACAGTGACCAGCGTGCCCTGGCTGAGGATGCGCACCTTGTTGGTCTGACGCGCAATGTTGCCGAGGATCATCGGACTGGCGCCATATAGGCTGTTGATCCCCGAGTGGTGTTCGATCGAGACGATGTTCACGCCGAGATCGTCGCACAGCAGGTGCTCGTCCAGGCATTCGTGGAACAGGTCGGCGGCTATCTTCGGATCGCAATAGCGATTCGGCAGGCTGCCCCGCACCGAATCCGCGGCGGCGAGCACCTCCTGCGGCACGAAGGGATAAGTGTTCTCGCAATGATACCAGGTCTGCATTGCGTCTTCCTGTCTATTGCGCGTGGATGGCGCGCCACACACGCTCCGGCGTCGCCGGCATCTCGATGTGCGTCACGCCGAACTCCGCCAATGCATCGACGATCGCGTTGACCACCGCACCGAGCGCCGGCGTCGTGCCGCCCTCGCCCGCCGGACGAATGCCCAGAGGGTGTGTCGGCGATGGAACCTCGCTCAGCTCGGTGACGTAGGTCGGCACATCGTCGGCATGCGCGATGGCGTAGTCCATCAACGAGCCCGACAGCAATTGCCCGGACTGCGGATCGTACCAGCACTGCTCGAGCAACGCCTGGCCGATCCCATGCGTGATGCCGCCATGCACCTGACCATGCACGATCATCGGATTGACCGCACGCCCGACGTCATCGACCGCCGTGTAGCGCGCGATCTGCACCACACCGGTTTCCGGATCGACCTCGACCTCGCAGACATGGCAACCATAGGGGAACGCCGCGAGGTTCACGGTTTCGTCGCCTACGCCGTCCAGGCTGCGCAGGTCGTCCGGCAGATCGTTGCGCTTCACCGCCGCGGCCGCGACCTCGAAGATGCCGATGGAGCGGTCCGTCCCCTTCACAACGAAGCGGCCGGATGAAAACTCCAGATCGGCCGCGGCGGCTTCCAGAACGTGCCCGGCGATCCGCATCCCCTTGGCGATGATCACGTTCGAGGCACCCAGCATGACGATGCTGCCGATCCTCAGCGCACGTCCGGAATGCGACCCGCCGCCCACCGAGACGCGCGCCGTATCGCCTTGCACCAGCACGACGCTGTCGATCGGAACGCCGAGCCATTCGCTGACGAGCTGGGCGAAACTGGTTTCATGGCCCTGACCGCTGGAGACCGTGCCGATGACGAGTTCCACGACGCCTTCCGGCTGCACGGTGATCTCGGCCCGTTCGCGTGGCACGCCGGTCGCCGTATCGACATAGTTGGCGACGCCGATGCCGCGACACCGACCGCGCCGCTTCGCTTCCGCGCGGCGTGCCGCAAAGCCTGCCCAGTCACCAAGCGACAGCACACGCTCCATCACCGCGTGATACGTGCCGCTGTCGTACTCCAGTCCGAATGGATTGCGGTACGGCATGGCGGATTCTGGCACCAGGTTCCGTCGCCGCAGTTCGATGCGATCGAATCCGCACTGGCGTGCCGCCAGATCGATCATCCGTTCCATCACGAACATTGCCTCGGGCCGGCCAGAGCTGCGATATGGCCGCGTCGGCGCGGTGTTGGTCAGCGTCGCGACCGCGCGGAAATCCACCACCGGCACGTGGTAGATGCTGGTCATGATCTCCACACCCTTGTGCAGCGGGCCGAACGAGACGGGATACGCACCGCTGTTGACCATGTTGGTTCCGCGCATGGCCAGGAATTTTCCCCCCGCATCCAGCGCGAGTTCCGCATCGGCGGTCAGATCGCGCGCCTGGTAGTCGCAGAGGAACGCCTCGCTACGTTCGCAGGTCCATTTCACCGCGCGACCGACGCGCCGAGCGGCCCAGGCCACCAGCGCGAATTCCGGATTGGACGCGCCACGTGTGCCGAAATTGCCACCGACATCGTGCATAACCATGCGCACGTCATCGTCCGTGACACCAAGCACAACGGCCGTGTCGTGACGCGGGCGTACCGCACCGCCGGCGCCGGCGTGCAGCGTATATCGCCCCGTTGCCGCATCATATTGGCCGACCGCGGCGCGTGGCTCCATCGTCACACCGGCGATGCGCTGCACCGAGGTGCTGAAGCGCACGACATGCGCAGCGGCTGCGAACGCTGCGTCGGCCGCGCGCGCGTCGCCCACCTTGGCATCGAGGCACAGATTCGATGCGGCGTCCGACCACGCGTGCGGAGCATCCGCCGCCATTGCCTGTCGTGAGTGAACCACGGCAGGCAGGTCGGTGTAGGCCACCATGACGAGTTCGGCGGCATCCTTTGCCGCGGTGCGGCTGGTTGCGATCACCATGGCGACGATATCGCCGACATGGCGCACCTCGTCGGCGGCCATCGGATAGTGCGGCGGAATGAATGACGGCGACCCGTCCGCATTGCTGAGCTTGATGTCTACCGGATTATTGGTGCTCACGGCGTGCGGTATCGGCTTCAGTCCGTCCGCCAGCATGTCGCGACCGGTCAGCGCGGCGAGCACGCCAGGCGCGCGCATCGCCACGGCAACGTCGACCGACCCGATCAGCGCATGCGCGTGCGGCGAGCGCACCATCACAGCATAAGCCTGGCCTGGAACATCGATGTCGTCGCTGTAGCGGCCACGTCCGGTCAGCAGCCGCAGGTCTTCCCTGCGCCGCACCGGCTGTCCGATCCCGTTGCTGGCGGGACTGAGTGACATCGCATCCTCCCAGGCGTCGCACCAGCGTGGCGGATGGCCCCGTCGCGATCAAGCCTCGTCCGAGGAAGCTCGGATCAACCGCCGCAGAGCTGTGTCACAATGTCTTCGTGCAACGCCGCAATCTCACGCTGCACCCAATCGAGGAACGGTGAGAGCCCGCGTCCCAGAATATCCTCTACCGTCTGGCTCGCCAGCATAGTCCGGAGGTGGTCCAATCGCCCCAACGCCGGTGCGCAGCCGCGCAGATAATAGCGGCTGCGCAAGGTTGACAGATGCCAGTCGAGCTGCGCGAGGCTCAGCCCGGCCGACCGAGGGAATGCCGTATTCAGCAGCAGGAAGCCGGCGACCTCATGCGGCACATAACCATGCGGATACTCGCGGCGATAGGCATGGTAGCCGGCCGCCGCGCGCAGCAGCTCGTTCCATTCGCCCGCGTCGATCACCGCATCCGCCGCGGCCAGCGGCAACAACGCGTTGAACTTGGTGTCGATCAGCCGCGTGACCTGGTCGGCGCGCTCCAGATGACGGCCCATCATGTAGAAGTGCCAGCACTGGTCACGGTAAAATGTACCCTCTGTGATTCCGGTGTGTGCCTGAACGCCCTCCTTCAGCATCGCGCAGACGACGGACAATTCCTCTGGCGCCAGGTCGAGTGCACTTAACGCGCGGATCCGGCCGTGAAACACGTTGATCTGTAGCCACATCTCAGTGGAGATCAGCGCCCGCAACGTACGCGCATTGTCCTTCGCCGCGCGAATTGCCGACTGCACCGATCCCGGATTCTCCGAGTCCAGCAGATAGAAATGCGCCACACTGGTCGCTTCGGGCGCGTCGTATTTGGCGAAAAACCCCTCCGCGTCGCCGTTGATACGCAGCAACGACATCCAGTTGCGCCCACCCTCGGCGTCGCGCGCGAAGGTCTTGGTGACGTCCAGCAGGCGTGCCAGGTTCTCGATGCGCTCCATGTAGCGCGCGAGCCACAGCGCACTGCCGGCGTGCCGAGCGATAAGGTGATGGGAGAGGACGGTTTCACTCATCCGCCAGCACCCAGGTGTCCTTCGATCCACCACCCTGTGACGAATTCACCACCAAGGACCCCGCCCGCAGCGCGACGCGCGTCAATCCGCCCGGCAGCACCCAGGTGTCGCGGCCGGTGACCGCGAACGGACGCAGATCGACGTGCCGCGCGTTCACGCCGTCATCGCACAGTGTCGGGCTGACCGAGAGCTTCACCATCGGCTGGCTGATATAGTTGGCCGGATTGGCCTTCAGCCGGTCACGGAACTCGTCCAGCTCAGCCTTGCTGGCATGTGGGCCGATCAGCAGGCCGTAGCCGCCGGATTCCGCCACCGGCTTCACCACCAGCTCATGCAGATGCGCGAGTGTATACGCAAGCCCCTCCTGCTCGGCACAGCTTCGCGTATCGACATTCGACAATATCGCGTCCTCACCGAGGTAGTAGCGAATGATGCGCGGCATATAGGCATACACCGCCTTGTCGTCCGCCACACCGGTACCGACCGCATTGGCGATCGACACTCCGCCGCGCCGCCATGCCTCGATCAGTCCACGCACACCCAATTGACTGTCGGGGCGAAACGCATCCGGATCGAGGAAATCGTCGTTCAGCCGTCGATAGATCGTGTGCACCCGTGCAAGGCCGGCCGTGGTGCGCATCCAGACACGACCGTCATCGACCAGCAGATCCTGCCCCTCGACCAGCGGTACACCCATTTCACGCGCCAGGAACACGTGCTCGAAATAGGCCGAATTGAAAATACCGGGCGACAGCAGCACGACCTGAGGATCGCTGACGCCCGCCGGCGCGATCTCCGTCATCGCGCGGTGCAGTTGGAGCCCGTATTCGTCCACGCTGCGCACCCGCAGGCCGGCCATCAGATCGGACAGCACGCGCAACGACATATGCCGGTTCTCGACAACGTAGGCCACGCCGGACGGCGTCCTTGCATTGTCCTCCAACACCAGGAACCGGCCGGCGTCATCACGGATGATGTCGGTGCCGCAGATATGCACATAGGTGCCGTGCGGCGGATCGAAGCCGATCATCGCCTCGCAGTAGGCCGCATTGCCCAGCACCAGTTCGCGAGGCACGACGCGGTCGGCGAGGATCTTCCGGTCATGATAGATGTCGTGGAGGAACAGGTTCAGCGCCCGCACGCGCTGGATCACGCCGGCTTCCAGCGTGTGCCATTCCTGCGCGGTGATCACGCGCGGGATCAGGTCGAATGGCAGGATGCGGTCGATCGCGGTCGCATCGGAATAGACCGTGAAGGTGATGCCGCGCTCCAGCAGGTCGCGTTCGGCTTCGGCGGCGCGGCGACGCAGTGACTCGACCGGCAGCAGCCGCAGCCTCTCGCGCAGCAGCGACAGCGCTGAATGCGGTGCCTCACCCGGCCGCAGCATCTCGCAGAAGAGGCTGCCCGGATCGTATCCCGTCAGAACACCATCCTGCCGCATCCGCCGCCCTCGATCGGACTTTTCGTCGACGAACCCTTGCACGTTTTGTGCCGCGCTGCCACGACATTGCGACACCGATGCCAAAAACGGATGCCCAATCCGCGGACGGCGACTGCCTTTTCGCTGGGCAACCGGTCAGCGACGGCCGAGCAGTGCGAGCCCGCCACCGATCACCGCCACCGTCGCGGCGAGCGGCCCGAAGCCGACAAAGCCGATGCTGCCTATCATCCACCCGCCAAGAGCGGCGGCACCCAGCCAGCCGATACTGTTGGATGTGACGTTCAGACCCATCACCGTGCCCCTCACGTGTTCCGGCACGTCGCTGAGCGATGCCATCAGCGAAGGCCGTGCAATCGCATTGCAGAACACGTAGCCGAAGCCCAGCGCCACCGAGGTCTGCACACTGGTTTGCCAGCCGAACAAGGCGAGCGCGGCAACGCCGGACGCCAGCATTGCCGCGCCGAAAATGGCCAGACGATTGCGCAATCGATCCGCAAGCTGGCCACCCAGCAGCGTGCCAAAAATGTTGCCGATCGCGAAAATGCCCAATGGCAGCGCCACCTCTTGCAGCGACAGTGAGTAGGTCGATTGCAGGAATGTCGCATAGTACACTGCCACCAGCCCGTAGCAGATGCGCTCGGCGATCCCCATGGCGAGCAGTCGCAGCACCGGGCGCGATAATGCCGCACGCATTGACGGAACTCGCGCCGCCGCAACCGGGTCGACGTTCGCCCGCCGCACGGTGACTGCCAGCAGGCTGGCCGCCGTGATCAGCGCCAGCGCCGCGATGCATAGATTGACGCCGCGCCAACCGATCCAGGACCCCACCCAGGCTGCCAGCGGCACGCCAATGAGCAGCGTCAGCGACTGACCGCTCATTACCCAGCCCAACGCGCGTCCCTGCTGTGTGGGCGACACACGCGACGACACCTCGGCGAAGATCACGCCGCTGAACAGGCCGCAGAAGGCGCCGGCCAGCGTGACCCAGGCTGCGACCGCGGCGAAACTGCCGCCCGTGGCGATGCCCGTCGTCGCCACCGCAAGCCCGAGCGGTCCAGCGAGCAGGAATGGACGCGTCCCCCACCGGTCGGACCCCGCGCCGGCGATCACAGATGTCACACCCCAGGAGAGCGAACTTATGGCGACCAGATCGGCGATCAGCGGCACGTTTGTCGACAGGTCGCGCGCCATCTCGATCAGGAACGGCGCGCGAGTGGTGCCGCTGGCGGCGACGGTGAACATTGCGAGCGACGCGACAGCCAGCAGCGGCCACGGCATCCGCGCATGCAGAGCAAAGCTGCCCGCTGCGCGGGACGTCCTGGTCGCGGTCATCTCGACGGTTCCCCCAGTGGCTCAGTTTGGCCCGCTTCCCGAATGAGACCAAGTCTCGCTTCCCTTCAGCCGCCGGAGTGCTACGCTCACCTCAAAGCGGAAGGGCCGCCGTGGGCGGTTCAGTAAACGGGAGAACGACAAGATGACGTATGACCTGTTGATCCGTAATGGCCGCATCGTCGATGGCTCGGGGATGCCGGCGTTTCGCGGCGACATTGCGGTGAAGGACGGCAAGATCGTCGAAATCGGCAAGATCACCGGTGCGGCGGAGCGCACGGTCGATGCCGACGGCCTCGTTGTGTCACCTGGTTTCATTGACAACCACTGCCACTACGATGCGCAGGTGACGTGGGATCCGCTGTGCACATTCTCGCCGCAGCACGGCGCGACCACGGTGATCTTCGGCAACTGCTCGCTCTCGCTGGCCCCGGTGCGCCGCGGCAACGAAGAGCGGATGGCCGAATTCCTGTCCTATGTCGAAGCCATTCCCATGGAGGTGCTGCGCACCGTCGATGTCAATTGGGAGAGCTTCCCACAATACATGGACCGGCTCGACAAGAGCCTCGGCGTCAACGCCGGCACCCTGATCGGCCACACCGCCGTGCGCTTCTACGCGATGGGTGAGGACTGCCAGAAGCGCACCGCCAACGACGACGAGATCCGCACCATGCAGGAGGTCGTGCGCGACGGCATGAAGGCCGGCGCGATCGGCTTCTCGGGCTCGCGCCAGAAGGGCCACTTCGATCCGCAGGGTGTGCCGATCCCCGCGCTGTGGGCGGATGACAAGGAACTCTTCGCGCTCACCGATGTGCTGCGCGAACTTGGCACCGGCACGGTGCAGATGGGCGGCGGCGTCGACCCCGAACTCGCCGACGGGCTGATGGCGCGGATGGCGGAGGCCTGCGGCCGGCCGGTGATCTACAACAGCCTGAGCCAGACCGTACGCACCGGCGATAAGTGGAAGCAGCACATCGCCCGCGTCGACGAGACGGCGCGCGCCGGCATCCGTGCCTATCCTATGTGCAGCCCGAACCGCGTCACGCAGGACTTCACCATGAAGAACTGCCAGGTGTTCCGCGGCCTGCCGACCTGGCATCCGATCCTGATCTCATCGGATGCGGACAAGATGCGTGCCTATGCCGATCCGCAGGTGCGCGACAAGCTGCACGCCGAGGCGGTGGAGCGTTCGGTGCCGATCTCGGGCGCCATCGGGTTCTCCAAGACCTGGTGGGACTACATGTGGGTGAACGAGCCCGCGCTGGAGAAGAACAAGCCGCTGCAGTTCAAGACCATCGGCGAGATAGCCAAGATGCAGAACAAGCGCGTGATCGACGCGTTCCTGGATCTGGTCGTCGAGGAGAAGCTGGAGACACGCTTCCTGCAAGCCGAGAACAACATCGACGATGAGGCGGTGAAGCAGATCCTGACCTATCCGAACGCGTTCATCGGCTTGGGCGATGGCGGCGCGCATGTGCAGTTCCACGGCGGCTACGGCTACACGACACGGCTGCTCGGCGAATGGGTGCGCGAGAAGCACGCGATGACATTGGAGCAGGCAGTGCGGCGGCTCACGTTCGAGTTTGCATCGCTGTTCGGCATCAGCGATCGTGGTTTGCTGCGCGAAGGTCTGGCCGCAGACATCGTGCTGTTCGATCCTGACACGGTGAAGCCGGGACCGGAAAGCGTGGTGCACGACTTCCCCGCCGGCGGCTGGCGCATCAAGGAACCCGCGGTGGGCATTCACATGACCATCGTCAACGGTCAGGTGCTACTGGAGGACGGCAAGCACACTGGCGCGCTGCCTGGCCGTGTGCTGCGCAATTCCTGGTACCACGCGCACCAGAACTAATAAGCTACAACGCGCCCCAACGTCATGGCCGGCCTCGTGCCGGCCATCCACGTCTTCCTGGCGGCATTAGAGAAGGCGTGGGTAGCTGGGACAAGCCCGGCCATAATGAAAAGTCAATCGGCAAGCGCGGCCACCGCTGGTTGCTGCGTGAGGCCAAGATACGCAGCGGCGACGCTGTCCGCTGATCCGTCAAGTCGCAGGTGCCCTTGGTCAAGCCAGAGCGCACGAGAGCACCACGCCTTCAGGGTGCTCATGTCATGCGTCGAAAGGACCAGGATTTCGGCGCTTCGCACCATGGTCTCCAGCCGATGCCGTGCACGCTCCAGGAATTCCGCGTCGCCTGCCAGGATCCATTCGTCCATCAGCAGGATCTCGGGCCGGATGGCTGTGGCGAGCGCAAACCCAAGGCGGACCACCATTCCTGCGGAGTAGATACGCACCGGAAGGTCGAGGAAATCCCCCAGCCCGGCGAATTCCGCAACATCGTCCTCCAACCGTGGCAGAGCGGGCCGCGGCAGGCCGTTGTACAGGCCGCGCAACATGATATTCTCGCGGCCGGTCAGCTCCAGGTTCATACCAAGGCTGGCGTCCAGCAATGCGCTCACGCTGCCCTGCACCCGCACACGCCCGATCACCGGCTCGTAGATACCGGCCAACGTACGCAACAGAGTGGTCTTCCCAGCACCGTTTGAGCCGATCAGCCCGAGCCGGTCGCCGCCCGCCAAACTGAAACTGATGTCACGCAGAGCCTGCACTACGACCCTGTGCTGACGATCCTTGCCGAGCCGACCCGATGCAGCCGCCATCACGGTCTTTTTCAGACTGCGCGCGTTGCCGTGATAGAGGGGAAACAAGACCGAGACATCCTCGATCTGGATGCATGGAGTGCCCACTGCGATGGCCTCGTCGGTTCAGAGCCAGAAGGCGATGCGCCCGCGCGCGCGCGTGAACAGAAACCACGCGAGACCCCATAGGACCACGCTGAACACGCTGGCGCCGAGCCAGAGGTGGTGGACGATGGGCACCACGCCCAACAACGGTGCCCGCACAATCTCCAGCAGGTCGAAGAAGGGGTTGAGCCACAACAGCGCCTGACGCGAGCCAAGTTGCTCCGGCTTCCAGATCACTGGCGTCATGAAGAAGGCGATTTGCATCACGCTGGTCACGATAGGCAGGATATCGCGGAACCGCGCACAGAATGTTCCCAACAGCAGGACAACCGCGAGCGAATCGATCGCCCAGAGCAGCAGCCCGGGAATCGACAGCAACGCGAACCAGGTCGGCCAGACCCGGAACAACGCAAACACGACCACGATCACCAGAACATTGTGCCCGAGCACTATCACGTTGCGAATGAGCAGGCGTTCCGCAAATAGGAAAAACGGCATACGTACCGCGCGGACGATGCCCTCGGACTCGGTGAACGCGGTGCATGATTCCGACACCACGGAGCCAAGGAAGCCCCACAATACCAGCGAGAGCGCCAGATAGGGCAGATAGTCATGGATGTCGTTGTGGAAAATGCCCGCATAGAGATAGCCCAGCGCGCCTACCATGATGCCGGTGGACAATGTCAGCCACAAAGGCCCCAGCATGGAGCCGCGATAGCGCAACCTGGTGTCCAGCCAGGACAGCGTCCAGGCGAGTCGGAGCAGGCGCGTGCCCTGGGCCACGTCCCGCATGGCCAAACGGTTGCGCGTCGCGAAACTTGGATCGCCTCTGAGCTCGAGAAGAGCGTCGGCTTCGTGTGTAACAGCAATATCCATGGATGGGGCAGCCGTTAGCATGACAGCGGGAGCTCCGCAAACACTCGGTCTATGGTCTTCCAGAAGAAGATCGTGTCGCACGGCGTTCGATCCGCGCTCAGCGCGTAGCCGGGGATGCGGCCGGCCTCGTGCCAGCCCATGCCGCGATACAATTGCTCCGCGGCATCGCCCGCCCTGGTGTCGAGGGTCAGCAGCGTCCTGCCGACGCGAGCAGCCTCTAGTTCCAGACGCGTCATCAGCGCGCGTGCCACGCCAGATCGACGTGCATCTGGATGCACGAGCAGCTTTTGCACCTCGGCGCGATGAGGCTGATTGGGCGCGGACGCGAATTCCAGCATCACAGTTCCCACCAGCTCGGCGTTGTGCCACGCAGCGAGCAGGATCCGCGTGCCGGCAGCGACATCGGCGGCCATGCGCCGCCAAAAGCCACGAGCGACATCGAGGGCGAGCGGCGGCAGATAAGACACCGATGCACCGGCATCAACGCAGGCGCGCAGGATTTCGGCGAGGCGCCGCTCAGCCGACGCAGCACCTGCGGTATCGAGCAACTCGATGCCGGAGATCGGCTTTGCGTAGCCAAATTCCAGCGAGTTCGAGATGTCATGCAGCACACGGATCGGCCCGTGCCGAACGAAACTGCTCTTCTCATAAAACCGATGCGCGCGGTCGAACCGCGTGTCGCTCCACAGCACGAGCCGCGTCGCACCCGCCGTTCGAGCATGTGCTTCGGCAGTCGTAAGCAGTCGCGGCGCCAGATCGGTCCCTCGATACGCATCGAGCATGTAAAGCCGAACGATTTCCCATACGCCATCGTAACGCGGCACAGCGCCGATCATGCCGACGATACGCCCAACGGCTTCCGCGGCCCACAACGCGCCACCCTTCCCCACGTAATAGGAGGCCAGCGCACGCAGTTCCGGCGCCTCGGCATCAATGTCGATCTTGATGCTGGGGTACTCGCCCCAGCAGGCACTGATCAGGTCGACAAATCCATCAGCGTCGGAGTCGCGACCGCTGCGTATTACTGGCTCCGTCAATGCAGTCCTTCACAGAACTTTGCGATCCGGCGGCAGCCCTCGGCCAGCGACGCATCGTCCGTCGCGGTGCTCACTCGCAGGTACGGGCTCATGCCATACGCCGCGCCGTGAACCGTGGCGACATGCGCCTCTTCCAGCAAAGCCATGCACACATCCTGATCCGTCGCGAGCTTGCGGCCACCCGTCGTTGTCCTGCCAATGCACCCGGCGACATTGGGAAACACGTAGAATGCGCCTTCCGGTTTGTGGCAGTTGATGCCGCGGCACGCGTTCAGCATCTCCACCGCCATGTCGCGACGGTTACGATAGGCGACGATCTGCTCGGCCACCCCATCCTGTGGACCATCGAGCGCCGCCGCCGCTGCGGCCTGGCCGACCGTGGATACACCGGCGGTCGCCTGGCCCTGCATGTTGACCATCGCGCGGATCAGGTTCTTGGGCCCACCGGCAAAGCCGATGCGCCAGCCCGTCATGGCGTACGCCTTCGATGCGCCACTGATCGTAACCGTGCGGTCGCGCAGTTCCGGCGCCACCTGCGCGATCGTGGCGTGTGTAAATCCATCGAACACCAGGTGCTCGTACATGTCGTCCGACATGATCCACACGTGGGGATGCTTCACCATCACATCGGCGATCGCACGCAGTTCGGCCGCCGAACAGCAGGCGCCGGACGGATTGTTCGGGTTGTTCAGGATCAGCCACTTGGTCTTCGGCGTGATCGCCGCATCGATGTCCTCGGCGCGCGGCTTGAAGCCGTTGTTCTGCGGGCAGTTGACGAATACCGGCTCGCCGTCGCACAGCTTGGTCATCAATGCGTAGGCGCTCCACGACGGTACCGGGATCACCGCCTCGTCGCCTGGATTCACCGTCGCCATCAGCGCATTGAAGATCGCCTGCTTGCCGCCGTTGGTGACGCAAATTTCGTCGAGTGCGTATTCCAGGCCGCTGTCACGCCTGAACTTGCGCTGGATCGCCTGTTTCAGCGCCGGTGTTCCGTCCTGCGGCGGATACTTTGTGTCGCCCTTCAGCGCCGCCTCATGCGCCGCCTCGATCGCGTGACGCGGACTGGCGAAATTCGGCTCGCCAAGAGTGAGCGAGATGATATCCACACCCTGCGCACGCAGTTCGCGCGCACGAATCGTCATCTGCACACTGGCGGCGACCTGGACGCGGCCGAGCCGCTCGGCGAATGCTGGCATCAGTGCAGTCCTTCGCAGAAGTGCTGGATGCGCGAGCACGCGTCCTGCAATTCCTCGGTCGCATTGGCATACGCGATGCGAAAATGCCCAGGAAAGCAGAACGCCGAGCCGTGGACGGCGGCGACGCCTGTCTCGTCCAGCAGCGCCAGCACAAAGCTTTCGTCGTCGTCGATCCGCTTGCCGCCACGCGTCATCTTGCCGATGCAGCCATGGATCGAGGGATACACGTAGAACGCGCCCTCCGGCTTGTGGCAGTAGAGGCCCGGCGCCTTGTTCAGCAGGTCCACCACGAGGTTGCGGCGTTCCTCGAAGATCTTGCGCATCGCCTCGATGGACTCCTGCGGTCCGGTCAGCGCCTCCACCGCCGCGGCCATGGCAATGGTGTTCGTGTTGGAAGTCGACTGGCTCTGCAGCTTGTCCATCGCCTTGATCAGCGCCACCGGCGCGCCGGCGAAGCCAAGCCGCCAGCCGGTCATCGCGTACGCTTTCGAACAGCCGTTCATCGTGACCGTGCGTTCGCGCAGCTTCGGCTCCACCTGCACGATGGTGGCAGGCTTGAATCCGTCATAGGCGAGCTTCTCATAGATGTCGTCCGTGAAGATCCAGACGTCAGGATGCCGCAGCAGCACATCGCAGATCGGCCTCAGCTCCTCAGCCGAATAGGCGGCGCCCGTCGGGTTGCACGGATTGTTCAGCATGAACCACCGCGTGCGCGGCGTGATCGCCTGCTCCAGCGCCTCGGCCCGCAGCTTAAAACCGTGGTTCTGTTCGCACGGCACCAGCACCGGCTTGCCATCGGCCAGCGAGACGATGTCCGGGTAGCTCACCCAGCACGGGCTGGGGATGATCACCTCGTCATCCTTGTTCAGGGTTGCCAGCATGGCGTTGAAGATCACCTGCTTTCCGCCGGTGGAAATGATGATCTCCTCCGGCTTGTAGTCGATCCCTGAATCCCGCTTGAACTTTTGTGCCACCGCCCGGCGCAGCTCCGGCGTGCCGGCGACATCGGTGTAGTGCGTTTCGTTGGCCTCGATGGCGCGGATCGCCGCATCCTTGACGTTGCGCGGCGTGTCGAAGTCCGGCTCGCCCTGCGAGAGGGAGATGACGTTCTTGCCCTCCGCGATCATGTGCCGCGCCTTGGTCGCGATGGCGATGGTCAGGCTGGGCTGGATGCGGTCGAGGCGTTCAGCGGTCAGATGCATGGCCAAATTCCGGAAAAACAGCGGCGGACCCTATCGGAGCAGGCTCGTGGAAGCAACGGCCAGGAGCGCGGCGGAGGGTAGGCTTTACCCGTCTTGCTACCGCTCACGGGCGGCCTGTAGACAGCCCAGATGCTATTCTACGAGCCGCTTTTCCTCTTCGTCTTCTTCCCGACCTTCTATCTGTTCTATCTCGCGGGCGAGCGGCACGAGGCGCTTCGCCGCGGGGTCATTCTTTGCGCAAGTGTGCTGTTCTATGCCTGGAGCGGACCGCTGTTCGCTCCAGTGGTGCTGGCGTCCGCATTGGCCGATCATCTGATCGCCCGCCGTATAGACCGCCTGCCGTCTCGGTCCCGTCAGGCAAGGCTGCTCCTCACCCTCGGCGTCCTGCTCAACCTCGGGATCCTCGTCCACTACAAGTACACGCGGTTTCTGGTCGAAAACCTGAACGATCTGCTGCTCGGAATGGCAGTGAACCCACTACCGGTGCCCACTATCATCCTGCCGATCGGCGTCTCGTTCATCGTGTTCGAGAAGATCACCTACCTCGTCGATATCTATCGCCGGATCAGTCACCCGGCAGGACGGTTTGCCACCTACCTGCTCTATGTCTTCTTCTTCCCTAAGCTGCTGGCCGGCCCCATCATCAAATACCACGAGATGGAGGACCAGCTCGCCGCCATGCCGGCGGCACGTCTCGACGATATCTCGGTGGGGTTTCTCCGATTCATGATGGGCGTCGGGAAAAAGACCCTGATTGCCGACACGCTCGGCACCGGCGCCGACCAGATCTTCGCGGCGAATGCCTCCGGGCTCGGGTTCAGTCAGGCCTGGAGCGGGGTCATCTTCTTCACCTTCCAGATCTATTTCGACTTCTCGGGCTATTCCGACATGGCGATCGGCATCGCCCGCATGCTCGGCTTCCGCCTCCGCGAGAACTTCGACATGCCGTATATCGCCTGCAGCATCACGGAGTTCTGGCGACGCTGGCATATCTCGCTCACCACCTGGATACGCGAATATCTCTACATTCCACTCGGCGGCAACCGTGTCTCGCCGGTCCGGGTCTATATCAACCTCTGGGTCTGCTTTCTTGCCTCCGGTCTGTGGCATGGCGCGGCGTGGACCTACGTCGCCTGGGGCGCCTACAATGGGCTGTTCCTGGTATTGGACCGGCTGTTCCTGTTGCGCCTGCTGGACCGACTGCCGCGAATCGTGGCAAACCTCATCACCTTCGCCATCGTCGTGATTGGTTGGACAATCTTCCGCGCCCACTCCTGGGATCAGGCCATCGCCTTCTTGCGTGCAATGGTGCAGCCGGGTCTGCCCAGCCACGTCGTCGGGCTGCTGATCACCCCTGATGTGACGGTCGCGGCGATCATTGCGGCAGTCATCTGCGCCATGCCGCGAATGCCTGGCTTCCATCGCATTCGGCACGCCATCTTCGCCGCACCGGCATGGAATTTTGCGCTGCAGATGGCGATCTCGCTGATCTTCGTGCTGGCCGTCGGAAAGGCGGTCGCCGATCCGTTCAAGCCGTTTCTGTATTTCCGGTTCTGACATGCGGCGCCGATTTGCCTGGCTTCGCAATCTGCCGCTCGCCATCGGCGCATCAGTGTTGGTGATCTCGTGGTTCTACCTGACGTGGAACACCACGGTCGGCGAGCTGATCCCGGCCCTTCGGTTCAGGACCAAGGCCACCATCGCCGGCATCGTCGACGAGGCAGGACCGATCCTCTCATTCGACACCGTGCTGAGGGGAACCTACCAACAATGGATATCGGTCTCGATCGGCAAACTCTCGCCAATCTTCAAACCGGCCATCAACTGGAAGAACCAGATCTACTACTCGCTGCTCGGCACGATCGGCGCGAGCAACGTGGTCATCGGCAAGGAGCAGCAGCTCTTCGAAGTGGGGTACCTGAACGAATATTGTAGCCGTGATCTGGAGGCATTGCACGAACAGGACGAAGCATGGGCCGCTCGGATTCGTCAGATGCAGGACTACTTTGAATCGCGCGGGAAGGTGTTCCTCTACGTCATCACACCATCCAAGGTGGCGCAGAGTCCGCAATACATACCGAATGGCTATAGCTGCCCTGCCGCGGCGAAGGACCGCTCGGACAAGCTCCCGTTGTTTGACGACATCCTTGATCGCCATGGCGTGCACTTCGTCGACACCGCATCCGACCTCGTCGCCGCCCGCGAGAAATTTGGCATCAGCATGTTTCCCCGCGGCGGTATTCATTGGAACTCGCTGGCGACCGCGCTCGCCACCCAGAAGGTTATCGCGGCAGTGAACGCTCAGCGACCAGAGCCGTTTCTGGCGACCTTCAGCTTCACCTGGCGGATTTCCTACACACCGCACGAAACCGATCGCGATCTGCTCGACCTCATGAACCTGCGGCATCCTGACACGCATTATCCGGTGCCGGAGCTTGCCTATCGGTCAGACCCGCTGCCAGGCGCCTGCCATCCCGTAGAGATCACCGAGGTCGGGGGCAGTTTCCTCGACGGCCTCAACGCGACGCTGCAGAAGTTGGCCTGCCCGCCGGATATCACCGACTGGTTCTACTGGGATAACAAACTCATGCACTACGCCAACGATCACCGCGATATCCTACCAATCGACGCGCAGGCACGACGGCGGTCGCTACTCGATGCCGACGTGGTGATAATGGAGGAGAACGAGGCGTCGGGTCCCCAGAGCCTTCATGGGAAACTGATGATGGGGGAGATAGCCAAGCTCATGCAGACGGCCTCTGCTCTCGCCACACAATCAGCAGGATCCCCGCCACCGCCGCCGCAATGACTGTGGCCAGCGCATAAAGCCCCGGTGAAGCTCAGCGCGACTGTTTCACATCACCCGATGCAGCAACGCCTCGCCACTGTCCAGGCGGCGGCAGTTCTCCGCCGCCAGCGCGAAACTGCGGTCGAACGTGCCGGTGGTCAGCCAGCCGATATGCGGCGTCAGCACGACATTGGACAGCCGGAACAGGGCCTCCGACGCGTCATGCGGTTCGTGAACGAACACGTCGAGCCCGGCGCCAGCCAGCCGACCGCTTGCCAGTGCCTCGGTCAGCGCCGCCTGATCCACCAGGCCGCCACGCGCGGTGTTGATCAGCACGGCGCCAGGATTCATACGGGCGATCGCCGCGGCGTCGATCAGGTTCGCGGTATCGTCGGTCAGCGGCACATGCAGGCTGACCACATCGGCCTCGGCCAGCAGCGCATCGAGACTGCGCCATTCGCCCAATGCGTCGGCGTGTTGCGCGCGCGACGTGTAGATCAGCCGACACCCCAGTGCGATCAGCACCGGCGCGAGCAGGCGCGGAATCGCACCGTATCCCACCAGGCCGACAGTGCGACCGCCGAGTTCGCCGATACCGTCCTGCAGTTCCGGATCGAGCCACTCGCCGCTTCGCATCGCCGCATCGAAGCGTGACACCCGGCGCAGCACGGCCAGCATCAGCGCGAGCGTCAGTTCCGCCACCGCCCGCGCATTGGTGCCGGGAAGATTGCACACCGCGATGCCGCGAGCCTTCGCCGCATCCAGATCGATCGTGTTGACGCCGACGCCGATCTTCTGGATCAGCCGCAGCATCGGCGCCGCAGCGATCATCTCGGCTGTACAGCGCCTGAGCACGTGCCAGATAACATCCGTCGTCGGCAGCAGGCGGGCAAGCAGCGCGTCGTCGTGTTCAGGGCAGACGGTGATGTGCAGGTCAGGGATGGCACCGAGACGCCCCGCGAGATCCGGGCCCGCCGTGTAGTGAAAGAGGACGTTCAAGGCTTACTCCCCCTCCCCTCGTGGGAGGGGGCCGGAGGGAAGGGGCGGCCCCAGGCCACAGCGCGCAAACCTACCGCGACCGTCCCAGCACCGCCTCTCCGGCAAACCGCGCGCGGCCGCCCAGCGCCTCCTCGACCCGCAGCGCCTCATTCCACTTCGCCATGCGCTCGCCCCGCGCGAAACTACCGACCTTGAGCTGGCCAACGCCCCAGCCGACCGCGAGATGCACGATCGTCACATCCTCCGTCTCGCCCGACCGGGCGGAAACGATGCCGGCAAAACCTGCCTCCTTCGCGGCCCGCCAGGCATCCAGCGTCTCGGTCAGCGTGCCGCGCTGGTTTGGCTTCAGCAGCACAGCATTCGCCGCACCACGCAACGCCGCTTCGCGCACCCGCGAGGCTTGCGACACCAGGAAATCGTCGCCAATGACCTGCACGCGCTTGCCCACCTCACGGGTGAACGCAGCGAACCCCGCATCATCGTCTTCCGCCAGCGGATCCTCGATCGATACGATCGGATAGCGCCTTATCCAGCCGGTCAGAAGCTTGATCATGCCCTCGCTGTCCAGTTCTTTGTCCTCCAGCGCCAGCTTGTATTTGCCGCCGCGACCGAACTCCGAGGCGGCAACGTCGAGCGCGATGGCAACCTGGGCGCCCGGCGTATAGCCCGCGCGCTCGATCGCCCGCACCAGCGTCTCGATCGCCTGCTCGTTGGTGGAAAACGCCGGCCACCAGCCACCCTCATCCGCCACACCCTGCAGCGTGCCGGCTTCCCTCATCAGCACGCCAGCCGCGCGGTACACCTCCGCCGTCCAATCCAGCGCCTCGGCGAAACTCTGCGCGGCAGGGCAGACGACGAGAAAATCCTGGATGTCCACACGCCGTCCCGCATGCGCGCCGCCGCCAAAGATCTGGATCTGCGGCAATGGCAGTAGGTGCGCGTCGGGACCGCCGAGGTAGCGATACAACGGCTCGCCCGCAGCCGCCGCCGCAGCGTGCGCGGCGGCCATGGATACCGCCAGCACGGCATTGCCGCCGAGGCGCGACTTGTTGGGCGTGCCGTCGAGCTCGATCAGTCGGCGGTCCAATGCCGCCTGGTCCGCGCCATCGATCCCGGCCACCGCTCGTGCGATCTCGCCGTTCACGTGGCCGACCGCGCGCGTCACGTCATAGCCGCCGAACGCGTCGCCACCGTCGCGCAGGTCGAGCGCCTCGCCGGTGCCGGTCGACGCGCCAGCCGGCACGATGGCGCGCCCGACGCCACCGCCCTCCAGCAGCACCTCAGCCTCCACCGTCGGGCGGCCGCGGCTGTCCCAGACGCGTCGTGCGTGCACAAAGGCGATCGTGGTGTCGGTCATGCGGCGAGTTCCCTCATCCAGGCCTGGCGCACATCGTCGAGTGCCTCGACCGGGTGGAAAAGCAGTGCGCGAGCGGTGCGCCTCACCCGGTCCTTGTCCGGCTCGGTGGTGATGTACTCGACCGGCGACTTGCCATCCACCCGGGCGAGGAACAACCCCGGCAGCAGGTGCGCGGCGCGAGCCTCCAGCGCGGCCGGCGGCTCCCACAAGAACTCGGTCCACATAAGCCGCGGCGAGCGCATCGAAGCAGGCGAGGAACCCGGCGGTGGCAGCCGGTGTCCACAGACACTTCAGCAGCAGGTGGTTCAGACAGAACGCCAGATCGAACGCGGGATCGCCCCACCAGGCGCACTCGGCATCCAGGAACACCGGGCCGGCCGGGCCGCGCAGGATGTTCTTCGGGCTGACATCGCCATGCACCAGCGCATGTCTGTTGCCTTGGGTTTCGGACACGAGACCATGCAGGGGCGCCGCGAGATCGGGATGCGCGCGCGCAGTCGCGATCAGATAGGGTTCCAGCCGAATATCGTAGAAAATCCGTTCAGTAGGAAAGTCGGCTGCGATGGAAGGAGAAGCGGCGGTCGCCGCGTGGATCCGCACCAGCGCAAGCGCGACCTGCCCGGCGAATCCCGGGTCTGCGTCGCCATCGCGCAGTTGCGTCTTCCAGAGCGCATAGCGGTCCGGCGGCAGGAACTGCATCGCGAGTGCTCCGGTCGCCTCGTCGAGGCCCAGCAATTGCGGCGCTGACCCGGGAACCGCGGCGTTGGCACACTGCATCCACCGTGCCTCGTAGCGGTTGCGCTCGATGGGCGCCTGCCAGTCCGCCGCCACCCGCAGCTTTGCCAGTGCGCGCTTGACACAGACGGGGCCGGCGGGAAGGTCGATCCGCCATATATCCGAGGACACGCCCCCGGTCAGGCGTTCGCCGCACGTGTCCGTGGACGTTGCCAGCAGCCCCATGCGGCGCAGAGCATCGAGGATCTCGGGCGGCGGGCTTTCGATCATTCCTTCCGGTGCCTGCCTGTCACACCACGCGGACGCCGGCGACCAGTTTCATGCCCGAAATGTAGCCGCCGAGATTGTCAGGCAAGTACACGGCCGTAGGGACGCCGGCCGCAAAATGCACAGGGCCCGCCGCCAGCCGGTCGACGAGGGATTGGGCCACGCAAAGCCCGGCCGGAAAGTTCCGTGGCCCGTGAAGCAGCAGATTCCATGGCGGGTTGAGCCAAGGCTGATGAGCCGTGCCCCGCGCGTCCGGCTGCGGCACCCAGGCAAGCGGGTGGGCAAACACCACGCCCAGCGGCCCGAGCCTGTCGATCATCCAGCGCAGCGACCAGTCCGAAAGGCCGCTCTCGTTGTCAGCGATGCCATTGCCGCCGCCGACGTCGGAGTGGGCGCCCGGGAACAGCGCCTGCGTGATGCGTGGATCATCATCCCACAGCGTCGGCCTGAAGTCCTCCCGCTGCTCATCGACAGCCACCGCGTGCAATCCGCTATGCACAATCGCACTCAGCTTCAGATCAGCAAACTGGAATTCGTCCACTCTCTGCAGTTGCAGGGTGAACTCCGGTATGCCGAGCGCACCAACCGTGTCCCAGACCGCGACGGCCTCAACGGGTGCCGCAATCAGCAGATCGTCGCGTGGCGGCATGGAGAGAAAAGCCGGCAGGTCGAGCACTGTCTGATCCAGGCGCGCGAACCAGCCCGTGCTGCTGCGGAGGGCGACTTTGCGATACGCGTACCAGACCGCCGCGCCCAGGCGATAGGCCATCGCCTTGTCGGTCAAATCGACCTTGCTCGCGTCGAGCAGGCCCTTTGCGGCGATCATCCCGGCAAGCGCGCGGGCCGTATATGCGCCGCGGCTGAAACCGATGATGTAGATCTTGTCGCCGCGAGCATAGTTCCGCGAGATGAAGGTGTAGCCGCGCACGATCCGGGCGATCAGCCCTGCACCGAGCGAGCCGCCGAGTGCCTTGACCAGGAAGTTGGCGGAGTCTCCCACCCCATGCAGGTACTTGGACACCTGCTGCACGGTGCCGTCGGCACTGCGCAGTGTGCGCTGCTGTTCCCTGGCCAGCGTGAGGGTGTCCGGATCGTCCAGACCCGCGAGGTTCAGGAACAGCTTGAAGACATTGGTCGCGGGGGCGCTCGCATCGTCGTCATCAGGCTCGGAAGGCCCGTTCCACGTACCGTCCGCACAGAAGACAATGTTCTTTGCCATGTTCCCCCCGAGGGAACTGCCTCAGCTCTCCAGCTCGCTATCCCAGTACAGATAATCGCGCCAGCTCTCATGCAGGTAGTTGGGCGGGAATCCTCGGCCGTTGTCCTGCAACTCCCACGTCGTGGGCTGACGCGGATGGGCGCGTGGAAACATACGGCACTCGCGCGGTAGCCGGGAGCCCTTGCGCAGATTGCAGTCACCGCAGGCGGTCACGACGTTCTCCCAGGTCGTGCGCCCACCGCGGCTGCGCGGCACCACATGGTCGAACGTCAGATCGTGCGCCGGCCGCCGGTCGCTGCAGGACCTGGCAGACGAACGCATCGCGCAGGAACACGTTGAACCGGGTGAACGCCGGCCGCCGCGCCGACGGGATGTAGTCCTTCAGCGCTATCACACTCGGCAGCTTCATGGTGACCGACGGCGACCGCACCTCGGTCTCATACTCCGACAGCACGGACACCCGATCGAGGAACACCGCCTTCACCGCGTCCTGCCAGGACCAGAGGGACAGCGGGAAATACGACAGCGGCCGAAAATCCGCGTTCAGCACCAGCGCAGGATAGAATTGGCCACCGTCAGGCAAACGCCGCTCCTATGCGTCCGGAGCGCATTTGGCGGGCAATCCGTCACTGACCCACCATATCTTGTGCGCCGCCGAAAACCATTGCGTTTATCGCAGAGCGCGTAGCGAGCCGCAAGCCAGACCGGAACGGGATTCACCGGTTCGTCATGCACTTACCCGAGGGCGACTATCCGGCCCCGGGGCTCTGTCCTGCCCTGTCAGAACTACGATTCCGAACGTTTCGTCGCCGCTCCGATGTAGAAGGCTATCGGAATTTCCAGGCCTTGTCGGCTGCGGTAGATTTCCGCGCGGCGTGCGATCGAGTCACGTGCCCGGTCTCGGGTGGCCGCATCCTGCGCTGTGATCGCCGCGGCGGTGACCGCCATTCCACCTGTGCCGGCACGCCACAGTGCCTCCACATCCGCCATCAGGTAAGTCGTTTGATACGCCGTTATTCCTACCTGCCCGAGCCCGGCACCACGCAGCAGCTCGGCGAACGCCGCCGGGTCTGAAAAGCGTAGCGTATCATGCCCAGTCGGCACCTCAGGAGGAGGCTTCAGCCCGAGCTCGGCGATTGCCTCGCGGAATAAACCCTGGACCCGTTGGCGCTCCGGCCGATCCCACCAGCTTAAGGCGAGGCGGCCTCCTGGCGCGAGGACACGAGCGCATTCGGCCAGCGCCACCTCCGGTTCCGGGAAGTGGCCGATGGCAAAGTTGCAGACCACGGCATCGAATGATGCCTCTCGAAACGACAATGCTGCCGCGTCGGAGACCTGGAATTCAATGTCAGGCTGTATCCGCTGCGCCAGCGCGATCATGCCCGGGGAGACATCAACGCCCACGACCACCGCCCCGCGAGAGCGCATTGCGGCTGCTGCAACGCCCGGCCCGGTCGCAACATCGAGGACGCGTCGGCCCGGGGCGACGCACGCGGCGTCGAGCAGAGCATCCAATGCAAGAGTTGTCAGTGGGGCAAAGTTTTCCGCGTATTCCCCGGCGATGCGGTCGTGAGCCGCTCGCTCGAAAGCCGTGAAATCCCGCGCATTCACCGCCATCTCATCGCCTCCCATCTCTTTCGCTCGAAAGTCTCGCGCCCGGCCATCCGTCGCCCCGGGTTCAGACATGACTTCGTTGGTGTTGCCGCCGCACGGTAGGAGGCGAACTTGCACATCGGCAATCAAGAACATATAAGGAACATCTCGCTTCGATGAGGTGCAGATGGACGAGAGGCTCTCCGGCAAGCTGCGCATTCTCGCGGATGCCGCAAAGTACGACGCCTCTTGTGCCTCGTCCGGTGCGCCCAAACGCTCCGGCGGCCGCACAGGTTTGGGATCGACCAGCAATGGCATCTGCCACGCCTACACGCCGGACGGGCGCTGTGTTTCGCTGCTGAAAATCCTGCTGACCAACTACTGCCAGTTCGATTGCGCATATTGCATCAACCGCATCTCATCCAATGTCGCACGCGCACGCTTCCGTGTCAGCGAAGTCGTCAACCTGACGCTTGCGTTCTACAAGCGCAATTACATCGAAGGCTTGTTTCTGTCGTCCGGCATTATCCGCTCGCCTGACTACACGATGGAGCAGCTCGTACGCGTAGCCAAAACCTTGCGCAACGAACATCGCTTCGCCGGCTATATCCATCTCAAGACCATTCCTGAAGCGAGTCCCGGGCTGATTGCCGAGGCCGGTCGATGGGCGGATCGCCTGTCGATCAACATCGAATTGCCGACAGAACGCAGCCTCGCGGCATTCGCGCCGCAAAAGAGCGCACAGTCGATTCGCTCCGCGATGCGGCACATGCACCAGAGCATCCAACAGGCGCGCGATGAAGGGCGCACCTTTTCGCCAGCCGGGCAAAGCACCCAGGTCATTGTCGGCGCTGACGCGACAACTGACGCCACCATGCTAACGACGAGCGACGCCCTGTATCGACGCTATGCGCTGAGCCGGGTCTACTACTCCGCGTTCAGTCCAATTCCTGATGCCAGCAGTGCGCTGCCGCCACGCCCGCCGCCATTGCAGCGCGAGCACCGGCTGTATCAAGCGGACTGGCTGTTGCGGCATTATGGTTTTTCAATCCATGACATCGTATCGGCCACCGAAGACGGCATGCTGGATCTCGAAATCGATCCGAAGCTTGCCTGGGCGCTGCGCAATCGGCACCTGTTTCCGGCCGATGTGAACAAAGCGGATCGCGAATTGCTGCTTCGCGTGCCTGGCCTTGGGGCGCGGGCTGTCGATCGCATCGTGCTGGCGCGTCAGCACACCACGTTGCGGCTTGCCGACATTGCGCGCCTCACGGCGGGTCTCAAGCGCGCACGCCCATTTCTGGTGACATCTGACCATCGCCCCGTGCGACTGACCGATCGCGCCGACTTGCGCCAGCTCCTGGTTCAGGCCAGCAAGCAGGCTGATCTGTTCGCGTGGCACGCCACCACATCGCATTAGATCCAGGCGCGGACATTGCCGGTTTTCGTGACGCCGCCCGCCGGCTGCTGGCATCGCAGATCCCGCCAGACGACGTGACTTGGGACGCACAAGGCAGCACATCGCTGTTCGGTGACGACGTCGCCGCCAATGCAGCGGCCTGCATGCTGCCGCGCGGTGTGGTCGAAATGATCCAGGACGTGGTCTGTCATCGTGATCCGCAGCGCTACGCCCTGTGCTACGCGCTGCTTTGGCGGGTCCAGCAGGGAGAACGTGCATTGCTGGAGGTGGCGAGCGATCCGCTGGTGCATCGCCTGCTCATGCTGCGCAAGGCCGTGCGTCGGGACATTCACAAGATGCACGCCTTCCTGCGCTTTCGTGAAGCAGGTGCCGGGCGCTTCGTCGCCTGGTACGAGCCCGCGCACTTCATCCTGGAACCAGTAACAAGGTTCTTCGTGGAACGGTTCGGCTCACTGATCTGGTCAATCGTCACGCCGATCGGCTCGCTTCACTGGGATCGTGAAACCCTGACCACCGGCGAACCCGGCCGGCGCGCGGATGTGCCACCGCATGATGCGTTCGAGGCCGCATGGCGCACGTATTACGAAAGCGTGTTCAACCCGGCACGCGCCAACCCCGTCGCGATGCGACAGCACATGCCGAAGAAATACTGGCGCAACATGCCTGAAACGGCCGCCATTCCGGCTCTGCTACGCGAGGCGGCCGCCCGCGTTGATGCGATGGTCCGGGAGGAGCCGAAGCCATGACGTCATCGCACAAGCTGCGCCATCTCGTCGTCGTATTGGGCGATCAGCTCGACGGTCAATCCGCGGCATTCGACGGATTTGACAACACACGGGATGCCATCCTGCAAATGGAGGTCAAGGAAGAAGCCAGCTACATCCCGCAGCATCGGCGGCGGCTGGTATTGTTCTTTGCCGCGATGCGCCATTTCCGCGATGAGCAGCGCGCCCGCGGTCGCCAGGTCACGTACAGTTCGCTGGAGGACCACGCGAACCGCGGCAGTCTCGCAGCCGAGCTGCAACGCCATACGCGGCAGTTGCAGCCGGAGCAGATCATCGTTCTGGAACCGGGCGACTGGCGCGTCCGCGCGCAATTGGCCGACACCGCATTGCCCATCGAGTTCCGCGCCGATCGGCATTTTCTGTGCTCACGCGATGCGTTCAGCGAGTTCGCCGATCATCATCAGAACCCGGTGATGGAGACGTTCTACCGCTTCATGCGCCAGCAACTCGGCATCCTGATCGAGGACGATGGCGCCCCGACGGGCGGCAAGTGGAATCTCGACAGCGAAAACCGCGAGTTATTCGGCCGCAAGAAAGCGCCCCCCATCCCGGCGCCACCACACTTCACGCCGGACGCAACGACACGCGAGGTGATGGCGCTGGTCCAGCGGATGTTCCCCCACAATCCCGGCCAGCTGAATGATTTCGACCTGCCGGTGAACCGCGTCCAGGCGCAGCAGGCTTTGAAAGACTTCGTGGCGCATCGCCTGGTCTCTTTCGGACGCTATCAGGACGCGATGCGTGGCGGTGAGGCGTTCCTGTTCCACTCAAGACTGTCGGTGCCGCTCAATCTGCACATGCTGCAGCCGCGCGAGGTCGTCGATGCGGCGCTCAGGCAGCACCACGTTCCCTTGAATTCGTTGGAGGGCTTCATCCGTCAGATCATCGGCTGGCGCGAATTCGTGCACGGCATCTACTGGCGGCTGATGCCAGACTACGCCGAGTGCAACGTGCTGGGCGCTGATCTGCCGATGCCACGCTTTTTCTGGACCGGCGAGACCGATATGCGCTGCCTGCACGAGGCGATCCGCCACACGATCGACCATGCCTATGCGCATCATATCGAGCGCCTGATGGTGCTGGGGCAGTTCTGTCTGTTGTTGGGTGTGCGACCGCACGACGTGCATCGGTGGCACATTTCGATGTTCGTCGACGCGATCGACTGGGTGTCGCTGCCGAACACACTCGGCATGAGCCAGCACGCCGATGGAGGCGTGATCGGGACCAAGCCTTATGCGGCGTCAGGCAATTATATCAACCGGATGAGCGATCATTGCGCGCATTGCCGCTACGATCCGCACAAATCCGTGGGCGAGGATGCCTGTCCGTTCACCACGCTGTACTGGGATTTCCTGGCGCGCCACACCAAGCGGTTCCGCAGCAATCGGCGCATGGCCTTTCCCTATCGCAACCTGGTGCGAAAAGATCGGCACGAGGTCAGCGCCATCCGCCGCCAGGCGGACACACTGAAGTCGCGACTGACGGCAGAGGCTTTCCCTTAGCTTCTGCACCGACGCGCCCCAGGTCGGGTTTGATCTAGATCAACGACGGCGCGGCCGGATGATGGTTCATGTGCGCGACGGTCGTGCTCGATTTGCACGTCTCACGTGCCGCAGCAACGAGAACCAGCCACTTGGGGACCAGATGAGACTGAAGGCCAATGGCCGCGCGTTGCTGCTGTCATCGCTCGGCGCGTTGGCGCTGCTGGCGGTGCCCGTGGGACGCAGTCCGGCTTCGGCGCAGGAGAAGACCCAGCAGGCATCGCCCGAACAAGCCGAGGCGATCGAGGCATGGATCGCGAGCCTCGCTGTGCAGGCCGCGACCTACGCCGCCCCACTCGTCGCGATGTACAACCTTCGCAACACCGTCGCCTTCGGTGACAACCCCAAGGCGCTGCCCGGCCAGATCTGGCGCCTCGAGGACATCGCCACACCGAAACTCGCCGCCGAATCCGGCTATGTCTCGCCGAACGTTGACGTCCTCTACGGCTTCGGCTTCGCGGACCTCTCCGCCGAACCGGTCATCCTTACCGCGCCCAACTCCAGCGGCCGTTACTACATGATCGAGGTCGTCGACATGTGGACGAACGCCTTCGCCTACCCTGCCGGCGGCGCCGCTGGCCACGCCGGTGGCAAGTTCGCGTTCGTCGGCCCCGGCTGGAAAGGCACGTTGCCGCCCGGCGTCGAGCGCATCGACGCGCCCACGCGATGGGTCGAGTTTCAGCCTCGCGTCGGCGTCAAAGGTGAAGCCGATCTCCCGGCCGCGCGTGAAGTCCTGCGCGCCATCACCCTGCAAGGCCTCGCGGAATACACCGGCCAAACCGCGCCACCCCACCCCGCCCATCGCTACGATGCGCCGAAGTTGACCCCCGGTATCGCCAGCAGCCACATGAAGTTCGACGATCCGCTGCAATTCTGGTCGATCTTCTCCAACGCCCTGAACGAAAACCCGCCTCCCGCCAGCGAGATCGACGCGGTACTGCCGAGCTTTCAGTATCTCGGCATCAAATTCGGCGAGCAGTGGACACCCGAGAACGTTCCGCCGGCAATTCTCGCCCAAATGAAAAAAGCTGCCGCCAGCATCAGCGACCTCGCCCTCGGCACCATGCCTCTCGCCGGTACCCTCGCCAATGGCTGGGTGATCCCACCTTACAACACCGGTAACTCGGGCACCGACTATCTTGCCCGCCTCGACGTCGCGGTCTTCGGTCTCGCCGCGAACACCACAAGGGAAGCGATCTATTACTCCGCCATTCTCGACGCCAACAACGAGCCGATGACCGGTGCCAGGCGCTACTCGCTCACGCTCAAGCCGCCAATGAAATACGCGAGCCCAGTACCGCCGGGCTTCTGGTCGGTAACTATGTATGACCGCGTGACCAACTACACCGCGCCCAACCCGATCAACCGCTACAATCTCGCCGACTACAGCGACCTCAAGAAGAACGCCGACGGCTCGATCACGCTCTATCTGCAAACGGCCAGCCCCGGCCCCGACCTGGCATCGAACTGGCTCCCCGCACCTCCTGGCCCGTTCTATCTGATCCTCCGCAACTACGCCCCAGGCCGGGACCTGCCGGAGCAGTTGAAGCACCGCGCCACTTTCCAGGGGCCGCCAGGAGTGCAGCCTGTAGCGGAATGAGGCGACCCGCCCGCGGCGATTTTCTTCGAGCCATCCCACACAACCCATGCAGGACAAAACGATATGCAACGCTCACTCCAATTGACCACGTTTCTGGTCTCACTGTCCGCTCTTGCTCCCGCTGCCGTCGCGCAGACCACGCCCTCAGCCGAGCAGGTTCGCCAGCAGGACGCGCGCTCCGAAGCAGAGTGGTATTATTCGGTGGGCATTCAGAACTATGTCTTCGCCCTGCCACTCTCGATCATGGAGCGCGAGCGCAAAATCCGCCTCGACCCCGCCGCTCTCGAGCAAGCCAAGAAGGTCGCTCCCGCCGCGCCGATCAATCAGATCGGCAACATGCACACGCTCGCCACCGCCAACGACATCATGCCTTACACGCCGAACAACGACACGGTTTACAGCGGCGCCTTTCTCGAGCTTGCGGGCGGTCCGATCATCCTCACCGCGCCCGACATCGCCGACCGCTACTGGTCAGTCGAGGTCGCCGACGCCTACACCAACAACCTGTTCTACATCGGCACCCGCGCCACCGGTGGCAAAGGTGGCAACCACGCCTTCGTCGGGCCCGACTGGCATGGCACGCTGCCGGAGGGCATCACCGTCCATCGTTTCCCGACCAATACCGGTATGTTCGCGATCCGTATCGGCGTTCTTCCGCAAGACGCCTCGGATCTGCAAAAGGTCAATGACCTACAGGGAGAATTCCACCTGACCTCGCTCGACAACTGGGGCAACCCAGCAAAATTCGGCCAAGCCACAGTCCCAGAACTCGCCACGCGCCCGAACCACACCGGCGATCTCGCCTGGTTCCAGACCGCGGCCGATCTGCTCGCCGAAAACCCGCCCCCGCCCGATCAGCAAGCCGCTGTCATCCTGCTCGGCCGCGGCGGCATCAAGCTCGGCCAGCCGATGGATACCGCCGCGCTCGACGAAGCCGCCCATGACGGCCTCGCCCGTGCCGCCGCGATCGGCCCACAGATCATGAAGTGGAAAGTGAAATACCGCGGCACGCCGTATCCCACGCGCTGGAACAATCTGCGCCCCGGCAATTACGGCGACGATTATTTTGATCGCGCCGCCGGCGCCCTCGAGGGCCTGTTCGTGCACGATCGTGCCGAGGCGGAATATTTCAGCACCTACGAGGACGGCAACGCCCATCTGCTCGACGGCGCCACCAACTATGTCCTGCACTTCAACAAGGAGCAGATCGCGCCGACGCTGCCGAACGGCTTCTGGTCCTTCACCATGTATGGCGCCGATTTCCAACTGGTCAAAAACCCGATCGATCGCTTCTCGATCGGCGACCGCACCAAGGGCCTGACCTACAACGCCGACGGCTCGCTCGACATCTACATCCAGCACGCCGCCCCCGCAGGCCACGAGGGCAACTGGCTGCCATCCCCGCCGAACGGACTGTTCCGTATCAACTATCGTATCTACCTGCCGGCGGAGGTTGCCCAGGATCCCCAGACGCTCGGCAAATATCTGCCGCCGATCAAGCCAGCCAGTTGATCCGGGCAAGCCCTTGGAATGTGCAATCGGGTTGACACCAGAAGGAAAATCTCATGCGTTTGAATCTTACTGCTTTCGCGCTGGCTGCATTACTGACTGTCCCGGCATTTGCCGACGAGGTGAAGAAGGGCAACGACGCCGACCCGGACTTCATGACCGGCGTCAAGAAGCTTGGCGTGATGTCAGGCCAGGCGTTCAGTTGCTCACCAGAGGCAGACCGGCAGGGTGTCGGTGAGGATGCCCTTTCGCTCGCCAACCAGATCGCGCTGCATTTCGGGTTGCAGGTCGCGTTCATCTACAGCGGCGCGTTCGGCTGGGGATCCGGGCACGATTTCGATCACAAAACCTGTCCCGAGACCATGGCCAACTTCGCAGATCTGCAACACAAGTATCTGAACAAGTGAGGTCAGCGATGAAGACTTTCATCTGTCTTGTGGCCGCGGCGGTCAGCGCGCAACTGGCTGTCACTGCATCGTCGCATGCGGCCATTATGCCTTGGCACGATGCGGGAGTGTCTGCCATGTCCGCGGATGGGAACGATCCTCCGCTCATCCTGATCGCCGGCCAGCGCGGCGGCGGTGGACGAGCGGGCGGCGGCAATCGGCAAAACTTCAACGCCAACAATTTTCATAGCAATGTCAGCAACAACCATACCGTCAATCGCAACACCAACGTGAACCGTAACGCCAACGTCAATGTGAATCGCCAGGCGAACGTCAACGTCAATCGCGGTTACCATGGGGGCTGCTGCAACAATTATGACAGCGGGCCGGGATGGGGAGGCGTCGCAGCCGGCGTTGCGGTTGGCGCGGTCGTCGGCGCTGCAGCTGCCAGCACGGTCCCGGCACCGCCGCCTTACTACCCGCCGGGTAGCGTGTATGTTCCGGCTTACTAACCGAGTCTCGTTCTGAGAGGGCTTCGGGAGCAACGATGTCTCGTTTCGGTCTCACGCGGCGAACGCTGCTTGCCACAACAGGCTGGGCTGCGTCGCTGCCGCCGAGCGCCAGAGCGGCCACGCAGGATGACTGGGACACGCAGCCTGAAATTCGCCTGACGGAATCCGTCGTAGCCCCTGACCTGTTGCGCGGCCCACACTACGCGCTCGGTCCCACTGTCACGACTCTCGCCTACCTCAATCGATACACAGTCACCACCGACTACGGACCGTTCATCGCGCCAAGCGACGTCAGGCTGCGTCGGTTGCTGCGCGAGATCGTGGCGATTGCGACACTGCAGGCGATGCAGCAGTCCGAGGCCTTCGAAAAGGCGGCGATCGAGGCGGGAAAATCGCCATTCCGCAGCGCGAAGAACCTGCTCGATGACCCGGTCGGCACGCTCTCCGCGATCCCCGAAGGGATCGGCAGCATCTTCAATCGGGCACAGGAGCAATTGCACCGCAAGGGCCGCAGCCGTTACGAGGATGGGCCCGCGAAACAACTGCTTGCTGTATCCAGCTACAAGCGGGAATACGCGGCGAAGCTTGGCGTGGACGCTTACTCCAGCAATGACGCGCTGCAGAAGGAACTGGATCGGCTCGCATGGGCGTCTGCCGCCGGCAACCTGACCTTGGGCGCCCTGTCCGCGGTCACCGGCGCTCTGGCCCTCCAGGTCGCCAGCAATGTCCGGCTGCTTGAGCAGGCGCAGAATGTCGTCGCGGCGACGCCGCCAAGCGAACTGTCCAAGCGCAATCGGGAGCAACTGAAACGTCTGGCAGTCCCTGATACTGTCATCGATCGATTCCTGCGCAACGCGGCACTGTCGCCGCGCCATGAAACGATCATTGTCGCCAGCATGACGGCGCTGGGGAGTATTCCGGGGCAGGCCAGCTTCATCGACTACGCCAGCAGCGTCGACACGGAAGACGCGGCCCTGATGCTCCAGCAGATGGCGGAGCTGATCGCGGGTTACAGCACGCTCGTTATGCCCGTGCGTCAGATAGCAATTGTTCTCAACCTGCCGCTTATCACGGCGACCAATGGCGCGGTGCTCCTGTTGCTGCCGATCGATCGGCTGTTGTGGACCGAGCGCAACGCCGATTTGGCGAAAGGTCTCGCACAGGCGCAGCGCGCGCCTGAAGTGTGGATCACGGGCGATGCGTCATCACGTGCCGAATTCGGGTTGGCACAGTCGGGACTGATGCTGACGCAGCACTGCAGGAAACAACTCCCGCTGCGGGACTGATACCAGGCGTCGGTATCCAGCCTGCCGCTCGACGGCGCCACCACCTATGTCCTCACTTCGGCTTCGGCTCTTCCCTGGCTATGGCGCGAGATTGGTAATCGCATCGAAAATAGCCACCCGTCGCGCAAGCTCGGCCTGTTTTGCGCTGCTAAGCTGAGCGTCGATCTGGATCGCACGATCGGTCAGGCTGGATAGAAGCTTGATCTGGATGGCGCGGAGACGAGTTGCTGCAACGCCCCATGACAGCTTTCTCTGTATCACACCGACGAAGACCTCATCCTCGTCCGCCCAGGCAGACAAAACCAAAGCCAGCGAGATCGGTGAACTCTGCCGGACCCAGTCGATCACTTCCCGGCGGCACTTTTGAATGTCCTGCGTCCATGCCGTCAGCGCATGAGCCTCATCGTCATTGGCCCGATCGGTGTTGGTCATCTGAGCCACTGACGCTTGATAAGGGGCTGCCAATGGCACCAAGCCGACGAGGCGCTGATAGCGGGCATCGCTCGTGATCGACCGATTGCAGGTGACCGCTCTCCGCTCGATCGTGATTGCACCGGATAACAGGTTGGCGGACTGGGCATCGGGGTGGGTGACGCAGCCACCAAACCAGAGAGTACTCGCCAGAATGATCCAAGGGTTGCTCCGGCGGCGTGCGGACCGATGATGCGATGACCCGATCCATGGTGAGGAACCGAGTGATTTGCATCGCGATACGCGTCGAACCAACGCCATAGCACCGGCGGCGGGGGGATTGTCACGTCCCTGCTCAGAACGGCGGATCACCTTCAAGCTAGCCATGCAGCGCCCCCTGGCCAACGATCGAGCGGTTGGTTACCGTCCCCAGGAGCCATGAGGGAGAGCTCCATATCACACATCTGTCCGACAGTGGCCTTTGCCGAAAGCGTTGCCCCTAGGAGCGCCTTCACACTCTAAGTGGGGCTAAATCGCATTGCGCTCGCACTGTGCGGACATTGGCAATGGCGCCGGGTGCATCAGTAGCACGTGTTCTGATTGGTTTGTACGACTCTGAAATGCGGGCGTGTCAAGGTTAGGGATCCAGTGAACTCGTTGTTACTGCCTTCAGATAGCAACGCCGCGCATCCCGGCATGATCCGGGTTCCCGGCGGCACATTCCGCATGGGCTCCGATCACCACTACCCGGAGGAGGCCCCATCGCACCTTGTGACAGTCGATAGCTTCCAGATCGATCAAACACCGGTAACCAATCGGCAGTTCGCGGAATTTGTTGATGCCACCGGCCATGTGACCTTTGCGGAGACCGTGCCCGATCCGAAGAATTATCCGGGCTCGCTGCCGCATCTGATCTTCGCCGGCTCGTTGGTGTTCACGCCGCCGAAGCAGCGAGTGGATCTGAGGGATTGGAGCCAATGGTGGACCCTGCTCAAGGACGCAAACTGGCGGCAGCCATACGGTCCCGGCAGCAACATCAAGGGACTCGATCATCACCCGGTTGTGCACGTGAGCTTCGAGGATGCGCTGGCCTATGCCACATGGGCGGGAAAGGAGCTACCGACGGAGGCTGAATGGGAGTTCGCAGCGCGTGGGGGCCTCGACGGCGCCGAGTTCGCATGGGGTGACCAGTTCATGCCGAACCGCCGCGCGATGGCCAACACCTGGCATGGCGAATTCCCACATCACAGACGCCAGGGCTACCGGCGCACGTCGCCGGTCAGAGCTTTTCCGCCGAATGGCTACGGCCTCTACGACATGATAGGCAACGTGTGGGAATGGACTATCGATTGGTGGTCCACGCGGCACGTGGCCGATGCACCCAAGGCGTGTTGTATTCCCACGAACCCGCGCGGCGGCACTGAGGCGGCAAGCTACGACCCGCACATGCCCGACATCAGGATCCCGCGCAAAGTCATCAAGGGCGGCTCGCATCTTTGCGCGCCCAACTACTGCCGTCGCTACCGGCCGGCAGCCCGACATGCCGAGCCCATCGATACCTCGACAAGCCATGTCGGATTTCGCTGCGTCATAAGAGAGACAGAGGAAACGCATTATGAGCGAACCTAAAGGCAACGCTGACAAGGGTGGTTTGGGCCGCCGCGGTGTCTTGCTGGGTACGACGACAGCGGCGGTAGCCACAGTTCTGGCCGCCTCAGCGGATGCGCAGACCACCCAAGCACAACCGGTGACAGCAGCGCGCGGAAACAAGCCCAACATCATCATGATCGTATCCGACGATTTCGGTTATGGCGACGCCGGCTGTTATCTAGGTGGTGAAACACGGGGCATGCCGACGCCGAATATCGACCGCCTGGCGGCGGAAGGCATGATGTTCACGTCATTCTATGCGCAGCCGAGCTGCACCCCTGGACGCGCCGCGATGCAGACGGGCCGCATCCCGAATCGCAGCGGCATGACGACGGTTGCGTTTCAGGGTCAGGGCGGCGGCTTGCCGGCAGCCGAGTGGACACTCGCGTCCGTATTGAAGACCGCGGCCTACAAGACCTTCTTCGTCGGCAAGTGGCATCTCGGTGAGGCAGACTACGCCCTGCCCAACGCGCAGGGCTACGACGAGATGAAGTATTGCGGACTCTATCATCTCAACGCCTATACGTACGCCGACCCAGAGTGGTTTCCTGACATGGACCCGAAGCTGCGGGAAATGTTCCAGAAGGTGACCAAGGGTGCGTTGTCGGGAAATGCCGGCGAGGCGCCGCGCGAGGATTTCAAGATCAACGGCCAATACGTCAACACGCCGAACCAGGGTGTCGTCGGGATCCCGTTCTTCGACGAGTACGTCGAGAAGGCATCACTGGATTATCTCGATCGCAACGGCAAGTCCGGCCAGCCGTTCTTCATGAGCATCAACTTCATGAAGGTGCACCAGCCAAACCTGCCGGCACCGGAATTCGTCCACAAGTCTCCGTCGAAATCCAAATACGCCAACTTTATCGTCGAGAACGACACACGCATCGGCCGCATCATGGACAAGGTGCGCGCGCTTGGTCTCGACAAGAACACCTACGTGTTCTGGACCACCGACAATGGTGCCTGGCAGGACGTCTACCCCGACGCCGGCTATACGCCGTTCCGTGGCACGAAAGGTACGGATCGCGAGGGCGGTTCGCGGGTTCCGTCCATCGCCTGGGGGCCGGGCATAAACGCCGGCAGCAGGAACGCGGAGATCCTCGGCGGCCTCGACTACATGGCGACGTTCGCCTCCCTCGGCGGGGCAACACTTCCACAGAATGACCGCGAGGGTAAACCGATCATCTTCGACAGTTACGATCTCACACCTGTACTGTTCGGCACGGGAAAATCGCCGCGAGAGTCATGGTTCTATTTCACCGAGGACGAGCTGACGCCTGGGGCCGCACGCGTCGGCAACTATAAGGCGGTGTTCAATCTGCGGGGCGGCAACGGCGAGAAGACCGGCGGCCTCGCGGTCGATTCAAACCTCGGCTGGAAAGGGCCTTCGGAGTATGTCGCGACCGTACCGCAGGTGTTCGACCTGTGGCAGGACCCGCAGGAGCGCTACGACATATTCATGAACAACTACACGGAGCACACCTGGGTCTTGGTGGCGATAAACGCGGCGGTGAAGGAGCTGATGCAGACGTATGTCAAATATCCACCGCGCAAATTGCAGAGCGAGGGCTATAGCGGGCCGATCACGCTGACGCAGTATGAACGCTTCCAGTTCCTGCGAGACGAACTCGCCAAGGAAGGCTTTCAGATCCCGCTGCCAACCGGAAACTGAGCGTCAAGGCGGATCCGTCCGTCTAATCCAATGCCCGGTAATTACGACCTATACCGCCATGTCGGGGTTTGGCCGCGATCGGGCCTTCGCCACGGCATGACGGTATGGAGTGCCTTACACCACAGTCGGAGATGAGGGTCAGATACAGACCCCCCTGAGAAAGCCAATGAGAGGCCGAAATTGGCCGATTGAGGTCTGACTGCTTTGGAGTGCCGACAGCAGGGGATAGCGTGGATACGCTGGACCTCGGCGAGGTGTCGGCACTTCGGGTCAGGTAGGCAGGCGCCTGTGGTAATCAGAGCGCGGTTGATCAGGCCAGCACAAAGTTGCTCGCATGCAGCGATCCAGCGTTGACCCCAGGCAGCAACAACGAACTGCCGCCACCCAGGTTGATCATCGCCCCAGCCGTGATCGGTGAGGTCGAAGCCTGCACGTCAGCGAAGGACGCAAACTGGGCCTTGCTGAACTCAATCAAGTCTTGCACAGGGTTGAAGCCGCTGATCGTATGCGAACCGGTCGCAAAGCCGGTGAATACGAATTCATCCGGCGTTGCCGGCGACGCCTTCAATGTCTCGTTGGCCGAGGTGCTGTAGATGAACCGCATAGTAGCGTCTATGAGGTTCCACGCCGTGCCTGGATTATCAACCACCGCACCGCCGCCGATAACATTGGTGCCGCTCATCTCCCAGATCGCTACGGTGCCATCGTCATTCTGAAACGCAATGTCGGTGTGACCGTCGCTGTTGAAATCACCAGTGCCCTTGATGTGCCATGTGGGTCCAGGGTTTGCTGCGGTCAGCAGACCGCCGCCGACGATGTTCGTGCCGCTCATGTCCCACACCGCGACCGACCCGTCATCGTTTTGAAAGAGGATGCCAGTGTGGCCGTCATCGTAGAAATCACCAGTTCCCTTGATCTGCCAGGTAGGTCCTGGATTGTTAGCGACCAGACCGCCGCCGATGATGCTGGTGCCGTTCATGTCCCACAGCGCGACCGACCCGTCATCGTTTTGAAAGAGGATGGCAGTGTTACCGTCACCGAAGAAGTCACCGGTGCCCTCGATATGCCATGTCGGGCCGGGATTCGATGCGGTCACCAGACCGCCGCCGACGATGTTCGTGCCGCTCATATCCCACAGAGCGACCGAGCCATTGTCATTCTGCCAGAGGATGTCCGTGTTACCGTCGCCGAGGAAGTCACCGGTGCTCTTAATGTGCCATGTGGGTCCGGGATTTGATGCGGTCGCCAGACCGCCGCCGACAACGTTGATGCCATCCATGTCCCACAGCGCGACCGACCCGTCGTCGTTCTGAAAGAGGATGGCGGTGTTACCGTCACCGAAGAAGTCGCCGGTGACCATCGCAGACCAGGTGGGGCCTGGGTTGGCTGCAACCTGACCGCCACCGACAACGGTCGTCCCACTCATCTGCCACAGCTCTAGTGGGCCACTGGTGTTTTGGAACATGATCTGCGGGCTGCTGGTATAAAAGTTGGTGGTGCTGGTCCAACCCAGAGCATTCATCACCTGATTATCGATCGCAGACAGTTTATTGGTTTCGCCGGTATACCCGTAACCGAATACGTCATGCGCGTTGAAGTCGGCGACGTCACCGCCGGTTGCGCTCGTGTCGAAGCTTATGAGTGACAGATTGCTTCCATTGGGGGAAAAATAGGTCGCTGCGTTGTCCCAGGTATAATAATGCGTGTTTGCGGCCGAGTACCGAAACAGGTCCATCGTGCTCCAGACGCTGTTCTGGTAGCCGAGGCCGCCGATGCGCCCCATGGCGCCTTCAGTAATTTCGTGTTCGATTGCGTCGATGACGTCCTGCCCGTAAGTCCAGTTGTAGCTAGTGTTGAGCACGATCGTGTCGTCATAAGTCGGCGTGCTCGAACTGAGCCCCAGCATCCTGGCGTAAGCCTCCGGCAGGTACCAATCGTTGCCACCGGCCGGGTTCGGATCACTCGTTGGCATTGTGTCGCCCGATGCGTGGGACGACAACGCGCTCCTCAAAGTTGCATAAGATACGCTCGTCCCGGAAGGCCAGTTGTTGGAGGCCAATGTGCCGTTCTGCCCGGGAGTGTTCGTATCGAAGTCCAGACGTAGCGTGATTGAATTGGACCACGAGCTAGCGATTTCCTGCTCCGCAGCGATGATGGCGCTTTTATAAGCTGGATTTGCATTGGCCGATGCGCTGAAGGTGTTTACGAAAACGATGCCGCTACCGTCAAAGCCGATTGTTTCGGTTTGCGCGCCATCGCTATCGGCTCTTGCAAGAGAACTCGCCGTAGCCTCGGCACCACCGATCGCGGAGTGGACGTCCGGGCCGCCGGATGTTGCGACCGTCGCGAAGGTTGAGCTGGCACTGCCAAAGAGATCGATATTGGCGTTCGCTGCAGAACCGTCGAGTTGCGAGCCCAACCCATCGTTCTTGTCGTCGTAGTGGATGAGATACGAGGGCTTTTTCAAGGTAGTCCATCCTCAAGCGCGCCAGTGCGGCGCTATGATGAAGGAAACGATCTGTGACAGTGAACGCAAACTCGTGTTCTCATGTCACTGAGCCGATTTATACGGGGGGCGAAACCCCGACTTAAGACCCGCTTCTGTTCGCGGCAGGTTGTAGCGGTCGAGAAGGGCCGGAAGGTGTGAACGGTTTCACAGCGCGGCCCCCGGCGTGTCTAAATGTCGGCCCCGAGATTTGAGACTCATTTGGGTCGGTTACCGACTGACGGGCTATGCGGGTTGAATTGGCGGACTCGGTTATGATTCGATACGCGAGATGCCCAATGTGAACGGCAAGACCAAGCGATATTGACCGGGGCGATGAGCCGCTACCCCAAACGCCACCGCACCCGGGACTGATGACCTGCACTGGTTGACAACACGCACATACAGTATCTCCAGACTTCTCTTGCAGCCCATCCTGCTGGCATTTGACCGACATGGGCGCAGATCTGACATCGTGCCACCTCGAGCAGCTCGGGTAAGCAGGGACTTTCATGCGACAGGGTCGATTAGTATAATTAACTATTGACGCGACTAATAATAACGGTAGATTCTCGCGATGGACCGCCCCATCGCACCCGACCCGCCGGCCTACTGCCTCATCCAGACGCCGCGCCCGGAAAACTTGCCGGCCAGTGGACGCAAGGGGCCAGACTCGCACATCCCAGACGCACCTGCCGCCATCCCACCAACCACCCCGCCGCTCACCCGACGATCCGCCGTCTCACCTAACGCGCAATGAGACGGCCCTGAGACAGCCTCACCCGCCGGCGAACGCCCGCTGCAAGGCCAGTGCGCCCATCGCCAGGCCCGTATCGTCGATGCCATGCCCCAGACGCGGCACGTAAACCGCCTCCACCGGCACGTTCGCCGCACGCAGCGCGGCCTCCGCATCGCGCGAACGCTGCGCCGGAACCACGTCGTCCGCCTCGCCATGCACCAGCAGCACCGGCGCCCGGTTGGCCAATTCCCCAGCCAGCCTCTCAGGCGCCACCAGCGCGCCGGAAAACGCCAGGATCGCCCGCGGTGCCACGGCCCGGCGCAGCCCGGTGAACAGCACCGTCATCGCCCCCTGGCTGAAGCCCATCAGCGCATAAGCCTCGGCCGGCAACCCCAGCCGCGCCAGCTCCGCATCGATGAACGCATCGAGATACCCGGCCGCGCGGCGCACCCCGGCCTCCATCACCGAGGCCGTGCGATCAGCCACGCTCCACCACTGCCGCCCAAACCCCGACTCATGCTGAAACGGCGCGTCGACCGAGACGAACAGCGCGTCAGGCAGCGCATGCCCCCAGGTCGGCGCCAGGTCGATCAGGTCGTGCCCGTCCGCCCCCAGCCCGTGACACAGCACGACAAGCTGCTTCGGCCCTGCCTTCGACGCGGGTCCCCAGCGCGGTCCATCGAGTTCTGCCATGCCCCTCTCCCTTTCCCACCGGTGCGACTACCTTGTGCCGTAGTCCCATGTCGATCGTCACCCGCTTCGCGCCCAGCCCCACCGGCTATCTGCACCTCGGTCACGCGTTCAGCGCGCTGTTCGCCTGGCGCCGCGCGCGCGAAGCCGGCGGCCGGTTCCTGCTCCGCCTGGAGGACATCGATCCCACCCGTTGCCGCCCCGAATTCGCCACGGCGATCCTCGAGGACCTCGCCTGGCTCGGTCTCGACCGGGATGGCGAGGTCCGGGTGCAGTCGCAGCACTTCCGGGAGTATCGCGCCGCCCTGGACACCCTGGCCGCGCACGACCTGCTCTACCCGTGCTTTTGCAGCCGCGCCGACATCCGGCAATCCGCCGCCGCTCCCCACACGCCCGATGGCGTGCCTCGATACCCCGGCACATGCAGCGCACTGTCGCCGGATCAGCGCGACGCCCGCATCGCAGCCGGCGAGCCCTACGCGTTGCGGCTGAACATGGACCGGGCACTCGCCGCCCTCAGCGACGCCGCAGCCCTGACATTCGAGGCAGCGGGCGAAGGCACCATCCGATGTCATCCCGAGCAATTCGGCGACGTGGTCCTCGCCCGCAAGGACGCCCCGGCCAGCTACCACCTCTGCGTCACCCACGACGATGCGCTGCAAGGCATCACGTTGGTCACACGCGGCGAGGACCTGAGGACGGCGACGCATCTGCACCGTCTGTTGCAGGCATTGATGGGCTGGCCCGCGCCGCTCTACGCCTTTCACCCGCTGCTGACCGACGCCTCCGGGCGCCGGCTGGCGAAACGCGACCACGCTGCCACTCTGCGCGAGTTGCGCGCCCAGGGTCGTTCGCCTGCCGATGTGCGCGCGCTGGCGTCGTCAGCTAGAACATCCGGCTGAACCAGCCTCCTTGCGGCCCCTGCACGATGACAGGCGCATACCCGGGCGACGGTGTCCATGCCATCAGCCGATCGACAAAGCCCGGACCCGGATACACCAGCCCGGAATTCTCGTTGATCGTGTTGCGGATATCCGACGGCGCCGCCGGTCCCGCCGCCTCGACCAGCGCGTCCTGACCCGCACTCCCCGCCGCCTGCTGCACCGCTGGCTGGGTATCGCCCTGCTGCGGCACGATCGCGCCCGGACGTGTGGGCCGCATCGCCAGTTGAGGTGGCACCGACAGCGGCATCTGGGTAGAGGCAATGGTCTCCGGCGCGTTATCGCGCGACAGGCTGAAATTGCGCGTCATGCTGTCATCCGAGCAGGCCGCCAGCAGCAGCACAGACAACACGGGCAGGTATCGCATCAAGGCCTCCGGTTTCATCGCGCCTCGCGGCGTGGCAAAGTCGAGCTTAGCCGTCTGCATCAACGCATCCAAACAGTCGAGGTAGCGTCATGCCAAAGGACATGCACTGGGTCGGCACCTGGGCCACGGCTCCGGCGCCGGCGGAAGGTGCGGCACTCAGCAACCAGACGCTGCGCATGAACGCGCGCATCAGCATCGGCGGCGACGTGCTGCGAGTGCGGTTGTCGAACGCCTACGGCACCCGGCCGCTGAGGATCGGCAGTGCGCACATCGGCCTGCGCGCGACCGGCGCCGGCATTGCGCCCAACACCGATCGCGCGCTGACGTTCGGCGGCGAGGCCTCGGCCACGATCGCAACCGGCGGGTTGTTGCTGAGCGACCCGGTGGAGTTGTCCGTCGCGCCGCTTTCGGACATCGCCATCACCTTCTGGCTGCCTGACGATCTGCCGGCGAGCTTCGGCATCACCGGACGCTATGCGCGCCAGACCAACTACATCTCGCCCCCTGGTGACTTTTCGGCCGAGACAGTGATGCCGGTCGGCCGCATCACCGACGACTGGTTCTTCCTGGGCGGCATCGACGTGCTGGCGCCGACCCACACCGGCGGCATCGTAGCACTCGGCGACTCGCTGACCGACGCCAACATCTCCACCCACGACGCATTCTGCCGCTGGCCCGATCAGCTCGCACGACGGCTCATTGCCCGTGGCGGCCGGTCGATGGGCGTGATGAACCAGGGGCTGGGCGGCAACCGCATCCTGCACGACATCCGCGGCGATAGCGGCCTTCGTCGTTTCGATCGCGACGTGCTGGCGCAGCCTGGCGTGACCCATGCCATCGTCATGCTGGGCACCAACGATCTGCGCAACCGCTGGGCCAAGCCCGAGGAGGAGGTCACCGCCGAGCAGATGATCGCCGGGCTTAAGCAGATGGCGCTGCGGGCGCACACGCGCGGCATCCGAATCCTCGCCGCCACGCTGACACCGTTCGAAAACGAGACCTTTCTGGTCGGCGCGTGGACCCCGACACGCGAGGCGGTGCGGCTGGTGGTGAATGCCTGGATCAGGGATGGCGGCGCGTTCGATGCGGTGGTCGACTTCGACAAGGGCCTGCGCGATCCCGAACATCCCGCGCGCATGCTGCCGGTCTATGACTGCGGCGACCACCTGCATCCGAGCGATGCCGGCTACAATCGAATGGGCGATGTCATCGACCTTGCGTTGTTCGACTGACCATGAGACGCGTCAGCTCAGGCTGCCCGGATAATCCCGCCACACGCTCGGCTCCAGCTTCAGGGTATCGTCGGCCGGATATGCCGCCTGCCAGTATCGCGCGCATTCCTCGCTGGTCGGATTCCACACGCCCGGGAAGCTCCGCACATATGCGAAGAAATCCTCCAGCAACTGCAGTCGATTGCACCATCCGATCGCGCCGGGATGCAGCACCATGCTGAACTGCCGCCCACGCTTGTACTGTGCATTGAACTCTGCGCGCCAATTGCGGAACAGATCATCGGCATGCTCGAGCCCGGTCCCTTTGCGTGGAAACAACAGGAACCACTGATCATCGAAGTGGTAGTAGTAAGGCAATGTCAGCATCGACCGACGCGACTCGAAATCCGTCACCCAGTAATGCGGCACATCGTCGGCCAATCCGTTGCCCATGTATTGGTAGCCCGCGTCGATCAGCAGATCGATGGTATGTGGGCTGATTGTGCCCCCGGCAAACGGATCGTCCTGCCGCGGCAGACAGAACCAACCGGTCGGCCGGCGTCCGATCGTGCGCGTCAAAATCTCGGTCGCAAGATCGAGCCGCGCTCTTTCCTCTGCCGCGTCAAGTCCGCTGACATCCTCGTGTTTCAGCCCGTTGCCCGCGATCTCATGACCTTCCGCGATCAGCCCACGCAGCCGCTCGGCGCGCAACTGCGCGATCACCGCAGGAACGGCGAACGTCGCCCTGATGTCGAACCGTTTGAGCACCGCGAGAACCTGATCCAACCCGTCATGCGCGGCGAAATACGCATCCGGATGCATCAGATCGGCGGCAGAGATTCCTTCCGGACCGCGCGCCACGCTCATGTCAACCACGACCGTGACACAGCTTCGGTTGCCGTCCGGCCAACGAATATCTGCATCCCGCAGGCCGATTTCATCCGAGATCGTGTAGCCTTGCTTCCAGGGCATGATACGAACTCCTGAATCAGAGTGGAGAATGATCCAGGCAATGCCTGGCGACTTCCTCGCAGGTGGCAAACCACACACCGGGAAGCGTCTTCATTCGCGTGATCAACCGGTCCATCATCTCGATTCGCAGTGCCCGGCCCGACACGAACGGATGCATCACGATGTTGAGGTAGCCACCAGCCCGGTATTGCTGCCAGAATGCCGCCCACCACAGGTCAAATACGCGGTCCGGGTCTGTGATGCGCTGCGCGGCATTGCCGCTGCCCAGCCACGCAAAGCTGTAGAACATTGCATCGTCTATCGCGTAATGGAACGGCAGGTTCAGCATGGTGTTCCTGCCATCGGAATCACTCAGATAGTACGGACGGTGGTCGGCCGACTCATGCGATATATACAGGAACTTTTCCTGCTTCAGGAGCCCGAGCGTGTGTTCGCTGCGGCTGCCGACCGGCCTGCGCCCCGCGATCGCCTCCAGCGCGTTCGAAGTCTTCAGCAGATGATCGCGCTCCAGCGTCGGGTCCTTCGGCACATGGTGTTCCCACATATGATCGGCGATCTCGTGCCCACTGCGCACCGCCGCACGAAGCGCCTGCGGATAGAGTTCGCAGATACGGCCAGGCGTGAAGATCGTCGCCTTGATGTGGTGTGCATCGAACAGTTCGATCAACCGCCAGATGCCGACGCGCCCGCCGAACTCGCCCTTGGCAAGCTGCATCGGCGGCTCATTGAGCAACCGGCGCAACAGCATGGCATCGAAATCCGCCGTGAAATTCACTGCGATTCGCGCGCCTGCCGGCCAGGTCAGATCGGCGATGCGCCGGTGGCGCGCATCGTAGCGGTCCGCCGTGGCGCACAGATCCGCGACCTCCTGTTCGAGTTGGCTGGTCATCGTTTCGACCTCCCCTCCATAACGGTCCCAATCATGCCACGAGTGTTGACTTGGTGCGCATCCGAGCCGCACAGTCCAGCGCTTCCGTAATCCCCCGTCGTCGACAGGAGGGCGAGTTGGCCATGTACCGCAGACTATCCGGCCCGATGATACTGGCCGCCGCCACATTGCTCAGCATGGCGTACACCGCCTCCGCAGCGACAGTCGGTCCGGTCACTGACGATCTCGGCGTGATCCGCATCGCCAAGGGCGCGCCAGTTCAAATCGGCGCCTACTGGGTGCTGTCCGGCGCCGACACAGCGCTCGGTCTCGACGAGAAGCGCGGCGTTGAGATTGCGTTCAAGGACGTTGGCGGCAAAGTGCTCGGGCACCCGCTGAAGTTGAACGCGGAAGACGACGGCTGCAACGCAGAGGGTGGCCAGACTGCGGCGACCAAGCTTGCCGCGAATCCCCAGACTGCGATCGTGCTTGGTCCCGCCTGCTCGTCCGCCGCGACGCCCGGCGCGCCGATTCTGTGGCAGCAGGGCGTTGTCGACATCTGCACGGCCTGCACCGCGCCCGCACTCACCGCGCCGACGCGCAAGCCGGAATACGCCGGCTTCGCCCGCACCGTGTTCAGTGACAGCGAGCAGGGCAAGGCCGACGCCACATACGTGCACAACGTCCTCAAGGCACAGTCGGTGGTCACCGTCCATGACGGCAGCCCGTACGCGCAGCAGCTCCAGCAGGTGATGGCGGACAACTTCAAGCAGCTGGGTGGCAAGGTGCTGTCACAGGAAGCGATCGCACCCACCGACGTCGACATGCATCCGCTGCTGACCCGCATCGCCAGCGAGAAGCCGGACCTGATCTACTTCCCTGTGTTCACCGCCGCCGCGGCGCAGATCCTGCGCCAGGCGAAGGAAACGCCAGGGCTGGAGCACACCAAGCTGATGGGCGGTGGTTCGCTGCTGTCGGCCGACTTCATCGAGGCAGCCGGCCCGTCTGTCGTCGGTTTCATCATCGGCTACCCCGACCTGTCGCCTGAGGCGATGGGCAAGAACTATCCGAAGTTCGTCGAGCAGTACAAGAAGGATTACGGCGAGGCGCCGATCTCAGGCTATCACGCGAATGCCTATGATGGCGCGATGCTCGCGATCAAGGCGATCGAGAAGGTGGGCAAAACCGACAACGACGGCAACCTTTACATCGGCAGGAAGGCGCTCCGCGACGCGGTGTTCGACATCAAGTTCGAAGGCATCAGCGGTCCGATCGCCTGCGACCCCTATGGCGAATGCTCGCAGTTCAAACCCTCGGTTCTCGAATTCACCTCGGCTGATCCGAAGACATTTGGCATCGGCAAGAACCCGAAGAAGATCTGGCCGTAGGTGTCGGGCGCTTCTGCTGCCACCAGCAACGGGCCGTGGCGTACAGCCATGGCCCGTTTCAATGCAGTCGACATTGTATTGTGGGGTCTGCGCATCGGTGTCGTGGCGGTCGTCGTCGTCGGCACCATCGGCACCTTGCTGCACAATCGCTATACCGCCGCACAGTGGTTCGACTTCGTCGTCTTCGGCCTGACCATCGGCAGCATCTATGCCCAGATCGCGCTGGGCTACACCATGGTCTATGGTGTGCTGCGTCTGATCAATTTCGCGCACGGCGACATCGTGATGACCGGCGCCTTCGCCGGCTACTTCGTCGCCACGCCCCTGGACCGTTCAGGCTTCCTGAATAGTCACCCAGTACTCGGCATGTCCGCCATACTCGCGGTGGCGATCGTCACGTCCACGTCGATCGCGGTGCTGACCGAGCGTATCGCCTACCGGCCATTCCGTCGCGTGGTCGGGTTGGCGCCGCTGATCTGCGCCATCGGCGTCTCGTTCTTTCTGGAGCAGACCTTCCGCGGCATGTTCGGTTCGGCGGTGAAATCCTATCCGTCGCCGGATTGGCAACGTGCGACATTCCAGTTGTTGGGCTTCAATGTGCCGCGCGTCGACGTTCTGGTGATCGGTCTCGCACTCGTCTTCATGGCAGGGCTTTATCTGATCGTGCAGCGCACGCGCATGGGCACCGCGATGCGCGCCGTGGCCGAAGACGGTGAGGCCGCGGCGCTTATGGGAATCGACGTGAACAAGGTCGTCGTGTTCACCTTCGTGCTGGGTGGCGCGATGGCCGGAATCGCCGGCGTGTTCTACGCCTTCGTCTACAAGCAGGTGTATTTCTATATGGGCTTCACGCCCGGCATCAAAGCGTTCGGCGCTGCGGTGCTAGGGGGCATCGGCAACATCCCGGGTGCGATGCTGGGTGGGTTCTTCCTGGGGATGGTCGAGTCGGTGGGGCCGACTTTGTTTCTCGACGGCATTGGCATTCCGGCACCCTACCAATTGCGTGACCTGATCGCGTTCACTCTGCTGATCATGGTGCTGATCTTCCGCCCGCAGGGACTGCTCGGCGAACGCATGGCAAGGAAGCGGGCCTGATGCGCCGCGCAATCCTCATCGGCCTCGCGTTCGGCGCCGGTGCGGTACACCTCGCCGTGGTCGGCGTGCTGCTGATGCTGCATCAGCGCATGATCATCGTGAACACCCTGACGCTCGGTCAGGCGGTACTGCTGCTGATCGCCGGCGGCGCCGGTGCCATGGCCGGACGTCCGCTGCCAGGGCTCATCGCCGGAGCCGTCGCCGCCGTGCCGATAGCCGTACTCACCGCGGTGATGTCGGTCGTACCGCTGCAATCGATCTTCATCGCGTTGTCGTCGGACCTGTTCGAGATGCTGACATTCGGGCAGGGCCTCGCCACGGGCATCGTCATTCTGATCGGTGGTGGCGCCATCGCCGGTCTGCTGGGTGCCGGTTGGCGCGTCAGCCCCTCCGTTGTGCGACGCGCGATCGGTCCCGGCGCGATCGCCGTGCTGATAGCAGGCGTATTCCAGGAACTGATCCAGCTTATGCTGCAGCAATACGAGGGACCGGTCGGCGAATTCCGCGACTTCCTTTACACCTGGGAGGGCCTCAGCCCGCAAGGTGGAATCACGATCTTCATTATCGTGGCGATCGCCAGCGAGGTGCTGGGCTCCATCCTTCGTCGGCGTGCCGCGCGTATCGCGGCGCACGACCACCGGCGCGAACGCATGGTCTGGGCAGGGCTTGCCTTGCTCGCTCTTGTTCTGCTGCCGGCAGTCGCCGGCTCATATGTCGGCCAGGTGTTGATGCTGGTTGGGCTGTACATCCTGATGGGCATGGGGCTCAATCTGGAGGTCGGCCTTGCAGGCCTGCTCGATCTCGGCTTTGTCGCCTTCTTCGCCGTCGGCGCCTATACCACGGCGCTGCTCACCGCCAATTCGCCGCATGCCCTGGCGCACCTGTCATACTGGGAAGCGATGCCAATAGCGGTGGCTCTCTCCATCATGGTTGGCGTGCTGTTTGGATTGCCGGTACTCGGAGTGCGCGGCGATTACCTGGCCGTCGCAACCATGGGTCTCGGCGAGATCGTGCGCGTCATCGTGCAATCGGATTTTGCCGCACCGCTGCTCGGCGGCGCCCAAGGCATCCTGCAAATTCCCAAACCACGACTGGGGAATTTCGTACTGAGCAGTCCGGTCTCGCTGTTCTATCTGACCCTGGTTGCTTCCGCGGTCGCCGCGTTCGTTGCGTGGCGGCTGGAAAATTCGCGACTCGGTCGAGCCTGGATGGCGTTGCGCGACGATGAGGACGTGGCACAGGCGCTCGGCATCAACCTGGTGCGATCCAAGCTGCTTGCCTATGGGCTGGGTGCGGCATTCGCCGGCCTGGCGGGATCGATCTTCGCCACCATGCTCACCTCGGTTTACCCGTCGAGCTTCCAGTTGCTGATCTCGATCAACGTGCTGGCGCTGATCATCGTCGGCGGCATGGGCAGCCTGCCCGGTGTAGTTCTGGGTTCCATTGCACTGATCGGGCTGCCCGAATTACTTCGCGAATTCGGCGAGTATCGCTATCTGTTCTACGGTGCGGTACTCATCGTGATGATGCGGCTGCGGCCGGAGGGGCTGTGGCCGTCCGACGTGCGACAACGCGAACTGCATGCCGCGGACGAGACACTGGCGTTGGATGCTGGCGCCGACGCGGTGCCTGCGCAGCCGAGATAGCGCGTGAGCGAACCCCTCCTCCGCTGCAATCATCTCACCATGCGCTTCGGCGGCCTGGTGGCGATCGCCGATCTTGACCTTGCGATCGCCGAGCACAGCATTCACAGCGTCATCGGTCCGAACGGCGCCGGCAAGACCACGGTGTTCAACTGCATCACTCAGAACCTGCGCCCGTCGTCCGGCGAGGTATGGTTCGCCGGCCAACGCATCGACGGGCTGACCCCCGATCGTGTTGCGGCCGCTGGAATCAGTCGCACTTATCAGAACATTCGCCTGTTCCGCAACATTTCGGCACTCGAGAACCTGCTGGTAGGAATGCATCTGCATCTGCGCTCCACCTGGTGGGGCGCGGTGCTGCGAACGCCGCACACCATGCGTGACGAGCGAGCGGCGCACGAGGAGGCGCTGCGCCTGCTGCAATTCGTTGGACTGCGCGGTCGCGGCGATATTCTGGCGCGGAACCTGGCCTATGGCGAACAACGCAGGCTGGAGATCGGCCGCGCACTGGCCACCAAACCGAAGCTGCTGCTGCTCGACGAGCCGACCGCGGGCATGAACCCGCGCGAGACATCCGAAATGATGGAGTTCATCCAGCAGGTCCGTGCGCGCTTCGCGATCACCATCATCCTGATCGAACACCAGATGCGCGTGGTGATGTCGATGTCGGATCGCGTCACCGTTCTGGATCATGGCGTGAAGATCGCCGAGAACGTGCCGGCGCTCGTGCAGCAGGATCCCGCGGTGATCGAGGCCTATCTCGGCAAGGCCGCAAGACCGGCAGCGGAGTAACGCGGATGGCGCTCCTCGAGGTCGATGGCATCCACGTCTTCTACGACAAGATCGAGGCGCTGAAGGGCATCTCGTTGGCGGTCGAGGAGCGACAGATCGTCACCCTGGTGGGTGGCAATGGCGCGGGCAAGTCCACGACGTTGCGGGCGATCAGCGGACTGCTGCATCCGCGTCAGGGCGAAATCCGCTTCGATGGCCACCCGCTCGCGGGACTCGGCGCGCATGAGATCGCGGCGATCGGCGTGGTGCACGTGCCTGAGGGCCGACGAATATTCGGGCGACTGACGGTCAGCGAGAACCTGGAGATGGGCGCGTTCACCCGTCGCGACCGGCGTGCGATCGCCGACGACAAGGAGCAGATGCTGGTATTGTTCCCGCGTCTGCGCGAGCGGCTGAAGCAGGTGGCGGGAACGCTGTCAGGCGGCGAGCAGCAGATGCTTGCCGCGGCGCGCGCGCTGATGGCGAGGCCACGCGTGCTGCTGATGGACGAGCCGAGCATGGGTCTGGCGCCCATGCTGGTGGAGCAGGTGTTCGAGACGATCGGACGGATCAACGCGCAGGGCGTGACGATACTGCTGGTGGAGCAGAACGCGCCGATGGCGCTGGGTATCGCCCATCATGGCTACGTGCTGGAGAGCGGGCGGATCGTGCTGGATGGCCCAGGGCGCGAGTTGCTGGACGATGAGCGTGTGCAGCGGGCCTATCTCGGATGATCACTCCGGCCTGTCCGCCACCAGGATAGCGATCGGATAGGCGTAATCAATTCTATCGCCCGCGCGCCGCACGGGAATGCCCAGCCGGTCATCCTCGGCCGACGCGGCGAACATCTCGATGATCTTGGTTTCATCGCCCGGGTTCGGGAATGAGCGGGCCAGTAGATTGCGGATATCATCGCGCAGTTCGTAGAAAGTCGAACGTGGCTCGGATAGCCCAACCGTACCGAACAACCCTTTCAACTCCGGCAGGGTGAGACACCGCACATGCGATGGATCGCGCAGCTTCTCGGCGCGGTTCCACTCCGCGGCCTTCGCCGGATCATCCGAGGCGTACATGTCGATCACGACCACCCGTCCGCCTGGCGCACACACGCGCACCATCTCGCGCAACACGCTGAGCGGATCGAGGAAATGATGCATCGAGAACCGCGTCACGACGACGTCGAATGCCCCATCGGCGTAGGGCAGCGCTGCCACGTCACCGCGATCCCAGGTGACATTGTTGATCGTCTTCTCGGTCGCAAGCTGCCGCGCGCGGTCGAGCATGGCGGGTGTCATGTCGATGCCGGTCGCATGCCTGACGTGCGGAGCGAATGCGCAGACCACGATGCCGCCGCCGCAAGCCACGTCCAGCACGGTATCGTCCGGCGTCGGCGCCGCAGCCGTCACGATCATACGCAGCGCGTTGACATCGGTGATGGTGTTCGCCGTGCTGAACGGCGTGGCCTGACGGGTGAACTGGTCGAGGATCCGCTCCTGGTGCGCCGTGTCGGTCATCGTATCTCACCCCAATCGATAAATTCGCTGCGCCGTGTCATGGAACAGGGCCCGCTTCTCGTCCGCCGAGGCGCCGGCGGCGATGCGCTTGAATGCGTTCCACAGGGGGACCCAGCCGATGCCCATCTTCTCCACCGGGAAATTGCTCTCGAACATGCAGCGTGTCGGCCCGAACAGCTCGATGCAGGTCTCCATGTAGGGCCGCCACAGCGCGGCCAGACCCTCCGAGGAGATCGGTCTCTCGGCCGATCCATAATCGTACAGCGCCGCCCGCATCATCATCCCGCCCAGCTTCATCGTGACATTCGGGCATTTCGCCAGCTCGGTCACCGAGGCCTTCCACCTTGGGAAGATCTCGTCACGCTTGCCGGCATATCGGCCATAGCCCAGCACGCCGCCGACGTGGCCCACGATGATGTTCGTGCCAGGACAGGCACGCGCCAGGTCGATCACATCGGCCAGTTGGGTAAAGAACACCCACGCATCCAGCGACAGCCCAAGAGCGGAAAGCCGCGCCAGGCCGGCGCGGAAATCGGCGCGGCGATAGATGTCGGGACCTGGCGCGCCGTTGCCGATGATGGGGTCGGCATCCCAGTTGCCGGAATGCCGCACACCGCGGAACCGTCCGCCACCGGCGCGGATCTGCGCCTCCAGCACCGCCTCGACCCGCTCGCCTAGCGTCAGGTCGGCGTATCCCACAATGCCCGCGGCGACCCGCGTCGGCCCGTACCCGCCGCTGTCGCTCATCGCGGCGATGCCCGCCACAAACTCGGTCTCGCCGACCGGCCGCATCTCCTCCGGGCCACTCGCGCGGTACATCGCGTGGCACTGCAGGAACACGGTCGCGACCACTCTGTGGCCGCTATTCAGGTCCCCGAGCAATTCATGCAGCAGATAACGGTGATCCGGCCGCTGCCAGAGGTGGTGATGGGTATCGATGATCGGTACGTCCGGTTCGAGAACTGGCTCCGCCGGAGCCATGGCGAGCCAGGCATCGTCCGGTCGATGGATGCGGCCGAAGCGGGCGGGCTGTCTTGACTCTACCAACGGACGCCTCCGACACTGCTTTACTGCTGGCGTAGCATGATCTGCGCGGCCCCGCGACACCCAGGCAATTTGCTGGCAGGCAATTTGCTGGCAAATTGAAACAACTCGCATTTCTCCGAGCCTCACGCTAAATTGGCATTGGTCTCACGCGGCGTGCGGCGGTCCGACGGGGAGACGCGTTGACCCGAAAGGAGGGGCATATCGACCAAACTCGTCATCCGGACGAAGGGCGCGACAAGACGCTTCCGCAGGGTGATACGATCCGCCGGCTAAGCCGTGCCGCCATCATCATTGCCGCACTGCTGCTGGTCGCCCTGACCTGGATCGGCGCACGTGACGCCATCCGCGCACATCGCACCGAGGTGCGCGCGCGCGTGCAGGCCGAAATCCTCGCCAAGGCGCTTACGCTGGAGGATCAGCTGCGCCGCGAGCTGCTGTCTCTCGAACAGACGCTGCGCATTCTGGAATACGAATGGCAGCGGGATCCGCAACATTTCGATCTCGCCGCGCGCGCCAGCCAGGTCGTCGTGATCAACGACGTCTCGCTGCAACTGTTCATCTCAGATGCACAAGGCATCGTGCGGTCCAGCTCGCGTCCGGCGATCCTCGGCACAGACATCAGCAAGCGCGACTACTTCATCCATGAAGCATCGCTGCCGACCGACGAAGGCAAGATGTTCATGGGCGAGCTGACCCAAGGCCAGGTCACCCGACTGTGGCAGATCAATCTGGCCCGCCGGCTGGATAACCCTGACGGTTCGTTTGCCGGCGTGATCGCCGCCTCGTACGACACCAATTCGTTCACGCAATTCTATCGCGAAATCGATCTCCCCGCCCATGGCATCATCGCCGTCGTGAGCATGCGCGACGGCGCTGCCTGGACACTGGGCGGCCCGGACGAGAATCCCGCGGTGATCAGCATTGCCAGGTCACCGCTCCTGGCGGCGATACAGCAATCGGCCGAGGGAAGCTGGACCGGCACATCGGGTCTGGATGATGTCGATCGGATGTACGCTTTCGCCACGGTTCCGGATCACGACCTGAAGGTGGTTGTCGGCCTCGATCGCGACGAGGCGCTGCGTTCGGCGACCGACTGGGAGATGAATGCGCTGCTGTTTACCGGCGGCATCACGCTGCTCATTGCGGTGCTGGCTCTGCTGTTGCTGCGCGCGCAGACTGCCGCCCGCCGCCGCCATGAGAGCCTCGCGCGTGAGCGGGCCATTCTCGAAGCAACGCTGACCGGGATGAGCGACGGGATCATGATGGTCGACCGCGACCTCCGGCTGATGGCGTGGAACCAGCACTTCCCACAGTTCACCGGCGTTCCGGCCGAGATTCTACACGTCGGCCTGCCGATGGAGAAGATTTTGCGCGCGCAGGTGGCCCGCGGCGAATTCGGCCCGGTCGACGTCGAGGCTGAAGTCGCACGGCGCATGGGTCTGCTGCACTCCGGCGGCGCCATGGGCACGATCGAGCGGCCCCGGCCAGGGGGGCGGCAGCTCGAGATCAGGCGCAATCCACTGCCGGGTGGTGGTTTCGTCACCCTGTACACCGATGTGACGATGCGCCGGCAGACCGAGGAGCGCCTCCGCCAGGCACAGACCATGGCGGCGGTCGGCCGGCTCACCGCCGGTGTGGCGCACGACTTCAATAACCTGCTGTCAGCCATCACAGGCAACGCCGAAATCCTGCACAGTGAATTGGGCGATCACCCGGAACATGGCCGCCGGCTGGCGATGATCCTGCAGACCGCCGGCCGAGGGGCCGACCTTGTGAGGCGACTGTTGGCATTCTCGCGGAAACAGGAACTCACGCCGGTGCTGGTCGATCTGAACAAGGTCGTGCGCGGCATGGGCGATCTGTTGCGCGCAACGCTTGGACGCACGATCCGCGTTGAGACGGCATTCGACGAGAAATTGTGGTCGGCGCTGATCGACCCGGTACAGATCGAGCACGTGATCCTGAATCTCGCAATCAACGCGCGAGACGCGATGCCGGATGGTGGTACGCTGACCATCCGAACCGCCAACACGACGCTGGGCCCCCGTGACGCCTCAACAGATCTGCCCGCTGGCGACTTCGTCATCGTCGCAGTGACCGACACGGGAACCGGCATGTCCGAGGACGTGCTGCAGAACGCGTTCGAACCGTTCTTCACCACCAAGCCGCCAGGTCAGGGGTCAGGACTTGGGTTGAGCCAGGTTTACGGCGTCGCCCGCCAATCGGGCGGCTCGGTGCGGATTGACAGCGTGATCGGCAAGGGAACCACGGTTAGTGTGCTCTTCCCCCGCGCGACCTACGAGACAGATCGTGACGCCGGTTCGGACGCGGAGCGTGCCCTCAGTTCAGAACCACAGAACGCCACGGTGGCCTGGCATCGTCGTATTCTGGTCGTCGACGACGAGGTGGAATGCCGTGATACGATCTCTGCCATGCTGACGGCCAACGGCCTTGCGGTGGCAGTGGCGGAGAGCGGTGAAGCGGCTTTGCGCCTGGTCGACAGCGGCCTTGATTTCCATCTGCTGCTGGTCGACCTCGTGATGCCAGGCATGAATGGCCTCGAGCTTGCGCGGCAGGTTCGTGTGCGCCGGCCATCGATACCGGTCGTGTTCTTTACCGGTGGTGATGCCGAGCCGATCGGCGGTGAGCGATGGGTGCTGGTGAAGCCATTCCTCGGCCGCACCCTGATTGAGACATTGCGCGCGGCACTCGGTCTCACGGTAGAATCGGACGCGATCAGGCACAGCACGTCGCAGACGGTGTGAGTGGCAAGTTACGTCGCGGGCCGTCTGGGTCAGCTCCTGTTCGTTCTGATCGGTGTCAGCGTCGTGGTGTTCGTCACCATGCACCTATTGCCTGGCGACGTCGCGCAACTGCTGCTGGGCGATCACGCCACCAATGAGCAGTTGCAGCGGCTGCGCGAGCAACTCGGTCTGGATCAGCCGGTATGGGTGCAGTACGCCCGCTTCCTGCGCGAGGCGCTGCACGGCGATCTCGGCATCTCGATCGCGACCAATCGGCCCGCGCTCACTGACGTGGTCACCGCGTTCCCGGTGACCCTGCAGCTTGCGCTGGCATCGCTGCTGCTGGCCACCATGTTCGGCGTGCCGGTGGGCGTGCTGGCGGCGACGCGGCATGGTTCGCACCTCGATACGGCGGTGATGACGCTGACCTTGTTTGGCGTGTCGATGCCGATCTTCTGGCTTGGACTGATGCTGCTCGTGCTGTTCGCCGCCGGCCTCGGTTGGTTGCCGGTCGGCGGGCTCATGCCTGTAGGCCTCGATCCGCCGCGCATCACCGGGATGAGCGTGATCGACAGCCTCTTGTCCGGCAATGCGACGATGATCGCCGCCAGTTTGCGCCATATGCTGTTGCCATCCGTGACGCTGGCGAGTGTGCCGCTGGCGCTGATCACGCGCATCACGCGCGCCGAGGTGATGTCGGCGGCGACGGCGGATCACGTGCGTACCGCGCGAGCCAAAGGTGTGTCGGATGGCCGCGTGATCCTGCGCCACATTCTGCGCAATGCGGCAATCCCTATCGTGACGGTCATCGGGCTGCAGCTCGGCCTGCTGCTCTCGGGCGCCGTGCTGACCGAGACGATATATTCGCTGCCGGGGCTTGGACGGCTGATGGTGGATTCGATTTTGTCGCGCGATTATCCGGTGGTGCAGGCAGGCGCGCTGTTCATTGCCGTGGTGTTCGTCCTGGTCAACCTGGCGGTCGATATCCTGTATGCCGCGCTGGATCCGCGGATCAGCCGCGCATGAGCGCCGCTGTCGCCTCTTCGCCCGGCCTCGTGCGGCGTGCGCTGCACGGGACAGGAGCGCGCTTTGGCCTCGCCATCGCGGTCGTTTTCCTGGCGCTGACACTGTTCGCGCCGCTGCTGGCACCGTACGATCCGTACGAGCAGGATCTGTCGAACTCCCTGTCGCCACCGTCCGCGCAACATTGGTTCGGAGCCGATCAGTACGGCCGCGACACCTTGAGCCGCATCCTTTACGGCACACGTACCGCCCTGTTGGCGATCGTGATGGCAGACGGTCTGGCGCTGCTGCTGGGCGGTTCGCTCGGGCTGCTGGCAGGCTATTTCGGCGGACGCGTGGATGCACTGATCATGCGCATCGTGGATGTGCTGCTGGCATTCCCCTATCTGTTGCTGGCGCTGATCATCGTCGCGGTGCTGGGGCCAAGCCTGACCAATTCGGTGATCGCGATCGGCATCATCTATACACCGCAATATGCGCGGCTGATGCGTGGGCAGGTGCTGACGGTGCAGACAGCGGATTTCGTGGTGGCGGCACGGGCGATCGGGGCCGGGCGAGTGCGCGTGATGCTGCGTCACGTGCTGCCGAACAGCTTCACGCCCGTGCTGGTGCTGGCCACGCTGCAGTCCGGAGCGGTGGTGGTGGAGACGGCGGGACTGTCGTTCCTCGGTCTTGGTGCGCAACCGCCATCGCCAGATTGGGGCGCGCTGTTGGCAGAAGGACACGGGTATTTTCTGACGGCGTGGTGGGTCGCGACGTTCCCTGGATTCGCGATCTTCCTCGTCGTGGTCGGGTTCAATCTGCTGGGCGACGCGCTGAGGGACCAATACGATCCGCGGTTGCGGGCGAGGTAAGGATCCGCCGGCAAATACCCAAGTCATCTGGAGTGACGCGCTTGCCCCTCCGCGTCATGCGCGGCGAAGTTGGCGTTTCACGACCCAGTGTCTGGCACACGATGCCGTGCGGCATTCACACCAACAGTCTCACTGCTGCATTTCCTGGTGGATCATCGCATCGAGAATGCGCTTGCAACGCACCGGCCCAACATCGATGTCGAACAGCACGGGCCTCAACGGATAGGGCGCCCTTCGGATATTCTGCTGCTGTGCCCTGATGATCACCTGGTCCTGATCCTCGAACGCGATGCGGCGCAGGGCAGATATCTGCTGGTGGATCTCGCTGTCCAGCGGCTCGCCCCACGAGATCGGATTGAAGCGCACGGCGGCGAACAGATAGTAGGTGGTCTCCTCGGTCTGCGGCGTGAGGAAATGTGTGCCCCAGAAACCGGTGCCCGCGTCTCGCGCAGCGCCTGGCGCGGTGACCCCGGTGTCGTTCAGCAGGCAGCCCGGCGCGTCCCAGCGCATATTCATCCAAAGGTCCACCGGACCGCCGTCGCGGCGGAACAGCAGATCGTAGAGCCCAGGCACCGGCACGTTCGGCAGGCTGCGCGCGACGAGGATCTGGTTGCGCTGTTGCGTCACCGTCAGATCGGCGCGGATGGTATATTCGCTGCCGAGTATGCCCTCGTGGATCACCGCTGTGTGGCTGAGATCGAGCAGGTTGTCGGTGATCAGCCGGTAACCGGCATCCATGAGGATCCAATCGCGCTTACTCACCAACCGGTCGCTGTCGGGATCGAGCAGGCTGAAATCGGGGATCAGCGCCGGATCGGCCGGCCGCTCGCCCATCCAGATCCAGAGCAGCGAGTGCCTCTCGCAGACCGGATAGCTGCGCACCTTCATGTTGGTCGGGATGCGGCCGTTGCCGTGTGGATTGCCGACGCACTGTCCGCGGGCGTCGAACTCCAGCCCGTGATACGGGCAACGCACGTGGTCGCCGTGGACGATCTTGCCCTTGGACAACGGGCTGAACCGGTGGGCGCAGATATCGGCGATGGCGGCGGGCCGACCGTCGGCCTGGCGGAACAGCACGATCGGCTCATTCAGGAAGGTGCGAGGCACCAGTTCGCCCGGCGACAGGTCCTGCGCCCACAGCGCCACGTACCAGGTGTTGCGTAGGAACCCCATCCTGCCCTCCCGCGCGGCTCTGATCGGCCGTTGCTTTTCCCGTGGGGAAGATGATCGCCCACGGACATGGCGGAACCCGCAACCATTGGACACTCAACGAAGCTAAGGGCTTGCTTGGGAAGTGATCGAGTCCGGCACGGATCGTGCTCCGCCTCGGCCGCTATGGCATCCTTCGCAACCGCTTCCACAGCGAAATCTGTCCGGCGATTCCACGAAGCAGGTTGGAGCGGCATAGGGCGACGTCGACCCTTGTCCCCGCGAAGTGCCAGATTGTCCGGAAAGCAGCGAGAGATCGCGCGCGCCACATCGTCCATCCTGACACCGCGGACTTATGAGCAGCACGTCACGCCGTTCAAAAGGACCCGCCGACTCTCGGACGCAAGTGCGCAGCAGACTGCGATAATGCTGCGTTCGCATGATTTGCTTCAGCTGTCGCTTCAGCTTGACAGTGCTCGGAGCGGCCCCGAGACTGCATGCCTTATTCGGGGGCGCGTTTAAGCGCTAAGCCGCAGGGGGAAACATGCCAGTCGGCGCACAGACGAGCGCTGTCACTCTCGCAAACGACCAGCACGTGTATGAGATTGCGGACGAGTGGGGAAGTCTCCCCGACGGGTAGGTTGCGTTCAACCGAGGCGATCACCCCCAACCTTGTGGTCCTATGCCGGCGAACAATCGCTGCCGCACTGCGCACGGGTTCTAGAGCGACAAAGTAGCCGATATGGCCGGCAAACGGCACGCGGCTGTTCACGGAGGAAACGTAATGACACGGTCATTTGGTCTGATGCGCCGACGACGCTTCATTTTGGGTGCGGCCGCCGCTGCGCCGCTCATACGGAAGGCTCGCGCGGCAGAAACGATAGTCCTGAAGCTGGCGCATCCCGACACGACCACGCACCCGGTACAGAAGGTCGCGCTGCAGTTTGCAAAACTGGTGAAAGACCGCACCGGCGGAGCAATCGACATTCGTATTTTCCCCAATGGGCAACTGGGCACCGAGATAAACATCGTCTCAGGACTCACGACCGGCATCGTCGATCTCACCTTTCATACCACCGGATACATCGGGACGATGTTTCCGCAGGCGCAATTGGTCGACCTCCCGTTCCTATTCAAGGACGCCGGGATCGCCGAGCGTGTTCTTGCTGGTCCGGTTGGCCAGGGCATTGTGAACAGCATGTCGGCGGGCGGAGTTTACGGCTTGACCTGGGGTCATTACGGATGGCGGGAGGTCGAAACGACTGATCGGGTCGTTCATGACCCGAAAGACATGAACGGATTCAGAATACGCGTGCAGGCGAGCGCCATCTTTACGGCAATGTTCAAGGCGGTCGGCGCGATTCCGATCGTCCTGAGCACGGCCCCGGAGATCTATATTGGGCTGTCCCAGAACATGGTCAGCGGGATTGATCTGCCGGTGATCGCCTATGTCTCTTCCAAATCCAATGAGGTGACGAAGAACATCTGCATGACAAATCATGTATACAATGCCGGCATGCTGATGATGAGCAAAGCGAAGATGAATTCGCTCGATCCGAAGCATCAGACTGTGATTCGTGATGCTGCCACTGAAGTTCAGCCGCTCTGGCGCAAGCTGGTCGCCGACACGACCGACGACAACATCAAGTACTGCGAGCAGAAGGGGATTAAGATAAACCAGACCGACTTTGCCGCCTTCGAGCGCGCCATGCAGCCCGTCTATACGGAATTCAAGGATAAACTAGGAGCGGATTCGGTCAATAATATCATCAAGGCCGCCACTGCCTGAGCTCCTCAGGAGGACCAAGCGATGTCCGAGATGCGGGCGGTAGCCGATGATGGCCTTGCAACAGCACCTATAAGGCCGCTGTCCAGATTCGGAGCCGGTCTGGACTCCGGGCTGCGTGTCATTATGGCATTGGCGATTTTTGGGGAACTCACAGCGATTTTCATGAACGTGGTCTCTCGTTATCTGTTCGAGACTTCCTTTCTGTGGGTCGATGACGTTGCGAAGATCGCCCTTTCCATCATCGCCTTCATCGGCGGCGCCTTTGCATATCGACGCAACGAGTTCGTCAGCGTGCGCGCGTTTGTGAACCAACTGCCAGTTGGTCCTCGACACGTTTGCGATGTCATGATCGAGTTTATAGTTCTTGCAAGTGCGATAACGGCAGGTGTCGCCTCAGGTCCGCTTCTGTCGGCTAATTAGTATAAACTCATGCCGATCCTGGAAATTCCGGAGACATGGATCGACATTCCGTTGACAATCGGCATGGCGATCCTCGCTGTATCAGTTATCGAACGCCTGCTGGTGCAGCACCGGCGGACCGTGCTGTTGGTCGGATTTTTTGGCCTCCTGTTCATCGGTATCGCCTTTGCCACAAATCGGGTCTGGTTGCCATGGATGACCGAAGATGTCGCTCTCGGCGTGGAGCTTATCATTTTCTTCGCGCTGATCGTCCTGGGCGTGCCGGTTGGCTTTGCGCTGTTGAACGCCGCGCTGGTGTTTCTCTGCTTTTCCCAACCGACTCCGATGGTCGCGCTGCCGCAGAACATGGTGGACGGTACAACAAACTTCGTGCTGCTCGCGATACCGTTTTTCATCTTCGCCGGCGCCATCATGGAGCAGGGCGGCCTTAGCCGCCGCTTCGTTCGGCTGGTCCAGGCGGTCGTCGGCCACATACGAGGCGGATTGCTGCAGGTCATTGTCGTGAGCATGTACCTTGTGTCGGGTATGTCGGGCTCCAAGGCAGCGGATGTAGCTGCAGTCGGTTCGGTAATGCGCTCGATGCTACGGCGCCAAGGCTACGACATGGAGGAGGGCACTGCGGTGCTCGCGGCATCCGCCGCCATGGGCGAGACTATCCCGCCCAGCATCGCCATGTTGGTTCTGGGCTCGATCACAACCTTGTCGATGGCATCGCTTTTCGCTGCCGGTCTCATCCCGGCTGCCGTTCTGGCTGTGTGTCTCATGGTGGTCGTGTATGTTCGTGCGCGCGGGTCCTCGCGCGTTCCGACACAGCGTGCCAGCCTGCAGGAAATGCGACGCGCCGCCTTCGCAGCGACACTTCCGCTGCTGATGCCCGCCATCATCGTCGTGGGCGTGCTTGGCGGCATCGCGACGCCAACGGAAGTTTCCTCCTTCGCGGTCGTATACGGACTCCTCCTGGCCATGCCGCTGTACCGCGAGATGGACGCTCGCAAGCTGCTCAACGCAGCCGTCGATTCGACCTCGACGTCAGGCATGATCTTGCTGATACTCGCCACGGCCACGACGTTCTCGTGGACCCTGACGATCGCCTATCTGCCGCAGCGCTTGGTGGACCTGCTGACCACTGTTCAGGCGACCCCTTGGCTGTTCCTGATGGGCTCGATTGCACTCCTGATCGTGCTTGGCTCAATTCTCGAGGGACTGCCTGCGCTTCTCATTTTGGCGCCATTGCTGCTGCCGATCGCGAGCGACATGGGCATCAGCCAGCTGCACTTTGGGATCGTTCTACTGATCGCGATGGCGATCGGCGCATTCACACCCCCTGTGGGGGCAGGATTCTACATTTCCTGTGCCGTGCTGGGCACCACGGTGGAGCGGTCCTCGAAGGCCATGGTGCCCTATTTCATCATGTTGTGTATCGGCGTGGTCCTGGTGGGCCTGGTCCCATGGTTCACTATTGTGTTGCCCAGGGCGTTCGGTCTCACCATACGATAGATGCCCTCCGCCACGCGGAGCAGAGGGAATTTTGACAGCTGGCTCAGAGCTATCTCGCTCCTTCGCGTCCATTTGCAACTGAAAGCAAAGGGCGGTCAGCCGCCCCGGCTTCACACACTTGCAGTCGGGCTCACCGCCTGCCCGAACAGCTGACGCAATGTAGATTGTTCTCTATACTAACTATTGACGGCGATTTAACTAACACCAACATCCATCCCTTCCATCAAGCGGTCGGAACCCCGATGCACACTCTTCCCAACCTTCCCGCCTCCGTCTCGCGCGAAATCTTCGCGACACTCTGCGGCGCCCTCCCGCCACTGCCCACTGACACGCCGGAAGATCGCGCCGCGCGCGATGAAGCCGCGATGGCCGCGGTCGCCGCTCTGCATCCCACCGACGCCTTCGAGGCCAAGCTCGCCGCCGAGATTGTCGCCGCCGACGCCTGCGCCATGGACAGCCTCCGCCTCGCCGGCCAGTACCGTGACGACCTTGCGGCGACTCTGCGCTGTCGCGCCCAGGCCACCAGCATGATGCGTCAGATGCGGAGCGGGCTGCGCGAACTGCAGCGCATGCAGGCGGAACGCGAAAAAGCCGAGGCAGCGATGCACCCCGCGGCGATGGAGCGTGCCGGATACTGGTTCCGCGATGCCTCGGTCCCGCTGCCTGCCCAGGCCGAAGCGCCCGATCAGGCGGACCTCACCGAGGCCGAACAGTACGCCGCCATCTATCCCGATCGTGCCGCGCTGATCCGCGCCACGGGTGGGCTGCCGCCGAAACCCAGCTTCGGGCCACCCGAACTGGAAATCGTCGAGGCCCTCGTCAACGGCACCAGCCCCATCCTGCGCGCGCTCGACCGGCCCCCAGATGTCGCCATGGCGTGATCCATCGTCTCGCTCATCGAGACCGCGAGACAGTCATGCGACAGGCTACGCCACCCGATGCCGCTCCCGCAGGAACTGGAAGAACTCCACGCCCTCGCGCAGCCGGCGCTTCATCATCTGTGGGCTGCGCACCATCTCGCCGACGATCGACGCGATTTTGGGCGCGCGGAAATAGAACCGCCGGTAGAACGTCTCGACGTTGTCGAAAATCTCGGTGTGCGACAGATGCGGATACGCCAGCGGCGCGATCTGGATGCCGTGCTCGTCCACCAGTTCAGCATGCGTCTCATCCAGCCAGCCGTTCTCCACCGCCTGCCGGTGCAGAAACGTCCCCGGATATGGCGCTGCCAGAGACACCTGGATGGTGTGCGGATTGATCTCGGTGGCGAACCGGATCGTCTCCTCGATCGTCGCCTGGGTCTCGCCCGGCAGCCCGAGGATGAACGTGCCGTGGATCTTGATCCCCAACTCGTGGCAGTCGCGGGTGAAGCGCTTCGCGACCTCGATGCGCATGCCCTTCTTGATGTTGTGCAGGATCTGCTGGTTGCCGCTCTCATAGCCCACCAGCAGCAGCCGCAGCCCGTTGTCCTTCAGCACCTTCAGCGTCTCGCGCGGCACGTTCGCCTTGGCATTGCACGACCAGGTCACACCCAGCTTGCCCAGCTCGCGCGCGATCGCCTCCGCCCGCGGCAGGTTGTCGGTGAACGTATCGTCGTCGAAGAAGAATTCTCGAACTTGCGGGAAGTACCGCTGCGCCAGAGCGATCTCCTCCGCCACATGCCCGGGAGAGCGCACGCGATACCGATGCCCCCCGACCGTCTGCGGCCACAGGCAGAACGTACAGCGCGATTTGCAGCCGCGCCCCGTGTACAGCGACACGTAAGGATGCAGCAGATAGCCGATGAAATAATCCTCGATGCGCAGGTCGCGCTTGTAGACCTCGGTGACGAACGGCAGCTGGTCCATGTCCTCGAGGATCTCGCGATCCTGATTGTGCACGATCCCGCCCGCGTCATCGCGATACGAAATGCCATCGACCGCGGCCCAGTCGCGTCCCTCGGCAATTTCCTTGACGGTAAAATCGAACTCGTTGCGCGCCACGAAGTCGATCGGCGCGCCCTGGCGCAGACTTTCGTCCGGCTGCACCGCCACCTTGGCGCCGACGAAGCCGATCTTCAGCGCCGGGTTGGCCTCCTTCAGCGCCGCCGCCACCTTCACGTCGGAGTTGAACGACGGCGTCGAGGTGTGGATGACGCACAGCTCGTAATCGCCCGCCTGCGCTGTCACCGAATCCAATCCGATGCCCGCCGGCGGGGCGTCGATCAGCTTGCTGCCGGGCACCAATGCCGCGGGCTGCGCCAGCCACGTCGGATACCAGAAGCTGCGGATCTCCCGCCGCGCCTGATAGCGTGAGCCGGCGCCGCCGTCGAACCCGTCGAACGAGGGCGGATGCAGGAACAGCGTCTTCATCATCGCGGTTTGAACCCCTCCGCTTCGAGTGTGTGGCCGCGCCATTCGACGCGGCGGCCGGTGTAGCTGGCAGCCATCACGACCACCGACATAAGCTCGCGCAGCGGCAGAAGCCAGAGAGGGGTGCGATTGGCAAGTGCCAATGCCCGATCGATGCCATGAGCGGCGACGGCGCGAATAGCCCAGGCAAGCACGAACCACGCCAGTGTCCAGCCTGCGCCACTGCCGAGAAGCACGGCCAGCGCGGCCCAGACGAGCGGATATTGCAGCACCGAGGCCGCGAACTGGAGCGGAACCAGTGTACGAATGGTCCGCGCCCAACGCAGTTCGTGGCGCCAGAGGGCGCGCAACGAGGTCTCCGGCACGGTGGTCGACGGGATCGTCTCGGCAAGAGCGACCCTGAGACCAAGGCCCTGAACCAGCCGACCCAGCACATTGTCGTCGGCCAGATGTTCGACCAGCGCAGCGAACCCGCCAATCCGCTCCAGCGTCTGTCGCCGCAGCATCATCGTGGCCCCCAGGCAGTCCTGCCGCCCCATGGCTCGCGCCAGCAGCGCTCCAGGCAGGAAGTAGTGGTTGATCTGAGCGGCACCAAGAGCAGCGAGAGCCCCCTCCCCACAACCCCCTCCCGCAAGGGGCGGGGGAGCAAGTACGGCCCTCCCCCTCCCCTCGCGGGAGGGGGGCAGGGGGAGCGGGTAAGCCGGCACCCCTGTATAAACCGTCGTCACCAGCCCCACACCCGGCTCATCGAGTGCGACGACCAGCCGGTGCAGCCAGTCCGGCGCCACATGCATGTCCGCATCGGCGATGACCAGCACGTCATGCTTCGCCGCCGACAGCATGTTGATCAGATTGCCGACCTTCCGATTGGCACCATGGCCCGTGGGCTCCACCACGACTGCGATGTCACAGCCGGGAAATCGCGCCTGGAGCCGACGCACCACCGGCAGCGCGGTGTCGGCCGCGTCGTTCACCCCGAACACCACCTGCAATGGGGGGTAAACTTGGCGGCAAACACTGGTCAGCGCCTCTTCCAGCAACGGTTCATCGCCGTGCAACGGCTTCAGGACCGTCACCGGTCTCACAGCATTCACCCCCGCACGACGGCATCGATCGGCAAACCGCCGCACCGCAATCCAGCCGGCAATCGCCTGAGCAACACCGATGGCGGAAAGTACCGCGGCAATTCCGGCCCCGATCACTGGCTCATCCGGAGGTGCGGCTGCCCAGCTGACGTCAACCATTGACTAGGGTTTGCCTGCCTACGATCGCAAACACGAAGCAGGCGGCAACCGATGGACCCGTCGAAGTCGTCACTGCGCAGGCCGCCGTGGCGCGCATTCCGGTTGATGGGCGAATACGGTTGGGCATTGCTCGCCATCGCTATCGCCTGCTTCATGGTCGGCGCAACCGTATGGCAGGTGCAGGAGTCCTGGGAGCAGGAGGTCGCCGCAGCGACATCCCGCCTCACCGATGTGGCGGGCCAGGATGTCGCACGGTACGTGGAGCAGGTGGATCTCATCCTGCGGACAGTTATGGCGGGGGATCAAACGCCGGCAAGCCAGAACCTGACCGCAGACCAGCGCAATACACTCCTGTTCGAGCGCACACCACGTGATCGCTACATCGAATTCATTGACGTATTGGATGCGAACGGCGGCGTTCTTGCCACTTTGACCCCCGACAAGCCCGCCACCAGTTGGGCGAGGCGAGACTATTTTGCAGCCCAGCACGACAGTACCACGAATGGCCTGTTGATAGGCTGGCCATACTCGATTGCGCATGAGAATGGCGTCGGGTTCACGGTCAGTCGCCGCATCACAACCAACGACGGCAAGTTCGCCGGTGTCGTGGTCTTGGGGATACGCCTCGCATTCTTTCGCGATCAGTTCAGCCGATACGACCTTCGCGAGGGCAAATCCCTGACGCTGCTGCGTAACGACAGCACTGTTCTGATGCGGTTGCCGTTCGACGTGAGGGCCATCGGCCATCCTGTAGAACCGGCATCACCGTTCGACGCATTTGCCCGAGCCGAGCAGCCACCCTTCGTCGCGCGCGACAAAACCGATCACATCGAGCGACGATACGTGTTCAACCGCGTCGGAACCTTGCCGCTGGTCTTAAGCATCGCCACACCGGTCGAAGATCGCTTTCTCAGCCCGGTGCTGTGGTGGGGCTTGCCCGGCATCCTCCTGATTGGCGCGCTATGCGTTGTGCTAATGCGCCAACTACTGCAACGCCACCAGGTGGCTCCACGAGAAAGCCTGGGATCATGTTGAACCCTCAGCTCGGCGCAGCGACCCGACCGACTGCCGCTACCTCGCCGTGATCGCCTGTCCGCCCGGCAGCGCCTCGCCCAACCCGATCGCGCCAAGCGCCACCGCCACGATGTCCTTGGCGCTCAGCTTCGCCTCGGCCAATTGCTTCGCCTGCAAGTCGTGGTCGATGAACACGTCCGGCAGCACCATGGGCCGCACCTTCAGACCGCGGTCCAGCAGTCCCTTCCAGGCCAGATGATGCAGCACCGCCGAACCGAACCCGCCGATCGAGCCCTCCTCGATCGTGATCAGCACCTCGTGGTGCCGCGCCAACTGCTCCACCAGCGCCGCGTCCAGCGGCTTGGCGAACCGGGCGTCCACCACCGTCGCCGGCAGTCCGCGTGCCGCCAGTTCATCGGCCGCCTTCAGCGCATCGCCCAGCCGAGGCCCCAGCGCCAGGATGGCGATATTGTTGCCCTCCCGCAGCATACGCCCCTTCCCCAGCGCCATCGCCTCGCCGCGCTCGGGCAGCGCCACACCCAGCCCGTCACCACGGGGATAGCGCAGCGCGGACGGCCGGTCGCCGATCGCCACCGCGGTCGCCACCGCATGCACCAGTTCGGCCTCGTCCGATGGCGCCATCAGCACGAACCCGGGCAGACACCCCAGATACGCGAGATCAAAGCTGCCGGAGTGAGTTGCTCCGTCGGCACCCACCGGCCCCGCCCGGTCCAGCGCGAACCGCACCGGCAGGCCCTGGATCGCCACGTCGTGCACCACCTGGTCGTAGGCCCGCTGCAGGAACGTCGAATAGATGGCGCAGAACGGCTTCATCCCCTCGGTCGCCATTCCCGCGGCGAAGGTCACCGCGTGCTGCTCGGCGATGCCCACGTCGAAGGTGCGATCGGGGAACCGCTTGCCGAACCTGTCCAGCCCGGTGCCCGACGGCATCGCCGCGGTGATCGCCACGACCGTCGGATCCCGCTCCGCCTCGCTGATCAGCGCCTCGGCGAACACCTTCGTATAGGCCGGCGGTCCCGGCGGCGCCTTAGCCTGCTCCCCGGTGATCACGTTGAACTTCGAGACCGAGTGCAGTTTGTCCGCCGAGGCCTCGGCCTGCGGATAGCCCTTGCCCTTCTGCGTGATGGCGTGAACCAGGATCGGCCCGGTCTCCTCTGCCTCGCGCACGTTGCGCAGGATCGGCAGAAGATGGTCCAGGTTGTGGCCGTCGATCGGGCCCAGATAGTAAAAGCCCAGCTCCTCGAACAGCGTCCCGCCGGTCAGCATGCCGCGGGCATACTCCTCCGCCCGACGCGCCGTGCGCTCGATGCCGCGCGGGAAGCGCTTGGCCATCCGCGACCCCAACTCCCGCAGCGACAGAAAGCTGCGTGAGGACATCAGCCGCGACAGATAGGCGCTCATCGCCCCCACCGGCGGCGCGATCGACATGTCGTTGTCGTTCAGCACCACGATCAGCCGCGTATGCCGCGCGCCGGCGTTGTTCATCGCCTCATACGCCATGCCGGCACTCATCGCGCCGTCGCCGATCACGGCGATGATGTTACGCTCGTCGCCCTTCAGGTCGCGCGCCACCGCCATCCCGAGTCCCGCCGAGATCGACGTGGAGGAATGCGCCGCGCCAAACGGGTCGTACTCGCTCTCCGCACGGCGGGTGAAGCCCGACAGGCCGCCACCCGTGCGCAGCGTGCGAATCCGGTCACGCCGCCCGGTCAGGATTTTGTGCGGATACGCCTGATGCCCGACATCCCAGATCACTCGGTCGTGCGGCGTGTCGAACACCGCGTGAAGCGCGACGGTCAACTCCACCACCCCGAGCGAGGCGCCGAGATGGCCGCCGGTGACAGATACCGCGTCGATCGTCTCCGCGCGCAATTCGTCAGCCAGCTGCCGCAGTTGCTCCACCGAGAAGTTGCGCAGATCGGCCGGATAGCGAACGCGATCCAGCAGCGGTGTTTTCACAGGGCTCATATTGCCTCTCGTTCCGAATTCAGTTCCGCCGGCTTACGACATAGGCCGCGAGCGCCTGTAGGAGCCTGCCGCGCTCACCGAAGCCATCGAGGTGTCCGGCCGCCTGACGGGCCAGCATTTCAGCCTGTGCCCGCGCCCGTTCAATCCCTAGCACCGCGACCATGGTGGCCTTGCCGGCCGCGGCGTCCTTGCCGGTCGTCTTGCCGGTCTCCTCCGTACTGCCTTCCGCGTCCAGTAGATCGTCCGCGATCTGGAAGGCCCCGCCGATTTCGCGGCCATAAGCGGCCAACAGATGCCGCTGGGACGGCGGCGCGCGTCCCAGAATCGCTCCCGCCTCCGCACTGAACTGGATCAACCGCCCGGTCTTCAGAGCCTGGAGCCTTGTCACCGCCGGACCATCCAGCGTCTGGCCTTCCGCCAGCATGTCAATCATCTGGCCGCCCGCCATGCCGCGCGCGCCCGCCGCCGCCGCCAGAGCCGCAACCAGCTCACAGCGAGCCTGCGGGTCGGAGTGGGTGTCGGGCTCCGCCAGTACCTCGAACGCACGAGTCTGCAACGCGTCGCCGGCGAGGATCGCGGTGGCCTCGTCGAACGCCTTGTGGGTCGAGGGTCTGCCACGCCGCAGATCGTCGTCGTCCATCGCCGGCAGGTCGTCATGGACCAGCGAGTACGCATGCAGCATCTCGACCGAGGCGGCAACCCGCGCCGCGCAGGTCTCCGACACCGCGAACAGCGAGGCGCTTTCCATCACCAGGAAAGCGCGCAGCCGCTTCCCGCCGCCCAATGTCGCGTAGCGCATGGCGTCGGCCAGCCGAGCCTCCGCCCCCTCTGACGGCGGCAGCAACACCTCAAGCGCGGCCTCCACCTCGGCGGCAACCCGCAGGAGGGCGGCCGGCAACTCCAACTCGACCAGTGTCATATGTCCCGATACCACCCCCGACCCGCCTTGGTCCGTCCGATCAAACAAATGGGATTGATCGCCCCGACCCGGTTGTACGAATCACACGCATGTGTGGCAGTAAAGTCTCAACTCCGGCCACGGCTTACCGCAACCAGCGGTTTTGTGCCATACGCCCGCCCTGACGTTGCTCCCTGACGTTGCTCACTGGGGGGTGGGATGCCATATCCGGCCCACTCGGTTGGACTTTCGGCGCGGCGGCGCCAGTTGGAGATTTGCCCATGATCCGCGTCGTCCTGGCCCAGCCTCGCGGTTTCTGCGCCGGCGTCGAGCGGGCGATCGAAATCGTCGAGCGGGCCCTGAAGAAATACGGGCCGCCGATCTATGTGCGACACGAGATCGTCCATAATCGCCACGTGGTCGAGGACCTGCGCACCCGAGGCGCGGTGTTCGTCGATGAGCTCGACGAGATCCCGTCCGGCGCGATGACCGTCTTCTCCGCCCACGGCGTCGCCAAGCGGGTCGAGCAGCTCGCCGCCGAGAGGGACCTGCCGGTGATCGACGCCACCTGTCCGCTGGTGGCGAAGGTGCACAACGAGGGCCGTCGCTACGCCGCGCAGGGCCGCCAGATCGTCCTGGTCGGCCATGCCGGCCACGCCGAGGTCGAGGGCACGATCGGCCAGGTTCCGGCCAAGGTGCATCTGGTGCAGACCGTGGCCGATGTCGCCAGGCTGGAAGTCGCCGATCCGGACAAGCTCGCCTACATCACCCAGACGACGCTGTCGGTCGATGACACCCGCGGCATCATCGCCGCGCTGAAGGAACGCTTCCCCTCCATCGTCGGACCGGACGTGCGCGATATCTGCTACGCGACACAGAACCGCCAGCAGGCGGTACGCGACCTCGCCGGCGAAGTCGACACGATCCTGGTGGTCGGCTCGCGCAACAGCTCCAACTCCAACCGGCTGCGCGAGATCGGCGAGGAGCTGGGGAGGCCGTCCTACCTGATCGACGACGCCGATGCGCTGCGTCCTGAATGGTTCGTCGGCGTGCGTTCCGTCGGTGTCACCGCCGGCGCGTCGGCGCCCGAGACGCTTGTGCAGGGCGTGCTCGACGGGTTGCGCCAATTCGGCGACATCGACGTTTCCACCCTGGCCGGTGTGGCGGAGGACGTGCGCTTCCGCTTCCCCAAGGAACTGGCCGACACGTAGAGGAACGAGAGTATGGCCGTGCCGCTGAACCAGGCGCTCCGAGTCGGCGCCTATGTCGTGAAGCAGCATCTGCTGGGGCGGAAGCGCTACCCGCTGGTGCTGATGCTGGAGCCGCTTTTCCGCTGCAACCTGGCCTGTGCCGGCTGCGGCAAGATCGACTATCCGGCGGAGATCCTGAACCAGCGCCTGTCGGTCGCCGAATGCATGGAGGCGATCGATGAGTGCGGCGCCCCCGTGGTGGTGATTGCCGGCGGCGAGCCGCTGCTGCACCGCGAGATCGAGCAGATCGTGCAGGGTGCGATCGCGCGGAAGAAGTTCGTCATCGTCTGCACCAATGCGCTGCTGCTGGAAAAGAAGATGCACCTGTTCCAGCCCAGCAAGTGGTTCTCCTGGTCGGTGCACTTGGACGGCTCGCGCGAGGAGCACGACATCTCGGTATGCCAGGACGGCGTCTACGATCGGGCGGTGGCCGCGATCGCCGCGGCGAAGACGCGTGGCTTCCGCACCATCATCAATGCCACGCTGTTCGATAACGCAAATCCTGAGCGTGTAGCGACGTTCTTCGACGACGTGATGGCGATGGGCGTGGACGGCATATCCGTCTCGCCCGGCTATGCCTATGAGCGTGCACCGGATCAGCAGCATTTCCTCAATCGCCGCAAGACCAAGGAGCTGTTCCGAGGCATCTTCGCCCGCCAGGGCAAGTCGAAGTGGGCGTTCAACCAGTCCTCGATGTTCCTGGACTTCCTGGCGGGCAACCAGACGTTCCACTGCACACCGTGGGGTAACCCCACGCGCACCTATTTCGGCTGGCAGCGTCCCTGCTATCTGCTCGGCGAAGGCTACGCGAAGAGCTTCAAGGAGCTGATGGAGGAGACCGACTGGGATCGCTACGGTACCGGCAACTACGAGAAGTGCGCCGACTGCATGGTGCATTCCGGTTACGAGGCGACCGCAGTCAGCGAAACGGTGCGCCGGCCGTGGAAGGCCGCGGCGCAGGCACTGCGCGGCATCCGCACGGATGGTCCCATGGCACCGGACATCCCGCTGGCAAATCAGCGGCCGGCCGAATTCGTATTCAGCGCGCATGTCGAGCAGGCGATGACGCGGATCAAGGCGCGCAAGCAGGACGAGGTCGCCGAAGCCGACTGAGACAACGCGACGGCTTGCCACCGCGCGTTCCCGACTCCAGGATGAACCATGTCCTTCCGCGGCCAGTCACTGCCTCGGCTTGAAGATGCGCGCTTCCTGACCGGGCGCGGGCAATACATCGAAGACATCGAAGTCGCGGGCCAGTCCTGGATGCAGGTCGTGCGATCGCCACATGCTCACGCCGCGATAGCGCGCATCGATGCCACCGCAGCGCGCAACGTACCCGGCGTGCTGGGCGTGTTCACCGCTGCCGATCTTGTCGAGCTGGGTCCGCTGCCATGCACTGTGCCGGTGGCCAGCGTGGCGCCGATGATCGTGCCGCCACGCTTCACGCTGGCCTCGGACCGGGCACGCCACGTCGGTGATCCGGTCGCGTTCGTGGTTGCCGAGTCGCATTCAGCGGCACGTGATGCAGTCGAACTCGTCGTGGTCGACTGGCAACCGCTGCCGTCGGTGATCGATGGTCCGGCGGCGCTGCGATCCGGCGCGCCGCAACTGTGGCAGCAGGCACCCGGCAACCTGTCCTATCAATTTCAGAAGGGGGACCGCGAGGGCGTACGCAAGCCGATCGCCAGCGCCGCTCATGTCGTCGAACTGGAGCTGATCAACAACCGCATCGTGATCTCGGCGCTCGAACCGCGCGGGGCGATTGCCAGACACGATGGCGATGGCTTTCACCTGCTGTTCTCCGGCGCCGGTGTGCATGCGCTGCAGACCCAGCTTGCCGACCACGTGTTCCGCGTGCCGCCCGAAACGATGCAGATCGCCTGCCCGGACGTGGGTGGCGGCTTCGGTGTAAAGAACGCGCTGTATCCTGAATGGGTGATGCTGCTCTGGGCCGCGCGCGCACTCGGCCGTCCGGTGCGGTGGATGAGCGAACGCGCAGAGGACTTCGTCACCACCGCTCAAGGCCGCGACAACGTGACACGAGCGCGACTCGCGTTGGACGCTGAAGGCAAGTTCCTCGCGCTGGATGTTGCGACCGTCGCCAATCTCGGGGCCTATCTGTCATCCGGCGGACCGGGCAGTTCCACCAACGCACCGGCGAATGCGATGGGCAGCGGCTACGTCATTCCGGCGATCTTCATGGATGTCCAGGGCGTGTTCACCAACACCGTGCCTATCGACGCCTATCGCGGCGCCGGCAAGCCGGAAGTGAACTACATGATCGAGCGCCTGATCGACGAAGCCGCGCGACGCTGCGGGTTCGACGCGATCGAGCTTCGACGCCGCAACCTGGTACGCGAGTTTCCCTATCGCAAGGCGCTTGGCACCGTCATCGATTGCGGCCGCTTCGCCGACAACCTCGACGATGCGATTGTCGCAGCGGATCACACCGGCTTCGCTGCACGGCGCGAGGCATCGGAGCGTGGCGGCATGCTGCGCGGCCTCGGCGTGACCTGCTTCATGGAGACCGCACGTGGCGCACCGAACGAGGGCGCCGAACTGCGTTTCGATGACGATGGCCGCGTGGCACTGCTGGTAGGCACGCAGTCGAATGGCATGGGCCATGAGACCGCCTATGCGCAGATCGCCGCCGATCTGCTCGGCCTGCCGATCGAGGCATTTCGCTATGTGCAGGCAGACACCTCGATCGTGCGTGCCGGCAACGGCCATGGCGGGGCGCGCTCTATGCACATGGGTGGTGCCGCACTGTGCAAGGCAGTTGATACGATGCTGGCGAAAGGCCGTGCCATCGCTGCGCGCCTGTTGCAGGCGTCGGTGGAGCAGGTGGTTTTCCTCGATGGCCGGTTCGCTGTGCGGGACGATCCGAATCGCGCCATCGATCTGCTCGCGGTTGCTCGTGCCGCGCGTGACCAGGCCAATCTGCCTGACGGCATGTCACCTGGTCTCGATACCTACGTCTGGAACCTGCTCGACCTGATCACCTTTCCGAATGGCTGCCATATCGCCGAGGTGGAAATTGATCCGGGCACAGGCGCGCTCACGCTGCTGCGCTACACGGCGGTTGACGACTTCGGCACCCTGATCAATCCGATGCTGACGGTCGGGCAGGTGCAGGGTGGCGTCGCGCAAGGCATCGGCCAGGCAATGCTGGAGCACACCGTCTATGATCCGGACTCCGGTCAGATGCTCAGCGGTTCGTTCATGGATTATACCTTGCCCCGCGCCCAGGATCTGCCCCGGTTCGACATCACGCTGACGGGCGTGCCGACGAACGCCAATCCGCTCGGCGTGAAAGGCTCCGGCCAGGCCGGCGCGATCGCGTCACCTCAGGCGATCATCGCAGCCGTGCTGGATGCACTCGCGCCGATCGGCGTCACGCACATCGATATGCCGGCAACGCCGGAACGCATCTGGCGTGCCATGATGGACGCGAAACACCAATGATCGGCCGGCGCCGGTTCGGTCTCGGCGCGGCCGCGCTGGTGATCAGCACCGGTGCGCACGCACAAAGCGCGAAGTCCGTGTTGCGCGTCGTCCCGCAGGCGGAACCGCAGGTATTCGATCCGCATCAGTCCGGCGTGAACGCCACCCAGGAACACGCGGCACTGGTCTACGACACGCTGTTCAGCTGGGACGCCAACATGGTCGCGCGGCCGCAGATGGTGGAGACGTGGAGCAAGTCCGACGATGGCCTGCTGTACAGCTTCACACTGCGCCCCGGCCTGAAGTTCCACGACCTTACTCCGGTGACGTCGCGGGATGTCGTCGCGACACTGCGGCGACTGCTGGTGCGCGACACGCAGAACCAGATCCTCGCGAGCCTGGTCACGGAGCTGCAAGCCAAGGACGACAGGACGTTCACGCTGCGGCTCAAGGAGCTGTTTCACTACGTCGAGTTCCTGCTCTGCGGAAGCAACGGCGTGATGGGCGGCATCATGCGCGAGAAGGATGCGCTTACCGACCCGTTCACTCCGGTGAAGGCGCGCATCGGCTCCGGCCCGTTCCGCTTCGTCGAGAACGAGTATCAGCCAGGCAACAAGCTGGTCTACGAGAAGTTTGCCGAATACGTCCCGCGAGCCGAACCTGCCAGCGGCTTTGCAGGCGGCAAGCGCGTTCTGGTCGATCGCGTCGAGTGGATGATCATGCCAGACGCCGCTGTCGCCTATGCGGCACTGCGCCAGGGCGAGGTGGATTTCCTCGATGCGCCGCCGCTGGACCTGCTGCCCACCGTCGCGAATGACAGCAACATCGTCATCGGCGACGTGTGGCCCATCGAGACCTATGCCGTGCTGCGCTTCAATTCGCTTTGGCCTCCGTTCGACAACGTGAAGGCGCGCCAGGCCGTCGCACATGCGGCGAGCCAGCGCGACTACATGTCGGCAGCGTACGGCGACCCGAAATACTGGCGTGAGTGCTACGCATTCTGGATCTGCGGCAGCCCGAACGGCACCGAGGTTGGATCTGAGGACTATCGCAAGCCCGACCTGGACAAGGCGCGTGCCCTGGTGCGCGAGTCGGGCTACGACGGCAGGCCGGTGGTGCTGATCGGCGGCTCCGACGTGCTGCCGTATCAGCGCATGAGCCTGATCACCGCCGATCTGTTGAAGCAGATCGGCATGAACGTGGACATGCAGCTCTCCGACTGGGGTAGCGTGGCGGCGCGCCGGGCCAAGAAGGACGCGCCATCGAAAGGCGGTTGGAACCTGTTCCACACCAGCGCCAACGGCGCGCAGCTTGCCAGTCCGCTCACCAGCCCCTCTACCATCACCACCTGCGACGGCAAGAACTTTCCTGGCTGGCCGTGCGATCAGGCGGAAGAGGATATGCGGATGCAATACATCCGGGAGACAGATCCGGCGAAGCAGAGGGCATTGCTGGAGGCGATGCATCGCCAACTGTGGCAGTCGCTGCCGTATGTGCCGTTGGGCCAGTTCAGACAGCCGTTCCTGTGGCGCAGCAACGTCAAGGGCGTGCTGAAGACCAACACCGTCGTCTATTGGAACATCGCGAAGACATGACGGCGTTCGCCTACGCACGTGTCGAAGCCGACGGAGCTGACATCGCGGTACGCGCGCTCGGTGCCGGCCCGACTCTCCTGCTGCTGCCAGGGCTCGGCCGTTCGAGTCACGATCTCGATATGTTCGCCGAACACCTCGTCACCGCCGGATATCGCGCGATCCTGCCGGAACCGCGCGGCATGGACGGAAGCACTGGCAGGCTGGATGGCATCACGCTGCATGAACTGGCGCACGACATCGCCGCGGTGATCGAGGCGCTGTGCGACGGGGCCATCATGGTGATCGGTCATGCGTTCGGCAATCGCATCGCTCGTTGCCTCGCCTCGGATCGCCCGGAGCTGGTCAGTCTCGTCGTGCTCCTGTCGTCCAGTGGCAAGGTGCAGCCGACACCGGCGATCGCCGAGGCGATCCGTCTGGCGCAGGCGGTTGACACGCCGGCCGACATTCGCGCGGAGGCAGTGCGCGCAGCATGGTTCGCTCCTGGCAGCGACATCGCACCGTGGATCGAAGGCTGGTCGCAGCCGGTGATGCACGCCTATCTTGCAGCGGCGGCGGCTACACCGGTGGACGACTGGTGGACCGCCGGGGCCGCTGACGTGCTGATCGTGCAGGGGCTGTGTGATGTCAGCGCTCCGGTTGGCAACGGGAGGTTGCTGCGCAGTGAGATCGGGGACCGTGCGACGCTGATCGAACTTGCCGATGTCGGCCATGCGCTTCCGGTCGAAAAACCTGCGCTGCTGGCCGACACGGTGGTGAATTTCCTGCGGTCTCGTACCGCGAACAGGAGCAGTCGAAATGGATAGCGAACCTCGGACACGCATCGCGGCCGAAGACTACCTGGAAGCGCTCGCCGCGCACGGCATCGACCACCTGTTCTGCAATCCCGGCACCGACTTCGCGCCGATCGTCGAGGCCTTCGCGCGCGCCGCCCAGACCAACCGCAAGGTGCCTCGCCCGATGGTGGTACCGCACGAGAATGCCGCGATGTCGATGGCGCATGGCTACACGATGGTCTCCGGGCGGCCGCAGGCGGTGATGCTGCACACCAACGTTGGCACGGCGAACTCGATCAACATGCTGATCGACGCAAGCCGTGACCGCGTGCCGGTGCTGTTGACCTCGGGCCGCACGCCGTTCACCGAGACGGGCGCTGAGGGCTCGCGCAGTGCGCACATCCACTGGGCACAGGAGATGTACGACCAGGCCGGCATGCTGCGCGAGATGGTGAAGTGGGACTACGAGATGAAGCGTGGCGACCAGGCCGCGACCGTGGTCGATCGCGCGCTGGAACTCGCGATGGCTTCGCCGAAAGGTCCTGTCTATCTCTCGTTGCCGCGCGAGGTACTGGGCGAGGTGGTCCACACGCCGGCCGAGAGCAATCGCGCGCATCGCGCCGGGCCGCGCGCACCGGTGCCGTCGCCCGCCGACATCGAACAACTCGCCGACTGGATCGCCGCCGCGCGGTCGCCTGTAGTGATCACCGGTCTGCTGGGGCAGGACCCACGCGATGCGGTGGTGCTGGCGCGATTGGCAGAACGCTGGGCGCTGCCGGTGATCCCGTACAACACTCGCTACTTCGCGATGTCCGCGAACCATCCGATGTTCCAGGGCTCGATGCCGGGTCCGTTGCTTGATGACGCCGACCTGGTGATCGTCATCGAAGGCGATGTGCCATGGTTGCCGAGTAAGGAAGCGCCGCCGGCCGGCGCGCGCATCGTGCAGATCGGCGAGGACCCGCTCTATGCGCGCTATCCGATGCGCAGCTTCCCCTCCGACCTGACGATCACCGCGACTGCGCTTTCCGTGCTGGAAGCTCTGGAGCAGGCAATGGAGGGCCGCACCGGCGCCCATGTTGACGAACGGCGCGCTCGGCTTGTCGCGCGATCGGCGCAGCTGCACGCGCAATGGCACGACGAAGCGGAACAGGCGGGGCGGAGCAACAAGAACACACTGACCTGGCTGAACCATTGCCTGCGCGAAGTGGTGGACCCGGACACGATCGTCATCTCTGAATACTCGTTCCGCCAGGAGTACTGCCCGCTGGAGAAACCGGGCAGCCTGTTCGCAGTGAGCAACGCCGGCGGTCTGGGCTGGGGGTTCGGCGCTTCGCTCGGCGCGAAACTCGCCGCGCCACAGCGGCAGGTGCTATCAGTGCTGGGCGACGGCGCCTACATGTTCGCCAATCCGACCGCGTGCCATTACGTCGCACAGATGCAAAATCTGCCCGTTCTGACGGTGATCTACAACAATGCGCTGTACAATGCGGTGCGGCGCGCGACACTCGACATGTATGGTAGTGGCGTCGCGGCGCAGGGCGATGGTCGCCTGCTCGCCGATCTGCCACCGCCGAACTTCGAGAAAATCGTCGCGGCGCATGATGGCCATGGCGAACGCGTCGAGCGGCCCGCCGATCTGCCGGACGCATTGCGTCGCGCCGCGGCGGCCGTGCGCGGCGGACAGCAGGCATTGGTGAACGTGATATGCCCGCCCTGATGCAAGATCGCCTCGCAACGCGAGTCCTGATCGTCGGTGGCGGACCGGTCGGTACGAACCTGGCAATGGACCTCGCGTGGCGAGGCATCGACGTGATCGTCGCGGAGCAGCGTCGTCGCGGCGAACCGCCAAGCGTCAAATGCAACCACGTGTCCGCGCGCACAATGGAGATATTCCGCCGGCTTGGGGTGGCGCGCACCGTACGCGATGGCGGAATGCCGCACGATTACTCGAACGACATAGCGTTCCGTACCACCGTCACCGGCATGGAATTCGGACGCATCAGGATACCCTGCCGGCGTGATCGCTACACGGCCAAGGAAGGCCCGGATGGATGGTGGCCGACGCCTGAACCGCCTCACCGCATCAATCAGATCTTCCTGGAGCCGTTGCTCGTCGAATATGCCGCGACAATGCCGGGCCTGCGCTATCTGAGCCGCACTCGTGTCCTTGGTTTCGACCAGACCGAGGACGGGGTGACAGCAGAGGCGGAGGATCTGGACTGTGGTCGGAACTTTCTCATCACCGCCGATTATCTGATCGGTTGCGATGGACCTGCCTCAGAGATCCGTCGACAGATTGGCGCTCGGCTGACGGGCGATGCACTGATCAATCGCACGCAATCTACCTACATCCGCGCACCCTCGCTGATCCGCAGGATGCAGGCGGTGCCGGCATGGTCTACGCAGTCGCTGAATCCTCGACGCAGCGCCGGCATGTTTGCCGTGGACGGGCGCGAGACCTGGCTGGTCCACAACTATCTCCGTCCGGACGAAACGGATTTTTCAACGGTCGACCGCGATCGCTGCATTCGGCTGATCCTCGGCGTCGGCCCTGAGTTCGAATACCAGGTCCTGACCCAGGAGGATTGGATCGGTCGTCGCATGCTGGCTGATCGTTTCCGCAATGGACGCGTGTTCATCTGCGGCGATGCCGCGCATATCTGGGTGCCGTATGCCGGCTATGGCATGAACGCCGGCATCGCCGATGCGATGAATTTGTCATGGATGCTGGCCGGCGTGCTGCAAGGCTGGGCTAAGCCCACGATCCTCGATGCCTACGAGGCGGAGCGCAGACCGATCACCGAGCAGGTGTCACACTACGCGATGAACACCGCGACGTCCGTCGCGCGGTCGCGCGCCGAGGTTCCAGGAAACATCGAAGACACCGGGCCCGAAGGCGAAGCTGTGCGCGAGCGTCTCGGCCGCGCATTGATCGATCTTCACACGCCACAGTTCTGCTGCGGTGGGCTGAATTTTGGCTATTTCTACGACGGCTCCCCGATCATTGCGCATGACGGGGAAGCGCCACCACCCTATACGATGTACAACTTCACACCATCCACTGTGCCCGGCTGCCGCACACCGCACATCTGGCTGCGCGACGGACGGTCTATCTATGACGCGTTGGGTGCATGCTTCACCTTGCTGCGCTTCGACCGATCCGTGCCATTCGATGCGCTCGCGGGCGCGGCGGCAAAACGCGGCATGCCGCTTGCCGTTCTGGACGTGGAAGCCGAGGAAGCTCGCTCGCTTTATGCGCACAAACTCGTTCTGTCGCGCCCCGACCAGCACGTCGCTTGGCGTGGCAACGCCGAGCCTAACGAACCCATGGCACTGATCGACCTTGTCCGTGGTGCTACGATGCCGCCGTCGTCGGGATCTGCGGCGCGACCTTCTGCATGAACATCGTCAGGCTCTGCGCTACATCGTCGTAGGACATTGGCCCAAGCCGGAACTGCATGATTGCGCCGCCGACGCCGATCGCCGCCACCTGTGCCAGCTTCTCCGCCACCGTCGCCGGCGAGCCGTAGATCAGTGAGTGCTCCACGACCGTGCGCGCCGCGGGAGCCGCACCTAGCGCCGGCATTGGCACGATCGAAACGCCCTGCTCCTCATAGACGCGCTTGCGCATCGCCACGCGATGTTCGTGCATCGCCTCAAACGCCGGCAGGGCGATACGCTCCGCCTCTGCGTCGGTCTCGGCGACGAACACGTTGCGCCACACCCAGCACTGCTCGACGGTGCGTGCAACAGCCGCGTCATCCATGCCCTGTTCGCGCAACGTGCGGCGATACAGATCCAAGCGATGCCTGGTAACCTCGTTCGACTGCACGTTCATCATGAACGGCCGGCCTTGCTGGGCGATGTGCAGCATCCCCTCTTCGCTCGAGGCCGAGCGAATCACTGGAGGATGCGGTTTGGTGTAGGGCAGCGGCCGCAGCATCGGCACCTTGATGTCCCAGAATCTGCCGTGGTGTTCGAACTTCTCGCCACGCCATGCCTGAAACATGATGGCTTCGGCTTCTTCGAAGCGCGCCTGCGCCTCAGTGTGATCGAGACCGTAGCCCTGGTAATCGTAGATGTTATACGCGGTGCCACGGCCCAGCCCGACGATCAGCCGTCCCTTGCTGATGTGGTCGATCAGCGCCAACTGTTCCGCCATGCGGATCGGATGATGCAGCGACATCTGCGCCACGGCGAAACCGATTTGCGCCCGCTGCGTCGCAACGGCCAACGCCGCGGCAAAGCTCACCGGATCGACATAGGCGCAGATGCCGTCGAAATGATGCTCGGCCAGCCAGATCACATCGAAGCCCAACTCGTCGGTAAGCCGCGCCTCGCGCAGGACCTCGTCGATCACCTGCCCATCACACGCGGGGTCACGGCTCTCCGGAAACAGGAAATTGCTGAACTTCAAGCGCGGGTCTCCTGGCGTTACGCGTGTCTTTCCATCAGTGGGACAGCATGGTACAGACGGCAAAGCTTGTCATCTGGGGCGGAAAGACGGCCGGGAGGGAACCATGACCATCATCGTCGGCAGTGGCGACTATCGCTACGAACAGATCGACAACTGGGCAAAGGTGCCGCCAGGCTGGTCGTTGCACGAGGTCGGCGCGGTCGGTGTCGACAGGCAGGACAACGTCTACGTGTTCAATCGCGGCGAACATCCGATGATGGTGTTCGACAGCGAAGGCAATTTCCTGCGCGCCTGGGGCGAGGGACTGTTTCCTCGCGCGCACGGCCTGCATATGGCGCCGGATGACACGGTGTTCCTGACAGACGATGGCGATCATTCGGTGCGACAGTGCACGCTTGACGGCAAGGTACTGCTCACACTCGGAACGCCTGGAAAGCCGGCGCCGTTCATGAGCGGACAGCCGTTCCACCGCTGCACGCACACCGCACTGTCGCCGAAAGGCGACATCTATGTCTCGGACGGCTACGGCAATGCGCGCGTCCACAAATACGCGCCGGATGGCAAGTGGCTGATGTCGTGGGGCGAGTCCGGCACCGAACCGGGTCAGTTCAATCTGGTGCATAACATCTCGTGCGATCCGGATGGTTGGGTCTACGTCGCGGACCGCGAGAACCATCGCATCCAGGTGTTCGACGGCAACGGTCGCTACGAGGCGCAATTCAACAATCTGCATCGGCCATGCGGCATCTTCATGCCGTACTGCACCTGCCCGATCTGCTACGTGGGCGAACTCGGTCCCGCAACTCGTACCAATCGCAACTATCCGAACCTGGGACCGCGTATTTCCATCATCGACAACAAGGGCAATCTGCTCACGCGCATCGGCGGCCAGCATCCCGGTACCGGCCCCACGGACTACATCGGCCCGCACGGTCTCTGCGCGGACTCCCGAGGCGACATCTACATCGGCGAGGTGTCGCGGACGCTGTGGCCACAATATTGGGCGGACCAGCCGATCCCCGACGGGGTGCGTTGCCTGCGCAAACTGCGCAAGATCAGTTGAGGCCAAGTCATGTCGTATGAACCGCAGCGCTTCGACTTCTCGATACCGGTCCGCGTCAATCTGTCATCCGATACGCAGACCAGGCCTTCGCGCGGTATGAAGGAGGCGATGATGGAGGCCGAGGTGGGTGACGAGCAGATGGGCTCTGATCCCACCATTTGGGCGCTGTGCGATCGCAGTGCCGCGCTGCTCGGCAAAGAAGCCGCAGTGTTTCTGCCTTCCGGCACCATGTGCAACCAAGTGGCGATCGCCACTCACTGCCGGCCGGGAGAGGAGATTCTCGCGCATAAGTCTTCGCACATATTGTCAAGCGAAGGCGGCGCTCCGGCAGCGATCGCAGGCGCGTTGATCAAGGGACTGCAAGGCGAACGTGGCCAATTCACCGTTGATGCGCTGGAAGATGCCATCCGTCCGGTGTCGCGTTATTCGCCGACGCAACGCCTCGTGGAGGTGGAGCAGACCGCCAATCGCGGCGGCGGCGCGTGCTGGAGCGCCGACGCACTCCGTGCGGTCACCGGTGCCGCGCATAGACATGGGCTTTCCACCCACATGGATGGCGCTCGACTGATGAACGCGGCGGTGGCGTTGGGTGTGCCGGCGACCGATCTCACCGAAGGCTACGATTCGGTCTGGTTGGATTTCACCAAGGGCCTGGCTGCACCTTTGGGCGCCGTGCTCGCCGGATCGCGCGAGTTCATCGGCCAGGCGTGGCGATGGAAACAGCGGCTCGGCGGATCGATGCGGCAGGGCGGCATGTGCGCCGCGGCATGTCTCTATGCGCTGGACCACAACATCGATCGCCTTGCTGACGATCACACCAATGCAAAGTCGCTGGCCCGCGGCATGGCACAAATTCCCGGCATCACAGTCGAAATGCCGGAGACCAACCTGGTGTTCTTCGACACCGAAGGCACCGGCATGACCTCGGACACGTTTGCCGGCAAGTTGCGCAAAGAGGGAGTGCTGGTGTCCACGTCCGGCAAATACCGCGCGCGTGCCTGCCTGCATCTCGACGTGACCGCGGCGCATGTGGACGAGGCCTTGTCGGTGATGAAGCAGGTGGTCAACGCAGCCTGATGTTCACCGCCCGATCGATCGGCACACTGCATACCCCCTGGCGCAGCATTGCCGAGTGTCCGCGCAACGGGCGGCAACCCAATCCGGCGCCGCTGTGCACGGCGATGGTGCTGCCGGACCTTGCTGAAGGTCTGCGCAGCATCGAGGGATTTTCCCATTTGATCCTGCTGTACTGGATGGATCAGGCGCGGGAACCGGAATTGGTGTTCACGCCACCGTTCGATGCGCAGCCGCGCGGCGTGTTCGCCACGCGGGGGCCGCGGCGACCGAACCCGATCGGACTGTCAGTCGTGGCATTCGAAGGGTTCGATGCGCCGAATATTCTGAAAGTGCGATATCTGGACTGCGTCGACGGCACGCCGCTGATCGACATCAAGCCATATCTGAAGACCACCGATTGCGAACCGGATTCCGACATGGGCTGGCTGGAGCCGCATGCGACGCGACGCAGCTAGCGGTCAGATCACAGTGGCTGCGCGCAGCGCCTTGATTCTATCCGCATCATAGCCAAGTTCCGTCAGCACAGCATCGGTATCCGCGCCAAGCGCCGGAGCACCCTGACGCGGCATTGCCTCGCCCGGAAGACGAAATGCCGGCGGCACCATGCGGAACTCGCCGGTCGGATGCGCATAGGACCACACGCGATCTTCCTGCATCACAACTTCCGAACTGAGCGCGTGCGCGATATCATGCACGGGTGCCGCGGGCACTGCGCCGGCGAAATGCTCGAGCCACGCAGCGGTGCCACGGGTCGACAGTGCCGCATCCAGCAGCCGAGTCAGTTCCGCACGATTTTCCAGCCGGTCCTTGAACCTGGCGAAGCGTGGATCGTCGGACCACTCGAGATGTCCAATCTTCTCGCACAGCGCCGGCCAGAACTTCTGCTTGTTGCACATGATGAAAATCCAGCCATCGGCCGTGCGATAGAGCTGGCTGGGCGTCAACGAAGGGTGAGCACCACGCGGTTCGCGGCCCTGCGCATGGCCACCATTCAGGAACCATGCAGCCAGGTAGTTGAGATTCGCCAACGCCGTGTCGAACAGGCTGACATCGACGTCGCGTCCCACACCGGTCGCGCGCGCCGACACAATGCCACCGAGCAGCACCGTCGCCGCATATACGCCTGCCATCATGTCGACGATGGACAGTCCGAACCGCGCCGGCGTCTGATCCGGCTCCCCGGTCAGCGACAGATAACCGGCTTCCGCCTGCATCAGATAGTCGTAGCCTGGCCACGACGCCCGGCTGCCCTCGCGGCCATACGCCGACAGATGCGCGCACACGATGCGCGGATTGGCAGACTTCAACTGATCATAGGTCACGCCGAGTCGCGGCGATTGATCGCCGCGCAGATTATCGAGCACCGCATCTGCCGTCGTGGCAAGGTCGCGCAGCACGCGCTGTCCTTCAGGCGCGCGCAGGTTCAATGTGATTGAACGCTTGTTGCGGTTGAAGGCCTGAAAGAAATGACTGTCATTTTCGTCAAGGAAGAACGGTCCGACCGATCGGCTGACGTCGCCACCCTCGGCTGGGTTCTCGATCTTGATCACCTCGGCACCCATGTCGGCGAGCTGCATGGAGCCGAACGGCCCTGCGCCGTACTGCTCCACCGCGAGAATGCGCACGCCATTGAGCGGCAACATCACGCGGGATTCCGCGCAACGAGCTGACGTGCGATGATGATGCGCTGCAGCTCATTGGTGCCCTCGCCGATCACCAGCAGCGGCGCATCGCGATACAGTCGCTCCACGGGAAACTCGGTAGAGTAGCCATACCCGCCGTGCACGCGCATCGCCTCAGTGGCGTTCTCCAACGCCGTTTCGGTAGCAAACAGCTTCGCCATACCGGCCTCCATGTCGCAGCGGTCGCCTCGGTCATACATCTCGGCCGCACGCCGCACCAAAAGACGCGAAGCTTCAGTGCGTGTAGCCATGTCAGCAAGCTTCAACTGGATCGCCTGATGCTGCGCGATCGGTACTCCAAAAGTCTTGCGCAACTGCGCGTAACGCAGCAACTCGTCCAATGCCGCCTGCGCGATGCCGACGCCGCGCGCCGCCACGTTGATGCGTCCAAGCTCCAGGCCGGACAACGCGTGCTGCAATCCACGGCCTTCGACGCCGCCGATCAGACGATCCACCGGGACGCGATAATCCTGAAACACCAGCTCCGCACTGTCAATTCCCTTATAGCCGAGTTTCTCCAGCTTGCGACTGACAGTGAAGCCGGCGCCCTTCTCAGCCAGCAGCATGCTCATGCCACGATGGCGCGGCTCCGCAGTCAGATCTGTCTTCACCAGCAGCGCAAAACATGAGCCGTGGATGCCGTTGCTGATCCACGTCTTGGTGCCGTTCACCACATACGCATCGCCGTCACGTCGTGCAGTGACACGGATAGCCTGAAGATCGGTGCCACAATCTGGCTCGGTCAGTGCCAGCCCGCCGCGCAGTTCACCGGAGGCAAAGCGCGGCAGGAAGACGCGCTTCTGCGCCTCGGTGCCGTTACGCTGCACAATCGCCGACATGATCAGGTGCGAGTTGAAGATGCCGGTCAACGACATCCAAACGCGCGCGATCCGCTCGACGATGTCCGCATAGGTGGCGCATGGCAGACCAAGACCTCCATACTCCGCAGCGATTGTGGCGCCGAACAGGCCAAGCTCGCGCATGCGCGCGACGATCGCCTCGGGATAGACGTCATCGTGCTCCAGCCGGTGCACATGTGGCGCCACGTCGCGTGCCAGAAAGGCGTCGATCGTATCGAGAATCATGGTGTCTGTCATGCTATCAGTATGCGGCTCCAGGCTTGGCCGGACAACGGAGGGTCCCATGTTCAGCGCTTATCACCGTATCGGCGAGAACCGGTATCAACAGCGCATCGGCCTCGACTTCGAGGATTTCGCGATCGGACAGCATTTTCGCCATCGCCCGGGCGTGACGCTGTCGCAGCAGGACAATGCCGATGAGGCCATGGACACGCTGAACGGCGCAATGCTGCATTACGACGCGCACTATGCCGCGGCGACGGCATGGCAGCGTCCGCTGATGGTCAGCACGCTCACGTTGCAGCGGTTGGTCGGCATGACCAGCAAGACCTACGGTCGACGGCGCGCAATCCTCGGCTTCGATGACATCACGATGAATGGGCCGCTGTTCGGCGACGATACACTTTATGCCGAGTCCGAGATACTTAACGTTGAGCAGGCTGGCACGATCAGCACGTTGATTCGCGGCCACAAGGCCGACGGAACCGAGGTCGCACGCATCAAATGCCGCATGGCGATCGACCGCCGTGATGCGGACGCGGCCGAGGCGCAGGAGGAGCGCTTCGCCGCCTATCATGTGGCGGACGACGGCGCACTGGTCGAACAGGTTGGCCTGTGGTTCGAGGACTGCGTTGCCGGCGAGACCTTCATCCACGCGCCATGTCGAACCTTCCACCGCGAGGAATCGCTGATGCACGCTTGGCGTTCGCTCGACCTGACACCGCAGGTGCACGTGCCGGAGACCTTTGTCGTTGCGGTCACGACTGCCCTCACCACACGCACATTCGGCCGTGTCGTGGCCAATTTGGGCTGGCACGATGTGCAGCTTCCAGCGCCGGTTTCAGTCGGCGATACGATCGAGGTGGAGTCCGCGATCACGGATACTCGCGAGTCCCGTTCGCGGCCCGGCGAGGGCATCATCTCGGTAGTCACGCGGGCGCGTAATCAGCATGGCGTCGAGGTGCTGTCCTATCGCCGCACGTTGCTGGTGTACCGCCGCGGCGCCAGTGCGCCCTATGCGCGGGCGGGATACTGAGCGTGCTATGCCGGCATCGTGCGCTTCTGGTGCGCGCGGCCAATTCGTGCAGTTTCCGGATCGTGGCCGGCGATTACCCGCACGCCCTCGTCAAGCCGCGCGGCGATGTTGCTTGGTGAGCAGCCTTCCAGGAACGCAATGCCATTGCGACGACACGCCCCGAACACTCGTTTGCGCGCCTCCGCCATCTCCGGCGGATACGGGTCGCGCTGCAATGTGGTGTAGCCGAGCGACAAGCCCAGATCGCCTGGTCCCAGCTCGGCAAAGCCAAGCCCCGGGACGGCACAGATCGCCTCGCAGTTTGCAATGCCCTCGGGGCTTTCGAGCTTCACACCGAGCAGCAGCTCGCCTCCGGGGTTCAGCGGCCAAGGCTCACAACGCTGCATATACTCCTGTTGTGACACACCCCAGATCGCCGCCGCGGTCAACTCGGACCCGCGGCCGCGCGTGCCGATGCCAAGCTGGCCTGCGCCACCGCGTATCGGACGCACGGCGCCATTCATGCGCTGCACCGGCGACGGGATGGCGGGGTCCACCCCCGCCGCGTGATGCGGATAGCGGCAGGAACTCGATGAATGCCCGCACGGCATCGGCAGTCTCCGCCTGACACAGCAGAATGCCGTGCACGCCACGCCCGAGAATCTGACGGAATTGCCAGGCATTGAACCGCACATTTGCCTCGTCGGTGCCGTTCACCGGTGCCTCGACGATGACCGCCGGCGTGCGATGGCCGGAGCGCGTCTGGCCACCATCGACCATGCCACGCAAATACTCGGCCAGCCCCGCCATGTCGAACGAACCATGTTCCATGCCGACGTTCATGTAGTCGGCCCAGGTGCCCGCATCGTCGCGGCCCTGCGCATAAGTCAGCACATGACCGGAGTGCGGGCCGTCGTAGTAGATCGCCTGTCCCTGTGACAGCAGCTCGATTGCCCGGTTGATGCGATCAGCCATGCCGTTTCCCTTCAGAGCGAAGTACCGCGCACCAGACGGCCAGGTAACGCACCGGTTAACTCGCCGTCGCGATACACCGGCACGCCTGAGACGATCGTCGCGACATAACCATCGGTGCGCTGCACGAGCCGGCGCCCGCCACTGGGCAGATCGTACACCACCTCCGGCTGGCGCAACTGCAACCGATCGTAGTCGATCACATTGATGTCGGCCTTATAGCCGGGCGCGACGACACCACGATCGCCAAGCCCGATTGCCGCTGCGGAATCGCGTGTCAACCGTTTGATCGCCCAGGGCAGCGGTAGCTTCGCGCCGCGCGTACGGTCACGGGTCCAATGGGTGAGCATATAGCTGATCGCACTCGAATCGCACAGCACGCCGACGTGCGCGCCGCCATCGCCGAGACCGACGATTGTGGCATCGTGGGTCAGCATGTCGTGCACGGTGTCGAGATTGCCATAGCTGTAGTTGGACAGCGGCCGATACAGGATCGCCTTGCCGTCGCGCTCCAGCAATAGGTCATACGCGACCTCGGCTGGATCGCGGCCCTGCCGTAGCGCCATGGCTGCAACCGACGCGTCGGCCGACGGCTCGTAATCCGGCGGATCGCCCAGTGGAAAGATGCGATCCCACTTCGCTACGCGGCGCTCCATGCCCTCGCCGTCGCTCGTCTCGGCGAGCAGGCGCGCACGGAAGTCGGGCTGGCGCAGCAGCGCGATGCGCTGATCGAACGGCAACGATGCGATTGTTTGATAGCTTGGACGATTCACAAACGGGTTTTGCGAGATTTCGAAGCCGAGCAGGATACCGGTGGGTCGCGTCAGCACCTGGCCCAACATCGGCAGACCTGCGGCGTTGGCTTCGGCGATCCAACCGGCAAGCCGACGCCACTCTTCGGGCTTGTTGTCACGCTGGAGAATTGTAATCGCCATCGGCCGGTGAGATGTGGCGACGAGCCGGCGCAGCATCGCGAATTCGTCGTCCACATCATCGAAGTCTGAAATCACCTGCATCCAGCCGGCGCCGATGTCGCGCAGTGCGCCGGCAATCGCGGCAAGCTCAGCCTCCGCCGCGTTCAGCGTCGGAATCGAACGGCCATCCAGAGTCTTGTGGTTCAGCGTGCGCGATGTCGAGAAACCAAGAGCCCCAGCCTTGATCCCTTCCGCGGCGAGGCGCGCCATCTCGATGCGGTCCTGCTCCGTGGCAGGCTCACGATCGACACCACGCTCACCCATGACAAAGACACGCAGCGCGGCGTGCGGGACCTGCGTCGCCACATCCATGTCGTAGTGGCGCGCAGCCAGCGCATCGAGGAACTCGGGAAAACTTTGCCAGTTCCATGGCAGGCCTTCGGTCAGCACGACTTCGGGAATATCTTCGACGCCCTCCATCAGCTTCACCAGCATCTCGCGCTGCGATGGCTTGCACGGCGCGAAGCCGACACCGCAGTTGCCGAACAGCGTGGTGGTCACACCGTTCCACGATGACGGCGTGATGCGGCTGCTCCAGGTCGCCTGGCCATCGTAGTGCGTGTGCGGGTCGACGAAGCCCGGTGTCACCAACAAACCGCGTGCGTCGATTTCTTCAGAGCCGCGATCTGCGATCTTGCCGACTGCTGCGATCCTGCCGGCATCGATTGCGACGTCAGCCTCGAAGGGGTCGCCGCCGCGACCGTCGATCACCGTGCCGCCGCGAATGATCATGTCCGCCATGGCTCACAGCCCCAACTTGTCGGCGAGACCATAGCCTTGTGCGAGGTCCTGGAGCTTCTTCCAGGTGGCGTCCTCCACGGGAATGCCGTTCTTCCGCCGGTCCTGCTCGCGCTTGAACTCGATCTCGCCTGGATACAGCACCTCGGTGAAGCCCTGCGCCGGTGGTGTCGCCTTGAGGTATTGCGCGAACTCGGTGACCTCCTGCTTGAACGTATTGAGATCACGGAACGCGGCGACGTTGAACACGGCGATGAAGCAGCCATCGTTGTGCCGGCCCGTTGGTTCGACGCCGTAGCCAAGACCCGTGAGCAGGCCTGAAAGGATCTCGACGATCGTCGCCAGGCCGTAGCCCTTGTAGCCCTCGGAACCGCCGACCGGCAGTAGTGCGCCGCCCTGACGCAGGACGCGCGGATCGGTGGAAGGTTTGCCGTCGGCATCGATCAGCCAGCCCGCCGGGACCTGTTCGCCGCGCGCGGTCGCGACATTGATCTTGCCCGCGGCCGCGGCGGACGTTGCCATGTCGAAGAACAGTGGACCTTCCAGGTTCGATGGAATGGCGAAGCAGATCGGATTGGTGCCGAGCCGCGCCTTCGCGCCACCGAACGGCGCGACCGCTTTGGCGCTGCGGCCGGAATCGGCAGTGATCATCGCGATCATGCCCTCGCGCGCCGCCATCAGCGGATACGAGGCAAGTCTGCCGATGTGGCTTTGGCGATAGACCGTCGCCGCGGCGACCTGCTGCTGCTTTGCCTTGTCGATCGTGTAGCGCATCGCACGATCGGTCACGACGTAGCCAAAACCCCAGTTGCCATCGATGACTGTGCTGGTTCCGGTCTCCTGGATGACGGTCCACGGTGCGCCCGGCATGATGTGACCGGCTTTAATGCGGTCGATATAGGTGGGGATCAGGATGATGCCGTGCGAATCGTGGCCGACCAGATTGGCGCCGATGTTATAGCGCGCGATCGTCGCGGCCTCTTCGGCCGACGCACCGGCGGCTTGCAGCAGGGCATTGGCAATATCCGTCAGACGTTCGGCTGTCACGTTCGGCATGGCGGCATTCCTCCGGAACTTTGCGACCAGCAAGGCGGCGAAGCGCCCCCACTGTCAACCCCGGCACTTCTGGCGTAGCCTGACCCGACCGAGTGGTAGGAGGAGCGAACAATGGCAAGTCAAGCGAATGTCTATGCCAGCGTGGCCGGGACGGTTGGCCGCAGCGACAAGGACCCAGGCGCCGTCGGGGTATTTCGTCGGCCGGCGGAAACCGGCGTGTGGGAGCACGTGCTCAGCGAGTTCAGCAGCAACGTGGTTCACGTGCACCCGACCGATCCGAACATCGTGTTCGCCGGCACGCATGACGGGGTATATCGCAGCACCGATCGCGGAAAGACCTTCAAGCGCGCCAATTTCCCAGACAAGGGCATGGAGATCTGGTCGTTCCTGGTCGATGCCGGCAATCCAAAACTGGTGTATGCCGGCGGCTCGCCGGTTGCCGTATATCGCAGCGAGGACAGCGGCGAGACATGGAAGCGGCTCCCTGATCCGAACATGCCGACGCGCTGCGTGATGCCGTTCGGCTGCCGTGTGATGCGCATGGCGCAGCACCCCACCAAGCCCGGCACGATATTCGCGGCGCTCGAGGTGGGCGGCGTGATGCGCACCATCGATGGCGGTGAGAGTTGGAAGGATTGCAGCCCTGCGCTGGTACAGTTGGCGCAGAAGCCGCATCTCAAGAGCAAGATCGTCAGCGACACGTCGGATGAAGGGATGCTCGACGGCCATGCGATCGCGATCAGCCCGGCAGATCCGGACGCTGTGATCGTTGCAGTGCGCATGGGCCTGTTCCGCACGGCCGACGACGGCGATACCTGGGAAGACATGGAGGTCGGCCGGTTCTCGCCGACAACCTATGGCCGCGACATCAAGGCGTCGCCGGCCGAGCCTGATACGATCTATTCGGCGTTGAGCGTCGCCGCGGCGAGCAAGGACGGTGCGGTCTATCGCAGCAAGGACAAAGGGAAGACCTGGCAGCGGTTCGACAAGGTGCAGGTGCACGGCACGATCATGTCGGTCGGTCTGCATCAGACCGATCCGAAGCAGGTGTATATCGGCGCTCGCTATGATGGCGAGGTGTTTGGCACGCTGGATGGCGGCGAGACCTGGCAGTCGATGAATCTGCCGTCTGGCACGAAGGATATCTACTCGCTCGCCTGCGGCTGATCACGCCGCTTCCCTGTCATCGCGAGAAGCGGCGCGGCAAAGCAATCTCCATCGAGGTAGTGTACCACTACGATGGAGATTGCTTCGCTGCGCTCGCAATGACAGGTTCGGCGAGCACCCCGCGTGGTATCGCGCGGCGGAACGGACTGGACGGCAGCGTCTGACTTTCCCAGAAACAGGAGAAGACAGCTGGCAAAGCCGCATCGAGGCGAGCGAACATGCTTGGTTCGATGCGGTAAACCGTGACGCCGGCCGACAGCAGCGCGCGCTGTCGATCCGTGTCGCGCGCGGCCAGTTCGATGGCGATCGGTTGCGCCCCATCCCAGAACACCATGTCGGCGGGCAGCAGCTGATCGCCGGCCGGTGCCCAGCCGCGCGGCAGCGGACGCAGCGCGGACCAGAGGAAGTCGTCGGGCGCATACAGCCCGTCGTATGGCGCGAGCTTCGCGGAGAGTTCCGCGCGATGCGTCTCGATTTGCGCTGCGACGCATCGAAGATACGCTTCGACGAACTGCCGCCGCAGCGGTGCATAATCGCCGCACAGACTTTCGAGCCACGCCTTTGCCGCCGCGACTCGCGCCGTGTGATCGCCAATCGCCAGCGGCATTGCATCGGGCGGCACCGGCTCGCTGTTCAGACGCAACGGCTCATCGCCGGCAACTGCGCAGCGCAGCCTCGGATCGTCCAGCGCGATCGAGCGCGGCAGACGATCGAGGCCGTACGGAATGCGCAAGAGCCTCAGCGGTGGACCTGCCGCATCAGCTTCTCCCAGGAATCGATGACCGGCAGGATCGTGTCCGCCTTCTCAGATTCCAGGTTGAACACAACGCGCGACACTCCGAGATCCTCGTAACGCTTCATCAGATCGGCGTCCTGCTTGGGACCCCACACAGTGATCTCGATCGACTTCGGATCGCGCTTTGCCTCGGTTGCCATCTTGCGAAACTCAGGGAGCATGTCGGCGATCTCGGCGTAGGTGTTCCGCGTCGCATGCGGGATCCATCCGTCGCCGTAGCGGATCGCGCGACGTGCGGAATATGGGAATGCGCCGCCGACGATGACGGGGGGGTGTGGCTTCTGCACCGGCTTCGGCCACGTCATCATCGGATCGAATTTGACGAATTCACCGTGGTATTCCGGCTTCGATTTGGTCCAGATCTCCTTCATTGCCTCCACCCGCTCGCGCGCCAGCTTGTGGCGTTGCGTGAAGACGGTGCCGTGGTTCTCCATTTCGTCCTGGTTCCAGCCGTTGCCGATCCCGAACAGGAACCGACCGTTGGAGACCTGGTCGATAGATGCGACGAGCTTCGCGGTCTGGATCGGATCACGTTGCGCGACCAGGCAGACGCCGGTTGCCACCTTCAACGTCTTGGTCGCGGCCGCGGCCATCGTCAATGTCACGAACGGGTCCATCGTGTCGTAGTACTTCTTCGCCAGTTCGCCGCCGCCCGCGGGCGCCGTCTTGCGCGACAGCGGAATGTGCGAGTGTTCGGGCGCCCAGACGGACTCGAAGCCGCGCTCCTCCAGCGCCTTGCCGAGTTCGCCGGGTGCCATCGAGTATTCGGTGAAGAACATCGCCGCGCCGAATTTCAGCATGGAACTCTCCCTTTGGTTATTCAGTGCCGCGTGGCAATTGGCGCTCTATCAACCGCGCATACAGCGCCGAGCCGAACGGGATCGCCTCATCGTTGAAGTTGTAGAGATGGTTGTGCACCGGTGCACAATCGCCATTGCCTAGATTGATGTAAGCGCCTGGCACCTGCTCCAGCATGAAGGAGAAATCCTCGGACGCCGACGCGGGTGCCTGCGCGCGATTGACGTTGTCGTCACCGACCAGTTCGGCCGCAGCGTCCGCGATCGCGTGCATCTCTGCCTCGTGGTTGACCAGTGGCGCGAAGATCAGGCGAAAGTCCACTTCGGCCGTTGCACCGAAGGTAGACGCCACGCCGCTGATGACGCGCCGCATTCCCTCCTCTACCAGGGTCAGCGTCTCGCGATTCATCGCGCGCACCGTGCCACCAAGCGTCGCCGTCTGCGGGATCACGTTGTAGGCGTCGCCCGCGTGGATACGCGTGACACTGAGCACCGCAGTTTCGCGGGGTGACACGTTGCGCGCCACAATCGACTGGAGTGCCGTGCCTGCATGGCAGGCGACCAGCACCGGATCGATCGACGCTTCCGGCCGCGCTCCGTGCGCGCCCTTGCCGGTTATGGTGATGTCGAAGAAACCACCGCCAGCCATCGCGGTGCCCGGGGAGATGGCGTACTTGCCGACCGGCATGCCTGGCCGGTTGTGCATCCCGTACACCGCATTGCATGGGAAGCGCTGAAACAGATCGTCCTGCAACATGGCGAGCGCGCCGCCGACGCCTTCTTCGCCTGGTTGGAAGATGAAGTTGACCGTGCCGTTGAAGTTGCGCGTCTCCGCCAGATAGCGCGCGGCGCCGAGTAGCATGGTGGTGTGCCCGTCATGGCCGCAGGCATGCATCTTGCCCTGATTGCGACTGCGATACGCGAAGTCGTTGGCCTCGACGATCGGCAGCGCATCCATGTCGGCGCGCAGACCGATCGCGGCCTCGCCATTGCCGGAGCGCAGCACGCCAACCACACCGGTCGTGCCGACGCCGCGATGCACCTCGATACCCCACTCCTCCAGCTTGCGCGCGACGAGGTCGGCGGTGCGATGCTCCTCCAGCCCAAGTTCCGGATTGGCATGGATGTCCTGGCGTATCGCGGTGAGTTCGCTGTGATAGCGGCGAATCTGGTCGATCGGTGACGTCATGCGATGCTCCTGTCTGTGCGACGACTATAGCGCATTCAGCGCCTCCACCACCTTGCGGTCCAGCACGATACCCTCGATGCGGCGTTGTTCGCGTTCGCGGAACGCTCGCTCCGACGGGATGCGGATTTCATCGACGCCGGGCTGTCGCGGTGTCGCCTTGATGCGTGCCACCAGTTCCGCCATCTGCTCGGGGAAATCAGGTAGCAGCACGGCGGGATCTATCGCGATGAACAGGAAGCCATAATCCTGCACGTCGCCGCGCGGCATCGCGGCACCGGCGAGAAGGCCGAGTGCCTGGATCGCGAACGACAGACCATATCCCTTGTGGCCGCCGAATGGCGTCACTCCACCGTCCTGTGCCACGGCGCGCGCATCGCGTGTCGGACTGCCTGTGCTATCGAAGCCGATCCCGTCTGGCAACGCCTCTCCCAGGCGCGCCATCAGGAGCACCTCGCCCCACATCAGCGATGCGGTGCCGATATCGTAGATGACCGGGCCGTTCGCGGAGGGAAAGCCGATGCTGAATGGATTGGTACCGAGTGCCGGTCTGCGGCCGCCGGGCGGCAGCACGTGCGGCTTCGCGCTCGCGGTGTGGATCGCCACCAGCCCGGCGCGCACGATCAGTTCCACGTAATACGCGTTGCGGCCGCTGTAGTAGCTGTTGTGCACGCCAACAATGGCGATACCGCTCGTCTTCGCCTTGGCGATGGCGATCTCCGCACCGCGATACGCTGCGACATAGCCGACCTTGTTGCCACCATCGACCATCGCCGACACTGGCGTCTCGCGCACCACGCGCATCGGAGAGCGAGGCTTGCCGGTCTTCTCGTCCGCGGCAATCGCCAGAATGCGCGGCAGACTGGCGAAGCGATAGCCGCACAGCGCGTTGTCGATCAACTGATCGGCGATGATCGCCGCTTCGTCGGCCGGATAGCCGATACGTTGCAGCGTTGACTCGCCGAGTGCGCGTGCCTCCACGACACTCAGGCGCACGCCATCGGGGCGATCGGGATCGAGCATTCAGCGCCCCTTGAACGGACCGGCCGGACGCTTCTCGGTAAAGGCCTGCGCGGATTCACGGAAGTCCTCAGTCAGATGCAGCTTCGCCAGATTCACCTGCAGCAGCACTTCGCGCGACAACTGCTCGAGATACGATCGCCGCGCACGCACCGCGGAACGCACGCCGAGCGGCGGGTTCTTCGCCACATCGGCGGCCAACGCGCGCGCAGTGTCCATCAAGGCACCCTTCGGTGCGACGCGTTCGATGACGTTGGCGGCACGCGCCTCTTCGGCCGTGAAGAAGCGTCCGGTCAGCGCGACGTCGGTGGCGAGCGCCCCGCCGCCGCGGAAGTTCAGCAGCGCCCAGTATTTGGCGCCCGACAGACCACGCGGCGTTTCGGTCACCTGGAACTGCGTGCCTTCCTCGGCGACGATCAGGTCGCATTCCAATATCAGGCCGAGCGCGAGACCAAGCACGTAACCATGCACCGCGGCCATGACCGGCTTCCAGTTCACCGCGCGTAGCAGCAGGTCGTGGCTCGACGCATCGGGGGCCTGTGCGCCGCCGTACCGTTGGAATTCCTCGCGCGAGCGCAACTGCCGCTGGCGCACGTCGGCCCCGGTGGAGAATGCGCGACCGCGACCGCACAGGATGGCGATCCGCGCGTCATCGTCGGTGTCGAACTGCCCGAGCGCGGCAGCGATCTGCCGCACCATGTCGTCGTTCACCGCGTTCAGCTTGTCCGGCCGGTTCAGCGTGATCGTGGCGATGTAATCGCTGCACGCATACTCAACCAGTTGGTCCGACATCGGCCGCTCCTTGGCATTCCTCGCGCGGCCGATTGTGCACTACCAGGGACGCACGTCCAGCCAGGTGCTCTGGTAGGTGGCGCCTTCGCCCATGTCGGTATAGGCATCGGAGCACAGCATGTTCACGGTGCCATCGACCGTCTCGTTGTCCGACCGCTGACCCGGTACCAGCACCACGCCCGGCTGCACCTCATCGCGCACGCGAAGCGTCAGCCCCACCGTGCCGCGATCGTTCACCAGCCGGACCTGCACGCCGTCGCGCAGATTGCGCGCGGTGGCATCGGCGGGATGCAAGACGCAATACGGCTTGCCTTCGCGCTGACGCAGGAAGGCGACCCCCGAAAACGCAGTGTGGCTCAGGAAGTATCCCGGACCGGTCAACAGACGCAGCGGCCACCGTGCACCCTCGATTGCCTCGACCGGATCGGGCTGCCAATCCGGCATTGGCGGCAATCCCTGCTTCGCCAGCGCCTCGGAATAGAACTCAAGTTTGCCGGATGGCGTACGGAACTGCTGTGCCGACTTCGTTGCGATGGAAACCGGACCGGCGTTGCGCAACGCATCAGGATCGAACGCGGCAACCGGTCCTGTCGCGCCGCGGAACAGCTCCCGCAGGATCTCGGGCTGCGACATGCGGAACACGGGATCGGTCATGCCCATTCGCTCGGCCAGTGTTTGCGCCAGCTTGAGGTTGGACCATGCTTCGCCCTGCGGCGGCACCGCACGGTTGCTGTATTGCATGTAATACGTGCCGTAAGCGCGGAAGAAGTCCTCGCTCTCGAGATACGTTGCCGCCGGCAGCACGATATCCGCGTAACTTGCGGTCTTCGTCAGGAACGGATCGTGCACCACGGTGAACAGGTCCTCGCGCGCCAGGCCGCGTCGCGTCTTCGTCGTGTCGGGGCAGGTGACGGCTGGATTGTTCGCGGCAATGAACAGCGCGCGGATCGGCGGATCGTTGAGCTCCAGCAAAGCCTCGCCAAGCCGGTTATGGTTGATCGTGCGCGTTGCCGCAGGACCGGATGGCTTGCGCACCGCGTTGTAGTTCAGCTCGAACGATGCATTGGTGCCGTTCAGCGCGCCGCCACCATAACGGCCGTAGGCGCCGGTTACGCCCGGCAGCAGCGCGACAGTGCGCAGAGCCTGGCCGCCGTAAGTAAAGCGCGTCATGCCCCAGCCAAGGCGAATCAACGATTTCTTGGCCGCGCCATACATCGCAGCGAGTCGTTCCACGTCCGCCTTGGTCATGCCGGTGACGGATGCGACGTAGTCAGGCGTGAAGCGCGGCAGCACCTCGCGCTCGACGCGGTCAAAGCCCAGTGTGTGCCGCGCGATGTAGTCGCGATCGCACAGGTTGTCGCGCACCAGCACGTGCATAATGCCGAGTGCGAGGGCCGCGTCGGTACCGATGCGGATCGGAATATGCCAGTCGGCATTCTGCGCCGAACGCGTGCGGCGAGGATCGATCACCACGAACTGCACGCCACGCTTGCGTGCCTCTTCCAGCTTCGCCCAGAAATGCACATTGGTAGCGAACAGGTCAGCGCCCCAGCAGATCACCAGGTCGGACTCGACCACCGATTCTGGATCGGCGCCGCCGATCGCACCGACCGTCGCCTCCCAGGCGGCGTCCATACAACTGTCGCACACCGTGCCAGCCCACAGACGGCTGGTGCCCATGGCGTGGAACAGGCCATTCGGCAGGCTGCGATTCATCAGGCCCTGATGCGCGCTGTAGCAATAGCCAAGCAGCGCCAGCGGCCCCGATTCCGCGATGATGTATTGCCAGCGCGAGGTGATTTCATCGAGCGCTGCGTCCCAGGTGATCGGCGCGAACCTGCCCTCACCCTTGGCGCCGACGCGGCGCAGCGGCGTGGCGATGCGCTCCGACGAATGCACCAGTTCGGCGTCGCGGTTCACCTTGGCGCAGGCAAAGCCGGCGGTGAACGGCTGGTCGGGATCGCCCTCGACGCGCACCACGCGACCGTCCTCGACGTGTGCCAGCAACGAGCACATGTCGGGGCAGTCATGCCCACACACCACGCGAACAGTTTCCACGCCTTGTCTCCAGATTCCAGCAGCCGACGCTACGTCAGGCGGCGATGTCGTGATAGGCCATGTTGCCGGCACATGGCCAGACCATTGCCCGTACCGATCATTCGCGCGAACATTCCTGCGGGCACGACAAGAAATCGGGGGCGGGTTCTCATGCGGCATGGCTGGCTGGGCGCGGTGGCTGGAATGGCGCTGTGCTGGAGCGCATTGGCTGCCGATCTCAGGATCGGTGTGGCTTCGGAAGTGACCACGCTCGATCCGCACTTCTTCCACCTGACCTCCAATACCGAGATCGACAAGCTGATATACAGCGGCCTGGTGACCCAGGACGCGAACCTGAAGGTGATTCCCGATTTGGCGGCGAGCTGGCGCAGGCTCGATGACACGCACTGGGAATTCAAACTGCGGGAAGGCGTCACGTGGCACGACGGCTCGCCGTTCACCGCGGACGATGTGGTGTTCACCTATCAGCGCGCGCGCAACGTGCCGAACAGCCCGGCGAGCTTTCTGCAGTTCCTCAAGCATGTGGCGAAGACCACCGCGGTGGATGCCCACACGTTGGTGATCGAGACCGATCAGCCAGATCCGATCCTGCTGAACGAGATCCTCAACGTGTGGATCGTGTCGCGCAGGAACGGCGAGAGTGCCACCACGGCCGACTACAATTCGGGCAAGGCGGCGATCGGTACCGGGCCGTATCGTGAGGTCGAGTGGGTGCCAGGCGACCGCATCGTGCTGGAGCGCTTCGACGGCTATTTCGGCGACAAGCCGGACTGGCAGCGCGCCACCTACAAGCCGATCACCAACGATGCGTCGCGCGTCGCCGCAGTGCTCAGCGGCGATGTCGATCTGATCAGCAACGTGCCGGGCAATGACGCCGTCGCCCTGAAGGACAATCCGAAGATCACGCTTGGCACGATGGCGAGCAACCGGTGCTACTTCTGGACGCTGGACGTCGATCGCGACGCGTCGCCGCAGCTTACCGACATGGACGGCAAGCCGCTGAGCAAGAACCCGCTGAAGGATGTGCGGGTGCGGCGCGCGATGTCGATGGCGATCGATCGCGGCGCACTGGTGAGCCGCGTGATGCAGGGGCAGGCGGTCGCGGCAGCGCAGTTCATGCCGGCGGGCGTGCCAGGCACCAGTGCCAAGCTGCAGCCGGTGGCGTACGATCTTGCCGGCGCGAAGAAGCTGTTGGCCGAGGCAGGATGGGGCGGCGGTTTCGGGTTGACGATAAATTCGAGCAACGACCGCTATCCGAATGACGCGCAGGTCAACCAGGCAGTGGCACAGATGTGGAGCCGGCTTGGCCTGAAGACCACGGTGGATGCGATGCCGAAGGCGGTGTATTTCCCGCGCGTCACCAAGCTGGAGTTTTCCGTGCTGCTGAGCGGTAACTCTACCGACACCGGCGAGCCGCTGTCGCAGCTGCAGTATCTGCTGGGGACCTACGATGCGAAGAAGGGCATCGGCGCCGGCAACTACGGGCGCTATTCAAGCCCGCATCTGGACGCGGTCCTCGGCAAGGCGGCGATGACGATGGATGACGGCACGCGCGCCGCTTTGCTGGCGGAGGCCTATGAGTTCGCGATTGGCGACGAGGTTGCGGTGATACCGATGCTGTTCCCGATCACCACGTGGGCGATGAAGAAGGGCATCACCTACGGCGGCTTCCCGCAGGAGGCGACGGTGGCTTCACTGGTTCACGTGGCGAGGTGATACGTTGTTGGTAGTGACGGCAGCCTGGCAAGTCACTGTCATTGCGAGAAGTGTAGCGACGAAGCAATCCCCATCGAGTGCATAACTGGATGGAGATTGCTTCGTCGCTTCGCTCCTCGCAATGACAGTACAAAATGAGTTATGCCGCCTCGGCCAACTGGCCGTTGATCGTCAGGCCCTGCGATCCGGCGGAGACATGCACCGTGTCGCCATCCTTCACTCCACCCTCCAGGATCAGCGACGCCAGCGGGTTCTGCAGGCTGCGCTGGATCACCCGCTTCAGCGGCCGCGCGCCATAGGTGCTGTCGTAGCCTTCGCTGGCCAGCCACTCTAGCGCGCTGCGATCCAGCTCCAGCCCGACCTTGCGATCGGCCAGCAGCTTGCGCAGGTGGTCGAGCTGAATCGACACGATGCTCGCCATGTCGCTGCGCTGCAGACGGCGGAACAAGATGATCTCGTCCAAACGGTTGAGGAACTCAGGGCGGAAATGATGCCGCACGATGGTCATCACCTGACCCTGCACCATCGCGGTCGGCTCACCCTCCGGCTGTGCGGCCAGAATGTCGCTGCCGAGGTTGGAGGTCAGCACGATGATGGTGTTCTTGAAGTCCACCGTGCGGCCCTGCCCATCGGTCAGGCGACCGTCGTCCAGCACCTGCAACAGCACATTGAACACATCCTCATGCGCCTTCTCGACCTCGTCGAACAGGATCACCTGGTACGGCCGCCGACGCACCGCCTCGGTCAGCACACCACCTTCGTCGTAGCCCACATAACCGGGCGGCGCGCCGATCAGACGCGCGACTGCATGGCGCTCCATGAACTCGCTCATATCGATGCGCACCATCGCGCGCTCATCGTCGAACAGGAACTCCGCGAGTGCCTTGCACGTCTCGGTCTTGCCGACGCCGGTGGGGCCGAGGAACAGGAAGCTGCCGATCGGCCGGTTCGGATCCTGCAGGCCGGCACGCGCGCGGCGCACCGCGTTGGCGACCGCCTTCAGCGCCTCCTCCTGGCCGACGACGCGTTTGCGCAACTGCTCTTCCATGCGCAGCAGCTTGTCGCGTTCGCCTTCCATCATCCTGTCCACCGGGATGCCGGTCCAGCGCGATACAACGCCGGCGATCTGTTCCTCGGTGACGGCTTCGTTCACCAGCTTGCCGTCGGACGATGACGTCAGCTTCCGTTCGATCTCGGGTATCACGCCGTAGAGCAGTTCCGAAGCGCGCGCGAGGTCGCCGCGGCGCTGCGCGATCTCCACGTCGCTGCGCGCCTGGTCCAGTTGCTCCTTGAGCTTCTGGGTCTCCTGCACCTGCTCCTTCTCCGACTGCCACGCGGCGGTCAGAGCATTTGACTCATCCTCAAGTTCGGCAAGCTCTTTCTCCAGCCGCGCCAATCGTTCGCGCGATGCGGGATCATCCTCCTTGCGCAGCGCTTCGCGTTCGATCTTGAGCTGGATCACCCGGCGGTCGAGTTCATCGAGTTCCTCGGGCTTGCTGTCCACCTGCATGCGCAGCCGGCTCGCGGCTTCGTCCACCAGATCGATCGCCTTGTCGGGCAGGAACCGGTCGGTGATGTAGCGGTTCGACAGCGTAGCCGCGGCGACCAGCGCGCCATCGGTGATGCGCACGCCGTGATGCAGCTCGTATTTCTCCTTGATGCCGCGCAGGATCGAGATGGTGTCCTCAACCGACGGCTCGCCCACGAACACCGGCTGGAACCGCCGCGCCAGCGCCGCGTCCTTCTCGATATGCTTGCGGTACTCGTCGAGCGTGGTGGCGCCGATGCAGTGCAGCGTGCCGCGCGCCAGTTCCGGCTTGATCAGGTTCGCAGCATCCATCGAGCCTTCGGCGCGGCCGGCGCCCATCAGGTTGTGCAGCTCGTCGATGAACAGGACGATCTGTCCCTCGGCCAACTCCATCTCCTTGAGCACGGCCTTCAGCCGCTCCTCGAACTCGCCGCGATATTTCGACCCGGCGACCAATGCGCCGAGATCGAGCGCCAGCAGCTGCTTGCCCTTCAATGCCTCGGGCACGTCGCCATTGACGATGCGCAGCGCGAGGCCGTCGACGATGGCGGTCTTGCCGACGCCAGGCTCGCCGATCAGCACAGGATTGTTCTTGGTACGGCGCGCCAGCACCTGGATGGTGCGGCGGATTTCCTCATCGCGCCCGATGACCGGGTCGAGTTTTCCCTCGCGCGCCAACGCTGTTATGTCGCGGGCGTATTTCTTCAACGCGTCGAAGTTCGACTCGGCATTCGGGCTGTCGACCGTGCGGCCCTTGCGGATGTCGTTGACCGCCTTCTCCAACGCCTGGGCAGTCGCGCCGGCGTTGCGCAGCGCACGGGCAGCGGGCGTGTCGGAGGCAGCGATTGCCACCAGCAGCCGGTCCTGCGCGACGAACTGGTCGCCGGCCTTGGTCGCGGCCTGCTGCGCGGCATCCAGGATGCGCACGAGGTCAGGCGTGATCTGCGGCTGGCCGGCGCCTGAGCCTTGCACCTTTGGCAGCCGCTCCAGTTCGGTCCCGACCGCGGCGAGCGCCGCCTTCGGGTCGCCGCCTGCGGTCTTGATCAGGCCGGCGGCCGCGCCTTCCTCGTCGTCCAGCAGCGCCTTCAGCAGGTGCTGCGGCGTGATCTGCTGGTGAAACTCGCGTATTGCGATGGTCTGGGCGGCCTGCAGGAAGCCACGCGCCCGCTCGGTGAATTTCTCAATGTCCATCTCTATGTCCCTGTAACTAGGCGACCGGTCACAGCCCATCCCTGATCAGGCAACGGAAACGTGACCCTTTGGCAATCCAAGTGGGTCCAGGCACACTATGTCTCAAGAGGGAGCGACCCATGCGCATCGAATACCTGTACCGCTACCCGGTGAAGGGGCTGACCGCAGAGGCATTGGATGCGGCGGAGGTAGAGGAGGGTGGCTGCATTCCATGGGACCGCGCCTTTGCCCTGGCGCAGGGCGATGCCGGCTTCGATCCGGAGCGGCCGCAATGGCTGCAAAAGGCCAACTTCATGTGCCAGATGAAGAACGCGCGAATCGCGGCGCTGTTTTCCTTCTTCGAGCCGCGCACCGGCATGCTGGCGATCCGCGCGCCAGACGGATCAGCCGTGGTGGAGAACGCGCTGACCCACGACGGACGCGAGCGGATCGGCGCGTTTCTGGCCAGCTACATGGGCGAGGAGGCACGGGGCGCGCCGCAGTTCCACCACGTGCCAGGCCATAGCTTCTGCGACCAGCGTCGGAAGGTCGTCAGCCTGATCAATATCGCCAGCCTGCGCGACTACGAGGCGAAGGTGGGCGCGCGCCGCCACCGGCGTCGGTTCCGCGCCAATGTGTGGTTCAGCGGCGCGGCCGCATGGAGCGAGCGCGACTGGGTGGGCCATCAGCTCCAGGTGGGGGGCGCCGTGCTTCAGGTGACCAGGCCGATCACCCGTTGTCCGGCGACGGAGGTCAATCCGGAAACAGCAGAGCGCGATGTCGATACGCTGGAGGAGCTGCGACGGCTGTACGGCCATGTCGAACTAGGCGTGCATGCCGAAGTGATCGAGGGCGGCCGGTTCGCGGTTGGAGACGCGATCGAGGTCTTGCCGGAGTAGGCCCGTTTGGCGGTGTGTATTTGACGCGGCCTATGGCGCACTCTGGGCTTGCTGGGGAACAACGTGAATCGCTGTCGTTGTCATTTGGGTTCTCCGCTGGCCGGCCTGCCAGATACGCGCCGCTTGGCACGATGCGTGTGGGCAGCCGCCCTCGCCGCCAGCGTCGCCATCAGCGCCCCTGGCCAACGCAAGCGGCGCTGATAGCTGTTGCGCGGCAGCCGGTGCATCGATCGCATTTCCTCCTGCGTCGGCTTGAGTTTGGTCACGTCAATGCAAGCCGGTCCCATGTTCTCGGGCTGCTCGAGCCGCAGGGTTGGCAGCAGGTCCGGCGCGGCGGCTGCCCGATCGCTCAGCGGCGCGCCAAGGTCAAACAGCGCATTCAACGTTGAAATGATCGATGTATGATCGAATGGTGGTCCGCCTGCCGGTGCCCGGAGAATGCTGCCCGCCGGGACGTAAGGCGAGACGATGACAGCCGGCACGCGAGGGCCGAAACGATCGAAGGCGAACCCGTTGGAGGCGGGACGACCCGTGGGGACCGCGGCAGGTGGCGGCACGTGGTCATAGCAGCCGCCATGCTCGTCGAAGATGATGACGAGGAGCGTGCGATCCCAGGCCGGGCCGGCGCGCACAGCATTGTACAGCGCCGCGACCAGTTGCTCGGCAAACGCCACGTTATGCGGCGGGTGAGCGTCGTTTGGTACGCGATGCAGCAGGCGGCTCGTGAAGTAGCGCGGTTCAATGAAACTGTAGTTCGGAAGCCGCCCGTCCGCCGCATCCTCAAGAAATTCGGGATCGAAGAAGCGGAAATGCGTGGGAATTCGCAGCCACAGATCGACCAGTGAGGCAGTCTGCGGCGCGTCCTGGAAGTAGACCTTCCAGCTTCGCCCGCGCAACTCCAGGCGGCGAAACACGCTGGGCAGAAGGAAGGGCAGCGGGATGGCGGTGTTGTTCACCGCGCCGCCACTGCTGCCCGCGTGTGCGAACAGGCGGTTGGGCCAGGTCTCGCTGGGCACGGACGAGAACCAGCGGTCAGACACACCAAAGCTGCGAGCAAGCGTGCTGAGCACCGGCAGTTGCTCGGGCGTGAAGCAGTGCATGGCGGATCGAGGGTCCAACGGCGTGCTGTTCGCAGGCTGGCGCATGTAGTTGTCGACGAACCCGTTCATCCTTGGCGTGCCGTCCGCGTGCAGGCCGAAGATCTGCATGCGGACGTCGTCGAACAGCTCGCCGGGATCGGGATCAGGGATGCTGGCGGCTTCGGGCGTGAGCGAGCCGTCGTTCCAGACCGGGACCTGCTGCTCTGTGCCGTCGTCGTGATGCCACGGATTGGCTTCGTCGCCGCGCAGCCCATCGAAATCCGGCCGGTCCCGGTACAGCCACCCGAGCATGCAGTCGAAGGAGCGGTTCTCCAACATGAGAACCACGACGTGTTCAATCCGGGCCATGCGGGCGGAGCAACGATGAACGGCGGCGCGGGTTCCTACACGACTGAGCCAGGTGGAAACGAGGGCCGCCGCTTTTCCATGTGGGACGCCAGGCCTTCTTTCGCCTCCGGTCCGCTGAAGCCGATGAATTCCAGCGCGAGGGAGGCGTCGAAAGACGGGCCTGCCATCCGCAGCCAGTTGTTCAGAGCGTACTTGGTCCAACGGATGGCGCTTTGCGCGCCTTCCGCCAGTCGCACCGCGATCTCCAGTGCCTTCGCGTCCAGTTCGGCATCCTCGACGGCCAGCGAAACGAGCCCGATCCGCTCGGCCTCGGCGCCGGTCACCGCATCGCACAACAGCAGGTAGTACTTTGCCTTCGCCAACCCGCACAGCAGCGGCCAGACGATCACCGAATGATCGCCTGCCGCGACGCCAAGTCGCGTGTGGCCATCGATGATGCGCGCATCCTTGGTGGCGATCGATATGTCGGCCAGCAGCCCGCATACCAGGCCGGCGCCCACGGCGGGTCCGCGCATCGCGCTCACCACCGGCTTGCCGCAGTTGATGATGTTATAGACGAGATCGCGCGCCTCCTTCCAAACCCGCGCGCGGGTCTCGAAGTCAGCGATCACCTGCTCGACCATTCTGAAGTCCCCGCCCGCCGAGAAGGCGCGGCCGGCGCCGGTGATGATGACGGAGTTCACCTCGGGATCGGCATCGATATCACGCCAGACATCTCCGAGCTCGCGATGCATCACCGCATCGACAGGGTTCAGACGTTCCTCACCACCGCCCATGGTGATGCGCAGCACGCGCGGATGCGGCCGGTCGAAACTTAGGCGCGTGTAATGTGCATAACGGTCTGACATTGGCATCTCCTGAAAACCGGTGCGTCAGGCCGGGCGGAACCGACCGAGCGCCGTTTCCGCCCGCCGTCGCAGCGTGCCGATCCGACCCACCCCAGCCAACCGCCGGTCGAGAAAGCCGAGCGTGGCCGCATCATCCTCGCCGGCATCGCGTAACCAGAACAGCACGGTTGTCGCGTACACCGCCGCAAGGATGGCTCGCTTGGTGTACCAACTGAAGTCGGCCGATTGATCGCCGGCCGCATGCCAGATCGCATCGACCGTTCGCGCCGTGCATGCCGCAGCCAACCGCGCATTGCGTGGCAGCGCCAACAGCGCGAGCGCGCGGCGGATCGCCTCCTTGTGCGGCCGGTTCTGGCTCAGCCGCAGCGCAATCACCGCGCGCACCCGCTGATGCAGCCGCAGAGCGGGGTCCAGTGTGGCGGCAGCCGCCTCCATCCGTCGGTCTGCCCAGTCGCAGAACGCCTCGATCATATCGGCGGTGCCGCCGGGGAACAGCAACTCGGCATCATCGGGGGATACGCTGATGTCGGTGAGCCCCATGCGCAGCGAGCGACGCGTCCAGCCGTCGAACGGCACATGCGGCAGCATGGCGGCGATGGCCGCATCACGTTCGGCACTTCGCTCGGGAGGTGTCATCGGCTGTCCTGCTGCGCGGCCGCGGCGCGTGCCAGTTCCTCGGTGAAGCCGAACAGCGAGAAGTCCTGCATCCGCATCGGATACAGGATGCCATCCAGGTGGTCGTACTCATGCTGCACCACGCCGGCGTGGAAGCCGGAGACTTCCCGCGCGGTCGGCCGGCCGTCGCAGTCGACGCCGCGATAGCGGATACGCGGCGCGCGCGGCACCGCGGCACGCAGCCCGGGGATCGACAGGCAGCCCTCCCATCGCAGGATGCGGTCCTCGGTCAGCAGCTCGATCTCCGGATTGATCACCACGGTGTTGCCGATCGGGGTGTCGTCGGCGTCCTCGTTGCCGCGTGCCTCGGAGACGCGGAACACGAAAAGGCGCAGCGGCACGTGGACCTGGGGCGCGGCCAGCCCCGCGCCGGACGCGTCCTCCATCGTCTCCATCATGTCGGCAACGAGGCGGCGAATTTCCGGCGCTCCCGGGTTTGCCACCGGTTCACACATTTGCAACAGCACAGGATGTCCCATGCGGGCTATCTTCAGAATTGCCATAGGTTCCTCCGGGCCGCCCACAGGGTGGACTGGCGAATTGTCCTCGCGGCATGATATAGGGCGCGTCCCCGATCGGCGGGGATGGATGCAACAGAGAAGGAGAAGGCGGCCAAGTGCAAGTACTGGTACGCGACAACAATGTCGATCAGGCGCTGAAGGCGCTCAAAAAGAAGATGCAACGGGAAGGGATCTTCCGCGAGATGAAGCTGCGGCGGCACTACGAGAAGCCGTCGGAGCGCCGGGCCCGCGAGGCGGCTGAGGCGGTCCGCCGTGCCCGCAAGCTGGAGCGCAAGCGGCTCGAACGCGAAGGCTTCTGACGGCTTCCAGTCGATAGCTGCGAGCGAGGGGGCGGTGCATACACGCCCCTGATCTTGCTATCGCGCGCCCTTGGTCCTACGGTCCAATTGGACCAGCAATCCAGGGCGAGTCCCCATGTTCACCCCAGACCAAAGCCGGCAGCAGGTCGTATTCGACCGGTTGCGGCAGGGCATTCTTGCCGGCACGCTGCCGGCCGGCGCACGGCTGCCACCGACTCGTGCGCTCGCCGAGGAGTTGGGGGTGGCCCGACAGACGGTGGTGCTGGCCTACGAGCGGCTGGCCTCGGAGGGCTATGTACGCGCCCGCACCGGCAGCGGCACCTACGTCGCCCCCGATCTGCCGGACGCAGCCCCGGCCCCGGCGGTGCCACCGCCGACGGCGGCAAGTTCGCTCTCCCACCGTGGCCAAAGCCTTGCCGCCGTTCCCGCCTCGGCCGCGCCACGTGAAGCCGGCCTGGGTACTCTGCTCGCCGGCGGCATTCCAGCGCCCGATCTGTTTCCCAAGGAGGCCTGGGCGCGCTGCGCCGTGCGGGTGCTGAAAACGCTGTCCAGCGACATCACCGGCTATCCGCCTCCGCAGGGGCTGGCTGAATTGCGCAGCCAGATCGCCGCACATCTTGCCGCGACGCGTGGGCTGCTGGCTGATCCGTCCAACATCGTGGTGACCGCCGGCACGCAGCAGGCGCTGCGTATTGCAGCGGAACTCCTGCTGGATCCAGGCGACGCCGCGTGGGTGGAGGATCCCGGCTACATCGCCGGACGCGGTGCGCTGGTCGCCGCCGGTGCCGCGCCGGTGCCGGTGCTCAGTGACGCCGAGGGGCTCGATGTCGCCGCCGGCATCCAGCGCGCGCCGGACGCCCGGCTGGTATTGGTCGCTCCATCGCACGCCACGCCGCTGGGCGGCGCGCTGCCGATCGGCCGGCGCCTCGCATTGCTCGATTGGGCGGGGCGCGCGAATGCCTGGATCCTGGAGGATGATTGCGATTCCGAGTTTCGCTGGGCCGGCCACCCGCTGCCGCCGCTCGCGACCCTCGATCGCGCCGGGCGGGTGATCTACTGCGGCACATTCAGCAAGACGCTGGCGCCCGCGTTGCGTCTCGGCTTCGCGGTGGTGCCGGCGCCCCTGGTCGCCGCATTCGTGCGTATTGGAACGTTGATGGATCGCGGCATCGATACGCTCAACCAGGCAATCCTGGCGGAGTTCATGCGCCAGGGATTGCTGTCTCCGCATGTCCGCCGCATGCGCACCGAATATGCCCGCCGCCGGGCGGCGCTGCTGGCGGCGATCGCGCGGTATGCGCCCTCGATTGCGCCTATTCCGGCGCCCGGTGGACTGCACATGGTCGGGCGGCTGCCGGACGGCATGGACGAGGCCGCCGCGGTGCTGGCCTGCCGTGGCCGCGGCCTCGCTGTGTCGCCACTGGGTGCGTACTACGCCGGGCCGCGTCGCATGGCTGGGCTGGTCATGGGCTTCGCCGGCACGCCGACCGCGTTAGCCGCCGATACTGCGCGACGTCTGGAAGCAGCGCTGCGAATGGGTGGCGGCAAGTGACCAATGGCTTCCCTCGCCTGACGGCCGCTTGTCGAACCGGCGGCGGATCAACCCGTTTTTCTGGCTCGCTGCATCGTACTTGACGACATGCACGTCGAGAGTCGCGGTCACATTTTGCGCGATGCCGAGGAAGTGGCGGAACTCCTCTGCCAGACGCTTGCCGATGGTGGTGATTGGCGGCACATCCAACGTGGCAAGCAGCGAGGTGGTCCCATGTTGTGTGTCGCGTGTACGTCATGCCTGGGCGCATCGGCAACAGCAGCGGTTGCATGCGGTGCGAAGCCTGTATTCGCGGCTTCCCTTCGGCGCTCCGCGCGACTGCACGCTACCGTGGGTTGAGGCACAAGCCGGCAATGTCGCGCAGTGTCGCGGCGAACGACGGATGCATTCGATTTGAGTTCTGAGCCTAGGTGAGAGACGGGTAACGACATGGAATCGGATCAGCAAGGCCGACGTCGCCGCGCGACAAGTCGCTGGTGGCTGCTTGCAGTGACGTTGTTGAGCTACGGCCTTTCAGTAAATGCGGTGACCGGCGCAAATCTCACCGACAGCAGCGCCGCACTCAGTGGTGCTGAGCTGCACAAGGGAGCGCTCGCCCATACCGTCCGCAATGGCACCGGGACTTTCCGTGTCAACGAAGGCCATATCATAGGGCCGAACGGGCAACCCTTCATTGCCACCGGCCTGAGCACCTACTGCGAGCCGCCGGGAGAAGACATCTTCGACGTGCGAGGCTGCAAAACGGCGATTACGAACTTCTCGACTGGTGCCCCTCTTACGTCTGTCTTTCCGAATATCAATTATGTCCGCTGGTGCACCAGTTCAGTCAAAGCACCACTGCCACCGGCCGCGTGGTTCGGCAAATTCGTGGACACGCTGACCGCTTTGCAGATCGTCACCGTCATACAGGACTGCGACTACCCGACCACGCTGAAGGATGGCGCGCTGACCGATGCCGAGAAAGCGTACGCGGGCTGGGCCTCAGCGTTCAATGGCAATCCGTATGTCTGGTTCGCGACGCAGAATGAGCCAAACAACACAAATCAACAGAACGCCATGATCTCCGGCATCTACAAAGCCATTCGGGGGACCGGTAACAACACGATCGTACTGATTGACCCCGCAACCTACTCGACATCTGGCATGGACGCATCCATGTTCCGGGAATTCAACAATGTGGTATGGGACGTGCACTTCTATGGCTGGATACCAGCGGCCTGCATCTATTCCTGCGAACCCGCTGCGTCGCTGGCCGGCAACATCAATGCGATGGGTGCGATCACGAGTGCGAACGGCGTAGTACCAACGATCGTCGGTGAGTTCGGCGGTGCAACCGACGGCTGCGCCGAGGACCCGAACGCAGAGGCGGTGATACATGCAGTGCTCGGCAGCGGACACGGTTTCGCTGCGTGGTATTGGAACGGGGGTGATTGCAAAAAGCCTGGTCGGCTAGGCTCAGATAACCTGCTGGCGGCCCCGAACTTCGATCGCGCTCCGATGAGCCTCACGCCGTTCGGACAGATGGTGGCCACGGCCATACAGAACGGCCCCGGGCCGAACAGTGGCGACTCGACCTCGGGCGGAAATGGCCCGGAGCGACGACTCGGCCGGTGACGTACGGGCGGAGGGTGACGTGCGGGCCGAGAGAGTGAACATGGAGGACCGATTTGCCTGAGACGTCTGGCCGGCAGCAGAGTGCTCCGTTCCTGTCCATCATCGTGCCCGTACATGATCGCGAGCGATTTGTCCGCCGGTGTCTTGATAGTGTGCTCATGGAGGACATGACAGGGTGTGAAATCGTAGCGATCGATGACGCATCGTCAGACGGCTCGGTGGAGGTGCTGCAAACCTACGGGAATCAAATTCAATTGCTCCGCCATTCGCGCAACCAGGGTGTGGTACTGGCACGAGCCACGGGCGTCACCCACGCGAACGGCGAGTGGGCGATGTTCCTTGATAGCGACGATGAACTGATCCGGGGCTCGCTCGCGCGTATACGCCAGAACCTGCTCGCGCTGCCTTCCAGCATCGATTGTGCGCTGTTCCGGTGCCGCTGGGACAATGGGCGCATCTCGCCTGATCCCCTGCCGGTTCACGATATATTGGACTATGAGGCCTATTTGCAATTCGCGGAAATCGATCCCGACCACCTTGAATTCCTCACCTGCGTTCGGATCAGAAGTATTGCGGAAATGGGGATGGCGAGCAGTCGCTTCGAAGACCTGTTCTGGTGCAATTTCTACAAGGAACACAAATCCAAGGTGTTCCCCGACATCGTCAGATTGTATCACCAGGATGCAGACAACCAGTTGACCAATCGAATGCAGGCGTCTCCAAGAAACGATATCGATGTCGCGAACAGCAGAGCCGACATGATGACCCAACTTCTTACTGCGCATGGCCACAGCATGCGCAAGTTTGCTCCTATGCTATTTCAACGTTACGCATCTGCGCTGGCTTCCTTGGAGTTCCAGCTCGGTCGTCGGAATCAAGGGGTGCAATTTAGCGTTCAGGCCATTCGTACGCGACCTTGGCGTCTGCGACCATGGATGGTACTGATTTTGGGGTTGGCCGGCATGGTCGACCTCGCCAGAGGGATGCGAAGTCGTCTACGTAGCCAGCTGAAGACCTAATGCGAATGCCCGGTATTACGACCTGCACCGTCATGCCGGGGATCGGCCCCGCATCCACTCTTTACCGCGAGCTACAAATCGAGTGCCGCATGCCGGGCTTTCGCCCGGCACAACGGTTTGAGATACGCGGGGTGACTGAGGCGCATGGGCGGCAGGCTGCCGCATGCCGGACCGGCGTCAGACCTTCAGCAGCAGATCGCCGCCCTCGACCTTCAACTCGAACACCTTGAGGTTCCCCTCGGCCGGCGCGCACAGTGCCTTGCCGGTCCGTATGTCGAAGCGCGCCGCATGAAGCGGGCACTCGATGCAGCCATCCTCCAGCCAACCGTCGGAGAGCTGGGCGTATTCGTGGGTACAGATATTGTCCGTGGCGCGATAGTCGCCACCTGGCAGGTGATACAGCGCTATCTCATTCTCACCGACCCGCACCGGATGCACCTGACCCTCGGCCACGTCCGCCACACTCGCCACCCGTATCCACTGGCCGTCCGCCATATCGCTCTCCTGGTTCCTGTTCATGCACAACATGCCAGCCGGCGCGGGGCAGGCCAAGCACCGGTTGCTTACGGCGTCGGCAGACACCTAGACTGGGTCGATTTCCGGGGTGTTGGAGGAGTCATGTCGGCATCCGGACTTATGCGTATGAGCCTGCTTGCGGCGGTCATGGTCGCCGCCGTCCAAACCGCTTCGGCGCAACACGTGGTGTTCGATGCGCCTGGCATGATGGGCCAGAAGAAGGCGCCTCCGCCGCCGCAGCCGCGGGCGCAGCCCACCGTGTGGCCGCGGCTCGATCCTGGAGCCGTTCTGTGTCGCACAGCGGACGATCTTGAACGCTACGCCGCCAATATGACGGCGCGCGCAAGCGGCGGCGATACCCAGGCAGCCGACTGCCAGATAATCTCACAGCCGACCGGGATCCAGATTGTCAGCCGGCAGGGGCTTGGCCGCACCGAAGTCAAACTGAGCGCATCCGACAACATGATCGGCTGGACCGATGTCTGGCTGCCCGACAAGGCGCCTGCGACCCGATGACGCACATCATCGTGGGGGCCGGACAGGCAGGCGGCTGGGCCGCGGTTGCCATGCGCCAAGCCGGGTATGAGGGCCGGGTCCTGTTGATCGGCGATGAAACGTGGCGTCCGTATGAGCGTCCGCCCTTGTCCAAGGCTGTGCTGACCGATGACCCGGAACCGCCGATCACGTTCTTTCACGCGGCAGAACGCTATGAAGATCAGCGGATCGAGCTGGTGCTGGGAGTTGCGGTAGCAGAGCTGGATCCCGCCGGCCACCGCGTCCGGCTGTCTGACGGCCGGAGTTTGGATTACGACCGGCTGGCGCTCACGGTGGGCGGCAGGGCGCGACATCTGCCGATCCCGGGCGGCGACAAGGCGCTGTATCTACGCACGATCGAGGACGCAAGACTGATCCGCGGCAAGCTTGCCGCGGCGCAGCGTGTCATTTGCATCGGCGCAGGCGTGATAGGGCTGGAGATCGCCTCATCAGCGTGCCGGCGAGGAGCCCGCGTGACAGTGCTGGAGGCGCTGCCGCGCGCCATGGGGCGAAGTGTTTCACCCGAGGGTGCTCATTTCATTGAGACGCTGCATCGCGATGCCGGCGTGGCATTGCATTTCGGGGTGATTGTCGATGCGATCGAGGACGCGCGGGCGGGCGGATTGCACGTGATCTGCCGTGGCGGTGGGGAATTCCACGCCGACATAGTGATTGCTGGCGTCGGCATGCAGCGCGATCTTGCATTGGCCGAAAATGCCGGCCTGGCCCTGGAAGGCGGCATTGTGGTCGATGAATTGGGCCGCAGCAGCGCGACAGACGTCTATGCAGCGGGCGATGTCACAGCATTCCATCATCCGCTGTTCGATCGACGGCTGCGGCTGGAGTCGTGGCGGCACGCGCAGAACCATGGCATCGCTATTGGCAAGGCGATGTGCGGCGACACGACTCCCTATGACGATATCCCGTGGTTCTGGACAGACCAGCATGGAGTTAACCTGCAGGTGGCGGGATTGCCGGCAGATGCAGTACGGACGATCGTTCGTGCGAACGCGCCGCCCAAGGAGTTCACTGCGGTTCACCTGGCCGAGGATGGCAGCGTGGTCGGCCTTACCGCCGCCAACAATCCGCGCGAGATCCGTGTGGGCCAGGCGCTGATCCGAGCGAAGCGCCCCGTTGATGCGGACACGGTCGCCGATCTCAGTGTGCCATTGCAGCGGCTGATAGGGCGTTGAGATGCCGCCCCAGCGAACTGGGGCGGTACGCGGTGATCATGCAGGTCGGTAGAACTCCATCAGTGGGCCGTCCGCGCGACCAGCCACGCGGACGATCGGTCCGGCGATTGCCCACCGAAGGGTGACAAAAAGCCGATAGAGATACACGCCCGCTCCTGGGGGGAACACGACGTTTGGCGGCATTGGCACGACAATCGTGTGTTTCGCTGGAGTGACCGACGGGATGACGGCGGGAAAGCCCGGCAACGTGATGTTCGGACCGGGACCACTGACGCTTTCAAGAAAAGCATCCAACTGCCAGGCACCGGCAGCGGGGCCGCCGACCGTTGCCCAGTGAAACGTCAGCTCCCAGGGGTCCGGATCGTTCGGAGCAACGCCGGCGCCGATCGTGAGAAAGGTATCCGGAGCTGGAGCAGTCCCCAGGTTGTTCAGGATGCAGAGGGGTTCTGTTTCTGTCGGGAAATCGGGATTTGCCTCGATAGTGAAGGGGACAGGATTTCCCACATTCACAAAGCGGAAAGGGAATGCAGTGCTCATATTCTTTCCTCCTGTTGGGGTTTACTTGCTGCATGGATGGACCATCCATCCATCCGCGGCACGATGGCCCAAGTATCGTGGAAGTTGTGTGAGACACCTCACACTTCGCGCAGATACCCACGGGTCGCACATAAGAGGAAAGGGGAACCATAGAACGGCGAAACATGTTGGCTGTCATTGCAAGGAGAGTCGCGCGACGAAGCAATCTCCAGCGAGGTATGCACTGATGATGGAGATCGCTTCGTCGCTTCGCCCCTCGCAACGACAATGTCGGCGTTAGTCGCGTGCCAGCGATCGTGGGTTTACGAGCCTCTACGGATGTATTGACCGGCCGCATCGAGCAACTGTGCGGTCGGGGCGAGGCGTGGGCCCTCTCCTTCGTCAACCGGCGGCACGACGGTCACATGCCAGGCGCGCAGAGTCTTGAGAGATGCCTGCGCCACGGGATGATCCAGCAGCGGTTGGTTCAGCGACGGACCCACAATTACCGGCGTGCGTCGCCCGATTGCCTCGGCAACGACAGACAGAGCCAGGTTGTCGGCAATGCCGTGTGCGAGTTTGTTGAGCGAATTGAAACTGCACGGCGCGAACAGTACCGACCCCTCGCGGAGGTCGTGGCCGGATGCCCAGATCAAAATACAATTCGACGACCTGTGCGCCCGCGACATCGGCGAGTTCGCGCGGAGCGATCACCCGCGAAGCATTCGGTGTCGGGATCGCGATGACGGTCGAACAACCAAGTCCGATCAGACCGCGAAGCAGCTCCGGACCGCGCGCCGCCGTGGTCGTGCCACTCAGTACCAGGTAAGCAACTTCAAAACGCTCGCCGCCAGCCGCGTCACTGAGACTCATCGCTCCGATCCGGTTATGCTTTTCCAATCGGCCACAGTAGGATGTGGCGTTCGGACCGTCCATCGCGGATGAACAATGGAGCATGCGTCATGATGCCTGCCGAATTCGATGTCTCGGGGAAAGTCATCTTCATCACAGGGGCTGGACGCGGCATCGGCCGGGGAATTGCCGAGGTGCTGGCCGAGGCCGGCGCAGATATCGCGCTCAATGCGCTGACACCAAAATATGTGGAGGGAGCGGCGGCGGATATCGCGGCGACTTCGGGACGGCGTGTCGTTCCGGTCATCGCCGACATGACGAAGCCGGATGATGTGCGGCGCGCGGTCGGTTCGATCCTCGACACATTCGGACGCATCGACGTTCTGGTGAACGCGCTTGGCGATTCCATTCGCAAGCCGCTGGTTGCCTTGCCTGGCGACGAAGCCGCAGCACCCGGTGTCTCCGACGACGAACTTCGGTTCATCATGGACATCAACCTGACCGAGGCGCTGCTTTGCACGCGCGCTGTCGGCCCGCACATGTTGGCACGCCGCGCCGGCAAGGTGATCAACATTGCATCCTGGACCGCGCATCAGGGCGGCCGGGACATGGTCATCTACACGGCGGCCAAATCCGGGCTTGCCGGATTTACCCGCGCGCAGGCGCTTGAGTGGGCGCCCTACAATGTGCACGTCAATGCAATTGCACCGGGACTTTTCCCCGACACCGTGACGTCCGGCGAAGAACGTGTCAGGCAAAGCACACTTCGGGCAGAACAGACCGTGCCCCTCAGGCGCGCGGGGCGGCTGCGCGAAGTCGGGTATCTGGCGCTTTATCTGGCGTCGAGCGCGTCGGACTACATGACCGGGCAGACCATACTGCTCGACGGTGGTCTCTCACTGTAGCCGGCGCCGCGGATCAATACGTAATGCAAGAGGAGGCTTACCATGTCAGCCCAATCGTCCAGGCGGATCGAGCAATTGGCTCCAGAGCTGGAGAACATCATCTCGGCGTCCGAGCCTATCCAGGACCTTGCCGACGGGTTCGGCGGTCCGCACGGGCCGGCGGAAGGACCGCTGTGGTGGAAGGAGGATCGCTGCCTGTTGTTCAGTGACATTCATAACAACAGACGCATGAAGTATGTGCCCGGTAGTGGCGTGACGGTGTTTCAGGAACCGACAAACCGGGCCAATGGACTGACCAGGGACCTTCAGGGCAGGCTGATCGCCTGTGAGCATGACACGCGGCGGGTCACTCGTCAGGAACCTGATGGCAGTATCACGGTGATTGCGAACAGCTTCCAAGGGAGGCAGCTCAATCGGCCCAACGATGTGGTTGTGAAGTCGGATGGCTGTATCTACTTCACCGATCCCTGGACAAGCCCCGCGCCAGCCGAGCAGTGGGACCTGACCTTCTCCGGCGTTTACCGCATCACCCCGGATCTGGGGTCGATGACCTTGCTCATCGGAGACTTCGTGTTGCCGAATGGCCTCGCCTTTTCGCCTGATGAAAGCGTGCTCTACATCAACGATTCACGTCGGGGGCACATTCGCGCGTTTGACGTGTTGCCAAACGGCGCGCTCGCCAAACAGACGGACCGGGTGTTTGTCGATCTGCGGGGCGACGAGCCTGGTGTCCCTGACGGCATGAAGGTCGACGTGGCGGGGAATGTCTATTGCGGCGGGTCCGGTGGGCTATGGATCATGGATCCGAACGGCAGGAAGCTCGGGCGGATTGTGCACGGAGCACCTGCCACCACCAACCTGGGTTTTGGTGGCGATGACTGGAAGACGCTGTACTTCACGAGCCGAAACCACCTGGGGTCGGTCAAGATAAAGATCGCAGGTGTTCCCGTGCCGCCGCAGAAGAGGTAACCGCGGGCGTTTGCGCTGTCATTGCGAGAAGCGCAGGGCCGACGCAATCTCCAGCAAACTACGCAGCACGACCGAGATTGCATCGTCGCTTCGCTCCTAACAAGAAACCATGAGCAAACTGTGCCGCGTGCATCAAGTGAAGACGTGGCTGGCCGGGCCTTCGCCGGCCATGACGAGTACCGGTTGCATCCAGCGGGGGTCCGCGGTCAGGCGGGCGTGGAACTCGCAAATGACATTGGCATTATTCGCCGCGCCACACCCGGCGGAGGCGCGCAAGCAAGCCGAGTGCTTGCCACTCGGCGTTGGCTTCGCGCAGCGCGTCGGCCGATCGCGTGGCTTCCCAGGCCTCCTGGCGAGCCGCCTCCACCGCAGTCTCGGCCTCGGCAAGATCGTCGCGCAGAGCATCGATCCGATCGCGCAGTGAATTGGCCCGACTGCGCTCCCCGTTGAGCGCCTGCTGCGCCCGGTCCGCTCGCTCACGCTCGATCCGCACGGCACTCTCCGCGGCCTCGGCCCGCTCGCGCAGAGCAGCGACCGACGCCTCCAACGCGCTGATGGCGTGGCTGACATGGGCATCGGGGTCGAAGCTCCTGCCTGGCGCCGGGTCAGACCACGCCGGGGGAACGAGAGCCCGCATCGTGCCGTGGTTGTCCTTCTGGCGACGCCAGCCACGGCGCAGCACCAGCTTGATTGCCGAAGACGTGGCAATCCTGCGGGCCTGTGCCAGTTCCGTGTAAGTCATCCAGCGGCTGTCCGCGTCGTCCGCGGATCCATTCATTCCCGCCTGCATGCTGGCGTCCCCCTTCCCGCATGTGCGCCCTGGCACCAGCATTGGATGCGCTCACGCTATGAGACGCAAGCATCCCCGGTGAATGTTATTGCGATTTCTGCAACGATCCGCTCCGCGCCTACCACCCGCCGTCAACGCCGATGGCCTGCCCGGTGACGAACGCGGCGCCATCGGAGGCCAGATACGCAATCATCGACGCTACCTCGTCCGGGCTGCCGAAGCGGCCGACCGGGATTGCCTTGGCGCGCTCACGGAAACCGACCTCCAGGTCATCGCCAAATTCGCGGCGATTGGTGCTGATTGCGCGCGAGGTGCGGATCGGTCCCGGCAGCACAGCATTCACCGTGATGCCGCACGGCGCGAGGTCGAACGCGAGTGACTTGGTGAAGCCGACAATGGCCGCCTTTGACGCGGCGTATGCCGTTCGCTTCGCGCCAGGCCGGAACGCCGCACGCGACGAGACGCTGATGATGCGGCCCCAGCCGGCCTTGCGCATGGTTGGCACCGCGGCGCGCGACATCAGGAAGCAGCCGCGCGCATTCACTCCCATGGTCAGATCCCACGCCGCGACCGGAACATCCTCGATCTCGTTGCGGTCCGCGCCCTGTGGCGCGCCGGCGTTGTTCACCAGAATGTCCAGCCTGCCATAGCGGCGCAGCACCTCGTCCACCATGCGCGCGGCGTCCGCCTCGACGCTGACATCGCCCAGTGCGGCCGATGCGATGCCACCTGCGTCTACGATTGTCTTGACGAGGCTGTCGACGCCGGTCCAGCCGGGATCCATGTCGCCCTGCACGTTGTGTTCGTTGGCGACGCCGGCGGCCGACACGTCGGACACGACCACCGTCACGCCGGCCGCGGCAAGGGCGCGCGCGGTCGAATTGCCGATGCCGACCGGCTTGCCGCATCCGGTGATCAGTGCAACGCGTTGCTCATTCGGCATGCGATCCTCCCGATGATCTGGCGGGCGCTGCGCATAGTCGCTCGCTACGCCCTCCCCACGTAGCATGGAGCAAATCTTACGCTGATCAAGGCGGCAAGCGGGGGCGACACGATGAGTGGCAACGAAGAGTCAGGGGCGTATCAACGACCCACCAATCTGACGTACGCGCTCTACGAGCGGCCGCCAGCGGGCAAGCTGCTTCTGCTGGGCCTCCAGTATGCCGTTCTTGATGCGGTATATCTGGTGCTTGTCGCCATCATCGTCCGGCATTCGGACGCGACGTCTGAGGAGAGGATCACCTTGATGGGGATATCCTGTGTGGCGCTTGCGATTGGCACTGTGCTTCAGGCGCTGCCTCGCGGCCCAGTGGGATCGGGTTTCATGGCACCGCCGGTGTTCTCAGCGACATACATGGGGCCTTCGGTTGCCGCGGCGGAGGTCGGCGGCATGCGACTGGTCTTCGGCATGACAATTATTGCCGGACTGATTGAAACACTGATTGCCTTTTGCCTGCACCGTCTACGAATCATAATCACGCCCGTCGTCAGCGGAATGACCGTGTTCATCGTTGGCCTGCAACTGGGCATCATCGGCATTGGCGAAGTGCTTGACGTTGAACATGAAATGCTGCCCGTGTTCCCGATTCATCTGATGGTGACCATATCGACCTTGGCCCTGTGCATGGCGCTGAGCATTTGGGGGCGCGGTGTCTGGAAGCTGGTTTGCTCGATCATCGGCCTCGGATTTGGAATGGCGGCAGCGTCGGTGGTCGGACTGATCGACGCGGAGAGACTGGCCGCCGTGGCGAACTCGGCATGGATCGAATTGCCCCGTCCGTCGCTTTTCGACCATGGTTTCAATATCGGTCTGCTGCCCGCCTTCATTGCGGCCGGTGCGGCCGCGGCGTTTCGCGCGGTCGGTGTGGTGACAACCGCTCAGCGCATGAACAACGCGGCGTGGCGACATCCGGATATGAGCAACATCCGTAAGGGCTTACTCGCGGACGGACTTGCCAACGTGGCCGGCGGCCTGCTCGGCACCGCCGGCATGAGCATCAGTCCATCGATCGTCGGCGTGTCCGGCACGACGGGAGCGACCAGTCGGGTTATCGCCTTTGCCGCGAGTGCGTACCTTCTGGTTCTGGGATTCTCGCCGCGTCTGGCAGGCATCTTCCTGCTCATTCCGCCAGAGGTGGCTGGCTCCATGATGGTCTTCTCCGCGTGCTTCCTCATAGCCAGCGGTATGCAACTGATCCTGTCACCGCCGGTCGATGCGCGAGCGATCTACGTGATCGGGATATCCACGCTGCTTGCACTGAGCGAGAATCTCTTTCCGGCTTATTTCCAGCGTCTCCCTGCGGCGGTTCACAGCCTGACGGCAAGTCCCCTGGCGATCGGCCTTACTGCTGCTGTTGTGCTCACCTTGGTGTTCCGGCTGGGGACGCGGCAACGCGATACAATAGCCTGGGATGACAGCGACACCGCTCGGGCGGATGTGACAGATTCCCTGCGCAAGATTTTCGAGGCATGGCGGATTGCGCCCGAGATCATCGAGCGATCGCTCCGAAACATGCAATCCGTGGTCGAGTTTCTTCGGCAGAACCAGCTCCATTCCGGAAGCGTCACCGCCACGTATAACGGGATCGAGCTGCGGACCGAGATCGCCTATGCGGGAGTTCATGAGCCCCCAGTTCAAGCAAGAACCACCGTACCGATTCGTGAACGGCTCGATGCGTTCGCAAATGAGGAGGAGGTGGCGTTCATCGGCCTGCGTGACTTCCTGAGGAGCATGGCCGCCGATCGCAAGCGCGTGTGGCGCCGGCAGGGTCATCTCACGGTACGGCTGTCATACGAAATCCCGTGACACGGCTGGCCGCATAGTTGGGGCCGCGGGGGCGATTGGATTATACTGTCGCCCCAGCACGGATAGTGGAGACTTGAGACATGGCAACGACTGAGAGGCTGGAGCATCGCGCGCTGGGGAAGGGCGGATTGTCGGTTTCGGCGATCGGGCTCGGCTGCATGTCGCTGTCAGGCATCTACGGTGAGGCCGATGACGCGGCGTCGGAGGAGCTGATCCGTTATGCGATCGACCAGGGCGTGGATCATCTTGATTCGTCGGATATGTACGGCTGGGGCCATAACGAGCAGGTGATCGGCCGCGCACTGAAGGGGCGCCGGGACCGCGTGGTGCTGGCGACCAAGTTCGGCCAGACGCAGAACCCGGGTGGGCCGAACGGAGTGAACGGTCGTCCGGACTACGTGATGCAGGCGTGCGAGGCGAGCCTGCAGCGGCTGGGCGTCGATGTGATCGATCTCTATTATCAGCATCGCGTCGATCCATCTGTGCCGATCGAGGACACCGTGGGCGCGATGGCGAAGCTGGTGCAGCAAGGCAAGGTGCGACACCTGGGGTTGTCCGAGGCGTCGCCTGCGACAATACGCCGTGCGCATGCGGTGCATCCGATCGCGGCGGTGCAGACCGAATATTCGTTGTTGTACCGCGCCGAGGCTGAGGAGACGCGCGAGACAACGCGCGGTCTGGGGATCAGTTTTGTCGCCTACGCGCCGCTGGGGCGAGGGTTTCTGACCGGTGCAATCCAGACCTTCGCCGATGTCGATGGCAGGCGTGCCGCACACCCGCGCTTCCAGCAGCAGAACTTCGATCGCAACCGCGAACTGGTGGCGAAGATCGAGGCGATCGCGAAGGAGAAGGGATGCACGCCGGCGCAACTTACCCTGGCCTGGGTCTTGGCGCAGGGGCCTGATGTGGTGGCGATTCCCGGAACGCGGTATCCGCGGCGGCTGGATGAAAATGTCGGCGCATTGCGGGTGAAACTGACAGCGGGAGATGTGGCGCGGATTTCGGCGGCGATCCCGAGCGGTGCGGCCGCGGGCACGCGATATCCGGCGGGTGGGATGAAGGGGGTTTACGTGTAGCGCCCCCGCCCGCGAGGGGCCGGGCAGTGTTTGGCCCCGTTGCGTCAGGTCAAGAGCAGCAACAGCAGGCTGCCGGCGCCGACGACGAGGCAGTAATACGCGAACGGATTGAGCGCCCAGGCATCGTGCTGACGGAAGTAGCGCATCAAAAACCACGTGCTGGCATAGGCGGTGATGCCGGCCAACACGGCGGCAAGTGCCGCCACACTGAACGTACCGGGCGGCACGCTCTCGCGCAGCAGCTTGGGGACCTCCAGCACGGTTGCACCGAGGATGATCGGCGTCGCGATCAGGAATGAGAAATGCGCGGCACCTTCGTGGTCGATGCCGCGCAGCAGGCCGCCGACGATCGTGGCGCCGGAGCGTGAAATGCCGGGGATCAACGCGGTGCACTGCCAGCAGCCGATTGTCAGCGCATCCATCATGGTCAGGCTGGACAACGGGCGGTGTCCGCCGCGTCCACGCAATTTCTCCCCACCCAACAGCAGCACGGCGTTGACTATCAGGAACACGGCGGCGACGACCGGCGTGCCGAACAGGTCGCGAAAGAACTTCTCCAGCAGAAAGCCGACGATGACCGCGGGGATGGTGGCGATCACGATCAAAGCGAGCACGCGCCGGCTTTCACTGGTCTGGTGCGATGATGCCAGCCCTAGGACGCCGGTCGCCAGGGACCACCAGTCGCGCCAGAAGAACAGCAGCAGAGCGGCGGCGGTGCCGAGATGCAGCATCACCAGGAAGGGCAGGAACTCCGGCGAACGCTGATCGATCGGCCAGTGCAGCAGCGCCGGCAGCACGACCGCGTGCCCGAGGCTGCTCACCGGGAATAGTTCAGTCGCCCCTTGCAGGATGGCGATGATGATGGCTTGCAGGGCGCTCATGCGGCGTTCCTGACGGAAGGTGCGGGATTCGGCAAGGTCACCAATCAGTCGTTCATCGGATAGGCCGCCATCAGCCGCGCCTGTCGCCGCCATAGCCGATACATCGCCCGCAATCCGCAAGATCGGTGGCCGCGCGCGCGGTTCGCTGCGGCGATGCGGAACGCCGCGCCATAGTGAAAGAACTGGGCGCGCCAGGCCTCGCGCAGTGTGGTGTTGCGGTCCCAGATATGCGTCGCCTCGGATCCCACGCCATTGATCTCGATGATGCGGAAGCCTTCGCCGTGCAGCAGTGCCGAGAGCGACGCGAAGCGCACGTCGATCCGGCCGAAGTGAAAGGCCGGCACGGCTCGTGCGATCCGTTCGAAGGCCTCGGTCAGCGCGGGCGTGGCAAGATGGGTGCCGTTCTCGAAGATCGAGCCTTTACAGTGATTGCCGACAAAGACCAAGGGCACCCGTTCGCCTTGTCGTGGCACCTCATGCAACCGGCCCGCAAGTCGCGGCAGATAGAGTTGCGTTACCTGTCCCGCTCGCGGATCGGCCGCTATCAGTTGCCGCAGCGTTGATCGCCCATCACCGATCACCGCGGGGGCGTGCTTCAACGTGATAGATGTGATGGTGCCCGCTGCCTCGTCCGGATGACGGACGTAGAAGATGCCGGCTTCGCCTTCATCGGCGACGAATTCCTGCAACACGATGCGCTCGTCGCGAGGAAATTCCGCGAGATATCTGGCAAGGTCGTCGCGTCCTCGAAGCAGTCGCACACCTGTGCCGTTGCACCCCACAGCCGGCTTGGCAACGACAGGATAATCGATAGAAGTGGCGGTCAGTGCCTGTTCGGCGCACGCCACGCTGCCTGGCTGCGCAACAACGCTGGTATAGCGCGCCACCAATGCGCGCACCGGCCCCTTCACCTGATCCAGGGTCTCAAGTTTCAATTCACCACACAAACCACCAGCGGTGATCGTCGGGTTTGCTGCGGTCGGCAGGCTGAAATCGCCGTAGCGAAGTCCGAGCGCGATCCAGTGCAGGACCACCGGAAAGTAGAACAACCAATCCGGCCAGAATTCGAAGAACGATAGTGGCTGCTCGCGGGTCCGCGGTGGCGCAGTTGCGCTTGCGCGTAGTGCGGTCTCCAGTTTCACGGCCGCTTGCTCTGGAGGCCCGACGCCGTGAGCCTGCCCGCGAGCACGACGAACAACACAAACCCAGCTGCGCCGGCCCAACGCCAGGCGCCGAAGTGATCCATCAGCACCTCGCCAACACGCAGTGACACGCCGAACAGCAGCGTGGTCCAGCAGATGGTGGCGATCACCACCGCGAGCGCGAATTGTTGCAGGTCGGCGTTGACGAAACCGCAGGTGGTATAGGTCGGCAGCCGCAACCCAGGGAGGAAGCGGCTGATCAGCACAACCTTGAACACGCGCCCATCAAGCCAGGCCCGGACCACTTCCTTACGATGGGGGGGAATGAATCGCGTGACCGGCGGAAATCGAGCCGCCAGCCATCCCAGGCCATAGAGCCCCAGATCGCCCACCGCGATGCCGACATAGAGCGACGCCAGTGCCAACGGCCCGGACAGGCTGCCGTCGGCAGTCTGAATGGCGGCGATCACCGTCGCGGCGTCCTCCAGGATGAAGGTGCCGAGTACGATGGCGGTTGCCTGCAGCAGGGGGTGATGGCCAGCCCATGCCAGCAGAGAGGCGATCGAATTGCCGAGCATTACGCATCCGGAGGTTGGCAGGCCGGCCGGCGCTGTCACGCCGTGCATAGCTTGAAGTGAACTCCATCCTGCCATCAGGAGTGCGTGAGGCAGGCCCGCAAATCGTTGCAGTAGATTGCGTTGTAACAGCCATGAAACTCTGGCAGCGACACCACAACTTCGTCTCGCCATCGGCGCGAGCGCGGGGCATTATCGCACCAGCAATGGCGCACCACCAACACGACCACGGCCATCATCACAGTCATCATGGGCACGATCGTGCCTTCGCCATAGGCACGGCACTCAATCTCGGGTTTGTCGTGGCCGAGATCGCGTTCGGCCTGTTGGCCAACTCGATGGCGCTGCTGGCGGATGCGGCGCACAATTTCGGCGACGTTCTGGGTCTGCTGCTCGGTTGGGGAGCCGCCTGGCTCGCACGGCGGCCACCGACGCGACGGCGCACCTACGGCTGGGGTCGCAGCTCCATCCTGGCGGCGCTGCTGAACGCCACCATCCTGCTGATCGGCGTCGGTGCGATCGGCGTGGAGGCGGCGCACCGGTTGCTGGCGCCTGAACCGGTGCGGGAAGGCACGGTGATCCTGGTGGCGGCCGCCGGCATCCTGATCAACGGTGCGACGGCGCTGCTGTTCCTGCGGGGTCGCGGGCACGACATCAATGTGCGCGCGCAGTTCGTGCACATGGCGGCGGATGCCGGCGTCTCGGCGGGTGTCGTGCTGGCGGGGCTGCTGATCCTGCTCACTGGCTGGATGTGGCTCGATCCGGTTGCGAGTCTTGTGATTGGCATTGTGATTGTCGCGACCACCTGGGGGCTGCTGCGCGAGTCGATCGACCTCGCAATGGATGCGGTCCCAGGCGGCGTGGCGCAAGAGGCGGTGCAGGACTACCTGGCCTCCGTGCCAGGCGTCCTGGAGGTGCACGATCTGCACATCTGGGGGCTGAGCACGACGCAGACGGCGCTAACGGCGCATCTGGTGTGCGTCGATCCGTCGGCGGAGCGATCGCTGCACGATGTGACAACTGAATTGCGCGATCGATTCGGCATTGGCCACGCCACCTTGCAGATCGAGACCGACACCGATGCCGAATTGTGCCGGCTGCGGCCGCATGACGTGGTGTGACGGATGCAGCGCGTCGTCCTGGTGACCGGAGCGGCGAGCGGCATCGGGGCGGCGGTGTGCCGTGCCTTGGCCGCGCCCGACGTCGCGCTGCTGGTCCACACGCGAAGGAACCGCGCCGGTGCTGAACGCGTGGCGGCCGAGGTGCGCGCGGCAGGTGCGGTTGCCGAGATTGCATTGGGCGATCTCGCTGACTCGACTGTGGCGAGAGAGCTGGTGGCGCAGGCGGTTGCGCAGTTCGGCGGATTGGACGTGCTGATCAGCAATGCCGGGTTCGCCGATCGCACGGCGTTCGGCGAATTGACCGACACTGCGATGACTTCGTCGGTGGAGGCAATCCAGGGTGCGTTCTTCCGGCTGGCACGTGCGGCTATCCCTCACTTGAAGGCGGGACGCGATGCGCGCGTGGTGGCGGTGTCCAGCTTCGTGGCCCATGCGTTCCGCACTGACACGCCGGTGTTCGCCGCGTCCGCTGCGGCAAAGGCGGGGCTGGAAGCATTGGTGCGCGCGCTGGCAATCGAGCTGGCACCGGCCGGCGTGACGGTGAATGCCGTGGTGCCTGGTTTCATCCGCAAGGACCCTGGCGCCCATGCGGCGATCGATCCCGAGCGGCTGCGGCGGCAACTCGCCAGCGTGCCGCTTGGTCGCGTTGGATTGCCCGACGAGGTGGCGGCGGCGATCGCGTTCCTTGCGTCACCGGCAGCGGGCTACATCACCGGTCAGGCGCTGCACGTCGATGGTGGGCTGGTCATTTGACCAGACGCGGGCCGAGCGGCTTCAGCACACGGACGCCGGGTGTGCCGGCAAGCAGGTCCGCCGAGGCGACAGGCATCACCGCGAGGCCGCGTCGGCGCACGGTCTGATCGAGGCCGACCGCATCCAGCCACCGCAGATCGGCATCGCGTGGCAAGGCGCGCTCGCAGTTTCGTTCGACCACGACGAGGCGCGCATCCATCGGCACGTCGGGCGTGTGATCGAGGCCACGGAACACGTTTCGGTGCCAGTTGCCCATCTTCGACTGCCATTCGCCGGTATTCGAAGGGCCGGCGCTTTCGCGGTACGCGTCAGAGGCGAACACCTGCGGGCCATCGACCTCATGCAATGCAACGAAGGGAGCGGCGGCCGCGTGGATGCACTCGAAGCGCTGGCTCGCGTGAATGCCTGGAATGGACAGCAGGCGATGCTGATGAGCGGTGTACCACGCCTCCCATTCCGTGCGGCGCGCCAGGTCAAGCAGTGCCATTTCGACCATGTAGATCATGCGGCTTCGTCCTTCTAGTACCTCTGCACAGTGATTTTGACCGGTTGCCTGACTTCCTGTTCCCCCTGGTGCTCTGTGCGGGTAAGTCCGCTTTCGACCCATGA
>CAWEVM010000007.1:0-185782 GCA_963812505.1 uncultured Alphaproteobacteria bacterium
CGAACCCGCTTCGCGGGATTGGTGTTGTGTGTGGGGCATACCCAGCACCCGAACCATTGACCGATGAAGCAAGCAAGGTTGGGGCGCTGCCCAAACCCCGCCAGGGGCCGAGCCCCTGGACCTCAATACTTATGCGCGTTTTCGATGAAGTCTTGAGCGGGGCGTAGTTGCCTCTCGAGCATGGAGTTCCCTTCATCATGAGAGGAACATCCGATGCCCGTTTCATCTGTCGAACGCCCCGTCAGTGCGCTGCGGCAGCGCATGCTCGAAGACATGGCGATGCGCGGCCTGCGATCACATACGCAGCACGATTATATTCGCTTTGTGCGCAGCTTCGCAGGGTTCCTCGGGCGGTCGCCCGATACCGCGCAGGCTGAGGATATTCGCCGGTTTCAAGTGCACCAACGCGAGATCGGGTACAGCCGCCCACCATCAACGGCTCGGTCTCAGCGCTGCGCTTCTTGTTCAGCGTAACGCTCGACCGGCCGGATCTGTCGCGGCGCCTGGTCCTGGCGCGCTTTCCACGCAAATTGCCAGCGGTGCTGAGTGTTGAGGAAGTTGGTCGGCTGCTCGAAGCGGCACCTGGGCCGAAGTACAGGGCTGTTCTCGGCACTGCCTATGGTGCCGGGTTGCGGGTATCAGAAGTGGCGGCCCTCAAGATCGGCGACATCGACAGCACGCGCATGCTGATCAGGGTCGAACAGGGCAAGGGACGCAAGGACCGCAATGCCATGCTGTCGCCGCAGCTGCTGGAACTGCTGCGGCTCTGGTGGCGCGAGGGCAAGCGGCGCGGCGTCATGCTGCCCCAGGGCTGGTTGTTTCCTGGGCGGAACTCTCTCGAACCAATTTCGACGCGCCAAATCAACCGCGCGGTTCATGAGGCAGCCGAAGCCGCTGGCATCAAGAAGCGTGTCAGCCCGCACACATTGCGCCACAGCTTCGCCACGCATCTGCTCGAGCAGGATGTCGACATCCGTGTCATCCAGGTGCTGTTGGGGCACAGCAAGCTTGATACGACCGCGCTCTATGCGCGTGTTGCGACCAAGACGATCCGCTCGGTGACCAGTCCTCTCGAGCATTTGGCGTTGCTGATGGAAGGCAAGGATCCCGGCGGCTGAAGCGGCTTGCGCACCGCGATCGAGGTCGCCGATATCTTCCGAGCTGAAGGCCCCGGCTATCGTGCCGTCCAGGCCGGTCATCTCAGCCTGACCCAGCTCAAGGTCATGTCGGCGATCGAGAACTGCCGCACGGCGGCACTCGGCGGCCACGTCGATGCCTGCGAGGACTGCGGGCACTGGCGCATTGCCTACAACAGCTGCCGCAATCGGCATTGCCCCAAATGCCAGAGCGCCGCTGCGCGCACCTGGCTGGCCGAGCGTGAAGCCGACCTGCTGCCGGTCGGCTACTTCCATGTCGTCTTCACGCTTCCCACCGAGGTCGCAGACATCGCCCTGCAGAACAAGGCGATCGTCTACGATCTGCTGTTCCGCGCAGCGTCGGAGACGATGATGACGATCGCGGCTGACCCGAAGCACCTCGGCGCCCGCATCGGCATCACCGCCGTCCTCCACACCTGGGGATCAGCCATGACACACCATCCGCACATCCACATGATCGTGCCGGGCGGCGGCATCTCGCTCGACGCGCAGCGCTGGATATCTTCGCGTCCGGCCTTTCTTCTGCCGGTGCGGGTGCTGGGCGCGCTCTTCCGCCGCCTGTTCCTCACCCAGCTGATCGAGCTCTATCAGGCTGGGCGACTTGCCTTCTTCGGCACCCAGGCAGGTCTCGCCGACCGCCGCCTGTTCCTGCGTCGCCTCGCCGCAGTCAGGAAGAAGCGGTTCGTGGTCTATGCCAAGCCGCCGTTCGCCGGCCCCGAGGCCGTGCTCGCCTATCTCGCGCGCTATACCCACCGGGTCGCCATCTCGAACCGACGTCTGATTGCGTTCGACGAGACCGGCGTCACCTTCCGCTACAAGGACTACCGTCGCGACGGTGCCGAACGGCAGCGCGTCATGACGCTCGCGCCGCACGAGTTCATCCGCCGCTTCCTGCTCCACGTCCTGCCACGCGGCTTTCACCGCATCCGGCATTACGGCTTGCTCGCCAGTTCAGCACGCAAAGCAAGTATTGCGCGTGCCCGCGAGCTGCTTGGCGTCGTGCCCCCGCCAGAGCCTGTCGAATTGCCAGAGCCGCTCGATCATCTCCCGCCCTGTCCCTGCTGCGGCGGGCGCATGTTCATCATCGAGACCTTCGAGCGCTGGAGGCAACCCCGCGCGCCACCTCACGCATCTGCACCAACCGGGAGCGTCCCCTCGTGACCCGGCACGCCTTGCGCTCATCTCACGCCGCAACACCGCCATTGCGACGAATGCGCCCATACGCGCTCTTCGCCAAGCTCAGCGCGACAGGACCGAATATGAGCCGTGGCCAGCTCCCGATCCACGCGCCACCTGACGAAAAATCTCACTCAACAAGTCCCCGCCGACGCCAGCGCCCAGCCGGTTTCGCCGTCACCTCAACAAAGCAAAACTTCAAATCCCCATAGACCACCGCCGCAGCCCCGCGGGTTCGTGCATGGGCGGTTTCCGTACGCCGGCCCCATGCCCTGACGCCAGACCTGTGATGGCCGGCATCCGAAAACCTTCACCATGATGGCCACTCAGTCGAGCGACATGGCTCCTCCAGAGCGGACATTCATGGACCGATCCTCCGACAGACTTCAGCTAGGCCGCCAGACTTATCCGGCGACGGGCTTGATGTTCTGGTTCAGCTGAAACAGGTTCGTCGGATCGTATTTCGCCTTGAGTGCCGCCAGCCGAGTATAATTGTCACCATAGGCGCTGAGAGCGCGATCCTCGCCTTCATCACCCAAGTCGTTCACGTAAGCGGCACGGGCCAGGTACGGTTCCCATGCCGCGAAAAGCTCTCGCGTCCAGTCGATGTTTCGCTGTGTGTCTGCCGGGTCGGTCCAGCCGGCCAGTATGATCGCGTCATATTGCAGGTCGCGGTGGAAATATGCAGTGTCGGCCTTGCCAACCCGGCTGTAAGCGCCATGCAGTTCCGCAAAAAGAATGACGGTATGCGGTGAGGGGACGGTCTTCGCGTATTTGACGCTTGCCGCGATAACCTCGTCGGAAAGACGCGACGCCAGACCGGACTTCCAGTAGTTCAGGCGCCCGTGCGGAAACGATCCGTCGAACAACTGCTGCATGGCGACATACGGGAGCGGAGCGATCGTGTCCGCGATCGGAGACCCGAAGCGGCGCAGAGGCATCAGCAGTCGCTCCCCTTCGTCGTGGGGTCCGACGAAGCAGGGAACCAAAGCGACAACCTGCGTCCCATCCGGGAGCGTCAAGATCCCGGCCCAGGTCTGCAGCTCATCTGGTTGTGAGGCAGTGAAGTCACTATAGAACTTCAGGACGTCGACCGCATGCGACAAGGGATGGATCAGAAGGCCGCCGAGCACTTGGCCGACAGGATGCAGCCGATATTCGAAAGAGGTTACTACCCCGAAGTTATGCCCAGCGCCCCGGATACCCCAGAATAAATCCTCGTTCTGCGTAGCGCTCGCCGTGCGCAACGCCCCGTCCGCAGTGACAATATCAACGGACAGCAAATTGTCGATGGCAAAGCCATATTTGCTGCCGAGCCAGCTCTGGCCACCGCCAAGCGTCAGGCCAGCAATGCCGGTCGTCGATACTGTTCCAACCGGCGTTGCAAGGCCGAACGCTTGCGTTTCGCGGTCGAGTTCCGCGCCGAGCACGCCGGGCTCCACTCGTGCAGTACGGGCAGCCGGATCAACGCGAATGCTTTTCATCTGAGACATGTCGATCAGTAGTCCGTCGTCGCAGACAGCCTTTCCAGCGATGCCATGCCCACCCCCTTTCACCGAAACAAGCACGTCGTGGTCGCGCACGAAATTCACTGCCGCCATCACATCCGCAGCGCCCTGGCAGCGCGCCACCAGTGCTGGCCGCCGGTCAATCATTGCGTTGAAGAGGGTGCACGCCTCCTCGTAACCGCTCTCGCCCGCCTGGACCAGAGGTCCGCGCAGCCTCGCGCGCAAAGCGCTGATATCACTTTCGCCGACTAATGCGTAGCCGCCGTTGGTCGCGGCCATCCGAAACGTGTCCATCCTGAATCCCCCTTCATTCCTTCTGCGTATCTGTGAGGGCGGCGACAATGGTTAGACTGCGCCCAGGGATGGAATGACCACAGATTTGTCGTATGTGGTCAAGCAGTCCCCTGCAGCACCGAAACTGCCAATCTTGCCGGTGCCTCTGGAGCCGAACATCATCAATGCCTCAGTCAGTGCAGAAGTCTGGCACGAATGTCCGTTCCAGCTGGGCCGCACTCGAAAGGGGACATTCCAGTTCCCACCCAAAGCCGCCGCTCCACGGTCCTACCCGGCCCGCCAAGCCCGCTGGTCCGGAGCTGCGGGGGCCCGAGACCTAGCAACCGGTCAAAATCTGTGTGCAGAGGTACTAGGAGACGAAAAAACTCCAGCTCTGCTGGATCATTAAGCCTTTTGTAGACGGCGAGGGCTGCCTTCCGTATTATTGTCCGTCACCAAGTCTCAAAGCGTCCTAAGAATTCCTGCCCTCATGTGAACCACGGGTGAGCGCGGCGCAAGCAATGGTGGATTGCCCGGCGACGACAGCCCGGACCTCTCCGGCCAAGCGTCCGAAACGTGGAGGCACAATGCGGCGGAACTTACCTTGGCAAAGGCTGGGAGTCAGCCTCGATCGGGCCGAACTGTGGTCCCCATGCAAAACTCAAGACTTTCGGACTTGGGGCAAAGGGCTCCAGTGTTCCGGCACGATGAGGAAGGCGAGCATGATCGCCTGATCGTCGACTATGCGGTTCAGATGGCCTCTTCCGACAACGTCCTCGAAAAAGATCATAGAACCAGCATCGAGCCGCCGTGTCTCACCATCCGACACTTCGACGGCGATTGCACCACTTACGACGATTACGAGTTGCCGCGCCGGGGCAGGGTGCCAGCCACGGGCCATCGCTTGCGGCGGCGTCGTGATCAGCCGAAAACTTTCGACAGGCATCGGGCTTGTCGAGCGCATTTCAGGTAGTCCTGATGCCGACGGCATCATGGCCTCCGGAAGGTCCAGGTCTGCGAAGTGTGACGCTCCCAGTTCGTCGGTCCAGACACGGGGGATCATCATGGGTGGAATACTCTCCCCTCTTACGCTGCCGAGAAAAGCGGCAGTACAGATTGCCGGCAATACGACAACCCCGGCAAGGATAACCCCTGGCCGGAAGCCGAGCACCGCCCCGAGGCCGAAGTCGCCGCGGGCATTGACGGCACACAAGACGTGGGATTGATCAGCTTCACGGCCGTGCTCGCAGTCGGAATATCATACCGAGCAGCATCATGCTGCGCCGCCTCGATCCCGACCAACGCATAAAGGAGCACAACGATGAGCGATCCCCGGAACGCCCGGGGTTCCTACGCCCCGCGCAATATCATCGAAGACTATACCATATCCGAAGCTCGGGTGGTCAGTCTGCGCGGAGTGGCGTCATGAGCGCACACGATGACGGCCGCTGTGGGCACGGCTGGAACGCTATCGGATTGGCTTTGCGTCGGAGACTGATCCTCAGGACGCCGATTCCAGCGCCTCTTCCGCCGCAAGCCACTCCGCCTCTGCGGTCGCTGCGAGTTTACTGATGGCGGCTAGTCGAGCGTTTGCGGCGGCGATCTCTCCCTTGCGCGTAGGAACATAGAGGGCGGGGTCGGCCAGCGTTCTTTCTATCGTCGCGCGTTCCGCCGCCAGCCGTGCCAGCCGCGCCTCGGCGTCGCGCGCCTGTTTGCGCAGCGGGGCCAGCGCAGCACGTGCATCGGCGCGTTCCCGCCGTTCATCGCGACGATTGCCGGCGTCGGGCTTCGGCGTGGCGCGCGAACGCTCCGCGAGCAGCGCACGATAGTCATCGAGGTCGCCCTCGAACGGCCGTACGGTTCCGTCCGCGACCAGCCAGAGACGATCGGCGATGAGTTCCACCAGATGCGGATCATGTGTGATCAGCAGCACTGCGCCCTGGAAGTCTGCCAACGCCTTCACCAGCGCCTCGCGCGCATCGATGTCGAGATGGTTGGTGGGTTCGTCGAGGATCAGCAGCTGGGGCGCTTCGCGGGTGGCGAGCGACAGCAGCAGCCGCGCCTTCTCGCCGCCTGACAGGTTGGCAACCGGCGTATCCGCGCGGTCGGCGTCAAGCCCGAAACGGGCGAGCTGGGCGCGCACCTGCGGCGGCGTGGCGCGGGGCAGAGCGCGCATCATATGGTCGATCGGGTTTTCTGCCTCGACCAGCTCGTCCGTCTGGTGCTGCGCGAAGTAGCCGACGCGCAGCTTCGGTCCGCGGCGGATTTCGCCGGTCAGTGCGGAGAGGCGGTCGGCCAGCAGTTTCGCCAGCGTGGACTTGCCGTTGCCGTTGGCGCCGAGCAGCGCGATGCGGTCGTCCATATCCACCGCCAGCGAGACGTTGCGCAGCACCGGCGTGCCGTCATAGCCGACTGCGACACGATCCAGCGTCAGGATCGGCGGCGCGATGCGGGCGGGCTCGGGGAAGTCGAAGCGCGTTGGGGCGTCCTCGATCACCGTCTCGATCTGCGGCAGCCGGGCGAGTGCCTTGATGCGCGATTGCGCCTGGCGGGCCTTCGACGCCTTGTAGCGGAAGCGGTCGATGAACGACTGGATATGGGCGCGTTCGGTTGCGATGCGTTTGGCGGCGCTGGCCTGCTGCAGTGCGCGCTCGGTGCGGATGCGGACGAATTCGTCGAAGCCGCCGGGGGTGACGGTGATCCGGCCGCGGTCGAGGAAGGCGATCGCCTGCACCGCACGGTCCAGCAGGACGCGGTCGTGCGAGACCAGCAGCACGGCGCCGGGAAAGCGGGCAAGCCAGGTCTCCAGCCAGAGTGTCGCTTCCAGATCGAGGTGGTTGGTTGGTTCGTCGAGCAACAGCAGATCGGGCGCGGCGAACAGTGCGGTCGCGAGGGCCACGCGCATCCGCCAGCCGCCGGAGAACTCTTCCACCGGGCGCTGCTGCGCGGCCTCGTCGAAGCCCAGGCCAGCCAGGATCGCAGCGGCCCGCGCGGGCGCCGCATCGGCGCCTATGGCGCGCAGGCGTTCGTGGATCTCGGCCAGGCGGGCGGGTTCCGCAGTCTCGGCCTCCGCGAGCAGCGCCAGGCGTTCGGGGTCGCCTTGCAGCACGGTGTCCAGCAGGCTGGCGTCGCCGGACGGGGCCTCCTGGGCGACGGTTGCGATGTGAGCACGGGCGGCCAGGCGGATCTCCCCGCCATCCAGTGGCTGGTCGCCGATGATGGCGCGCAGCAGCGTCGACTTTCCGGCGCCATTGCGGCCGACCAGCCCGATGCGGCGGCCCTGGTCCACCGTGAGGTCGGCGCCGTTCAGGATGCTGCGGCCGCCCAGGCGGACGGCGGCGCCGGTGATGGTAAGGAGGGACATGGCGGCGGGGTGATCGGACGGGTTGGGGTTGGCGGTCAAGGCCGGGTCGAGAAAAGCTGGTGTCTGTGCTATACGTAAGCAATGGATCGCGCCCATGCCATTGCCAGGCTGCAGGAGCATGAAGCCGAACTGAAGCAGCTCGGCGTGCAGCACCTGTACCTGTTCGGCTCAACCGCACGTGGCGATGCGCCAGAGGATCACGACTTTGATCGCGCGACAATTTGCAGAACATGTTGCGTGAACGGATCGTGATGAAGACCGTCGAGGACGTTCTCCCTAGGGCGGCTGCCTTCAGACTCTCGAACTACAAGCGTTCGGTCGAGCTTGCACTGCCAGATGTGGAGAAGCTGATCTTGTTTGGCTCCCGGGCTCGGGGGCAGGCGCGCTCGGACAGCGACTACGACGTTGCCGTTGTGGTTCGCAACCTATCAGACCGGCGACGCGTCCGTCGTATCCTCTCGGACCTGGCCTACGACCACATCCTCGGCGGCTTCTTCATCCGCCCGATCCCGCTAACGCCAGACCACCTCGAAGCCCACGCAGGGCGACTGACGGAACTGGCAGAGGACATCGTCCGCGACGGCTTGGAAGTCACGTGAGTCCTGTCCCAGCCCATGCCAACGATAGCTGGCAAAAGGCTGAGGCCCACCTCGGAGAAGCCCTGGCGCAAGATGCCGATGCTTCGCCCATGGCGATCATCCATTCCAGCTATTACGCCATGTTTCACGCTGCCCGGGCAGTTTTATTCCAAATCGTCGGTGAGGCGCCGAAGACCCAAGATCAGACAATCCAACAGTTCGGATTACTCGTCCGGGACCTCGATGACTCGCTGCTTACCGCCGGCAAGGCGTTCAATGAAGTCAAGGACGAACGCAACGAAGCGACTACGACGTGACGATAATTCCGTCCGCCGACGAAGCACGGGGCGCTTTGGTCGCGGCGGTCGGTTTCCTTGACCTCTGTGGCTCGCGGTATGGCTTTCGACCTGCTCAGTCCGGGAAAGCAGGCAGCTAGCGCCAGAGGCATTGCGTGATCTGCGTATGACAATCGAGGGGAAGCAAAATGCCGGCTCGGACAGGGGCGCAACTGCTGCGGGGACTGAAGGACGATCGCGAGATCTGGGTCGGCGATGACCGCGTCACCGATATCGTATCGCACCCGGCATTCGCCGGCGCCGCCAAAGGCATGGCTGCCGTCTTCGACCTGCAGCACGAGGCGGCGGACGACTGCCTGATACCCGACCCCGAGACAGGCGAGCCGATCAATGTCAGCCACATGATTCCGCGCTCGCCGGACGATCTCAAGCGCCGCCACCGCGGCCTGCGTCGTATCGCGGAGCACACCGTCGGTGTGATGGGCCGAACGCCCGACTACATGAACGTCACCTATGCCGGTTTCGCCGCCTGCGCGCACGAATGGGCGGAGCACGGCAACGAGGATGGTGCCGCGCGCCAGGTCGAATATCAGAAATTCCTGCGTAGGAACGACATCTGCCTGACCCATACGCTGATCCACCCCACGATCGACAAGGCAAAGGACGAGGTCCCAGGCCAGGAGAACGACGTCATCCTGCGGAAGGTGTGCGACACCGAGCATGGCATCGTCGTGCGTGGCGCCCGCATTCTCGCGACACTCGCGCCTTTCGCCGACGAGATCGCGGTGTATCCCGGCCGTCCGCTGCCCGAGGATGGCGATAAGTTCGCCGTGTCATTCTGCATTCCGATGGCGACGCCCGGACTGAAATTCGTTTGCCGGGACAGCGTCGCTGGAACCGCCAATCGCTTCGATCATCCGTTGTCGTCCCGCTTCGACGAACAGGACGCATTCGTGATCTTCGACGACGTCGAGGTGCCGCGCAGCCGCGTGTTCATCGACGCGAATGTCAAAGTCTACAACCAGGCCATGACGCGAAGCTGGAACCCAAACGTCATGCAGCAGACAATGGTTCGTGCATCGACCAAGCTGGAATTTGCCTGGGGCCTCGCGACCGCGATGGCCGAAGCGATCGGCGACAAGAGCCCGACATCACAACAACTACTCGGCGAACTCTGGAGCTACGCGGAACTTGCCCGATCAGCGGTTCAAGCGGCCGAGGATCACCCAACCGAATGGGGCAACGGAGTTCGGTTCCCCGACGGGCCGCCATTGTCCGCGCTTCGGGCCGTGATGCCGTTTTGGATGCCGCGCGCCAACGAGATCATCAAACTGCTGGGCTCCCACAATCTGCTGGCAACGCCGACCTGGCACATGATGAAGGACCCGTCGCTGCGTCCGTTCATCGACAAGTATCTGCACGGCGCCAACGACACCGATGCGGAACGCCGCATTCGTCTGTTCCGGCTTGCGTGGGACTACGCGGGCACTGCGCTGGCATCGCGGGTGGAGCTGTACGAGCGATTCTATCTGACCTCCGGCGCGCGCAACCAGCAAAGAGCGCAGGCCCTGGCCAAACGTGATCGCGCCATGGCGCTGGTCGAACGCTTCCTCAGCGAACCGGTCGATTAACGCGTCGCGCCGTGTGGCGCGTCAGTTGGCGTGCACCGGTTCCCTGGACGCCGAACCCAGATCATGGAGGACCGCCGAGAGTGCCTCCGGCGTCACCTTCACGGAACCCGCGAATGGATGGTCGATCGCCACGATGATAAGCAATCCTGAGAAGATCAGGCCGCACAGTGCTCCTGTCATCAGTGTCTGGGCGCGAAGATTCTCCGTGGCGAAGAAGAACGTGAAGCCGACGGTGATAACGGCGCCCGCGAACAGGACGAACCAGACGATGCCCGGCACAATGCCGGCCGCCGAGTTGAGTTTGGCTCTGCGGGCCTGCGTCACGACATCCAGCTGGCGCAGGATCTCTGCCAGCAACACCGCACCCCGCCGGTCGGCAGGATTGAGCATGAGAGCACCTGAATAGACGTCGTGGAGAGCGTGCGCTGCTGAAAGGCTGCTCTCGCCACGTTCCATCGCCGGCCACTCCTCATCAATGACGGCGTTGAGGTAGGCGCTCAGTCGGTCCCGCAGCGCTGCACTGGTCCTTTCATCGATGCCATCCGCCAAACGGTAGATCGTGGCTGCCGCGCCGGCTTCCTCCGATACCCTGCTCTCGGCGTCGCTGAATCTCTCCCACACCACGATGACCGCAAATGCCAGCAGCACCGCGTAGAGAACACCGACAGCCGCGAACTTGAAGCCCGCCACCTCGTTGTTAGAGCGGAGCCGTTCCAGCCCGACGTTGCGGCGAAGCAACACCTGACCTCCCACCGCGAGCAGTGTCGGCAGTCCGACCAGGATCAGCCCGGACAGCCACACCGGCAGGAGGGTGAGAAACATCGTGTGTCCCTTGCTGGATTTGGAAGCGACTGTAGCGGGGTCGGAGAATTCGCATAGTGCAACGGCTATGTCCGGCGAGGGGCGATGTCCTCGCACGGCTGGCTCACTTCCCGGTTAGGTGCATCGCAATCCCGAGGCGGCCGATTACCTGTCGCGGGTCTATCCGGCCGGTCTGGATGCGAGGACCCTGGGCGCGAAGGCGCTTCCCTGCAATCAGAGGAACGTGAGAATCATGAACAGGATGTCGCGTATTACCGCAACTACCCTCGCCGCTTTGCTCGCTACTGCTCCAGTCGCGGCGTTCGCTCAGTCCGGCCCGAGCGCTACTCCGGGAACAACCGGATCGCCGCCCAGCGAGAGCACATCAGGGACGAATGCAGCCAATCCGGGCGCTGAGCCGACCGCCCAGCCAAGCGGCATGGCCGGCGATAACACCCAGACCGAGCAACTGTCGCAGAGTGACCTGCAGAATGTGCAGCAGCAGTTACAACAGCAGGGCTTCTACAAGAACGCCCAGGTCGACGGGAAATGGGGGCCGCACACCCGCCGGGCGGTACAGAGCTTCCAGCATGCCAAGGGCCTGCCGGCGAGCGGCCATCTCGACCAGCAGACGCTCGCGGCGCTGGGCGTGAACAAGCAGGGCGGATAAGCGACCAGCCAAGGGGTGCGGCCACACGCCGCACCCCGACCCTGCGCAATACCTCTTGCCTCACGGCGCCAATCGCGCTTGAACCCGCGCCTTTTGGCAGGGTGGGTGGATGATCAGGGCGATCGGCATCGATTTCGGCACCACCAACAGCGTTGTGGCTCTCCTGCACGACGATGGCAGCGTCACCACACATCGCCGTGCCTCGCTCGACGTCTTCCGTTCCGTTCTCTGCTTTTGGACCGAGGATACTCCCGCCCGCCGCGTCCTGCGTCACGAAGCCGGCCCGCAGGCGATTGTCGCCTATCTCGAAGATCCGCTGGACAGCCGGCTGATCATGTCGATGAAGACCTACCTTGCGCAGCGGAGTTTTTCCGAGACCCGCATTTTCGGCCACCCGTTCACATTGGAGCGCCTGATCGGCCACTTTCTCGCTGCACTCCTCGTCGATGTCCCATTGTCACCGCGCATTGTCGTCGGCCGTCCAGTCCACTTCGCTGGCGAATTCGCGGATGATGGCTTGGGGGCCGACCGCCTATGCGGTGCCTACGCCGAGGCGGGCCTCTCTCAGGTGACCCTGGCGCTTGAGCCGGAAGCCGCCGGGACCCAGTTCGCCCGAACGCTTACCGAACCCGCGACGGTGCTGATCGGAGACTTCGGTGGTGGCACCAGCGATTTCTCCATTCTGCGCTTCGACCCGAAAGCCGGAGTAACCCCGCTCGGCCATGCGGGTATCGGCATCGCCGGCGATGTGCTCGACTTCCGCATCATCGACCGCGCCATCGCCCCATTGCTCGGTAAGGGCGACACTTACAGCGTCATGGGGAAGCCCCTCCCCGTCCCGCCTGAGTACTACTCCGGCTTTGCCCGCTGGCACCTGCTGTCGCTGATGCGGACTCCTCGCACGCTTCGCTCCATTGCCGAGGTGGCGCGCACCGCACAGCACCCCGAACGTCTGCGCCACCTGATCGCGCTGATTGAGGACGGTCTCGGCTATGAACTGTATCAGGCAGTCTCCACCGCCAAGGCAGAGCTGTCGCATGCGGACGTCACGACGCTGCGTTTCCGACACAATGACTTTGTCGTCGAGCGAACGATCCGTCGGACGGAGTTCGAAGCGTGGATCGCGGCGGACCTCGCACGCATGGCTGCCACGGTGGACCAGGCCCTGACCAAGGCCCAGGTCCCTCGTAACGCGGTGGACCGCGTGTTCCTCACCGGCGGCACCGCGTTGGTCCCTGCTGTGCGGCGTCTGTTCGAAGACCGGTTCGGTGCCGACCGGCTGGTCGGCGGCGGCGAATTCGTCTCGGTGGCCGAGGGACTGGCGCTCATGGGCGCCGCCTGACTTGCCCTGTGCGCCGGGACCGCCTAGTGACCGCCGCCTCAGCCACGATCCAGGAGCAGCCCATGGCGATCGAGCGGACGCTGTCAATCATCAAGCCCGACGCCACGCGGCGGAACCTCACCGGCCAGATCAATGCGACCTTGGAGACGGCCGGCCTGCGCATCATCGCGCAGAAGCGCATGCAGCTGACCCCGGCGCAGGCTGAGGCGTTCTACGCCGTGCACAAGGAGCGGCCGTTCTTCCGTGGCCTGGTCGAGTTCATGATCTCCGGCCCGGTGGTCGTCCAGGTGCTCGAGGGCGAGAATGCGGTCGCGAAGAACCGCGAGGCGATGGGCGCGACCGATCCGAAGAAAGCCGCACCGGGGACCATCCGCGCGAAGTTCGCTGAGGACATCGAGGCCAATTCGGTGCACGGCTCCGACAGCGCGGAGAACGCCGCGATCGAGATCGGCTTCTTCTTCGCGCAGGTCGAGATCGTCGGATAGGTCGCGCTGCGATGCCGGCCTCGCACTTACAGACGTTGCGGGCCATGGCTTACAACAACGCATGGGCGAATTTTCGCCTGCTTTCCGCCTGCGCCGTGCTGGGCCAGGCAGACTTCGAGGCACCGCGAACCGGCTTCTTTCCTTCGATCCAGGCGACGCTGAACCATATCCTGGTCATCGACTGGTTCTACGTCGATGCACTCGAAGGCGGCACGCTCGGCCCGGCCGCCTGGGCGAATCCCTTGCCATGCCCGGAGCTGAGGGATCTGCAAGCGGAACAGGAAGCGGTCGATCGCAGGCTCATTGCCTGGTGCGATGGGCTGGACAACTCAGGGGCGGATCGGATCATCCACGTGCACCGCGGCACTCGCGTGCAGACCGAGAGGGCGGATCGGTTGCTGCTGCACCTGTTCCAGCACCAGGTCCACCACCGCGGCCAGGCTCACTGCATGCTGAGTAGCACGCAAATCGCGCCGCCGCAGCTCGACGAATTCTTCTCGATCGCCGAGGCTCCGCTGCGCGAAGCTGAATTCAAGGAGCTTGGATGGAGCGAGACCGCGATCTGGGGCGGGTAGTGGGCGCAGCCGCTACAGCAGGAAGATCGCCATCAGGACAAGAACCAGGACGACGAAGATCACGCATCCCAGAGTGAAGTGGGTGAAGCCGCTCCAGAAGCGCTGACGGTCGGCGAGGAAGGCTTCGGGCGTCTCGGCACCCATCTGGGCGCTTGCGGCGTGGCTGTGTTCGGACATGCGGCCTCGGCTGGAGGAATTGATCTGCCCCCGTTCTATGGCAGCGGTGCCGCCCTGGGCAACCCCTCGGCCGGGTCCCGGCCAGTCAGCGCGGATACATGCTCACGCTGCTCGCCACCTCGTCGGCCACGTTCTCCTTCGTGATGACGCCGACCACATTGTGTCGCCGCGGCACACCGGTTGCGTCCACCACCACACCCATGACCGCGTGCCGGCGCCAGAGCCGGGCGATCACGTCGAACATGACGGCGTTCTGCCGCACGATGGTAAAGTTGCGTCTCGCCAATGCTCCCATCGGCACGTCCGCGCCAGCCGCACTCACCGTACGGCGCAGGTCGGTGTTGACCCTCAGCACCCCTACGATCAGGTTCCCGCGCGTCACCACGACATGGCGTAAGCCGCTCAGTCCATCCGGCAGTTGCAGGATCTTGGCGAAACTCTCGCCTTCATCGACAAGCAGGAAGTCCCTGTTCATCACGGCGGCAGCAGTGCGCACGAGAAACATGTTGGCGTGCAGCGCCTTCGGGATCGGATGACCGCGACGGAACAGCTTCATCGTGTAGATATTCTCGCGCGTCAGCAGTCGCCGCGTGCCGAGCCCGACCGCGACCGCCAGGATGGTCGGCAGCACGATGTCGTAGTCGCGCGTCATCTCGAACACCATGGCGACCGAGGTCATTGCGGCGCCAGTGGCGCTGCCGACCATCGTGCCCATGCCGACCATTGCAAACGCGGGCACGCTGATCGGCAGACCGGGAAAGATGGCATGGAGCAGTCCGGCGAACGCGCCACCCAGCGTCGCGCCCATGAACAGTGATGGCGAGAAGATGCCGCCCGACGAGCCGGAGCCCAGGCTCAAGGACGTTGCCAGCAGTTTGCAGACATACAGCAGCAACAGGAACCACGCGCCGTTGAGCTGACTGGTCAGCGTCGCCTGAATGGTGGCGTAGCCGACGCCCTCGACGTAGTAGTGCCCGCCCCAGCGCATCAGCGCGTATAGCAGCAGACCGACCAGCAGCATGCCCAGAATGTGGCGCAGGTAGTTGCCTGGAATCTTGTCGAACAGATCCTCAAACCAATGCAGACCGCGGACGAACACCGCCGCCGCCACGCCGATCAAGGCACCGAGCACCACGTACAACACGAGGATTGCCACGCTCTTCAACTCGGTCGGCAGCGTCGCGAGGTTGGCGGGAACGTCGAACGCCGGCCTGTCGCCGAAGAACAGCCGGCCGATGAACGTCGCCGTGCCGGTAGCGATCGCAACCGGCAGGAACGTGTTGACGCTGATCTCCGGCATCATCAGCTCAGTGGCGAACAGCACGCCGCCGATCGGTGTGTTGAATGTGGCGGCGATACCGGCGCCGGCACCCGCGGCCACCAGGATGATGCGCTGTCCCATGGACATGCGGATCACCTGTCCGAGTGTGGAACCGAACGCCGAGCCGATCTGGATGATGGGGCCTTCGCGCCCGACGGCCGCTCCGCTGCCGATCGACAGCGCCGAAGCGAGTGACTTCGCGACCGCGACGATCGGCCTGATGACGCCGCGATTGTAGTAGATGGCGTCCATCACCTCCGGGACGCCATGCCCTTTGGCTTCTGGTGCGAAGTTGGTGACGATAAAAGTTACACCGATGGCGCCTACGACGGGCACCAGAACGACCAATACCCCCCACGGGGATGCCGGCGTGAACAGGCTGAAGTCGTAGACGACCGACAGCGTGCCGAGGAACAGCAGGTTGTGAACGAACGCGATCAGCCCGCGAAATACTACGGCGCCGAGCCCGCCTACAATGCCGACAACCAGCGCGAGCAGACACAGGTAGACAAGCGGCATCGGGCGGACATTTTCAATGTCCGACGATTTTGCGGTATCGACCTGAGTGGTCTGAACGGAGTGGGGAATGTCGTTGGCCATCGGCTGTTCCGCGAGGTAGCGTCTCGACGGTTCTTACCCCACTCGCGTCGATACACAACTCTCGCTCCGCACCCCGCGGATATGATCCATATCAAAGCAGGTGCGCGAGATCAGGCATGCATTCGCGACAAATCGAGCAGCACGCTTGCCTCCAGCTCCTTTTCATCGAGCCGATGCTTCACCAGGTCGCCGATACTGACGATGCCGTTCAGTGTGCCGGCATCGATCACGGGGAAGTGTCTGACCTTCGCCAAGGTCATCGCGGCGAGCACGGCGTCGATGCGATCGGATGAAAGACAACTGATGATCGGCGACGACATGAGCTGCCGCACATCGCGGCCCAGGACGGCTGCCCCGTCACGCGCGATCGCATTGACAAAATCGCGCTCCGAGAAGATGCCGACAGGCTTCATCCACTGATCCTCGACGACGACCGCACCGATACGATGTTCGGCGAGCCTCGCCACGGCGACCGCCACAGTGTCGCTTGGCCGCACCTTCACGACGCTGCGGCCTTTGATTTTCAGCACATCGGAGATGAACATCTAAGTCGCCCTCCACACATCATCCATGGTCCAGGAGATAGGTGGTCGGGCGATACGATCCCACTGAACTTCGGCTTAGAGTTTGTTCATCTCCGCTCAGCCTACATCTGCACCACGGAGCTCAGAGTGAAGGTGGCACCCTCGGGGTTTTCGCCGATGCGCAGGAGGTGCTCACTGGGGAAATGATACGGCGGCACGGGCAGGTTGTACGGTGCGGGCACGCCTGTATAGACACGGCCCGCCAGATCGTATTTCGAACCATGACAGGGGCAAAAATACCCGCCCGGCCAATTGGCGACCGGCTCCGTCGGGCTGGGCGTGGGAAAATAGGACGGCAGGCAGCCGAGATGCGTGCAGATGCCGACCATCACCGCATACTCGGGCTTGATCGATCGATGCCAGTTGCGGGCATAGCTGGGCTGTTGCTCGACGCCCGAGTTTGGGTCGCTCAGGCGCCCGATCAGGCTCGCCTCTTGCAGGGTCTTCAGGGCGTCCGGTGTTCGATTGACCACCAGGATCGGGCTGCCGCGCCAAAGGATGACGATCTGCTGACCCGCCGCCAGCTTGCTGACGTCGATATCCATCGGTGCGCCCGCGGCGATCACGTCGGCGGCGGGATTCATCGAATCAATGAACGCCCATGCGACGGCGGCGCCACCAATGGCGGCTGTCGCCATCGTCACCAGCTTGAGAAAGTCGCGGCGTGCCGGCTCGGACGGCAGACCACCCTGGTGTGTGGCGGACAGTTCTGCGGACATGGCGTACCTCTCCGGGCGTGACCCGGTCATATGTTACGCCGCCTGTCGCGCTCCCGTCGAAATCATGTAAGCGGGCTCATGGAGCCGCGGGATTGATCAGGGCTGCGTTTTCCGCGGGCAAGGCTCCAAGGGTCCGGGCGGCAAAGCAGCGCAACGCCAGCGGATAGATCCGATGCTCCTGAGCCAGCACCCGATCGGCCAGTGTCTCGGCGGTATCGCCGGGCAAGACCGGCACCGCCGCCTGTGCCAGGACCGGTCCCTCGTCCATCGTGTTGGTGACGAGATGCACCGTGCAGCCGTGCAGCTTCACCCCGGCGGCCAGCGCCCGCGCGTGCGTGTCCAGTCCGGGGAATGCCGGCAACAGGCTTGGGTGGATGTTCAGCATCCTCCCCTGCCAGGCGTCGACCAGGAATGGCGTCAGCAGCCGCATGTATCCTGCGAGGCAGACGATCTCCGCGCGGGCCTCGCGCAGCGCCGCGTGGATCGCCACTTCGTGCGCGGTCCGGTCGTCGCCGAATGGCCGATGATCGATCGCCACGGCTGCCACCCCAGCATCGCGCGCCAGCGTGAGCCCCGGCGCGTTTGGCCGGTTCGAAATCACGAGCACGATCTCCGCCGGGTAGGCAGGATCGCGCGCCGCCGCGATCAGCGAGGCCATGTTGGAGCCACGGCCGCTGATCAGAATAGCGGTGCGCCGCCTCAACCTGGCCAACCGACCGGCAGGTCGATCCGCACCTGGGGCGGGCCACTGCCAGCCGCGATGTGGCCGATGCGCGCGACGCTTTCGCCGCGATCCCGCAGCAACTCCGTCGCCGCGTCTGCGTCGGCCACCACGATCGCCATGCCGATACCGCAGTTGAACACCCGCAGCATCTCGTCCGACGCCACGCCACCGGTGCGCGCCAACCAGCCGAACACCGGCGGGATCGACCAATAGGGTTCCAGCACCGCCACGGTGTCTTCCGGCAGTACCCGGGGCAGGTTGCCGGGCAGTCCGCCGCCGGTGATATGCGCCGCGGCCTTCAGCAGCCCGGCCCGATGCAGCGCGAGCACGGCCGGAACATAGATCCGCGTTGGTGTCATCAGCGCCTGCCCGAGCGACACCTCCGGGTCGAACGGCGCTCGTGCGCTCCAGGACAGGCCGCTCATCTGCACCACGCGCCGCACCAGTGAAAACGCATTGGAATGAACCCCGGAACTGGCCAGCCCCAGGACCGTGTCGCCCGGCACGACGCCGCGAGGCAACAGATGCCCACGCTCCGCCGCACCGACCGCGAACCCCGCGAGGTCGTAATCACCCTCGCGGTACATCCCGGGCATCTCCGCGGTCTCCCCTCCCACCAGGGCGCAGCCGGCCTCGTTGCAGCCCGAGGCGATCCCGGCGATCACCTCCCTCCCCTGGTGTGGGTCGAGCTTGCCGGCAGCGAAATAATCCAGGAAGAACAGCGGCTCGGCGCCCTGAACCACGATGTCGTTGACACACATCGCCACCAGATCGACGCCGATCGTGTCATGGATTCCGGTCTCGATCGCAATTTTCAACTTTGTGCCGACGCCATCGGTGCCGGACACGAGGACCGGATCGGCAAACCCCGCCGCTTTCAGGTCGAACAGTGCGCCGAAGCCGCCGAGGCCGCCCATCACTCCTGGCCAATTCGTGGCCCGCGCGAGCGGCTTGATCGTCTCCACCAGCAAATCGGCAGCCTCGATGTCCACGCCGGCGGCCCGGTAGGTCAGCCCGTTGGCGGCCATTGCCTTTAAATCGTGATCACCACTGGTCATGCTGGCCCTCGATACGCTACTGCCTGGGTCCGCCGCGCCGGACGATGGCCGGAACACCATAGGCCAACGGCGCTGCGCAATGCGGAGTGGAATCTTGGAAGTGCAGGCCGATGCCTGACGGATCGCAAGTTGGCCGAAGCGCCTCGACCGCACTCCTGACGCTGCCCAACGTTATCACATTCGCGCGGCTTTGCGCGGTACCGCTGTCGGTGTGGCTGGTGCTGGAGCACCAGTTCTCCCAGGCATTCTTCCTGTTCCTGGCCGCCGGCTTGTCGGACGCGGTTGACGGTTGGCTGGCGCGGCGCAGCGGCGGCGGCAACATGGTGGGCGCGCTGTTGGATCCGGTGGCTGACAAGGCCCTGCTGGTGACAATGTACGTGACCTTGGCGTCGGTGGAGGCATTGCCTGACTGGCTGGCCATTCTGGTGGTGTTTCGCGATGTGGTCATCGTCGGTGGTGTGGTCGTGCTGTCACTGCTTGGCCAGTCGGTATTGATCCGCCCGCTGTACATTTCGAAGCTTAATACGGTGTTTCAGATTGCACTGGTGGCGCTGACGCTGCTGCTTTCCGGGTTCGACCTTGCCGCGCCGGCCGTGATGACCGGTCTTATATGGCTGGTCGCGGCGACGACATTCGGTTCTGGCGCCGCCTACGTCTGGGTGACGGTACGCAACAGATGACCGACACGGCTGAACTGCCGCCGCCCGAAGCACCGCCGCCGCCCGCGCCGCGGACCTGGTTCGCCGAGGTGGCGACCGCCCCGGGCCAAGCGACTCGTGGCCAGCGCGTGGCGTTGGTGGTCGGGCTGCTGGTGGTGGCGTGGCTTGCTCTGCAACTTTTCGCCTCGGTGCTGGCGCCGTTCGTCGCCGCAGCCGGCATCGCCTACGTACTTGACCCACCCACCACGCGGCTCACCCGATTGGGGCTAGGCCGCGGGCTTGCGGCGCTGCTGATGATCCTGGGCCTGATCGCCGTTGTTCTGCTGTTCGCGCTGCTGCTCTACCCTCTCATCCTACAGCAGATCGGCCTGCTGCTCGGCCGTATTCCGCAATACGTGCAGTTGCTCCAGCGTTGGGCCAGCACGGTGCTCACCGACCTGCAGCAGAACTTCGGCTCCGACGTGGTGAACGACAAGTTGCGCGACCTGGTGAGCAGCCAGGCCGGCAATATGCTGAGCTTCATTGCCTCCTCGCTCACCAGCGTTACGGGAGCGGGCTTTGCGATCTTCAATGTACTCACGCTCGCCGTGGTGACGCCGGTTGTGGGCTTCTATCTGCTGCGCGACTGGCCGCGTGTGGTCGCCATGGTCAATTCCTGGCTGCCCCATCGCTACGCCGACGTCATCCGTGCCCAGGCCCGCGAGGTGGACCGGATCCTGTCAGCCTGGGTGCGTGGGCAGGCGCTGTGCTGCATTATCCTGGCGCTCTACTACGCCTCCGCGCTGACCGTGGCCGGTCTGGATCTCGGCCTTATCGTCGGCATGGCGGCGGGGCTGCTGTCGTTCATCCCCTATGTCGGCTCGATTACCGGAGGCATCACCGCGCTGGGCCTGGCCATGGCGCAGTTCCCACTTTGGCGCGGCGTCATCGTGGTGGGCGGCGTGCTGGTGTTCGGCCAGATACTGGAAGGCTATGTGATCTATCCGCGCTTCCTGGGCGACCGCGTGGAACTGCCGGCGGTATGGGTCATATTCGCCCTGTTCGCCGGTGGCGCGGCTTTCGGCTTTCTCGGTGTGATGCTGGCGGTGCCGGTAGCCGCGACGATCGGCGTGCTGTGCCGGTTCTGGCTGCGGCGCTATCTGGCCAGCCCGCTTTATCTGGACCCGCCCACCAAGCGATAGAATTTGAGCCTCCTGCGGCGAGGCCGCTGAGGCCACCGTCAGCGCGGCCAGCCTCGATTGATCAGATCCTGCTCCTGAGACGGGGACAGGATGGTGTCGGAGCGCCCGAGGGGGTCGGCCGCCCGTTGTGTTTCATGCTGGTTTTGGGCAGCCCGCCTGTTGCCTCCCCCGGGACCGCCATCGCTCGGGTCGGCTCTCGCACCCTCGTTCGCGGTGCTGTCATCGCCTGCGCGGGCATAGGCGGCTTTCCCGCGAAGCGTCACGGCGGCGAGATCGACCGCGCAGGGGACCGTGGCCACCGCTACCACCGCGGCGGCTCCGAGCAGCGCTCGCAACGTCCGGCGGGACTGCGCAGGGGTCGGTGCTGGCATGGTCAACAGTGGCATCGTTCCCCCTTTGAAGCCCCGCTGCCTGGACAGCGGACCTTGCCGCCGCAAAGCTCTGCTCACGGCACTGTTTTCGCCTGCATATCGGTTTCACGATGGATTGCACACGTGAAGAAGGTACAGCGCGGTAAGGAGGGTCATGCACCGCGGACCGTTCTCCGCCAAGGCAGGTCTCCTAGCCAGCCTCGCAGGTTTGATAGCCCTGTTTGCGACACTGACGGGCTGCGGCTCGTACCGGCCTGTTGGCATTCCATCAATGCCGCCCGCCGCCTTACCGACCTATGGCCTCGGTGACTCGTATCAGCTCAGCGACGGCAGCAATGACAGCGTGACCGCGGCGGACGACGATGTGGTCCACTGGCGCGACAACGATGGCACGTTCGTGACCTCGCGCGATATCCTGGCGCCACGTCTGACCTGGGCCGACAGCGCCACCCTGGGGGAGCGCGGCATAAGCGGGGATCCGTCGCTGCTTTTTCCGCTGCGACCCGCGAAGAGCGTCAAGTTTACCGCCACGCGCACCGTCCATCCGCGCAGGGGCGGCCAACAGGTGACCGTGCAGGAGGACTGGGTCTGCGACGTCATCGGTGCGGTACGGGTGACGACAGGGGCTGGTGATTTCGATACCTGGCGGATCGATTGCACGATGCGCGAGACGCCGGCCGTGACCGGCAATGGCCTCATTCAGCGGAGGTTCTACTATGCTCCGGACATTGGGTTCTACGTCCGCACCGACGAGGCGGTGGGTGACGGCCCATTCCAGATCACCGAACTGACAGGTTACACCAGCTCCGATCCGGTATTGGCCGACAGCGCACTCCGCCAACGTTCCTACGCGCTGCAGCGGGCATTGGAAACTCAACTGAGTGGCAGCCAGGCGAAGTGGTCCGATGCCGACACAGGCGCGGCCGGCGTGGTCACGCTGGTGGACACGAAGCACTCCGCGCAATACGGCTGGTGCCGCGACTTCGCCGAGCGCATCCAGTCGTCAGGCCGCGCCTACTCGCTGCACGGCACCGGCTGCCGCGATCCCGCGAAGATCTGGGACATCGTCGCGATGGCGCCGGGCAGCGGCGGAGGCAACTGAGTACGGCTTGACTATCTGTCGGGGCCAGTTCGGAGTTCTGGGGTGAGCACCTCGGGTCAACTGCCGCTGCCACTCTTTCGCGGGCCTCGCTTCGCCGCAATCGACTTTCGCGAGGCGCCGTCCAATGCCGCTGCCTGCGCGTGGCTGCGCCGCACTGCCGACTGGCCTGACCGGCGGCTGGCTATCTGGGGCGAATCCGGACGTGGCAAGACTCACCTGCTGCATATCTGGGCGGCTCGTACGGGTGCCGTGCTTTGGTCCGGGACCGGGTTGGCGGCTCTCCCCGAATTGCCCACTGCCGGCATCGCGCTGGATGACGCCGACGCCGTGACCGACGAAGCCGCACTCCTGCATCTGCTGAACACGGCAGGTGAGGCCGGGCTGCCGATCCTGCTTGCCTCTCCCGCGCCGCCATCGCGCTGGCCGGTCCGTCTGCCTGATCTCGCCAGCCGTCTGCGTGCGATCACCGCAGTGAAGATCGGCCCCCCGGAGGACACGCTGCTGCGGACGCTGCTGGCGCGGCTGCTCGCCGAACGGCAGCTACGTCTGCCGGAAGCGGTGCAGGAATGGCTGGTGCAACGCCTGCCGCGCAGGGCCTCTGCGCTGGGCGACGCGGTCGGCCGCCTGGATGCCGCCTCGCTCGAGCAACGCCGCAACATCACCGTGCGGTTCGCGGCCGTGGCGCTGGCCGACCTGCTGGCGCCGGATGAAATTTCCGGGACGGTTCCGCCGCCCTCGCGGGACGGCCCGGCTCTCCTGTAGGATCGCGGCATGAAATCGCCCACCCAAGAGTCGCCGGCGCACGGCAACGGCGCAGTCGAGGTACTCGACCGGCCCGTCGGGCCGTCCCGGCCCGAGCAGGTCACGATTTCGCCGGACAGTCCCGACCGGTTCATCAACCGCGAGCTCTCCTGGCTCGATTTCAACCATCGTGTGGTCGAGGAGGCGGAGAACCCGCGTCATCCGCTGCTCGAGCGAGTGCGCTTTGTGTCGATCAGTGCGTCCAACCTGGACGAGTTCTACTCGGTGCGCGTGGCCGGCCTGATCGGGCAGGCGAAAGCCGGCCTCACCGCCCTCTCGCCGGACGGACGAACGCCGGCGCAGCAGCTCGCCGAGATCAAGATCCGCGCCGAATCGCTGCTCGCCGAGCAGCAGCGAGTGTGGCGTGAACTGCGCGGTCTGTTGCGCGAGGCCGGCATCGAGGTGTGCGAGCCGACCGAGCTGTCGGCCAACGATGTGAAGTGGCTCGAGGCGTGGTTCATGGAGCGGGTGTTTCCGGTGCTGACGCCGCTCGCCATCGATCCGGCGCATCCGTTCCCGTTCATTCCAAACATGGGCCTCGTGATGGCTCTGCTGCTGCTCCGCGCCGAGGACGGGCAGAGCATGCGGGCGCTGCTGCCGCTGCCCAGCCAGGTGGACCGCTTCGTTCGGCTGCCTGGCTCGACCGGCGAACCGATCCGCTTCGTGATCCTCGACGATCTGGTCGGGCTGTTCCTGGACCGGCTGTTCCCCGGCTTCCGGGTTACCGGCCAGGGCACGTTCCGCCTGATCCGCGACACCGACGTGGAGTTCGAGGAAGAGGCGGAGGACCTGGTCCGCTCCTACGAGACGGCACTGAAGCGCCGGCGGCGTGGCGTCGCGATCCATCTCGGCATGGATGCCAAGATGCCGGAGGAGCTGCGTGCGCTGGTGGCCGCCGAGACCGGCGCCACGCCGGACGAAACACATATCGCCAATGGACTTCTCGGCGTCGCCGACCTGCGACATCTCATTGTCGATGACCGCCCCGACCTGCTGTTCCCGCCCTACACGCCGCGCTTCCCTGAGCGCATCCGCGACTTTGGCGGCGATTGCTTCGCCGCCATTCGCGCCAAAGACATCATTGTCCACCACCCGTTCGAAAGCTTCGACGTGGTGGTGCAGTTCCTGCGTCAGGCGGCACAGGACCCGAACGTCATCGCGGTCAAGCAAACACTGTACCGCACCAGTCGCGACTCACCGATCGTGAAGGCGCTGATCGAGGCGGCCGAGGCCGGCAAGTTCGTCACCGCCGTGGTGGAGCTGCGCGCGCGCTTCGACGAGGAGATGAACATCCAGCTGGCACGCACGCTTGAGGCGACGGGCGTGCAGGTCGTGTATGGCTTCGCTGAACTGAAGACCCACGCGAAGCTGTCGCTGGTGGTGCGCCGCGAGGGCACCGGCGTGCGTTCGTACGCGCATTTCGGTACCGGCAACTACCACCCGATCACCGCGCGTATTTACACCGATCTGTCATTCTTCACGACTGATCCCGACCTGACGCGCGACGCGGCACGGCTATTCAACTTCATGACCGGATATGCGCGGCCGGAACTGATGGATGCGATCGCCTTCAGTCCGCTGACGACGCGGGCAGTGCTGTCTGACCTGATCCGTCGCGAGATTGCCTTCGCGCATGCTGGCAGGCCGGCGGGCATCTGGTTGAAGCTGAATTCGCTGGTCGATGAGACGATGATCGACCTGCTGTATGAAGCCTCGCGCGCTGGCGTCAAGGTGATGGGCGTGGTGCGCGGCATCTGCTGCCTGCGCCCCGGCGTGCCAGGCCTGTCAGAGAACATCCGCATCAAGTCGATCGTCGGCCGCTTCCTGGAGCACAGCCGCATCTGCGTGTTCGGCAACGGCCATCCGCTGCCCAGCCGGCACGCGCGCGTCTATATCAGCTCGGCCGACTGGATGGTGCGCAACATGGATTGGCGCGTGGAAACGCTGGTGCCGATCCATAATCCAACTGTGCACGCACAGGTGCTCGACCAGATCATGGTGGTGAACCTGAAGGACTCGATGCAATCGTGGGAACTGCGCGGCGACGGCGTGTGGCGGCGCGTGCCACCCGGCAAGAAGCCGATCTCGGCGCACCACTATTTCATGACCAACCCATCGCTTTCGGGCCGCGGTTCCGCGTTGCACGGGCCCGCGGTTGCATCGCCGCTCGTCAATCATCGTCGCCCGGATCGCGTGAACCAGGACTGACCCATGCCATTCAAGCCGTCTGCCGACGTTCCACGCTGCGCCGTGGTCGATCTCGGATCGAACTCCGTGCGCCTCGTCGTCTACGAAGGTGCGTGCCGCAACCCGGTGGCGATCTTCAACGAAAAGGCGGTGCTGCGTCTCGGTCGCGGCCTGCAGGCGACCGGGCGGCTGAACGAAGAGGGCATGGGGCAGGCCCTTACCGTGCTGCACCGCTATCATTCCGTGGCTCGTGCGATGGGCGCGGCGCCGTTCGAGATACTCGCCACCGCCGCGGTGCGCGACGCGCGCAATGGTGCGGACTTTGTCGCCGGCTTGCAGTCGCGCATGCCCGGCGTGCCGATCCGTATTCTGTCAGGCCAGCAGGAAGCGGAATATTCGGCGGAAGGCGTGCTGTGCGGAATCCCGACGGCGGATGGCATCCTGGCCGATGTCGGCGGTGGTTCGCTGGAACTGGTGCGTCTCAACCGAGGCGCTCGTGGCGTGTCGCACACGCTGAGCCTTGGCGCGATACGGCTGGCGGAGCGCGCCGGCGGCGATCCAGTCCGCGCCCGCGCAATCGCTGAGGCCGACCTCGCGACCGTGCCGTGGCTGGCTGAGGGCGCCAATTGCGATCTGTATCTGGTGGGCGGCGCGTGGCGCGCGCTTGCACGCATCCACATGGCGCAGACCGGCTATCCGCTGCAGATGGTGCACCACTACACGATCGGACGCGAGGAGGCGCGCGACCTGACCGGCGTGATCGCCGGTGCCGGTCGCCGTGCGCTCGAGCGGCTGCCGGGGCTGTCACGCCGACGCATCGATGATCTTCCCTATGCCGCCGTGGTGCTGCGGCGCGTGCTGCGTGCGACTGCCGCGCGGCGGGTTGTTTTCAGCGCGAGCGGACTGCGTGAGGGCTGGTTCATGCAGCGCATGCCTGACGCGATCCGCGTCGAGGACCCTCTGTTGGCGGCGGGCCATGAGTTTGCGGCGCGGCTGGGCCGCGACCCGAAGCTGCCTCCCGCGCTGTTCAACTGGACCGATCCGCTGTTCCCGGCGGAGTTGGGTGAGGCGCGGCGGCTGCGCGAGGCCGCATGCTGGATGTCCGACATCGGCAGCCACGATCATCCGGAGTTCCGTGCCGAACAGGCGTTCCTGCGTGTGCTGCGCCAGCCGGGGATCGGGCTGGATCATCACGCCCGGGCATTCCTCGCGCTGGCAATCGCCATGCGTTACGAGGTGGACACCGAGGCGCCATTCCTGCGTCCGGCACGACTGCTGCTTGACGTGTCGAGCACGCACCGGGCGGAGGTGCTCGGCGTTGCGTTGCGCCTGGCCTACACGCTATCGGCCGGCACGCTGGATCTGCTGGCGGGGACAGGGCTGCGGCTTGCGGGCAGTCGGCTGATCCTGCGGCTTGAGGAGGACAGCGGCGTGTTCGCCGGTGAGAGCGTGATGCGCCGGCTGGATCGGCTGGCGCAGGCCGTGGGGCTGGAGGCCGCGACTGAGGCGGTGCGAGAGCGGGCGGCGTGAGTGGCGCGTGCCGCCACTTGGCGCCATGATTCGCATTGCCCATCTGCATGATGCGGCTGTCGTGCGCGACGTCGTGCATGCCACGTATGCACACTACATTTCTCGCATCGGCAAGCCGCCCGGCCCGATGCTGGACGATTACGCGCGGCGCATCGCTGATGGCCAGACCTGGGTAATGGAGGACGCTGGACGCATCGTCGGCGTCCTTGTGCTGGAGGAAACGCAGGCGGGTCTCCTGCTCGACAACGTCGCGGTCTTGCCTGGCTGTCAGGGCAAGGGCCATGGCCGCGCGTTGGTCGCATTCGCCGAAGCCGAGGCCCGCCGACGCGGTTATGACGCCGTCCACCTGTATACGCACGCGTTGATGATCGAGAACATCGGGCTTTATCACCGCCTTGGCTTCATCGAGACGCATCGTGTCAGCGAGAAGGGCTATGACCGCGTATACATGACAAAGCACCTGCACGGGAGCGCAGAACCAAAGGCAGTGCTCGCCTTATGAATACAAACCAGCTAGAAGCGCGGCGTCCCCGGATCGAGACCAAAAAGAACGCGGCCAGCGAGTTCATAGGTGTTAGCATGGACGACAGCATGCTGCGTTGTGGCGTGGATATCGCGAAAGCAGCGTGCGATCCGGCCGTTTTCATAGAGCGCCGTGGCCCCAGCCGCACGATAAACGATATCGACGGCATCTGCGCACGCCTCTACACAGAATGTGCAGGCCAGCCTGATCGACAGGCGTGCTCGCAGCGATGGTGGATCGCCTGCTGCGACTTCGTCCCATTGCTCACGGACCGCATCGAGAACACCAGCCCGTGCAGCACGCAACAGCGCTTCAGCGCGACCGACGCTCGACTGACCACTGGGTTTGTCCCTCAGGAGTACTGACGAACCCACCGGGGTCTTTGCGGGAGCAAGTTCGATCAGCGCGTCGATTGCTGCACGTGCGATCCCCAAGGCTACCGCGCTGACGGACATGACGGACAGGCTCACCGGCGGGACCTGGAACAGCGTGCCAGTTTGCACGGCCGGTGCGGCGTAACCGAGTGTGCAATGCTCGTCTGGTACGAACAAGTCGCCAACCTCGACGTCATGACTGCCACTTCCGCGCAGACCGCTGACGTGCCAAGTGTCGATAATCTCCGCGGCGGTCTTTGGAAACCAAAAAAACCGGATCTCCGGAGTTCCCAAGGATGTCATTCGTGGCGCACCGCTCTCGTGCACCACGCAGGCTCCGATGACCCAGGTGCAGTAGCCAATTCCGCTGCAATAGGGCCAACGTCCGGTGACATGGAAGCCGCCCGGCGCAGCAACCGCCCTTCCCAACGGATTAACCGCCCCAGCAACGATCCCATGATTACCATAAATCTGGCGCGCTGCGTGATCGGAATGCGTTCCAGCCAGGAGACTGAACACACAGGCATTGATGGCACAAAATCCAACCGATCCGTCGGCCTTGGCCAGCGTCTCGATCACGCGCAGGCATTCGGCAGGGTGCAGTTCGGGACCCCCAAAGACCTTCGGCAGCCAAAGCTCGAACATTTGCGCAGCGCGCAGCTTCTCGACTAGATCTGACGGCAGACACCTCTCCCGCTCGATTTCGTCGCGCCTGAGAACAATTTCGGGCGCCAGTGCCTGCGCCGCCTTGAGAAGGGAATCACCGGCCTGGGTTTGAGGAGCAGCCATTGTCATAGCCCTGGTCATTCAAACGTGCCAGCCGCAAAGCTAGCTTCGCATTTGACTAGCGTCCAGCTTCCAAAAGCGGGGCGATGAACGTCTAGGAAACGCCGAGGAGAGCGTGCTACGCTATACCGTCATGATGATGTTGCCGGCGGAAGGGCTCGTCGCGCTCGGTCTCGTCGGCGAGGCCTACGTTACCGTCAGTATGGTGTCCGGCAATGTCACTCTGGCGATCGTGCTGAGTTCGCTTGCCGCGGTCGGTTTTGCGGTTCTGCTGTATGGCGTGCCATTGACCGTGCGCTGGCGTCGCGCGCTCTGAAGTCACTTCTCCGGCGTTATCATCATTTCGTCACCGCGTTCGGTGAGGCGAGTTCCATAGGTCTCGCTGCGTGTCTTGATGTCGGCGAACTCGGCGCGTTCATCGTCCAGGCGGCAAGGAACAGTCTCATTGCGGTCGTTGTGACGGACGAATTGCACGCCGATGTCCGCTATCCGCTTATCCGCTATGGCCGCGCGCACCATCATGCCGATCCAGTCGCCATGGCGTCGCCCGCCGTGACCGGTGTGGAACGAGAAACTGCCAAGGCCGTAGAAGATTGACCTGCCGCGATACACCTCGATCGGCAGCGAATAGTGTGGCCCATGTCCGATGACCACGTCCGCACCAGCATCGATCGCGGCGCGGCCGATCTCGCGCATGTAGCCGAGAACCTCCTTATGCAGTCCCCAGTGGCATGACGCGACAAGGACATCGACCTGCGAACGTAGCGCCGATATGTCCTCGGTGAAGGCACGCAGGTAATCGGGATCCGCCCAGGTGATGATCACTGGTGGGATGCCCGGGCGGTTCATCGGCGGAATGTCCGCACGCGTCTTGTGCATCGGCACCTGGTACGCGGTGTGCGCGCGGATCACTGCGATGCCGGTGGCGCTAGGACCGGCCTCGTGATTTGTCGGCCAGTACACCGAGCTGCGCTGCAGGAAGCCATAGCGGATGCCGTTGCGTTCGACGATGGCCGGGGCGCGGGCCGCCGCGGCGTTGGTACCGGCGCCGCTGTGTGGAATGCCGAGTGCGTCGAGCCGAGCGACGGAGGCGGTGATGGCGGCGTCGCCATAGTTCACGTTGTTGGCGATGCCGACCGCGCCGATGCCGGCGGCGCGCAAGGCGTCACCACCGATCTGTGGCGAGGCGAAGAAGCCTTCGTTCTCCGTCGCATGCCCGCGCGGAGGATCATAGAGGCAGCATTCGAGATTGCTGAACACGATGTCGGCGGCGCGGAACTCTTGCTGCACACGTGCGAACGGTATTGTGGCATCGTCCACGTTCATCAGGTTGACGTCGCCGGTGAGGATCATCTTGGGCATCAGGCATCCTGTGTTTGCGAGGAGCGAAGCTGCGAAGCAATCTGCATCATAACGCATACTCGATGGGGACGCTTCCCGGATCGCGTCCGGGACCGCTTCGCTCCGCGCCATGACAGGGATACCGCTCTCTTACCGCGAGCTTCTCAGCTCGACCGACGTGCGGGCGTTGTTGATCGCCACGCTGCTTTCGCGACTGGCCGGGCGCATGTTCGCGCTGGCGATTGTGCTGTACGCGCTGGCGCGGACTGGCTCGCCGGTCCTCGCCGGATGGCTGGCCTTTGCCGCTGTTGCGCCCGGCCTGGCGATCAGTCCGGTTGCCGGTGCGCTCATCGACACGGTTGGTTCGGTCTGGGCGATCAGCGTGGACATGGCAGCGAGTGCCACGTGCGTGATCGCGTTGATCGCGTTCGATGGTGTGGGCTGGGCGACGGCACCCGTGCTACTCGCACTGGTCGGCGTGTTCTCGCTGACCAGCCCGCTGACCATGTCTGGGATCCGTGCCTTGCTCCCTCGTCTGGTCCCGGTGACGGCACTGGCGCGCGTGAACGCCTTGGATACCTCGATCCATGGCCTGTCTGACATCGTCGGGCCCGCGTTGGCCGGCGCGATTGTGGGATTTGGTGGACCGGCGCTCGCTCTGGGCATCATCGCACTCACCTACGCGGCGGCTGCATTGTGCGTGGGCTTCATTCGCCGACCGCGCGGCCGGTTGCCGCGTCCCGGTCCGCTGCTGGCGGAGGCATGGCGTGGCGTGCTGCGCGTCGTGCGACACCCCTCATTGCGCGGGCTCGCGGTGTCCTATTCGCTGTATGAGGTCTCCTGGGGCATCCTGGTCGTCGTGGTGCCGGTATTCGCGGCGCGACAGTTCCCAGGCGGTACGGCCGCGGCCGTCGCAGGCCTGCTCTGGGCGGGCCTCGGTCTTGTCGGTGGCATTGCAGCCTTGATCGCCGGCCATCGACGCATTGCCGGACGAGAGCGCGAGGTGATGGCGATCGGCATGCTGGTGACCGCCCTCGCGGCATGGCCGATAGCGGCTGAATTCGGCCTCGCCGGCCTGGCAATCGGATTGATGCTGGTCGGCGCCGCGGCGGGACCTATCGATGTCGGCGTATTGACGTTGCGCCAGCGACGAACCGATCCGGCGGAACTGGGCCGCGTGCTTTCCGTCTCAATGAGCCTGAACATGTCCGGCGGCCCGTTGGGTTCAGCGCTCGCCGGCCTGCTGGTCACATGGTCGCTTTCGGCAGCGTTTGCCGTGGCTGCATTGGCTTCGGTGCTTGCGGCTGGCGCCGTCGCGTTGATCCCTGGGCGGGACGATCCCTGATTGGCCGCCGATCGGTTGCGCTATGTCAGCGCGCGGCCGGCCAGCTGCTCGAGCACCCGGAGCGGCGAACGCTCCGGATGCGCCATCGCCGTGACTGGCAAATGGAATGTCTGTTCCAATGCGCAATGCCCAGCGAGGGCCGCGTGCAGCACCTGATCCGTGAAGCAGAGCCACGTGGTGCCGGCGGCAAACGACAAGTCTGCTCGTGGCGCGCCGGACTGGTAGGCAGCGTCCAGCTTTCCTGTGTCGTGCAGACGCAGCATGATCCGATCGTATTCGCTGCGCCGCCCCTTGGTGATGCCCAGGCGCTGCAGGAGCCAGGCGCTGCCGGGCACCGCCGAGCCCGTGCGCGGCAGGAACTGGCGGGCGAAGTCAGGGAATGACTCGCCGACGCGCCAGGCACGTGGTGCGCCATCTGCCGAAGCGTTGCTGAACAGGCGGAGAATCCGCTGGCCACGCATCGGGCGGCTGGGAAACGCATCGACGTGCAGCAGCCGGTCGTCGTGCCGCGGCGAATACTGGCGGCCAGCGATCTCCGCTGGGCGGAAACTGGTGCGCGCCCGCTGCAGCGCCGGCGCGTAGCCAGGCAGGAGATCGCGCAGCAATGTCTCCGCCATGTCGGCGAAGCGGCGCAGCATCGCACTGCAATCGTTCGGCCTCGGCGCCGGACAGCGAGGTGTTGCCGATGCGGCCGGTTGCAGCATCGAAGCTGATGTTCTTGCGCTCGCTGCCCATGACGGCGGGCGACAGAAGGAAGGTCTCGTCCGGCGCCAGATGGAACGGCAGTCGCGCCATCAGCACGCGGCCGGCCTCCAGCGCATCGAGCGCCTGCGTCTGCACAGGTGGTGCGAATGGTCCCTGCCAGTCGGTGATCGGCAGTCCTTCGATGACGTCGCTTGCCTGCATCGCTATTCGTGCACCAACACCCAGTCATTGATGAAACTTGCCAGCCCGTTGGCGTGAAAGTCACGCTGGAGGGCCGTGTGATCGTAGTCCTCGCGCACCCAGTCGAGAAACGGCTTCCGCCCCTCAGCCTCGCGCGCATAGTGGTGGAAGAACGCGTCGAGCACGCCGGTGCGTGCCTGCCGGATATGGCCGAAGCGCAGCGAGAGTTGCGCCAGTGCCTGCCGCGAGGTGCCGCCCTGATACAGCACGAACAGTCCGGCCGCGAGCCCCGCGCGATCGGCGCCTGATTTGCAGTGCAGCAGAGCCGGCGCGCGCATCTGCCGAAAGATGTCGAACAGCCGGAGGATCCGTTCGCGTTGCGGTGCACCACGACTGTCCAGCGGCGCATCGACGAACTCCAGACCGAGTGCCTGGGCCGCCTCACGGCTCAGCGCATCCGAGCCATTGCCGGTCTCGCCGCGCAGGTTGATCAGCGTCTTCAGGCCATAGCGTCGCGTGAGTGCCGCGAGGCGCGCCGGTGTGGGATGGTTGCAGCGATACAGGCGCCCTGGCGCGACGGAGGCGAAGTTGCTCCACACCAGTCGGAACACCGCGTGGTCGACCACCAGCGCATCGAGCCAAGCGAGCGCACGGCCCCCGGCGGTACTCACATCGCCTTTGAAGATGCTGTTCATCGGGATGGGGTTATGGCCGCGCCACAGGCTCGGACGCAATCCGAGCTACCCGGGGATCAGACCGGCCACATCCTCGCGGCCATCCGATTGCAACCCGGCAATCACGCCGGCGCGGTCCTCCGCAGGGCGGTTCTGGCTCATCTTCCATTTGCCCTCGAGCCGCGATATCGGCAGCGCGAAGCCGACGATGCCCTTCAGCATGACATCGATGAAATCGGCCGGCGCATCGGTTACCGCCCATGGCTCGGCGCGAGGCATCTCCTGCCGCTCGGTCAGCCGCGTGACCACGTCGCGCAACCGCTCCGGGTCGTGGAAGAACTCGACCGTGCCATAGGCGTGGATCGTCACGTAGTTCCAGGTCGGCACGACCTTGCCGGTCGCACGCTTGGTCTCGTACCAGGACGGCGTGATGTAGGCCTCCGGTCCCTGGAAGATCGCCAGCGCCTCGCCGATCGCGCCGCGCACCTGCGGGTTTGGCCGCGCGAGATGGCCCACCAGCGTGCCATACGGGGCGGGGTCCGCGTCCAGCAGCATCGGCACATGGCTCGCTATCAGCCCGTCCTGCGTCAACGTGACCAAGGTCGCCAAGCCGGTGCGGCGGATTGCATCGTGCAGCACGTCGATGCGGTCTTCTTTGTGCAGCGGAGGAACGTACATGCGTGGCCGCTCAGGCGGCGGCGCGGATCGCGGCGGCGCGGACTTCGTCGCCGACGCCCGCCTCGAAGACCGCAAAATTCTTCTCGAACCGGCCGATCAGTTCGCTCGCCATCCGATCGTATGCCGCCTTGTCCGACCATGACTTCGCGCGGATCGAGCACCTCGGCTGGCACACCTGGCACTTGCTCGGGAATTGCCAGGCCGAAGAACCGCTCCTTGCGGAACCGCGTCCGCGCCAGGCTGCCGTCCAGCGCGGCGCGCAGCAGTGCGCGCGTGTGGCGGATGCTCATGCGTTGCCCTACACCGTATTGTCCGCCACTCCAGCCCGTGTTCACCAGCCAGCAATCGGCCTCATGTCGCCCGATCAGTTCGGCCAGCATGCGGCCGTACACCTCCGGTCGGCGCGGCAGGAAGGGCGCGCCGAAGCAGGTACTGAACGTCGCCACGGGCTCCGCACCGAGACCCTTCTCGGTCCCTGCCACCAGCGCGGTATAGCCTGACAGGAAATGATACATCGCCTGGGCCGGCGTCAGCTTCGCGATCGGCGGCATGACGCCGAACGCATCGCAGGTCAGCATCACGACGTTGCGTGGCTGGCCACCGCACAGGGATGGCTCGATGTTTGGGATGTACTCCACCGGATAGGCCGATCGCGTGTTCTCGGTCAGCGACTGATCCGTCAGGTCCAGCCTGCCATGTCCGTCGGCGACGACGTTCTCCAGGACCGTGCCGAAGCGGTGGCTGGCGGCCCAGATCTCCGGCTCATGCTCCGCCGAAAGGTTGATCACTTTCGCGTAGCAGCCGCCCTCGAAGTTGAATACGCCTTTCTCGCTCCAGCCGTGCTCGTCGTCGCCGATCAGCTTGCGGTGCGGATCCGACGAGAGCGTGGTCTTGCCGGTGCCCGACAGCCCAAAGAACAACGCCACGTCGCCTTCGCCGCCGATGTTGGCGCTGCAATGCATCGGCATCACCCCGCGCTCCGGCAGGATCCAGTTCATGACGGTGAAGATCGACTTCTTCACCTCACCGGCGTACTCGGTGCCGGCAATGACGATGGTGCGCTGCTCGAACGACAGCGCGACGGCAGTACCGCTGCGCACGCCGTCGATCGCCGGATCGGCCTGAAAGCCTGGCGCGTGCAGTATCACATAGTCCGGCTGGAAATCCGCCAGCTCCTCGGGCTTCGGCCGGATGAAGATGTTGCGGGCGAACAGCGCCTGCCAGGCGCCGGTGGTGACCATGCGCACCCGCACGCAATGCGCCGCATCGGCGCCGGCATACAGGTCCTGGGTGAACAGTTCCTGCCCCTGCAGATAGGCCTGCACGCGCGCCCTCAGCACGGCGAATTTCTCTGGTGCGAGGCGATTGTTGACACGGCCCCACCACACTTCGCCGGTGACCGACGGCTCATCCACCACGAACTTGTCCTGCGCCGATCGGCCGGTGTGAACGCCAGTCGCCACGACCAACGCGCCGTCGACCGACAGCCGCCCCTCATCACGCCGCACTGCCTCCGCCACGAGCGCCGGCGCAGTGAGGTTGGCATGCACCGGCCGAGACGCATGTATGCCGGTCCCGGCAAGCGCCTCGGCCGCATTGGTCTTCCAGTTCCTATGCCTCGGGTGCGCGGTGTCGGCGGCAAGCGTCAACGGCTTTGCTCCTGTCGTGGGTGGCGTAGGCAAATGACGGGTGCGTCGATGATAAGAGTGGAAGTGCGAAACAATCCAGCCCATCCACACAACTTTGAATTGTGCGCCGCACAAAAGCGTTGCGCCTGATGACAGGACGGTGACGGAATGCCCGCCGGGCCCGCTGAACATATGGCACTTGGCGGCCAGAGCCGTTCAGCGGGATTTAGCCGGTTGAGTTCTGGGCGGCACAGGGACAGCGGGGCGGAATTCGGATAGTGCACCTCCAGACAGGGACGATAAGAGGTCGAGGAGGACATCCAGCCGAGGCGGATTATCCAAGCGCCGGTCACAAACAGTTCGCCATCGACGGGGGAGTGGCCGATGGACGGCATCGGGAAGTTGGAACCGAGTGAGTTTGACGATCAGACGGTCCTGCCGCGGCACGTTAAGCGCGCGCTCGACTATATGAATGGCAACCTGGCCGAGAAGATCACTCCCTCGCGGAACTTGTCCGATGAACGCGCCGCACGACCGCAGCAATGCCAGAGCATCTGTAGGTGTTCCGCCTGCTGGGTCGGCTGACGCCACCGCGATGAGCGCACGCGCGTGATTGTCAGGCTGGTCGATGTCGCCGCCGACCGGCATGTCTGGGGCGACAGCTTCGATGGTTCGGTCAACGATCCTTTCGAGTTAGAGGACCATGTCGTCGATGGCGTGCTGTGCGGTGTCGTCTCGAGAATCACCCATGCAGAAATCGAACGTGTGCACAACAAGGCTCCCACGGATCTTGGCGCGCGCGATCTGGCGTTGCAGGCGCTGCCGCTTATCCTTGGCACCAGCGTGCCAAATGCACGACGAGCCATGGCCATCCTGAATCGCGCGATGGAGTTGGATGCGGCCGATGCCACGTCGATGGCCTTGCTTGCATGCTGTAACGCGCAACTTGGCACATATCACGGCACTTCCTCGCCAGGCGCCGCGAGAGATACCGCACTGGTTTCTCTCTCTCTGCGGGCGGGCATGCTCGACAACAGCAATCCGCTGGTGATGGCCGCCTGCAGCACCGCAACCGCATTGGCGCTGCCAGCTGACGAGGCGGAGGCGCTTGTCACGCGTGCATTGGCTATGGACCCCACCTCGGCGTGGGCCTGGGAGCGTCGCGGATTCCTCAGGCTGAATTCCCCTGCCGATGCCGACCGTGCCATCACTGATTTTCGACGGGCACTTCAGCTCAGGGGGCCGCGCATATCTCGTGCCAACTGCTTCGTTGGTATCGCATCCGCGCATTGCCATGCCGGCCGACGTGCAGAAGCCGACCTTTGGACCCGTAAGGCGCTCGCCGAGAACCCCGAGGCGACGTGGATATATCGGTGGCAGACCTGCTACTCCGCCAAGTGGCATGATGCGTCAGTGCTGATCGCAGCAGTCGAACATTTGCGCCGCGCACAGCCGGAGTTCTCCGTATCCCTGATGATGGCGTCCTATCCTCCGTCGGACCCCGACTGGCTCGAAGCCGTCGCGCGAGCGGGCATGCCGCTCACCTGAAGCCGGTAAACGGTCAGACCCCCTGATATGGGATGAAGCAGAAAACGCCGTTGGATTCGGTGTTGAAGATTGACCAGCAAAGGACCGCGCGTCCGGTCGGGTTCTGAACGGCACTGACCTTGGCTTCAGGAATTTCAATCCATACATCGGAAGTGGCCCCATACCTGCTGAGCCATTGCCGCATCCAGGCGCTTCTTGCGGCTTGGTATGCTTCCCCACTCTCTTCGGACAACATCCGTTTCCAGGTTGTGGTGCTGAACCGCTCGCGTGTCACCTGGGCTTCGTAGTGCCGCGTCCAGTCATTCCATCGGGCCTCGACCATCCGGCAATCAGCCATGGTGCAGCAGGGCGCGCCGGGAATACCAGGCACCGTCAGGCTTCTGAACCAATCGCTGAATTGCCCGCTCGCGTCCGGCGGTGGTGCGGCGTACGCCGAACCTGCAATGTGCAACAGACCGAGGAACCAGATGAAGAGCATCGGAGCCTCCCAGCGGGGACTTCGATCCGATACGGTTTGGCAGTCTGTCGCGGCTATCCAATCAGCGCCTCGTTGGCCGTCGACCGCACCAAAATCATCTGGCGGGGCGGACGACGACCGCGCGGCTGCCGGAGGCGTGACCCTGGCGCCCGGCTGGGCTATGACGCGGCGAAAGGAGACGACACAACGTGAACCAGCCTTTCGGCGTCAATAGCCTGCGCAACGGTCCGGACGGGCGTGGCCGGTTCGGCGAATTCGGCGGCCGGTTCGTCGCCGAGACGCTCATGCCGCTCATCCTGGAAGTGGAGCAGGCCTATCTGGCTGCGAAAGCAGATCCTGCGTTCCAGGCGGAGCTTGCGGAATACCTGACGCATTATGTCGGGCGCCCCAGCGCGCTGTGGTTCGCCGCGCGGCTGACGCGTCACCTCGGCGGGGCGAAGGTTTACTTCAAGCGCGACGAGCTGAACCACACCGGCAGCCACAAGGCCAACAACTGCATGGGCCAGATTTTGTTGGCCAAGCGGATGGGCAAGACGCGGATCATCGCGGAGACCGGCGCCGGCCAGCATGGCGTGGCGACCGCGACGATGTGCGCGTTGTTCGGGCTGCCGTGCACTGTCTACATGGGCGCCACAGACGTCGAGCGGCAGAAGCCCAACGTGTTCCGCATGAAACTGCTCGGGGCGGAGGTGAAGCCGGTGACCTCGGGCGCCTCCACCTTGAAGGATGCGATGAACGAGGCGCTGCGCGACTGGGTCGCGAATGTCGAGGACACCTACTACCTGATCGGCACCGTCGCGGGGCCGCACCCGTACCCGATGATGGTTCGCGACTTCCAGTCGGTGATCGGCGAGGAGGCGAAGGCGCAGTTGCGCGAAGCCGAGGGGCGTCTGCCGGACGCGGCGGTCGCGTGCATCGGTGGGGGATCGAATGCGATGGGACTGTTCCATCCGTTCCTGGACGATCCGTCGGTGCGGCTGATCGGCGTGGAGGCGGGCGGGCACGGCATCGAGAGCGGCGAGCATGCCGCCAGCCTGACAGGGGGACGGCCTGGCGTGCTGCACGGCAATCGGACCTATCTGTTGCAGGACGATGACGGACAGATCATCGAGGCGCACTCGATCAGCGCCGGTCTGGATTATCCGGGGATTGGGCCGGAGCACTCGTGGCTGCACGATATCGGGCGGGTGGAATACGTGTCAGCGACCGATGAGGAAGCACTGGCGGCTTTCCAGTTGTGCACGCGGACCGAAGGGATCATTCCGGCACTGGAACCGGCGCATGCATTGGCGCATGTGACGAAACTCGCGCCCACGATGGGGAAGGATCAGATCATTCTGATGAATTTGTGCGGGCGGGGCGACAAGGACATCTTTACCGTCGCGGAGCATCTTGGGGTGAGGCTGTGAACCGGCACGAAAGCATTTCCCCCCTCCCCCGATCCCCCTCCCGCGACGAGAGGCGGAGATTCTGCTTATGAGCCGCATCACCCCCCGCTTTGCCGCGTTGAGGCGCGAAGGCCGTGGTGCGCTGATACCCTTCATCGAAGCCTGGGACCCCGACGCTGCGACCTCGCTGGAGATGTTGCGTGGCATGCCGACGGCCGGTGCGGACCTGATCGAGATCGGCATTCCGTTCACCGACCCGATGGCGGATGGCCCGATCGTCCAGGCCGCAGGCAAGCGTGCGCTTAAGGCCGGCGTGACTGTTCGGCATGTGCTCGCCTTGGTGCGCGAGTTCCGGCGTGACGACGACGCGACGCCGATCATTCTGATGGGCTATCTCAATCCCGTCCTGTCCTACGGCGCCGAACGCTTCTGTGCCGATGCAGCCGGCGCCGGTGTCGATGGCCTGATCATGGTCGATCTGCCTACCGAGGAGGCCGACGTTCTGGTGCCGCACGCCACAGCGCACGGCATCGACATCATACGCCTGATCGCGCCGACGACGAACGACGGGCGCCTGCCGCTGGTGCTCGATGGCAGTTCCGGCTTCGTCTACTACGTCAGCATCACCGGGATCACCGGCACGCGCAGCACCACGGTCGAGCATCTCGCCGAAGCCATTCCCCGCATCCGCAAGATTTCGGACCTGCCGATCGCCATTGGCTTCGGCGTCCGCTCGCCGGCGCAGGCAGCCGCGGCGGTGAGGGCCGCCGACGCGGCGGTGGTAGGGTCGGCTCTGTGCACCACGATCGAGGCGAACCTCGGTTCACCTGACCTGGTGCGCAAGTTGCTCGATCAGGTGCGCGAGCTTGCCACCGGGGTGCGTGGGGCGCGGGAGCACGTCAAAGCGTAATGTGTCCATTACGGTTACACAATGAACGACGGCCACCGAAACACCGTCCGCCCCGGCAAGAACCTGTGCCCAAAAAGACAGAGTTGCGAACAATCAATAAATCAGTTCGTGCCGCCAGGTAACACCTGTCCGAATAACCTTTGCCGGTATGCCGGCGGCTACGCAGTTGGGCGGCACTTGACCTGATACCAAGGAGCACGCGCCTATAATGGAGCCCCTCCCTATATGCGCGCCCTTGAGGATCGTTACGCGCTGCCCGACCCACACGCGGTCTTCCAGCACGACATCCCGCGCCGGGTTAACGCGCTGTCCGGTTATCACATCCACGATTGAATGCATATCGCTTACGGTCACATCCACTTCACCCGCGAATAGACAACCCTCGCCAATGCTTACTCGGCCCGGTTCATGCAGTAATAGGCGGACGCTACCGTTGAAGCCGGATCGGCTGCCGATGATGACTTCTCCGCGATCCATTGCGTGTATAAATAGATTGCCGAGACTGCAGCCTACGCCAACGCGTACGGTGCATCCTGAGCCCAAATAAACGTATATATTACTGGAGACCGATTCATTGGCGATTTCCAAATGATTGCTGTCACCGCCAATTACCGCATGGCCCTGGACCTTGTGCCCGTCTGTCGACGGGAGGACGATTTTGTTGCCTACACCGCGATCGTCAATCTGGAGCATAACCGCAAATCTGCATGATCCTGATAGAGCCGTCCATCCGCAAGATGGGTGCACGGGCAATCGACCTCGCCAAAGGTGCGCGTTGCAACGGATCCGCAATCGTCTTATTAGGTTCAACGGCATGAATTGGCGGGTTCATGAAGTGGTATTTGGGCTTAAACGAGGCCGGCACCCATAGCGAGCTCGGATTACATGCGCGAATTGCTGTAAGCTCCGCGCTGTCTCGTACGGACCTTGAGCCACACCTCCTTTACACTGGAGCTCGGAACGACTTCACAGAATGGATGGAAGCACGCGGAGTAAGGGTTATCGATGTTGATATTAGGTTCGAGAACGAGATCAATGTTCTTGCGGCGCAGGGCCGCTACCCCAAAGCGCTGCTAGGTCACTGGTTACGATCGCAAATCTGCCTCCTAGAGACGGTCGATGAATTTGTTGCCTACACCGACTGCGACGTGCTCTTTGTCCGGCATCCGGACTTCGGTCATATCCGCCCTGAGTATTTCGCCTGCGCGCCGGAGTTCAAGGTCGACAACTGGAACTACTGCAATACTGGGGCCATGGTTATCAATGTCCCGTCTCTAAGGCGGACGTACCCCGAGTTCCAAGAGTTTGTGGTCTCCGGAATGCGACAAGGCCGCGGCCATATGTTCAATGATCAGGCTGCGTACAATGAGCTATACCGCAGACGTTGGGAACGATTGGATCCAAGGTTCAACTGGAAGCCATACTGGGGAATCAACGAAGCGGCGCCAATTATACACTTTCATGGGCCCAAGCTTGAGGCGATTCGCGCGATCCTCGACGGCCGGTGGGATTGGACCAGCGAGTACGGGCGACAACTTGGAAGCCTGCTGTGCTCCTCCCTTCCCGGATATGAGCGCGCCGTTCGCGCACTACTGGACTGCGCTGAAAGGGATCTGCCAGAGAAGCTACGAATGTTGCAGCAGCTTGCGGACGATCTTGCACGCGAGCCCGCTCTCTCTCTTGCTGACCAGCTAGATCTGTCGTTTATGAACTTCCGTTACTTTGCGGATGACTAGCTGATCTCAGTCGTCCGTGCGGTCGAATGGTAGTTCGTCAGCACGAGCCACCCGTTTGGACGACGAGCACGCCCGCCGGGAGGGCAGGGTTGGCAATCAGTGGGGAGATTGATGCGAGTCCCAGCCTGGAGCTCTTCAGTCCGTGGTGGCACTTTACACCGCCGAAGACAGACCATAAGCCACTGCGCATGAGCTGGCTCACCGAATTCGTCCGCCCGAAGATCCGCACGCTGTTCGCCCGGCGCGAGGCACCGGAGAACCTCTGGCACCAATGCCCCGCCTGCCAACAGATGATCTTCCACCGCGACCTGCTCGCGAACCTGAAGGTCTGTCCGCACTGCTCGCATCACATGCGCGTCGGCGCCATCGAACGCCTCGGCTACACGTTCGACGAGGGCAGCTTTACCCGCATCGAACTGCCGAAGGTAGTGGCCGACCCGCTGCGCTTTCGTGACACCAAGCGCTACACCGACCGGCTGAAGGAGGCACGTGACAAGACTCACCTGGACGATGCGCTGGCAGTCGCGCATGGCAGGATCGACGGCCACCAGGCGGTGGTCGCGGCGATGGAGTTCGAGTTCATCGCCGGCTCGATGGGCGCGGCGGTCGGTGACGGCATAGTTGCCGCGGCGCGGCTTGCCGTGTTGCAGGATGCGCCGCTGATCGTGTTCACCGCCTCGGGTGGCGCGCGCATGCAGGAAGGCGCGATCAGCCTGATGCAGATGCCGCGCACGGTGATCGCCACGCGGCTGGTCAAGGAGGCGGGGCTGCCATACATCGTAGTGCTGACCGATCCCACGACGGGTGGGGTCACGGCGAGCTTCCCGATGCTGGGCGATATCCATATCGCCGAACCCGGCGCGCTGATCGGCTTCGCCGGACCTCGCGTCATCGAGCAGACGGTGCGCGAGAAACTCCCCGAGGGCTTCCAGCGCGCCGAATATCTGCACGAGCACGGCATCGTCGACATGGTGGTGAAGCGCACCGAGTTGAAGGCGACGCTGGCGCGGGTGATCTCGCTGCTGCGCGTCAAGGAAATCCCGGCGGCGGCATGAGCGCGCGCATCGAAGGCATCGTAGCACGACTGCATGGCCTGCATCCGCGACTGATCGACCTCAGCCTGGACCGGCTGCGCGTACTGCTGGAGAAGCTCGATCACCCCGAGCGCCGACTGCCGCCGGTGGTTCATGTCGCGGGGACAAACGGCAAGGGCAGCACCTGTGCCTTTGTGCGCGCGATGGCCGAGGCGGCAGGGCAGCGCGTGCATGTCTATACCTCGCCGCATCTGGTGCGGTTCAACGAGCGCATCCGCCTTGCCGGCAAGCTGGTATCGGACGCGGCGCTGGCCACGGCGTTGGAACACGTCGAGCAGGTGAATGCGGGCGCCGCGATCACCGTGTTCGAGGTGATCACCGCAGTTGCCTTGCATCTGTTCGCGGAGACACCGGCCGATCTGTGCGTCCTTGAGGTTGGTCTTGGCGGCCGCGGCGACGCGACCAATGTCATCGACCGGCCGGCCGCCTGCGCGGTCACCTCGATCTCGCTCGATCACCGCGAGATGCTCGGCGATACGCTGCCGCTGATCGCGGCGGAGAAGGCCGGCATCCTGAAGCGGGGCGTGTCGGTGGCGATCGGCCAGCAGCCTCCCGAGGTGACCGACGTGCTGCTGACCGCCGCACAACGTGTCGGTGCACCGGTGATGCTGCGCGGTCGCGACTGGCGCATAGCCCCGGGTCGCTATGAAGATACGCTTGGCGTCCTGGACCTGCCACCACCATCACTGTCTGGCGCCTTCCAGCTCGACAATGCGGGCATCGCGATTGCGGCAATGCGTGCGTCCCGACTGGCAATGGATGCCGCGGGCGTCGCTCGCGCGGAGTGGCCGGCGCGGCTTCAACGCCTCCACGGGAAGTTAGCGGCGCTGTTGCCGATGGACTGGGAGCTGTGGCTTGACGGCGGACACAATCCCGGGGCTGGCGTCGCACTGGCCGAGCATCTGCGAACGTGGTCGGATCGGCCGGTGCATGTGGTCGTCGGCATGAAGCAGACGAAGGACGCCACCGAGTTCCTCCGGCCGCTGGTTTCATTTGCAACCAGCCTGTGGGCGGTGGCTGAACCTGGGCAGCACGATGCGCGGCCAGTCGAGGCGATCATTGAAGAGTCGGGGGGCGTTGCGCGGCCGGGTCCACACGTCGCGGACGCGCTGCGCGCGCTGCCACGCGAAGCACGAGCGCGGGTGTTGATATGCGGCAGTCTTTACCTGGCTGGCGAGGTGCTGAAGCTGGATGCTTGATGCCAAACCCCGATATTCGACCGAGCTTGCTTCGTCACTTTGCTCCTAAATCCTGCTGAGTCGATCATTCCGGCACTAGGCCCGCTGCAATACATCCCGCCGGCTCTCCATCAGTGGCTGGATCCGCTCGCCAAACTTGTCCATACCCTCGATAAAATCGTCGAACGTCAGCATGACGCCGCTCACGGCAGGCACCGTCGCGTACTCGTCCAGCAATGCGGCGACGCGCTCATATGAACCCACCAGCGCGCCATGCATCGTCGGCATGCGATTGCGCAGCTTTTCCGCCCACCGGCCTGCGCCGGCGTACTTGTCGCCGCCCGGATCAGCTTCTGCCTGCGATTGCCGCCAGCCCAGCGCTTCCATGTCCATGCCATCGCGATAGTGCTCCCATTTCGCGAAGGCAGCCGCATCGGTCTCCTCGGCGATCACCATCATCACCACCAGCGCACCACAGTCCCGCCCTGTGCGATCGTTGGCCGCGACCAATCGTGCGCTACTCGGCGCCACCGCATGCGGGTCGTTGATGCCGAAACTGGAGCAGAAATTGTAATCAGCGTAGGTCGCCGCGAACTGCGTCCCCCTGTCGCTCTGACCCGCGCAGATGATCGGGATGCGCGCGGTCGGCAGCGGCAGGCATCGACAATCGTCCATACGGAAGAACTCACCCTGGAAATCGCTGCGCCCGGTCTCCCATAACTCCCGCATAATCGTCACGTATTCGCTGCAATACTCGTAACGATGCTGATAGTGCCTGTCGCCGGGCCAAATGCCCATCTGCGAATATTCCTTCTCCTGCCAGCCGGTGATCATGTTGAGGCCGAACCGGCCGTGCGAGATGCTGTCGATCGTCACCGCCATGCGCGCGGCGATCGGCGGTGGCAAGGTCAAAACCGAGCAGGTCGCGAACAACTGGATGCGGCTCGTGACCGCTGCCAGTCCGGCCATCAGTGTGAAGCTCTCCAGGTTGTAGTCCCAGAACTCCGACGGCCCACCGAACCCTCGCAACTTGATCATCGACAGCGCAAAATCCATCCCGTAGCGCTCGGCTCTCTCCACCACCGCGCGGTTGAGATCGAACGTAGGCATGAAGCGCGGCGAGGTGGTCGAGATCAGCCAGCCATTGTTTCCGATGGGGATGAAGACGCCGACCTGCATTGCGTGGGCTCCCGTCGTGTCACTGGGTGATGAGCCAGTGTGACTCGTCCGAGTGCCCGAGCGCAAAAATCAGCGACGCCGACCAAAGCAGAGGACGCACCGGCTATTCAGCCGCGCGTCGCGCCGCCAATGCGTCGATCGCCGCCTGCACCGCGGCGGCCGATTGGCCGGTGAACTCCTCGTGGCGATCCCGCGCATAGGCATACGAATCGCGCCGCAGCTCGCGCGACCGCTGGAAGTGCGGGTGAACGAACCGCGCCATCAGCTCGTAGTGCCGCTTCGTCGCCTCCCAGTCGGCCCAGTTGTGCGCCAGCTCCATGATCGCGCCGAACCCGCCCGATCCTTTCAGCAGATTCTCGATATAGGCGATCGCGTCATCGGGCGTGCCGATGCATCCCGCGCCGCTCTCCACGAAGAACGTGTAGGGATCCTTGATGTCGGGCGGCACGATCGGGAACGTGCCGACATCGGAGAAGTAGTCGCGGAAGGCATCGATGCCGAACCTCACGTTCTCCCGCGCCTTCTCGCGCGTTTCCGCCACATGGATCAGAGTCACCAGCCGCCACTTGCTGCGATCCGGCACGTGTCCATTGAGCCGCGCCTGGTCCTCGTACAGGCCCCAGTTCTGCGTATGCTTCTCCATTGCCTCGGGACTGGTACCGCCGATCGACAGCATGCCGATGCCATGCCGCCCTGACGCCAGCGCGCCTGTGGGCGACCGCGATGCCGCCACCGCGGTCTCCATGATCGGCTGCGTGTAGCAGGGCAACTGCAACTGTGCGTCCACGAGGTTGTACCAGTCGGTCTTCTCGGTGACCATCTCGCCGCGCAGGAGCCGCATGATCACCTCAAGCAACTCGTTCATCATCCGCCGCTGATCCGCCGCCTTGATGCCGATCTTCAGCGCATCGTGCACCAGCGCGCCCGGTCCCACGCCGAACATCGCGCGCCCGCGCGTCATGTGGTCGAGCTGCACCATCCGGTCGGCGAGGATGAACGGATTGTGGTATGGCAGCGACGCGACCCCGGTGCCCAGCCTGATGTGCCGCGTGCGTTCGGCGGCCGCCGCGATGAACATCTCCGGCGAGGCAATGATCTCGAAGCCGCCCGAATGGTGCTCGCCGATCCACGCCTCATGATAGTTGAGCCGGTCGAGATGCTGCAGCAGCTCCATGTCGCGCTCCAGCGCGAGCGTCGGATTCTCGGTCAGGTTGTGGAACGGCGCCAGGAAGATGCCGCTGCGCAGATAGCTCATGGCTGGCCTCTTGAGAGTTACTGGCCGGTAGGATACGCCCGCAGCCAGCATCCGACCAGAAGGGACCCCGCACATGACCATCCGTTTCGACGACCGCGTCGCCATTGTCACCGGCGCCGGCGCCGGCCTCGGCCGCTCGCACGCCATGCTGCTGGCAAGCCGCGGCGCCAAGGTGGTGGTGAATGATCCCGGCGGGGCGGTGGATGGTCGCGGCGATCAGCACGCGGTCGCCGACAAGGTGGTGGCCGAAATCAAGGCGGCCGGCGGTCAGGCCGTGGCGAACTACGATTCCGTCGCCGACGCCAAGAGCGCGCAGAACATCGTCGATACCGCGGTGAACACGTGGGGCCGCTGCGACATCCTGGTGAACAACGCCGGAATCCTGCGCGACAAGGCCTTCAACAACATGTCGATGGAGGACTTCGAGTTCACCGTGCAGGTGCACTTCATGGGCACCGTCTACTGCACCAAGGCCGCCTGGCCGATCATGCGCAAACAGCAGTACGGGCGGGTTGTGGTGACCACGTCAGGCTCCGGCACGGTCGGCAACTTCGGCCAGAGCAACTACGGCGCGGCGAAAATGGCGGTGAACGGCCTGATCAACGTGCTGCGCTTCGAGGGCGCCAAATACAACATCCTGTGCAACGCGATCTCGCCCTCGGCGCGCACGCGGATGACTGAGGCGCTGCTGCCGCCGCACATGCTGCAATACATGCGGCCGGAGTTCGTCTCGCCGGCGGTGGCGTGGCTTTGCAGCGAGGAGTGCGATGCCAACGGCGAGATCATCGCCGCTACCGCTGGCAACTACGCGCGGGTGCAGTACTTCCAGTCTGAGGGTGTGCAGTTCGATCCGGACCAGCCGGTGACGGTCGAGATGGTGGCCGAGAAGATCGGCCAGATCCGCGATCTGTCGAAGGCGAAGCCTTACACTGGACTGATGGGCACCGTCGAGGCGAGCCTGCGTGCCATGGGCAAGATCACCTGACGGTCGCTCGCAATGACAGCTAAATTGTCATCTCCAACACGTACAGCCCGCCGGCGAAGCGGTCCACCGCATAGACCAGCCGGGCCTCATCGACGTACACATCGTTGATCATCGCCGCCTTCATCGGCGAACCCTCCGGCGGGTCGGGGATGTAGGACGCGACCTCCTTCGGCTGCAGCGGGTCGGCAATGTCGTGCACACGCAACCCCCCGCCGAAATAGGTGCCGAACACCAGCGTGCTGGACTGGAATGCGGGGCCCGTCCGGTTCTCCCAGAGATTGTGCGCACCATAACGGCCGCCGATCGCATAGTCCTCCATCGGCGGCAGCGGCAGCGTGGACACTGAGATCAGGTTGTCCTCGCGCCGAGCATCCAGCAGCCACACAAGCTTGGGCCAGTCCGCGCCTTCCGTGCGCACGCATTCGTCGCTCACGACGTACAGGTCCCGATCGAACAGCGGCATCACGGTATGCGTGAAGCCAGGAAACGGCGGATGCGGATTCCAGTGCCCTACCAGCTTGGGTCTGCCGATATCGGAAATATCCAGCACACACGCGCCGCCATCGATATACCCAACGTATGCGCGATCCGGCCGTTCAGGATATACGTTTGTATTGTGTGCCCGCCACCCCGTATCGAACTTCGGATGCCGCGGGACCGGAGGCGCCTCGTCGCGCTCCTCGGTCCCCGGATACCACCACCGCCCAACCTCGCGCGGCTTCGTCGGATCACTCACGTCAAATGCCGTATACGCCTGATCGTCCTTCAGGTTGCGCGGCATGAAGTCGGCGGCGCCGCTGGAACAATGGATGGTCTTGCCGTCGATGAACCAGAGCTGGTGGACGCCGCGCGACCGCGGCCCTGAGCGGTCGATGAAGCTGATGCTGCGCGGCTGCTCGGGCGTCGAGATGTCGAACAGCTCGATCCCCGCCGGCGTCGCACCGTGCGTGCCGGTCTGGTACGCCACCGCCATGATCTGGTCGCAGATCTCCAGCGAGTTGGACCGCACATTGCGATGCGGCAGATCGGTCTGCACCACCACGTGCGGCTTCCGCGGGTCAGTGACATCGACCCCGGTAAAGTTCTTCGGCGCGCATTCGTGCGCCATCCACATGATGCGCCGTCCGCCCTTCGCGAGCTGAAGGCTCATGCCCTCGCCGACATTGCCGAAGCCGTTCATCAGGTCATGCGAGATCAGGCGGAAATTATGGGCTTCCGGTTGCGCCATGGACTGTTCTCCCCGAAGCTGCACGCGATGAGCGAGGCAGCGAACACTGTGCCGGTGACAATACTCACCGGGTTCCTGGGCAGCGGCAAGACCACGGTGCTGAACCACCTGCTGCGCCAGCCGTCGCTCGCCGATACGGTCGTCATCGTCAACGAATTCGGCGCGGTGGGCCTCGACCACCTGCTGATCGAGCAGGCCATAGAGGACGCCGTGCTGCTGAAGAACGGCTGCATCTGCTGCACGGTGCGCGGCGACATTGCCGATACGCTGGATGTGCTGTGGCAGCGCCGTGACGCTGGCGAGCTGCCGCCGTTTCGCCGCATCGCGATTGAGACGACGGGCCTGGCGGACCCGGCCCCCGTGGCCCATGCGCTGCTGGCCGAGCCGGGCGCGCGCTACGCCTGTCGGTTGGACGGCATCGTGACCACGGTGGACGCGATGCACGGCGCGATGCAACTCGATCGGCAGGCGGAGGCGCGGCGGCAGGTGGCGATGGCCGATCGCATCCTGGTCACCAAGACCGACCTCGCGAATGCCGCACAGATCGCCGACACCGAGGCGCGCATCGCGACTTTAAATGCCACGGCCCCGCTGCGTCGGGTCGTTGCCGGCGCGGTGGATGCCGCCGATGTGTTCGATCTCGGTCCGGACAGCGCGAGGCTGGAGCAGTGGCTGCGGCCGCTGGATGCCCACGGCCATCAGCACCTGCCATTCCGCCACGGCGAGCAGATCGGTTCTGTGGTGTTGCGCCACGACCAGCCGATCGCGTGGCCTTTGCTGCAGCGCTGGTTGGAGTCGGTGCTGTCGCTGCGCGGCGACAGTGTGCTGCGGTTGAAGGGCATCGTCTGGCTGCAGGGCGAGACGCGCCCGATCGTTCTGCAAGGCGTGCATCACGTCCTGCATCCCCCGACCTATCTCGATCGTCCGGTTCACCCAGCAGGCACGACACGCATCGTGCTGATCACGCGCGGCCTGTCCGCAGCTGGTCTGCGCGCCAGCTTCGCGGCGGCGCTCACATGGAGTGGCTGAGCTTATCAGCGATGAAATCAGCCGGCCGGACTTTTCGTTTCTGTTGCTAGACATTTTCGTTCAAGTCCACCATCGTTTGGCTAAGAACAGCGCCAGGCTGGGGGGTGGCGATGGAGGTCGCGGATTGGCTGCGACAGCAGGGGCTTGGACAGTACGCGGCGGCATTCTGCGAGAATGACGTAACGCCGGTAGTTCTTGCCAGTCTGACGGCCGACGACCTCAAGGAACTTGGCGTCATCTCGGTCGGCCATCGGCGCCAGCTCCTGGAAGCGATCGCCGTACTGCGTGCTGAGATAATGCCGGCGCCCAATCCAACGCAGGCCTCGCCGTCGCCATCGACCGCAGAGCGGCGCCTGCTCAGCGTTATGTTCTGCGATGTCATCGGTTCGACAGCGATGTCTTATCGCCTGGACCCCGAGGATCTAAGTTCCGTCATCCGCGGGTACCAGTCCTGCGTCGCCACCACAATTGTGCGATTTGGCGGCTTCATCGCCCGCTATGTGGGCGACGGCGTGTTGATCTATTTCGGCTGGCCCGAAGCCCAGGAGGTGGATGCCGAACAAGCGGTTCGCGCCGCCCTCGCAGTGATTGATGCAATCGCTCAGGCGCCTGCCCCAGTGGCGTCGATGCAGTTACGCATCGGGATTGCCACCGGCTTGGTGGTTGTTGGCGAGCCGATTGGCACGGGCGAGGCACGACAGCAGACCGCGATTGGCGAGACGCCGAATCTGGCCGCTCGCCTGCAAGGACTTGCTGAACCCAACAGCATCGTTATCGATGCCACGACACGCAGACTGATCGGTGGTCTCTTCGACTGCCGGGATCTTGGATTGGTCGCACTGAGGGGCCTGCCGCAGCCAGTGCCGGCCTGGCAGGTGGTCGACGAGACTGCTGTCGAGGGCAGGTTCGAGGCATTTCATGCGGGCTCGATGACGCCGCTGATCGGCCGCGACGAGGAGCTCGACCTGTTGCTGCGGCGTTGGCGGCAGGCAAAGGGCGGCGAAGGCCAACTGGTGCTGCTGTCGGGCGAGCCTGGCATGGGGAAGTCGCGCCTGATCGCCGCACTGGAGGACCACCTCCGCGGCGAGCCGCAACAAACCTTGCGGTATTTTTGCTCGCAGCACCATCAAGACAGCGCCCTCCACCCGATTGTCGCGCGGTGGGAGCGAGACTTGAGATTCACCCGCAGCGATACACCGCAGGAGCGCCTGCACAAGCTCGAGTTGATGGTCACAGGAAGGTCGCAGGAAGAAATCGCCCTGATTGCCGACATGCTGTCATTGCCGGTTGACGATCACTATCCGACGCTGAGTTCCAACCCACTTCGCAAGAAGGAGAGCTTGTTCGATTCTATGCTGCGTGGGCTGACTAATCGCGCTCGACGGCGACCAGTGGTCATACTGTTCGAAGATGCACACTGGGCTGATGCCAGTTCCCTCGAGTTGCTGGACAAGGCGGTAGGTCTGCTGACGAACCTACCCGTTCTGCTCGTCATGTCGCATCGTCCGGAATTTCAACCGCCCTGGGTCGGTCTGGCCGTCACCAGCGTGATTACACTCAGGCGACTGACGCAAAAGCAGGCGGCGCAATTGGCTGAACGGACTGCGGTCGAACGGGTATTGCTCCCCGCGCTGCGCGAGCGGATTGTCGCTCAGAGCGACGGGGTCCCGCTGTTCATCGAAGAGTTGACCAAGGCCGTGCTGGAGTTTGCCGCACAGGCGGACAGCACCTCGGCGCCCCTGGTTCCAGCGACTCTGCAAGGCTCCCTGATAGCGCGGCTCGACCGCCTCCCCGCGGCCAAGCAAGTCGCACAAATCGGTGCGGTAATCGGCCGCGAGTTCGCGCATACGCTACTGACGGCCGTTGCCGACATGCCAGAGAACCAACTCCTGCACGGCATTGATACGCTGGTCGAGTTGGGGCTGGCCTTCTGTCGGGGTGTGCCACCAAATGCGGATTACACGTTCAAGCATGCGTTGGTGCGTGATGCCGCGTACAGTACCCTGCTGCGAAGCCAACGCCAGGAACTGCACGCACGTATCGGCAAGGCACACGAAGAACTTTTTCCGGAATCCGTCGATAAGAGACCTGAGCTTCTGGCGCACCATTTTACTCAGGCGGGCTTGCTTGACCACGCAATAGACTACTGGCGCACCGCCGGCCTGCGCAGCGTCGGCCGGTCCGCTCACTCCGAGGCGCGTGCTCACTTTGCATGCGCGCTCGATCTGCTCGCAAAGCTGCCACCAAGCGGGCAACGAGACGCGCGCGAACTCGATCTAACGCTCAACCTTGCCGTCCCCCTGATTGCTGTCCAAGGTTTTGGCGCATCGCGTGTGGAGGAGTGCGCCCTCCGAGCGAAGGACCTGGCGGACAAACTCCACGAAGCCCCGACCCGGTTCGCGGCGCGGCGCCTTGCCTGGAACTCCTGCCTGATGCGTCAGCCTGTCCCAAGGACCGTCGCATTGGCGCGTGACCTCATTGCGTTGGCCGAGGAGGGCAACACACCAGCGAAGCTTGCCGTCGCTCACAGAGCGCTTGGCTACTCGCTGATGATCGCGGGCAAATTTGACAAGGCCGATGAGATCCTCGCCCGAGGAGCGGCCTTCGCCGATCACGTTCCGGATCACGAATTTGCAATGTACGGCGAGCATCCCAGCATGGTCTGCCGAGCCTATGGCGGGCATGCAAGAATCATAACTGGCTTCCCGGCCTCCGGCGTACGGCTCGTCGAAGAGGCGGTGCAGTATGCGCGGCGCGGAGAAAGCGCACATAACCTTGCCTGGGCCCTGGGCGTGGCCGCGCACGCCTTCCAAACTCAGCATGAGGCGAAAGCAACGCTTCACTTCGCAGCGGCGACCATCGATGCGGCGCGAGATCATCACTTGCCGCAATGGCTTGCTCTCGGTGAACGATGCATGGGCTGGGCAATGCATCAGCTCGGTAGTTTCGCCGCGGGACTGGACCTCCAGCGGCAGGGAATTAAGCGATGGACTGATACCGGAGCGATGCTCCATGTGAGCCATTGCGAGGTTCATCTGGTCGATAGCTTTCTTCGGGAGGGCCAGATTGCGGAGGCGCGCACCCACCTGGATACTGCGCGCACCCATTGCACAAGCTACGGCGAAAACTACCTGGCCGCAGAAATCGACCGATTGGAAGGCTTGCTGCTGCAATACGAACAGGCTTCGCCCGAGATCGTCGAGGACTATCTTGCAAGATCCTTGAACACGGCGCGCCGACAGGGGGCCCGCTTGTTCGAGCTTCGTACGGCTACGGCGTTCGCGCGATTACTGGCCGAGAAGAACGAACGCCGGAAGGCCGTCGATCTGCTGGCTCCTGTCTCCGACTGGTTCACCGAAGGGTTCGACAGTACCGATCTGAGGCAGGCGAGGGCGTTGTTGGATCAGCTTCGCTGATCACGGCACCTCCACCTCCCGCATATCCTCTGCCTCGCGCTTCAATCGGTGAAAGCTCCGTACGCTGAACGGCAGCATGCCGAGATACATCAGCCCGCCCGCCGCCAGGGCAGCCCAGGGATCGGCGACCAGAACCGCCGCGAAGGTGACGGCGCCGAGTAGCAGCGGCAGCACATACTCGTGCGGCACCTTGAAGTTCTTGAAGCTCCAGACCGGCAGTGTGGAGATCAACAGGAATGCCGTGCCGGCCAGCACAAGGGCGCAGAACAGCGGAAACTGCGCAACGCTGAGCAACCAGCCCCAGCCCAACGCCTTTGCCTCCAGGCCAAGAAACAGCGGGAACAAAGCGACGCCCGCACCGGCGGGTGCCGGAACGCCGGTGAAGAAGTTGTAGGCATAGGCAGGGCCCGGCGCGCTATCGAGTGACGCGTTGAAGCGGGCCAGTCGCAGCGCCATGCAGACTGCGAAGATGAGGCAGGGCGTGTAACCGAACCCACCCGCGCGCTGCAGGGACCAAAGGTATAGAATGAACGCAGGGGCCACGCCAAAGCACAGGAAGTCGGCCAGGCTGTCCAACTCGGCACCGAAACGCGACGTCGCCTTCAGCAGTCGCGCCAACCTGCCGTCCAGCCCGTCGATTGCACCGGCAACCACGATCGCGACCGCGGCCGAGCCGAAGCGGCCCTCGAACGCGAAGCGCATCGAGGTCAGTCCGGCGCACAGGCCGAGCAGGGTCAGCAGATTGGGGACGATGCGGTTGAACGACTGTCCCTTGAAGCGCGGACGTGCGCGCGGACGCAGGCGGCGCAGCCGGTTGATCGGTGACACACGGCCTGCGCCGTTGTGCCAGTCGTGGCGTGGTGATCCGCTCATGGCGTCAGCTCCGCGATCACGGTTTCGCCGCCGATCATGGTCTGGCCGACGGCCACCAGCGGGCGAACTCCTTCGGGCAAATAAAGGTCCGCTCGGCTGCCGAAGCGAATGATGCCGAACCGCTGGCCGGCGTGCACCGAATCTCCCTCGCGAAGGTCGCAGACGATGCGGCGGGCGATCAGGCCGGCGATCTGCACCACCGCGATCTCGCGGCCGTCGGACAGGCGAAGTGCAATGGCATTGCGTTCGTTGGCCTCACTTGCCTTGTCCATGCTGGCATTGAGGAAGCTGCCGTGACGGTAGGCGATGCGGGTGATGGTGCCATCTGCCGGGATGCGGTTCACGTGGACATCGATGATCGAGAGGAAGGTCGAAACGCGCCAGCGCGGTATCGCGCCGAGCCCCAGCTCTGACGGCGGCACAGCGGGTGTGACAGAGACCACGCGGCCGTCCGCGGGTGCGACCAGAGCGCCAGGCCGGCCGGGCGCCACGCGCTCGGGATCGCGGAAGAAGTACAGACAGAACAGGGTGAACAGCAGACCAAGCCAAGCGAGCCACGGCGCGACCGCGAGGCCAAGCACCACGGCGATCAGGCCGCCCAGGGCGAATGGTCGCCCGGCTGGGTGGGGCGGGGCGAGCACATGGCCGATGTCATCGACGAGGGACATTAGCGTCCTGGTTTATGGAAGCTTCACCTTGGTGCTGCAAGACTGGCGACAACCAGGAGCATTTCGCCATGTTTTTCGGCGTGCCGTTCAGATTAGGGCCATTCACGGTAGATCCCGAGGGTCGCTTGTTCCCTAGTGACCCGGCGGCGGCCCCGGCATTTCTGTTCCGCTGGCACGACCGCGTTGTCCGCGCGCGATTGGACCAGTCGGATGCAGACCACAAGAGTTGGAAACTGGCTCTCCAGACGACGCTGGCGCGAGTGAGCAGCACGGCCAATGTATCCGACGAGACGCTCCGCCCGCGTTCCTTTGCTCTGCTGCGTTGGCTCGAAAGGACGGTGCCGACGAGCTGGCGGCTAAGTCTTTTGGCAGACCATCGCGTGTGGTTGGAGCTCGATACGCCAATTGAACTGCCGATTACGGCGGTGGGGCTGATCACCGAGATCACTCGGTTCACGCTGGACCTCACGCCCTACCTTACGTTGATGGACGAGATCGGGCTGACGCTGTCCCACGTCAGCGAAGCCTAGTGGCGCAGGAGCTGTCGCACCACCCAGACGCAGCCGACAGCGATAACGCCCGCCAAAAGGCCGCCGGCCAACGGCGCTGCCCGACCGATGCGACGCAACCGCTCCTCGGCTCGCGGCAGGAGCCAGACCGCCAGCAGCGGTGACAGTGCGGCGGCATCGACCGGTGCGAACCCAAGTCGCGGCAGGCGCCCCAAAGCGATAACCGACAGCGAGGCGAGGCCCGCAACGTCGACCGCGACCGGCAGCGCCACAAGCCCGGCCGCCGCGGGCAGCACGAACATTGCCAGTGCAGCCAACCCGGGCACCAGCGCCAGTTGCATCCAGATGGGCGGCGTTCCGGCGATGTGCAGGGCAGCCGCGAGCGTCAGCCCGGCCAGCGCAAGCCGCGTCGGGTCGGTCAGTGCACGCGCAAAGACGAACGCCGCCAGGGCAACGCCAAGCCCGATCGGCCAGCTCCCCCGCAACGCCGCCAGATGGCGCGGCGCACCCGCCATCAACCAGCCGGCAATCAGCGCGGCAGCCAACATGCCGACCGCGGTGAGGCGCTCGTGGCCGCGCCAGGCGCAAAGCAGGCCAATCAGCAGCGTGGCGGCGGCAAGCCCGGTCAGTGCGTCCACAGACACCGGCGGCGGAACTGCCCAAAGCCGGCCGGTAAGCACGAACCAGCCCGCGAGCACACCCATCCCTCCGGCCGCCGCGGCCACCAGGCCGGCCCGCAGAAAGCGTCCCAACACGGCGAGCCCGAGCGCCATACCGAATGCGATCAGCGGTCCGTGAAAATGCTGCCAGTCAGCGATGTGAATCGGCATCCCGGCTGCGTGACGCGGGACAATCAGCGCGTCAAGCTGGGTTCCGCCTGATGACCGAGGTTGTTCGCGTGAGCGGAAGTCGCCTGCCGATGCGCGTCTGGGACGCGCCCACTCGCCTGTTCCACTGGGCGATCGTCATCCTGCTCGGCGTCAGCTGGCTGACCGAGAGCCGTGGCTGGATGGAACTGCACTTCCTGTCCGGCTACAGCACCATCACGTTGCTGCTGTTCCGCGTGGCATGGGGGTTCGTCGGCAGCGAGACGGCGCGCTTCACGCACTTCCTGAAGAGCCCGCTCGCGGTGCTGCGACACCTTGCCCGCTTCCACCGGCGCGAGCCTGACACCGCCGTGGGTCACAACCCTGCTGGCGGCTGGATGGTGCTGGTGATGCTGGTCCTGCTCGCCGTGCAGGCGGCGACAGGCCTCTGCGCGAACGATGACGCCGACACCGAAGGGCCGTTGTTCAACTATGTGGGCAAGGACTGGAGCGATTGGCTGTCGCACATCCATGCCGTCAACTTCAAACTGATCGAACTCGCCGTACTGGCGCATATCGTCGCGATCCTCGCGTACGCTGTGCTGAAGCGGCACGACCTGGTTCGGCCGATGATCACGGGGCGGAAGCGCCTGCCGGATGCAATGACCCCTCCGGCGTTGGTCAGTCCGGTGCGGGCCGTCGTGCTGTTCGCGCTCGCGGCCGGACTCGTCGGTCTCTTCATCTACTCGCTGTAGCGGCGCTCAGGCCGCCAGGCGCGCCGCAAAACTTTGGCGCCGCCACTGCATCAGCCGCCAAGCGGCCTTGGCGGACAGGTCAGACAGCCTTCCGCGCGGCGGCAGGCCGACCGCCTTGAAGATCATCCCCATGCCGCGCTCGATGTGACGGAAGCGGTAGAACGCCATGGCACGCGCCATGTAGGCAGCGGTGCAGCGGCCATGCTCGTACGGCAGCCCCTCCGGCTCGTTGCCGCAGTGCCAGGCATAGGCGAGTTCGTCGTCTTCACTCTCGCCGATGCGGCCGGCGGCGATGCGCAGGCGACGCAGCAGGCCGATGTTCTCGCGCGCCAGATAGCGGCGCATGTGGTCGTAGAACAGCTTGAAGTGGCGGAACTCGTCGGCGGCGATGTGGCGACAGATCTGCTGCAGCACTGGCTCCTCGGTCGCGTCGGCGAGCGCCGTGTAGTAGCTGGAGGTACCGGTCTCCACCATGCAACGCGCGATCAGCTCGCCGGTCCGCGAGCCGCGTATCGAGGCTTGCGCGTCCAATTGCAGATGGAAGCCCGCCTTGTAGCGCGCGAACGCGGCCTGATAGTTCCATGCCGGGTCGGCGAGCATCGCCCATTTCCCAAGGGCGTCGCCATGCTGCACCTCCTCCGTGGCCCAATGGTCGGCCGCCTGCCGGAAGTCAGGATCGTCGCCGAATACGCGATTGAGGTAGATGGCGTAGTCGGTGCCGTTCCGCTCCACCATGGCCGCGGCCTTCACCAGCGGAACCAGCTCGGGGTCGGTCTTGGTTGGGTCGAACCGGTCCCACGCCACGTCCTCGATACGCCAATGCTTCATCGCCGCGTCCGCACCGTCCGAAGCCGTGTCGGCAAACTGCCATCGTTTGGCGGATTTCGGAAGGGTAGCGGGGTAAGGGGCGCGTGAGGTGGGTACTGCACGCCCGATCGGTCTCCGCTAGGATAGTGCCATGAATACCGCCGTTCGCCGCGGGGCGCCCCACCACATGACAGCGGATGAGTTTCTCGTCTGGGCCGGCGATGACCGCTGGGAACTGGTCGATGGCGAGCCGCGCGCCATGGCGCCGGCCAGTGCAACGCACGGGATCATTCAGGCGAGGCTCGCATTCCTGCTTAATCAGCACCTCTATGCTCGCGCCAGCCCATGCATTGCCGCGACCGAGCCCGCCATTGTTCCCCGTGTGCGTGCGCGCAGCAACATGCGAGTGCCAGATGTGGCGGTGACGTGTTCTCCGGTGGAGGCAGGCCAGATCGCATTGCCCGAGCCACTATTGATCGTCGAAATCCTGTCGCCGACCAACGAGGCAGACACCTGGGAGAATGTCTGGACCTATGTGTCGATCCCGAGCGTGCAGGAGGTGCTGGTGCTCCGTTCGGTATCGATCGCCGCCGATCTACTGCGGCGTCGCCCGGACGGCACTTGGCCTGACGAACCGGCGCAGATTGGCAGGGACGATATGCTGCATCTGGAAAGCATCGGCCTCAACTGCCCGCTCACCGAGCTGTACATCGGCACGCATTTCGCGCGTAGCGCGTGAGCGACTACCGTCCCGTCAGCAGCGTATCGACCGCCTCGATCAACGCGCGCGCCGACTGAACGCGTTCCAGCGCCATCTCCTCGGCCACGACATCCGATGCCTCGACCTGCGACAAGGCTGTCTCAGCCTCGGCGAGACGTCGCTCGCCTTCCTCGCGCGACAGGTCGGCTGGCGCCAGCACCTCGTTCGCCAACACAGTGCAGCGTTCCGGCGTCACTTCGGCAAAGCCGCCGGCGACATACATCTGGTCGGTAACCCGCTCGCCTTCATACAGCGCGATGACGCCGCCCCGCAGTATCACGATCGCGGGCGCGTGGCCTTCCAGCACGCCCATGTCGCCCTCGCTCGCCGGGATCACCACCATGTCCACCGGCCGCGACAGCAGCAGCCGCTCAGGAGTGACGATTTCCAGGTTGACCGCCATCAGGCCGTCGCCGTCAGCGTCTCGGCCTTCTTCACCGCGTCCTCAATTGTGCCGACCATGTAGAACGCGGCCTCCGGCAGGTGATCGTACTCGCCGGCGCAGATCGCCTTGAAGCTGCGGATCGTGTCGGCCACCGGGACGAAGATGCCGGGGAAGCCGGTGAACACCTCGGCGACGTGGAATGGCTGCGACAGGAAGCGCTGGATTTTCCGGGCCCGCGCCACCACCAGCTTGTCCTCTTCCGACAGCTCGTCCATGCCGAGGATGGCGATGATATCCTGCAGCGACTTGTAGGTCTGCAGGATGCGCTGCGTTTCGCGTGCCACCTCGTAGTGCTCCTCGCCGCAAATGCGCGGGTCCAGCGACCGCGACGTGGAATCCAGCGGATCCACCGCCGGATAGATCCCCAGCTCTGCAATCTGCCGCGACAGCACCGTGGTCGCATCCAGATGCGCGAACGACGTGGCCGGTGCCGGGTCGGTCAGGTCGTCGGCCGGCACATAGATCGCCTGCACCGAGGTGATCGACCCCTTCTTGGTCGACGTGATCCGTTCCTGGAGCGCGCCCATGTCGGTGGACAGCGTCGGCTGATAGCCCACGGCCGAGGGAATGCGGCCGAGCAGCGCCGACACTTCGGCGCCCGCCTGGGTGAAGCGGAAGATGTTGTCGACGAAGAACAGCACGTCCTGGCCTTCCTCGTCGCGGAAGTATTCTGCGAGCGAGAGCCCCGACAGGCCGACGCGGGCACGCGCACCCGGCGGCTCGTTCATCTGGCCGTACATCAGCGCCACCTTGGAGCCTTCGATGATCTTGTGGTTGTCATCCATCTTGATGACGCCGGCGTCGATCATCTCGTGATAGAGGTCGTTGCCTTCGCGCGTGCGCTCGCCCACGCCGGCGAACACCGAAACGCCGCCATGCGCCTTGGCGATGTTGTTGATCAACTCCTGGATGATGACGGTCTTGCCCACGCCGGCGCCGCCGAACAAGCCGACCTTGCCGCCCTTCAGGTAAGGCGCCAGCAGGTCCACCACCTTGATGCCGGTGACCAGGATCTCGGCCGAGGTCGCCTGCTCTTCGAAGCTCGGTGCCTCACGGTGGATCGGGTAACGCTTCGTCGTATTGACCGGACCCTGCTCGTCGATCGGCTCGCCGATGACGTTCAGAATGCGGCCGAGTGTCTCCGGGCCGACGGGCACTGTGATCGGGCCACCGGTATCCACCACCTCCTGGCCGCGCACGATGCCGTCAGTGCTGTCCATGGCGATGCAGCGGACGGTGCGTTCGCCGAGTTCCTGTGCGACTTCCAGCACCAGCGTATGATCGGCCAGCTTGGTGTGCAGCGCGTTCTGGATGTAGGGCAGTTCGCCGTCGAACTGCACGTCAATCACCGCGCCCATCACCTGGGTCACGCGTCCGACGATGTTGCTTGCCATTGCTGTTATGCCCCTATCAAACGGCTTCCGCGCCGGAGATGATCTCGATCAGTTCCTTGGTGATGTTCGCCTGCCGTGCGCGGTTGTAGTTCAGCGACAGGCGCTTGATCATGTCGCCGGCGTTGCGCGTCGCGTTGTCCATCGCTGTCATTCGCGCGCCATGCTCGCCGGCGGCGCTTTCCAGCAGCGCGCGGAAGACCTGGATCGCCAGCGCCTGCGGCAGGAGCCGCGCCAGGATGGTTTCCTCGTCCGGTTCGAATTCGTAGCTGGCACCGCCAAGGTCGACCGCTTCGCCTTCAGGCGGTGGTGGCGCGGGGATCAACTGCTGCTCGGTGACGGTCTGCGTGATCACCGAGCGGAATTGGTTGTAGATCAGAATGCAAACGTCGATCTCGCCGGCGGCGAGCATGGTGGTGATGCGGCTGCCGATCTCCTCCGCGTCCGAGAATTCCAGGCGACGCTTGCCGGCGTAGGAGATGTCGCCGGTGATGCGGCTGGCCAGTTCGCGGCGCAGGTAATCGCGACCCTTGCGGCCGACGGCAAGTATCTTGACCGTCTTGCCTCCGGCCTCCAGCCGGCGCGCGAGCGTGCGCGTGGCGCGGCCGATGTTCGAGTTGAAGGCGCCCGCCAGTCCACGATCCGCGGTGACGGGCACCAGCAGGTAGGTCTGATCCCTGCCTGTGCCGGCCAGCAGCGCCGGGGCGTCCGGCATGTCCGCGGCCGAGGCCGCCAGCGCGCGCAGCATGCGCTCCATGCGTTCGGCGTAGGGACGCGCTGCCTCGGCCTGCGCCTGCGCCCGGCGCAGCTTCGATGCCGCCACCATCTTCATGGCGGAGGTTATTTTCTGGGTCGACTTCACGCTGTTGATGCGCGTGCGGAGTGCCTTCAGGCTGGGCATGGCAGACTCCTCCCCCTCGCCTCGCGGGAGGGGGTCGGGGAGAGGGGAAAACCTTGATTGATTCCTGCCGTGATCAAGTGAAGCTCTTGGAAAAATTGTCCATGAACCCGGTGAGCTTCTTTTCGGTGTCCGGCTTGATCTCCAGGTCGGTGCGGATCGACTCCAGGATCGTCGGTTCACGCGACTTCATTTCCGACAGCATCTGTGACTCGAATGCGCCGACCCGGCCGACGTCGATCCTGTCGAGATAGCCGCGCACGCCCGCAAAGATCGCGACCACCTGCTCCTCGATCGGCACCGGCTTGAACTGCGGCTGCTTCAGCAGTTCGGTCAGCCGCGAGCCGCGCGAGAGCAACTGCTGCGTCGATGCATCAAGGTCCGAGGAGAACTGCGCGAACGCGGCCATCTCGCGGTACTGCGCCAGCTCCAGCTTGATGCGGCCGGCGACCTGCTTCATCGCGCGCACCTGCGCGGCGGACCCGACGCGCGAAACCGACAGGCCGACATTCACCGCCGGCCGGATGCCGCGGAAGAACAGCTCGGTCTCCAGGAATATCTGTCCGTCAGTGATCGAGATGACATTGGTGGGGATGTAAGCCGACACGTCTCCCGCCTGCGTCTCGATCACCGGCAGCGCTGTGAGTGATCCCGCACCCTCCGCGTCATTCATCTTCGCAGCGCGCTCGAGCAGGCGCGAATGCAGATAGAAAACGTCGCCCGGATACGCCTCGCGTCCGGGGGGGCGGCGCAACAGCAGCGACATCTGACGATACGACACCGCGTGCTTTGACAGATCGTCGTAGAAGATAACGGCATGACGGCCGTGGTCGCGGAAATGCTCGCCCATCGTGCAGCCGGTATAGGGCGCCAGGAACTGCATCGGCGCGGGATCTGACGCCGTGGCGGCGACGACGATGGAATAGTCGAGCGCGCCGTATTCCTCCAGCGTCTGGACAAGCTGCGCCACCGTGGAACGCTTCTGCCCCACTGCGACGTAGATGCAGTACAGCTTCTTGCTCTCGTCGCTGCCGGCGTTGATCGTCTTCTGGTTGATGATCGTGTCGATGATCACCGCGGTCTTGCCGGTCTGACGGTCGCCAATGATCAACTCGCGCTGACCACGTCCGATCGGGATCAGCGCGTCGATTGCCTTGAGCCCGGTCTGCATCGGCTCGTGCACCGACTTGCGGGGAATGATGCCGGGCGCCTTCACCTCGACGCGACGCCGCTCAGCGCTGACGATCGGACCCTTGCCGTCGATCGGATTGCCGAGTGCGTCGACCACGCGGCCGAGCAGCATGTCGCCCACCGGCACGTCGACGATGGCGCCGGTGCGCTGCACCGTGTCGCCCTCGCGGATCATCTTGTCGTCGCCGAAGATAACCACGCCGACATTGTCGGTCTCGAGGTTCAGCGCCATGCCGCGCAGGCCTGCGCCGGGGAACTCGACCATCTCGCCGGCCATGCAGTTCTGCAGCCCGAACACGCGGGCGATGCCGTCGCCGACGCTCAGCACCTGGCCGGTCTCGGCGACATTGGCCTCGGTGTCGAACGCGGCGATCTGCTTGCGTAGGATCTCCGAGATCTCGGCTGGGCGGATCTCCATATCAGGCGGCTCCCTTCATGGCGTACTGCAGGCGCTGCAGGCGGGATTTCAAGGATGTGTCGTAGAGGCGGGCCCCGATGCGCACGACGAGACCGCCCAGCAGATCGGCTTCCACTGACTCGAGGATGTTGACGTTGCCGTAGCCGGCCTCGATCAGCCGGGCACGGAGCTGCTGGCGCTGGACGTCGTTTAGTGGATGGGCGGAAGCGACATGCGCGGTGACGATGCCGCGCCGCTCGGCCACCAGATGAGCGAAGGCCACAACGATATCGTGCAGATTGCGCAGCCGGCGGTTGGCGGCGATGACGCCGACGAAATCACGCACCGGCTTGGAGAAGCCCTCCTGCTCCAGCACGGCGAGCGCGGCCCTGGTGGCCTGGTTTACGTCGATCAGCGGCGATTCGATCAGGCGGCGGAAGTCGGCGCTGGCGTGGATCAGGCGACCGAGCGTCTCCATCTCCGACACCACGGTGTCCAGCGCGTGCTGCTCATCGGCGTGCGCATAGAGTGCCGCGGCGTAGCGGTCGGTCAGTCCGCCGCCGGATGCAATCGTCGTAGCGCCATTGGCCACGTGCCGTTCCCTGTACTTGGCCGCGCGCGGGCGCGGGCGTGGATGGGAGACCGGCCCCCGACCGGCGCGCGGCCTCTAGCATGGGGTCCAGGAGGGCGCAACACACCGGGCGTCCGTCAGCAGCGAGCTTGCCGCAGCAGGGCGAGCCGCCGCGCGGCAAGCGGATGCTCGACCGCCTCGAGCGCGTCGACTGCGGCGGCGGCAAGGTCGGGTGCGGCTCCCTCGGCGATGCGTCCGAGCAGGACAATGCAGTCTTGATCGGCGACGGCCGCGACGGCCTGGATCACCGGCAGCGTCGGCGCCTGGCCCAAGACCAGCTTGAGCAGCGGCACTGCCTGCGCGCGGCCCATGCGGCCAAGGGCGCAGGCGGCGCCAGTGCGAATATCCGCATGCAGGTCCCCCAACAGGTCGGTGAGCGTGGCGATGACCTCGGCTCCGTCGCGCGCCAGTTCACAGGCGTGCCGGCGGACTGTCGGATCGGCGTTGCGTAGCAGGGTGAGGACGGTGTCCTCCGGGAGGCGCGATCTGAGGCGGGCCGCCGCCGCGGCCGCGCTGATCACCGCCGGTCCCTGCACCCATCGCTGGACAATGATCCGTGCCACGCTGCGCGCGGCGTCGGGGCCGCCGACCGCAGCGAGCGCATCCAGCGCAGCGACCTGTTCGGGCAACGCGCGGCTCAGCCCGTAGCCGGAGAACCGGCGGCAGTAGTCTTCGAGTACCGGGACCGCGGCGACCAGACGACGGCGTCCGGCCTCCGCTGCGAGGGATGGGCCGTCAGCGACGCTCGACGCAGGAATGGCCGCCAGCAAGTCTGCATCGTCAAGTTCAGCCGGGGCGCTGATAGTCGGCCTTGCAGGCTGCTGCGGTGCGGGCGCGTGAGAGAAGCCAGACCCGGAAAACAGGTCGAGCTGGCCGTCAGGCGTTAGACCGTCTTCACCCGATGGACCGCTCAACCCGCGTGCCCCTGTTGGCCGCGCTTGAGCACCCTGTCGGTCAGCTCCATCTTGACGTCGAGCGAGGACCGCTCCCCGAGGCTTTCGAAGTGTGCGCCCAGCCACGTCTCCGCCGTCTGATATCCAACATCGTGCAGGCGGGACAGGAAGTCCCACGACGTGCTGTTCTTGGAGGCAAATCCAAGCTGCTCGACGAATGCGTCGTTGCGCACCGCGTGCAGGCGGATTGGCTTGTAGCGCCCGGCATAGGTCAGGCCCGATGCTGCCAGTTCGGCGAGCAGGCGGTTGACGGTCTCGATCGCATTGATCTCCAGCACGACGGAGGCGTTGAAAGTGATCTCGTTGAGCCGGTCCATGATGGCGGGGGCGGAGTGCGGCGGCATGCCATCGCGGTGGAATGCGTTGACCAAGACCAGCATCAGATCCTGGGCGTGGTCGAGTAGCGGCGCCAGCGCTGGATTGCCGAGATAGCCGCCGTCCCAATAGATCGAGCCGCCGATTGTGACCGCCTTGAACTCGGTCGGCAGACATGCGGAGGCGCGCAGCGCGTCGATGGAGATGTGCGGCTGGGTGAAGATGACCCGGCCGTTGCTGACGACATCCGTGGCCCCGACGAACAGCCTCGGCACGGCGGCCGCGTTCAGCGCATCGAGATCAGCGGCTGAAAAGGTCTGCGCGAGCAGTGGTGCCAACGCGTCGGCGTAGAACGGGTTGGTGTATGGCGAGACGACCAGGCCGATCGCCTCCATGGCGATGGTGATCGGCGACCAGTCGAGGTTGACGCCGCCGAAGGGACCCGGTTCGCCGTAGAACAGCGGATTGCCCGCCAGGAAGCCGCGACGCGACAGCGCGTGCCAAAAGTCGGACAGCTTCTGCCTTGCGATGTCGGGACCGCCTTGGACAAGACCGCTGATGGTGAGGGCGGCGTTAATGGCGCCGGCGCTGCTGCCGCTGATGGCGGCGACGCGGAGGCGGTTCGCAGCGACCTCCTGGAGGAGACAGTCGAGCACGCCCCAGGTGAAGGCGCCATGCGAGCCGCCGCCTTGGAGGGCTAGAACAATGGTCGGGGGCGAGCTTGCCATGGGGACGCTCCGTTAGTCAGGCATCAGCGCGGATGCAGCCTGCACGATAGTCGCCGCGGCGGCGCGCGCCAGCGGTGCATGGCCGCACGGGTGTGATCCGGGTCATTTGCAAACATGACGGCCTGTTGTCTGTTCCAGAGATGGACGCCTCGTCGCCAATTCAGGCCTATCTCACGGGCGATATCGGCGGAGGTGAGCTGTTGGCAGACGTCGAGCGCGTACTGACGGGCGGCTCAGTATTGGCCAGGACAGTTCTGCTGGATGACTGGCGGACCAAGTCCGGCAGAATCCGCGCCTCTGCGATCCGCGAACAACTCGACACAAGATTGCAGGCCTTCACCTCCATGTCGGGAGGGCAGGATACCGGCAGCGCCGCAGCAGCCAGGCGTCCGGGCAGAACGCTGAAGCCCGGTGACGTATTGGCCCAGCGCTTCGTCATTCAGGAGATCATCGGCTCGGGAGGGATGGGCACAGTCTTCAAGGCCCGCGACCTGCGCCGCGACGAGGCGCAGGACCGGCATCCCTATGTGGCTGTGAAGACGCTGAACATCGATGTTTTGCGACGCGATGATTCGCTGAAGATCCTGCAAAGGGAAGCCAGAAAAGCGCAGAATCTATCTCACCCCAACATCGTTCGCGTCTATGACTTCGACCGCGACGATGAGACCATTTTTCTCACGATGGAACTCCTGGAGGGATCGTCCCTCGAGGCAATGATCCAGGCGAACGGCCTAGCCGGAACGAGTCTGCAAGATGCGTTGCCTATAATTGAGCAGGTAGCATCCGCGTTGGAGTTCGCGCATTCAGAGGGGATCGTACATTCCGACCTGAAGCCAGCGAATATACTGATTCTGGATACTGGGCGCGTGAAAGTGATCGACTTCGGAATTGCGAGGGCAATCCCGACCAGCGGTATGCAGACGCTCGATCGCACCACATTCGACATGCATGCGCTGGGTGCGCTCACTCCCGCCTACGCCAGTCCCGAGATGATCGAGGGGAAGGAGCCGGATCCGCGCGACGACGTATTTGCCCTTGCCTGTATCGCGTATGAGCTGCTGACCGGCTTGCATCCTTTTGGCAGGACGCCGGCATTGGCGGCGCGCGCCGCAAACCTCAGGCCCAAGCGGCCAGCGCGGCTATCCGCCAGTCAGTGGAAAGCGCTGCAAGGCGGATTGGAGCTCAACAGATCGAGGCGCACTCCCAGTGCGAAAAGCCTGATCGCGGCGATGCAGACGACGCCTGCCTTTTGGCAGAGCCGCAGACTTGCCTACCAGGCAGGCGCGGGCTTGGTCGTCATCGGTGCCCTGATCGGCCTGTGGAGCTACTCGGCTGACATTCTGCGGATCATCAAGCCTGCATCGGTAAGGACCGCTGATCCAACGAGCATTACCGCGCCTGAACAACATGCCGCCCAAGGTGCTGACGGGCAGCCTGACGAGGCGGTGGCGCAGCGGCTGGCCCAACAGCAGGCCGAGGAAGAAGCAGTCCGGCAGCTCGCCCAGCAGCAGGCGACGGAAGCTGAGGCAAAGCGACTTGCCAGGCAGCAAGCCGAGGAGGAGGCAGCCAAGCGGCTCGCCCAGCAGCAAGCCGAAGAAGAGGCCGCCAAACGACTTGCCCAACAGCAAGCCGAGGCTGCGAAGCAACCGGTGCAACAGCGGTCGGCCGGCACCATTGCTCCGATGGACATTGCCGAGTTGCAGCGGTCATTGAACGCGATCGGGCTCAATACCGGTGCATCGGACGGCAAAGCTGGAGCAAGAACTCAAGAGATGGTGAAGGCGCTTCAGCTGATCATCGGCGAATCGCCAACGGGAGAGGCGACACCGGCCCTGTTGGAATCGTTGCGTCAGGCAAGACCGTCGTCTCAAGCAAAAGCAAAGAGCCTGTTCACTCTGGCGGCCACTGCAAGCCAATCGCGACGGTCTGGCGACGCGATCCGGTTATACGAATTGGGTCTGACGTTCGCGCCGGCCAACTCGGATGCACTGCTCGCGCTCGGCGATCTCTATCGTGACAGGAATGACCACGACGGCGCGCGACGCCTTTACGAATTGCTGCAGAAGAACGGCGGCTCCGCAGCCGACCGGGCGCGCGAGCGATTGGCAGCAATGCCCAGACAATCGGAAACGCCGGCCAAACAGACTGCGACCGCTGCTCCGGATGATGCCACAACGCGCCCGCCTCTTAATGCCGTTCCACCGCAGTCGGCGACCCGGAACGAGCCAGGTCGGGTGTTGGACGGCACCTATGCCGGGTCAGTCCAGGCGAGCAGGTCAAGTTCGCCGAACTGTGTCCTTGGCACGGCGCGCCTCAACGTGCTGAACGGCAAGCTCGCATTGAGGCGCGACAAACAAATAGCTGTGGCCGGAGACGGAACATTCAGCGGCACAACTACCATCGGTCTTCCCCCCGTGGTCCAGTTCTGGGACGGAAAGGTCATCGGGGACAGTATCGAAGCCAACGTCAGGGATCCTGCCTGCACGTATCATGTTTCTCTGAAAAGGGTCTCCCCATGACTGCTGGTCGCCTCCTGGTCCATGCTCAACTGCTCAGTGTTCGCTACGCTTGCTGGCGCGATGCGCAGTGCTCGAAGCGAGCCAGATTGTCCGCGAACATCAGCGGTTTTGCTGCGACTGAAAGCGTGACGGGCGCCTTTGCCACGACGAAGCGGGCGGCGACATTGTCCAGCTCCGTCGGACGCGGTTCGAGAAGATCGAGTTGAACAAACGCTGCAATCACAGACCATGAACGTCGCCCGCCGCGCAGGCCGCCGCCGATTCGAGATGGTTGGCGACCAGATCGGCCACACGGGAGACCCGTAGGTCGGCGAGGCATGTGATTCGGCCGCCGCAGGCCCGCAGGCGCGGCCCGGACCAACATGGCGCGCATGGCATCCCGCGTGAGCCACAGTGACGTTGGGCGGAACGCAGCAGCCCCAAGTCCGGGTGTCGAGGCCGCGAGTGCACCGGCGAGGACCGGTAACGACAAGCAATCCACACGAGAGCGTACATGCGCCCGAAAAATCATCGGCGCGCCGTCGAAGTGACGCAGATCATCCGCGGTGCCGACGATCGCGTCCTCGAACCGGTCGGCGATCTGCGGGCAATCGTGCCAGCATTTGGCGGCCATGATGCCGGTCTTGCAGCCGGGCGCCAGCGCCAGCGTGCGCGGACCGATGCCGGATGCCTTTGGGGCACGATGGGGACGAAGCTGTGCGGTGCTGATACGACATCGCACCCGACCGGCCTGGCGAAAATCCAGGTAGTAGCCTGTTCGTTTGCGTAAAATAACGTATTGGCTGGCCGCGACATCGTCTCCGCGCGATCGCGATAGACGGCGGCGTAGCGCGACCACGCGAGCGGTGGAACAGCGGGCACGATGATGTCATAGGCTCCGCCGGGCGCCTCGCACGCGCTGGTGTCGTAGACCGCGCGCAGTTCCGGCCAGTGATGAAACCTTGGCCCCCGCCGGGGTAATCGCAGTCCGGCCGCAGCTCGACATTGGCAAACCGTCAGCTCTACGCCACCAGCAGGGGCGTCGCCAATATGATGTTGCCGATGCCGGTTGTCGGATGCACGAGCACGCGGTTGGGCGCAACCCCGCTCATCAAGCGAGCGTCGTCAGGAACATGCCGACACCACATGCACTGTGCATTCGCATCGGCATCCGGTGGCGCCGCGCAAAAATCTCGAAACTGCGGCGCAGCGCGTCCTGTCCCCACCCCGCCCTGCTCAAGCAGTCCACCCGCCAACCGTGACCGCGCAGCGTGATTTGCGAAAGATCGCCGCGTGGTGCCGGGTCCGGGAGTGCCGCGACCGCAAACAGCGCGAGCCGGGCCATCGTCGTGCGCGCCGCAGGAACGCTTGCAATCGCGCTTCGGTCAGGCTCTCGAAGACCGACATGGCGACGGCCACGTCGAACTGGCGATCGAACTCGGCGGTATCGATGCTCCTGCAGGCACGCGCATGTCAGGGATGCAGAGCGAGCGAGCACAGATAATACCGTGTCTCTTGCTCGATCTTTCCATTTCGCTCGACCTCGGTTTCGGATCCGTCCGATCATGGCCAGGTCGGGGAACACGGGTTCGCCTGGGAAATGCCGATCGGATGTCATCCAGTCGACCTTATGACAGACTGTGTGCCGGCGGGTCTCAATCCGCCTTGCCGTCAGGTCCACCGTCTCGTGCGTTTCGAACGTCACATCGTCTGGCGGATGGGTGAACAACTTCTCGACCTCGGCATGCACGGCGGGCCAGTTCTTCGTCAGTGAGATGCAGTAATCGCCACCCCCGTCACGGATCGCGCGGGCGATGTCGGTCTGTGTCTCCATGGCATCCATGGTGACCAGAGCCCCCTTCAGGTCGAGATGCTTCAGCAACAGCGAGAATGGCGGTGATCTCGTTGGACTTCTCCTCGGTCGCCTGCTGCCCGAGCACAATCCGTTGCCGCGCCGCCCAGGCGGAAACGAGGTGCAAGGGGTTGCGGCCCTTCCGCCTGTAATGGCTGCGCCGCGAGGTCTTGCCATCGACCGCGATAATGTCCGGGTCATCCCTCGGGACGAGGGCCCAAGGGCATGCGTCACGTAAGCCGTTGATCCAGGCCAGAAAGCAGGATTTCCGGCAACGGACGCAACACCTTACCATGCTGGACCATGCTGGCGCGGATCGGTCAGGGCGGCGAAGTGATCCAACAGCGGGATGCTGACCGGCACAGCCGTGGCGAGGCCTCCATCGATGAGGCCCTGTGAATTGAGCTTTCAGCCGCGCCGGAAGCTGCCCACTCCATTCAGGCGATTGGCGGAGTATGCCCAAGAATAGTTGACAGGATGACGATCTTTCCTGCCACACTGCCGGCTGTCCAAGGAGACGAACCTGAGCTGCGACGCTTGACCCGCTCCACGAGCCCGCCGTCCTCTGCATCGATGAGCAAGGTGGAGGCCGCCCCTAAACGCCTGCACGTCATCACGTGGGGCTGTCAGATGAACGTATATGACAGCGCCCGAATGGCCGATGTACTGGCTCCACTGGGCTATGCGCCGGCGCCCGTGCCGGAGGGCGCCGACATGGTGATCCTCAATACCTGCCACATCCGCGACAAGGCCGCCGAGAAAGTGTTCTCCGAGCTTGGCCGGCTGCGCCGGCTCAAGGAGCAGCGTGCCGCGGCGGGCGGACAGATGGTCCTGGCGGTCGCAGGCTGCGTGGCACAGGCGGAAGGCGCCGAAATCCTGGCGCGCGCGCCGTATGTCGATATCGTGCTGGGTCCGCAGACCTATCATCGGCTGCCCGAGATGGTGGCCCGCGCCGCCCGCGCCGGCGGCTCCGTCATCGAGACCGACTTTCCGGCCGAGCAGAAGTTCGACTTTCTGCCCGATGCGGCGGCGCCGCAGGGGATAACGGCGTTCCTCACTGTCCAGGAGGGTTGCGACCGGTTCTGCAGCTTCTGTGTGGTGCCCTACACACGGGGCGCCGAGATCAGCCGACCAGCGGCGGCGGTCATCGCCGAGGCACGGCGGCTGGTGGCGCAGGGCTCGCGCGAGATCACGCTGTTGGGGCAGAACGTCAACGCTTGGCATGGCGAGGCCCCGGACGGCGACACCTGGGGGCTCGGGCGGTTGCTGCGCGAGCTGGCGGCGCTGCCCGGCCTGTTGCGCCTGCGCTACACCACGTCCCACCCACGGGATATGGATACTGAACTGATCGCCGCGCATCGCGACCTGCCGATGCTGATGCCGTTCCTGCACTTGCCGGTGCAGTCGGGGTCCGATCGCGTGCTGGCCGCGATGAACCGTCGGCACGCCGCGGCTGATTACCTGCGCCTCGTGGAACGGCTGCGCGCGGCGCGGCCGGACCTGGCGCTCTCGTCCGATTTCATCGTCGGCCACCCCGGCGAGACCGAGGCTGACTTTCAGGCGACCTTGGCCCTCGTGCGCGAGGTGCGCTTCGCCCAGGCGTTCAGCTTCAAATACTCGCCGCGTCCCGGCACACCGGCCGCGGGCGCGCCGTCGCAGGTGCCGGACGCCGAAAAAGACAGGCGGCTGATGGAGCTCCAGGCGCTGCTTCGCGACCAGCAGGCCGGGTTCAATGCCGCCTGCGTCGGGCTCACTCTGCCCGTGCTGTTCACCGGGCTAGGCCGCCATCCCGGCCAGATCGCCGGCCGGTCGCCATTTCTCCAGCCGGTCCATGTAACCGGACTGTCAGACCTGATCGGCAAAGAAATATCCGTGCAGATCGCCGCAGCACTTCCTAATTCATTGTCCGGAACGCTCACTGAGGAGAGAGCCTGCGCTTGAGCCAGACCACCGCCATCCCTGCTATCTCCGCCGCCTCCCCCCACGGCAAGGCCGTGACCCTCCAGTTCAGTGACAATACGCTGCTGCCGTTGCTGCTAGGCGACCACGACCGGCACATGGTCCGTATCGAGCAGGCTCTCGGCGTGCGGCTGTCATGTCGCGGCAACCGCGTGGCGATCACCGGCGAGCCGGCGCGCGTCGACGCCGCCCAGGCGACCCTGGAGGGGTTGTGGCGCCGCCTGGAGCGCGGCGAGAGCATCGGCCGCTCGGACGTGGAAGCAGCGATCCGATTGGCGGATGCCGATATCGATCCCCGGCTGCCGCTGTCCGATGTGCCGGCGATCCGCACGCGGCGGGGCGCGGTGAGCCCGCGCAGCCCGGGCCAGGCAGCCTACATCGAGGCATTGGCAACGCATGAGATGGTGTTTGGCGTCGGCCCTGCCGGCACCGGCAAGACCTACCTCGCCGTGGCGCAGGCCGTCGCGATGCTCCAGGCCGGCAAGGTGGACCGTATCGTGCTGTCACGTCCTGCCGTGGAAGCAGGTGAACGGTTGGGCTTCCTGCCCGGCGACATGAAGGAAAAGGTCGATCCCTATCTGCGCCCGCTCTACGATGCGCTCCACGACATGCTGCCGGCCGAGCAGGTGCTCCGGCGGATGAACAACGGCGAGATCGAGGTGGCGCCGCTGGCATTCATGCGCGGTCGCACGCTGGCGCATGCCTATGCGATCCTCGACGAAGCGCAGAACACGACCTCGGTGCAGATGAAGATGTGGCTGACACGCATGGGTGAGGGAACCCGCATGGTGGTGACCGGCGATCTGACCCAGGTCGATCTGCCGACCGGCATGCGCTCCGGCCTGCGCGATGCGCTCGACACTCTGGAGGGCATCCAGGGCATCGGCGTGGTGCGCCTCGGCACCCGCGACGTGGTGCGTCATCCACTGGTCGCGCGGATCGTGGATGCGTATGATCAGCGCGCCGCGGCGGAAGGCGACAAGCGGCGCGAGGCGCGCCGTCGCGGCGAGAATGAGGGGACCGGCAAATAGGCGATGGACCCCGAGGCGAGTAGCTGCCCCGCGCAAGCGGGGTTCCGGGACGAGGTCAACGTCATCGTTGCGGAGCCGGCCTGGCGCCGGCTGGTCCATCATGCCGAATCGGTCGCCAAACGTGCCGCCCGTGCGGCAGGTGCGAGCGGCACCGTGGTGCTGGCCGCCGACCGGACGGTGCGCCGGCTGAACGCGCGCCATCGCCGCCGCAACCAGCCGACCAATGTGCTGACCTACACCCAGCCGGCGCCCGAAATGCTGCTGGCGCTTGGCGTGATCCGTCGGGAGGCGGCAGCCGCACAGCGCCGTCCGGCACATCATCTCGCACATCTGGTGGTGCACGGGGCACTCCATCTCGCCGGCCACGACCACCACCATCCGGGTGACGCGCGGCGTATGGAACTCGCCGAGGCGCGCATCCTGCATCGGCTGCGCGTGCCCAACCCGTGGAAGCGCACATGAGCAACGGCAACGGCTCACGCGCCTCGCTGCTCGATCGACTGCGCCACATGCTCGGTCGCCAGCCGGAGCACAGCTTGCGTGAGTCGATCGCCGAGTTGGTGCAGGAGGCTGCCGACGAACAGTTGGTGGCGGGCGAACAGCCGGAACTCGACCGGCAGGAGCGCGCGCTGATCGCCAACGTGCTGCGCCTGCGCGAGACCACCGCCGACGACGTGATGGTGCAGCGTGCCGACATCGTGGCGATGCGGGTCGATGTGACACTGGAGCAGGCGTTGCAGCAGATCCGCACCGAGGGCCACTCGCGCCTGCCGGTCTATCGCGAGCAGCTCGATGACATCATCGGCATGGTGCACATCAAGGACGTGTTCGCCTATGTCGGTCGGCCGGAGGCGTTCTCGCTGGAGGCGATCCTGCGCAAGCCGCTGATGGTGGCGCCGCAGATGCCGGTGCTGGACCTGCTGTTGCAGATGCGCCAGCAGCGCATGCACCTGGCGCTGGTGATCGATGAATACGGTGGCGTCGACGGGCTGGTGACCATCGAGGACCTGGTCGAGACCATCGTCGGCGACATCGCCGACGAGCACGACGAGGTGCAGGCGGCGATGGTGGTGGAACGACCCGATGGGGCGCTCGACATCAACGCACGCCTGCCGGTAGAGGAGTTCGAGCACCGCATGGGTCCAGTGTTGTCGGAGGACGAGCGTGATGCCGACATCGAGACGGTTGGCGGGCTGGTGTTCACGTTGGCCGGGCGGGTGCCGACGAAGGGCGAGGTGATCAGCCATCCGTCGGGGATCGAGTTCCGTGTGCTTGACGCTGACCCACGTCAGATTCGGAGGCTGCGCGTACGTCGCCCGAGCGAGCAGGCCGCGGCGGCTGAATAGCCTGCGGTTATGCGATCGTTTTGACGATGACATACGGCAGCTCGTCATCAGGCTGCAGTGACCATCCGTCGGCCAGCGATTAGCGGCTGGCTTCGCGCCGCCGCACCTAATCTGCTCTACGGCGTCCGCCTATGGGCCGCGGTGTGCCTCGCACTTTTCTTGGCGTTCTGGTTAGAGCTCGACAACCCATCCTGGGCCGGCGCGACCGCGGCCCTCGTCTGCCAGCCGGTGCTTGGCGCGGCGCTGCGCAAAGGCTGGTTCCGCCTGATCGGCACCGTCGTCGGTGCGATTGCGGCGGTTGTGCTCAGCGCCTGCTTCCCGCAGAACCGCGCCGTGTTTCTCCTCGGCCTTGCCATCTGGGGGGCAGCCTGCGCTCTGACGGCCACCTTGCTGCGCAACTTCGCCTCCTACGCCGCTGCCCTGTCTGGCTATACGGCGGCGATCATTATCGGCGACGAACTTGGTGCGATTGGGGGGCCGAACGGCGATGCCTTTCAACTCGCTATCGCCCGCACCAGCGAGATCTCCCTCGGGATCGTCTGCGCCGGGCTGGTGCTGGCCACGACCGATCTCGGCAGCACCCGGCGGCGGCTGGCGACGTTGCTCGCCGGACTGTCCGCCGAGATCGCCGGTGGTCTCTCGCGCGCGGTGCGAATGCCAGAATCAATGCAGGCGGAGTCACGAACGCAGCGCCGACGTCTGGCACTTCGAATAGCCGGCCTCGGCACCGTGATCGATCAGGCAGCCGGAGAAATCTCGAATCTGCCGCTACGCCCTCGGGCAATACAGGCTGCCGCGGACAGTCTATTCGATGCAGTCACCGCCTGGCGCTCGGTCGCGACCCATCTCGAGTTCCTACCTGCGGCAGCCGTGCGAGCGGCTCGGATTGGGGAATCCCTTCCGCCCGATCTGACAACTCCCGAGGCGATCGAGGATCCGACGCGCTGGCTGAGCGATACACAGGCGCTGCGCGCCAGCCTGCACACGGCCATACGGCGGTTGGTGACACTGCCGACTGCGTCGCCGTCGCTGCGGCTTCTCTGCGATAGCACGGCCGAAGGTTTTCTTGCACTCGGCCGCGCCGCCACCGGAGTGCTGATGATCGATCAACCGTGGCTGGTGCGCAAACCGCGGCACGCGCGCCTGCGCGTGCCCGACCTCTTGCCCGCGCTGATCAATGCCATACGCGCGTTCCTCGCGATCGGCGCAGCGGCGCTGATATGGATCTGGACCGCGTGGCCGAGTGGCGCGACGTTCATAACTTTTACTGTGATCGCGGTCACGCTTTTCGCGCCGCAGGAGGATACGGCGTACGCGACGGCAAGGGCCTTTACCATGGGCACGGCTTTGACTGCCATTCTCGCAGCGGTCGTCGACTTCGCGTTGCTGCCGCAACTGACGACCTTCGGGGGCTTGTGCGCAGCGCTGGGCCTGGTGCTGGTGCCGGCCGGCGCATTGGCAGCCCAGCCGAGGCAGCAAGCCGTGTTTGTGGCGATACAGGCCAACTTCATCCCACTGATCAGCCCATCGAATCCGAACGTCTATGATCCACCCCGATATTATAATTCGGCTGTCGCTATACTCGGCGGTATTGCCTTCGCCATGCTCGCGATGAGGCTACTGCCGCCGATGCCACCGGCCTGGCGTACGCGCCGGCTTTTGGCGCTGACCTTGCGCGACCTTCGCCGTCTCGCCCACGGTGCCGTGCCGTCGTCGTTTGAGGATTGGGACAGCAAGGTTTATTCTCGGTTGTCTGCGATTCCGGAATCGGTCGACCTGCTACAGCCGGCCCGGCTCGCAGCGGCGCTGTCGGTCGGCAGGGGAATCATTCGCCTGCGGCGCATCGCTCGACGGTTCGGGCTCGACCCGGAGGTGAGGGGGGCTATGGACGCGATCGCGGCGGGCAACAGCGCCGAAGCAATCAGCGCACTTGACCGCTTCGACCGCGCGCTGGCCGCATTTCCCCCGACGTCACCGGGGGCCGGGCCGCGGCTGCGCGCGCGGAGCACAATCCGATCCGTCGTCGACGCAATGACCCAGCACGCCAGCTATTTCGATGCTAGGGTGCGAGGATGAGATATGCGGAAATAGATCTGCTGGGCGTCTACGTTGCCCCCATTTCGTTGATGATCGTCGCTGCCTGGCTGTTGTTGCTTCCGGTTCGCCGCCTTGCGGAGCACTTCGGACTGCTGCGTTTCGTGTGGCATCCCGCGCTGTTCGTGTTCGCCGTATACACGATTCTGTTGTCGATGATCGTGCTGCTGGCTGGCAGGATCGCCGGCTGATGGCGGACGTTGATGCGCGCGTGGGAACGCAGGCGCGGGTCCCGCCCCGGGCTGAGCCGTCCAGCCCCGACCTCGCTCCGGTCAAACGACTGCATGCCGTACCGGTCCTGATCACGCTGATCGTGCTGGGCCTGGCAGGGATTGCCGCGTGGGCAACGTGGCAGGCCTACATGGCCGCGCCGTGGACGCGGGACGGCACAGTCCGGGCCTACGTTGTCACCATCGCGCCGGAGGTCTCAGGCCGGATCGTGCAACTGCCGGTCGCCGACAATCAGTTCGTCCACAAGGGCGATTTGCTGCTGAGCATTGATCCGACCGATTATGCAATCGCTGTCGACCTCGCGCAGGCGTCTGCCGACCAGGCAAATGCAAATGCCGAGAATGCGCAGCGCGAAGCAGAGCGGCGTGCCAAGCTGAGTTTGCTGGAAACGTCAGAGGAGGAGAAGCAGAGCTACCAGACGACCGCGACAGCGGCGGCAGCGACGTCGCGCCAAGCGGTCGCCAATCTGGCGCAGGCGCGGGTGAACCTGCAACGCGCGACGATCCGGTCCCCGGTCAACGGTTACGTCACCAATCTGTTGGTACAGGTCGGCGACTATGCAACCGCCAGACAGAGTGCCATTTCCATCGTCGACGCCGATTTATTTTGGGTGGATGGATATTTTGAGGAAACGGCTCTCGACAGGATAAATCCCGGAGATCGGGCAACGATCAAGCTGATGGGTCATCGCGCATTGCTGCATGGTCATGTGGCCGGGGTTACGCGCGGCATCACGGTCGCGAACGCCGCGCGAGGGGCATCGGGCCTGGCCGAGGTCAATCCAATCTTCACGTGGGTGCGGCTGGCGCAGCGGGTGCCGGTGCGCATCGAGATCGACCAAGTGCCTGATGGCGTGCGCCTCGTGGCTGGCCAAACGGCTACCGTCCAGATTGAGGAAAGCACGGGCAGCCGTTAGTTGGCGGTCAACCGCAGCTATAAGCCGGTTCGGCCAACCGACAACGACACCCAACGGGCGCCGCCCTTGCCCTGAACCAGAATAGCGATGAACGGAAGACGTTCCTCGTGCGCGCTTCGAACGGCCTTTTTCACGTCATCCGGTGTCGCGACCGGCGCGCCCTGGATGATTGTAAATACATCGCCTGGGCCAATGCCAAGGTCGCGCGCCTCGCTCTCCGTATCGACCGAAGTCACAAGAACGCCACTCAGTTCCCGGTCGAGGCCAAACCGCTTGCGCGCCTCGTCGGTAAGCGGCGCCAGCTGAACGCCATGATCGGGCTCTTGCTCAAGCATGGCCTGCGCCGCCTGGTCACTGACCACACCACCGCCCGACATGAAATTCGGCCATTCGGCAACAATGGCCTTGACGACCTGTTCCTTGCGGTCTCGCCAGATCGTCAATTCCGTCTGCGTCCCCACACGCGTCTGCACGATCTCCCGCATGAATGCCCGCGAGTCGCTGAACTTGACGTTTCCGACGGTAGATAGAACGTCACCCGGTCGCAGTCCGGCATCACTTGCTGGGCCATCCGTATCCACTGATGCGATTATCGAGCCTTGAACGTCCCCGAGGCGCAGCGCCTGCGACAGCGAGGGTGTCAGGTCCTGCAGCTTGAAGCCGAGCCAGCCAGGCCTGTGGTGGGCGGGGTCCAGCAGGCGTTCCACGGCGAACCTGGCGGTCTCTGCTGGAATGGCCAAGCCAATACCGATAAAGCCCCCACCGTCATTGGGGTTGTAGAACGCTGTATCGACTCCGACGACATCACCATTGGCGTCCACGAGCGGACCGCCGGAATTGCCGTGGTTGATTGCCGCATCGGTTTGCATGTAGTTGTCGAAAGGTGTGTCCTGAATATCGCGGTTCAGCGCGCTGATGATGCCGGCCGTCACCGAAATGCCGAAGCCGAGAGGATTACCCATCGCGAGGACGCTGTCGCCCACGCGTCCTGCCTTGCCCCACTTGAGCGCCGGAAGCCTCTTGTCACCATCCACCTTGAGCAGCGCAAGATCGATCATCGGCGAGACGGCTAGAACCTTGGCGGTTGCACGATCACCGTTGCTGAACAGCAGAACGAAGTCGAAGCTGCCGTCTACAACATGCTTGTTGGTGACAATGACTCCGCTGGGGTCAATGATGAGGCCGGAGGCATAGATCTTCACCCGCCGCGGCGCACCACCTGCCTCGGTAGCCGGGCGGATTTTCCAGGCCGCGATGTTTACAACCGCGGGCATTGCCAGCTCCGCAACAGCGGCGTCGTCCATGGTCATGGTGCGCGCAGCTGCAGACGTGCTCAAAGCTGACACAGCCAAGAGCGCGACGAATGCTATGGTCAGGATCCGATACACCCCACCCTCTCTGATTTTGCGGGCATGGTTTCAGGATTTGAACGTTGCGACAAGCCTGCCATGTCGCCGGCCTGATGCCGCTTGTGATGCCGGGCGGCGGGAGCCCCTCCCCGGGCATCGCTGCTTCACCCCCACAGCATCCTGCTGGCGATCCGCGCACCGTCCCGGAGCGCCTCGAACTTTGCCCAGATAACCGTCGGGTGCACCTCGGGTCGATACGTTGCCTGCGACGAGAAACCGCAATCCGCCCCGGCGATCACGTTCTCGCGCCCGACCAGCCGCGCGAACCGCACCAGACGTTCGGCGATCCACTCCGGATGCTCGACAATGTTGGACGAATGCGTGATCACCCCGGGGATCAGCACCGCACCCTCGGGAAGCTTCACCATCTCCCACAGGTGATACTCGTGCTCGTGCCGCACGTTCGCCGCCTCGAAGCTGTAGCCGCCGGCATTCACCCGCAGCATGTAGCCCGCGACGTCCGCCAGTGCCGCCTCGTGAATGCGCGGGCCGTGGTTGATGCCGTAGCACGTGTGGTACCGTACCCGCTCGCGCGGGATGCCCTGCAGGCTGGCGTTCAGCGCCGCGACGTAGATCTCCGCCCGTGCGGCGCGCTGCGCGGCATCGAATGATGGATCGCCGAACAGGTCCGACAGGAACGGATCGTCGATCTGCAGGATGAACCCGGCATCGACGATGGCCTTGTACTCCGTGTGCAGCGCCGCACCCACCGCGTGAAAGAACGCTTCGTCCGTGTTGTAGAATTCGTTCTCACCCACACCGCTCGGCGCCACCGCTGGCATAAAGGCGGCGACGTGCGGCACGCCCGCCAGTGCGGCGTTCAGGTTGTCGATGTCGCGTTGCAGAGCCGCCTCGCCGCGATAGTGGATCGGGCCGGTGCACACCAGCGGCGATGCCGGCGCGACGCCACCTCCCATCATCGCGGTCTTGAAGTATTGCTCGTAGTATTCAGGAAATGCCGCAAGCTCGGCTGCGAACATGACGCGGCGCTGCTGCGGGCGAGCCTCGAACCCGTCCAGCCGCTCGCGCGCATAGGTGAAAAAACCTGACTTGGACTGCTCGCCGTCGCACACGATGTCGATGCCGCACTCGCACTGCTTGCGCACGCACTCCGCCACCGCATCTCGAACGCGCGCATGATACGCGGCCTCGCCATGATCGCCGCCTTCCAGTTGCGCCTTCATCATATCGAGCAGGTCGTGTGGCCGCGGCAGGCTGCCGACATGCGTGGTCAGGATACGATCGGTGTTCTGCTGCCCGGCCATTGCCACCCTCCTCCGCAGATCGCGGAAGCGGTCACCATGGTCACTGCCTTGTCAACCCCGGGCGATCCGCCGAAGGTACGGGCAACGGGGCTGGAGGAAGCGATGAAAGCGTGGCGGATCGCGCTCGTATCGATCGGCGTGCTGGCGCTCGCGCTGCATGCCGTAGCACAGGCCGAGCAGTACGGTTCCGACAGTGCGCCAATCCACATCACCTGGCAGATGCAGCCGACGCAGTCGCCGAAATCATCGGTTCCCAGCGTGAAGGAATACTATCAGTCGCACATTGATGCATGGGTCAAGGCACATCCCGACGTCATGCTCGACGTCACCTTCAACAGCACCGACATCAATGCCAGCATGGCGCGGATGCAGGAACAGGCCACCGCCGGCCGCACGCCCGACTTCGCGATGCTCGACTCGTTTTTTCTCAGCCGCTTCTATCAGTACCTGCAGCCGCTCGATCGCTTCTATGGTCCCGATCAGGTGGACGATTTCGTTGCCTTTGCCCGCAAAGGCATGCGGGGACCTGACGGGAAACTGAAGGCACTTTGGGTCAACACCGATGTGCGCGTGCTGTACTACCGCAAGGACCTCGTCTCGAACCCGCCGAAAACATGGGACGAACTGATCATGCAGGCGTCGGCGCTGTCGAAGCTGGGACTGACCGGCTATCTGTATCCCGGCGGACGCGGCGAAGGTGCCGTGATGGAGAACCTGCCGATGTTCTGGGCGCAAGGGGGCGAACTCGTCGACGCTTCCGGCAAGCCGGTGTTCGGCGAGGGCAAGAACCGTGTCGCCTTGCTCAACCTGCTCGGATTCCTGAAGCGCACCATCGACTCGGGTGCCAGCCCGAGCCGTGTCGTGAACTACAAGTTTGAAGCCGACCTGTATCCCGAGATTTTGCGCGGCAATGTCGCGATGTTCCTGGGCGGTAACTGGATGGCGAGGCAACTGCGTGACCTGGGCGACAGGCACGACTGGGGTGTCGCGCCGATACCGCTGATGACATCGGGCGATCCCGTCACGGCGGCCGGCGGCTGGACCTATGCCGTGTTCACGCCGGATGCGAAAAAGCAAGCCGTCATCATCGATCTGATCAACAGCCTGGTCGCCAGCCCGGCCGCGATGGCGGCATCCACCGAGGCGATCGGCAATCTGCCGACGCGCATGAGCGTGGCGCAGGGTTCCTCTGCCTATGTCCAGGATCCGACCGTCCGCGATTTCCTTTCATTGCTGCGCTATGCGCGAGCGCGTCCGGGTGCCGCCATCTATCCCAGCATCTCCACCGAACTGCAGGTCGCAATGTCGGACGTGATCACCGGACAGCAAACGCCCGAGGCGGCGCTCGATCAGGCGTGGCACAAGCTCGCACCTTGATCGTCGCGCGACGGCGGCCAATCGAGGACCGCCCATTCCTCTGGCTGACGCCGCTGTTTCTGCTGCTGGCCGCACTGTATCTTTATCCGCTGATCGACGTGACGCGGCTCAGCCTGACTGACGCGACCGACGCCGCGACGGCGACGCACTACACCTTCGCCAGTTATCGCAGCGTACTCGGCTCGGCTGAGTTCCTGGCAATGTTGCGGGTGACCGGCATCTTCGTCGCCGCCAGCGTTGCCGGCCAACTCGTGTTCGGCATGCTGATAGCGGCCCTGGTCTGTGAAGGCGAGCGCCGCCGGCTTCGCGGCGCCGCCATCGTCCGCGCGATCGTGCTGGTCGGCTGGGTGCTGCCCGGCGTCGTCATCGGCATCATCTGGAAGCTGCTGCTCGACGAGTCAGGCGCTGGCATCACGGCCTACGCGGCATCACTGCTGGGCGCGCGTAACCCGATCTTCCTGTCCGCTCCGTTGCCAGCGCTGCTCTGGGTGACGATCGCCAATATCTGGCGCGGCACCGCGTTCAGCATGATCATGCAATACGCCGGGATGAAGACAGTGCCGCCGGAACTCTACGAAGCGGCAACGGTCGATGGCGCCGGGGCGTTGCAGAAATTCCGCCACATCACGCTGCCGTCCTTGCGCGGCATCCTGCTGATCAATCTGGTGCTGATCACCATCGCCACGCTGAACACATTCGACATGGTGCTGCCGCTCACCGGTGGTGGCCCAGGGCGCGCGACCGAGGTGATTGCGCTTTACATCTACCACCTGGTGTTTTCCGAATTTCAGTTCGGCCGCGGCGCCGCGGTCGCAGTTGTGCTGATGGCGATCGGGCTCGCGCTCTCCGCCTGCTACGCGCGCATGCTGCAAAGGGAACGGGCGGCGTGACAGACCAAAACCCCCAGAAGGCCAACCAAAACCCAGAACTCCCCCTCCCCTCGCGGGAGGGGGCCGGGGAGAGGGCGCGCGTCGTCCCCCGCCATCTACCAAGCTCAATCGCAATCTATGCCGGCTACATCGTCGTCAGCGTGATCTTCCTGTTCCCACTCCTCTGGGTCGCTTCTCTGTCACTCCGCCCAATGGCGGAGCTGTTCGCCTTCCCACCGCATCTGATCCCGCAGCATCCAACATTCGGCGCCTATAGCGACGTGCTCACCAACTCACCGCTCGCACTCTACCTGCTCAACTCGGTCAAGCTCGTCTCCGCGACTGTGCTGTGCGCTCTCGCGATCGCCGTCCCGAGCGCCTACGCGCTGTCGCGTCTGCGCTTCCGCCGACCGACGCTGAAATCGCTGGTCATGCTCGGCATGCTTGCGGTGCAACTGATATCCCCACTGGTCACGGCGCTGCCGCTGTATCGCTGGTTCTCCGCACTCGGATTGATCAACTCGCATGCCGCGCTGATCCTGGTCTATGTGGCGCTCAGCGCGCCGTTCGCCACCTGGATGCTGACCGGCTTCCTCGACACCGTTCCCCTGGCGCTGGATGAGGCAGCGCGGATCGACGGCTGCACCCGCCTGCAATCGCTGCTGCGCGTGCTGCTGCCGGTTATGCTGCCGGGCCTTGCCTCAACCGCGATCCTGCTCGCCATCAGCTCCTGGGGGCAGTTCATCGTGCCGTTCGTGCTGCTCACACGCAGCGATCTCTATCCGGTCAGCGTCGGCATCCTCGACTACCAGTCCAGCAGCAACTCGGTGAGCACGCATCTGCTCGCCGCCGCCGCCATCCTGTCAGCGCTGCCGGCGATGGCGACATTCATTGTGCTCCAGCGCTTCATCGTCGGCGCGCTGACCGCGGGCGCGGTGAAGGGATAGAACAAGCGCGCTCCTGGTTCTCAGGACTCCAGCAGCACCACATTCCCCGGGCCGAGCAGACGCGCGAACTCGCGATCGAACGTCACGATATGACGGCCCCTGGCACGCGCAGCCTCGGTCTGGGCGATGCCGTCCGCGAAGTCGCCCTCACGTGCAAGCATGCGAAGCCCCGCCTCGGCGGCATGCCGATCCACATCCACACCGTGACTGCTGACGATACGCCGGATGGCGTCGGCGATTTCGTCTGTCCGATAGCGGTAGGCACGTTTCAGTACCCATGCCAACTCGCAGAGCACGATGACGGGAATCGCCACGGTCTCGCCGCTCTCGATGACACGGGCGGCCGCCTCAGCCTGGGCCTCGTCGTCCCACGTCAGGTAGCGGACCAGCACATTGGTATCGACACGATGCTCAACGGCGGCCGGGTCCTATCGCATCCCGCATTTCCTCGAGCGAGACGGGACGCTGACGCCTGCGGCGCAGCAAGCCCCTGACATCGCGCAGATCATGCCCGGCGGATGTCGCGACGAGCTCGATGCGGCCATCGGGCAACAGCGACACGCTGACCTTCCCGCCAGGCTTGACCCCGAGATGACCAAGCACCGTCTGCCGCAGTGTCACCTGCCCTTTTGCCGTCACGGTCAACTGGATAGCCATGTCCGCCGCTAGGGTAAGGTTACTCGTGCCTTAACACTGGCCATGGATCGACTACGCGTCAATGCATCCGGTTGCCTTGTCCCCACCACCGAAAAGCATGATATGCAGTCCTGGGAGGTCGGCGGCGGACGGGCGCCTCGCCAACCCGGTCAGGTCCGGAAGGAAGCAGCCGCAGTGAGTTTCCGCCCGGGTCGTTCGTCCGGTCTCCCACCGGTATCGGCAACGCATCAGGAGGGCCGCCGCGGCGGCTGTATCTGCCCCGCATGTCCGGCCTGTTCGACAGCGATCAGCAGCTCGAGCCACCGCCTCCCCCGGAAGGCCCCGGCCTGTTCGGCGGCGAGACGCCAGAGCCGGTACAGGCCGTCGCGTACCGAGTGCTCGCACGCAAGTATCGCCCAACTCGCTTCGATGACCTCATCGGCCAGGACGCGATGGTGCGCATTCTGCGCAACGCCTTCGCCACCGGTCGCATCGCGCACGCCTTCATGCTCACCGGTGTTCGCGGTGTGGGCAAAACCACCACCGCCCGTATCATCGCCCGCGCGCTGAACTGCACCGCGACAGGCGCCCCCACCGCGGATCCTTGCGGCGTCTGCCCCGACTGCGTGGCGATCCTAGCCGACCGCCATCCTGACGTCGTGGAGATGGACGCTGCCAGCCGCACCGGCGTGGATGATGTGCGCGAGCTCATCGAGGCGACGCGCTACCGCCCGGTCCAGGCGCGCACCAAGGTGTTCATCGTGGACGAGGTCCACATGCTGTCGCGCAACGCGTTCAACGCTCTGCTGAAGACACTGGAGGAACCACCGCCACACGTGAAGTTCGTGTTCGCCACCACCGAGCTGCGCAAGGTGCCGGTGACCGTGCTTTCGCGCTGCCAGCGCTTCGACCTGCGCCGTGTGCGTGTTGCGGAACTCGCCGCGCATTTCGGCCGGATCGCCACGCATGAGGCAGTGGCCGTCGAGCCCCCAGCGCTCGATCTGATCGCGCGGGCGGCGGACGGCTCGGTGCGCGATGGGCTGTCGCTGCTCGATCAGGCGATCGCCCAGGCCGACGGTCCCGTGACCGAGGCTGCTGTCACCAACATGCTGGGCCTGGCCGATCGCGGCCTGGTGTTCGATCTGATCGACGCGGTGATGTCCGGTCAGCCGCGCCAGGCGCTGCAGATCACCGAATTGGCCTACGAACGCGGCGCCGATCTCGGCATGATGCTGCAGGATCTGCTGGAGCTGACCTACACCATCACCCGCCTGAAGTCGGTGCCATCGCTGCGCGACAGCCAGGAGATGCCCGAAGCGGAACGGACGCGTGGCGCAGCGCTGGCCGACCGGCTGTCGGTCCCGGTCCTGGCCCGTGCCTGGCAGATGCTGCTCAAGGGTATCGCCGAGGTGGAAACCGCGCCCGACCGGCGTGCCGCCGCCGAGATGGTGCTTATCCGGCTCTGCCATGTCTCGGATCTGCCGCCGCCCGGCGATCTCGTGCGTCGGCTCAGCAGCACCATCACCACGCCGGCCACCGGCGCACCCGTGCCGCCTCCGTCAGGTGGCGGAGCACGCGCGGTCGCTGGTGGCGCCCCGATCCTGGCACCCGATACCGCGCCGCGCCTGGCGAGCTTCCGCGACGTCACAGCGCTGGTCGCCGAGAGGCGTGAGGCAATGCTGCACGCGCACCTGATCCATTCGGTGCACCTGGTCCGCTTCGCCCCTCCAGTGATCGAGCTGCGGCCGCAGGCCGAGGCGCCCAAGGATCTCGCGGCGCGTCTCGGCGCGCTGCTCACCGAGGCAACCGGCACCCGCTGGACGATCGCGTTGTCCACCGCCGAAGGCGAGGCCACGGTCGCGGATCAGGGTACCGCCGCCGATACCGCGCGCCGCACAGCCGCGGCTGACCATCCGTTGGTCCGCGCGATCATGGATGCGTTCCCCGGCGCGCGAATCGACACGGTGCATGACGCCTCAGCGGACGCTTATGGTCTGCCAATAATCGATGAACCGGAAACCGAACCCTCCGACGAGATGGAGCTTGATGAATGAAGAACCTCTCCGGCCTGATGAAGCAGGCCCAGCAGATGCAGGAGAAAATGCAGGAGATGCAGTCCAGGCTGGAGGGCATGGAAATCGAAGGCGAGGCTGGAGCCGGTCTCGTGGCCATCACGCTGAACGGCAAGGGCGACCTGCGGCGGATCAAGATAGACCCGAAGGTCATCGATCCGGCCGATGCCGAGATGCTCGAGGACCTGATCGTTGCCGCCCACGCCAATGCCAGGCAGAAGCTCGAAGCCGCCACCGCGGCCGAGATGCAAAAGGTCACCGGCGGTCTGCAACTGCCGCCCGGGATGAAGCTGCCCTTCTAGTGTATCGCTGTTGCGACCTTCTCCCCCTCCCCTTGCGGGAGGGGGTTGGGGAAAGGGGGCCCAGCCCGCCGCACCATGGGCGGCCCTGAAATCGAGACGCTGATCGGCCTGCTGGCGAGGCTGCCCGGCATGGGTCCGCGCAGCGCCCGCCGTGCGGCCCTCAAGATGCTCCAGCAGCCCGAGGCCCGTATGCTGCCGCTTGCCTCTGCGCTGGCCGAGGCCGCGCGCTCGGTGAAGTCCTGCCGCCTGTGCGGTAACCTGGACAGCCGCGATCCGTGCGCCATCTGTACCGACCCGCGGCGGGACCGCGCGCTGATCTGCGTCGTGGAGGGCGTCGGCGACCTCTGGGCCCTGGAGCGCGCGGCGGTGTTTCAGGGCCTCTACCACGTACTCGGCGGCACGCTGTCCGCTCTGTCCGGCGTGGGACCCGAGGACCTCAGCGTCGCCCCCCTCCTGTCGCGCATCGCAGATGGTGGCGTGACCGAGGTGATTCTCGCCCTCGGTGCCACGGTCGATGGCGCCACGACCGCGCACTGGCTGACCGACCGTCTCAAACCACTCGGCGTCGCCGTGACCCGCGTCGCGCAAGGCGTGCCGATCGGCGGCGCGCTCGACGTGCTCGACGACGGAACCCTGGCCGCGGCCCTGCGCGCCCGCCGGCCGTCGTGACGTTGGCGCGCCGCGACCTGATCCAGCGGGTCGGCAAATTCGGCGGTGCCGCGGCGGCCTACCAGACCATGGCCGCGATGGGCCTGCTGCCGATCCCGGACGCCTACGCTGGTCCACCGCAGCTTCCGCCAGGAAACCGGCGCCGGGTCGTTATCATCGGCGCCGGCATCGCCGGCATGGTGCTCGCCTGGGAGCTGCGCAAGGCAGGGTATCAGCCGCTGATCCTGGAGGCTCGCACACGCGCCGGCGGCCGCAACTGGTCACTGCGCGGCGGCGACACGGTGCACGAGACCGGCAGCGTGCAGCGCGTCACCTGGGACGCCGGCCCACACATGTATTGCAATCCCGGCCCGGCACGCCTGCCGTACCACCACCAGGGTATCCTGTCCTATTGCCGCGAAATCGGCGTGCCGCTCGAGGTGATGTGCAACGATAACCGCGGCGCCCTGCTGCAATCCGACGCGGCGTTCGACGGTCAGCCGCAGCGCAACCGGCACATGGTCAACGACATCCGCGGCTATGTCGCCGAACTGGCGGCCAAGGCAATCGACCGTGACGCCCTCGCCGAGGCTGTCACCACCGAGGACAGGGAACGCATCCGCGCCCTGTTGCGCAACTTCGGCGCGCTCGATCAGGACTTGGCCTACCGAGGCTCCGGCCGCGCCGGCTACAGCGAGCCACCGGGCGGCGGTGACCAGAAGGGCACGCTCAGCCAGCCGCTCGACCTGCACAAGATCCTCGATGCCGGCTTCTGGCGGCAGCAGACCAACTTCGGCGAAAGCTGGGATCAGGCGGCGACGATGATGCAGCCGGTCGGTGGCATGGGCCGCATCGGCCAGGCATTCGGCCGCCAATTGGACGGGACGATCATCTACGGGGCGGAGGTGCGCGCCCTCCGGCGCAGCGGCAACGGTACACGTATCGTCTGGCGTGAGGCGAAGACCGGGCATGAGCACGCGATCGAGGCCCCTCTGGTGATCGTCACCATTCCGCTGCCCGTGCTGCGCGCCATCCCGGCGGATTTCGCCCCGGAGACCCAGGCAGCCATCGCATCGGTGGATTACGTGCCCGCGGTCAAGATCGCCTTTCAGGCCGAGCGCAGATTCTGGGAGCTGGATGCCGCGATCTACGGCGGCATCTCCTGGACCGCGCGCGATATCACCCAGGTCTGGTACCCCTCCGCCGGTATCCACCAGCAAAAGGGCATTCTGCTCGGTGCCTATATCTGGTCGGACGAGCCGGGCGAGAAGTTCACCACCATGCCGCCCGCCGCACGTGTGGAGGCCGCGCTGGCGGATGGCGAACGGCTACATCCAGACTGCCGACGGCATCTGACAAACGGTGTGTCCGTTGCGTGGAAGAACGTCCCATTCAGCGGGGGCGCCTGGGCAGAGTGGAGCCGCGACGCCCGCGCGGCGCATTACGATCCGCTGTTGAAAGGCGATGGCCCGTTCCTGTTTGCGGGCGAGCACCTGTCCTACGTCAACGGCTGGCAGGAGGGCGCAGTGCTTTCGGCGCATCACGCGCTGCGGGAAATCGCCACACGAATGCGCAGCTGAAACGCTATAGCTCAGGCCGCCGCCGCCGAGTACCCATGGCCTGTTCGAAATGGTGGCCCACGCGCAGCACGGTCGCGTCGCCCCAGGCCGGCCCCATGATCTCGACCCCCAGCGGCAGTCCGGCCGGAGTGAAACCTCCGCACACCACCATCGACGGCACCGCTGCCACGTTGGCCACCGTGGTCAGTAGCGGGCGGGCGAAACCGTCATCCGGCCGCTGCTCGGTCAGCATTGGCGGCGTCCCGGCGGTCGGCGCCGTGACCAGCACGTCGAAACGTTCGAATGCTTTGGCCGTCGCCGCAATCAGGTCGGTCCGTCTGCGCTGCGCGGCGATGTAATCGGCGGCTCTTATCAGCGCACCCGCCAGCACGCGCACGCGGAACACACGCGAATAGTCGGACAACCGCTGCTTCAGCGTCGCCTCGTGCAGCGCGTACGACTCCGACGAGATGATCACGCGGCCGACCGCATTGTATTCCTGCACCGACGGCAGCGTCGCGTCCTCGACCCGGCACCCAAGACTGCGCAGGGTCGCGGCCGCTCGGCTCATCATCTGCAGCATTTCCGGCGAGGCTGGCACGTCGTGCTCGTAGAACCGGCGGAGCAGTCCAACACGGAGCCCACGCAACGGCGCGGTGATCGCGGCGGCATAGGATATCTGCGGCCCCGGCACAGACGCCGGGTCGGCCGGATCGTAACCCGCCAGCGCATCGAGGAGTATCGCGCAATCCTGCGCCGTCCAGGCCATTGGGCCGGCGGTATCCAGGCTAGGCGCCAGCGGGATCACGCCGCGTCGCGACACGAGGCCTGGGGTCGGCTTGATGCCGGCGATGCCGCAATACGCCGCCGGCAGCCGGATCGAGCCGCCGGTATCCGACCCGAGCGCTCCCAGCGCCAGCCCGGCCGCCACGGCCGCGCCGGAGCCGGAACTCGACCCGCCGGTGAAGCGCCGCGTGTCCCAGGGATTGCGCGCCGGCGGCCACGGCAGGTCGAACGCCGGCCCGCCGATGGCGAATTCGTGCGTCGCCAGCTTGCCCAGCATCACCGCGCCTTCGGCGTGCAGCCGCCGAACCGTCTCGGCATCCTGCTTCGGCACGTTGTCGGCAAGGATGCGGGAATGAGCCGTCGTGCGCACGCCGGCGGTCTCGTAGATGTCCTTGTAGGCCAGCGGAATCCCAAGCAGCGGCGTATGCCTCCCGGCCATCACGGCACGCTCCGCGGCGCGCGCGGCAGCCAGCGCGTGCCGCTCGGTCACCAGCAGGAACGCGTTGAGCTGAGGGTCCTTTGCCTCGATCCGCGCCAGCAACTCCTTCACCAGTTCCACCGGTGACAGTCGTTTTGTGGCAATCAGGCGGCTGGCCTCAGCAATGGTGAGGAAGGGCGGTGTATGACCTGTCATCGCCCGCGGCGGGCAGTCTTGCGTGGCGCAGCCTTTGCGCTGCGCCGCTTCGGCGCGGCCCTGGCTTTCGCCTTCACCTTTGCCTTTGCCTTGACCTTTGGCTTGACTTTGGGCTTCGTCGCCGGCCGCACAGGCGGCATGGACACGACGGCGCTGGCGGGTGGAGGCAGTCGGAACACATAGGCCATGTCATCGGCAAGCGGCCGGTCATGCTGCATGGCGGCAATCAGCCCCGCCACCTGTCGCCACGCCAGCACCAAGTCTGCGACCTGGCCGGGATTCAGCACCAATCCGGCACGCGAGAGCAGCAGCTGCATCTCGCCGGGGCTGATGATTGGCACAGACATGGCCGGAGACGCGGGCATGCGAATCGGCAACCCTTTGGAAACGATCGGGAACCCTAGTCAGCCGTGTCCAGCGCAGCAAGCGGCGGCGAGACAGTTTCTTCACCAATCGGATCAATTCGCCGCCCGGAGGCGTGATCGAACACGTGCAGATGCTCGGGCTGCGGCGTCACGGCAAGCCTGTCGCCGGCCGGGGCAGGGCCCACCAGCTTCACCGTCAGCGATTGATCCTCGCCGCTGGACAGATGGCCGTGCACCAGGGTCTCCGAACCCAGCGGCTCGATCAGGTCGATCGCGAGCTCCAGGCCCGCGCCGGCAACCAGGTGCTCCGGGCGTATGCCGATGACGATGCTGTCGCCGTCGGTGCCCGGGCGCCTGCCGTCGGCGAATGGCAGCAGCAGGCCGGCATCGAGCTGCGCCGCCGTGCCGCCGCGGGCCAGGTGGGCGGGCAGGAAGTTCATCGTCGGTGCCCCGATGAAGCCGGCGACATACGTGTCCGCCGGCCGTGCGAACACCTCCATCGGCGTGGCAAGCTGTGCCGGTCGGCCCAGGTGCATCACCAGAAGCCGGTCGCCCAGCGTCATGGCCTCGACCTGGTCATGTGTCACGAACAGACTGGTGACGCCCAGCCGACGCTGTAGCCGACGGATCTCCGCACGCATCGTCAGGCGCAGCTTGGCGTCCAGATTGGACAGCGGCTCGTCGAACAGGAACAGCTTCGGGTGACGCACGATCGCACGCCCCATCGCCACGCGCTGCCGCTGACCGCCGGAGAGCTGCCGTGGCTTCCGCTCCAACAGAGCGTCCAGACCGAGCAGGGCTGCGGCCTCGTCGACACGCTGGCGTATGTCAGTGCGCGCAAGGCCTCGGATGCGCAACCCGTACGCCATGTTGTCGAACACGCTCATGTGCGGATAGAGCGCATAGTTCTGAAACACCATGGCGATGTCGCGTTCCGACGGGTCGAGATTGGTCACGTCGCGACCATCGACCAGCACACGGCCGGAGGTTGGCCGCTCCAGTCCCGCGACGAGGCGGAGCAGGGTCGATTTGCCGCAGCCCGAGGCACCGACGATCACCAGCATCTCGCCGTCGGCCAGCGCCAGGTCGATGCCGTGCAGAACATCGATCAGCCCAAAGCTCTTGCGCAGACCGTTGAGTTCCAGCGTTGCCATGGCGCGAGACTGCCACCGCTGCGGAGGCGCCGGCAATCGCCGGAAGGATCACCTCGCCCACGACATGGACGAGGTGAACTGTCAGGTTACGTGAAATCGCTCGCCTTCAGATTGGTGACATCGGCGAACGTGATCTTTGTGTTGTCGGACAGCGTTATGGTGGTCGACCCGCCAGCCACCTGCTGGTGCTTCAGCGCATTTGCCACCTGGTTCTTGCCGTAGCCTTGCAGGTCGATCGTGTCCTGGCCGCTGGCGAAGCCCTGGATCAGCTCGGTGCCTCCAGCCTGCCCGTTGTTGAACAAGAATACATTCTGGCCGAGCGGCGCGCTCACCGTGGATGATCCGGTGCCGGCGACGAATGTGTCATTGCCCGACCCGCCATGGATCTGCGTCGCGCCGGAGCCGCCATAGAACGTATCAGCGCCCATGCCGAACACGCCGTTGAGCGTCTCGTTGCCCGCGCCCGCGTGCAATGCCTGGGCCGCGCTGCCGGCCGCGAACAACTGATCGCCGTCACCACCGCCGAACAGCGTCGCGCTGCCCGTGCCCGCGAACAGGAAGTTGTCGCCACCGGTTCCGCCCTGGACCAGATCGGGGCCCTTGCCGCCGAAGAATGTGTCGCTGCCCGTGCCGCCGAACACGGTCGCAGATCCTCCCTGCGTGCCGACGTAGAACAGCTGGTTGCCGCCGTAGATGAGGTCGCTGGTCTGGCCGACTGCGGCGATCGTCGCCTGACCGCCACTGGCAGACACCGTATCGTCGCCGGTGGACTGCATGACGGTGTTGCCGCTGCCGAGCAGGATGTTGTTGTTGCCGCCGCCCGGATTGATCGTGTCGTTGCCGGGACCCTGCGCGAGCACTGTATCGTCGCCGTTGCCCGTGTTGATCGACCAGTCACCCGCGTCCGTCGATGGAATGACGATGTTGTTGTTGCCGCCGCCGGCAACCACGGTGCCGGAGCCTCCAGTCGCGAAGAACGACAGACTGCTGCCAGCGCTGGAAAGTACAGATTCGTCGCCGTCGCCGGAGCCGAACACCACCGCCTGCGGTGAGGTATCGACGTATGCTTTGTATCCTGGCGGCAGGATGGTCAGGCCGCTCGGATCCTGGACGAATAAGCCAGTCGCGCCAGGCGGCAAGGGCGGAGGCGGCCCGTCGGTATCCACTGCGGGCAGGATGCTGCCGTCCTGCACGCCAGCGGTGATCGCCGCGGCAAGCTGTTGCGCGAGTGCCGCGTTGGCGGCGGTGTCGAAATTCAAGCTCACGGTTTGCCCGTGCGCGCCCGTGACGGTTACGGTCGGCATGTCCTGCTCCCCCAAACCCGGCGTCGGGTTGCTGAATGGATTTTTTTGGTGGCATGCCTAGTAGCCCAGCAATTGCTAACAACCCGTTAACGGCGCGACAAACCTCGCGTACAAGTGTGGGAGTTCCACACGAAATGTACTTCGCGCAACCGTCAAATTGCCGTTCGCAAATCCCGGATCAACGACGCGCTAAAACCACGTCAGAGCGACGCTAAACTAACGTCGCAACAACACGGGAGAAGAATACAACTCGGTTGCGGAACTGCGATTCGCTCATCGGCAACGCTATTTGGCGAATTTGGGCGACGCGGAGCCGAACCGGCAAGCGACGCACCTTGCCGGCCACGCGCGTTTCACGTTCATAATTGCTCAACTGCAGTCTTCGGGTGGAACAGCCTTGCTCTTCGGAAGATCCTTGAGAAAGCCATCCTCCGCTCGCGCAGGAAGCGGGCGAGGAAGAAGGCGGTAGCAGTCGGTAGCAGGTTAATTTTGAAGGTGCGGTGAGGTTGCAGTAAAAAGCCACCTGTACTGCCATACGTCTGCACGTTTATTTGGGTCCATTCTGTGAAATGGATCACACCCCGGCGTCACCGGGGAATGCTGTGATGCATCCACGTGGTTGCAAAGGAGTGCCATCAAATGGCTCGACATCCACTCAAGGGCAGCGAACGCCAGCCATTGCCGGGAGCGAAGTCCGTCGGCAAGGCCGATCCGGCCGAGAGGCTGGAGGTTAGCGTGCTGTTGCGCCGCCGCAGCGGCACAGCGCTGACGGAGCATGTGAAGAAGCTCGCCAGCCGAGAGAAGAGCGACCGCCATCTCAGTCGCGAGGAGTTCGAACGGCAGTTCGGCGCCGACAATGCCGATATGGCAGCGGTCAAGAAATTTGCTGGCGCGCAGGGGCTCGCCGTCGTGCAGGAGCATGCAGGACGGCGTACTGTCGTCCTGTCCGGAACGGTGGCGCAGTTCAACGCCGCGTTCGGTGTGGACTTACAGCAATTCGAGCATTCAGGCGGCTCGTATCGCGGACGGGTCGGCGCCGTCCACTTGCCGGACGAACTGCATGACGCCGTGGAAGCTGTAATCGGCCTCGACGACCGGCCTGTCGCCAAGCCGCATTTCCGTGCGCGCCCGTCGCCCGGCAATGTGCACTGGCACGCTAACGCTGGCGGCGCGACGTCCTTCACGCCGCTCCAGATCGCTTCGCTCTATGATTTCCCCTCCGGAACCGGGCAGGGAGAGTGCGTGGCAATCATCGAACTCGGCGGCGGCGAGCGGACCGCAGATTTGGGCACCTACTTCTCGGCGCTCGGCATCCGAGCGGCACCCAAGGTCACCGTCGTCTCGGTGGACCACGGCAAGAACCACCCGACCGGTGATCCGAACGGGCCGGACGGCGAGGTCATGCTCGATATCGAAGTGGTCGGCGCAATCGCGCCCGGGGCGCATATCGCCGTCTATTTCGCACCCAACACGGATGCCGGCTTCCTCGACGCCATCACCACGGCCGTCCATGACACGAGCAACAGGCCGTCGGTCATCTCCATAAGTTGGGGAGGGCCGGAATCGTCCTGGACGCAGCAGTCGCTCACCGCGTTCGACTCGGCGTTTCAGGCAGCCGCGGCGATGGGCATCACAGTCTGCGTAGCCTCCGGGGACAACGGCTCGAGTGACGGCGTCAACGACGGCGCCAACCACGTGGACTTCCCTGCCTCAAGCCCGTACGCACTTGCCTGCGGAGGCACCAGCCTCCAGGCCTCGGGGACCACAATCACCGGCGAGTCCGTCTGGAATGACGGTGCGCAAGGCGGCGCGAGCGGGGGCGGCGTCAGCAGCGTCTTCCCGTTGCCGGCCTGGCAGGATGGGCTACACGTGACGCCGACATCGGGCGGCAACCAACCGCTGACCATGCGCGGCGTGCCGGACGTTAGCGCGGATGCAGACCCAGAGACCGGGTACGATGTGCGGATCGATGGGACGGACACCGTCATCGGCGGGACCAGCGCGGTGGCGCCGCTTTGGGCTGGCCTGATTGCGCGCATCAATGCGGCGAAGCGTAGCTCCGTCGGCTTCATCAACCCGCTCCTCTACGCGGCGCCTTCCGCCCTGAAGGACATCACAAGCGGCAATAACGGGAACTTCGCGGCCGGTTCGCGTTGGGATGCCTGCACGGGCCTCGGAAGCCCGGACGGTGCAAAGATCGCCACCCTTCTCGAAGCTCCGACGAGCTGACTGATGAGGCCACGCCCCCGAAGGCAGGGGGCCTAGGCATGAGGTCCAGACCTACGCGCCAAACTACTCGCGGCATGGATCTCCGGTCGCGTTTCGCGGGCGAACGGATGTTCCTCTCCGCCCGCCCGCGAACGTCGCCACCTCGCGGTAAGGGTCAACGCTGAGCGAGCGCGGGAAGCAACCTTGCCGGTTCGTTGCCATGGCGGCGCCGGGCATTGGAGATCCCCGATCGGATCGCCGTCACTACCACGCAGGCGGCGCAACGTCAGCCAGCCCGAACAATCCTCCGGCAGATTGCGCCGTCGCGCCGGGCTGAGGTAAACAGCGCAGACCGCTGTGACGCGGGTGTAGTTCAATGGTAGAACGGCAGCTTCCCAAGCTGCATACGAGGGTTCAATTCCCTTCACCCGCTCCAGTAAATGGCGTGCCCGCACCTATCGCCCGCCCTGCTTCTCAATTTGAGAGAGCACATTGCAGCCCTGATCGACAGAATTGCCGATTCGGGCAAGTTAGTTGGCCAAAGGCGCAACCGGTCGCCAACCGAGCCGAACCGGCGCCGCCACCATGATCGCGAAGGCGGGCAGACACAATGAAGTCGAGGACCGAACACGGGCTGCCACCGTCCGTCAATTCGTCACGAGGCATGAAACTGTTGCCAGGCGTGCTCAGCGTGACGGCTGGGAGCGTCGATGTGATCGGCTTCCTTGGGCTGGGCGGGCTGTTCACATCCCATATCACCGGCAATCTCGTCGTCCTGGCGGCGCACCTGGCCAATGGCGAGGCCGCGCGGCTCGCCCCAATGCTGTCGGTTCCGGTGTTCATGCTGGTGCTGATGCTGGTCAGACTGCTCGCGAGCTTTCTTGAGGCCGCCGAAATCGCTTCGTTGCGGCCATTCCTGTTGCTGCAGTTTTTGCTGCTGGTTGGGTTTCTGGCGCTGTGTGCCAGTCAGGGAACGAACATTGATCCCAACGCACCGTATGCTGTCGCCGCCGGCATGCTCGGCGTTGCCGCGATGGCTGTGCAGAACGCACTCGTGCAGATATCGCTGAGGGGAGCACCATCCACGGCGGTGATGACAAGCAATGTCACACGCTTCACGATGGATATAGGCACAGTGTTATTTGGCCGCGATCGCAACGACGCGGCTGCTGCCTTTGCTCGTGCAAAACACACTTGGCCGACGATCGTTGGTTTTGTCGCAGGCTGTGCCGGTGGTGCGGTGTGCGAGGCGACGTTCGGTCTATGGTCGCTGGCGCTGCCTGCCGGCTTCGCGTTGCTTGCAGTCGTGCTGACGATCCCGGTTAACCCCGGTGAGGCCAAACCGTGATGTGTCGCCCGCACGCCGACCGGCGCGCGCGCTCAGGACTTCGCGTGTTGCGCGGACCGCAACTTCATCATGTGAAGCAGATGAACACGCAACTCGAATGCGCTTACCATGCGGGTCGCGGCCTCGTGAAACATTCCGTTGGCCACGTGGTCCAGCAGGTGCTGCTTGAACTGAAAATCAATCATGAAGTCGACGCGGGTGTTGCTCCCGACTGGCGTGAATGTCCACGCATTGGTGAGATGCTCCAACGGCCCCTCGGTGGCGTGCACCAAAAGCTGTCGCGGCCGGTCCAGCGTGATCTGGCTTGTGAAGCTTTCCTGGAAAGGACCGAAGCCGATGACGAGGTCGGCAATGATTTCTTTTGGGTCTTCGCGATGGATTTTCGCGCCAGCGCACCACGGCACGAACGAAGGGTAATCGCGCACGTCCGCCACAACCGTGAATAGTTCATCGGCCCCGTAAGGGAGCGTAGCCTGCTCGGCATGATGTGGCATTTTGTCCCCTCCAATTGGCGGCCAATGTCACCGATGGAGTGAGGTTACGCCTTTTGACCGCCGGGCGCAGCTCGCCCATTCCCGCAACGCTCCGTTGCCATCGTCGCCTGCCGTCTCCTTGTCACATGGGTGGTGCGACACCGTCCTTGCCGACAGTGATGCGGCTCGCGGCGAGCTCGCCCGCGGCGTTCTTCGTTGCGCCGAACATCACCGGTGCGCCCGGCTTCAGATCGGCTCTCTCGGCAGGGGCGAACGTCACGATCGGCACGCCCGGTGGCACGATGATCTTGTTGCTGCTGCCCTTGAACGACAGGCTGAGTTCGCGCCCCGCCTTCGCCTCCACGACCCCTGTGACAGTGCCGTTGGTCATCATGCTTCCGGGCTCGAGATCCCATGCATAGTGACCTTCGCCGGCCCCACGCATCGCCTCAGGAAGCACCAGCACTTCGATCGCTCGCAATTCTCCATCAGTGCCCGCTCGCGACGCGATACCGACATAGGTGCCCTGCTTGATGTCCGCGAGGTCGAAGCGCTTGACCGTAGATACCGTAAGTGGGTCGTTCAGCATGACATCGACCTTGGGCCCCTCGCGCGTGGTGACGCTCAGGGTCTTGCCGTCCAGCGCGGCAATGGTGCCGCGGATCCGGGTGACCGGTGCATTCTGTGCGACGGCAGTGGCGGCGCACAGGCACCCGGCCAGCGCGAGCGGTAACAGGCGTGCGAACATGGTTGACCTCCCCTTGCGGTTGGCTTGTCCGCGAAGGATGGGGACGATCCCGGTTTCGGGAAGGGGGCCGACCGGTTATCGTGGCCATGAAGGGAGGTGACTGATGGCGCGCACGAAATCTGAGGTGGTGATCTACCACAACCCGTCCTGCACCACGTCGCGCAAGGTGCTGGGCATGATTCGCGAGGCGGGCGTCGAGCCCCGGGTCGTCGAATACCTGAAGACGCCGCCCAGCCGGCTGGAGCTGGTCGACCTGCTGCGGCGCATGGGCATGACACCGCGGCAGCTGCTGCGTCGGCGCGGCACGCCGTATGACGCGCTGGGTCTGGACGACAAGGCCCAGTCCGACGAGGCGCTGATCGACGCCATCCTGGCACACCCCATCCTGATGGAGCGCCCGGTAGTGATCGGGCCGCGCGGCGTGCGCCTGTGCCGCCCACCCGAGCGCGTGCACGAGGTATTGCCGGCGCGCTGAACGGAATGGCCGGTAAACTCACCATTGCGGCGCTGCGCCGGCACGCGGTGCTGGGATCACTGCTGCCTCCGACAACTTTGGCACGGGCTATCGGCACGGCGGGCTTCGTGCAGGCCGATCCGATCCGTGCACCGGCGCGCGCGCAGGATCTGATCCTGCGGCATCGTGTGACCGGGTATCGCGCGGGAGATTTGGAAAGGCGCTTCGGTCGGCTCGGGCTGGAGGAGGATTTCCTCTACGCCTACGGCTTCATGCCACGCGAGACTCACCGACTGTTGCATCCGCGCGATCCGGCAACTTCCGGGCGCTGGCAGGTGCCCGACGATTTTGCCGCGGAGGTGCTGGCCTTCGTGCGCGACCGGGGGCCAACTCACCCGGCCGATCTGGAGCAGCGGTTCGGCCGCGAGCGGGCGGTGAACGGTTGGGGCGGCTTCTCGAAAGCGACAACGCGGGCCTTGCAGAGCCTGCATTACCACGGCCTGTTAAGGGTCGTAGGACGCCGCGACGGCGTCCGCATGTATGAAGCCACAGCGTCGCAAATCGACCCCCTGCCTCCCGGGGAACGCGCTCGTCGCATAGCGCTGCTGGCAATCAGCATCCTCGCCCCACTCGGCGACGCCGGACTGGCGGCTACCTTCGGCCTGCTCAGCCGTGGCGCACCTGGCCTCGGCGGATGGCGGCAGACCGTGGCAGCTCTGCTCCTGTCGGGCGAACTCGAGAGCGGCGAGATCGATGGTGAGCGGTATTACTGGCCCGCCGGTGGAATCGCGCGCCGAGGCTCACCGCAAGTAGTGCGGCTGCTCGCGCCATTCGACCCGATCGTCTGGGAACGCCGCCGGTTCGAGCACCTCTGGGGCTGGGACTACCGGTTCGAGGCCTACACCAAACCGGAGCAGCGCCGGTTCGGCTATTACGCCATGCCGCTCCTATGGGGCTACGACATCATCGGCTGGGCAAATGTCGGTCTCGTCGCCGGGCGAATGGAGGCGAAGCTCGGCTTCATCGGGACGCGGCCGCGCGATCACGAGTTCCGTCGCGCCCTGGACGCCGAACTGACAGCGATGGAGAGTTTCCTGACATAGTCAGGAGGCCGTCGATGCCGCCGAAGATCGGATACCTGCTGCCGACCCGCGAACAGATCATGGAAGGCCGGCCGGATGCCGCCTCGCTGCTGGAACTGGCCGCGCGCGCCGAGGCATTGGGCTACGATTCGGTCTGGGTCGGCGATTCAGTGCTGGCTCGGCCCCGGCACGACCCGCTGACATTGCTCGCGGGCGTGGCGGGAAGGGTGCCGCGCGTGGCGCTCGGCACCGCTGTCCTGCTTCCCGCGCTGCGCAACCCGGTGCTGCTGGCGCATCAGGTGGCAACACTGGATCAGGTGTCGGAGGGGCGCTTCATCCTGGGCGTCGGCATCGCGCGCGACGTGCCGAACATCCGCGCCGAGTTCGCCGCCTGTGGCGTACCGTTCGAGAGGCGCGTCGGCCGCATGATGGAAGGCCTGCGACTGTGCCGTGCGCTGTGGACCGGCGTGCCAGTGAACTGGGACGGCCGCTGGCCCGTGACCGACGGCGTGTTGGCGCCGGTGCCACACCGCACGGGAGGCCCGCCGATCTGGATCGGCGGCAACACGCCGGCGAGCCTGGAGCGCGTCGGAAAATGGTTCGACGGCTGGTTCCCCAACGCGCCCGACGCGACGGAATTCGCCCATCAATGGCAGGAAGTGCAGTCGATCGCCCGCACCGCCGGCCGCGATCCGTCCCGGTTGTCCGCGGCGATGTACTTGACCCTCACCATCGATGAGGATTCCGGTAGCGCGGCGGCGCGAATGGACGCATTCCTCGAAGGCTACTACGGCGCTCCCGCCGCGGTGCTAAGAAGCCGGCAGGCGGTCTATTCCGGACCCGCACAAGGCGTCGCCGAGTGGCTCGATGGCTACGCGCGGGCAGGGGCAACCGACCTCATCATGCGCTTCGCCGGCGAGCACGGATGCCATCTGGAAATCCTCGCCCAGGTGCGCGCCAAACTCGGCTGGTGAAAGCATGAAGGAAGGAGGGCTCCCCCTCCCCTTGCGGGATGGGGGTCAGCGGGAGGGGGCCGCACGGATCGCCATCAGCCCTCCCAACTCCCCACCGCATCCCTCGCGCGCCCCGCCGCTTCGCGCGCCATCTCCGCGCAAAGTCCGGTGTATTTCGTCGGATCCAGCAGCGCCGCGATCGCCGCCGCATCGAGGTGATCGGTCACGCGCCGATCCGCCGCGAGCAGATCGCCGAACGACCGCCCCTCGACAAACGCCGCCTGCGCCGCGTCATACACCACGTCGTGCGCATGTTGCCGCCCAATGGTCCCACCCAGCTCCAGCATCACCGCCTCCGCCATGATCAGCCCACCTCCAAGATCGAGATTGCGCCGCATGCGCCCCGGATCGAGCCGCAGCCCGCGCATCACCTCGCCCAGCCGCGCCAGCATGTCGCCGGTCTCGATGCACGCACGAGCCTCAGCGGAATCCATCATCAGGCTGGTAGTACGGTCCGCCTCATGTTCCGTCTGCATCGCCTCGAGCGCCAGCGGCACCATCGCCCGCACCTCGGCAGAGGCGGCAATGATGTCCTGGCACAGCTTGGGATTGCGCTTCTGCGGCATCGTGGAACTACCGACGGTGCCGGGCGGCACCGGCTCTTCCACCTCGCCGAATTCGGTCTTCATCAGCGTATAGACCTCGCGACCGATCTTGCCGCACGTCGCCGCCAACAGGCCGAGCAAACAGATGTTCTCCGCGAGGTGATCGCCGAGCGCGCGCGACGGCACGGTCATCGTGCCGAAGCCAAGCTGTTTGCCGATCCCTGCCTGCACAGGTGGCCCCTGCTTGCCGAGCGAGGCGAAGGTCCCCGCGCCGCCACCCAGCATCGCCACGAACAGTCGGGGCGCAGCCTGACGCAGCCGCTCGACATGACGCAGCAGCTCGTCGATCCACACCGCGACCTTGTAGCCAAAGGTCGCCGGCACCGCGTGCTGGCCATGCGTCCGTCCAGCCATCGGCAAGTCCGCGCCGCGTTCGGCCAGATCGGCCATCGCTGTCAGCGCCTCGCCTATCAGCCGGAGGAAGATGCGGTGCGCCTGCCGCAGCACCAGCAGGTCGCCGGTCTGCGTGATGTTCTGCGTCGTCGCACCCCAGTGCACCCAACCGCCATGCTTCTCACCCACCACACGCGACAACTCCCAGACCAGCGGCACGATGGTGTGGCCGGTCCGGGCGAAACCCTCGTCGATGCGCGCGCGATCCAGCAGTTCCAGCCGCGCGGCCCGTGCGATCGCCTCGGCCGCATCCGCCGGGATGATGCCGAGCTCGGCCTGCGCGCGTGCCAACGCGACCTCCACGTCGAGCCATGCCTGCCAGCGGTTCTCCAACCGATACAGCGCGCGGATGCCCGGATCAGAGACGCGCGTGGCCGTCGGCAGTTGATCGCTCATCGCGTTTCGCTCCCTAATTGCTCCTCGGGACCAATCTACCGATGCTCGCTCGAATGTGCATCCTATCGGACGCGGCCATGATCAGTGATACGGGATGCCATGAACCATGGCGCTACACGCGCGTCTGATCGCGCTCAAATGCCGCCGCTACACCGCCGGCCAAGAGCGTTGCGGCATCGAGCTTTCCGAAGACTTCGATCAGAGTGGCGGCCACTCCGGTCCAGCCGGTCTGGTGACTGGCTCCAATGCCGGCACCATTGTCGCCGTGGAAGTACTCGTAGAAAAGCAGATTGTCCCGCCAGTGGGCATCGCGCTGGAATTGTTCGCTGCCACCGAAGACCGGGCGCCGTCCACCATCGGAGAGAAAGATGCGCGTCAGCCGAGCGGCGATCTCTTTGGCAACCTCGAACAGGTTCATCAGGTTGCCCGAGCCCGTGGGGCATTCGATCTTGAAGTTGTCACCATAGTAAGCAAAGTAATGCAGCAAGGCTCGGATGATCAGGGCATTCACCGGCATCCAGATCGGCCCTCGCCAGTTGGAATTTCCGCCAAACATGCCCGAGTCCGATTCCGCCGGCAGATAGGCTACGCGGTAATCCTGGCCACCCACAGAAAACACATAGGGATGCTCGGCGTGATAACGCGACAGGGAGCGAATACCATAGGCACTGAGGAACTCATTCTCGTCGAGCATGCGGGTCAGGATGCGCCGCAACCGGCCTTCGTTGACCAAGCCAATGATGCCGCGCTCTGCGACACCGAAGTGTCCAGGACCGGTCGCATGGATCGCGTCGCGCAGTTCCGGCATACGTCTCAAGCGATCGAACAACTGTCCCGTTAGATCCGGCACGCGCTCGCGCTGCCACTTCTCCACGATTGTCACGGCGCACATTGGCAACAGGCCCACCATCGAACGAACCTTGAGCCTGGTCGAATTGCCATCCGGCAGCCGCAGCATGTCGTAGTAGAAGCCATCCTGCTCGTCCCACAGTCCGTCCGTACCCATGCCGTTCATGGCGCGGGCAATCAGCAGGAACTCAATCAAGTAGTTGCTTGCCAATTTCTCGTAAGTGCGATCGTGCGCCGCAAGTTCGAAGGCAATCTCTGTCATGTTTTGACAGAACAGTGCGACCCACGCAGTGCCGTCTGCCTGTTCCAGATACCCACCAGTCGGCAGCGGCGCACTGCGATCAAACACCCCGATGTTGTCGAGCCCGAGGAATCCTCCCTCGAACAAGCTCCGACCGAAGCGGTCCTTGCGATTGACCCACCAGCCGAAATTCGAGGTGAGCTTGCCGAAGACGCCCTTGAGGAAATCAAGGTCGGTCGTGCCGCGAAGCGCCTGCTCCATGCGATAGGTATAGATCGCAGCCCAAGCCTGTACCGGCGGGTTGACATCGCTGAAATTCCATTCGTAAGCCGGGATCTGTCCAGTGGGATGCAGGTATAATTGGTCGAGCAGTAGATCGAGCTGCTGCTTGGCAAAATCAGGATCGACGCTCGACAGAGCCAGTGTGTGGAACGCCAAATCCCAGGCGGCGAACCACGGATATTCCCATTTGTCCGGCATCGAGATCACGTCATCCGCGATCATATGGAACCACTCGCGATTGCGGGGCGGTGCGTTTCCATGTTCGTCAATCCACTTATCGACGTCAAAGAGGAAGTACTGCTTGCTCCACAGCATTCCAGCCAGCGCCTGCCGCATCACATTGGCCGCATCTTCGCCGACAGAGGGCGGCGTGATCGCCCGATAGAACGCATCGGCCTCAATTCGCCGCTGCTCCACTATCTGATCGAAGTCGTTGAAATGACCCTTCGCCATATCGTTCAGCCGCAGGCGGATCACAACACTCGCGCCGGCCCCCACATCGACGCGGTAGTGCGCGGCGGCCTTGGTTCCTGTTTTGCCTGGATTGACTGCTTCCCGATTTCCCAACACCACGGAATCGTTGATCCCATCCTTGGTATAAGGCGATGGGTTGGGGGTGCCAAAGATGCGTTGGTTGTTCGTCTCGTTCTCTGTGAACAATAGGGTCGGACGCCCGTCGCAATGCAGATTGAGACCCGACGATGCCACGATCGCGCCATCGACCTGCCGGAGAGAAGGCTTTGGCTGATCTGGCCACCATGTCCAGGTGTTGCGGAACCACAGAGTAGGCAGCACATGCAACGGTGCCGCGTCCGCTCCGCGATTGTGCACACTGATTCTGATGAGGATATCGTCGGGAGCGGCCTTGGCGTACTCCACGAAGACATCGAAATATCGATCGTCATTGAACACGCCGGTATCGATCAATTCGTACTCTGGATCGGTCCGGCTGCGCTGGTGATTCGTAGCAACAAGATTGTCGTATGGATAGGCTTGTTGAGGGTATTTGTAGAGGCATTTCATGTACGAGTGGGTGGGTGTGGCATCGAGGTAGAAGTAGTACTCCTTCACATCCTCCCCGTGATTGCCCTCGCTGTTGGTCAGGCCGAACAGTCGCTCCTTGAGGATCGGGTCCTTCTCATTCCACAAGGCGACAGCCATGCACTGCCGCTGTTTGTCATCGCTAAAACCAGCGAGGCCGTCCTCGCCCCAATGATAGGCGCGCGACCGCGCGTGATCGTGCGTGAAATAGTTCCATGCGTTGCCGTCCGTACTGTAATCCTCGCGCACAGTTCCCCACTGGCGCTCGCTGAGATATGGTCCCCACTTCTTCCAACCGGCTTGCTTGTCATCCAGGCGCATCTGCTCGGTGGTCGTTGCTTGTTTTGGAGTGGCGGGTTCAGGCAACGGTCTTCTCCTGCAATAAGCATCTGGTGTGCAAAGCGTTTGCTTGTCGCCCTCCAGGACGATGAGCTTGGGCCGTCGGCTGTGCAAGGCGGCATTGAGGTTCGACCATCAATTGCCCCAACTCGACGCGGTCATTGAAGTGTGTCGTCGTAGTAACGAGACGCGGCCCCAACTCACCCGCCGGCAATGATGTCCCTGATGCGACCGGCGAGTTGGTCGAGCGCGAACGGCTTGGTCATCACATGCATGCCGGGTTCCAGATCACCGCCACTCATCACCGACTGTTCCGCGTAGCCGGTGATGAACAGCACCTTCAGGTTCGGCCGCGCCATCCGTACAGTATCCGCCAGTTGCCTGCCGTTCATCCCGCCGGGCAGCCCGACATCGGTGACCAGCAGGTCGATCCGGGTGTCGGACCACAACACCTCCAGCGCCGCCGCGCCGTCTTGCGCAGCGATCGCTGTGTAGCCCACATCCTCAAGCACCTCGGTGATCAGCTTACGCAGCGGCGCCTCGTCATCGACGATCAGCACGGTCTCGCCCTGGCCCGTGATCGGCTCGGCCGTCGCCGGCTTCTCCGGCAGCACGATGTCCGCCCCGGCGTGGGGCGGGAAATATAGTTGCACCGTGGTGCCACATGCCGGCTGTGACCAGATGCGCACCTGACCACCGGACTGCCGCACGAAGCCATGCACCATCGACAGGCCCAGGCCGGTACCCTCGCCCAGCGGCTTGGTGGTGAAGAACGGATCGAAGGCGCGCGCCGCTACCTCGGGTGGCATACCGCTGCCGGAGTCGCTGACATGAAGTGCGACATACCGGCCGGGCGGCAGATCGTTCGCCTCGTCTGCGTCCAGCCTCGCCGCACGGGTCTCGATCGTCAGCCTACCGCCATCCGGCATGGCATCACGCGCGTTGATGCACAGGTTCAGCAGAGCGTTCTCGAGTTGGTTCTGATCGACAAGAATGCTCTCCAATCCAGGCTCCGCGATCACCTCGACTTCGATCGACGGGCCCACCGTGCGGCGGATCAGCTCCACCATGCCAGCGACCAGCCGGCTGACGTCCGTAGGCATCGCGGCAAGCACCTGCCGCCGGGAGAACGCCAGCAGCCGATGCGTCAGAACCGCTGCCCGCCTCGTGGCGGCCTGAGCCGCTGCGACATGGCGGCCGAGCTGCCCGATCTCGCCCCGCGCCAGGCGGCTCTCCAGCAGTTCCAGGCTGCCACTGATGCCGGTGAGCATATTGTTGAAGTCGTGCGCGAGACCGCCGGTGAGCTGGCCGACCGCCTCCATCTTCTGCACCTGACGCAGCTGTTCCTCGGCGTCCCGGCGTTCAGTGAGATCGACTGCCTCGGGAACGATCGCGATGACCTCGCCGGCCGCGTTGCGCACCGGGCGCATGGCGAAATCGAACGCTCGCCGACCGGTCGGCAGGTTCACCACGAATTCCAGTCGCACTGTCTGCCCCGCGGCAACCAGCGGGATGGCCGCGGCAACCTGTTCCGGCATGCCAGGGGTGCCGGCGAACCAAGGCGTTTCCCAGAACGGCTTGCCGACCACGTCCTCCAACTGTGCCTCGATCCCCGCCAGCGACGTCGGATTTGCGTCGAGCAGGATGCCGTCCGGGGTCATCAGCCCCTGGTACAGGAAGGTCGTCTCGAAGACTGAGCGCATGCGGGCCATCGATAGCTCAAGCGACGCGGTCCTTTCGTTTTCCGCCGTCACGTCGCGTCCGACACCATGGATCAGGTCGTCGGCCACCACCGTCGTCCAGGTGATCGAGCGGTAGCTGCCGTCCTTGTGCAGGAACCGGTTATGGATGCGCGGGAGCGCGACACCTTCGGCGAGCAGTCTGGCATTCTGCGCGCACCTGTCGCGGTCATCCGGGTGGATGAAATCGGCGATGTGGCTCCCCACCAGTTCCTGTCCCGCCCAGCCAAGCATGCTGGTCCACGCCGGATTGACCTCCTTTATGATCCGGTCGAGCCGCAGCACGAGCGTGAGGTCGGCGGAGATCTGCCACAACCGGTCACGATCCACGGTCCGCTCGGCGACCAGCCTCTCCAGTTCCTCATATCGGCGCTTGCTCGCGTCACGCGCCGCGACAATTTCGCTGACATCCACAAAAGCGCCGACCGCGCCGCGCGGCTTGCCCGACGCGTCGAATAGCGGCGCCGCGTGACCATAGATGTGCATCGCGTCGCCATCGTCGAAGGCGAGTTCCAGTTCGAACCCGCGGACGTCCTTGCCGGTTGCCGCCGCCTTCTGCACCGGCAGATCCTCCGGCGCGATTTCCCCCCCGTCCTTCAGCGCGCGGAAGTTCCGCGGCGCCTCTTCGCCAGCCGATTTGGATGGATTGGCACCGTGCGGAAGCCGCAGCAGTTCGTTGCAGGTGCGGTTGCCGGTCATCATCCGGCACTCGGGGTCCAAAGCCACAAACACCGCCGCCGGCACCGCGTCGAGCACTGCCTGCAACTCCTCCGCCCGCTCGCGCAACGCCTCCTGGATGCGTTTACGTTCGGTCACATCCTCGACGACGACACTGATGCTGACGACCTTCCCGGCCGCATCCTTCTGCGGCAGCCACTGCGCGATCCAATAACGGCGCACCCCGGGCCGTGCCGGCGTTTCACCCGTGACCTCCACGTCGTGCATTGGCTCGCCGGTCGCCACCACCTGCCGGCCGACGGCTTCCAGGACGTCAGCCACAGCCGGCGCCAGATCACGGATCCGCTTGCCTATATGCGCGGCGACCGGAACGCCGTGGATTTGCGCCATCCGCTCATTGACGCGAAGGAAGTAGAGACCGGGGCTGAGGATCGCCAGACCGATCGGCGCCGCGGCATAGATTGCTTCCAACTCCGCCAGTTGCTGCCGCGACTGCTCCTCGCTGTCACGCAGAGCCTGTTCCTGGCGCTTTTGCTCGCTGATATCGCGGAAATAGACGGCGATCCCGTCGCCACACGGGTAAATGCTGTTCTCGAACCACATGCCGAGGGGCGCGTAGAACTCCTCGCAGCGCACAGGGAAACGCTGCACCATCGCCTTCCGGCACGAAGCTGCGAACGCACCGTCGGCCGGCTGTGGCAGTTCCTGCCAGATGTTCTTGCCCAACAGGTCGCGGCCGGGAGCCAGCATCGCCTTCGCGCGCTCGTTCAGGTAGACGAAGCGTCCGTCGCGGTCGAGCACGATCACACTGTCGGTCGTGCTCTCGAGCACCGCCGTGGCGTTGATGGTGAATCCGCCCTCGCTTCTGCTTTGGCTAGCATCAGGCCGGGCGCTGAGCATCGTAACTCCTACGAGATGGCGCACAGCGCTGGTGCGCTTCGGTGCGAGCGTTGGAACCACGTCATTTCGCGGGACACGGAATCTCCAGCGCCTGCCGTGCCGCTGTCAAGGCAGCCCCTGCCCTGGCTCAACTGTTGGCGTGGACGTACATGTACGCGCTGCCGCTGGCTGGATCGGTACCGAAGCTGACGGACAGGCGCCCATCGCCAAGATCAGCACTGGTATATCCAGTGAGGGTCAGCGACGCCGTAGGTTGGCCAGGCGCCGTGGCGCGCAGTGTCAGGCCGGTGAAGCCAGGCGTTCCCTGGCCGTCCATCCAGGCGAGGCCGAAATCCCGCGGTGCGACTCCCCAGATCGTCGCCGCGTCACCGTCATGGAAGCCACTGACCGTGCTCCAGATGTCAGCCGAAGCGGAGCGGTCATCCACGAAGAACGTGTCCGTCCCGCTGCCACCACTGAGGAAGTTGGAGCCAGTGCCGCCATCCAACACGTTTGTGCCGCTGCTGACCGCGATCGCATCCGTGCCGCTGCCGCTGTGGAAGAACCAGTTGGGCGTGCTGACGCTGATGTTCAGGCTGTCGGAAGTGACATTGACGTATTGCTCTTGCAACCCGGCCACGGGGCCGCTGTACGCCTGGGCGATCACTGGCACGGACTGAGCGGTTGTCGTGTCAAGCACCGCGATAATAGGAGTGGCAGGACTGTCATCCTGTGCAACCCAGGCCTCAATCTGATCGAACACGGTCGTGGTGATTTGCGTAAAAAAGCCAGGGCTGCCGGCTCCGCCTGCTCCCTCACCGCTGGAGACTATGCCGACCACGAAAGGTTCGCCGCTGCCGCCGGTGACCCACACGGGGCTGCCACTCGATCCTGGGCCCAGTGAAGTGCCCTGGAACACCGAGAAATTTGGCACCAGTGAAACACTCTGCTGGCTGCTCTCCATCTGCCCTTTGAGCGAAGCCGGATAACCGGTCACGTTCACCGAACCGCCAGGAAGGTTTGGCGCAATGCCCATTGTTCCGAGGCCGGTGAAGGGCTGGGACAAATGGATCACCGCGTAGTCGATTTGCGACTGCTGATTGGTGATAAACCCGGACGGGTCTTGGATCGGCAGGTAATGGACGATTGTGCCGGTGGCTGTACCAAACGGCTTGCTGCCGGCGTTGTAGCCTGGCGCAACGGTGATGCTGGATGCCGATGCTGCGCCAAGCGTCGAGTTATAGACCACGTGCGAGGCGGTCAGCACTTCGTCCGGTGAGATAAGAACGCCTGAACCCTGGAAGCCTTCACCCCCAATGGTATCGGTAATGAAGACCACCGTATCGTATGGATAAGAAGTGGTATCGAATGCCAAAGGACGACCCTTCCAATTTGCCCATCAATAGCGGGCTACGAGCGATCTTACGCTCTCATGGAAATACGCAAACGACAGTATATTGACGCCGATATATCTCCCCCCGCGGATGCAGCGGACGCCGATCTGGCGCACATGGTCGCGATCGGCTCACACTCCGCTCCGTAAAGAACCGGTAGGAGGCGGATATGAAACAGACGATGAGGGTCGGCGTCATTTTGGTTGCGGGCGCCGCGCTGGGGGTCGGCACCGTCCAGGGACTGCGAGCGCAAGCCGAAAAGAAGCCAGCCTATGTGATTGCCGAAGTGCAGATCTCCGATCCGACCGCGTTCGCCGCCTATGTGGCGAAAGTGCCGGCGACACTGGCGCCTTATCACGCCCGTTACATCGTCCGGGGCAAGCCCGAGGTCAAAGAGGGCGCCGCGCCACAGGGCGTTTACGTCATGCTGGCATTCGACAGCCTGGCGGATGCTGAAAAGTGGTACAGCACGTCGCCGTATGCGGATCTGATCCCCGAGCGGCAGAAGGCGGCCAAGTCAAACGTCTTCATCATTGAGGGACTGCCGCAATAGCCAAAGTCGTGCTGACGGCTGCGACTGAGATGGGTCCCGGCGTCTATTTGCCCGCCGAACAGCCACTTTCTGTCCCCCGACCGGATACGCCGCGATCGGGGTTTCAGCAGCAGTTGTCCACATGACCCCTCCGCGCAAATATAACTTATTTTGCAACATCCACGCCGCATATGCGGCCGTGTAGGCAAGCCGCCGTCACGTAAATGTCATACAGGAACCGAGCGGGCTTTGGACAGATACCGGCAGACTTATCCACATCGCCGGAGTCAGGCTCCGGCTGCCAGTTTCCGGCCGACAAAATCCAGTCGGTCCTGTCCCCAGAAGATCTCGTCGCCGATGACGTAGCTGGGGGCGCCGAAGACGCCGCCATCCAGCGCCGCCCGCGTGTCGGCGGTACGACGCTCGGTCCAGCGCGGCTCGGCCCCGAGTTGCATCATCGCATTGGCGTCGAGGCCGATCTCGGTGATCAGGCGCGCGAGCGTGGCTGGGTCGCCGGGGTTCAGCTCGTCCTGCCACACAGCGCGCAGCACGCGATGCGCCAGCTTGATGGCGGCGGCGTCGCCCTGGGTCTCGCGCAGCGCGATGACGCAGGGTCCGGTGAGCGCCTCGCTGGCCGGGAAGAATTTTGGCTCGATGTTGATGGGCACGCCAAGGAAATCGCGCCAACGCCGCAGTTCCATCAATCGATAGGCTTGGCGCTGCGGCGCGCGTTTCGGCAGCGGCAGACCGCCGGAGCCGGCGAAGACGGTGCCGAAATCCACCGGCCAAATACGCAGCGAGGCGCCATGCTTCGCCGCCAGTGCCTCGATGCGCGCCGCACCGAGATGCGTCCAGGGCGAGTTCAGCGAGGCGTAGTAATCGATGTGCTGGGCCACTTCCGTCTCCTCCCGCGTCGGCGCGGATCGTGATACGGCGGGTGGGTCGGCACAAGGCGGGAGGCAGCGATGCAATGGCGGATCGGCGACGTGACGGTGACCAAAATTGTCGAGCTGGAGGTGACCGGTGGCAGCCGCTTCATCCTGCCGCAGGCGACGCGCGAGGAAATCCAGCCGATCGCCTGGCTGCGCCCGCATTTCGCCGACGAGGATGGCAGGCTGCGCATGAGCATCCACAGCTTCGTGGTGGAGACGCCGACGCGGCGGATCATCGTGGATACGTGCCTTGGCAACGACAAGCAGAACCGGCGGATCCCGACGTGGAACGATCTGCACGGGCCGTTTCTGGATGACCTCGCGGCGGCGGGATATCCGCGCGAGTCGATCGACACCGTGCTGTGCACCCACCTCCACGTGGACCATGTCGGCTGGAACACCATGATGGTCGACCGCAGATGGGTGCCGACATTTCCGCGGGCGCGCTATCTGATGGGGCGGATCGAATACGAGCACTGGTCGAAGCCGCAGGGCCGCGAGGACATGGTCGCGGTGTTCGGCGATTCGGTGGCCCCGGTGTTCGACGCGGGGCTGGTCGATCTGGTGGAGACCGACGCGCGCATCTGCGACGAGATCGACCTTGTGCCTACGATTGGCCATACACCGGGTCACGTCAGCGTGCGCATCCGCTCACGCGGCGAAGAGGCGCTGATCACCGGCGACTTCATGCACCACCCCTGTCAGATCGCGCACCCCGAATGGGCATCCACGGCGGACTCCGATCCCGAGCAAGGACAGCGCACGCGCGAATTCATGTTCGAGCGCCTGGCCAGCACGCCGGTGCTGGTGATCGGCACCCACTTCGCAGGTGCGACCGCCGGACGGATCGTACGCGACGGAGCGGCGTATCGATTGGAAGTGTGAGGAGGGAGACGAAAACGAACGCCCCCTGCACTCGCGGGAGGGGGTAGGGGGAGTGGGTCCTGTCCCTACTCCGCCGCCGCGACCCCCTGCCGCGCCACCGCAACCGTCAGCTCCTTCAGCCGCGGCGCCACCTCACGCCCGAACAGCCGGATGTTCTCCGCCGCGTCCACATGGCTCAGGAACCCACCCTGACCGAAGAACAGCAGGTGTCCTACACCGCCCATCCGATTGGAAAAATCCCTGATCTGACCGAACACGTCGTCCGGCGTTCCGGCGAACACCGTGTCGGTGTCCATGAACTGCTGCACCGTCGCGCGTCGGTGATCGATCGGATTGCCCTGCCGGTCCTTGACGATGCGATGCGCGCGCGGTCCCGCCTTCATGATCGCGACGTTGGCGCCGATCGAGTTATAGCCTGGCGGGTTGGTGAACGGTTCCGCCACCACCGGCGCGGTGCGCACATAGTCGGCGATCTGGTCGGCGCGTCGCAGCCCCTCCTCGCGTGTCGCACCGACGCCGACCACCGCGGCATAGGCCATGCGGTCCGGCCCCGCCTCCCAGCCCAACTCGCGCGCCCGCGCACGATAGGCATCGTACATCGGCTTCGCGGTGCCGCCTGACAGCAGCGTCCCCACAACGTGTCCGCGTTCAGCGGCAAGCCTGCCTGTATCTACGCTCATCCCGGTCATCCACACCGGCGGCGTCGGCTTCTGCACCGGCTTCGGCCAGATGTTGACGCTGCGGGTACTGGAAGAACTCACCCTCCCAGTTGAACGGACCGTCATGCGTCGACATGGCCTTCAGGATCAGATCGTGCGCCTCCCAGTAACGCCGCATCAGCGTGGCGGGATTGCTGTTCGCTGGCTGGATCTCGTACGGCGCGCCCTTCACCAGGCCCATCTCCAGCCGCCCGCCCGACAGCACGTCGAGCCACGCCATCTCCTCCGCCACGCGCACCGGATCAGGCCGGTTGGCGATCGGCGAGCCAAGCGACAACAGCCGCGCGCGCTTGGTTTCACGTGCAATGATCGCCAGCGCCATGGGCGCCGATACAGTCATGCAGGTCGCAGTGCTGTGGTGCTCGTTCACCATGATGTCGAGCCCAACTTCATCGCACAGTGCGAACTCATCGAGATAGCGGTTGAGCAACGCATGCCCGGTCGGCGGATCGAAGTTGCTGGACGGCAGCACAACGCGCAGCGTGCCGCGTGCGAGGCCCGCCTCCCACGCCGGGTGATACGCCATCTCGGAGAAATACCAGCAGCGCATGGCGCGCTCCTCAGTTGCTGTCGATGAAACGCGAGATCCGGTCAGCGAAGCCGCGCGGCTGTTCCCAGTGCGGGAAGTGACCGGCATTGGCGATGACGTCCATGCGCGCGCCGGGGATCTCGGCGCGCCAGGCCTCGCCGTATGATGTGCTGACGATGCCATCCTGCTCGCCCCACAACAGCAGCGTCGGGATGTCGATGCGGTGCAGCCAGCGCTTCAGATGCGGGTTGTGCATGTAGGGCTTCCAGCCGAACCGCGCGAACGCCTCGCGGCCGCGCGCGATTCCGGCAAGCTCCGTCTCCGGCATCCGCATCAGGTCGCGTTCGCCCTTGGCGGGATCGGCCCAGGCGAGGCGCATATACTCGTCGCGGGAGATCGCATGCATGTCGGCGATGTCGCGCTCGGTGTAGCCGCGCACCTTGATGCCGAGCGGATCCGCCAGCACCAGTTGTGAGAAGCGCCGTGTGTCGCGCACCGCCATCTCTGCAGCGATCCAGCCACCGAAGCAGGCGCCGACCAGGATCGCATCTTCCAGCCCCTGCGTCGCCGCCAAATCGAGATAGAGATACGCCAGGTCGTCGACCGTGCTCAGCCAATCGGGCAACGACGAGTTGCCCCAGCCGGGATGGTTCGGCGCGATCACCTTGAAACGCTGCGCCAGCAGAGCAAGCCACTCCCGCCGCGGCTCCAGCCCTTCGCCGGGATGCAGGAACAGCAGCGGCGGTCCCTTGCCATGCTCCTCCACTTCCAACGTGACGCCGGCGACAGAGACGCTTCGGCTCATTCGACGCGCTCCGCCAGTTTCGCCAAATAATGCGCGGTGTCGCCGAACAGCCGTTCGATCACCATGCAACGGCGGAAGTAGTGGCCGACCGCTAGATCCTCCGTCATGCCCATACCGCCGTGCAGCTGGACTGCGTTCTGCGACACGAAGCGTCCGGCCTGGCCGATGCCGACCTTCGCCATCGCGATGTTGTGCACCCGCTCATCGGCATCCGGCTCATCGACCATCATCGCCGCCAGCATCGCCATCGAGCGGCCCTGCTCCAGCGACATCAGCATCTCGGCGAGCCGATGCTGCACCACCTGATAAGTGCCAATCGGCTTGCCGAACTGCTCGCGCGTCCGGCTGTACTCCAGCGTCATCGCATGCAGCGCTTCCATCGCGCCGACACTTTCCGCCGCGGTGGCGGCGATGCCCGCCTCAATCACCCGCTCGATCAGCGAAAGCCCCTTGCCGACCTCGCCCAGCACCGCATCGTCGTCCACCTGCACGCCCGACAGCGACACTTCCGCCGCGCGCTGCTCGTCGCGCATCGTGTAGCCACGGCGCGCCACGCCGTTCGCCTTCGCGTCTACCAGGAACAACGTGATGCCATCGGCATCGTCCCGCTCGCCGGAGGTACGCGCGCTCACCACCAGCGTGTCGGCGCAGTCGCCGTGCGTCACCACGCTCTTCGCACCGTCCAGCACCCAGCCGCCACGGCTCTCTTTGGCAGTGGTCATCACGTCGGTCACATCGTAGCGCGCCTGACGCTCGCCATGCGCGAAGGCGAGCTTCATGCTGCCGTCGGCGATGGCGGGCAGCACGCGCGATCTCTGCGCCTCGCTGGCGCCAAGACGCACTGCGGTGCCGCCCAATACGACCGTCGCCAGATAAGGCTCCAGGATCAGCGCGCGGCCGAACGCCTCCATCACCAGCATCACCTCGACAGCGCCGCCCCCGAACCCGCCATATTCCTCGGCGAACGGCAGCCCGAGCAGTCCGAGTTCGGCGTATTGCGACCAAAGCGCGGTGCTCCAGCCGCCTGGTTCTTTGAAGTGGTTCTTGCGCTGGTCGAACGCGTAGCGATCGGCCATCAGGCGATCGACGCTGTCCTTCAGCAGGCGCTGTTCATCGGAGAGTGTGAAGTCCATTTCGTGGGCCTCGCTTTATTGTCATTGCGAGCGCAGCGAAGCAATCTCCATCACGGTGTACACTCTGACCGAGATTGCTTCGCCGCGCTCGCAATGACAGGGGAAGGCTGCACTAAAGTCGCAGCACCGCCTTGGTGAGAATGTTCTTTTGAATTTCGTTCGTCCCGCCGTAGATCGACGCGGCACGCAGGAACAGATAGCTGCCGGTGGACTGCGTCGCCCACTCGGGACCGACATCCGGCTCGTTCGACAACGCCGCCAGTTCCTCCGCCCAGATCGGCATCGACATCGGCCCACCGACATCCATCGCGAGTTCCGTTGTCGCCTGCAGCAGCTCCGTGCCCTTCACCTTCAGCACCGACGACAGCGGATCAGGCCTTCCGTCGCGCTGTTTGTCATACGCCGACACGACGCGGTACTGGGTGATCTCCAGCGCCTTCATGTCCACTTCAATCTGCGCGATACGCTGACGGAACGCCGGATCGTCGATCAGCGGCCGGCCGTTCTCGCGAACCTTGCGCGCCATCTCCTTCGATGCGTTCACCCGCTCCTTCGACTTGCCGATCCGCGCGATGCCGGTGCGCTCGTTGCCCAACAGGAACTTCGCCACATCCCAGCCGCGGTTCTCCTCATAGACGCGGTTCTCGACCGGCACGCGCACGTTGTCGAAGAACACCTCGTTCAGGTGATGGCTGCCGTCGATCGAGATGATCGGGCGCACTGTGATCCCCGGCGTCTTCATGTCCACCAGCAGGAACGAAATGCCCTCCTGCCGCTTCGCCGCATTCGGGTTGGTGCGCACCAGCACGAAGCACCAGTCGGCATGATGCGCGGTCGAGGTCCAGATCTTCTGGCCGTTCACCACGTAATGTTCGCCGTCGCGCTTCGCCGCGGTCTTCAGCGACGCGAGGTCGGATCCCGCGCCGGGCTCCGAGAAGCCCTGGCACCACCAGTCATCGAGGTTGGCGGCACGCGGCAAAAAGCGCTTCTTCTGCTCCTCGGTGCCGAACTGGATCAGCACCGGACCGATCATCGTGATGTTGAAACTGGACAGCTCCGGTGCCGGCGCGACCTGGTTCTCTTCCAGGAAGATCATGCGCTGGATCGATGACCACCCCGGTCCACCCCATTCCTTGGGCCAGGAAAGCGCCGCCCAGCCTCGCTTGTTCAGGATGCGCTGCCACGCGACCGTGTCTTCCTTGCGCGGCCCATAACCGAGACGCATCCGTTCGCGGATCTCGCCGGGCAGGCTGTCTCGGATGAAAGCGCGCACCTCGTCGCGAAACGCCAGCTCTTCCGGGGTGAAGCGCAGGTCCATCAGCCGATCCTCCCTACTGACCAGTAGCTGCTGCCCCGGACTGTGGCAGCAGGCTGGTAGCGACGCAATCGGGCCCGTGCGCCTTAGAACTGCTTCAGCAACCGGTCGATGTAATCCAGTTCCATCTGCGGGCGCATGCGGTCGGCGCCGCGGCGGCGCAGCTCTTCCTCGATGGCCTGCGTCCGCTGCCGCTCGCGCTCCTCCGGCACCGTCACATCGGCGCTCTCATCGGCGCCCGAACTGCCCTGTCCATACCGCCGTCCCAGCGGATCGCGGCCCTCCTGCGACCGATCGGGCGGTCCGTTGCGCCAGCCGCGGCCCTGATTGTCGCCCTGACCGTCTTGCAATGTCAGCCCCATCGGACCGTCGGAATCGCCTTCCTGCTCGCTGCCGTCCTGCCCGTTCTGAGATCCGAACTGCTTGGCCATCGCCTGGCCCATCTCCTGGCCGCCCTTTTGCAGCGCCTCGATCGCCTGCTGCTCGGATTCACCGGCACCGGCGTCATCGCCTTGTCCCAGCTGCTTCCCCGCCTCCCGCATGGCGGTGTCCGCTTCACCCAGGCTCGGTGGCACCTGTCCCGTCAGGTCGCCAAACTGCTGCATCAGCTCGCCCAGCGACCGTCGCAGCGCCTGCTGCACGCGCTGGTCGGCTTGACGCTGTGTCGCCTCGTCCGTCGGCTGGGTGGGAGCCTGGTTGCCATGAAACCGCGTCGTTTCATCGACGCGGCTCTGCGAATGGTCGAGCAGTCCGCCCTGCCGACCGATCATGTCCTGCACCGCGCCCATCTGCTGGCGGCCACGCTGCCGCTGCGCTTCGGTGCGCTCGCCCTCGCGGCCATGCTCGGCGCGTGCGTTGCGCAGCTTGTCCAGCATGCGCTCCAGCTCCGCCATGCGTCGCTGCGCATCCTCCATGCGGCCTTCGCGGGCCGCCTCTCGCGCCTGCTCCGCCATCTTGTCCAGATCGCGATTGGACAGCTGCTTCGTATCCTGGTTGAACGGCATCTCCTCGTTGTTGCGCCGCGCCTCTTCCATCAGCGCCTGCAGGTGCTTGGCGATCGCCTCCTCCAGCTCCTTCAGCCGCTTGTCCAGCGCCTCGCGATTGGCGTCGTTAGGCTCGCGGATCGCCTTGTCCAGCGCATCGCGCGCCGCCTGTCGGGCCTCATCCAGCGCCCGCGCGGTCTGCTCGGTCTGTCCCTCCTCGAGATGCAGCGCCAGATCCCACATGCGCTGCTGCGCCTCGCCGACCGCCTCAGGCGCCTTGTTCCGCTCCAGCAGATAGAAGATGTCGCCCAGGTTCAGATAGGCGCCGTAATCGCGGTTGAATGCGTCGGGGCCCATCAGCAGCGCCTCCAGCCCGGTCACCGCCGAAGGGCGATCGCCCGGACGCAGGCTGAGCCCGCGGCGGATCGCCATCAGCGCGCGCGCCACGGGGTTCTGGAATGGCCGCTCCGGCAGGACAAACTCAATCTCGCGGCTCGCGCCCGTCTGATTGAGCGCATCCCGCGCGACGAGCTTGCCGATCACCGGCAGCCCCGCCCAGGGATGCGCCGTCAGGTCCTGCTGGTTCACGCCGTGCGCCGTCTTCGGAGTGCCGCCAGGCAGCGGCAGGCCAACCACCAAGGGCGGTGCATCGCGCCGATCCCGCAGCCGCATCTCGGCCTGTAGCGAGACCACGCCGTAATCGTCCGACGCGTGCCACGGCAGCCGTGTCTGCTGACTTCCGGGGGCGCGGCCTGGATTGTCGGTCCAGTCCGCTGTCGGCGGCTGGTCAGCGATGACGGCCAGGTCCCACGCCGCCAACTCGCCACCGTCGCGCCGTACCGTCAGATGGCCCCCCTCGTGCAGGTCGCGGTCGGCCTGGAAACTTGCCTTGTCCAGCGCGCGAAACGGCTCTGACCGCCCGTCGAGCATCAGGGTCGGTGTGGCGCTGCCACCGGTGACGCTGATCGTTAGCCGAGCGCCCGCCGGCACCGACACGCTCCCGCTGTCGGGTCGAAGGAAGATCGGCGCCAGCCCGGTATAGGCCGGCGGCGTGATCCAGGCCTGTAGCTCGGTTGTCGGCGACGGGGTCTCGCGCGGCAAGGTCGGTTCCATCGCCTGCGCCAATCGCGAGGGTGCATCATCGCCGGCGATCGCGAAGGCTGCGACCAGGGCGACCACCAGCGCGGCGCGCAGGGCACGCGGGTCGCGCCGCGCCAGGCCGGGACGTGGCACGCCGATACGCAGACGGCGCACCGAGTTTACCGCGCGGGCAACATGCGCCTGCCAAAGCGCGACCGACGCGGTATCCGGTCCTCTGGCGCCGCGCGACGGTCGGTCGGTCAGCACCGACAACGGCCGATGGGGAAGCTCGGAGGCCACTTCGAGGCGGCGGTCGGCGGCCTTGTCGTCCGGCGCCGCGATACCCTGGAGGCCGCGCACCAGCAGCCCGACGATCAGCAATGCCGTGGCGGCGAGCAGACCCATATGCAGCCAGGGCGGCAGCAGACGCGGCAAATCGAGCAGCGCCACGCAGACAAACAGTCCCGCCACACCGAGAGCAGGCCATAGGGCCGGCCAGATGCGTTCGAACAGGATGGCGAGGCGTGCCAGGGCACGGCGGCCGGCAAGCCGGCGCAGCAGGCGATCGAGGTCTCCGCCCGGGGCGCTCATTCGAGCCAATGTGGCATGCGTTCGGCACGCCACAAGTCGGCGTGGCTGTCGCGCTCGCGAATCACCGACCACTCGCTCCCGTTCACCATCACCTCGGCTGCCACCGGGCGCGCATTGTACGCAGAACTCATCACCGAGCCATAGGCCCCGGCATCGAGTATCGCCACGCGCGCGCCGGAAGCCAGTGCCGGCAGCATGCGATCACGTGCGAACGTGTCGCCGGATTCGCACACTGGTCCCACCACATCAGCAGGTGTCATCGGGGCCACGGCATCGACCGCGGCGACCGGCACGATGCCGTGCCAGGCCTCGTACATCGCTGGCCGGATCAGATCGTTCATCGCCGCGTCCAGCACGATGAAGCGACTGCTCTCGGCGTGCTTTGCCAGGATCACCGACGCGAGCAGCACACCCGCCGGGCCGACCAGCCAACGCCCCGGCTCCAGCACGATGCGGACATCCAGGCCGTGCAGCGCGTCGTGCAGCGCTCCGGCGAGTGCCGATGGCAGCGGCGCGGGTTCGCCGCGATACGGGATGCCGAGACCGCCGCCGCAGTCGATCGTATCCACCTCCAGTCCGTCCACGCGCAGTGCGCGCACGAGTTCCGCCAGACGCGCGTAGGCGGCACGATAAGGTGCCAGCGACAGGATCTGGCTGCCGATATGCGTCGCCAGTCCGACCGGACGAATGCCCGTCAGGTCCGCCGCTCGGCGATACAGCGCGACAACCTCCGCATAGGGGATCCCAAACTTGTCCTGCGCGCGGCCCGTGGTGATCTTGGCGTGCGTGCCGGCATCCACATCCGGGTTGACGCGCAGCGCCACACGCGCGGTCCGGCCCATGGCGGTGGCGAGCACCGACAGCATGTCCAGCTCCTCGGCGCTCTCCACATTGAACTGCGCGATATCCTCGGTGAGCGCGAGCCCCAGTTCGCGCTCAGTCTTGCCGACGCCGGAGAACACGATGCGATCGGCGGCGATGCCGGCCTCGCGTGCACGGCGAAGCTCGCCCTCGCTGACCACATCGACGCCGGCGCCCTCGGCCGCGAACAGCCGCAGCACAGCGAGCCGGTCGTTCGCCTTCATCGCGTAGTGGATGTGCGCGTGCACCCCGGCCGCGGTCAGCGCGTCAGCCAGCATGCGATAGCGCCGTCGGATGGCGGATGCAGAATAGACCCACACCGGCGTGCCGACGTCATCCGCTATCGCGTTCAGCGGCACGTCGTCGATCACCAGTCCGTCCATCGCATGCAAAGCGAGATGCGGTCGCCCCGCGATCAGCTCCGCCGTGGTGGGTTCGGGCGTGTCAGGGCCAGGGGTCGTTGCCATCATTGATCAGCGTATACGAGCTCAGCAGCAGTAACCATATCGGACAGCCCAGTCACCGTTTGCGTAGCCATGTCACCGATAGAAACGCGCCGATCCACGACCCTGCCGCCGCGAACAGGACGTAGACCCAGGATGTCGTGTAACTGATCACCGCGAAGGCAGAGAGCAGGTACCAGACGCTGCTCCAGCTCGCCGCGCCGAGCCGCCGGCGATCTGAGACGGCGGCATTGAACAGCACATACACCGCGTCCGTTGCCATCGTTGACAGCACCACACCAAGTGCGAGCAATGGGTTGATCGGCGGCATCACGGTGCATCCTCCCTAACCGGCGGTCCGACCGGCACCGCTACACGATATCTTAACGTGCGGCCTTCTATTGGTCGGCTCGCCGCACAGCGAGCCAGCATGAACCACGACAGCGGGCCACCTAGCCGCACCAGGCGGGATCGGATCGATCCGCGAGCGCTTGGCTCTGTCCTGGTGAACAGCAAGGCGATCGCGCTCGCGGCGCTGCGCCACGGGCTGATCGTCTTCGCCAATCCTGCGTTTCTCGCGACATTTCGGGCAACCAACGCGTTGGTCGGCACGCCGCTCGCAGACATTGTTGTCGATGCCGGGGGCGATCAGCTGGCTGATACACTTCTGGCGGCCGAACACGCCCCAACACACTATTACGGTGCCGGCAAACGAGGGGAGGACCCGTCATTCGACCTTGAACTGAGCCTCGAATGCACGGAACTCGACGGAGAGCCCACAATCGTTGCCTTCGCCTGTGATGTCACCAGGCAGCACCGCTCGAGAGAGCAGCTCGCCAACCTGGCATACAATGATGCGCTCACCGGCTTGGCCAACCGTGCACTGTTCGCCGACCATCTGCATCAGGCCGTGCAGCACGCGCGGCGCCACCCCGCGATATTCGCCGTGCTCGTCATGGACCTCGATGGCTTCAAGGCGATCAACGACACCTATGGTCATCAGATGGGCGATGTCGCCCTGCAACTCGTGGCACAGCGCTTCGAGCACAATATTCGGGAAGGCGACACACTCGCCCGGATTGGCGGCGACGAATTCGCCGTGCTGCTGCCACGGCTGCATGACCAGCAGGCGGCCGGACTGGTGGCGCAGCGCATGATCGGCGCCTTGGCGGCGCCGCTCGACCTCGCAACGCATCGCGTCGACCTCGCCACCAGCGTCGGTATCGCCGCGTGGCCCGCGCACGCTGGGTCGGCCGATGCCTTACTGGCGGCCGCCGACACCGCGATGTACCGCGCCAAGCGGGTGGGCAGAAACCAGTTCCGCTGGGCGACCGGAAGATCCGCCGCGGACATCGTCTCGCTACAGCCGTTGGCCTGGAGTGCCGTGCACGCGATCGGCATCGAGGAGATCGATGATCAGCATATGCATCTGGCAGAGCTGATCGATGAGCTATCGGCGGCGCTCAAGGGCAACTTCGACGGCAACACCATCGCGGCCAAAATGAGCGACCTGACCCAGTACACGGCATTCCATTTCGCAACCGAGGAGCGGCTGATGGAGCAACACCAGGTCGAGGACCTCGTGCGGCATCGTGAGGAACATCGCCGGCTCCTGCACGACGTCCAGAACCTGCAAGTGGATGGGGACCTGGTCAGTGTCAGCCTGGTCGTGCGCTACCTTCAGGAGTGGCTGCTGCGTCATGTCGATGGTCCGGACAGGCAACTCGGCCAAGCACTGATCGCCAAAGGCTGCCGATAGCCGACACTGGCAGTCAATGCGTTGGGTAGGTCCGCGGGAAGGTGATCTGGTCAGGCGGCCCGGGCGGCGATGGCGGCCCCTTCTTGCCGCATGCCGTGAGCATGAGGACCAGCCCCAGGAGCAGTACGCACCTCATGCCAGCGCCGCCTGCCAGCGCGCCGCCTCGCGCGCGACATTCGCCGGCGCGGTGCCGCCGACGCTTGTGCGTGATGCAACCGAAGCCTCGACCGTCAGTACCGAATACACATCAGCGGTGATACGCGGCTCCGCGGCCTGCATCTCGGCCAGCGTCAGCGCGGCAAGCTCGCCACCCTTCGCCTCGGCGACGGCCACCAGCCGACCGGTGATATGGTGCGCGTCGCGGAACGGCAGGTTCAGCGCCCGCACCAGCCAGTCCGCGAGATCGGTCGCGGTGGCGAAGCCGGACCCCGCAAGCTCCCGCATGCGCGCCACGTCCGGCGTCATGTCCCGCACCATTCCGGCGATCGCGGCCAGCGACAGCGCCCACGCCTCGGCCGCATCGAACACCGGCTCCTTGTCCTCCTGCATGTCCTTGGCATAGGCCAGTGGCAGGCCTTTCATCACCGTCAGCAAACTGACCAGCGCTCCGGTGACGCGCCCGGTCTTCGCCCGCACCAGCTCTGCCGCATCCGGATTGCGCTTCTGCGGCATGATCGAGCTGCCGGTGGTGAACGCGTCCGACAGCCGGATGAAGCGCCACGGTGCCGAACACCACACCACGATCTCCTCGGCGAACCGCGACAGGTGCATCGCGGAGATCGCCGCCGCGCCCAAGAACTCCAGCGCGAAGTCGCGGTCGGACACGGCGTCGAGCGAATTGGCGGTCGGCCGATCGAAGTCCAATGCGCGGGCGGTCATCGTGCGGTCGATCGGAAACGACGTGCCCGCCAGCGCCGCGCTGCCCAGCGGGCATTCGTTCAACCGCCGCCGGCAGTCCGCGAGCCGTCCGCGGTCGCGGTCCAGCATCTCGACATACGCCAGCAGATGATGGCCGAACGTCACCGGCTGCGCGGTCTGTAGATGGGTGAAGCCGGGCATCGGATCGGCCGCATGGGCGGCAGCGCGATCGGCCAGCGCGCGCATCACGTCCGCGATCTGCGCCGACAGCCCGTCGATCGCATCGCGTACCCAAAGGCGGAAATCCGTCGCCACCTGGTCGTTGCGGCTGCGCGCGGTGTGCAGTCGGCGACCGGCCTCGCCGATACGCTCGGTGAGGCGGGCCTCGATGTTCATGTGGATGTCCTCGAGCGCCACGTCGAACGGGAAGCGACCGGTCTCGATCTCGTGCGCGATCGCCGCTAGACCCTCGCCTATGGCCTGCTCATCTTGTGTCGAGATGATCCCCACCCGCGCCAGCATCGCGGCATGCGCCAAGGAGCCCCTGATGTCCTGCCGCCATAGCTTCTGGTCGAAACCGATCGAGGCGTTGATCTCCTGCATCACCACCGACGGGCCGGCGGCGAATCGCCCGCCCCATTGCGGATTGGCGGCCTCGTTCCGCTGCTTCGGCGTCTCGCTCAAGAAAGGACTCGCGTCGTGCTGTTGATTAAGCGCCGCGCTGCGCTCGCGGCCGGCGGGACCCTAGCCGCCGCCCTGATCGCGCGCAAACCACGTGCCGAGGAACTCGACGATGTCGCCAAGGCGCTGATGCCGACCAATCCGCCCGTGCCCGCGCCCGATATCACCTTCCAGTCCGCCGATGGGACAGAACATCGCCTGGCGGAATTCCTGGGGCATGGCATGGTGGTCAACCTCTGGGCGACATGGTGCGTGCCCTGCGTCGCGGAGCTGCCGTCGCTGGCAAGGTTGTCGAAGACATTGGCACCCGACGACATCGCGGTGCTGCCCCTGTCATCCGATCGTGGCGGAGCGCCGACCGTGCAGGCCTTCTTTCAGCAGCACGGGATCACCGGGCTGCCCATACTCCTGGACCCCAGGAGCGCCGCGATCCGCGTCGTGCATGCCCGTGGCATTCCGACGAGCCTGATCATCGACAGGAAAGGCCGCGAGGTCGCCAGGCTGGAAGGTTCCGCCGACTGGTCGACGCCAATGGCGGCGCAGCTCATCAAGCGGCTCGCATCGGACTGAGGCAGCCGTCGGACGGGCGTTGTGCGAACAGCCGCAATCGACCCTTTGCGGAACAGCCGGCGCCACCGAAACGTGCGGGCCACGGAGCGTCAGCCCGGTGTCCCAGAAACCGCGGACAGTACATTGGCGCGCATTGTCCAATAGCACCGACCAGCGCGCGCCGTGTACCCGGAGTAAATCCGAGGATTAATCCAGCGCCGGATGGCGGGTGTGCCAGTCGGTGATTGACTGGAACGAATACCCAGCCCGAAGCAGCAGATCTTCCGACAAATGCTTCCCGACCAGTTGGAACCCGATTGGGGCGCCACGCTTGTCGAAGCCGCCGTTCATCGTCAGCGCCGGCATCCCGGTCAGGTCAAACGGTGCAGTGTAACGCAATGCAGGCGCGAGATCCCCCTTCGCCATTTCATCCCATTCCGCGGCGCTGGGGCTCGGTGCGGACATCACCGGGATCAGCAAGACATCGATATCCCGGAACATGCCCGCGACCTGGCCGGTAAACCGGTCACGCAGGATATGAGCCTTGCCGAGCTCGGCGGCCGTGACCTTTCCAGCGGCCTCCAGGACGCCGTTCAGGCCCGGCCCATATTCGGCGGCACTGCTCGGATACGTCGCCTCATGCGCGATCGCCGCCTCGGCTAAGCACAGATGCATCCAAGCGGTCATGGAATCGGTGATCGGCGGGAACTCGACCGGAACGAAGCGCGCTCCCGATGCCACCAGGGCATCCCTCGCGCCGTTCAGCACTGTCAGAACCTCCTCGTCCATACCCTCAAACGCATAGCTTTGCGCAAGCCCGACACGCAGTCCGCGGATGCCCCCCGTAAGACAAGCGACATAGTCCGGCACGGGTGCAAGCAGCGTGGTTGGATCGCAGGGGTCTGCCCCGGCGATTGCATCCAGCATCGCCGCGCAATCCGCTGCGGTGCGAGTCATCGGCCCGATGTGATCGAGCGAGTCCGACAATGGGAAAACACCGTACCGACTGACCCGTCCCCAGGTCGGCTTGAGACCCGTCAACCCACAGCCGGACGACGGGAAACGGATCGACCCTCCAGTGTCGGAGCCGAGCGATCCGTAGCACAGTCCTGCGGCCGTCGCTGCTCCCGATCCGCTCGAAGACGCACCTGTCCAGACGTCGGCATGCCATGGATTGACCGGTGTCGGCATGCCGGGATGATGGGTCGCGAAAGCGCCTTCGGTCATCGACAGCTTGCCAAGCAGGATCGCCCCGGCCCGTTCCAGCCGCTCCACGACCGTGCTGGTGTACGGCGGGATGAAGTTCTTATGAATGAACATTCCGGCAGCGGTCGGCGCGAAGTCGGTGTAGCACAAATCCTTCACCGCGATCGGCACGCCATGCAAAGGGCCACGCCAGAAGCTACGGTTCAGCTCGTCTTCTGCCTGCCGAGCTTTTGCTATCGCCCGATCCGCGAGCAATGTGGTGTAGGACTTCAGCTCCCCGTCATGCCGCGCAATTCGCGCCAGGATTGATTCGGTGAGTGCGGTTGGCTTCAACTCGCCGCTCCGGAGCCTCGCCGAAACGTCCATCAAGCTGAGATAGTGAACAGGTTCCGAGGTCATGTCTCCGGCCCTTTCTGATTATTGCGCCCGCCTGTCGCGGGCTTCCTCACAGATGATTTATCACAAAGCGACAACGTGACGGCAAATCCGCGCCGACGCCGATGGCGCGTTGCGAACGAAAGACAGCTTTCCACCCAAAGCGGTTCGTCTGAATAGGGCCTGAACCCATCACTATAGATGCTGACATGCCAGGATTGCCCAACAGCGCATCAATGCCTCTTTGCAAAGACATTATATTGGCCCCGATCCAATTCACTCAGCAGTGCATTCTGGGTCAGTATCTGCGGCACCACCGCCGGCTGGCCTTCTTTCAACAGCACGGAATCACCGGGCTGCCGATACTCCTGATCCCCAAGAGCGCCGCGATCCGCGTCGTGCACGCCCGTGGCATTCCGACGAGCCTGATCATCGACAGGAAGGGCCGCGAGGTCGCCAGGCTGGAAGGTTCCGCCGACCGATCGACGCCAATGGCGGCGCAACTCGTCAAGCGGCTCGCATCGGACCGAGGCAGCCAACGACTGCCGAGACGGTGGGCGGTGCGAAGCTGAAGACCGTGCCGCTACACTGGGTTCGGCTCGATTATCCGGCGGCCGCCACGCGCCTGCGCACCTCTGCACAAAGGTTTTGACAGGTTGAATGGCCAACGCACTTGCACGGCCGCCATCGGGCGTCGGACGGGCGTTGTGCGGACAGCCGCAATCGGCCCTTCTCGGACATTCCCGACGGTGGCATCCGTCGCGCGGTCGTCGCGGAGCACGAGGCATCTGTGGTCCCCGCTCCGTCCGACCAAGTCATCCGCCTGGGAATTGCGAACGGCGAAATCCGACCCGAAGCGGCCGTTCGACCTCTCGCCGGCACGCAATGCGCATGGCATTGCCGCAGGTGCGGAAGCGGCATCCTTATCCGGCTTGTCTCCTCGATGGCAGGGGCTAAGATCGCCCGCAATCTTTCCTAACCCTGCAAGGAGAGCGTCCCATGGCAATCACGATGTACAGCGGCTTTGTTCCGGTATGCCTGCAGTTGCTCGGTGGCCTCAAGACTGTGCTGCAAAAGGCCGAGGAGCACGCCACGGCCCAGAAATGGGATACCACCGTGGTGCTGAACCTGCGGCTCTTTCCCGACATGTTCCCGCTCGAGCGGCAGGTGCGGCAGGTCTGCACTCATTCCTGCGGAGCCGGCCGGGTCGCCGGGATTAGCCTGCCGTCCTTCCCCGACCAGGACAACAGCTTCGCCGAAATTCAGGCGCGCATCGACAAGACCGTCGACTTCCTGAAAGGGCTGCGCGCGGATCAGCTCGACGGCAAGGAAGATACCGTCATCACGGTCCCGATGGGTGGCCAGCCGCGCGAGTTCAAGTGTCAGAACTACCTGTACCATTTCGCGATGTTGCAGGTGCAGTTCCACGCGACGACGGCGTACGACATCATCCGCAGCACCGGCGTCAAGGTCGGTAAGCTCAACTATCTCGGCCAAATGCCGTCGTAAATCGACGCACTTGTCCAATCGGCAGAGTCGACGACAGGTGCGGAGGCTGGTTGTGCCCGAATTCATCGCGGTGTGCCTAGCTAGGTGCGACCGAGGATCGCGCTCAACAGCTCCTGAATTTGGGGAATGTCGGCTAAGATGGCTCCACAGTTGGTGGTCTCGTGTCTCTCCTGGGCTCCGGGCGTGAGGACCGGGTGCCGACGAGACGGGGCCGAACGATGGCGGCTACGCCTAAAAGAGGAGACGGAAACATGGCACAAAAAGGTCGCGGTATTTTCATGGTGTACGTTGATATCGACGCCAAGGACGCGCCGGAATTCAACGAGTGGTATAACAAGGAACATCTACCGGAATTGCTGTCGGTGCCCGGCATTCTCTCAGCGGCCCGTTACGAGGCAGTCAAGGGTGGCCCGCAGTACCTGGCATGCTATGAACTGGAAAGCGTGGCGGTGATGCAGACGCCGGCATTTACTGGCCGGCCCCGGACGCCGTGGGGACAGAAAGTCTCGCCGTCCGTGATTGGGAAGAATTTGACACGCATTGTCGGGGAACAGATTTACCCGGACGGCATAGAAAATCCGGAGCGCGGCATGGCGCCGGTGTTGCAGATTGGCCGTATGTCCGTCCCCGCCGAGGTCGATGCGGAGTGGAACGCCTGGTACAGTGGGGAGTATGTGCCAGGCTACCGCAAGGTGCCGGGAGTGATCTACGCCCGCCGCTATCGGGTTCTCGAGGGTACCAGCGGCTACAGCACGGTCTACGAATTTGCCAGCACGGCCGTGCCCGAAAGCCCGGAGTGGAAGGAGCAACAGCAACATTCCTCGCCCAATTCGCCGCGCATGCGGCAGGCCATGACACATGCACCGGGTTCCGCCGGGGTGTACGTACGGGTGAATACCTGAAGTCCAGGGAACCGCCACACCGCCACGTCAAACCGTGACGCGCCGAATCTCCACCACTTCCGGGGACGCTGACTGGTTCGGGGCGGCGAGAACCACATGGGCACCTGTGTGCGGCAGCACTCGCGCAAGCTCAAGTGCATGGCGGGCAATGCCAAGCGGGATTGTCGAGGCACTGCCGCCGCTCAATGACCGCGCCGCCTTGTATGTGCGGGTCTGCACCAGTGACGTGGCCAGATCGTCGAGAACCGCTGGCGCAGGACCGTGCTACAGGACTTTGCTCCGCGTTGTGGCGTTGAGGAATACGCGTCATCCTGCGGTCGCACGGCAAAAGAAGAGCGATGGAGGCGTCGATAACAACGCCTCCATTTCGTCTACTCCGACGATCCTAAAGCGATTTGGACGATCTCGCCGCTTCCCGGACCGGCCGCACCGAAGTTTGAGACGTAGAGGTTGCCGTCTGGACCAAACGTTAGCGCGGTCGGTAGCGTCAGTCCGGTCGCAACGTCCTCGATGGCGCCCGAATCACTCAGCCGAACAACCTTACCGGCCCCTGGCGCCGGGTTCCCTGGCTCGGTCGAAAGCTCCACGGCGTAAGGCCGGTGATTGCGGTAGGCCAGCCCTACAACCGTTGTGAACCCTGGCATTGCATGCAGAATCTCGCCTTTGCGGGATATGTCGAGGATTTGCGAAGTACCCGGCATAATTGGGAAGGTGTTGAGGTTTCCGACGTGGAATGTCCCGCCGTTGGCAGCAATGGCTGTCGGTACGATGTGTCCTTGTGTGGCGGAGATGTCGATCAACTGGCGAATGTGGCCGTTTTGTTTGACCTCAAGTACTTGACCATGGTTTGGACCAACCACGTAGAGAGTATCTCGTGTCGCGATCATGCCGTAGAATGTCTCATCCGGTTCGAAATCAGCCGGCTGAACATGAGCGGCTGGATGGTGCATGACGAATTGGCTCAGGTTTGCGACCTGTTGCCATGTCCCGGCATCACGATCTACCTTGATGATCGCATTGGGTATATCAGGATTCCCGTGCGAGCATCCACCACCAGCAAGGGCAGCGTATAGCTGGCCGTCAATGAAGGCGATATCCGCCACCCCCAAGATGTCTCCCAAAGAATCTTGGCTGGACGGCAGTTGATCCACTACCGTGCTGCGCGTGCCATCGGGACGGATCATCGAGATGCGTGCTGTCTTCCCGCCAGTGTAAGGGCCAACCGGGCTAGGCACTTGGTCACACGTTCCTACAGTCCCGTTTGTTCCGCCAGTACCCGCTTCGGCCACGTATAGATTGCCGTCTGGACCAAACTTCAGTCCGCGTGGACCATTCAGCCCCGATGCAATCACGGTCATGCTGGTGGTTTGGGCGGCTACACCACTAGCGACGATTGAACAAGCGAAAGCAATAACGCCCAAGCGCCCTCTGTTCATTGTAATTCCTCCCCGTTTGTTCTCTACCCGACTGTCGAGCGAGGTTACGCTAAGACACCCTTTGCGACCGTTCAATCAAAAAACTTGTACATCGAAGCGAGTGCGCGATGCCGACTTCCGCCAGGCGCTCTCTCGGCCGTCAGCTTCTTATGGGTTACGACTGGCAGTAAGGCAGGGTGGGCACACATTTGTGAGGGTGCCCAACTAGGATTTTGCAACGTCGGCCGATGCAAATTCGCCGCCAGTGTAGTTCTCGATACAGAATTGGTGCCGGCAGCAAGTGTCAGCTATCGCCTGCTGCTTCGATCGCCTCCGCTCGCGCCTCTAGCTCGTCAGCATAATCACGCAGCCGCTCGCTAGCCTCGTGAGGTCAATGTAATGGGCCAATCGGCGGGCATGCGCTGCACGGGCGTGCAGTTCGGCGACAGATTGCGGGTCAGATAACTGTTGTCCCATGATCTGGTCAGAGGGAGTGCCTGAACTCTCGTCACCGGCGTCCTGACGGATAATGGCCAGAGGTCACTCAATGCAGCGCTTGTCGTGGGCGCTGTCTACACACGTGCGCGGCATTGTTGGCTGCGTCACCCCACGGTGAACGTAATAGTCTGGGACAGGGCCGTCGTAAGCTCGAATGGCGTCAGCTTGCCGATGTCAAAACCGTGGTGCTTGCGCGGCTTGATCCACGCGTCCCGATCAATCTGGTTGCTTGACCAATACCCCGCACGGTCAGCGTCCACATGAGCAGCGGGGAGATCAGCATCACCATCGATCGGGAGGCGCTCCGGGCGTTTTCCGGCGCACCCAGACGAGCGGGACAAGCGAGGGAGGGCCGCAGACCCGCAGGCAGCGACGAAGCTGCCTGCGGGCAGGCGCAGCGACCAGCCGACCCTTGCACTCGACCGCAGGAAGGTAGGGGTGCGCTCGAATGTAGCTGCTCGACATCATCGGCGGCCGTGCTCGATTTCATCGACCAAACCTGCTCACACTGAGTGATCGCAAGGTTGCCTGGACGACTGTGCCAGCCGCCCGACGGTGGAGGCGCCGCGGCATGATGCCGCGACTGGGGCCGCCTAACATGGAGCAGCAGACGCCGAAGGTCGCCGGAGCGGCCGGCGACAAATACCGCTTGATTGACAGGAAACGCCCCGGATACTGACCGCGCGTGCCCAAAGGAGAGACGCACCATGCCGGACACGAACGTCGTGGCGGAACGACCAGCTCAGGATGCGGTCGCGAGATACGACGCGATTGTCATCGGCGCCGGCATTTCCGGCATGTTCATGCTCTACCGCCTGCGCGAACTCGGCATGACCGCGCGCGTCTTCGAAGCCGGCAGCAACCTCGGCGGCACCTGGTACTGGAACCGCTATCCCGGCGCCCGCTTCGATTCGGAAAGTTGGACCTACGGCTATTCATTTTCGAAGGAGCTGATGCAGGAATGGGATTGGAAGGAGCATTTCTCCCCCCAGCCCGACACGCTAGAATACCTGAACCATGTCGCTGACAAATTCGACCTCCGTCGGGACATGCAATTCGGCAGCACAGTCACGGCCGCGCACTGGGATGACGTCGCGGACCAATGGACTGTGACCCTGGAAAGCGGCCAGCAGGCGAAGTCGCGCTTCCTGTGCACCGCCATCGGCATCCTGTCCGCCCACACCCTCCCCGCCATTCCCGGGCGGGATCGCTTCCTCGGCCCCGCCTATCACCCTGCGCGCTGGCCGCACACGCCGGTGGACTTCACTGGCAAACGCGTCGGCATCATCGGCACCGGAGCGACCGCCATGCAGGCCATCCCCGAGATCGCCAGGCAGGCGAAGCAGCTCACCGTCTTCCAGCGGCGCCCGAACTGGGCCGCGCCGCTGCACAACGCCAAGATCAGCAAAGCAGAGATGGAGCGGATCAAGTCCCGCTATGACGAGATCTACGCCCACTGCGCCACGACGGCGATGTGGTTCATTCACCAGGCGGACCCCCGCAAGACGATGGAGGTGCCAGCGGAGGAGCGCGAGGCGTTCTGGGAGAAGCTGTACGGCGAACCCGGCTTCGGCATCTGGTTGGGCAATTTCCGCGATACCGGGGTTGACGAGAAAGCCAACGCGGCCATCAGCGATTTCATCGCCCGGAAGATCCGCCAGCGCGTGAAGGACCCGAAGGTGGCGGAGCAGCTGATCCCGAAAGACCACGGCTTCGGCACTCGCCGTGTGCCGCTGGAAAGCGGGTATTTCGAGGCCTACAACCGTGACAACGTGACGTTGGTCGATACGCTTGCAGACGAACCCATCGAGTGCATCAACCCGAAGGGCATCAAGACCTCCCGGCAGGAGTACGAGTTCGACGTCCTGATTTACGCCACCGGCTTTGACGGGGTGACCGGCGCCTTCGATCGCATTGACATCCGCGGCACGAATGGACTGCGGCTGAAGGACTCATGGGCCGAAAGCCCGCGCACCTATCTTGGGATGCTCGCGGAAGGTTTTCCAAATATGCTGATGGTGCTCGGCCCGCACACCGCCCGCGGCAATATTCCGCAGGCCATTGAACACAGCGTGCAATTTCAAACCGGCATGCTGCGGTTCATGCAGGAGCATCACTACACGCATGTAGAAACCAGGCCGGACAAGGTGGACGATTGGACCCGGACCGTCATCAAGGCGGCCGAGAAATTGCTCTCCTCGAAGGTCAATTCCTGGCAGACCGGCGTGAACCGCAACGTCGAGGGCCGAACCGCGCGCCGCGTCCTGGGCTATAACGGTAACGGCGTGAATTTCCGGCGGACGACCGACGAGGTCGCCAGAAGCGGCTACAAGGAATTCATTTTCCGCTAAAGCCGCAATCGACCGTCGGCATTCTCCGGGAGCGAACGTCCGCTGACCGCAATAGGACACTTCAAACCCGTCGGTCTTCTTTACAAAGATACTAACCGCGATCCAATTCACTCAGCAACGCGTTCTCGGTCAATATCTGCGGCAACACCGCCGGCTGGCCGCGCGGCGGGTAATACACATACAACGGTACACCATCCCGGCCGTTCTCGCGCAGGTAGTCGGTGATCTGCGGATCCTGACGCGTCCAGTCACCCTTCATGTACGTCACATGATGATTGGCGAACGCGTGACGCACAGCGTCGCTGCTGATCGCCACTCGCTCATTCACCAGGCACGTCACGCACCAGGCAGCGGTCATGTTGACGAACACCGGCTGCCCCTCGGCACGCAGCGCGGCAAGGCGAGAGGCACTGAACGGCTCCGCCCCTGACTCCGCCACATCGGACGGCGCGGCCGGTGCCACCGCGATTCCGCTCAGCACCGCCAGCGCCGCCAGCAGCGCGGCGGTGGCGGCCGATTGGCCAATGCGCCGGCCGCGATCTGCGCTGCCCTGCGTGATGCCCAGCACCCAGCCGGCGAAGCCAAGCAGCACCAACCCAACGGCGGTGCCCAATACGCCGGACGGGCCGGCCTCCTCGCTCACCACCCACACCAGCCAGGCGCTCGCGCCATACATCGGAAACGCCAGTGCCTGGCGCAGCACTTCCATCCAGCGTCCCGGTCGCGGCGCCGAACGCCACAGGGTGGGCATCGCCGCCAGCAATGCATAGGGTGCCGCGAGGCCAAGTCCCATCGCGAGAAACACCAGCATTGTCACCGTCGGTGGCGCGGCAAGGCCGGCGGCAATGGCGACGCCCATGAAGGGCGCGGTGCATGGCGTCGCCACCACCACGGCAAGCAGCCCGGTGAAGAAGCTGCCCAGTTGTCCGGGGCGCGCGGCCAGGCCGTGCCCGGTGCGTACCAGCCCGGTGCCCAACTCATAGACCCCGGAAAGGTTGAGCCCGACAGCGAACAACAGCCATGCCATGGCGGCCACGAACACCGGGGACTGGAACTGGAACCCCCAGCCGGCCGCCGTGCCTGCGGCGCGCCCCGCCAGCAGCGCCGCACCCAGGCCGGCGAATGCCACCAGCACGCCGGCTGTGTAGGCGACCCCCTGCCAGCGGGCCTTCGCCTTCCCGGCCCCGGCAAGACCGACCACCTTCAACGCCAGCACCGGGAAGACGCACGGCATCAGGTTGAGGATCAATCCGCCCAGAAACGCGAACCCCAGAAGCCGCCGGAGACCCATGGTCGGCGGTCGCGGGGGCACGGTGCCGGCGGTGGCACGCAGCACAACATCGGTCTCGAGCCCGCTGCGGTCACGGATCGACAGGACGCCCGACAGTTCGCCCTCAGGCCGGAACGCCTTGCCCGGCCGCAGCGCCAGCGTGAACCCGCCGTGCCAGACCGTCAGTGGCTGCGCAGCGCTGTCGTGGATCGTGGCGGGGGTATCCGGGATGAACCACGCGTCCACCACAGTGGCGGGGGTCAGCTCGGGACCCTGTACGAACAGCGTCCCATCCCTGCCGACCACCGCGTGCCAGGGAGAAGGCCGCGGCACCTCGCGGTCGAACGCGGCGAACAGCGGAGCCTGTGCCGAGGGCGAGCCGTTCCCCGCCGGGAGATCGAGCCGGAAATCGCCCTCCTCCGGGACGCAGATATCGTGGCAGACCAGCCAGTTCGCGTGCGCCTTGATGCTGATTGCGCCGGCAGCGGAGGGCGTCACAGTCACCGGCAGCAGCACGCTGCCAGTGTAGGAATAGGTCATCAGCGACCCTTCGGGCACCCGCTGCGGCGTGGGCCAGACAATCGGTCCGGCCGTCACACCGGTGGGCAACTCGAAATTCAGCTCCGGTGGGATCCCGGCATCGCCAGGGTTCTGCCAATAGGTGTGCCACCCGGTCGCGAGCTGCAGCCGCAGGCCGACGCGAAAGGCACGGCCGGGGGCCACCGAATCGACATCCGAGACCAGCGACGCAGTGGCCCGCGAGCTGACGACCTGGGCGCTCTCCAAGGCGCCCGCCGGCAGGCTCCAGAAGGCGAGCAGCGTGATCAGCATCGCTCTGAGCACAAGCGGCATGGAGTCCCCGGACGGCGGCTTTCGTGCGCATATGGCGCAGAATCCGCCGGACCACCAGTATGCTCCCCGAATTGCCCGTCACTGACGCCCTGCCGGCGCTGCTGAAGTCCCTCGCGGATGGACGCAACGCCGTCCTGGTCGCGCCGCCCGGCGCCGGCAAGACCACCCTGGTGCCGCTCAACCTGCTCGACGCGTCATGGCGCGGCCAGGGAGCGATCGTGATGCTCGAGCCGCGCCGGCTCGCCACCCGCGCCGCGGCGACCCGCATGGCGTCGCTGCTTGGGGAGGCGGTCGGCGGCACCGTCGGTTATCGCACCAGGCTCGACGCCGCCGTCTCGCCGGCAACCTGCATCGAGGTCGTCACCGAGGGCCTGCTGATCCGCCGCCTGCTTGGCGATCAGGGGCTGGAGGGCGTCGCGGCGGTGATCCTCGACGAGGTGCACGAGCGTTCGCTGGAATCCGACCTGGCGCTCGCGCTATGCCGCGACCTCCAGCGCGTACTGCGGCCTGAACTGCGGCTGATCGCCATGTCGGCCACGGTGGACGGCGCGCGTCTGGCCGGCACGTTGGACGCGGACGTGATCGAAAGCGCCGGCCGCATGTTCCCGGTAGAGGTCCGCCACGCGGCGCGCGACATCTCCAGCCCGCGCGATCTGCCCGACGCGATGGCCCGCACAGTGCGTGCCGCGCTGGCGGAGCACGAGGGCGACATCCTCGCCTTCCTGCCCGGCATGGCGGAGATCCGCCGCACGCAGGCGGCGTTGGCGGACGGTGGTGCACTGGTGCTGCCGCTACACGGCGAGCTGCCGCCGGCGGAGCAGGACCGTGCCCTGCGGCCGGCCGAACGGCGGCGGGTGGTGCTGGCGACCTCGATCGCCGAGACCTCGCTGACTGTGCCTGGCGTGCGGATCGTGGTCGATGGCGGCTGGCGCCGGGCGCCGCGGCTCGACGCCTCCGCCGGTCTGACGCGGCTGACGACGCTGCGCATTTCTCGCGCGGCGGCGGAACAACGGGCCGGCCGCGCGGGGCGTGAGGCACCAGGCGTCGCCATCCGGCTGTGGTCAAATGCGCTGCACCGCGGCCTGGCGGCCCACGACCGGCCGGAGATCCTCGAGGCGGAGTTGTCGGGACTGGCACTCGACTGCGCCGCCTGGGGCGCCGCGCCCGGCGACCTGCCGTTTCGCGACGCGCCGCCGCAAGGCGCGCTGGCCGCCGCGACCGCACTGCTGACTGAGCTTGGCGCGCTCGACGCCACAGGGCGCATCACCGACGCCGGCAGCCGTATGGCGGCGCTCGGCGCGCATCCGCGGCTAGCGGCGATGCTGTTGGCGGCCCGCACGCCAGGCGAGACAGCGCTGGCCGCCGATCTCGCCGCGCTGCTGGAGGAGCGTGACCCGCTGCGCCGTCCCGACGCGCCGGCGGATATCGGCCTGCGGCTGGCAGCGCTCGCCGAAGGCGATCCCGCCGCTGACCGTGGCGCCCTTTCGCGTATCCGCCGGATGGCCGCGCGATATCGCCGCCGAATGCGGACCGACGCGCCGGCCGATGGCGATCCTGGCCGCCTGCTCGCCGCCGCCTTCCCAGACCGCATCGCCCAGCGCCGCGGCGAGCCCGGCAGCTTTCGGCTGGCCGGCGGAGGAGGGGCGCGGCTGCCGCGCGCCGATCCGCTAGCCAGCGCGCCGCTCCTGGCGGTCGCCTCACTGGAGCTGAAGGCGTCAGCCCGTATCAGGCTGGCGGCGCCGCTCGATCCCGACACCCTGCCCGCCGCTCGCATCACCGAGCAGGTGGAGACCAGCTTCGATCCGGTCTCCGGCGCAGTGCTGGCGCGTCGGCGCCGGCGTCTCGGGGCGCTGGTGTTGACCGACCGCACCGAACCGGCGGATCCCGCCGAGGTGTCAGCGGCGCTCGCTCGCGCGGTGGCGGCCGACGCGCTGCGACCACTGCCCTGGACCGATGCAGTACGCCAGCTTCAGGCGCGCGTCGCCCTGATGCGACGGCTCGAACCGGACGCGGGCTGGCCCGACCTCTCCGACGTCGCACTGGCGATCAATGTGCAGGAGTGGCTCGCGCCGCGGCTTGGCGGCATGTCGCGCCTTGCCGACTTGGCCCGGCTTGACCTGAACGCCATGCTGCGCGGGCTGCTGCCGTGGGAATTGGGTCGCCGCCTGGACGCGGCGCTCCCGGTGCAGCTCGCTCTGCACGGAACGCGCGCCACCATCGATTACACCCAGCCGGTGCCGGTCGCGTCCGCTCGGGCGCAGGCATTCTACGGGGTGACGGCAACACCGGCCCTGGCGGATGGCCGTCTGCCGCTACAGCTTGCGCTGTTGTCGCCGGCGGGCAGGCCGGTCGCAATCACCGCCGACCTCGCCGGCTTCTGGCGCGGCGGCTGGGCCGATGTACGACGCGACATGCGGGGGCGCTATCCGAAGCACGATTGGCCGGAGGATCCGTCGAAGGCGGCAACCGGACCGACAGGTAATTGACCGCGGATTCTTGCTGCTACCGCAACCGCATGCCATCTGCTGCTGACGCAATCCTGCGGGGAAGAACCAAACACGATGAATCCCTGGCGGCCCCATCTCCTGCGAAGAGGTCCTCGGCTCGCGGTGCTGGCTCTCGCTCTCGTCGCCACCGCCTGCACCTCGGTACCCGGCAGCGCCATCGCCCGCTCGGCGCCGGAGAGCTTCTCGCCCCTGGTCAAGCGCGTGCTGCCGTCGGTGGTGAACATCGCGGTGACCGAAACCGTGTCCGGCGGCGAGGTGCTGAGCGAATTGCCGCCGGAGCTGCGTGACACGCCGCTCGGCCGCGAGTTCCGTCGCCGCTTCGGCAATCGAAAGGAGCAGACGATGGGCGCCGGTTCGGGCTTCATCATCGACTCGTCCGGGCTGATCGTGACCAACAACCACGTGGTCGGTCACGCCGACAAGATCGTGGTCAGCCTGACCAATGGCACGCGGCTGCCCGCTGAGGTCATCGGCTCCGACGAACTCACCGACGTGGCGCTGATCAAAGTTCAGGCGACCGGCCCGCTCCCCGCCGTCGCGTTCGGCGATTCCCGCCAGGTCGAGGTGGGCGACTGGGTGCTGGCAGCCGGCAATCCGTTCGGTCTCGGCGGGTCGGTCACCGCCGGCATCGTCTCGGCGCGTGGCCGCGATCTTGGCGCGGGTCCGTTCGACAACTTCCTGCAGCTCGATGCGCCGATCAATCCAGGCAACTCGGGCGGCCCGATCTTCAACATGGATGGCCAGGTGGTAGGGGTCAGCACCGCCATCGTCTCGCCCTCGGGTGGCTCTGTCGGCATCGGCTTCGCCACGCCCAGCGAACTGGTCATGCCGATCATCAACCAGTTGCGCACCAGCGGCCACATCGAGCGCGGCTGGCTCGGCGTATCTGTGGCGAACTCGGACAACGGCGTCACCATCGCCGGCATCGAGCGCACAAGCCCTGCCGCGCGTGCCGGCCTGCGTCAGGGTGACATAATCCTCTCGGTGAATGGCGAGCGGATCGAGGGCGCGCTCGGGCTGATCCGCACGGTCGCCGCGGTGTCGCCGGGCAGCAGCGTGAACCTGACGATCCGCCGTCAGGGCCGTGAATTCGATGTGCCGGTCACGGTCGGGCAGCGTCCCTCCGGTGGGGCCGGGTGAAGGAGCAAGCTGATGCGCATCCTGGTGGTGGAAGACGACAAGGACGTGGGCGCCTTCGTCGTCCGCGGACTGAAGGAGGCGGGCCACGTCGTGGAACTCGCCGACAACGGTCGTGACGGCCTGTTCATGGCGGCGAGCGAGGCGTTCGACGCAGTGATCCTCGACCGCATGTTGCCCGGCGGCATCGACGGCCTGAAGATCCTGGAGACGCTGCGCGGCCAGAAGAACACCGTGCCGGTGCTGATCCTGTCGGCGCTGGCCGACGTCGATGAACGCGTCCGAGGACTGAAGGCCGGCGGCGACGATTACCTGACCAAGCCGTTCGCCTTCGCCGAACTGCTCGCGCGTGTCGAGGCGCTGGCACGGCGCGGCAAGGGCGAGGGGCCGGTGACCAAGCTGGTGGTCGAGGACCTGGAGCTCGATCTGCTGTCGCGTCAGGTCAAGCGCGCCGGCCAGAAGATCGACCTCCAACCGCGCGAGTTCCGTCTGCTCGAGTACCTGATGCGTCACGCCGGCCAGGTGGTAACGCGCACCATGCTGCTCGAAGGCGTCTGGGACTATCACTTCGACCCACAGACCAACGTGATCGACGTCCACGTGTCGAGGCTGCGCCAGAAGATCGACAAGCCCTTCCCCACGCCGCTGATCCACACCGTGCGCAACGCCGGTTACATGCTGCGCGCCGAAACCGCGTGAAGTGCCCGACACCGCCGTAGTCTCCCCCTCCCCTTGCGGGAGGGGGTTCGGGGGAGGGGGCGCGGCCGCTCCACCAACCCCCTCCCCCCAGCCCCCTCCCGCAAGGGGAGGGGGAGAAGCACCGCCTCGCCCTGCCCCGCGCCGCCTGCTGCGTTCGGCCGGCGTTCGCTTCGCCGCGATCTACGCCCTGCTGCTCGCAGCCAGCGCGGCGGCGCTGGCGATGTTCCTGTGGTGGTCGACCGCCGGCCTTCTCGATCGGCAGACCGTCGCGGCGATCGAGGCGGACGCGCAGAGCCTCACCGAGCGCTACGACGAAGCCGGGTTGCCCGCGCTGGTGCTGACCATCGAGGATCGCCTGACGCAGGACGTCGAGGACGACGCGATCTATCTGCTGGTTGGTCCCCAAGGCCAGAGGATCGCCGGCAACCTCCAGCACTGGCCGCAAGGGGCGGTGCGCAACGGCGACTGGTACGAGCTGTCGATCGAGCGTGCCGGAATGCGTTCGCTGGCGCTGGTGCAGAGCCTGGAGCTGCAAGGTGGTCTCCACCTGCTGATTGGCCGCGACGTACGGGTGCGCGCGCAATTGCGCTCGCTGCTGACCGACGCGCTGTTGTGGGCGCTGCTGGTGGTGCTGGTGATGGCCACCGGCGGCGCTCTCGTGGTGCGCAGCCTGTTCCGCCGCGCGCTGGGCAACGTCTCGGCCACCGCCGCCGCGATCGCGGCCGGCGACTTCACCCAGCGGGTGAAACTGTCCGGCCGCGGCGACGAGTTCGATCAGCTCGCCGAGACGATCAACGACATGCTGGACCGCATGGCGCGCCTGATGGAGGGCGTGCGCGAGGTATCGAACGCGATCGCGCACGACCTGCGGACGCCAATCACCCGCGCGCGCGCCCGGTTGGAGGACGCCTCGGCGCACGCAGAGACGGCCCCGGAATTGCGCGCCGCCGTCGAGCGGGCGACCGCTGACCTCGACGGCATCGTCGCCGTGTTCCAGGCGCTGCTGCGCATCGCCGAGATAGAGGCCGGCTCGCGTCGCGCGGCCTTCACCACCCTCGACGCGGCGCCACTGCTCGCCGATGTGGCCGAGCTGTACGGGGCGGTGGCCGAGGAGAACGGCATCGCGCTGACGGTGCAGGCGCCTGAGCGGCTGCCGGCATTCGGCGATCGCGAACTGATCCAGCAGGCCGTCGCCAATCTGGTCGACAATGCGGTGAAGTTCTCGCCACCGGGCGGTGCGGTGCGGCTGTCGGCCACGGAGGCACCGACCGGCGTGGAGATCGCAGTGGCTGACCAGGGCCCCGGCATCCCGGAAGCGGACCGGGCGCGCGCCGCCGAACGGTTCTTCCGCGGCGAGAGTGCCCGCAACACGCCCGGCTCCGGACTTGGGCTGGCGCTGGTGCAGGCGGTCGCGCAGTTGCACGGTGGCAGCCTCCGCCTGGCCGACACGTCCCCGGGGCTGATCGCGATCCTGTCGCTGCCGGGACATGAAGAACCGGTCCAGGTTGGCTAACATCGTTGTCATGCCGGCACCACGACGGTGTGAGCCGGCGGGTAGCAGTCTGGCCGGCATGGGACCCATCGCGCGGACACTCAGCCTCGGGGCAGCGACGGTGTGGCTCGCTACTGTTCCGGTGGCGAGCCAGTCACCCGCCCCGCAGGAGGTGACCAGCGACACGCCGGAATATTGCCTGCATCTGCTGGACCGGGTCAGCCAGATGGTGCGCGTCGCCGGGTCGCCGCCGCCGCAGGAGGTCACCTTCCTGTCGAGCGAGGGCCAGCGGATGTGCGACCAGGGTCAGACGCGCGGCGGCATTTTGCGGCTGCGCCGGGCGCTCATGCTGATGATCCATCGGAGCGACGCGCCGTAGCTATAGGAGAGTTCCCAGCCAGGTACCTCCGGTGTGCAGCGAACCTGCAGCAACCTCATTCGCGTCCGTGGCTTTCGGCAATGCACTGACCCACTTCTGGCAAACCAGTGGCCAGGGTATCCGGAGACAGCCAATTCGGTTGTAGCCAAACATTACGCGAAAAATGTAATGGTGAGGTTCCCACGAGGGTACATCCCAAGGCAGGGGCGAGCAGACAGGCGCCTATGGCGAAAGCGGTATTCACTACTAGACTAAGATCGATCCGACCTACGACGATCTGCCGGAATTCCGATACCATTTCCCGCAAACTTATCGGCGCGTAGTGGAAGCCGCCGTTGGTGACTGGATAATATACTACGAGCCCCGCCGCTCCACGGGTGATCCCAGCAGTCGCGGCGGTCGCCAAGCTTACTTCGCTACGGCGCGTGTCTCTACTGTGCAGCCCGATCCGACGCTTGCCGGTCACTTCTACGCATTTGTTCAGGATTTCCTCGAATTTCCCCGCCCCGTGCCGTTCAAGGATGGTGAGAGGTTCTACGAAACGGCTCTGCGTCGAAGTGACGGTAATACAAGCAAGGGGGCATTTGGCCGAGCTGTCCGACCCATAACAGACAGTGAGTATGGGTCGATTTTAGGCGCCGCGTCTGCGGAGCTCCTCGCACCGAGAGAACCGAGTACCCGGTACGCTTTGCAGGGGTTCGCCGAAGAACCTGCCATATTCGAGCGTCCCGTTGTGGAACGCGTTACCAGTCGGCCGTTTCGCGATGCGGCCTTTTCGTCGGCAGTGCGAGCAGCCTACGATAACACATGCGCAATGACGGGCCTCAAGATTATCAACGGCGGTGGCCTGCCAGAGGTGGAGGCTGCTCACATTCGACCAGTTTTCGATGCGGGACCAGATTCGGTCCGCAATGGTCTTGCTTTATGTGGTACGATTCACTGGATGTTCGACCGTGGACTGTTGTCGCTTGCGGACGATCTTACAATTCTCATGGCAGAGAGCCGCGTGCCAGAAACCGTCAAGCGATTAATCAACCCAGAGCGCAAGTTACTGTTCCCGGGACGCGCTGAATTTAGGCCGCACCCACAGTTCTTGCGCTTTCACCGCGAGGCGGTTTTCAAGGGTTAACGTGAAAGTCGCTTGGCGATATCGTGTTCCTCAAGGGATGGGATCTGTCGACCTCGGAGATGCGTCCTAACAGTCGATCCCATTGTGCAGGGGCGGTGATAGTCGCCCAGGCTGAGGCGGATACCTTCAGCTGCCGGTTTCTGCCTGCAGATATGTGTCGCAGTGAGGGAGTTGTCGTCCGGATTAACTTTTGGTTTGGCTGCAAATCGTCCGGTTGATGGGCAGTTCGTAATTGCCGCCGCGCAAAGTTCTACCTGATTCCAGGCGAACCGGCTTTCCCTCGGTGGTCGTCTCGACAGCCGCGACGCGAACGGCGTCTTGCCAGACGCCCCTCGGCCTCGCTTTCCGCCGGAACGTTCGCCGCCGAGATAGGCATCGTCGAGAGGACTTCTACAATCCGCCGGCCTCCTCGATCGGATATCTCTCACCGATCAACCGCGAGCGTCAGCATCACGCTGCGGCAGTCACCCCCGACGCACATTACGTTGCGTAACCAATAATATTACTGACATGCAGTGATATTCACGCTTTTTTGGCGGGAATCTTCGTTGACCTCACGATGAGTTGAGTATCAAATATGCGTGTGGGCGACGGATGCTCCGGCAACGCCGGTTCCGGGGAGTGATTGGGTCAAGGAGGATTCTGGAATGCCTGCCCATTCGAAACGTATACAATACGATTGGAGTTTGAGTTCCGTGAAAGAAACTGGGGCGCTCACCGCGCGCCATACTTTGCCAATTCACGACGTGATTGGGCTGCTCAAGACGGGCAACGCGTTCTTAATTATTGGATGGCACAGTCCGTCCAGGTAGACGCTCTGAAGGAGTAGCGCAGCGCCAGAGAGAATCCTGCGGAATGTCGCGCCGTATCGAAGCGACATACGCGCTATTAGCAAGATGTCAGCGGCATTTGGCGAGAGGTGCGCTGGCCGCGTTCGAACGGCCGCCAAGGCAAAGCCTTAGCACCATGGAAAATCGCCAACCCGACTGACGCCGACAGTTCGCACCTGGTGCACGATAAACCGCGCGCCATAAGGATGCACATACGAAACAAGAATATTCCACATGGAGCTAGTAACATGGGTTTCAGCGTTTCAAACGGTCAGATTATTGGCCCCAACGGCCAGCCATTTATTGCAGGAGGCGTAGACATCTGGGCCGGTCAGGTCATCAATGATCCGACCGGATCCGCAAACCTGATAGCGTCGCTGTTCCCCAACGCAAACATGGTGCGGATCGCCGCAGGCGACGGCTACGCGGCAGACACCGCCGCCGCGCTTACGCCCTTCGTCAATCTGATGACGAGCAAGGGTATCGTCGTCGAAATCGGCAACTATAATCCTGCACTGACCTCCAACGTTGGGAGCGGTCAGGCACTCACGGACGAGCTCGCCTGGTTCACCAGCCTCGCGACAGCCTTCAAGGGCAACCCGTACGTCTGGTTCAGCACCGACAACGAGCCAAGTGACCAGTACACATACGGTGGCGCGACGAGTGCCGAACAGCTCGCCGTCTACAATGCTATCCGCGCCACCGGCAGCACTTCGATGATCGGGCTGGAGAACAGCCAGTGGTCGATGAACGGTCAGCAGTCATTTTCCGCCAGCATCAGCGCCAGCGACATTGCCGGAATGACCAATGTCCACTGGGACGACCACTACTACAACTGGCTGTCGAATTACTCCACGAGCGTCTCGGACAACCTGACTGCACTGCAAGCAGAAGTTGCAGGGTCACAAGTGTACAAAGATGCCAACGGGGTCATCCCGGTTATCGTTGGGGAGTACGGTAATTCGACCACGGGAACTGGCATCGATGGAGGTGGCACCGCGACCATCGCAGCGGTTCTGGAGAGTGGATATGGGTCCACCGCTTGGGGGATAAATCCTGGCGGCACGGGCGACCAGCTGACAAACGGCAATTCACTGACCGCTTTCGGACAGCAGGTCGCTACGGCAGAAACCTCGCCGGTGGTGGCGCCGCCACCGCCGCCGCCACTCCTGCCCCCAAGCCCGAACGGGACAACGACGACCACCGCCTCGGGTTCTCCGATTGTCGACGCGGCCGGCAGGTCTTGGACGCTGGTTCAGTCGGCGTCGCAGGGCTTGCAGACCGCGATCAACGGAACGGTCGACACGACTACCGCCAACGTTGTCCTGCTGGAGACCCTGAACGGCAATATGATACAGGAGAACACTGCCGGGAATTGGTACTCGGAGCCTGGCACTGGTGGGGCCTGGACCCAGATCGCAGCCCCTGTTGCCCCGCCTGCACCCAGCGCAAGTGGGACCGAGATCACCACCGCCTCGGCCAGCCCGATCATCGACCAGAGCGGAAATGCCTGGACGCTGGTTCAGTCCGCGACGAATGGTCTGCAGATTGCGGTCAACGGCATCGTCGATGGACCCACCGCCAACGTCATGCTGCTCGAAACCCTCAACGGCGCAATGGACCAGGAGAATTCCGCCGGCAATTGGTACTCCGAGACCACGCCGAACAACTCATGGGCGCTGATTGCGAATCCGAACCCACCGCCGCCTCCGCCACCGCCGGCGACCATCGTCACAGGAAATGGCTCGGATACGCTGGTGCTGAGCATCTCAGAGGATGCCTACGCCAACGGCGACGGCACCAGCGACGCCAACGGGGACGCCGCGTTCACCGTCTCGGTCGACGGCAAGCAGCTCGCCGGCACCTTCTACGCCACGGCGTCGCATTCCGCGGGAGCCAGCCAGAACTTCACGCTCAAGGGTGACTGGGCGCCCGGCGCGCACTCCGTCACGGTGGCATTCCTCAACGACGCCTGGGGCGGAACGGCAAGCACCGACCGCAACCTGTACGTGAACGACGTCACCTATGACGGAACGGACACCAAGCAGAGCGCGGCATTATACAGCACCGGGTCGCAGACCTTCAGCGTGACGGACAGCACGGCGATCCCGCCTGTCGTCACCGGCGGCGGATCGGACTCGCTGGTGGTCAAGGTTTCCGAGGATTACTACTTGGCCAACGCGCAGTTCACCGTCTCGGTCGACGGCAAGCAGCTTGGCGGCACGTTCACCGCGACGACGCTGCACACCTCGGGCAACAGCCAGACCTTCGCCTTCGCCGGCGACTTCGGATCCGGCCAGCACACGGTGTCGGTCAACTTCCTCAACGACGCCTACGCGGGAACACCTGCGACCGACCGCAACCTCTACGTGAACGACATCGTCTATAACGGCACCGACACCGGTCAGAGCGCGGCGCTGATGGGCCAAGGCGCGAAGACCTTCTCGATCTCCGGCGGCACGACGCCGTCGGTCAGCGAGACGGGCGATCACGGCTCCTTGGCGAAGAACCTGTCGCAGACCGGCAGCTACACCGTCGGTGGCGACACCTTCGTCCTCGGCAGTGGCAACGCCGCCACGGTGACGCTCGGCACTGGGACCAGTCAGATCAAGTTCGTGGGTCCCAGTTCGGTCGCGCTGACCGGCAGTTCGGGCCAATCCACCGTGACGGCTGATGCCGGCAACAACAAGTTCGTCGCCGGCGCCGGTAGCCTCGATGTCACTGGCGGGGCCGGCAAGGACGCGTACGTCTTCCATTCGACGAGCGGCCTGCTGACGCTGGAGGACTTCTCGCTCGCGAAGGGCGATACGCTGACCGTCGACAAGACGCTTCAGGGCTCGCTGCATGAAGCCTCTGACGCGAAAGGCGGCACGATGCTCACGTTCGGCACGAACACCAGCCATGGCGTGGATATCCATGGGCTGGCGGCCCTGCCGAGCAGCAACATCGTGTGGGCATAATCGTCCCGTTCGTCTTGGCGCCCGACGCGGCGGGCTCACGAGCCACGGCTCGCGAGCCCGCTGCTGCGCCGTGTCTCGCGCTGTGCTGTGGCCCTGCTGGTGGAGCTTGCCCCGGCTTCATTCGCGATAGCCGGCGAGCGATTTCACGCGGTCTTGATCATGCACAGTCCAGAATCTAGGGTGCTGCGGTTGCATCACAATATTGCGATCGTTCTCCTAACCATACGCCGCCAAACGAACACCCGCCTTCCCCGGATTGTGACGTTCTGGTTACGGATCGAAGCGTGAAAGCTGACGGGAGGAGCGGCGGCCAGGAAAATGGATTGCCTGGGGGAGGGCGACGCGGGCTCGGCAGAGTGAACCTGCCTCTAAAAAATCCATCGCTGCGGCAATCGCAAATTGACGCGATGTCAGACCGCTCGGGTGGTTGACGCGACGCGGGCTCGAGCCCCAGCCTGGCAACGCTGTTGCTCGGTCGGGTGCTTCATCTCACCCGTAACTTACGCGCAGTACACGAGAAATTCAGTTCTCAATCACATTGAAGGCCGCTTACCATCTTTCTCGTTGGCCGACTGAATCTGCTGCAATCCTGCAACGAAAATAACAGGAGGATGGTGGGCATCGCGAGAATGACAGGAAGCGAGCGCGGGTGAGCTAAGGGCTGAATGCATTACCCCGTGACGACATCATCTGACACGGGCTGACGGGAGTTGTCATGTCGGAAGCTGCGCGACGAGATTTCTCGCCTTTGGTCATCGGAACGTCCGCAGAGCCGGGGCCCCTAGCGGCCACGTTCCCCGGCACCCTCGCCAAACCGTCTAACCTGGTGGCGTTGGCTGCCATTGCAATTGCAAGCGAGGTGTTCGCCGTCGCTGGTGCGCTTTGGGCATCCCTCGCCGTCTGCGAAGCCTTGGTCCCTGAATTTCGGGCTCCCCAATCCTGGTTCGGGATCCTGGTAGGCGCCCTGATGGTCGCGAGCATCGCCGAGCGCGGCGACTACGGTGCCGGGGTCATACTCGATTGCGGCGTTCGGCCGTGGAGTCTCGCGAAAGCCTCGCTGCAGACCGCTGGGGCTGTTCTCCTTCTCGCGTGCCCTTCAATCATTGTCACGGCAGCTATCCTGGGACGATCGGCCACGCCCTTCGAGATCGGGGACATGGGCCCGGCCACATTGATCGTGTGGATATTCGCCTTCGTGACCATCGCCTATTTGGCGGTTGTGTCGGTACGCCTGGTTGGCCGTATAGCCACAGCACCCCTGGCACGGCCACGACGCGTCGTCGTGGTGGGAGAGGGTGATCGCTGTGGCCGTCTGATCAGTTGCCTGCGTCAGGCGCCGCGTCGGTCGATGAGGATCCTTGGCATTGTCGACCACGAGGCTCACTCCGGCAACGAGCAGGCAGAGCCCGCGAGGCGCTGTGGATTGTCCGCTCTGGGACAGCTCGATGACCTCCTCGATATGGTCCGGCGAGGCAAGGTCGACGTTGTCATCGTCGCCCTGCCGTGGTCGGAGGGCAAAAAAATTCGAGAAATCATCGGGTCAGTCGAGGGTACCGCAGTGGATGTGCTGCTCACCCCAGACCTTGGCGCCTTTGAACCCCTTGCAAGCTCGACGGTTGAGCCTGCCAGCGTCCCACTGCTGCGCGCCATCTACCCTCCGCTGATCGGGTGGAGGGCTTTTGTGAAGCGGACAGAAGACATCGTGATCGCCGCAGCGCTGACCGTGCTCGCTGCGCCGGCGATGTTGACCATCGCCGCGCTGGTCAAGCTCACCTCCCGCGGTCCGATACTCTCCCGCCAGCGGCGGTGCGGCTACCAGGGCCGGGTCTTCCAGGAACTTCGTTTTCGGACCGGGTACGCTCCCATCGGTGCTGTATTCGGGGTCGAACAGACAGGGCAGGGCGATCCTTGGGTCGCGCCGTTCGGTGCCTGGCTCAGGCGCAAGAGCCTTGATGAACTCCCCCAACTGATCAACGTTCTGCTCGGCCATATGTCCCTGGTGGGGCCGCGCATTCATTCTGACGATGCGACTTTGGGCGACGTGCCACCGGATCAGGCGGCGCCGGCGCATTTGTTGCGGCAACGGGTGAGACCCGGCCTGACCGGCTGGGCGCAAATAAACAGCCGCCGCCGCTCGTTGCAGGCCAGCGACGGGGGCATGGATGGAATAACCCTCGACCTTGAATACATCCGAGATTGGTCGCTGGCGTTTGATTTGAAGATCATGTGGTTGACAATTGGCTTATTGATCAATGACAGAAAAGCCCATTGATGCCATGAGGACATCGCCTCATTCAGCACTTGCTTGGCGGGCTTTGGTGACGCATCAGTGAGGGAACGGTCGGGGCTTTCGCGCTCGCTGTTCAGGGGCGCGATTTTTGGCGGGTAGACCATGCCGCCATACAGTCTAGAATTGAACATGGCCAGGAGTTAGAGAGCAGTGGACGAGCCTTGGATGAACAAGACGCTACCTCGGGAGGTTGCCGAGCGGCAGCGCCGGGGAGAGTCGCGCTCGATCGCACGGCTGAGGTCCAGCCTCAGCACGGCCCATCATCCCTCATTCGTGCAGCTCTATTATGCGCTTGAGGCGCGGCGCACCTCGTCCACTGCCTCCATGGTTGTGCAGTTCGTCTCTCCCTCGCCAGGCGCAGGGGTGAGCACGGTGGCGTCGGGCTACGCACGTGTCGCCGCTACCGGGCGGCCATCGCCAGTGCTGTTTGTTGACGCCTCCTGCCGCGCGAACAAGAATGATTTCGCGGGGGGGACCGATACATCCACCTTGATCGAGGCCTTCGAAGACGGTGGCGCTCTCAACGAGGCCATCGTTCCGGCGAAGAACGCCGAGAACCTGCTATGGGCACGCCTCTGCAGCCACCCTGATGACCTGCTCGGACTCGGCGGCGACCGGCTTCAGGACCTGGTCAACCTGCTTGGCGCCCGGCATCAGCTGATCATTTTCGACAGCGCGTCGATCGAACGGCCCGAAGCGGCTGCCTTGTCCCGCTACTGCGATGGCACCCTGCTGGTCCTCGAAGCTGGGGTCACCTCGCACCTGCAGATGGACGCTGCCTGCAAAAGGATCCGGCAGTTCGGTGGCCTGCCTGTCGGTGTCGTGCTCAACCGTGAGCGGCGCGCCCTCGGAGGGAAGGCGGTTCAGTTCGCCTGAAGACTATGATCTCAGACAGGACGATGGACGGCACGGGTCGTGACGACCGTGATCGAGGGATCGACGGTGGCCACGGTTGGCGGGACATCGCGATAGCAGACCCCAGCCTGACGGCGCCCATTCGGGAGATGCTGCACGACATTGGAATGCGGCATACAACCTTGCTTCACTACCATTCGAATGCCGCTCCGCCATGCCCTCACGAAATGCTCCGCATCGAGGCAATGGACGGATCGCCGTTGAGCAATCTCCAGATCGGCAGACGCTGGCATCGTCCGCCTTACGCCCTCCCGCTCCGGCTGGCGCGATATGCACCGCTGTCCGTTGAGCCCGAAATCCTGGATTTCGCCGTCATAGGCACACGTGGAGAGCGCAGAGAATTTGACGCACGTGTTGAGAGTATTATTGCTCGATTGATTGAGGATGCAATTATTGGTGTAAGCCGCGGAGATGCGGGCATTTCGCTCGACACCGCCGAGTTGCGTTCAAGCAACCGTTGCCGCTCCGCGGCGATAGATCACGCAATCGCAAAGTGGCACACGCGTCTGTTCTCGGAGTGGTGGAGTGTCGGAATGACCGCGACGCCGCTCACGGACATCGTGCGGACGGGTGGGACCGGCTCCGTGCGGTGGCTGTCGCCGCGCCGGGGCAAGGCTTATTTGGCAGATCCTTTCCCCTGGCCGGGCACCGACAGGTTGCTATGCGAGGAGATGCCCTTCTCCGGCGGCAATGGACGCATCGTCGCGCTCGCGCCGGACCGGGACGGGTTGTGGCGCAATTCCACCGTCGTGCTCGAAACAGGAGACCATCACTCCTACCCGTGCGCGATCAAGGATGGCGAGGACATTTATTTCCTGCCGGAAGCAACCAATCGGGGAGCCACGACGCTCTACCGGCTATTGCCTGACAAGGAACCAATGCCATTCTGCGTCGTGGCACCCGGGCGGCGGTTGGCTGACCCAACATTCTTCAGGCACGCGGGCCACTGTTGGATCGCTTGCACGGATCTCGACATCGGCACGCATGATAACCTGTGCTTTCTGCATGCCCGCGAGCCGAGCGGTCCGTGGCTGCCGCATCGGTGCACGCCGGTAAAGATCGACATCTGCGGGGCTCGGCCAGCGGGCCCGCTCTTCAGGCTCGGGTCTGACTTGTTCCGACCCGGGCAGGACTGCGCGCGCACCTACGGCGCGGCCGTGGTCATCCATCGCGTCGACCAGCTGTCACCCGAGCATTACCGGGAGACTGTGGTCACCAGGGCTCTGCCGGATCCGGGAGGGCCATTTCCTCACGGGCTCCACACTCTTGCGGCCGACCAGGAGTGGGTCTGGCTCGACGGCAAGCGTTTCGTGTTCGACTTTGCCGGGCTTGTGCGAAAGATCATACGCAAGGCAAGAGGCGCCAACCGGGGCGGGGGCACCCAGGAATGAGCACACCCGGGCGACCCCAGGCGATGAACGTGCGACGGACGTGGCAACAATGATGACGGACAGCTCGCGGCAATCTCCACTGAGCGTGTCGGTCTACCTTTATGACCTCCGCGGTGGGGGCGCCGAACGTCAATGTCTGACTCTGATACGCGAACTGCTTGCGGCTGGCGTCACGGTGGAGCTCATCCTGCATCAGGCGCTTGGAGAATTGGTCGATGAGGTGCCGTCCGGAACCCACGTGGTCAACCTTGACCGCAGAAGGACTCGCGACGACGTGCTGCCTCTCGCGCGGTATTTGCGGCGCCGGAGACCGGACATATTGCTGGCAAACGTCGATTTTATAAACATTGCCGCCACAGTGGCCGGCATGCTGTCGACCACACGCACGAAGATTGTCATCACGCAGCACAATCCGCTCGCTGAAGAATATTCGGCGGAGGGCCGGCAGTACCGCGCCGTAGCACCGCTCTATCGGATCCTGGCTCCTTTCATCAGCGCCGCGGTCGCCGTGTCGGAGGGAATCGCGCGCGAACTGGTCACGCTCGGCGGTGTGCCTGAGCGCAAAGTCGTGACGATCTACAATGCGGTGATTGGCCCGGGGTTTGAGGAACGCAGCAACATGCCGGCGGACCATCCATGGTTCTGTGACGGGATGTCGCCGATTTTCGTCACGGCAGCCCGCCTGGTCCCGCAGAAAGACCACGAGACCCTGTTGAGGGCGATGGCAATCCACCGTCAGAGTGGTGGGCAAGGGCGCCTTCTGATCCTGGGTACTGGCCTGCTGCGTGAGCATCTCGAGGACCTTGCTCGCGAGCTTGAGATTGACAACGCAGTCGATTTCGTCGGCTTCCAGGACAACCCACTGCCATGGTTCCGGCGTTCCGACGTGTTCGTGCTTTCCTCGCGCACCGAGGGCTTCGGGATAGCACTGGCCGAAGCTCTGGGATGCGGTACGCCGGTCATCTCGACCGATAGCGGGCACGGACCCTCGGAGATCCTTGCGCGCGGCCGCTATGGGATCCTGGTGCCGCCGATGGACCCGGCCGCGATGGCGGCTGCATTGAGTGCGGCTGGCGAGATGCGAACGCGATTTCCACCTGAATCGCTAAAGGCCCGGGCCGCAGAATTCAGCTACGCTGCTTGCGCAGCCGGTTATTTGGCGCTGTTCAACAGCCTCGTGCCCCGGTGCGAGATGGCATCGGCAACGCCATGAAACTGTCTCGCCCCACTGCGCCGCGCAGGACTGCGTTGGCGTCTTCGTGCCGGATCACAGTCACCTTGTTAGGATTAGTCAGGCCATGAGCGCGACAGTCGGTCTCCCGTCCAGCGTTGTCATTCGCGATCTCGTGTTGACCCTCTGGTTCAACCGCTGGCGGATTTTCCTGATCACGCTCGTTACAATGGCGATAGCCACCTACGTGGCACTCCAGGTTCAGCCCAAATACCAGTCGAACTCGTCGATGCTCGTCCTGCTCGGTCCCGAGTACGCTCTGCGTCCCGTGGCAGGTCAGCAGCTCACGAGCTCCATCAATGTATTCCCGGACGAGTTGCTGCATACGGAATCAGATATTCTTACCAGCCTTGACCTGTACCGCAGCGTTATTGAGAAGATTGGCGTAGCAAGGCTGTACCCTGAGCTTTTGCAGCCACCGGGACCGGTGGCTCAAGCTGTCAAGGAGGTGAAATCCTACGTAAAGGCCTCTCTCGGACTCACGGACGCTCGTCAGCCAACAGATGCAGCCGCCGAGGTGATGATGGCGGCCGAGCGTAAGTTTGCGGATAACGTCGGCGTCAACGTCGATCGGAAATCGCATATCATCCAGGTATTTTTTCAGAACCCGAATGCGGCATTGTCGGCCGAGACGCTCAAAGTGCTGCAGGATCAGTATTTCCTGCTGCGTGCAAAGCTGTTCGCCGATAAGCAGGCCGCAATCGTGGAGGCGGACCAGAGCAGAGCCGGCACCCAGCTTGCAGCAGCGGACGCACGACTTGCCGATTTCAAGCGCGTGCATAACGTCGCCGACTTCGCCGAGCGTCAGAAGATCCTGCTGGCCGAACAGGGCTCGCTCGAGGACCAACTGACGAAGGCGGAGAGCACCACAGCAGGGTTGCAGGCACGTCTCGACGGCCTTGCGGTGCAACTCAAACTGGCGAGTGGCCAGCCCAACGCCAAGGGCAACCCGAACGCCGCGGGTGCTTTGCAGGGCATGGTTCAAGCCTACCAGAAGCGGCAGAACGATGCCTTGACGACCTACCGCGGATCGCCCGCTTACGACACGGCCAGGACCGAGATGATGAAGGCTCAGGAGGAGATCGCGAAAATGCGCTCCACCCAGGCCTTCACTCTGCAGCAGGAGTTCAACAAGACCGAGGCCGACCTCCGCACCAGTCAGGCGACGCGTGACGCCGTGAAGGTTCAGCTGACAAGCATTGCCGACGAGCTGACATCGATCAATGCCAACGAATCCCAACTCCATGAGCTCGAGCGGACGCGCGGTGTGCTTGAGGACAACTACAAGGCCATCGCCAAGGTCGCGACGGATCGGCAGGTCATCGAGGACGTGGATGCCAAACAGCAGCCATCGGTTCGCATCGTCGAACAGCCGCGTGTGCCAGAAAACCCCAAGCCCATTCGCCTGGAGATCCTGCTGGTTGGCGCGATCGTTGGGCTGGTCGTGAGCCTGATCAGCAGCTTGATGTCGGGCTTCTTCCGCGGGGTCTACCTGCGCCCCGAGGCCCTGGAGCTCGATACTGGATTGGCCGTGCTCGCCGTCGTGCCTGACCATAGGTCATTGGCGAGCCCGGTTGTCCTGGTGACTCCACAATGAAGGATCTGCTGCGCTCGTCAGCCGTTACACGCATCCTCGTTGTCATCCGGTAGGAGCTCATGTCCGCAGTCCGCGATGCGATGCAGACGGTATTGGTTATCGGTGGTGGCGAAATCACTGATGTCCGGCTGATGGATGCACTTGCCGCGCATCCTGCTTACAGGGGGATCATTTTCGGACGCACCATCAGCCGCGATGACGGTTCGCACCGTGAGCCGCGAGATCACGAGGCGACCAAGACCGCCGACATCGCCACCGCCTTGGCCGGCGTGGACATGGTGGTGAACTGCATCGCCGGCAATTCAGGGACCATCCTCGCCACGACCAAGGCGCTTTGCGATGCGGCACGACGCAACCCGCCGCGCCGCATCATTCATCTCAGCAGCATGACCGTCTATGGTGGGGCCGAGGGTCTGGTGGACGAGGAAACCAGGCCCGAACCACCGCTCAACACCTATGCCAAGGTCAGAATCGAATGCGAGGCCCTGGTGCGACAGTACGTCGCGGACGGCGGCGACGCGGTGATCGTTCGACCGAGTTGTGTGTTCGGGCCTGGCAGTGAGCCATGGGCCAGCCGCATCGCCCGACTGCTGTCGTCCAGACGTCTGGGTGACCTCGGAAGTTTGGGCGATGGTGTCTGCAACCTGATCCACGTCGACGACCTTGTCGCCTTGATGATTGCGATGCTGTCCGCGTCGGATGTATCCGGCGAGACGTTCAATGCAAGTGCCGACTGGCCGCGGCCAACGTGGAACGAGTTCTTGATTCGATTTGGCCGCGCCATCGGCGCTACTCCGGTCGCACGGATATCGGCGCGAAGAATGCAGGTGGAAGTCAAACTTCTCGCGCCATTGTTGCGTGGCGCTGCCCTGGTTGCTGGCCGTGTCGGTGCCGGCAAACTCGTTCCTGACGCAATGACACCATCCTTCGTGCGTCTTCTGCAGCAGAATATCACCATTAGCGGCGCCAAGGTCGCGACCAGGGTGGACATTGCACATACGCCGCTGGACCGGGCGATCGACGAGACGGCGCGGTGGTGGAGGTCACGGGATACAGAAGCAGCCAACGAGGCCGGCCGGGGCGCAACCGTGTCATACCCTCATCCCACGGCGACGTTCAGCTCAAGCCGCCCGACACCGGATAACGAGGTGGGGCGATGATCGGTGACGCCCGCAACGTCGTGCGAGGTACAACGATAGAGGCTGACCTTTGCATCGTCGGGGCGGGAGCGGCCGGCATTACGGTCGCGCTGGAATTGCTCGGCTCCGGCATGCGGATTGTGCTGCTGGAGGCCGGCGGCACGACGGAAGATCACGAGGACCAGGCGATTTACGAAGGCGAAGTCACCGACCCCTCACTGCATAGCCCGCCCGACAAATACCGGCAGCGACGGTTCGGTGGTTCGACAACCATTTGGGGTGGCCGTTGCGTGCCGTTGGACGGTGTAGACTTCGAGCATCGGCCCTGGATCCCGGACAGCGGCTGGCCCGTCTCCCACCACGAAGTGGCCGCGTATTATCCCCGCGCGAATGCCGTGTGCGAGGCGGGGGACTGCGTCTACGACGCAGAAGGCGCGGTGCCTGGCGGCATGCGCTCTATGCTGAGAGATTTCGCGCCGACGGACTTCACCACCGGGCGCATCGAACGCTTCAGCTGCCCAACCGACTTTGGCAGGCGCTATCGGGATCGGCTCGCGGCGGCACCGGATGTGCGGGTTTTGCTTCACGCGAACTGCACGCGCCTTCTCGCGGCGGCGGACGGGTCACGCATCGAGCAGGCAACAATACAGACGCACGACGGCAATCGGTTCAGCGTTGTCGCGACCCGGTTCATTCTGGCGACCGGAGCTTTGGAAGCGGCGCGGCTTTTGCTGGCATCGCGCGATGTGCACGCGGCCGGCATCGGCAATGCGCGTGGGCTGGTCGGGCGGTATTACATGTGCCACATCGCCGGCACGATCGGAACTCTGCGTATCAACTGTCCCACCGAGCATGTGTGGCAAGGCTACGATCGCGCCGAGGACGGCGTCTACTGCCGCAGGCGTATCGCTCTGACCGAAGCAGCGCAGCGGCGCGAAGCCATCGGTAATGCGGTGTTCCGCCTGCATCATCCCCGCATACCGGATCCGCGGCACCGCACGGGTGCGCTGTCGGCCATCTTTCTGGCGCGGCGTTTCATCAGTTACGAATACGGCAAGCGGCTCGTGACGCAGCAGCCGGTCGATGCGCGGGCATGGTTGCAGCACGTCGCGAATGCCGGGTTCGATGTTTTCGGTACTTCCCGGTTCCTTTGGCATTGGCTGCGCGACCGCGTGCTGGCGGAACGGAAGTTCCCCACGGTCATCATCCGTCCACGAAAGAATCTGTTCAGCCTCGATTTCAATGCCGAGCAGGTGCCGAATTGGGCGAGCCACATCCGGCTGGCCGAGCAGACAGATCGGTTTGGCATGCCCCGGCTGCATATTGACTGGCGCTACTCGGAGTTGGATGTGCGAACGGTCGCCACCGCGTTTCGACTTCTGCAGCGGGATTTTGCCCAATCGGCGCTTGGGGAACTGACGCTCGATCCAGATGAAGCAGACATCGAGACGGTCATCCGGCGCGATGGCGCCTACGGTGGGCACCACATCGGTACTGCGCGCATGGCACACGAACCGGCGCAGGGCGTTGTCGACGAAGACTGCCGCGTCTTCGGCGTCCATAATCTTTACGTGGCCGGCAGCGCCGTCTTCCCAACATCGGGACAGGCCAATCCGACGTTGACGATCGTGGCGCTCGCCATTCGGCTCGCCCAGCACATCGAGGCAGAGGTGAGCCAGCCTGCGGTGAGCTTACGCCAGTCCCCTTCCCCCGGCTCAGCACACTCGAATGCGCGTGTCCCGCAACCTGTCTTGCTGGCTGAAGCAGTGAGCGAGCATTCGGCATGAACCTTGATGACTTCATGAACCAGCCCTTCTGGGATCGCATGGCACGTGAGGCGTGGTCCCATGTGTCGGGCATGAACGGGGTGATGCTCGCGATCTTCTGGAGCATCTTCGCCTTTGCAGCCGTGTTCACCTATTTCCAGGTGCCTAGACCGCGCTCGATCCGCGGGCTGTTCGGTCACGTCCTTCCGCAGGCAACGCTCCACCATCCCTCGGCCCGGGCTGACTTCCTGTTCTGGCTGTCGCGCCGGATCTTCATGCCGCTTCTCGTCCTGCCGACGGTGTTTTCCACCGTGGCCGCCGGTCATGTCGCCTATTGGCTGCTCGCCCATGCAATCGGCCATCCAGAGCGGTCACCGGGCCCGGCAGGACCGTGGATGCTCCTCGCATTCACCGTCACGATGCTTCTCGCCTACGATATATCGTATTACCTGTACCACAGGTTGCAGCATTCAGTGCCGTTCATGTGGGAACTGCACAAGGTCCATCACTCGGCTGAAGTGATGGTCGGGGTGACCAAGGATCGGGTACATCCGCTCGACGAAATCATGAACCGCTGGTGGGACGGCATCATTCCCGGATTGGCCTATGGCGCATGGCTATTCTTTGCCCTCGACCCGGTCGAGCTCACGGTTTTCGGCATCAATGTCTACTTCCTCCGCAACACCGTGTTGATGATGGACTTTGTCCGGCACACGCACCTGAAGCTTTCGTATGGGCGCTGGCTGAATTGCATCTTTCTGTGCCCCCACTACCATCAGTTGCATCACAGTGTAGCCAGGGAGCATTGGCACAGAAACTTTGGGCTGACGTTGAGCATCTGGGACAGAATGTTCGGAACGATCGTTGCACCGAAGCCAGGTGAGGACTTCGCGTTCGGTCTGCCCGACAAAGAGGCTGAGGAGTACCAATCCCTCGCGCGACTGCACATCGTGCCGCTGAAAAAGATCTGGCTCCTTGCGCACCGCCGCTTGCGCTCGATTTCGCGCCCACGCGGGCCGCTGCTTCCAACCCACTGACTGAGAGGGGATGTCATGGCACCCCGGGTTGAGGTCATCACGTGTCGGAAGCGGTTCGCGGAAATCAAGCCGAACTGGGATGCGCTTTGGCGGCGCTGCAACGGGGATGTTTTCCAAAATCATGCGTGGATCGCGACATGGCTGGATTCATCCCATGGATTCGCGACGCCGCGCATTGCGGTCGCGTGGCATGGTCATGACATCCTGGCGGCTATCCCACTCGTGGTCCGTCGGCGATTCGGCTTTCGAACGCTGGAGTGGTCGGCCCAATCGGTGAGTGATTATTGCGACGCCCTGGCGATGCCAGAGGCCATATCGCAACTGTCGCAATTATGGATCGCGGTCTGGCAGGCCGGCCGGTTCGACTTGGCCAATCTCACGCAGGTGAGACCGGACGCTCTCGTGCGGCCGGTGCTCGATCAGGAAGGGATGGGTCACGCCATAGCCAGGCGCCAAGATCGGCAGGAGCGGTGCTTCGCGATCGATTGCGTATGGCCCAACGGCGAGGCTTGGTTCCGTAGTCTTGGTAAAAAGGGACGCAACAACTTTTGGCGTGGCGAGAGGATCTTGGCTGGATGTGGCGGCGAGGTCGCCTTCCGCTGCCTCGACCCGGCCGAGCAATCGATCGAAGCTCAACTGCGGCATGTCATGGCGCTCAAGCGGGACTGGCTGCGGACAACGCAGGCCTCATCACCGCTGCTCGGACGCAACGGAAAGACGGTCGATGCGATGTTGCACGCGATCACCGACATCGGCCAGATGCGGCTGTTCCTGCTTATGTGCGGTGACAGAGTGGCGGCGGCTTCGGTGAATTTCATCTGCGGCGACACAATGCAGGCATACATGACGTCCTATGATCCCGAGTTCGAAAGGGCGTCACCAGGCATGATTCTCATTGTGCAATATACGAAATGGGCGTTTGACAATGGCCTCAGAAAAGTTGACTTCCTGCGCGGCGACGAGCCGTTCAAGTCACGCCTGATGAATGCCGAAATAAATCTGAACAGCTATTTCGGGGCGCGAACAGGTATTGGGCGAGCCGCGCTTGCCGTGCATCGATGGCGCGCCCGGTTGCGCAACGAGGGCCTGCGCGGCCCCAGCAGCGCAGATGTGCCCGATTCGCCAGCACCCGGCGTGCCGCATCTGTCAAGCGGGAATTAGCATGGGGCTTATCGCCTTCGCGCCAAGGCCTGAGGGGAGCTATCAGGGCTCGATTGGCTCGCCGCGTCCTGCTCTAAGGAGCCATCGCGTTGGCGTTCCATCTGGACGGATCAGGAAACAATGGCAGCAATGATGCAACTGCAGTCGGCTGTATCCGAACGTCGGCCTGGCAATGCCTTGGCCAACAAAATACTCGACAAGATCACCGTAGTTGCCAATGAGGCCGATGAGGTCGCGTTGCTCGCGCGCATCACCCGGCCCGCCAGTCCGCTGGTTATCTCGTTCATCAATCAGAACGTCATGAACCTCGCCTGGCGTTCGCCGGACTATGCCGCCTGCCTGATCGACAGCGATATCCTGTTCCGCGATGGCATAGGGATTGAGTTGTGCCTGGCGGCCTTGGGACGCCAGGCGGGTCGGAACATGAACGGGACTGACTTCACCCCGCGCCTCGCGGCAGCGTTCTCTGGCAGAAGAACAGCGATCTTTGGAACCGAGGAACCCTGGATCAGCCGAGCGGCGGACGCTCTGGCTGGATTGGGATGCCAGATCGTGGCGAAGATGGACGGGTTCCAACCAGAGGCGGACTATGTTGGCGAAACCATGCGCACGCTTCCCGACCTCATCATTCTGGCAATGGGAAATCCGAAGCAGGAAATCGTCGCGAGAATCATCGCCGCGTCGGTGCAAAGCCCAGTCGTTATCGTGAACGGCGGGGCTGTTGCGGACTTCCTTGCCGGACGCTTCGAACGCGCGCCATTGTGGGTGCGGCGAGCCCGTTTGGAGTGGGCCTTTCGGTTGCTTCAGGAACCTAGGCGCCTGTGGCGCCGATATCTGCTGGGGGGCGTTTCGTTTGCATGGCACCTGATGCGGTTGCGGATGGCTCCGTAGCGAGCGCAGCATCCAAGGCTCCCGAGCCACCAAGCGGCATGACCGGCGATCGTGACCAGAGCCTCCCCAAGATCCTGGTAATTGGCGCAAGCGGGTTCGTCGGTGCGGCGATCGTTCGAGCCGCCATGACGAGCAACGATATACGTCCGGTTGCCTGCATGAGAGCATCAAGCCAGGCGCTGAATTCCCTTGGCATCGAAACCAGAATCTGCGACGCGAGCGATCCCGCCGCGCTGACCCACGCCCTGGAGGGCGTAACCTACGCCGTCAATTGCGTCCTGGGCAGTCGGGCAACGATGCTCGCCGTCACCCGCAACCTGTGCGGAGCCGCGCGTCAGCTTGGCCTGCGGCGAATCGTCCATCTAAGCAGCATGGCGGTGTACGGTCGGATAACCGGCACTGTGGATGAAACAGCGAGGCTTCAGCCGGTAGGCGGCTACGGTCTGGCCAAGGCGGAATGCGAGATTATCGTAGGTGACTTTATCGCCGCCGGTGGTGACGCTGTGGTGCTGCGCCCTGCGTGCGTCTACGGACCGGGCGGCGAGCAATGGGTCGGGCGCATCGCACGATGGCTGCGTTCAGGGCGTCTCGGTCAGCTTGGCGAGTTGGCTGACGGATACTGCAATCTGTCATTCAATGACGACCTCGCAGGTGCCGTCATCGCGGCAGCGAAGAGTGGCGAGTGTGCGGGAGAAATCTTTAACATTGCCGATCCAGATCCAGGCACATGGGATGATTACTTTCTGCGGCTTGGCCGCGAGATTGGCGCTCCCCTGCGGCGCGTTTCCCGCCGTCGAATGGCTCTGGAGACCGCTTTTCTCGCCCCGCCACTGCAAATCGCCAAAATCGTTGGGCGTCGGCTCGGGGTGGCGCCGGGAGCCATCCCGGAGCCGATCACGCCGTCGCTGCTTCCACTGTGGCGGCAACGCATGCGACTGAATTGTCGAAAGGCCGACGACGCATTGGCACTGCGCCACACACCGTTGCAGCAAGGATTGGCACTGTCGGCGGATTGGTTCCGATCGGAGGCGACCGAGTCGCCGCCGTGACGTGGCACGCCGGCGCCGTCATCACTCCGCCGCAGCGATGCGCCCTGGACCGCCACCGGCGGATTTCACTGGACGGGCGGGCCGAACCGCCGACCCGTAAAGCGCAAGGATCCGATCTGCCGCAACCCTGATGTCAAATTTCTCGGTGAAGACCTGATTGCCCGCGGCCCCAAGACGCCGGCGCTGGTCTCCATCATCGATCAGCCGCACGATCGCATCGGCTAGTTGATCCGGTGCTCCCGGCGGCACCAAAACTGCAGTCTGACCGTCGGTCAGAAATTCTGGAATTGCGCCGACCGGCGTGGCTATGACTGCTACGCCATGAGCCATTGCCTCCAGGATGGCGATCGGCATCGCCTCGAAATGCGAAGGCAGCACGAATATGTCCGCTTCGCGCAATAGATCGCTGGCAGCTTCGCGACCGACCCATCCAGGCACCAACACGCGATCCTGCAGGCCAGCCTCTGCAATGGCCGCACGAAATTCATCCACTTCTCCGTCCCCGGCAACCGTGGCGGTCCAGGATCTCGCCAGCAGTCGAGGCGTTTGGAATGCGGCGAGCAGATCCGGCACGCCCTTTCGCTCGCCGATCTGGCCGAGGAAGACGATGCGGCAACTTGCCCGATGTGCTGCTTGGGATCGGTCAATATCGCCTGGTCCTGGAACGCCATTGACAATGATCGCGATCTTGTCTGGCTCGATGCCGATGCTCGAGATGAGGAATTGCCGCCAATCGTCACCGAGCACTACGACATACCGAGCTCTGTTCAGGATGAACCGGAGGGCTTTCTGACATGGCCCCGGCAGGTCGGCGTAGAACTTGTAAAAGTTAGAGCCGTGCATATGCACGACCACTGGAATGCCGAGTATATCCCCGATCAGGATCAGCACGCCCTTGCGCAGCGCACTGCCGTAGGCGGCCAAATGTATATGCATGAGGTCGATCCGGCCAATACAACCCCAGCAGAGCAGGAGCCCGATCGCCTTGAAGAAGTGCAACGCCATGCTGGCCTTGCCGCCGGGACCGCGCGTATCCACCACCCGGACCTCTGGCGTGCCCGGCTTGTTCGCCCATTCGTCCCTCAGATAGCGAATGAACGTTCCGACACCACCGGACGCGTGGGTGAGGCCACCACCAGCGAACATCATGACCAGCTTGCGACGTGCTCTCATGGCTGTGTTCCTACAGGCGGCCTTTCGTCCAGCATAGTGGCTGTCGTCATGCCCGAGGAGTATGCCACCGGCGCGTGTGATGGCGGCGTCCATCTCGGGCATCGCTGACTGGCACAGGGCACGCTGGGCATCAAAGATGTATCGCACATGCAGACGCCTGCGACCCGCATTACGCCACCGGGGAACGTCATTGTGTCCTCTGGATCACCCATCAAATTTGGAACCCGCTGGCGCAAAAGTCCCTCACGTGAAGCCGGCTCCGTCGGCGCACGGTGTACGCCGACGCCAGAGGGTCCTCATGCGCCGCCGAACAGTCGTGCTGTGGTCCATCATCGGGCCAGCAGGCCCCGTCACCACGGCAATAAGGCGGCAGGGCCGCCCGGGTTTCGGGATACGCGGTGAACATCCCGTGGGGGAGAACGTCAGAACGGCGTCTGCCTGCTCGGTGGTGCAGGGCGGCAGGCGCCCGGGAGCGTCACCTTATAGCGAATCGGTCGTTGTCTTGGCCAGCCTGGAAGCGCGATGCACCGGTGCCGCACGCTCGGGCGGACTGTCGGCTTGCCGCCATGCCAGACGGCTCAACCAGTTGTTCAGCTGATCCTCGACAATAGCCAGAGGAAACAACAGGAACCCGCGCAGGTAGCGCCACCACAGGCGCCTCGGTTCCTGGCAGACACGCCACAGCCACTCGCAGTTCAATCTGCGAACCAGGACGGGCGCGCGCTGCGTGACGCCACAAGCAATCCGGGTCGCCTGACCAACACACAGAGCCCAGCAAGGCGGCAAGCTGGTGCGATAAGTGTCTACCCAAATTTCCGACTTTGGCGCGCCGATGCCCATGATCAGCATCGACGTATCATGATCATTGATCTGCCTGATCAGCCCTCGGCACAAATTCTCGTCCGCCTCGAACATGACGGGTGGAACCGCTGTCTTCACTGCCACGGCTCGCCGCGTGGCCCAGCTATGGATCCCCCTTGCCGTCGCCTCACTGTCAACCACGAAGAACAGCCGATGACCGTAGAGCGGGCCGCTCATGACCCTTTCGAGGATATCGACACCGGTCACACGCTGCACCGCGATGCCGCAGAGCGCCGCGTAATAGCGAACCGGAAATCCGTCGCAAACCACAATGGCAGCCCTGCGATAGGCACGTGCGAAGGCCGGGTTCCTTCGCAGGTTCACGATGTGGTCGATATTGGGGGTAACCATCAGCTCGACCCGCGTGGGCCGAACCCCGACGACATGTCGGGCTATCTCGCCTGTGTCCCCTTCCGTGATGTTCAGGCCGAAAATCCGCCGCCGTGGCTGGGAAACTTCTCCCATCGTGTTCTCCGCGAGAGTGCTTGGCGCGGAAACCGATATCTATCCGATTGCTTGACGTCTGGTGAACGAGGCTGCGCGGCACGGGCCAACGACCGCGCCCCGGTGCAGCGCGGCGGCCGCATTGACCTGGGTCAATGCCGTCCCGCGCGGTCGGGTCGAATGTGCCGCCAGACACAGGAGACAAGCCATGTTGGACGCCGCCAGCATCATGAGCCGCGACGTTGTGACAGCCGGCCCCGAGGACACTGTGGCTCGCGTGGCCCAGGTTCTCGCGCAGCACAGGATCAGCGCGGTGCCGGTTTGCGATCCCTCCGGCGCTTTGCTCGGAATGGTGAGCGAGGGAGATCTGATGCGCCCTTACCTCAGCAGCAATATTGAGCGCCGCGCCTGGTGGCTCGCGTTGCTCGCCGATGGCACGGACCTGGCTCCGGAATTCCTCGAATACGTTCGCCTCGATCGTCACACGGTCGGCGACCTGATGACCAAGCCGGTCATCACCGCCAGCGAAACCACCCCGATCACCGATCTGGCCGAACGACTGGCAAAGCATCGCGTCAAGCGTTTGCCCATTGTCCGAGAAGGCAAGCTGGTCGGCATTGTCAGCCGGGCCGACGTGATCCGCGCAATCGCCCGATCGCCAGAGGCGGTCGTGGATCAGACCTGACCGAATGGCCGCAATGGGTGACAGTTCAGGGCGCATCAAGGCCGTCCGCGGCGCGGTCGTCGACGTCAGTTTCGCGCGCGACGCCCTGCCGGCGATCGGCGAGGCGCTACGCATCGAGACCCAGGGTCGTCCGCTGATCGCCGAAGTGCAGAGCCATCTCGACGCTGCGACGGTGCGGGCGGTAGCGCTGCATGCCACCGCCGGTCTGGCGCGGGGAACGCCGGCGCACGCGATGGGGGGACCATTGACCGCGCCGGTGGGCGACGCGGTGTTGGGCCGGCTGCTCGACGTGGGCGGCGCCGTGCACGACCATGGGCCGCCCTTGCCTGCCGACACACCCTGGCTGCCTATCCATCGCGCGCCGCCGCCGCTCGCCAGCCAGACCGCCGCGGCCACGGTGTTCGAGACCGGCATCAAGGTGATCGATCTGCTTGTGCCGCTCGCTTTCGGCGGCAAGGCCGCGATGTTCGGGGGTGCCGGCGTCGGCAAGACCGTCCTGCTGATGGAACTGATCCACGCCATGGTGGAGCGCTACCAGGGCATTTCGGTATTCGCCGGCATCGGCGAGCGATCGCGCGAAGGCCACGAACTGTGGTCCGATATGCAGGAGTTGAACGTGCTCGGCCGCACCGCTCTGGTGTTCGGCCAGATGAACGAGCCACCCGGTGCGAGATGGCGTGTCGGATTTACCGCGCTCACCATCGCCGAGTACTTCCGCGATGCGAAGCACCAGAACGTGCTGCTGCTGATCGACAACGTGTTCCGCTTCGTGCAGGCCGGCAGCGAGGTCTCAGGTCTGCTTGGCCGGCTGCCATCGCGTGTCGGCTATCAGCCAACGCTGGCGACGGAAGTGGCGGCGCTGCAGGAGCGCATCGCGTCGGTGGCCGGCGCCGCCATCACCGCCATCGAGGCCGTCTACGTGCCGGCCGACGACTTCACCGATCCGGCGGTGACTGCGATCTCCAGCCACATCGACAGCAACATCGTGCTGTCACGCGCGATGGCGGCCGAGGGGATGTATCCAGCGATCGACCCGCTGGCTTCCGGTTCGATCCTGCTTGATCCGCTGGTGGTCGGCACTGAGCATTTCGCGTTGGCCGGCCGCGTCCGCGAGGCGATCGCGCACTATCAAGAATTGGCCGATGTCATCGCCCTGCTCGGCGTGGAGGAACTCGGTGCTGCGGATCGCCTGATCGTGGCGCGTGCCCGCAAACTGCTGCGCTTCCTCACCCAGCCCTTCTCGGTGACCGAGGCGTTCACGGGCGCGCCAGGACGCTCAGTCAGACTCACCGACACGCTGGCAGGCTGTCGCGCGATCCTCGATGGCGAGGCTGACGATTGGCCGGAAAGCGCACTCTACATGCTCGGGGATTTCGCTGAGGCGCGGCAACGCGCGAAGGCCGCATGATGCGCCTGACCATCACCGAGCCCGTGCGGGTGATTGCCGATCACGACGACGTGGTGTCGGTGCGGGCGGAAGATGCCAGCGGCAGCTTCGGCATCCTGCCGGGCCATGCCGATCTGATCACAGTGCTGACGCCCTCAGTCGTTGCCTGGCGCCATTCGGACGGCCGGCTTGGCTGGTGCGCGGTGCGTGGCGGCGTGCTGTCGGTGCGCCCAGCACACGGGGTGGCGATCGCCACACGCCAGGCACAGCTTGGCGACGATCTTGCCGCGCTGGAACAGGCGGTGCAGGCACGCTTTCGTGCCGAACTCGACGCCGAGAGACGCGCCCGGGTCGCCGCGACCAAACTCCACACAGCCGCGATCCGCCAGATCATCCGAGCGCTGCGTCCTGATGGACACCAGGCGACATGACACACAAGTCTCCCGGCGAGGACAACAACCTCATCGAATCAATCCGCCTGCGCGAGGCGCGCCGGCAACGTGCGCAGCACGAGGGCGAACCGTCCTTCGGGCGTTATCTCGCCCAGGTGGGCGTTCTCGGTTGGACGATCGTCGTGCCGACCTTGCTGGGCGTCTTCCTCGGCCGCTGGGTGGATCAGCGTCTGGGAACCGGCATCTTCTGGACCGGCCCATTACTGATTGTCGGTCTGGCGATCGGTTGCTGGACGGCATGGCGATGGATGCACGGACGATGATTGCAGCGCTCTGGCTATTGGTCGGGCTCGCAGGCGGCGTTGCTCACTTCGCCCTGCTCCGCCGCAACACGATGCTCTTTCTATCGTCATGTCAGGCCTCGTGCCTGTCATCCGCGTCTTCCTTGGCGCACGCGATCGCACTTCAAGTGCTGCGTCTGGCAGCCGTCGTGGCGCTGCTGGGCTTCGCCGCATGGCACGGCGCTCTGCCACTGCTGCTCGCCGCTCTCGGCATAATGTTGGCGCGCCACCTGGTGCTGCGAAGGATGCAGGTCGCGCCATGATCGAATCCCCGCTGTCCATGCCTGTCATCTTCCATCTAGGCCCGGTGCCGATCACCGGACCGGTGCTGGTGACCTGGGGCATCATGGCGCTGCTCGCCGGCGGGTCGTGGCTGTTGACACGCCGTCTGACATTGCGCCCGACCGGCGTGCAGGCAGTGCTCGAACTGCTGGTCGATGGCATCACCGGACAGATTCGCGACACGATGCGCTCAGATCCGATGCGCTATCTGCCGCTCATCGGTACACTCTTCCTGTTCATCCTCACCGCAAACTGGTCCTCGCTGGTTCCCGGCATCGAGCCGCCGACCGCGCATATCGAGACCGACGCGGCACTTGCGCTGATCGTGTTCGTCGCCATCGCCTGGTTCGGCATCCGCGCGCGCGGCCCGATCGGCTGGCTGGCAAGCTTCGCCGAACCGAACCTGCTGATGGTGCCGCTCAATCTGGTGGAAAGCGTCACCCGCACGTTCTCGCTGCTGGTACGGCTGTTCGGCAACGTGATGAGCGGCGTGTTCGTCATCGGCATCGTGCTGTCGCTGGCCGGCCTGTTGGTGCCGGTGCCGCTGATGGCGCTCGAACTGCTGACCGGCGCCGTCCAGGCCTACATCTTCAGCGTCCTGGCGATGGTCTTCATCGGCGGCGCGGTCGGCGAGGCGCCACAACGCGACGGAGCAAAATTATGAACTGGATTCAAATCGCCAGTATTCTCGGTGCGGCACTGGCGGTGTCGTTCGGTGCGATCGGGCCGGCGCTGGGCGAAGGCCGGGCGGTCGCGGCAGCAATGGACGCGATCGCGCGTCAGCCGGAATCGGCCAACACCCTCGCGCGCACCTTGTTTGTCGGCTTGGCGATGATCGAGACGATGGCGATCTACTGCCTGGTCATCGCGCTGCTGCTGCTGTTCGCCAACCCCTTTGTGCGGTGATGCATCTCGATCCGTGGACCTTTGCGCTACAGACGATCAACGTCCTCATCCTCGTCTGGCTGCTGGCGCATTTCCTGTTTCGTCCGGTGACCGCGATCATTGCCGCGCGCCGCGCCGCATCCGATGCGCTGATGACCGACGCGGAGGCAGCGCGAGGAAAAGCCACGGCCGAAGCCGCCGCCTTGGCGCAGCAGCGCCAGGAGCTCGACAATGACGGAGACCGCATCGCCGTTGCCGCGCGTGCCGCGGCCGAAGTCGAACGCACGACCATACTGCGGCAGGCAAGCGATGCCGCGACCCAACTTCGCGCAGAAGCCCAGCAGGCGATCGCGCGTGATCAGCAGGCGATGCGCGAATCCCTCGAGCATGACGCTGCAGACCTCGCGGTGACAATTGCGACGCGGCTGCTCGAGCGAATGCCGCCCCAGATGCTCAATCGTGCCTTCCTGGAAGGGCTGGCCGAAGTGCTGGCCACGGATCCAGCGCGCGCATCGCTGCTGACTTCCCCGATCGAGATTCGCAGCGCGACCCCGCTGGATGCAGCACTCCAGGCTGACTGCCGCGCGTTGTTGGCGCGTCTGCTCGGCGCCGCGCCGGAGACCAGTTTCCGCACCGACCCGACACTCGTCGCGGGCATCGAACTCGCCTCACCGCACGCGGTGATCCGCAACTCCTGGCGGGACGATCTGGCGAAGGTCGCTCATGCATTGCACGAAGATAACGGCCATGCAGTCGCTGCCCAGCACGTGGCTTGACCGAGCGCGCGGTCGTGTGGCCGCGACCTCGCTCGGGCCCGATCTGTCGGAGATCGGTCGCGTGATCAGCGTGGGCGATGGCATCGCCCTGGTCTCCGGTTTGCCGAGCGCGCGGCTGGACGAGGTGCTGCGTTTCGGCTCGGGCCAGGTCGGCTTCGTGCAGACGCTGGAAGCGGACCATATCGGCTGCGTATTGCTGGATGACGCCGGCACCCTGGAAGCCGGTGAGATCGTGCATGGCACCGGCGAAGTCGTGCGCACCTCGGTCGGTCCGGCGCTGCTTGGCCGCGTCGTCGATCCGCTGGGTCGTCCGCTGGATGAAGCCGCGCCCATCGCCGCCGAGCGGCATGATCCGGTGGAACGGCCCGCGCCGGCGATCCTCGACCGCGCGCTGGTCACCGAGCCGGTGCAGACCGGCATCCTGGTGATCGATTCGCTGTTCCCCCTCGGCCGTGGCCAGCGCGAGCTGATCATCGGCGATCGCGCGATCGGCAAGACCGCGATTGCCGTGGATACCATCATCAACCAGAAATCCAGTGACATGATCTGCGTCTATGTCGCGGTCGGACAAAAGTCGGCGACGGTTGCACGCGTGATCGACGCGGTGCGCCGGCTGGGTGCGCCGGAGCACTGCATCTTCGTCGTTGCATCGGCCGCCGCACCACCGGGACTGCAATGGATCGCGCCCTTCGCAGGCATGACCATGGCCGAGTACTTCCGCGATCGCGGCCAGCATGCGTTGGTGGTGATCGACGATCTGACCAAGCACGCGGCGACGCATCGCGAGATAGCTTTGCTGACCCGTCAGCCGCCAGGACGCGAAGCCTATCCCGGTGACGTCTTCTATCTGCATGCGCGGCTTCTGGAGCGTGCGGCGAAGCTGGCCCCTGCATTAGGTGGCGGCTCACTCACCGCGCTGCCGATCGCGGAGACCGATGCCGGCAATCTCAGCGCCTATATCCCGACCAACCTGATTTCCATCACTGACGGGCAACTGGTGCTGGATGCGCGGTTGTTTCACGCCGGTCAGAAGCCGGCGATCGACATCGGCACCAGCGTGAGCCGTGTCGGCGGCAAGACCCAAGCGCCGGCGCTGCGCGACACGACCGGCATGTTCCGGCTCGACTATGCGCAGTTCCTCGAGCTGGAACTGTTCACTCGATTTGGCAGCGTGCCGGATCCGCGCGTGCAGGCGCGAATCACCCATGGTGAGCGCCTTCGCGCGCTGCTGGTGCAACCGCAGTTCGCGCCGTTGCGGCTCGCGGACGAAGTGGCGCTGGCCATTGCACTGCGCGAAGCGCTGCTCGATGCGGTGCCTGCAAATGTCATTAGCGATCTGCGACAGGCATTGCCGTGCTGGCTGGACCAGCATGCCGGTGTCGCGGTGGCAAATATCGAGCGGAACAAGACAATGACCGACGGCGAGGCGAGATCGCTGCGCAGTGCAGTCGCCGAGTTAGTACAGCAGCAGACCGGCAATGGCTGACGACCTCGCCACGGTCCGCACACGTATCCACGGCGTGAAGCAGCTCGATACGGTGGTCGGTGCCATGCGTGGCATCGCCGCGGCGCATGCCCAGCAAAGTCGTCTGTTGCTGCCCGGTTTCCGCGCTTATGCCGAGGTGATTGCGGGCGCGATAGCATCGGCGGTGCGGCTCCGTGATGAGGCACCGCCCTCGCGATCGGCGGACGCTCGATGTGCGCGGATCGTCTTCGGTGCCGAGCAGGGATTTGTCGGCGGATTCGCAGAACGAATTCTCGATGACGCCCTGGGGCGTGGGCCGGCGGACCTTTTCCTTATCGGCAGCCGCGGTCTTTCTCTTGCCGCCGCGCGCAACGTGGCACCGGCATGGCAAAGTGCAATGGCGACGCAACCGGACGGCGTCGCCCCGTTGTGCAACCGGATCGCCGCCGCCCTGTACCAGCTCATCCTGGCGCGACGGATCGCGACCGTCGAAGTGGTATTTGCGATGTGGGAGCCTGGAGAAGGCCTCCGCGTGCAATGTCAGCCGCTGCTGCCACTCGATGCGCGTCATTTTCAGACCGTAGAGGCAACGATTATGCCCTTGACCACCCTGCCACCAGATCTACTGCTCGCGAGTTTGGCGGAAGAGTACGTCCTTGCGTCACTGTGCGAGGCGGCAATGCATGCCTTTGTCGCGGAGAACGAAGCACGCGCCGCCACGATGGTCCGGGCGCGCGGCAAAATTCAGGACATTCTGGCTGAATTACGGCTGTCGGAGCACCGGGTGCGGCAGGAGGCGATCACTGCCGAGCTGGTAGAGCTGGTCGGTGGCAGCTTGGCTGCCGCTTGATATCACTGATGGCAGTGGTGAATTAATCTTTTTTAGACAAGCCGCTGAGTCTCGCCGGAGACTTCCTGAAATCGCGCGCGTGACCGATGTAGACGCGCGATGTTCTCGCGTGAATCGCGGACCGCGGAGGTTGCCGCATCCGCCAACGTCCTCAGCGAGAAGGGTTTTGCCAGTATTGGACAATCGAGCACGTCGCTCGCGTCTTGCAGGTCAAGGTGCCCGCTGATCAACAAAACAGGCACTTTTCGATCCGCGGCGCGTCCGGCCAGTTCAAAACCGGACATGTCCGGCAGCATGATGTCGATCACCGCAAGATCGGGAGGATCGTTCTCCAGGACCCGCGTCGCGGTCGCACCACTGTCAACGCAGGTGACGGAAACTCCGCAATATTCCTCCAGTCCGGTCTTCAAAACGTCAGCCACGTGCTCGTCGTCATCCACAACCAAAAATTGCAGCATGCCCCGAGGCTCCCCGATGGTCGTTGGGCCTCTAATACGGTTTCCTGGCGTGACATTCAAGTTAAAGCGAGATGAATCAGAGCCGCCCTGGAATAAGTTCACAGTTCGCCATCCGCCGGTGCCGCCAGTCTGCCAGGTCAATGCGCCATGAGGATCGGCAGATCGGCCCCGGAAAGCACGTGGCGGGTGAAGCCACCGAATATCACCTCACGCACGCGGCTATGGCCGTACCCACCCATCACGAGGACATCGGCTCCTGCCGCGCCCGCGGCAGCCAGCAAAATCTCGACAGAGGGGCGCCCGTCCTGCTTCAGGCGCTGCAAGGTCGTGTTGGGATTATGCCACGAAAGCGCGTAGCGCAGCCTTTCGCAGGAGAGTTCCTCGGTTTCGCCGTCCTCGACGACCGAAAGGATCACTACTCTGTCCGCGACCTCCACGAATGGCCGCGCAGCCTCGACGGCCCGGGCAGCCTCGGGTCGGTTCTTCCAGGCAATGGCAATGGTTCCTGCCAGGCGAGCCGGTGCGCTGGCGGGTGCTATCAACACCGGACGGCCGGTCGCCATAAGGCAAGCCTCCAGCGTGTTCATGGCCACGGGCTCTCCCTCGCGAGCGCGCCCAACCACCAGCAGATCAGCTGTCCGCCCATACTGGGCGAGCCATGCCGGCTCCTCCCCCACCTCCAACCGCCATTCCGCCGATGGAAGATAGGTGCTCAGGTCGGTCGACACGGAAAGCTTTTCCCGCTCGCAGAAGTCGTGGAATGCCAGTTCGGCCTTCTTCTGCCGCCCGGCCGCGTCCTGTTCCAACGACGCGAGGAGTTCGCCGTATCCGACGCCACCACCCATGTCGGCGGACGCCATGGCCATCAGAGCCTCCTGAGCGTCGGTCCGGACGTGCAGGAATTCCAGATGACTGCCCAACAGGCGTGCGACCGCGAGCGCCGTTGCGAACACGGGTGCATCGCTGTCTGCCCCAGTAGCCGGAACCAGAATGAATTTGAGCACCGCTGCCTCCAAGCAACAGGCCCTCGTGCCTCGGAACGCAGTTGCGTGCATTGACCTGGATCAACCAGTTCACTCGTCATGCCAGGTCGGCAAGCAGCTTCGAGGCTGCGGAACGCAGCAGCGTCTTGCGTGCCTGCCACTGCGCGGCAGCATCGAGTGTGGCGAGGAACTGCACCTCGCCACCGGCCAGCCATGCCACCGGCAGTCCTTCGTGGAACAGCACGCGGTTGCCGGTGAGCGCCGCGAGTTTCGCGCCCGGCGTGAGGATGCCAACTAGGTTCAACGGATCCGCTCCGGACAGGGAGACAACCTCGTCGGCATGTGGCCGCCGCCGCACTTCGCGCAGCATGCCGATCGCGTCGGGCAACGCGTATTGTTCGCCGGAGAAGCCAGCGACGAACCGGCCGCCGCGGATTTCGCCGCGCGCCTCCAGACGGCGATACACCCGCAGCAGATCACGCCACGGCGGCAGCCACTCGGCCTCGCGCGCCAGCAGGCGCCAGAACACCACGCCATAGCGGCGCAACAGAGTGCGCGCCACGTGTTCGGTTGCGGCGGCCCTGGCCTGCGGCTCGGTGGCCGGACGGCGTATCAGTGACCAGCGGCCGGCATCCTCCATGCCGAAGCTCATGATGCGGCGCCGTCGTGTGCCACCGCCGAACGGTTTCCGTCGATCGGATGGCACCAGCAGCGCGCGCAATCCGCCAAAACTGTCCGACGTCACCATCCCCAGTGAGACGAGTTCGCCCAGCGCCTCCTCGACCTGCGGACGCAGCAGGCCGCTCGCCTCGGCCAGTTCCTCGAAGAACAATGCGCCCTGCGTCCGCAAGCATTCGAGCACCGTCGATGCTCGGCCACTCGGCTGGACACCGTCCGTCGGACCGGAGAGCGTGGTCCAGAACGCGGCGTTCCGGCGTGCCAGCAGAGTGACCGGCGTCGTGCGTACCGGCGAGCTGACCTTGCAGCCCGGCGTCAGTCGCGCCCAGGCGACGCGCCCAGCCAGGCACATATCGTCGAGCCAGGTCGGTTCGTAGCCGGTGATGCGTGCTGGCAGGATCTCCGTCTCCCAGGCACCGGCCGGCGCCTCGAAGCCCTCCAGCAGCGCGACCGCGGCGGGAACCGAGTCAGGCCCTTCCAGGCGCGTCGCGTCGGTCACCCGCTGCCAGGCGAACAGGAAGCGCAGGAAGTCGCGTGCGGCGACCGGCTCGATCTCGGCGCGAAGGCGACGGACCGTGTAGTGATGGATGCGGGCGAGCAGCCGCCGATCGCACCACTCCTCCGCGTTGCTGCCGGGCGTGAAGCGGCCACGCAGCGCAAAGCCCTCGACTTCCAGCGCGGCCAGCGCTGCGCCGATGTCGTCCGCCTCCAATCCCAAAGGCGCGGCCAGCGCGGCCTGGGTCACCGGTCCCAGTCCCTCCAGCCTGCCGCGCAGGATATCGGCCAATGCATCGCTGTCCGCCGACAGCGACTGGAACTGCTGCGCCCGTTCGGCCGCGACCCACAGCGTCGCGCTGCGTCGCGGTCACCTTGGTCACACGATTCTCGTTCGCCAGCGTGCCCAGCCAGCCGCGCCATTCCGGCACGGCCTGCACCTCATCCTCGTTCAGACAGCCGAGCCACAGCAGCGCGTCGTGCAGTTCTTCGGCGTTGACCGGATCGGGCCATGCCTCGGTACGCACTCGGGCGATCGCCTCTGGATCGAGCCTGCCCAGGTCGGCCGCGCTCTCCGGTGCGAGCCAGCGCCGGCTCATCACCGCCTGCGTCCGCCGCTCCTCCAGCGGCGCATCGTCGAGATACGCGTAGGGCCGTGCCGACAACACCTCCAGCGCCAGCGGCGAGGGCTGCGTCAGGTCGCGCGCAACGATCCGAACATCGCCCGACTCGATGCGGACCAGCAGCCGCTCGAGCCCTTCGATGTCCATCGCCTCGTGCAGGCAGTCCGCGATCGCCTGATTGGTCAGCGGATGATCGGGGATCTCGCGATCGCCGGCCACGTTCTCAGCGCAGGCCATCTGGTCGGGGAACACGCTGGCGACCAGATCCTCCGCCTCCATGCGCGCGAGCTGCGGCGCGACCTTCTTGCCGCCGCGGAACCGCGGCAGCGCCAGCGCGACACCCGCCACCCACCGCCACCGCGTGGCGAACATCGGCGCATCGAGCACAGCCTGGATCAGCAGCGATCGCACGCTGTCCGCACGCAAATACTGCGCCACCTCCGCAAGTTCGAAACTGTGCGTGGTGGTCAGCGACAGCACGATATTGTCCTCGGTCGCCGCCGCCTGGAGTTCGAAGTTGAATTTTCGGCAAAAGCGCTTGCGCAGCGCGAGGCCCCAGGCGCGGTTGATCCGGCTACCGAACGGCGAGTGGATCACAAGCTGCATGCCCCCGGCTTCGTCGAAGAAGCGTTCCAGCACGATGGTGTCGTGCGTCGGCAGGCATTCGAGCGCGGCGAACGACGCTGTCAGATACTCCAGCAACTGCTCCGCCGCCGCTTCGGCGATGCCGATCTCCTCGGTCAGCCAGCGTTGCGCGCTACCGCCGGACGCATCGCGCCGCAGCCGCGTGACGATGCCCGCGCGCAGGCGCGACACCGACGCGGAGAGTTCGTCGCTGCGACCGGGCGCCTCGCCAAGCCAGAATGGAATCGTCGGTGGCTGACCGTGCGCATCCTCCACCCGCACGACGCCGCGCTCGACCCGCATGATGCGATAGGCGTTGTTGCCGAGCTGGAATATGTCGCCGGCGAGGCTTTCGACGGCGAAGTCCTCGTTGACGGTGCCGATGGTCTGGTTCTCCGGCTCCAGCAGCACCTGATAGTCCGCGTTGTCGGGGATCGTCCCGCCCGAGGTCAGTGCAGTGAGCCGCGCGCCACGCCTGCCGCGCAGCATGTGGTTGATCGCATCGTGGTGGACCAGCGTGCCGCGCCGCCCACGGCTGGTGGCGAAGCCCTCGGCCAGCATGCGGACAACGGCATCGAAATCGTCACGCGACAGCGTGCGATAGGGCCACGCGCGGCGCAATCGATCGTACAGTTCCGCCTCGGGCCAGTCCTGCGCGCTGACTTCGGCGACGATCTGCTGCGCCAGCACGTCCAGCGGCTGCTGCGGGATGCTCAGGCGATCGAGTTCGCCGCGGCGCACGCTGTCAAGCAGTGCCGCGCACTCCACCAGATCATCGCGCGACAGCGGAAACAGGTGTCCCTTCGGAGTACCGCCCACCGCGTGGCCGGACCGCCCGACGCGTTGCAGGAAACTCGCAATCGAACGCGGCGAGCCCAACTGGCACACCAGATCCACATCACCGATGTCGATGCCAAGTTCCAGCGACGCGGTCGCCACCAGCGCCTTCAACTCGCCGCGCTTCAGCCGCTGCTCGGCTGACAGACGCTGTTCTTTCGCCATGCTGCCGTGATGCGCGGTGACCACCTGCTCGCCCAGCCGATCGGACAACTGCCGCGCCACGCGCTCGGCCATGCGCCGCGTGTTGACGAACACCAGCGTCGTGCGATGCGCCTCGGTCAGCCGCGCCAGCCGGTCGTAGACCTGTTGCCAGACCTCCGCCGACATCACCGCTTCAAGCGGCGAATCGGGAACCTCCAGGTACCAATTCGCGCGGACGCTGGTGGCCGGTATCGACGATCGTCACGTCGGTCGCAGCGGTGCTTCCCAGCAAATGCGCGACGGCATCGATCGGGTTCTGCGTCGCCGACAGTCCGATGCGCACAAGCCGGTCGCCGCATAAAGCGCTGAGGCGCTCAAGCGACAGCGCCAGATGCGCACCGCGCTTGTTCGACGCCATGGCGTGTATTTCATCGACGATGACCGTGCGCGTGCTCGCCAGCATCGCTCGCCCGGAGACCGAGCCGAGCATGATGTAGAGCGACTCAGGCGTGGTGACGAGGATGTGCGGCGGACGCCGGCGCATGCGCTCCCGCTCGCCAGAAGGCGTGTCGCCGGTGCGCACCCAGGTGCGGATCTCGACATCCGGCAGACCGCGCTCGTGCAACGCCGCTCGGATGCCCGCCAGCGGCTCCTCGAGATTGCGCTGGATATCGTTGGACAGCGCTTTCAACGGCGAGACGTACACCACCTGCGTGGCGTCGCCGAGACTGCCTTCCAGGCCCTGGCGCACCAGCCCGTCGATCGCCGCGAGAAACGCCGCCAGCGTCTTGCCGGAGCCGGTAGGCGCTGCAATCAGAGTGTCGCAATTTGCCTGGATCGCCGGCCAAGCCTGCACCTGTGCTGGCGTTGGCGCCGCAAACCGCTCGGCGAACCACGCCGCGACCGCTGGATGAAATAGGGATGCAGGGTTCATCTGACCGGCAGAATAAGGGGACCCGCCCGCATCCGCGCAATCCTTTCCACTCCCCTTGCGGAAGGGGGCGGGGGAGGCGGCCACCTCCACGGCCGCACATTGATCGAGATCAATGCGGGCGCATCCCTGAACCGGCAGCCTGCCGCCCATGGCACAGGACCCAGCCCAACAGGCCAGCGATCTCGTCGAGCGACTGCGCGAGCACGGCCATCACACCCAGGCCCAGCATCTGGCGCAACTACTCTCCCTGCACAGCGTAGAACGTGGGCTGCTGCTCGCGCTGCGTGAGGCTTGCGAGACGGTCCTGACGGCGATCGAGGCCATCGATCCCGTCTCCGAGACCATGATCGAGGAGCTTCGCCTGGAGGTCGAAAAGCGCCTCCGCCTCGCCCACGACAAGGACTCGCCATGACAGCCGTATCGCGGCGTCTGTTCCTCGGCGGCGCGGGCGTTGCGGCCGGCAGCGTCGCGTTGATCGGCGAGACGCACCCCGCCGCCGCGACTGACGAACCGCCGATCGCCGGTCCGATGCCTGTCCCCATCACCCTGACGGTCAACGGCTTGGCACACGAGACAAGCGCGGCACCCAACGCCACTCTGGCCGAAGTGCTGCGGGGGCCGCTCGATCTCACCGGCACGAAGATCGGCTGCGATCGCGGCGCGTGTTCCGCCTGCACCGTGTGGCTCGATGGTGCCCCTGTCGCATCCTGCATGGTGCTGGCGATCGATGTCGGCGGCCGCACCGTGACGACCATCGAGGGCCTGGCCAAGGGCGACACGCTGCATCCCGTGCAGGAGGCATTCATCGCGCACGACGCGATGCAGTGCGGCTACTGCACACCAGGCATGGTCATGAGCTGCGCCGCCTTGCTCGAACACATGCCGCAGCCGACGGCAGAAGACGTGAAGGCAGCCATCAGCGGCCATCTCTGCCGCTGCGGCAGCTACCCACATGTCGTCGAAGCCGTGCTGTCGGTCGGGAAATCCTGAGCATGCATGCGGAGATATTCCCAGTCGGCATCGCCGGCGTCGCACTCACCGAGATCGAACGCCAGGTACCTGACGACGAACCGCCCCCGCTACCGGTGAACGATGCGCTGCGGGTGATCGGCAAGCCGGTGCCACGCCAGGACGGACGCGCCAAGGTCACCGGCGCCGTACGGTTCACTGTCGACATCAAGCTGCCGGGGATGCTGCACGCGCGCATCCTGCGCTCGCCGCTGCCGCACGCGCGTGTGCAGGCAATTGACGCCGATGCCGCCGCGCGCCAGCCGGGCGTTCGCGCCGTGCTGCTGGTCGCGCCAAAGGATGCCGTGCTGCGCTATGTCGGTGCGCCGGTCGCGGCGGTCGCGGCGACGACCGTGGACATCGCCGAGACGGCGCTTCGCCTGATCCACGTTGACTACGCACCGTTGCCGTTCATCGTCGATCTGGATGCGGCGCGGCGGCCGAATGCGCCGACGGTGTATCAGCGCGGCGAATCACCGCAACTGGCGGTCGCGGAGATCCCGATCGCCCAGAACCTCGCCATCACCGGCAACATACGCGGGCCGGAAACGCAGGGCAGCCGCGGCGACATCGAGCAGGGCTTCGCCCAGGCCGAAATCGTGGTCGACGGCGAATATCGGACGCAGACCCAGACCCATTGCTGCATGGAGCCGCATGCCATCGTGGCTGACTGGCGGCCGGATGGTTTGACCGTGTGGATCTCCACCCAGTTCACCGCCGGCGTGCGGCGCGAGCTGGCCGAGAGCTTCGGCCTGAAGCTCAGCCAGGTGCGCGTGAAGGTCGCGGCGATGGGCGGCGGCTTTGGCTCGAAGTCGCAACTCGGCGCCTATGGCCGCTTCGCCGTCATGCTGTCGCGCCAGGCACGCGCGCCGGTGCGCCTGGTGATGGAGCGCGACGAAGAGCATCTCGACACTGGCAATCGACCGGCGACGTGGCAGCACCTACGGATCGGCGCGCTTCGCGACGGCACTCTGACAGCGATATCGTTGCAGGAGTTCGGCACTGCTGGCGTGGGGGTCGGCGCGGGCGCCGGTAACTTTGCCCAGTCGCTCTACACCTGCCCGAACTTCTCCGCCGCGCAGAACGACGTGTTCATCAACGCCGGTCGCGGCTCGCCGATGCGCGGACCCGGCAACACGCCCGGTGCCTTCGCCATGGAACAGGCGATCGATGAGCTGGCCGACAAGCTCGGCATCGATCCGCTGGCACTGCGCGAGCGCATCGACCCCAGCCCGGTGCGCCGCGAGGAACGCCGGATCGGCGCGCAACGCATAGACTGGGAACAGCGCCACAAGCCGGCCGCCGATGCGGGCCCGATCAAGCGCGGCATCGGCATGGCGCAGTCGCTGTGGGGCGCCAACGTATATACCAATGCAGCCTGTGAGGTGCGGCTCCAGCGCGACGGCTCAGTGCTGGTCCTGTCGAGCGTGCAGGATCTCGGCACCGGCATCGGAACGATCCTGGCACAGGTGGTCGCGGAGGAACTCGGGCTCCAGCCGAACGATATCGCCGTGCATATCGGCGACACCGAATTTCCCGCAGGCCCGCCGTCCTGGGGCAGCCAGACGACGGCCTCTCTCACGCCGCCGACGCGCAGCGCCGCCTGGCAGATCAGGCAGATGCTGTTCCGTCAGGTGGCGCCGAAGCTTGGTGTCACGCCCGCGCAACTGATCGCGCAGGACGGCCGCATCGCCGTGCGCAACGATTCATCCCGCGGCATGAGTTTCCGCGAAGCCGCAGCCGGCCTGCGCACCGATGCGATCAGTGCGACATCAGCGCGCAGCGACGACTATGGCGGTTTCCGCCGGCACCTGGGTGATTCGGCCGGCGCGCAAAGCGATATCGGCGGCGTGCAGTTCGCCGCGGTGGCGGTGGATACCGAGACCGGCGCGATCCGCGTCGAACGCGTGGTCGCGGTGCACGATTGCGGCCGGCCGATGAACCCCAGGCTGATCGAAAGCCAGGTCCAGGGTGGCGTGCTGATGGGCATCGGCTACGCGCTGCTGGAGCAACGCGTGATGGACCAGCACACCGGACACATGGTCAACGCCAATCTCGAACAGTACAAGCTGCCCGGTGTGCGCGAGACGCCGCCGATCGAGGTGGTGCTGCTGGAGAACTACCAGGGTCAAAGCGCCACAGATGCCTATGGCATCGCGGAACCGTCCAACATCGCCACTGCGCCGGCGATCGCCAATGCGGTGTTCAACGCGATCGGCGTGCGCCTACGCGCACTGCCGATGACGCCCTCTGTGGTGCTCGCCGCACTTGGCAAACTGCCGCTGAGGAGTTGACGCGATGGAACGCTTTTCCTGGCAGTCAGCGCGTTCAATTCCGCAGGCGGCTGCGTTGGCCACCACGACGGTCGCCGACGCCATGCTCGCCGACGCGACCGCGGACAACGTGATCCTGAAGGCTGGCGGCATCGATGTGCTCGACCTGATGAAGGAAGGTCTGCTGCGGCCAAGTCGCCTGGTCAATCTGCGCGAAATACCGGGCCTCGATGCGATCGCCGAAGACGACGCCGGCATACGGATCGGTGCGATGGCAACGTTGCAGCAGATCGCTTCGCATCCCGTGCTGCGCCTGCGTTACACCGCGTTGGCCGATGCCGCCGGCAGTTCGGCAAGCCCGCAGATCCGCAACGTGGCGACACTCGGCGGCAATCTGCTGCAACGCCCACGCTGCTGGTATTTCCGCTCGGCCGCGCATTACTGCGCGCGCAAGGGCGGCGATCCGTGCTTCGCCTTCGTCGGCGAGAACCAGTACCACGCGGTGTTCGCGCAGTACGGCTGCGCCATCGTGCATCCATCCACCGTCGCCACGGCGCTGGTTGCGTTCGGCGCGCATGTCGAACTGGTGAACGCCCAGGGCGCATCGCGCAGCATGCCGCTTGCCGGGTTCCTGTTGGGACCTGAGACCGACATGATGCGCGAGAACCGTTTGCGAGCGGGCGAAGTGCTCACCGCCGTGGTGTTGCCGCCTGTGTCGTCCGCCACACGTTCGGTGTTCCTGAAGCAGGCCGAGAAGCCTTCCTTTGACTGGTCGATCGCCGATGTCGCGGTGGTGCTGGATTGCGCGGCCGACGGGCGGTGCTCGCACGCCGCCATCGTGCTTGGCGCCGCCGCGCCGATACCCTGGCGTGCGGCGCAGGCCGAGGCGGCGCTGGCCGGCCAGATGATCGACGACGCTGTGGCGCGCAAGGCCGGTGAAGCAGCGATCGCCGGCGCCGCGCCGCTTCGTCACAACGCCTACAAGCTGCCGATCTTCACCGCCTTGGTGCGCCGTGCCGTGTTGCAGGCAGCGGGCGTCACCGCACAGGAGAATTCACGATGATGACCACACGCCGCGCCGCCAATCTCGCCATCCTGTCGGCCGCCGCGCTGGCGATGGCACCGGCCATCGCTTCGGCACAGACGCAGGAGACCATCGTTCTGCCGCCGCCGCGGGCGGATTTCGGCAAGTCGCTGGCGGAGGCGCTCCGGCTGCGGCGTTCTATCCGCTCGTTCGACCCGCGTCCCATGCCGCCCCAGGTATTGTCGGAACTGTTGTGGGCCGCGTATGGCGTCAACCGGCCGGCCACCGCGGATCGCACCGCGCCCTCGTGGCGGCACGCGCGGGAGACCGACGTTTACGCCGCCACAGAGGACGGGGTCTGGCGCTATGACGCGATAAAACACGCGTTGGTGCCACAGCTCGCCGCAGACGTGCGGGGGCAGACTGGCGTGCAGGATTTCGTCGGCACAGCGCCGCTCAATCTGGTCTATGTATCGAACGCCGAGCATCTGAGCGGCGTGCCCCGCGAGGAACAGCATCGAGTTGCTGCTGCCGATATTGGCTTCATCGGCCAGAACGTCTATCTCTACTGCGCGTCGGAAGGCCTTGCCTGCGTGTTCCGTGCCTCGTTCGATACCGAGCGCCTCGCCCGCACCCTGGGGTTGAGCGAGACACAGTTCATCATGTTTGCTCAAACGGTCGGGTATGAGAGGACATGACGGCAGAACGACTTTGCCCATCCACTGAATTATCCACAACCGAAACTGGCCGTTCTGCCTCCGCCGCAAAGCCATACCACTTTGATATAGCTGATGGTTTCGCCAAATAGTTAACGTTTCGCTACATATCCGGATACGAATTGAATCCCAGGGCCATCCGGTGGTTACCTGGCCATCGTAGGCATGACCGTGACGATTGCCAATCGTTCGGATCTCTAACAGCGGCGAGCCTCCGAGGCATTGCGTCGACAGGTCCCAGTGCCGGAGCCAACGCTGGAATCGAGGCCCCCGCCTGTGCTTTATCTCCGCACTATCAGCGTAAGGACCCGCATACATGCGTATTGCGATGATCGGCGGCGGATATGTCGGCCTGGTCTCCAGCGCCTGCTTCGCTGAGTTCGGCATCGACGTCACGGTTGTGGAGACCGACGCCGAGAAGCTCGCCGCCCTCCATGAAGGCCGCATGCCGATCCACGAGCCGGGCCTGGACAAGCTGGTGGCAGAGAACGTCGTCGCCGGCCGGCTCGCGTTCACCGACGACCTCGCAGCCGCAGTGCACGACACCGAGGCGGTGTTCATCGCAGTCGGCACGCCGACCAGGCGCGGGGACGGCCATGCCGACCTGTCCTACGTCTTCGCAGCCGCCGAGCAGGTGGCCCACGCGCTCACCCACTACGCGGTGATCATCACCAAATCCACCGTGCCGGTCGGCACCAGCCGCCGCATCGAGGAAATCGTCCGGGCCGCCCGCCCTGGTCTCGACTTCGACGTGGCCTCCAATCCTGAATTCTTGCGCGAGGGCAATGCGATCGGCGACTTCATGCGACCGGACCGCGTGGTGATCGGCACTGAAAGCGAACGCGCGCGCGATGTGCTCCGGCAGCTCTATCGCCCGCTCTATCTGATCGAGGCACCGATCGTGTTCACCGGCATCGAGACGGCCGAGCTCACCAAATACGCCGCCAACGCCTTCCTGGCGATGAAGGTCACCTTCATCAACGAGATGGCGGACCTGTGCGAGAAGGTGGGCGCCGACGTGCACGATGTGGCGCGCGGCATCGGCCTCGATGGCCGCATCGGCCGCAAGTTTCTGCATCCTGGGCCGGGCTACGGCGGCTCCTGCTTCCCCAAGGACACGCTGGCGCTGATGCGTACCGCACAGGATTACGGTGCGCCATCGCGTCTCGTCGAAACCACGGTCGCGGTGAATGACGCGCGCAAGTCGGCGATGGCAATGCGGGTGATCGCGGCGTGCGGCGGATCGGTGCGCGGCAAGACCATCGCGGTGCTCGGGCTGACCTTCAAGCCGGAGACCGACGACATGCGCGACGCGCCGTCGCTGTCGATCGTCGCGCGCCTTGCCGGCGATGGTGCCATGATCCGCGCCTTCGATCCGGAAGGCATGCAACAGGCCAAACCTTTGCTGCCTGGCGGCGTGATCTACTGCCGCGATGCGTTCGATGCCGCGCAGGGCGCGGATGTCCTCCTCGTCATCACCGAATGGAACGAATTCCGCGCGTTGAGCCCGACCCGGCTGCGCAATGCGATGTGCGGGCGGGTGCTGGTCGATCTGCGCAATGTCTACGACCCGATCGCGATGCGGCAGGCGGGGTTCGAGTATCATTGCGTGGGAAGAGCTGACCTGACCTGAGCTGCGGCCTCCCGCGCACCCGCACGACTTGCGCCTGTAAGGATTTCTGGCTGAAACATACGGAGCCATGACAAGAGGTTCTCACCCCATGCATCCCGTCGTCGGGATTCCAGCCTGCGCCAGGCTGGACAAGGGCCAGCTCCGCCACGACACGCCGGCGCGCTACGCCGCGGCTGTGCTTGGCGGCGCCAAGGCGGTGCCGATCATGATCCCACCGATGGGCGAGGCCTCGCTCACGGTGCTCGACCGGCTCGACGGCCTGTTGTTGTCCGGCAGCCCCAGCAACGTGCATCCATCGCACTATGACGGCGGCGACAGCCTCACCCCCGAGCATCACGATCTGGAACGCGATGCCACCACGCTGCGGCTTATCCCCGAGGCACTCGCCCGCGGCATGCCATTGCTGGCGATCTGCCGCGGCATCCAGGAGCTGAATGTCGCCCTCGGCGGCACGCTGCACCAGAAGGTGCATGAGGTGCCTGGCCGCATGGATCATCGCCCTGGCCCTGGCACGCTCGATGAGAAGTACGCGCCCCGGCATCTGGTGTTCCTGTCCGGCCAGCTCGCGCGGATCGTGGGCAGCACGAAGATCCTGGTGAACTCGCTGCACGGCCAGGCGATCGACGCGCCGGCGCGAGGGCTTGTCGTGGAAGCCCTGGCGCCGGATGACACGATCGAGGCGGTGCGGGTGGAACGCGCACGCGGCTTCGCCTTCGGCGTGCAGTGGCATCCGGAATGGGGCTACGCCGACGACAGCGCGAGTTTGGCGATCTTCCGCGCGTTCGGCGAGGCGTGCGTGACGTATCGAACGGAATTGCGAAAGGCGGCATGAGATGGACCTGCAACTGTCCGGCAAGAAGGCGCTGATCACCGGCGGGTCGAAGGGCATCGGCCGCGCCACCGCTGAACTGCTGGCGGACGAAGGCTGCGACGTCACACTGGTGGCGCGCGACCAAGGTGCGCTGGATGAGGCTGCCGCCGCGATCCGCACGCGGCGACAGGTCAACGTGCGCACGATCTCTGCCGATCTTTCCTCCGATGTCGCGGTGCGCCGCGTCGCAGCCGAGGCGGGCGAGCTCGACATACTGGTGAACAATGCCGGGGCCATACCGCCCGGCGACCTGCTGTCGGTCGATGACACGACATGGCGCCACGCATGGGACCTCAAGGTGTTCGGCTACATCTCGTTCTGCCGTGTGGTGTATGCACAGATGAAGGCACGCCGCGCCGGTGTGATCATCAACGTGATCGGCGCCGCCGGCGAAAGCTTCCCCACTGGCTACATCGCAGGTGCCGCAGGCAATGCGTCGCTGATGGCGTTTACCCGCGCGCTGGGCAAGGGCGCGCCGGCTGACGGCTTGCGCGTAATGGCGATCAACCCGGGCCCGGTCGAGACCGACCGCCTCGTCATGCTGCGCCGCGCCGAGGCGCAGGCGAAGTTCGGCGACGCGGAGCGTTGGCGCGAACTGTCCGCCGGCATGCCATTCGGCCGCGCGGCGTCGCCGCGCGAGATCGCCAATGCTGTGGCGTTCCTCGCCAGTCCGCTGTCCGGCTACACCACCGGCACCGTGCTGACGATCAACGGCGGCGGCTGAGTTCGCGGGCGGCTGCCGGCAACCGCGCAAGACACGTCACACTTCCTTAAGCTCTCGGTTGCATGAACCGGAGCGTCGCAGAATCGGCACCAATGGTCGCCGAGTGGAGGAAGCCGTGGCGCATCTGTTCGCTCAACTCAGCATCCGCAGCAAGATCATCGCCGGGTTCGCCGCCGTACTGATCTGCACCATCGGTCTCGGCCTGTTCTCCACCCAGCGGCTGGATGCCGTGAACGGCAACGCGCAAGACATCAAGGACAATTACCTGCCGGGCACGCGGATCCTCGGGCGTCTGGCGCAGGTCAGCGAGCGCGTGCGATCGAACCGCGGGTCACTGCTGCTGGCGACCACCGATGCGCAGCGCTCGCAGTATGGAGCGACCATCAAGGAGCAGACTGCGATCTACGCGCGGACGCGGGAAGACTACCAGCCGCTCGTCTCACCCGGTGAAGAACAGCGCCTGACGGACGCTTTCGATGCGGCGTGGAAGCGCTACCTGGCGCTCGGCGACGCCAGCTCCGGACTGATGGCGCAGGGCAAGCGGGATGAGGCGATCGCGTTGTTCCTGGGTGATGCATCGAAGGTGATGGTGGAGTTCCGCGAAGCCTTGCAGGCCGACATCGACCTGAACGTGCGTGAGGGCACGCAGGCTGCCGTTGCCGGTGCGGAGCTTGGCGCATCGGCGCATCGCTGGATCCTGGCGGTGCTGGTGTTGGCCGCCCTGCTCTGCACCGGCATCGGTTGGGCAATTGTTCGTGGCATTTCCGCGCCCATCGGCGCCATGACCGCAGCGATGCGCCGCCTGGCGGAGGGCGATACGGCGGTGGAGGTCGTCGGCTCCGGGCGCGGCGACGAGATCGGCGAGATGGCGAAGGCCGTCGAGGTGTTCAAGCAGAATGCCATCGAGCGTGCCCGTCTGGAGGCTGAACGGAAGGAGCAGGAAGATCGGGCCGCGCAGGAGAAGCAGATCGCCTTGATCGGCATGGCGGAGCAGATCGAGACACAGACGCGGGATGCGCTGGAGGGGATAGGCTCCCGCAGCGAGACCATGGCGGCGGCAGCAGAGGCGATGGGGGCGTCCGCCAGCCGTACCGGCGACGCCGCCCAGAGCGCGGCAACGGCCGCGGGGCAGGCCCTGGCCAACGCACAGACCGTCGCGAGTGCCGCGGAGCAGCTCGCCGCATCGATCCGCGAGATCGGCGGTCAGGTCAACCAGTCAAACGCCGTCGTGAGCCGCGCGGTCACGGCCGGCAGTGAGACCCGTGCGAAGATGGAAGCGCTGAACGAGCAGGTCGGGCGCATCGGCGCGGTCGCCGACATGATCGGCGAGATCGCTGCCAAGACCAACCTGTTGGCGCTGAACGCCACCATCGAGGCAGCACGCGCGGGTGACGCCGGCAAAGGCTTCGCCGTCGTGGCCAGCGAAGTGAAGCAGCTTGCCACGCAGACCGCACGTTCCACCGAGGAGATCACCCGCCACATCGGCGAGGTGCGTGCCGCCACCGGAGAATCGGTGACGTCGGTGAAGCAGATCGAGCAGACGATTGGTGAGATCAACGCGATCGCCGGTTCGATCGCCGCGGCGGTCGAGGAGCAAGGTGCGGCCACGGCCGAGATCGCCCGCAACGTCGCGGAGACCGCCGCTGCGGCCGATACGATGACCACCCGAACGACTCAGGTCTCCTCCGAGGCCACGCAGACCGGACGGCGCGCCGGCGAGGTGCTCGACGGCACGACCGCCTTGAACATCGCTGTGGAAAAGCTGAGGCGCGCGGTGATCCAGGTGGTCCGCACGTCCAGTGCCGAGGTGGACAGGCGCGACTATCGTCGCCGCCCGTGCCTGGCCGATGCCACGATCGATGCGCAAGGGCAATCGGCCAAGGCAGTGATCCGTGACATTTCCGAAGGCGGCTGCCTGGCGGAAACGGCCTTGCGTGGCCAGGCTGGTCAGCGGATCGAACTGATACTCAGCCGCTTCGGCAAGCGCCTTCATGGCAGCGTTGTGCACGCGTCCGAGGGCAAACTCCGCATCGCCTTCTCCGATGACGGGCTGCAGGCCGGCGACGCCGATCGCATCAGCGTGGAGACGGTCCCGGATCTGGTAAGGCTGACCAAGGAGGACCACGTTGCCTTCGTCAAGCACGTGGTCGACATCGTAGAGGCGCGTGAGAAGCCGCCACAGGCTGGGCTGGCGACGGCCCATCACTGCCGCCTGGGCCGTTGGTACGATGGCATAAGCGATCACGACACCCTGGCACTCGTCTCGTTCAAGGCGCTCGAGGAGCCGCATCACGCGGTGCATGACTTCGGTCGCAGGGCGCTGGCAGCTTTGACGGTCGACGACATGGCAGCGGCGCAACGTGATGTCGCCGCGATGCGCGAGGCATCAGGCCAAGTTATGGAGGGTCTCGACGCGTTTGGCCGCGAGTTCCCGAGCACCATCAGAGCAGGGCGGCAGATGCCGGCGGACAGGCAGCGCAGCATGGCCGCCGCGTGAGCCACTTGGCGCAGCGGCGGAGATGAGGGTGCGCTGCCGTTTACTGTAAATTGATGAACCGACGCGAGACTTGCTGAGACCCCAGCATGTCGACCGGCGCGCTGGCACGCCTCATCCCGGTTGGAAGTTCGGCAACATGGCCGCAACAGACAACAGCGATCTTGACGTCCGGAAGCGCTTCCTCGGGCTAGACGCAGAGGCGTGCCAATTGCTCGCGGCGTTCTGGCCCACGATCGAACCTCGCCTGCCCGAGATCATGGAGGGGTTCTATCGGCACCTCGTGACAATCCCACACCTCAAGCAAATGGTTGGCGAGCAGATCCCTCGCCTGAAGCAGGCGCAGGCATCGCACTGGCGGCGGTTGTTTTCCGGGCGCTTCGACGCCGCATATTTCAGCGGTGTGCAGACCATTGGCAACGTGCATCACAAGATCGGCCTCGAGCCACGCTGGTATATCGGTGGCTACGCCTACGTGCTTAACCGCCTCGTCGCGCTGGCAGTGCGCACGCATCGCTGGTCGCCACAGAAGCTGGCGTCGCTTATTGCCGCGGTGAATGCCGGCGTCATGCTGGACATGGATATCGCCATCTCCGTGTATCAGGAGGCATTGATCGCCGAAAAGGTGCAGCGGACACAGCGGCTTGACGGCTTGCTGCGTGGGTTCGAGGCCAAGACGGCCGTCTTGGTCGGCATGGTGGCCTCGGCGGCGACCGAGTTGGAGTTGACATCGCGGGCCATGGCCTCCACCACCGGTGAGACCGTCGCGCAGGCCACCAACGTCACGGCAGCGGTCGAGGCCGCCAGCATCAATGTGCAGACTGTCGCATCGGCAGCCGAGGAGCTGTCGGCATCGATTTCGGAAATCGCCCGTCAGGTTGCACAGTCCTCCGAGATCGCCGACCGGGCCGTGCAGGACGCCAACCGCACCGACGCCATCGTGAAGACTCTGGCAGAAGGCGCGCAAAAGATCGGCGACGTCGTGGGCCTCATCAGCACCATTGCCGGGCAGACCAAC
>CAWEVM010000008.1:0-577167 GCA_963812505.1 uncultured Alphaproteobacteria bacterium
CACGCGTTCTGCGCAGCATTCTCGACAAGGTGCGCGACCCGGACACTGAAATCCATGTCGCCGGCATCACCGAGATTGGCGGCACCGGCGACCAGTTCCGCTATCTGGAGTACCTTGAGACAGGCGAGGTGCTGAAGAACGTTCACCGCGCGGTCCGCGAGGGCTTCGATGCGTTCCTGATCGGCAACATCGCCGATCCTGGACTGCAGGAGGCGCGCGAGATCGCCGATATTCCCGTGCTGGGCCTGTGCGAGTCGGCATTGCACGTCGCCTGCATGATGGGCGCGAGCTTCTCGCTGGTAACGATCAACGAGAAGTTCACGCCGCGTATTGTAGAGAACGTGCGGCGCTACGGGCTCCGTGATCGGCTGGCGGCGGTGAACCGCATGCAGGTCGACCGGCTGACCGACCTCGGCGTCGCATTCGGCGATGCGGAGGCGCGCGATCGGATCGTCGCGCAGTTCACTCGTGCCGCGCAGGCCAATGCCGAGGCGGGCGCCGAGGTGGTGATTGCCGCGGGTGGCGTGGTCATGGCGCTGCTGGCGCACGCCGACATCCACGACGCCGCCGGTATGCCGATCCTCAACGGCATCACCAACCTGGTGAAGCTTGGCGAGATGGCGGTGAAGATGAACCGCCTGATGGGCGGGCGGTTCACCTCGAAGCGCTGTACCTATGCGCCGCCGCCGCCGGACCAGATCGCCGAATTCCGCAAGCATTACGGGGCGGATATCTATCCAACGGTGAAATCGCCATGACACAGGTTGTTCTCCGCACCGCGCTCGGCAAGTCGCCGCTGGTGCGTGCGCTCAAGCAGGGCACAGTGCGTTCTGACCGCGTAGGCTTCGACTTCGTCGAGGTCGATCCGGTCACCCGTGCCTTCCGCCGAATGACACGTGCTCTGGAATTCGACCTGTGCGAGATCGCGCTGACGACCCACGCTCAGGCGCGGGCCTACGGCAAGCCGATCACCGCACTGCCGGTCGTGCTGTTGCGCGGCCTGCATCATGGCGCGCTGATCTGCCGGCGCGATTCCTCGCTGCGCGGGCCCGCCGATCTGGTGGGCAGATGGGTGGGCGTGCGCGCCTGGTCGCAGACCACCGGCGTCTGGGTGCGCGGCATCCTGCACGACGAGTACGGGATCGCGCCCGACTCGATGACATGGGTGACCGAGGAAGACGCACACGTGCAGGAGTTCGCCGATCCTCCGTTCGTGCAGCGCATCGCAGCGGGTCAGGACCTGCGGGCGATGCTGCTCTCCGGCGAGATCGACGCGGCCGTCGCGTTGGCGGGGCTGGAGCCGGCGCAGGTGTGCACGGTCTTGCCTGACGCCGATGCAGCCGCCGCGGCCTGGTCGCGCAAGACCGGTGCCTATCCAATCAACCATGTCGTCGTGGTGAAGGATGCGCTGCTGGCCGAACACCCGTGGCTCGCCGTCGAACTGATGGGTCTGTTCGAGGCGTCAATGCGGCTCGCCGACGACACCGTGCCGTACGGCATCGCTGCCAACCGCCCTGCCATCGAGCTGCTGATGCGCTATGCTGCGGAACAGGGGCTGATCCCCCGCGCCTACAAGGTCGAAGAGTTGTTTGTGACATAATGGTCGGCTTAATCCGGCCATGACGCGTGACGATCGGGCTTCGCCCGAAACCTACATGTAAGGAGGAGACGATGGCCGACATTCCCCGCCTCAACGGCGCGATCAAGGCACTGGAATCCGGCAAGCCGGCGTTCGTTCCCTTCACCAGTGGCGAGATCAGCAATGCGCTGACCATCTCCGCCGCGCCCTATGACGGCGTGGTGTTCGAGATGGAACACAACCCGTACGACATCAAGGCGCTGCGCGACTGCCTGCAATACATGCTGAACCGCCGGCAGATCGCCACCTCGGGCAGCATCGCGCCGGCGGTCACCCCGTTCGTGCGCATCCCACCGAACGGCGGCGAGAACAGCCAGTGGATCGCCAAGCAGGTTCTGGACATCGGCGTCTATGGTATCGTATGGCCCCATGTATCCACGGTAGAGGACGCGCGCAACGCTGTGCAGGCCTGCCGCTATCCGCGCCCGCGCGAGGCCAAGTACTACGATCCGCCGGGCCAGCGCGGCGACGCGCCGCGCACCGCCGCGCGCTACTGGGGCCTGACCGATCAGGAATACTACCCGCGCGCCGACACGTGGCCGCTGAACCCGCAGGGCGAGGTCCTGGTGGTCATCATGTGCGAGGAGAAGCGCGCGATCGCCAATCTGCCGAAGATGCTGGAGCAGGTTCCCGGCATCGGCGTCGTGCTGATCGGTGAGGGCGATCTCTCGCAGGACCTCGGCTATCCGCGGCAATACGAACACCCGACGGTAGCTTCGGCAATCAACGAGGTGCTGGCGATCTGCAAGCAATACAACGTGCCGTGCGGCCATCCCCACGTGGACGCGAAGAACGTGGAAAGCCTGATCGAGCAGGGCTTCCGCTGGCTGATGCCCGGCCCGGTGCCGTCATTCGCTGCGCTGGAGATCGGGCGGCGGGTGTCGGGACGGGTGTAAAGGATGAAGCGCACGAAACGGCTGGTCCGTAACGTATTGCTCATGGCGGTCCCGCTGTTGCCTGCTGGTCAGGTGAGCGCGGAACCGCTGGAGTATATCGGAAAGCCAGTTCGAGGCATTCCGGTTTCACCGGCAGTGAAAGTTGGGAAGCTGGTTTTCGTTTCCGGCACCCCCGCTTTCGACGGCAACGGCAAACTCGCGGTCGGCGACTTCCCGATTCAAATGAAGCAGGTCATGGACAACATGACGGCCGTTCTCAAAGCTTCTGGCGCCGGCTGGGATCGTGTGGTGAGAACGAATGTGCTGCTGATACGGTCCGGTGATTTTCCGGAGATGAATCGTATCTACTCGACGTACTTTCCAGAGGGACGGTTTCCTGCCCGGACCACCGTTATCGTCGCCGGGCTGCCACATCCGGATTTCCTCGTGGAAATCGAATGTGAGGCGCTGCTCGAGTAGCGCCGTCATTGCCAAACCAGCCACGCCGCGGCGGTGAAGTGCGGCCGATCAATCCGCGGCCATCGCAGTCGCCGGCGTCATCGCTGCCATCACCGCGCGCACATCGTCCACTTCATCCAAACTGCGCAGCGTCGCCAGCAGCGTCTCCGACGCCTGCTTCGACATCGCGCGCGTCGCACAGTTCAGGAACTTCGCCTCCAGCAGCTCCGTCGGCAGTGGATGCTCCGGCCCACGCCCGAGCGGCCGCGCCACCTTTGCCGTCAGCACCCGCCCATCCTTCAGTGTCGCGCGCACCTCCGCGCCGAAATGCTCGGTGCTCGCCATCGACATTTTGGGATGCGGCGCGGCGTGGATACACGGCAGCAGCATGCGGATCGCGGGATCGCGGAAGCTGTCGCCCTCGAAATGCTCCAGCGCCACGCGACGATCCAGCAGCGCGCGCGCCAGGCAGGTACTGCACGCTGAACTTGGCATCGAGCTCGCTCTGCGGATCCGGCCGGTTGGTGTGCGCCAGCCGCCGCGGATGCGTCCATGAGTCCACGCGCTCCACCATCGCCGGTGTCAGCGCGTGCTCGCGCACCAGCATCAGCATCGCATCGACCGCCGGATGCGTGCTGCCGCAGCACGGATACTGCTTGATCGCCACACCCGGCTGCACGATGTCCCACGGCTGACCCCAGTCGCGCAGGATCGCGTCGGCGTCGAAATTCCCCGCGCCGTTGAATACGTGCAGGAACCCCTGGCCGTGCTCCAGCGCGCCCGCGTTGGCGGTGAACCCGTCCGCGGCAAGCAGCGCTGCCAGCATTCCGTTGCGTGAGCAGTGTCCGACATGCAGCGGCTTGGTCATGGTGCCGAAGTTCGCCTTGACCCCTGATGCGAACGATGCCGCCAGTCCCAGCGCCGTCGCCGTTGCCTCCGGCGTCAGTCCCAGCAGGTGGCAGCACGCAGCGGTCGAACCGAACACGCCGAGCGTTGCCGTCGGGTGCCAGCCCTTCTCGTAGTGATGGAAATTGACGCCGCGGGCGATGCGCGTCTCGGTCTCCCAACCCGCGACATAAGCGGCGATGAACGCCCGGCCGTCGACCGTGCGTGTTTCCGCGAGGGCGAACAGTGCAGGCAGGATCGGCGCAGATGGATGCCCGCCCAGTGTGTCGCTGCAATCGTCGAAATCCAGCGCGTGTGAGGCGGTGCCATTGATCAGCGCCGCATCCAGCGCTGCCACGCGCTGTTCGGTGCCGAAGATCAGGCACGGGCCGTCCGACGCAGTCACGCGCGCCACGATGCGCGCGCACGGCTCGCTCGCGCCGGCGAGCGTGCAGCCGACTGTGTCGATGATCGCAACGCGCGCCCAACGCACCGCCTCCTCCGGCAATGCGTCGTAGCGGACGCTGGCAATCCGTTCAGCGAGGGCTTCGGCGATGGTCATGGTTGTCCTCCCGCGCTTGCATCAGGGTGTCGGGCCTGGCACCGGCATCGGTTGTGGCGGCATCGCCTGCGGCGGCATGTCAGGTGGTGACTGCATGTCCGGCGGCGGCTCCGTGCCCGGCGGTGTCTGCGTCAGCGGCTGCTGCTCTACCGGCGCCTGCACCGCTCCGGCGGCCAGCAGCCAGGAAGCCAGCGAACGGCGAACCTGGTATTCGAATTCGACATTCATGCGATCCATCATGGTCTTCGTCATGTCGTACAGCCGTCCCGCAAGGTCGTCGAGATCGCCCGTGTAGGTGGATGACACGCTTGCCTGGGCATAGCCGGCGCGGGTGGTCGGTGTGTTGTAGATGTCGAGCTGTACCGCGAAGTTGCCGTTGATTGTGTCATCCCGCCGTGTCAGCGAAGCATCCTGGATGACGAATACCGCCAGATCGGCGGCGCCGAGTGCCTGCAATCGATCCTGTGCCATGTCGCGCAGAGCCTGCACTGGCGGCGCAGGGTCGAGCTGGCTGACGTCCGGAGGGACGCCGGATGGCACGAAGCGCTGCTCAATCTGCAGCGTTGAGACGTTCAGTCGCAGCGGCGTCAGATAGCTGTAGCGCAGCGGCAGGTATTCCCTTGGCTTGCTGCCGCCGCAACCGGCGACCAGCCATGGCAGCAGCAACGACGCCCGCCGTGTCATCATGCCGGAGCACCGCGGCCGCGCACATCCTGCCGCGGGAATCGGAAGTCGTAATTGCAGAACTCGCAGGTCATTACGATGTCGCCATCCACCGCCATGTGGTCCAGGTCTTCGGGCGGAAAGCCCTCCAGAATGCCGACCAGCCGCGCACGCGAACAGCGGCAGCCGTAGGACAGCGCGCGCGACCGGTCGGTCGCCACGCCTTCGGTATGGAACAGCCGGTACAGCAGTCGCTCGGGTAGCAGCGCATCGTCCAGCAGCTCCGCGTCGGTCAGTGTGCCGGCGAGTATCGTCGCTGTGCGCCAGCTTTCTTCCTGTGCATCGTCATCCAGTGAAGGGTCGATGCCGCCGGCGCCGGCGATCTTTTCGAGCACCAGCGCGCCGGCACGCCAGCCATCCGCGGTCTCGTCGCAGGCGAGATACACAAAGCACCGAAGCTGCTCGCTGGTGCTGAAGTAGTGCAGCGCCATCTCGGCCAGGTTGCCGCCCTCGATGGTCACGATACCCTGGTGGCGGTTCTGGTCCGGCCCTTGGTCAACGGTGAAGGCGAGATAGCCACCGCCGAGCAGACTGTCCGCCGCCGGAGATGGATCCTTGCGCAGCAGTTCCTCCAGCTTCTTCGGATCGGAACGGGCATAGCCGCGCAGCGCGCCGGTGTCGGTGCAGTCGGCGAGCAGCATCGGCACAGCGCCGTCGCCCTTCGCCTGCACACTGAACGAGCCGCGGAATTTCAGCGCCGTCGAGAGTGCCGCCGCCAAGGCCAGCGACTGGCCGGCGAGCCGGGTCACCGCCGGATGGTTCGGGTGGCGGGTCAGCAGCGCCTGGGCCAGCGGCCCAAGCCGCACGAGGCGGCCGCGCACCGGGCGGCGCGGGAGGTGGAACGACGTCACGCCACGCGGCACGACAATGTCGGGCACCGGCGGTCGCTCGCCGTCCAGGAAGGCAGGAGTTTCGGACATCGCCCCAACATAGGCACAGGCCGCCGTGCGGGCTACCGTCGGCCAGATGCCAGCAGACACATATGCGTTGCGTCCCATGGTCGCAGTGGACGCGGTGGCGGCACTGATCCGCGTCGCCTTCGCCGCCCAGTCGGTGGTGACCGATCCCTTGCCTTCAGCCCTGCTCGTAACCGAAGCCGATCTGGCGGCTCATCTTGAGATCGGGGCGGGGGCGGTAGCCGAGGCGGCAGACCGGCTGGTTGGCGCTGCGCTGTGGGCCGAGCTGGATGGCGGCCTGTACCTAAGTCGGCTGGCAGTGCATCCGGCCCGGCGCGGCCGCGGCATTGCGAAGGCGTTGGTTGCGGCGGCGGAATTAGCGGCGCGCTCGATGGGCCTGCCGCGCATGCATCTGAGCACGCGTCTTGTGCTGCTTGATAACCGCCGGCTGTTCGTCGTTTGCGGCTTCGTCGAGACGACGCGCGACACCCACCCCGGCTATGCCGAGCCGACCTTCGTAAACATGGAAAGACGGCTGACCTCACCCGGGAAGCCTTGAGAATGGGCGCCAGGCCCTGGCTCATCCTTGCCGCCGTGGCGCTGGCCCGCATCGGCTTTGGCTACCAATACCAGACCGTGGCAACGCTCGGCCCCGACCTGATGCAACTGTACAGGCTGGACTATGCGGGCCTCGGCACGCTGATCGGCGCGTTCATGCTGCTGGGCGGCTTCCTGGCGCTGCCGCTCGGCATCCTGGCCCGCCGGTTAGGCGACCGACTGGTGCTCGGAGCCGGTCTCGCTCTGATGGTGCTTGGCCCGGCGGTCAGCGCGGCTGCCGCAGGCCCGGCCGGGATCGGCGGCGGCCGCAGCGCGGCTGGGGTCGGCGCGGTGGCCATGATCGTGTTACAGAACAAGATCATTGCCGACTGGTTCACCGGACGCCGGTTCATGTGGGCGATCAGCGTGTCGGTCGCCGCCTACCCGATCGGCGTCGGCCTCGCGCAGCTTGTGCTGCCGCCGCTGGCGCTGGTGTATGGCTGGCGCGCCGCCTTTTTGTCCGGCTCGTTCCCCATGGCCGCGGCGCTGGCGCTGTTCCTGGTCAGTTTCCGCCCGTCGCCGCATGCGGCACCTACGTCCCCCAGGTTCTCGCTGCCGGGCGGCCGCGAGTGCCTGCTGCTGGTGATCGCGGGACTGATCTGGACCGCCTATACTGCCGGTTATTCAGGCTACACCGCCTATGTGCCGTCCCTTATGGCGGCGCGGGGCCAGAGCCTGATGCTGACGGGCCTGGTGCTGACCATCGCCACCTGGGGCAACGTGCCGGCGACCCTGCTCGGCGCCGGCCTTGCCGCGCGGGTCGGCGGGTTCCGCATATTCCTGCTCGGCACCGTGGCGCTGGTGCTCGGAATGACCGGTGCCGCGCTGCTCGACTGGCCGGTGATCTGCGCCGTGGTGGTCGGCGTCGTGGGCTCGTTCCACCCAGGCGTGATCATGGCAGTCGGCACGCTGTCGGCGCGACCCGAGAACCGCGCCGTCGGCATGGGGCTGTTTTATTCAATGTACTACGCCGGCGGCGCAGTTGTGCCGGCGATGTGCGGCTGGGCGGCCGACATGTCGGGCGGTCCGGAGGGTGCGCTGCTGGCCGCCGCGGCAGTCTCGGCGCTGGCAGTGCCATTGTACATGCTGCATCGGCGCCTGACGGCGCACGAGCTCATGCTGGCAAGGGCATGACCACGTCCAGGTCATAGGTCGACATCAGCTGGTCCACCATGCCGCGTACCACACTCCAATCGAAGGTGCGGTAGCTGTGGCCCGTGGTGACGAAACGAGCACCTGCATAGAACATCTCATATTGCGTGTGCCGCGAGGCGAACTCCGAGCCGATGGCATCCCACGCCGCCTTCAGCAGCTTCACCTTGTCCTGAGAACTGAAATTCGCTGATCGCTGGGTCCTGTGCAGGATCGGTGCGAGCTCCGGATTGGCCCAGTCGCGGAACGACGACGGCAGCATGATCAATGCCCCGCCGGCCAGATCGCGGATGAGGTTGATCAGCCGGGGATAGAGGTCCTGCGTCACCGTGTGTGCCGAATAGAGCTGATGCCGGTCCGGCAGGTAGAACTCGCCGCGCATGCCGCCAGAGGCCTCCATGCCGGCAAGCATCGCCTCCACCATGCCTGCGCTCGCCGCCAGGCTGCCGAGTTGTTCGCGGACCTGCGGCATGTTGGTGGTGCCGATCGCCTCGGTGATCTTGTGCGCGAGGCCGACCAGGAACTTCACCTTCACCGACAGCCTGATCTGCGCCTGATAGTTCTGAAAGACATGACCGGGAGTGTCATGGAACTGGGCGCGGCACATGTCCGTATCGCGATGCACGAACACGCGTTCCCACGGCACCTTTACGTCGTCGAAGTAGAGTATCGCATCGTTCTCGTCGAAGCGTGCGGACAACGGATTGTCGAAGACCGATACCGCATGCGCCTCGTAGCTCTTGCGCGACAGCACCCGCAAACCAGCGGCGTTCATCGGCAACGCGCATGAGAACGCCAGGGCTTCCTCACCAGGTTTCAGCGGTTGCAGATTGGCCACGAACACCTCGTTGGCCATGATCGAGCTGGTGCCCAGCATCTTGGCACCGCGGATCGTCAATCCGGTGGTGTCCTCATCGACGATCTGCGCGACAAGCTCCTCCGCCTGCTCGCCCCAGTCCTTGGAGCGATCCGCCTGCGGATTAACGATCACATAGGTAAGAAACAGATCGCTTCGTGTCGCGTAATCCACATAATCGGCAAACGCCTTGGCGCGCGCCGGCCCATGCGTCATGAAGACCTCGATGCCCATGCGCTGGCCGATGAGCGCGGAGGCGACATGGTCTGGTGAGCGGCCCATGAACCCGTAGCTGAGCCGTGCCCAGGCCTGCAGCGCCTTGCGCCGATCGACGAGTTCCTCGTAACTGCGCGGCATCTGCCAGCAGCGATTCACCCGCCGTCCGCCACCTGTGGGCGCGAACGTCATCATCTCCAGGTTTTCGGGGCGCGATTGGTAGTCGTAGAGGCGCGCCGCGGAGGCTACCGTGTTGCGGTACGCCGGGTGTGTTGTGACGTCGTCGACCAGCTTCCCGTCAATGTAGATTGTCCGTCCGTCGCGCAGCGATTCGATGTGCTCCGCCCCCGTCTTGCACTGCATCGAAGCTTCTCCCAATGCTCCACCTTAGCCCGGCGCGACCTCGCGATCCTTCTTGGGGATCAGATCGTAGGGCAACGCGAAACCTGGCATCGCTGCCAGCCGATGCGACCACGCCTGCACATTCGGCCAGCGCGTGATATCGAGGGCGCCCTCCGCCATGAACACCATGCGTCCCCAGCAGCCGATATCGGCAATCGTCAGCGCATCGCCCACCAGCCACTCGCGCCCCGCCAGCGCCGCATCGACGAAGCCGATCGCCGCCTCGGCGAGCGGGCGAAAATAGCCCATCACCGCGGGATCGACCTGACGAAAGCGGCTGTAATGCCGCACCTTGGCGACGTTGGTGATGTTGTCCGCTTCCCACGACAGCCACTCGCGTGCGGTCCATTGCTCCTGCTCTGTCTTCCCCGCGAAGTGCCCGGTGGTGCGCGCCAGGTAGTCAAGGATGACATTGGACTGCACGATGGTCAGTCCGCGATGACGCAGTGCGGGCACCTGGCCGTAGCGGTTCACCGCCAGATAGTCGGCCTCCTTCTGCGCGCCGTATTTCAGGTTCACCGTGCGGAAGCTGAACGGGAGCTGTGCCAGCGCCAGATACAGCATCGGCTTGTAGGTCGAACTCGAGGTGAAACTGCCGAACAGCGTGAGGTCTTCGGTCACGGTGGTGTTGGTCACCTGACTGCTCCGATGTCGTGGATGATGCCCAGCCTATCGCGGCGAGGCGCATGGCGCGATAACCGGGAAAGATGCAGACCGCCAAGGTTCAGTATCTGGAAGGGCTGCGCGGCATCGCGGCGATGCAGGTGGTGTTGCTGCACTTCGTCACCGGCTTCCTGCCAGACACCGCAGAGCACGCCTGGCCGCCGGTGCGCGTTCTGTTCGACGGCCACACCGCCGTCTATGTGTTCTTCCTGATCAGCGGCACGGTGCTGACGCCGTCGTTCGCGCGTCCCGGCGCGTTCGTCGGCAAGATCGCCAAGCGCGTGGTGCGGCTGGGCATCCCCATCGCCGCCGCAGCCGTGATCGCTACGGCACTCCTCGCATGGTTACCCGATGCGCACCGGCAGGCAGCCGCCCTCACCGGATCGCCGTGGCTGGCGATGGACTCGAGCGGTGCCCCGACGCTCGGGCACCTTGCACGCGAGATCGGCCTCGACAGCCTCTTGCTCGGCTACCGCGAGGCGACGTTGTTCGCGCCGCTGTCCGGGCAACTGCCGCCAATGGAACTGTCGCTCGACGCGCCGTTCTGGTCGTTGCATCTGGAACTTTACGGTTCGCTGCTGGTGCTGTGCCTGGTTTCCCTGCGCGCCTATTCGGTCTGGGCGCACCGTGCTGCGGTGGTCGCGGCCGCACTGTCATTCGGCACCCATCCAATGTTCCTGTTCGTACTCGGCCACCTGGTGCGCCCTCTGCCGCGGACCGGCGGGCAGCCCGCGACACGATATACCGGCGTGCTCCTGCTGCTGCTCGGGGTCGCGCTGTGCGCCACCAAGGACTGGCATGTTGTCGAATGGTACCGACTGACGCTCAGCCGCTTCGAGCTGGCCTACGCCCCGAACCTGTTCCAGTTCCAGAGCCAGCTTGGTGCAGTCGCATTGTATCTTGGCGTGATATGGTGCCCGCTCGTCTGGCCGCTGCTGGAGAGCCCGCCCCTCCGCCATCTTGGCCGCCTGTCCTTCAGCATATACCTGTTGCACTTTCCGATCCTGTTCACCATGGTGTGCGTCGCCTTCACCCTCATGCCGGCAGGGTCGACGGCCGCCGCGTTCGTTCTGTTCCTTGCGCTCACCCTGCTCGCCGCCATCGCCTTCGAGCGTCTGGTTGACCGGCCGGCCATCGCAATCAGCCGACGTGTCGGTATCGTGCCTCTCGTCTCGCCACGCGAGATGACTCAAAAGTGAGTACGTGCGACGCGGGAACGCCTTGCAGCATGGCTGTCGCTGGAGCGTGCAGTGCTATTTTGAAGATATTGCCATACTCACTTTTGGTTCTCATGGCAGCGGCAGGTGCCACGGCGGCCTCCGCGCGCGACCACACCACCCTTGCGACATTCGCCGGCAGATGCACCAAGGTGACGGTGATGAACGTTCAGACGGACCCGAATCTGTGCTCGGACAAAATCACCAACATCAAATTGGGCAGTGGCCAGTCGGGATACGCGTTCCTGCTGCACCCGCAGTCCCAGATGGGACCTTTCGTCATGTCCTTTCTCGGCACCAAGCCGCGACACGACGGGCACCGTAAGGGGGAGCTCGTCCTGCCGGTCCACCGGGTCTACGTCACTTTCGATGGCAGGACGGATGATCTTGTCGCCGTCGGTTCATGTGCGTTTTCAAGTCCCAACAAGAAGAACCCGCCGAAGGTGTCGTGTTCCGCAAGCACGATTGAGGGTGACTTTGCCGGCGATTTCATCGGTGCCGATCACAATACGGGCTCGATGAAGATGCTGACCGATCATGAGGCGGGGCGCAGTACGGTTGTATGCGGCCAGCCCCCCGTGCAAACCGGGGTCAGGGCGGGACACGACCTGCAAGGCTGCGCCGACACGACCCGTCAATCCCGACGCTAGATCTGGGTCAGCGTCGCAGCCGGTTCACCAGGACCTCGGCACTATCCACTGTCATGGCCAGCGCACGCCGCGCCAAATCCTGCGGAAAGCCGGCACGCGCCAGCATCGCGAGCTCGCGGCGATGCCCGGCCGCGTCGGGGGCATCGCCGGAGCGGAATGGCCCAATGCGCCGCCGCCGCGCCAGCACCAGAGCCGCCGCGAGCTCGCTCTCATCGCCAAAGGGCAGAACGGCGCGCGCCGTCTCAGGATCGACGCCTTTGGCTGCCAGGTAGGCTGCTGCGGCACGGCGTGAGCGCCCGGCGCGGACCAGACTCCGCGCGCGATTTTCCGCGAACGCGGCATCATTCACCGCGCCGGCAGCGACCAGCCGCGATACCACGCCTCGTATAGCCTCACGCGCGATGCTCGCCTGACCGGCAATCACATCGGTGTCGGCCGTGCCGGCCGCCATTCGCGCCCACCGCTCTATACGCCGCTCGAGCACCCGGCGAAGCCCTGCCTCGGTCGCTGCATAACGCGCCAGATAGTTCAGCGCCGCGTCGTGCAGGGCGGCACTGTCCGGCGCGGGGCCGGCGGCGCGGCGATGCGATGTGCCTGCCATCGGCAGACGATGGCATGATACAGCCGGGACTGGAATGAGCCCGGCCCTTCTGGACGTCGCTAGCATAGCGAACCTCGTTTGACTCCGCTCCGCGCAACCGCCAATGATCCGCGTCTTCCCGAACCCGCCCTGAACGGTCGCGGGTGGGGGAGCCATTGGGGAAACCGCAGGAAGGGTTGCAGTCCCATGATTTCCGCCCTGTTGCCGAACTACGCCCGTGCCGACCTCGCCTTTGAGCGGGGCGAAGGCGCCTGGTTGTGGACGGAGGATGGGCGACGACTTCTCGACTTCGGCTCGGGCATCGCTACCGCGTCGCTGGGCCACGGACATCCGCATCTCGCCGGCGCCATCGCCGAGCAGGCCGCGAAGGTCATGCACGTCTCCAACCTGTACCGGATCCCAGGGGCCGAGCGGCTGGCGCAGCGGCTGGTGGATGCGACGTTCGCGGACAGCGTGTTCTTCTGCAACTCGGGCGCCGAAGCGAACGAGGGCATGATCAAGATGATGCGCCGCGCGATGTTCGACGCGGGCAAGGGCGAGCGCTTCCGCTTCATCGTGTTCGAGGGCGCGTTCCATGGCCGCACGCTGGCGACACTCGCCGCCACCGGCAACGCCAAGTATCTTGAGGGCTTCGGCCCGGTGGTCGAGGGCTTCGACCAGGTGCCGTTCAACAACATGAATGCAGTGCGCAACGCGATCGGTCCCGCCACCGCTGGAATCATCGTCGAGCCGATCCAGGGCGAGGGCGGCGTGCGTCCCGCCGACATGCAATTCCTGCGCGATCTGCGCGCGGTATGTGACGAGTACGGCCTGATCCTCGGGATGGACGAGGTCCAGTCCGGCATGGGCCGTACCGGCAAACTGTTTGCCTATGAGTGGGCGGGTATCGCGCCCGACGTCATGTCGGCGGCCAAGGGCATCGGCGGCGGCTTCCCGCTCGGCGCCGTCCTGGCCAAGGAGCAGTACGCCAAGGCGCTGAAGCCCGGCACGCACGGCACCACGTTCGGCGGCAACCCGCTCGCCTGTGCGGCGGGCAACGCGGTGCTGGACATCATCCTCGCACCCGGTTTCCTGGCGGACGTGGAGCGCAAGGGCCGCCGCTTGCGCGCCGAACTCGACGAGATCGCCCGCGAATATCCGCAAGTCTATGAGGACGCGCGCGGCATGGGTCTGTTGCAGGGCCTCAAATGCGTCCTGCCGCAGGGCGAGGTGCAGGCCGCCTGCATCGCGGAAGGCCTGATGGCCATCACCGCCGGCGAGAACGTGCTGCGCCTGGCGCCACCGCTTGTGGTGACCGACGCGGACCTGGACGAGGCCGTCATGATGCTGCGCCGTGCGACGCGGCGCGTGCTGCCTTCGAACGCCAAGGCAGCAGCGAAATGAGCGCCTCTCTGCGCCGCACCGAGCGGTCCGAGGGCCAGTCAGCCGACGAGGGACTTGGCCGACGGCACTTTCTTGACCTGCGGGATTTCGACCCTGCGACATTGCGCCAGATGCTGGACGTCGCGGCCAACTACAAGCGCGGCGGCGTGTCGTTGCGACCGCTCGCCGGCAAGACGCTGGCGCTGATTTTTGAGAAGCCGTCCACCCGCACGCGCGTGTCGTTCGAGGTGGGCATGCGTCAGTTGGGCGGCGACGTGGTCGTGCTGTCTGCCCGCGACATGCAAAGCGGACGCGGCGAGACGCCCGCCGACACCGCGCGCGTGCTTTCGCGCTACGTCGATGCGATCATGCTGCGCACCGACGATGTGGCGAAGCTGCACGAGTTGGCGGAATACGCCACAGTCCCGGTGATCAACGGCCTGACCGACACGTCGCATCCCTGCCAGCTCATGGCTGACGTGCTGACCTTCGAGGAGCATCGCGGTCCGATCGCCGGACAGGTCGTTGCCTGGTGCGGTGACGGCAACAATGTCGCTCGGAGCTGGATCGAGGCGGCGGTGCGTTTCGGTTTCATCCTGCGGCTGGCGACGCCGGATGCGCTGCGTCCGCCGGCCGAGTTGCTCGAATGGGCGCGGGCGCAAGGCGGCAGGATCGAACTCACCGACGATCCGGAGAAGGCGGTCGCCGGCGCACGTTGCGTGGTGACCGACACCTGGGTGTCGATGGCGGACGACCCGAACACCAATCGCCACAACATGCTGGCACCCTATCGCGTCACCAGTTCGCTGATGGCGAAAGCGGCCGCGGACGCGCTGTTCATGCACTGTCTGCCGGCGCATCGCGGCGAGGAGGTCACCGCGGAAGTGATCGACGGCCCGCAGTCGGTGGTTTTCGACGGGGCAGAGAACCGACTGCACGCTCAGAAGGGCGTGCTGGCCTGGGTGCTCGGTGCAGTACCGATAGCGTACTCGAAATGTTCTCGCCACGCCGTCCGGAGCATGGTAGATAGGCGGTCTCAGCGGCCCAGCCCCTGGTTGGACTAGCGGCGGCGTGCGATCACGAATCGTACCCGCCACCGGCCCCACCAGAGTTCCCAAACAATCTCTCCCCCCACAGCAAAGAATGACGGACGATTAGCGACGCTCCAGCCGCATCATGTCACGGCGAAGTGAGGTCGACTGGTCCGCCCGCCATGGTGTCAAGGCCTTTGTGCGGCGCAGCAATCATCCTTATTGAACTCTCACAACGATAGGGGTCTTGACCCATCATGAAGTGGTCACGGGAACTTCGCATCGCGCGGCGAAGCATGCGAACGGCTTTCAAGGCCGCGTCGTCGGTGGCGAAGACTCGCGCCAAGTTGCCTGCGACACTGCAAATGCCGTCATGGTCGGTTCCCGCGCCGCCCGTCGCGAACGCGTCGCCCGGCGAAGTGGCCGACTTCGGCAGCAATCCAGGCAAGCTGTCGATGTTCGTCCATCATCCGCTGCGTGCGCCCGACGTCGGCGCGCCGCTCATCGTGCTGCTGCATGGCTGTGGACAGACTGCAGCCGCGTTCGCACGCGACACCGGATGGGGGAAGCTCGCTGATCAGTTGGGCATCCCGCTCGTCCTGCCCGAGCAGTCCGGCGACAACAACCGCGGGCGATGCTTCAACTGGTTCCGTTCGGCGCAGGTTAGCCGCGACCTCGGTGAGGCACTGTCGATCCGGCAGATGGTCGCGGCGGCAATCGATCGATTTGGATCCGATCCAGCACGGGTCTTCGTCGCCGGCCTCTCCGCGGGTGGCGCGATGGCCGCTGCCCTGATGGCGGCTTACCCGGACGTGTTCGCCGCCGGTGCCATCATCGCGGGCCTGCCGGTCGGCGCGGCGACCAACGTATCGGAGGCACTGGTGCGCATGGCTGAGGCAGGTCCTGCGCGCTCGCGGGAGGACTGGGCACAGCAGGTGCGTTTGGCCGCACCGACGGATTATACCGGCGAATGGCCGCGCGTTTCGATCTGGCATGGCCTGGCAGACGACGTGGTGGATCCCACCAATTCGCGCCTGCTGGCCGAGCAATGGTCGGCTGTACATAAACTTGACAGCAGCACAGTCCGCAGCGAACCCGATGGCTCGCGTCGCACGATCTGGGGTCCGCCGGAGCGCCCCGCGGTGGAACTGTGGACATTGCCGGACTTGCCGCATGCCTGGCCCCCTGACGCCGTCGATCGCGTGGCACGCTTCTGGGGCATTCATCCGGCTTAACTGCGCCGCAACGTAGCGAGGGCAAAATGCCAGTCACCTTTCAGGAGGTGACCAGGTGCCGTCCAATGCTGACTTGAATAGCGTCATTGTCGCGGACGATAGCGGCCAATGCCGCGACAATCTGCGCACGGCATTGATGGAGTGCGGCTTCCAGGTGTTATTGGTCTGGAATGGTTTGGAAGCGCTGGAAATCGCAAGCACTACGTCGGCGCGGCTGGTATTGCTCGACGTGAGAATGCCCCACATGGACGGGCTTCAAGCTTGTGCTCGCATCAGGGACCTACCCGGTTATGAGAGTGTCCCAATTGTCATGCTCAGCGGCTATGGCAATACGGCGATGCGCGCCGCCGCGGTGCAGGCCGGTGCGAGCTTGTTCCTGACCAAGCCAATATCGAACCTCGCCCTCATGCAGGCGATACTTCCGCTGCTGGGTGCGGCATCTGTGCAGCAGGCGGTGAGTTTCGAGTGGAAGCGCCAGCCCGAGCCGTCGCCAGCGTATGGCGAGAAACAGGAACTGGCACAGGGACGCAGGCTGCTCGAGATTTATCGGCGCGCCAATGTGTCCCCTTCACGCCGATCCGACTGGTTCCGCTGAGGTAAGCCCACGTAACTCCGCAAGTGCCGCGCGGGCCGCAAGGGCCAGCGCATCCGCGAGATTCGGCGACGGCGCTCCGTTTTCTAACAGTGCGGCATCGAGGCGCTGCGCGGCGACGGCCAGTGCGGCAAAACCGAACATGCCTGCCGTGCCAGCCATTTCATGCGACAGATCAGCGATGCAGACTCTGGTCCGAGGCCGCGTCGACCATCCCGATCTCCCGCAGCAGGACCTCCACCTTGCGCGTCAGATCCAGCAAGTGCCGCTCCATATCGTCGGAACTCATGTAGGGAGCCAGTTGTGCCAGCACATCGGAATCGAACGTTGGAGGCTCGCGAAGCGTCACGAGCGGGCGTCGCACGGCAACACGCTCAACGACCGTCAGTAGCTCTTCCGCACTGAACGGCTTCACCAAATGCTCCACCATGCCAGCATGCCGACCCTCGACGATCTGCTCATCCAGCGCATTCGCCGTCACCGCGACGACCGGCACAGCGCCGCGTATGCCAGCGATTTTGCGAATGTGCTTCGTCGCATCGCATCCGTCCATTCCCGGCATCCGCATGTCCATCAGCACCACGTCGAAGTCGTTGTCAGTGGCAAGTTGAACGGCGCCCGCGCCCGTCTCTGCCTCGGTTACCGCATGGCCCCGTTCGATCAGAATGCCGCGCGCGATCTCACGGTTCGCAATAGCGTCGTCCACCAGCAGCACGCGCAACGCTTGCTTGGGCGGCAACGAGGATAGCGTCGGCGGCGCGGCTTGCTCCGTCAGCCTGCCTGCAGGCAGAGTTGCCCAGAAGACGCTTCCGACACCGAGATTCTCGCGGTATCCCGTGTCGCCACCCATGCATTTTATTAGGCGCCGCGACATGGCCAAGCCGATGCCATGACCCGGAATGCCGATCTGTTCGGCACCCAGCCGCTCACCGAACTGGAACAGCTTATGGCGCTGATCCGGCGGAACGCCGCAACCAGTATCCTTAACCTGGATCGCAATGTGGTCGGCCGTCCCAGCGACCTCCAACACCACAGCGCCGCCTGGCGGGGTGAATTTGATCGCATTGCTCAGCAGGTTACCCAGCACCTGCTTCAGCAGGTCGGGATCGGTCACGAACAACTCCGGCACGCCTTGCTTCAGATCATAACGTAATGTGAGGCCCCGTTGGGCAGCATGCGACTCGACCATGATGACGCACGCGTCGAGCAGCTTCGCCAGCGCGACTTGGCGCATGCGTGGGATGGGAATGCGCGTCTCGATCTGGAGCTCATTGAGGACACGGTCGACGACGACGCGCAGATGGCTGCCTGCGCTAATGATCGCCGTGACGCGTCGGGCATTCGCCGGGTCGAGATGCGAGTCCGCTCGTAGGTGATCCGCATTTCCCAGGATGCTGTGCAGCGGCGTGCGCAGCTCATGGCTTGTCATCATCAGGTAGTCGGACTTGTGGCGGTTGTCCCGTTCGGCAATTTCGCGTCGCCAGCACCTCGCGCTGCAACGCGACGATCAAGGCGCAGCTGATCGAGGCAAGCAGCACCCCGGCGACGAGCTGCGCCACCGTCCAGTCCTGCCAGGCTCCCGCCACGTCCTCGTTCGCGATGCCGACATGAACGGACAGTGGCAATTCGCCGATCTGTCGTACGGCAAAGCGGCGCGGCACCTGATCAGCCTGCGTATCCGGCGCCGCGACACGGCCAATGTCGTTGGCGTCGAACGGCAGGCGCATCAATGCCGTTCCGTCATTGCGGAGCAGCGAGATCGTTCCGTGCGATCCTACCGCCAACTGACCAAGCAGGTCGCGGAAGGAACTTAGTCGCAGGCTGGCCACCACTACACCGCCGAACGTGCCGTCATCACGGGACACGCGGCGGCTCAATGCGATACTTGCATACTCCGCCTGACCGAACGGTCCGCTGACAAGGAACCCAAGGGAGGGATTGGCACGTTGAGCAGTGAAGTATCTGCTGCCGCTCCATTTTGCCCCCCGCTCCGACGCCTCTGGTGACTCTGTCACCAGCCCGTTTTCATCCAGCACATTGATGAAACCGAGCGACTGGAGACCTGATGCAGCGTCGAACAGGAGAAGGCTGCGAGCAGGCTCGTTCAGCGTGGTCACGGTCGGCGACCGTAACCTGTCAACTGTCGTCTGCACCGCCACGTCGAATCGTTCGATCGTGCGCGCGATATCGTGCGCAGCGATCGTGGCAACCTCCGATGCGAGCGTCTCTGCCCTTCGATCCGCGTCCGACCATGCGGCGACCAGCCCAGCGAAGCAGACGGCAACAAAGCAGGCGGTAGTGAACGCGGCGATCGTCAGCCACATTCCGGTCCTGGACAATGCGATCTGGCGAAACATGCCGCGCAAGAGTCTCGGCGAACGCATGCCGGTTGTCCTTGCAAAGCCCGGCATTATAGGCATGAAAGTACTAGCCAAGAGTTGATGCTGCCCTCGTATCCGCAACGATCAGCAGCCTGGATCGAGGACATGCATCTTCACACTTGAGTGACGACAACCAATGCTGCATACCTGTTAATGATGTATGAAGACTCAGTCGTTTGATTGTGGCCTTGTTCGGCGCTTCTCAGATGCGGGCTGTGGCCGGCCTGCGCCGGCCCACCGTACACTGCACGCAATCAAGCGGTGATTCGGTGCGGGGTAGCGTTGACTTGCTGACGGCGTCACATCGCGCATGATTGCGCTCACCCTCACCTGCATCGTGCTCCTGCTCTGCCTCGCTGTGGCCGGCGCGTTCGCCGCGTTGTCAGCGTCAGGCCGTCGCATCGTCTACGGCGGCGCCCTCGTCATTTCGGCGGCATCGCTGCTGGTGGCCCTGTTCTCGCTCGGCGCCGCGCCGTCGGTCGTGACACTCCCGCTAGGCCTGCCCTGGACCGGCGCACATTTCCGGCTCGACCCACTCGCCGCCTTCTTCCTGGTCGTGGTCGGGCTTGGCGGCGTCGGGGCCAGCCTCTACGCGCTCGGCTATGGCCGGCACGAACACGAACCGCAACGCGTGCTGCCGTTCTATCCGGCCTTCCTCGCCGGGCTGAATCTTGTTGTCGTCGCCGACGATGCGTTCAGCTTCGTGTTCGCCTGGGAGCTGATGTCCCTCGCCTCATGGGCACTCGTGATGTCGCACCACCGCGAGAGCAACAACGCACAGGCCGGCTACGTCTACATCATCATGGCGAGCTTCTCGGGTCTGGCGCTGCTGCTGTGCTTCGGCCTGCTTGCCGGTGCCTCAGGCGGCTATGCCTTCGACGCGATGCGCGTCGCGCACCCGACACCCGGCATCGCCGCGCTCGCTTTGGTGCTTGCGCTGACCGGTGCCGGATCAAAGGCCGGCGTCGTCCCGCTGCACGCCTGGCTGCCGCTCGCACATCCCGCGGCACCGAGCCATGTATCGGCGCTGATGAGTGGGGTGATGACCAAGGTCGCGGTGTATGGCTTCGTGCGCATCACCTTCGATCTTCTCGGAGCGCCTGCATGGTGGTGGGGCACCATGGTTCTGGCAGTCGGCGGCGTCACCGCTGTGCTCGGCGTGCTGTATGCGCTGATGGAGCACGATCTCAAGCGTCTGCTCGCCTATCATACCGTCGAGAACATCGGCATCATCTTCATAGGCCTCGGCTTGGCGCTCGCTTTCTCTGCCAACCAGCTCCCCGTAGCAGCGGCGCTCGGGCTGACCGCCGCGCTGTTCCACGTATTCAACCACTCGATCTTCAAGAGCCTGTTGTTCTTTGGCTCCGGCGCGGTGCTCACCGCGACCGGCGAACGCGACATGGATCACCTCGGCGGCCTCATCCACCGCATGCCAAAGACGGCATTCGCATTCCTGGTCGGCTGCGTCGCGATCTCGGCGCTGCCGCCGTTGAACGGCTTCGTATCCGAGTGGCTCACCTTCCAGGCAATCCTGCTGCATCCCGACCTGCCGCAGTGGGGACTAAAGCTCGCGATTCCGGCTGACGGTGCGTTGCTGGCCCTTTCGGCGGCACTCGCGGCTGCGTGCTTCGTCAAGGCGTTCGGCGTGACCTTCCTCGGCCGCCCGCGCACGCGCGCCGCGGCAGATGCACGCGAGGTCGACAGCTTCTCGCTCTGCGCGATGTTCGGCTTCGCCGCGCTCTGCTTGCTGGCCGGTATTCTGCCCGGCGTGGTGATCGATCTGCTCGCACCGGTGACGCAGATGCTGACCGGCGCCAGCACGCCAACGCAGCTTCATGTCGAGTGGCTGTCCATCGTGCCGGTAGCGAGTGCGCGTAGTTCGTACAACGGACTGCTGGTGTTCCTGTTCATCGCGGTCTCCGCATCGCTGACCGCACTGGTGGTGCGTTGCTTCGCCTCGCACGGGCTGCGCCGCGCGCCCGCCTGGGATTGCGGCTTTCCCGATCCGCGGCCGGCAACTCAATACACCGGCGCCAGCTTCGCCCAGCCGATCCGTCGCGTGTTCGGCACCGTGGTATTCCGCACGCATGAAACAGTCACCATGCCGCCGCCCGGCGACATGGCACCCGCACGCATCGAGAAGCACATCAGCGACCCGATCTGGGACGCGCTCTACGCGCCCGTCGCCGGCGCGGTGTGGCACCTGTCGCTTGTGCTGAACCACCTGCAGTTCCTCACCATCCGCCGCTATCTCGGCTTCGTCTTCGCCGCCCTCGTGATCCTTCTGCTGGTCCTCGCGCTGTGGCAGTGATCCAGGGCCTGTTCGTGCAGGGCGCGCAGATGGCGCTGGTGCTGCTGCTGGCGCCGCTGCTCACCGGCTTGGTGCGCAAGGTAAAGGCGAGGCTTCAGCGACGCCGCGGGCCTCCGCTGATCCAGCCCTATCGCGACCTGAAGCGTCTGCTTGGCAAGGAAGTGGTGCTGGCCGAAAACGCCTCGTGGCTGTTTCGCGTCGCGCCCTACGTCATCTTCGCCGTCACCTGGGTTGCCACCGCACTGGTGCCGACTTTCGCCACCGGCTTGCTGTTCAGTTGGTCGGGCGATCTGATTGCCATCACCGCTCTGCTCGGCAGCGCGCGCTTCGTCCAGGCGCTCGCGGCGATGGACATCGGCACCAGCTTCGGCGGAATCGGCGCCTCGCGAGAGGCAATGATCGCATCACTCGCCGAGCCCGCGATGCTGATGATCGTTCTGTCCGTCGCGCTGGTCGCCGGCTCGACGCAGCTCTCCACCATCGCCGACTACATGGCGTTCTCCGCCGTCGGCCTGCGCGTGTCGCTGGCGCTCGCGCTGGTGGCATTCATCATCGTGGCTCTGGCGGAGAACGCACGCATTCCGGTGGACAATCCGGCGACGCACCTTGAACTTACCATGATCCACGAGGCGATGGTTCTGGAGTATTCCGGGCGTCATCTGGCGTTGATCGAGCTCGCCGCGTCGCTGAAGCTGCTGCTTTACGTCTCGGTCATCGCCTGCCTGTTTTTCCCGTTCGGTCTCGCTGGCAATTATGCACTCGGCCTGGCGACCTGGCTGGTGAAGCTGACGGTGGCCGGTGTGCTGCTTGGCGTGTTCGAAATGTCGATCGCCAAGATGCGCGTGTTCCGCGTGCCCAACTTCCTGGGTGCCGCGTTGATGCTCAGCCTGCTCGGCGTCCTGCTGCTGTTCGTCTCGGGGGGCATGTGACGCACGGCTTCGCCTTCGATGTCGCGCATATGCTTGCCGGAGGCCTGGTGCTGGTAAGTTTCGCCATGTTGTACCAGGATCGGCTCTATGCGCTGATCAACATGCTCGCGCTGCATGCGCTGGTGCTGGCCGCCTCCGTCGCCTGGCAGGCGCACATTCAGCATGCGCCGCATCTCTACATCACCGCCGCCATCGCACTCGGCTTCAAGGCCATCGTCATTCCCATGGCGCTGCGCCGGATGGTGTTTCGTCTCGGCATCCACCGCGAGATCGAGACAGTGGTGAGCATCGGCCTCACCATGCTCGCGGGCATCGCACTGGTGGCGCTGTCGCTGATGGTGATGCTGCCGGTGACCGCGCACGCCGACCCGGTGGCGCGCGAGGACATCGCGCTGGCGCTGTCGGTCGTGTTGATCGGCCTGCTCATGATGGTGACGCGGCGCAACGCAGTCAGCCAGGTGGCAGGCTTCCTGTCGCTGGAGAACGGCGTCAACCTCGCTGCCACCGGCGCCCAGGGTATGCCTCTGGTGGTCGAAATCAGCGTAGCGTTCTCCATCCTGATTGCTTTCATCGTGATCGGCATCTTCCTGTTCCGCATCCGCGAGCGCTTCGACACAGTCGATCTTCAGGTGCTCGACCAGTTCCGTGGAGAGCGGGGATGAAGGCTTGGCTGTACCTGTAAGAAGTCCCCTCCCCCCTCGCGGGGGAGGGTTAGGGAGAGTGGGCGCCCCCCTCCTCCCGCGAGGGGAGGGGTAGAATTTGACGGAAGCACTCGTCCTCCTCGTGCCGCTGCTGTCCGCGGCCGCGCTGTCGCTGATCTCCGACTACCGCCTCTCCGCGCGCATCAATATCGGCGCCAGCGGCCTCTCTTTCCTCGCCGCTCTGCTCCTTCTCGCCGATCGCCCCGCACCCGGCCAGTTCCTCGCAGTCGACGACCTGAACGTCGTCTTCATTCTGCTCAACACCTTCGTCGGCCTCACCACCAGCGCATTCAGCGCCAGCTACATAAGCCACGAGCTAGAAACCGGCCGTCTGACGCCCAACTACCTGCGCTTCTACCATGCGATGTACCAGCTCATGCTGTTCGGCATGAACCTGGCGCTGCTCGCGAACAATATCGGCCTGATGTGGGTCGCGATCGAACTCGCCACACTCACCACAGTGGTGATGGTCGGCATCTATCGTACGCACGAAGCGATCGAGGCCGCCTGGAAATACTTCATCCTCGGCAGCGTCGGCATAGCACTCGCACTGTTCGGCACCATCCTGGTTTATCTCGCCGCGCGTCCGGTGATCGGCGAGGGAACCGATGCCATGGTCTGGACCATTCTGATCACCAGAGCGCACGACTTTGACCCGGCCCTGCTGAACATCGCTTTCATATTCCTGCTGCTCGGCTATGGCACCAAGGTCGGACTCGCGCCGATGCACGCGTGGCTGCCCGACGCACACGCCGAAGGTCCCACACCGATCTCCGCCGTGCTCTCAGGTCTGCTGCTGAACGTGGCACTCTATGCGCTGCTGCGATTCAAGATGCTGCTTGCCGCCAATCCCGGCGCCCTGGCACCTGGCCCGCTGATGATCACGCTCGGCCTCATCTCGCTGATCTTCGCCGCCTTCATGCTGTATCGCCGCCGCGACATCAAACGCATGTTCGCCTATTCCTCGATCGAGCACATGGGCATCACCGTGTTCGCCTTCGGCATGGCCGGTCCACTCGGCAACTTCGCCGGCCTGTTGCAGATGACCATGCACAGCCTTACCAAGTCGGCGATCTTCTTCTCGGTTGGCCATATTGCCCAGGTCAAAGGCACACAGCGCATCGCTGACATGGGAGGCCTGACCGTGACCCATCCGCTACTCGGCTGGGGCCTGATCGCGGGTGTCGCAGCGATCGCCGGACTGCCGCCTTTCGGCGTGTTCACCAGCGAGTTCCTGGTGATCAGCTCCACCTTCGCACGTGAACCGCTGCTGGCGGTTCTGTTCGTGTTCGGCCTTCTGGTGTCGTTCGGCGCGTTGTTTCTGCGCCTGACATCCGTGGCATTCGGCGAACCGCGCGGACCAACCGGACCGGTCACCGCATCCTATGTGCCGATGTTCGCGCATCTCGCGCTTGTTCTCACTGCCGGCATCTGGCTACCGAGCCCGCTGGTTGTGTGGTTCCAGCACGTCGCGGCATTGCTGGGATGACCGTGGTCGATGCCGCGTACTGGCAGGAGGCGACGCGATGCATCGCTGCCGGCGAAGTGACGCTGCTCAGCCTCTGGGGCGAGCCCGGCCGGGTCCACATGGCCGTGCTGGACAGCGGCGTTGTCGTGTTGAGTCTCGACTGCCCGGACAATCGCTACCCGTCGGTCGGCGCGCAACACGCGCCCGCCATTCGTCTGGAGCGCGCGGCACGCGACCTGTTCAACCTGGAGCCGGTCGGGCTGCCCGACACGCGACCGTGGCTTCATCATGGTGCGAATCCGACCGCCTATCCCTTCCTGCCGGTGGAAGGTGAAAGCCTCCATCAGATTCCCGTCGGCCCGGTTCACGCGGGCATCATCGAGCCAGGCCATTTCCGCTTCACCGCCGATGGTGAGACGGTAGTCCGGCTCGAACAGCGTCTCGGCTACGTGCACAAGGGCATCGACCATCTGATGCATGGCGCGACACTGGAGCAGGCATCTCGCCTCGCCGCCCGCACCTCGGGCGATAGCACGGTCGCCTACTCCCTCGCTTTCGCCCGTGCGGTCGAGTCGGCACTCGGCATCGAGATTCCACCACGTTCCGTGTGGCTGCGTGGAGTGATGGCGGAGCTGGAGCGCATCGCCAATCACCTCGGCGATTTCGGTGCCATCTGCAACGATGCATCATTCAGCATCATGCTGGCGCATTGCGGGATGCTGCGCGAACGCGTGCTGCGCTGCGCGAATGGGTGTTTCGGTCATCGCCTGATGATGGACTGCATCGTACCTGGCGGCATCGCGGCGGATCTTGCTGGCGACGCCGATATCCGCTCGCTGATCGACGAGATACGCGCGCGCTTCCCCGCCCTGGTGGAGCTCTACGACAAGACCGCGTCGCTGCAGGATCGCACTGTGGGCACCGGCATATTGTCAGCCGAGCTCGCACGCCGCTTCGGCGCCGGAGGCTATGTCGGACGCGCGTCGGGACGTGCCTTCGACGCACGCAGGTCAATCCCCTACCCGCCGTATGATGCGCTTCGCTTCGATGTGCCTGTTCTGACCGAGGGCGACGTCAACGCGCGTGCGTGGATCCGCATCAAGGAGATCGACCAGAGCCTGTCGCTGATCGAACAGATGCTCAACCAACTGCCGCAAGGCGACGTGCGCGTCGCGGTCGAACCGACCGGACCGCGCGAGGGCATCGCGCTTGCCGAAGCATTCCGCGGCGATGTGCTGGTATGGCTGCGGATCGACAAGGCAGGACACATCGATCGGTGCCACCTGCGCGACGCATCGTGGTTCCAGTGGCCACTGCTGGAAGCGGCGATCGAGGGCAACATCGTCGCCGACTTCCCGCTCTGCAACAAGTCATTCAACTGCTCGTACTCAGGGCACGACCTATGACACTGCAATCAAACATTCCCCCTCCCCTCGCGGGAGCGGGCTGGGGAAAGGGGGCAGAGCCCATACTCCGCGATGGACCATGCTGAGAACCCTCCTCCAGGGCCTGCGTGCGCCCGTCACTGAACCAGTGCCCCACGATCCAGACATTGCCGCGCTCGCCGCCAACCTCGACCGCGCGGCGCAGCGTCGGCTCGGACGCAGCCTGGCGATACGCGAGGTGGATGCCGGCTCCTGCAACGGCTGCGAGCTGGAAATCCACGCGCTCAACAATGCGTTCTACGACCTGGAACGCTTCGGCCTGCGCTTCGTAGCGTCACCACGCCATGCCGACGTCCTGATGGTCACCGGCCCGGTGACGCGCAACATGCGAGAGGGCCTCGAGCGTACCTGGCGCGCGACCCCCGATCCGAAATGGGTGGTGGCCGTCGGCGACTGCGCCGCCGGCTGTGGCGTATTCGCCGGCAGCCCAGCCTGCATCGGTGCCGTCGCCAGCGTGGTGCCGGTCGATCTGGTGATCCGTGGCTGCCCGCCGACACCGGTGCAGTTGCTACAGGGGCTGCTGGCGCTGTTGCGCAAATAGTATCGGGAGGACCGGCCAATGAAATCTGGATGGCTTGCCCTTTGTTGTCTGGTGATGCTGTTGGTGTCTCCGGTCACGCGCGGCGCCACCGCAGGTCCCGTCGGAGAACAGGTAGGTCCCTGGCGCGAGCAGATTCACTGGGTGCCGATGCGCGATGCGGTCGGCGTGGAGCACCTGCTGTACACGCGCGTTTGTCGCCCCCAAACCGAAGAACGCGCTCGCGTCGTGCTCATCAATCACGGCAGCCCGCCTGATCCCAGCGCCCGTGCAACAATGCAGCCGTCAAATTGCGCGAGCGAGACCGTGGCATGGTTTCTCAGCCACGGTTTCGTCGTGGTGTTGGGCATGCGGCGCGGTTATGGTGCGACCCGTGGCGCCTGGGCGGAAGGCTTTGGCAATTGCTCGGCCGATGGCTACGCCGCGGCGGGGCTGGAAAGTGCACGCGACATCGCTGCCTTGGTTGCCTATGCGACGACATTGCCTTTCGCACTCGCCGACGGCGTCGTTGTGGTCGGCCACTCCGCCGGCGGCTGGGCGACCGACGCTTATGACAGCCAACCTCACCCGCAGGTTGTCGCGATGGTCAGCATGGCCGGCGGTCGTGGCGGCCACTACAAAATGCAGGCGAACAACAACTGCCAGCCGGGGGAATTGATACGGGCGGCGGGCGTCTATGGCAGAACCGCAACCACGCCGATGCTGTGGGTCTATGCCGAGAATGATTCGTTCTTCTCGCCGGCGATGGCGTCCGCCATGTACAAGGCGTTCACCGAAGCCGGCGGGAAGGCTGAGTTGATCCAGACCGGCGCGTTTGGCAGCGATGGACACTCCTTGTTCACCGGCCGCAATGGCTCGCCGATCTGGGGGCCAATGATCGAGCGCTACCTCGCCGAGCGAGGGGTCAGCGTTCGCTGAACAGCACCCCGCCCTTCGCCTTGTTGTCGCGCGAGCTCTCGAGGATCTCGACCAGCACGGCATCCGCGGTGACGCCGAAATTCTTCACCACCGCATCGGTGATGTCCTTGATCAGTGCGCGCTTCTGCTCCTTCGAGCGGCCCTCGATGGCATGGACATAGACTTCCGGCATTGCTCTTCTCCCCTTTGCCTTACGCGGCGATCATTTCGGCGCGCCGAAGGAAATTCTGGTTCACGGCGCTGCGCGGGCGGGCGCCGAGACGCTCATACGCCATTGCCAGCGCGACATCGCGCAGGCCGCCGCGCACCGCCGCCTCGGTCAAGGTCCAATCGACGATGTCGCGTTGCGCATTGCTGCCGCCAATGCGCCATAGATCGAATCGCGCCGGCTGCAGCAGAGCCACCGCCTGCTCATACGCACCGCGATGGAAGGCCATCAGGCCCTCGACCAGCGGTATGCCAACATCGCGGTAGCACGACGCGCCCTCGGCATCGCTCGCTGCAGTTTCACGCATCGCTGCCAGCCGCCGTTCGGCCTGCGCCTCCTGGCCGGACCGCAACTCGGCCATCGCCGCGTGCAGATCGACGAACATGAGGCACCTGCCGTCGGCGTGGCCCTCCCACTGCGCCAGCAGTTCGCGCCACCGCTTGGAGACGTCGCAACCAAGCGTGTCGAGCCGCCACAGCAGTGCCGAGGCATTGCACAGATTGAGCGCCAAAGGCCGCAGCGTGTGCAACAAGGGTCCGTCGTAGAGCGAAAGCGCGGCCTCGTATTGTCCCAGCTCCAGATGGAACAGCGACTTGTGCCACCAGATATGGACCTGGGTGATGTTCTCGGGCGCCGACCAGAACGGCTCGCGTGCGATCATCCAGCCGAGTCCGTCTTCCGGACGCCCGGTCATTTCCATCACATGCGCCACTGTGTGATGCGGCCAGAAGCTGTGCGGTTCCAGTTCGGCCGCCGCGCGCGACTCATCTTCGGCGCGGGAGTAATCGCCCGCCTCTTCCAGGCCAAAGCCATGGAACGCGAGTATCGTGCCATAGCCGGGCATATCCTTGGACCACAACGGCAACGCCCGTGCCGTCCGGTCCCGCACCCAGCGGAAGCGGCCAAGATAGCCGTCGAGCAACGTCACCGCCTGATGCGCAATGAGGTCGAACGGATAGCGCATCAGATGCCGGTCCAGCACCGAAGCCGCCGCGCCCCGTGCGCCCGCCACAGCCTGCTGGAGTGCCGCGAAGTGCCCCTGTTCGCGTTCATTCATCTTCAGTCCTGCGGCATCCTGTACCGCAGCGCGGGCGCGGCCGAGCATGATCGGATCGTTGGCCAGCGCAAACAACCAGGCCTTCGCGAGATGCGCCATCGCGAAATCAGGCGACGCCTCACGCGCCGCGTCGAACAGGCCGGCTGAGTCGCCATAGCCAAGATTGAACGCACGCGCTGCCTGATCGTACAGCGTGACCGCCGCCGCCGTCGCACCGGATACGGCCTGCCCCTGGGCGTCCTTGATCATCGTGGTCTCCCCTCTGTTTTCACGACGGCGTCGGCGCCTCGGGATGCAGCAACTGCCTGTCGCGCAATTCCGCCCATAGCGCGGACGGGATCTTCATCGCCAGCAGCTTCAGATTCTCCTCGAACTCCGCAGCCGCGCGCGGACCTGGGATGATCGCCGCCACCGCGGGATGCGCCAGCGGAAACTGCAGTGCCGCCGCCGGCAACGGCACCTTGTGCGCATCGCACACCGCGCGGATCGAATTCACCCGTGCCACGACGTCGGCAGGCGCCGCGGCGTAGTTCCACGTGTCGCGACCCGCCAGGATGCCGGAGTTCAACGGCCCACCGACCACGATCGACGTGCCGCGTGCGACGCACATCGGCAGCAGATCGTCGAGCGGCCCCTGTTCGAGCAGCGTGTAGCGTCCGGCGAGCAGGAATGCATCCCACTCGCCCCAGCCGAGAACGTCGATCAGTACCTCCTTCTCGTTGACGCCGAGACCGAAGGCGCTGATCACGCCCGAGCGCTTCAACTCCTCCAGTGCGCGATAGCCGCTCTCACGCAGCACCTTCATGTGCGCGGCATTTGCCTCCGCGCCGTGCTGATAGACGCCGATGTCGTGCACGAACAGGATGTCGATCTTGGCGAGTCCCAGCCGCTGATAGCTGTCCTCCACCGAGCGCATGATGCCGTCATACGAATAGTCGTATTTCACCTCGAATGGCAGCGGCGCCAGTCGCCCGTCAGTGGCACCCCCACCGCCGCTGCGTGGCCGCAACAGGCGTCCCACCTTGGTCGACAGCACCCACTCGTCGCGCGGCTTGTCGCGCAGCGCATCGCCGGTAGCACGCTCCGCCGCGCCGACGCCATAGAACGGCGCGGTATCGACGTAGCGCACGCCGCCATTCCACGCGGCATCGACCAGCTTCACGCGTTCTTCGTTGGTCAACGCAATCCGGCTGCCGCCCATCGTCGCGGTGCCGAGACCGAGCGATGTCACATGCAGATCGGTACGCCCGACGCGCCGCTTTTCCAAGTTGGCCATTGCTTGTTCCTCCGGCTGACCAGTGGGCGGACGATCATCGAGCAAGTCAAATCACACTCGGGACGGCATGGTCCAGTCCGCCACGCCCGCGCCCCACCACCACCATGGATTGCGCCCTGCCCAAAGTGCTAAGCTTCGCCGCATGACCCTGCCGTTCACGCTACCGGACTGGCTTCCCTGGTGGGTTCCGATCGTGCTGCTGGTGCCGGCGCTGCTCTACGCGCTGGCGTTCCTGTTCATGCCGTTCAGCGTGATCGGCATAAAGAGCAGGCTGGAGGTGATCGAGGCAAGACTGGACGAGATCCAGGGTGAGATCCGTCACCTGGCGTTGCGCCTGCCAGAGACCGGGCATGCCGCCGACTACGAAGAGATCTATGCACCGGAACCGACGGTGCCGCGCAGGCCGCAGCCGGAGATGACGCGGCCGCCAATCCCGCCCGCCTCGCACGAGCTTGAGGACAAGGAGCCACGCGAGTTGCCGCGCGTGACCCGACGTGACGACGATCGCAAACCCGCCGGGGGACGCACCGAACCAAGGGTGGATTGGCCGCGATAAGTCCCAACATGCCTCGGCCACGGGACGGGCGGTGTTGCGTCTGCCTCAGGGTTCGGTTCTTCTGACCGAAGTCCCGGGCCTGGACCCGGGGAACCAACTCATTGGAGCCCACGGATGCGCATCAGCGTCGTCCAGATGAACCCAGGCGCCGACAAGGCGGAGAATATTGCCCAGGCACGTCGCCTGATCGGCGAAGCGGTGGAAGCCGATCGCCCCAATCTCGTCTCCCTCCCCGAGGTCTGGGACAGCCTCGGCGGCGACCGCACCGTGCGCAACGCCAACGCCGAACTGCTGCCGGCGAAAGGCTCCAACGAACCAGGCGGCCCCGCCTACGAATTCCTGCGCGAGACGGCGCGGGCCGCGCGCGTACACGTGCACGGCGGATCGATCATCGAAAAGGGGCCGGAGAAGCTGTTCAACACCACGGTGGTGTTCGATCCCGACGGCCAGGAGATCGCCCGCTATCGCAAGATGCACCTGTTCGACATCGTCGCCCCCGACGGCACCGGCTATCGCGAAAGCAACACCTACGGCGCCGGCGACGAAGTGGTGACGTACGAGGCGGACGGTGTGAAGGTCGGCTGCGCCATCTGCTACGACCTGCGCTTTCCCGACCTGTTCTGGAAGCTGCGCGAGCAGGGCGCCGAAGTGATCTTCCTGCCGTCCGCATTCACCCTCGCCACCGGCAAGGACCACTGGGAGGTGATGATCCGCTCGCGTGCGATCGAGACGCAGTGCTGGTTCGCCGCCCCCGCCACCTGGGGCAAGCATCTCGAGGGCAGGGGCGAGCCACGCTTCACCTACGGCCATTCGATGATCGTCGATCCGTGGGGCCATGTGACTGCCAAGGTGTCCGACGGAACCGGCTGGGCCACCACGCGGGTCGACCACAAGGTCACCGCCCGCGTGCGTCGTGACATGCCGGTGCTGGAACACCGGAAGCGCGTTTGAACGATCTCGACCCCGATCTGCAGGTTGTCCGCGCACGGGGCTTCGTTGCGGGCCGCATTGCGTTCTGCGCCTCCGCGACGGCGCTGGCGGCAGCAGCGCGCGAACGACTGGTTGCGGTCTACGGTGACTGTCCGCTGGAGCAGGCCGCGGTGGTCGTGGCCCTCGGCGGCGACGGATTCATGTTGGAGACGATCCACCGGGTGCTGACGCTGCGCATCCCGGTCTACGGCATGAACTGCGGCTCGGTCGGCTTTCTGATGAACACGTTCAGCGAGGACGATCTGCCAGGCCGCCTGGCGCGCGCGCAGGAGGCTGTGCTGTATCCGCTGCGCATGCACACGGTAAGCGCCGATGGCGACGAGGCGGAGGCGCTGGCATTCAACGAAGTATCGCTGCTGCGTCAGTTGCGCCAGACCTCCAAGATCCGTGTCACGGTGGATGGCCGCGTGCGGCTGGCGGAATTGATGTGCGACGGCATCCTGATCTCCACGCCGGCAGGATCGACGGCGTACAACCTGTCAGCGCACGGGACGATCGTGCCGCTGTCGGCGAACCTGTTGCCGCTCACGCCGATCTCGGCATTCCGCCCGCGGCGTTGGCGCGGCGCGCTTCTGCCGAGTACCGCCAAGGTGCTGTTCGAGGTGTTGGAAGCCGACAAGCGCCCCACCGCGGCGGTGGCCGACTTCACCGAGGTGCGCGACGTCTTATCGGTCGCCGTGAGCGAGCACCGCTCGATCAGCATTCCCCTGCTGTTCGATCCGGACCGCGTGCTGTCCGAGCGGATCATCGCCGAGCAGTTCACGGTGTGACTGTGGGTCTCGCGGATGTCTCATAGTCTCTGATTCCGGGATTGTGCAGCCGGCTGGTGCGGTTGCCGGCAGTGGTTGGGTGAGCGCGCGGGTTCGCAGCAGTGCCGCGACGATTTCCGGCTCCGGCGGGCCGAAGTCGAGCCGGGCGGGGAGGCCGCCTGCTGCGCGGATGCGGGCGACGCGGTCGGGATATATGTTGGCGTAGAGGTCTGCCTCGGCGGCGATCCCGGCCTGGGTTGGGGTGAGCCTGGCTTCGTCGGGCGGCGGCTCTGCCGCGGCCGGCGCGGGCGGCACGACGACCGACTTGAACCAGTAGCCCGCCTTCTCCATGGCCGCCGGGTGCATCTCGGCCTCCAGCTTCTCGCGCCTGGCATGGATGCGCAGCAGCGCGCGCAACGCGGCGTCCGACTGGCGGGCCATCGATGCGGCCTGGGCGCGGCACTGGCGCACCTTGTCCGGGTCGCCGGCGCCGAGGGCGGCCGAGCGGAGGGCGTCGGCGGCGTGCGCGTCGGCCGCGACGGCGCGGACGGCGAGACGCGCCTCGAAGGCGTCGCAGGGGGTGAGGCAGGCGACGGCGTCCATCGCGCGCTGCTCGCGTTTCGCGCGGGTCTCCGGGTCTTCGTCGGGGAGTGGCGGGAGTTGGGTGCGGAGGTCGGCGAAGATTTCGCGGTAGTTGGCGCCGGAGGGGTTGGCGTCGGGGGTGTCGAGGTGCATGGCGCTCGCCGGGTTCGGGTGGAAATCCGGAGAGGTGGGGGTTAGGGAAGCTAAAGTCAAGCGTTAGGAGCTGGTTCGAGACGAGAGGCGCCAAAGGCGCTGTTCGGAAATCCGTTCGGAAGACACATGGTTCTGGATACGGTCGGCATGACCGTGGGAACCACGGTTGAAAGCCAGCTTTCAGTGACGGTCAGCGAGGGGGATTTCTGAACAGGTGCCAGTCGGCGTTGAGTTGCGGAAGCTGGTGGCGAAGACTCCTTTGACCATTCCAGGCCGCAGAACTTCTTCCTGATGCTTCCCGATCTCGGCAAGGAACCGAATGATCCGCCCAGCACTCGGGGGCGCACTGGCGATCAGCCTGCTAGGCAGTCAGATAGGTCGTGGGCAGCGGTGATCCTCGGATGTGCCGCTTGCTGAACTGCCCGAACAAGCCCAATTCACCACGAGATCGCGCTGCTGAGGTAATTTCGTCCATTCGCAGATACCGTCTCCTTCTGTTCAGATAGTGAATCACGAGCTAGTCAAGCAGCCCAATAAAGCCGGCAGCCGTTACGGAAACCAAGACCAAACCAACTAAACGGTGTATATAGAAATAATTGCGGCCCGCCTGCCCGATGTTAGGATAGTTACCCCAGTAGGCATTGAAGCCCGGCGACGGTAGGAACCTATCGATGCTAAAGAAGATGCAATGATTTCCAATGTGCCTAGCCGACGCCAGGAACCTCATTGCCTTGGCCCGGCCGAGTTTCCCAAAGAAACCAAAAATACGGCAGATAGTGAATGCGATACTACTACCAAGGGTGATGCCAACGAGCACTAAAGTCTCATGCTGCGAAAGCGGCACACGCAATGGCACCTCGATCGCTACCAAAAAGACGAGGCTCGTTCTGATTGCGAACATCAGTATCCGCAACAAGCTAAGCAACAACCTTCGGCGCAGCGAATTATGGGGTTCCCTAACAGTCCACTCTGCCCCCGGAAGCGACTGAGATGGATATTCCCTATAATAGGCGGCCACCCATGCGCCACAGAGGATGAATACGCCTGCATATAAAAATGCCCATTCAGTCTGATATCCCCAGCCGATCGGCCATCCGAGAAGCCATTTCATTCGATCGACCAGATTGGAACTTTCCCATTTTTGTCGGCTTATCCGCTCCACGGTGAGTTTGACCGACTTGCCGATGTCGCCGTTATCGCGCAGAAGTTGAGCGATTTGCGACACTGGTCCTACATCCAATGGAGGGGGCGGCGAGGAAATGCCTCCGTCACTCATCCTATATAGCAGTCCACGAATGCGCGCCAATAGGGGCGGCAAATCCGGTAGATGAGGAAGTGCCGCTTCAATAAGTGTAGACGCGGGCAAACCCAAGAAACCGGGGTCCAATGGATCGTCGTTTGATACACGCGGCGGCCCAAAATACTGCTTGATCTGAGCACCATGCAGACTTATTGGCAGCAGCCCCAGTATTGGGGCAGGCGAACTGAGCTTGCCCTCAAATCGGCAATCCGATCGAAAGAAGCTAGCTGAATCCGCCTGTAACGATCCTAGCCGAATGCCGTCGAGTAGGAGTGCGGCGTCTTGACACCAACGTAGCGGCGCGTAACCAAGACCTAGCACCAGTTTACCATTTTCGATAAGGGAGTTGTTGAGATTGACAAGACCACTGATTCGTCCATAAAGAAAAAAGGTAGACTGTATCTGAGTATCATTCAATAAGATGTCACTCAGTAGGCCGCTAGCAATAACTGACCCGATTTGGCCCTCGGATATGATGATCGATCCATAGCACGAAGGAAACCTATTCTGCCACCAGGGCAGCGGACGATCACGTTCGACAGGGCCGCCACCTTCAAGCAGAATGGCTTGATCAATCGCGCGGTCGCTGAGAAGACCTGCGCAAAAGCCACCGGCTTCGGAGTTCGCTCCAAGTCGTCCCGGGCTGGAGCCGTCGCGATAGCTAAACGGCGGAGCATCGGACGCTCAAATGCTGTGTAGCCTTCGATTTTATCTTGCAAGAATTTCACGTCGCGAGCCGTTAATTCGTCGAACGACACCATTGCGGACGCGGCCTCTATTAGCGCGCTAGGATCTTTCTGACTGGCGCTGGACGGCAGGTCTTGCCCGCCATCTGTTGTGCTGCGCGGTCGCAAGAAAGCGCTTGTGCTTATCTCAATGTCCTCCTTGATGATCATGCCAGAGCCAAGCAGACTGTATCCAGGCGAAGAGTACCAGATTTTGCTTCCAGCAATGACCAATGAGCGAGCTTCGAAGCCGTTCATATTAAAGAACGCCCCATCGCGCGTATTGGTCTCACTCGCTCCCGCAGTGGCTGTTGCAGAGGGCGGAGGGAGAGGATCCGCCAGATGGATCACGATGATGGCCCGCCCACCAATCTTATTCTGCGCCAGAGTCAACATAGCCCCTAACTGATACGAGCAGTCGCCACGGATTGTCAGGCGAAACCCAAGTCGGCAAAGGACCATAGATTCTTTCTATGGAATCTACAGGCAACCGCAGCGGCGGTGCTAGCAGAGATGACGCAAGTTCGTCTCCGGGGCCAATGCGTAGGTCACCTTCGATCTTATTACCGGTTATATGAAGTGCTCCGCGCCGATAGTGTCGGTCCGTCGGTTGGTCAGTCCCGATGCGCAACTGGAACAGGGATAGATCTTGCAGTTTGGAATCAATGATCGCTAGCGCCCCAAACTCCGATCGACTGATCAAAGCTGGCCCTTGGAATGTATCACGGACTGCGTTGAAATCTCCAATGGAAGCGCTCAAGATTGCGAGTCGCGAAATGGATGTCTGGACAATCCAGATCTCACCCAAATTCGTCAGCAGAGGAGAAGTAGGTTCGATATCGTGCTTTGTGTCAGACCCAACAGAGGGTGTTTGGGAGGGCCGTCCAGCATCGCCTTTGATGGTCAGCGATCCCAATTCGGCCCCCCGAAACGTCAGCATAAGAATTTGTGAATTCCGTATAGTGAATTCGTTTGTTTTGACGCTTATCTCTGAAGGAAAGAAAAAGGGATCGTTCGCTGTGCGTCTATTGGATGAACCAATACATTCAATGTACACGCCTGTAAGCTTATCGAAGCTATTCATCGCGCGCGTTATCGCGCCGATATCCTCGTGTCGGATCGTTAAATGAGGGCCGGCAGGACATATCTTGCTATCGGCTTCGATAGGCGGTGAGACGTTGCTTTGAGCTTCTGAGAATCTCATGCTCCCGAGGGTCATATATGATAAACCAACCCGTCCTACACGCTCGTTCGACAATGTGAAGTATGAAATAAGGAGTGATCACATCTTCCATGACCGGCGGGTCACTCGGTTGCGGCACCTGCCAGTTCATTCGTCGAACTGCTTCACTTGGGTCGAAATTGGAAGTCCCCAGAGTTGCCCGCGACCAAGAGCCGGCAGCAAGGCTGCAAATTGCCTGCCGCGTAAACGACGCGGAAGACGATCCAGTCTCCGCGAGGAACTCGCCGCTCTCGCGGGCGGCCAGTGTCTGCGCGGATATCTGGGGATGGGTCGCAGCGTTCGCTGACACTGCCGTGATACAGAGTAGTATGAGCGCAATGACACCTGCTCTGAGCACGGATTTTGCCAAAAGCAATAACGTTTTCAGCAGCTTGTTGCATTCCCTGTCGATGGATGGATGCCCAGACGGCTCTGAGACGGCTCCTGCGCAGCGGAGGGAAGTCCAGCTTAGGAAGGGCCTTCATAATGCCAAACTCCTCGCAGGCTTGTCCGTGTCTTCGACCTGATCTCACATCGCGATAGGTCTGGACGCTGCCGGCTTTATTGGGCTGCTTGACTAGCTCGTGATTTACTATCTGAACAGAAGGAGACGGTATCTGCGGATGGACGAAATTACCTCAGCAGCGCGATCTCGTGGTGAATTGGGCTTGTTCGAGCAGTTCAGCAAGCGGCACATCCGAGGATCACCGCTGCCCACGACCTATCTGACTGCCTAGCAGGCTGATCGCCAGTGCGCCCCCGAGTGCTGGGCGGATCATTCGGTTCCTTGCCGAGATCGGGAAGCATCAGGAAGAAGTTCTGCGGCCTGGAATGGTCAAAGGAGTTTCGCCACCAGCTTCCGCACCTCAATGCCGACTGGCACCTGTTCAGAAATCCCCCTCGCTGATCGCCATTGAAGGCTGGCTTTCGACCGTGCTTCCCACGGTCGCGCTGACCGTATCCAGAACCATGTGTTTTGCGAACACAGCTTGTTTTTGAACTCTGTCAGAGTGCCGCTCGGTCGCACGACGCGATCGTCTGGCCCGCGCCCGCGCTATCGCCGTGGCTTCGTCGAGGGAGCGGCAGCGCCTTGGTGCCTCCCGCCACGGCGCTGGCGAAGGAGGCACGTGAAGCATTCTCCTTCGATGACCCGCTTCGTCGCTTTGCTCCTAACAGGAAACCATGAGCAGACAGAGTTGCATGCATCAAGAGAAGACGTGGATGGCCGGCCTTCGCCGGCCATGACGGGTTGTGGTTTGGTCAGCGCGGGTCCGCCGCCAGGTGGGTGTGGAACCAACAGGAAACCATGAGCAGACAGAGTCGCGTGCATCAAGAGAAGACGTGGATGGCCGGCCTTCGCCGGCCATGACGGGTTGTGGTTTGGCCAGCGCGGGTCCGCCGCCAGCGGGTGTGGAACCAACAGGAAACCATGAGCAGACTGGGCCGCGCGCATCAAGGGAAGACGTGGATGGCCGGCCTTCGCCGGCCATGACGAGCAGCGGTTTCGTCCGGCCTAAGCCTCCACCGCGCTGAGCGGTCGTTCGTCGGCGGTTGCTGAGAACTGGAATTTCGGCACTCCGGCCTTATTGCACAATCCCCAGTAGGGACCCCATGAACCCTCCGCCGTCTTCCAGGGCTCGTCGTACATCTCGAACCAAAAGGTATCGAATGACATGTTGAGGGTATTTTGACCCGATACCCATTTCCTCGTTGTTTTATAGTTGGTCTGCTGGTTTGCGATGGATGTCTCTCGACCGCCGGCGCTGGGCCAGCCGATTTCAGCAATGATGACCTTCTTGCCGAGTGCCGCCACCTGCTGCATCCCGTTGCTCCATGACCACGCCATGTTCGCGTCGATATTATTGGGCTGGGCACCGCCGTACCATGGATATACGGTCAGGTATACGACGCTCTCGCAGGCCTCCACGACGCCCTGCCACGGCGAGCTCGCGTTCTGCAATACGGTTCCACTGAAGCACACGGTCACATAGGTATTCGCCGGAACGGAAGAATAGTTTGGGCGCGTTGCTATCGCATACTGAACGGCCTTCAGGACGTCGCCTGGCTTATACACTCCGACATCGGTGCGATTGACCTCGTTGCCGATCACCAGGTGCATAGCCGCGCTTGGATGAGCCTGCAGTTCAGCCCACGCGGTATCGATCCGCTTTTTATTCAAGGCATCGTTGTCGGGCACTATCCAGACCCCGAGGGCAACTTTGAGGCCGTGCTTTGCCGCGGCAGCGACGTTCCAGATATTGCCGTCTGTGGTGCCGCCCTGCGAGTATGTCCGTATACACTTAAAGCCGGCATCGGCGATCTGCCTGATGTCGGCATTGACCTGGTTCTCGGGCACCGGATGGGGAGGAGGTGTGGTTTCCTGCCGGTATGGCGAATAGCAAACTCCAAAAAAGGCCATTGGATTGCTCCTGCATTGGGTAACGTCGCCGCGATCGGCATCGCTTGCTTGCGATGCCGTACGAGCGGGGGTTCTAACACCGATCCAAATGGTTTCATTCGCCAGATGTGACGAACGGCGCGTTAATAATGGGTGATAGTCCCGGTGCGCGACGGGCGTGAGGCGCCGCCGCCTGAGGCAGCAGTCCTTACCTTTTGATCTGGATCAAAGCCAAGCCGATGTCGCGTGGTGCAGACATCGCACTTGTGCAGCAGATCGAGGGCAATTCAGCATGAGCGTGACCCATCCGGCTACCGGCTTCGCTCCAGTCAGCGGCCATGGCTTTGCATCAGCGCATCCGCAGTTGTCGCCGTTCCTGGTCGCGGTCGGAATCTTTGTCGCGACTGTCGCGGTGGCGCTCGCGTTCACCGGCCTGCCGGCATAGGCCGCAACGCCGCACCGGACGCGGTCCTGCGTCCGGTGCGGTGAAGCAGCACTCTGCCTATTCCGCCGCCGGGCGTGCCGGTACCGGCACTGTGTTCGGGCCGAACCGCTCGCGATACGGCGTGGTATCGATCTCTTCGAGTTCGATCTCGCGCGCCAGCACACGTCGCTTCCAGTCCTGGTGCGCCGGTTCGTCGGCGTGGAATTCCGGCATCACCTCGCGCGCGAACAGCTCCAGGCTTTCGCAGATATGCGGGTGCGAATTCTTGCCCGCCTGGTTCAGCAGGATCACCTGGTCGATGTTCGAGGTGAGGAACCGCCGCAGCTTGCGCCGCAGCGTCTCCGGCGAGCCGATCAGCCCGCCCGAGATCGCCCGCGCCGCCGCCTCGGGGTTCTCGCGCTTCCACTTGTTGTATTCGTCCCACATGTTGACGGTGTAGGGATCCGGCCGCTTGCGCCCTGAACTCGACCCGTAATAGCGCAGCGCGAACTGGAAGAACGTCGCGCCATCCGCACGGCGCCGCGCTTCCTCATCCGTCTCCGCGCACATGAAGTAGCTGACCAGCGCAATGTTCGGATTGGTCTGATAGTCGCACAGTTTTTCCTGATGCTTCACGAAGGTGTTGTAATAGGCGTGCACCCAGGCATGCGCGGCGTCCGCGCTCAGGAATTGGAAGCCCAGTGCGCCCAGTCCGCGGCGGCCAGCCATCTCGATCGTCTCTAGCTGCGAGCACGCAACCCACAGCGGTGGATGCGGCTTCTGCACCGGCTTCGGCAGCACGTTGCGCATCGGCATCTTGTGCCATTTGGTGTCGAGCTCGACGCCCTGGTCCTTGAACATCGGGATGATGCAGCGGAGTGCGTCCTCCCAGACCTCGCGCTTGGTTTCCATGTCGCGGTCGAAGCCGCCGAGTTCGGTGACCGATGCCGACTCGCCGGTGCCCATCTCGACGCGGCCATTGGAGACCAGGTCGAGTGCCGCGATGCGTTCGGCGACGCGCTGCGGCGGGTTGGTGGTGAGCTGCACGATGCCGTGGCCGAGCCGGATGTTCTTGGTCCGCTGGCTGGCGGCACCGAGAAACACTTCGGGGGCAGGCGAGTGGGAGTATTCCTCGAGGAAATGATGCTCGACCTCCCAAGCGTAGTCGTAGCCAAGACGGTCGGCCAGCTCCACCTGATCGAGCGCATTCTGATAGAGCTGGCGCTCATCGTCCGGCCCCCAGGGGCGCGGCAGTTGCAGCTCGTAGAAGATGCCGAATTTCATGGGATTTTCCTTGACCTACTGCCGAGTATCCCGCCGGAGGCCGGGCGTAGTGTCAAGGCACCGGCGTCAGCTCTGCCGCAAGCGACGGCAGCAGCTCCGCCACGGTCGGGTGGATGTGCATTGCCCGTTGCAGCACCGTATACGACGCGCCGGCATACATCAGATCGAGAATGCAGTGGATAGCCTCATCGCCGCCCGTGCCGAGGATTGCCGCCCCAAGGATCTTGCGGGTCTCGCCATCCACGACAAGCTTCATCAGCCCCGCGGTCTCGCCTTTCTCGATGGCTCGTGCCACGTCCGCCATGGCCATGCTGGCGACCAGCACGTTATGGCCCGGACTTCGTGCCTCGGCTTCGGTCATGCCCGCGCGCCCGAGCGGTGGATCGGTGTAGAGCGCATAAGCGCCGATCCGGTCGTTCACCGTCCGGATCTCGCCATCCAGCAGATTGGCAGCGACGATCTCGAAATCATTGTAGGACGTGTGGGTGAACGCGCCGCGACCGTTGCATTCGCCGAGCGCCCAGATGCCCGGCACGTTGGTGCGCAACTGCTCATCCACGGTGATGAAGCCCCGCGCATCGACTGTGACACCCGCTCGGTCAAGGCCCAGATCATCGGTGTTCGGCCGCCGTCCCGTCGCGAGCAGCAGATGCGACCCCTCGAGCGTAAGGCGCGTGTCGCCGCTGATCAGACCGAGTTCGACGCCTTGCTGTGACGGCGACACCGCCACGTCGCGTACAGCGCAGACGATGCGCACGCCTTCGCTCTCCAGGATGCCGCGTATCGCGGCAGAGATCTCCGCATCCTCGCGCGGCACCAGCCGAGGTGCGGCTTCCAGTACGGAAACCTGCGCGCCGAAGCGGCGGAAGATCTGCGCGAACTCCAGTCCGATGTAGCTGCCGCCGAGTATGATCAGATGCCGCGGGACGGCATCCAGACCAAGCACCGTGGAGTTGGTGAGGTAGGGCACGCTGTCGATGCCGGGGACCGGGGGCACCGCCGCCCTGCCGCCGACATTGATGAAGACCTGCTGCGCGGTCAGCCGCTCGCCGCCGACCTCGAGCTCGTGCGCGGCGACGAAGCGCGCGTGGCCGCGATGCACGGCGCAGTTCTCGGTCGCGCGCAAGGATGCTTCGGTCGCCGCACTCCATGACGCGACGATCTCATCTTTGCGCTGCTTCACCCGCCGCATGTCCACCGTGACGCCGCCGCCGATCACCACACCGAATTCGGCGGCTCGTCTTGCCATGTGCGCGGCATAGGCGCTGGCAACCAATGTCTTGGTGGGCGTGCAGCCGGTATTGATGCATGTCCCGCCGAATGCCCCGCGTTCGATGATTGCGACGTGTCGTCCGGTACCTGCGAGACGCTTGGCGAGGGATGGGCCGGCCTGGCCGCTGCCGATGATGATGGCGTCATACGTCTCCACTGATTCTCCTCCGTCGGCGGCAGGTTCGTCGTTGTATTGCTGGTGCGATCGCTCCCGGTTCACGAGAGATTGTAGCGTCTCTATCCGTATCGGTGGCTCGGCTGCGTCGTCTGGCAGCCCAGCCAGTACTGCCAGACGGCAGTCTGGCACGCCTGAAGTGTAGCCGGCGCAAAGACCGACCGCACCTGGGAAGGTGGCGTTATTCCGGTCGGTGCTGCGAACCCACACAAGCTCCTGAAAAGTACCGGTGTTATAAGCGGAATTGCCCGCCCGGAGCACCGGCTGGGTGACCCTGCGCCCGTTGTTATGTGGCGATTCCGCTCGACGCCATTGTGAACACGGCAAGGTACGCCACGGTTCGCGAGACGCATCGAGCCGCCTTGATAGCATCAGCACAACTCTGATTGCGCCCATTCATCGCAGCATCGTGCAACCTGTGGCCTCCGCGCTACGATGCCGCGCAGAGGGGGCCAGGAGGTCAACCAATGCCGACAGCGAGCCGGTCGAATGCAGTGCGCAGTTTTGTAGTGACGCGCCTGCAGGCCGGCATGGTTGCGCTGGCTTTCGTGGCGCACCCTGTCCTGGCAGCGCCGCCGCCCGATGCCGACCCATCGCTTGCGCCATGGTTCAATAGCCTCCGGCAGCCCTGGACCAACGCGCTGTGCTGCTCAGTGGCCGATTGCAGGCCGGTGGATTCGCGCCTCAACGATGGCCACTACGAGGCGTTGATCGAAGGCGAATGGCGTCGGGTGCCCGACCATCTGATCCTGAATCGCAATGACAATCCAACTGGCCGCGCCATCGTCTGTTGGACGCCACAGGTCGGCATTCTGTGCTTCGTCCGCGCGCCGGAGAGTTAGTTGCCAGCGGTCAAGCCCTGGGATGCGCCTTGCGCCATACCTCCACCAGCCGCGCCTCATCCACTGCCGTATAGCGCTGTGTGGTGGACAGGCTGGCATGTCCGAGCAGGTCCTGGATCGAGCGCAGGTCAGCGCCACCGGCCAGCAGGTGCGTCGCAAACGAGTGTCGTAATGCGTGCGGTGTCGCATGCTCCGGCAGACCATACAGCCGGCGGAAGTTCCGCAGCGTGCGCTGCGCCACCGCCGGATCGAGGCGCCCTCCGCGTGCACCCAGAAACAGCGGGCTGTCCGGCTGCCGATCGGGGTGCAGCGACAGCCAGGCGGCGACAGCCTCCTGCACCGCCGGCAGTACCGGCACGATGCGTTCCTTGCCGCCCTTGCCGACCACCCGCAGCGTCGTCTCCGGCGCGTCGCGCACATCGAGCGCCAATGCCTCGGCAATCCGCAGGCCGCAGCCGTACAGCAGGGTGAACAACGCCGTATCACGCGCCTGTATCGCGGCGGCATCCGACATCTCGGCGATATGCTCGGTGACTTCGCGCGCCTGAACCGTCGCCAGCGCCCGCGGGACCGGTGCCTTGCCGCGTGGCGTGGCAATCAGCTTGAGCGCGGGGTTGTCCACGCCATGTCGACGCGCGAGGAAGCGGAAGAAGCTGCGCACCGCGGACAGATGCCTGGCGCGGGTCGCATTGCCGGCGCCCTCCGTGGCCTCGTGGGCCAGCCATGCGCGCAGATCCGCCTGCCGCAGTGCTGCGAGCGCCGCCAGATCGGGCTCGCTACCGAGATGCTGCGTCAAAAATCCGAGGAATCCCGCGATGTCGGCACCGTAAGCCTCCACCGTCAGAACGGCGCCATGACGCTCCCGCCCGAGCCATTCGAGGAAGGCCTGCCGTGCCTCCTCGGCGGTCACCGCGTCAGCGGCCGAGTGCTGCGGCCACGGCGCGGCCGAGGAAACTAAGGGGACCAGCTCCGCGCGCAGGATCAAGCAGGTGCCGGTCGCGCGTAAGCAGCGCGAGCAGCGCCGCCGGCCCTTCACCCGGCACGCGCACCAGCGCATCGTGGCGCGCCAGCCCCGCCGCCTCGGCGTGCAACAGGCGGGCATCGGAGGGCGCGTCGCGGAAGACCACCTGTCGCCCGTCCAGCAGCCGCGAGACCGTGCCGGTCGGCAAACGGCGCGCGCCAGGATGCTCCGCCTCGACGCAGAGGTGCGCAGCATCGACTGCCAGGAGGCCCGGCATTTCGTTGCTGACACACTCGGCTGGATCGGCAGAGCGCAACAACGCCAGCACCGCATCCTGCACCCTGGCCGCGAGGCCCGCGGTCGCTCGCCCAGCCGCCAACAGCGTGTCAGCGCGTTCGCGCTGGACTTGCAGCAACGCCGCCATGTGATCCGTCACGCCGTCGCCATGCAGCCGCACCGGTGGCTCCAGCACCCGATACAATTCCGGATGCTCGGCCAGCCAGGCTGGGTTGGCACGCAGGAACCCCTCGACGAAAGCCGCGTCGGCTCCCTCTGCCCCCGGGCTTTCGACCTGGGGCGCCGCCTCCCTGGCTGGCAGACTCATTCGCGGCGGATCAGGCGATCTGCTGGCCGGTCTTGGCCCAGTCGGCGAGGAATGCCGCGAGGCCCTTGTCGGTCAGCGGGTGGTTAAACAACTGGCGCAGGATCGCCGGCGGCACGGTAACGACGTGGGCGCCCAGCTTGGCGGCCTCCACCACGTGCGTCGGGTTGCGCACCGAGGCGACCAGCACCTCGGTCTTGAAGGTGGAGTAGTTGCGGAAGATCGTGACGATGTCGGCGATCAGGCCCATGCCGTTCTCGCCCACATCGTCCAGTCGGCCGATGAACGGGCTGACGAAGGTGGCGCCCGCCTTGGCCGCCAGGATCGCCTGGGCCGCCGAAAAGCACAGCGTCACGTTGACCATGGCGCCATCTTCGGTCAGGCGACGGCAGGCACGCAGCCCGTCCGGCGTCAGTGGCACCTTCACCGTGATGTTCTTGGCGATTTTGCGCAGCACGCGTGCTTCCGCCATCATCCCGTCGAACTCGGTGGCGGCGACCTCCGCGCTGACCGGCCCTGGGACATGCGCGCAGATGTCGGCCAGCACGTCCTGGAACTTCTTGCCGGTCTTGGCCATCAGGGAGGGGTTCGTGGTGACGCCGTCGAGCAGGCCGGCGGCTGCGAGCGACCGGATCTCCGCGGTGTCGGCGGTATCGACGAAGAACTTCATGCCATCGCTCCGATTTGCGGCTACGCCTGAATGCCAGGCGGAACTCCATGTGGATCATATAGGATGCAGGCCACCGACCGGAAGCGAACGTCGCATGACGTAAGGCGTGTGCCGGTCATGCTGCCCTATCCCCTACCCGGCCCGTTCGACTACCGGGTCCCACCCGGAATGGACCCTCAACCCGGCGACGTGGTCCTGGTTCCCCTGAACCGTCGCGAGGAAGTGGGGGTGGTGTGGGACACTGAAGCCGACGAGGGCGTGCCGGATGGCAAGCTCAAATCGCTGGCAGGCATGATCGACACGCCGCCGATGCGTCCTGCACTGCGCCGGTTCGTCGATTGGGTGGCCAGCTACAACCTTGCCCCGCCCGGAGAAGTGATGGCCATGGCGTTGCGCGTTGTCGCGCCGGGGGTGGGGGCACCGGCAACCGGCTGGCGACGCGCCGACCCGCCGCCTGACGCCCGGGTCACCGAGGCGCGACGCAAGGTGCTGGACGCGCTGGCCCAACACGAGCCGCGCGCCACCGGCGACCTGATGCGCGCTGCAGGGGTCGGTGCCGGTGTCGTGCGGGGCATGGCGGATGCGGGACTGCTGGTTTCTGCCGTGCTGCCGATCGAACCACCGTTTGTGATCCCCGACCCTGAGCATCAAGGACAGGTCCTGGCGCCGGATCAGTCGGCGGCCGCCGCCACGTTGCGGCAGGCGGTGGCCGCACGTGCCTTCAGCGTCACGCTGTTGGACGGGGTGACCGGCTCCGGCAAGACCGAGGTCTATCTGGAAGCGGTGGCCGAATGCCTGCGCCAGGGTCGTCAGGCGCTGGTGCTGCTGCCGGAGATCGCGCTGTCCTCGCAGTGGCTGGAGCGCTTCGAGCGCCGATTCGGTGTCGCCCCGGCGGTATGGCACTCGGATCTCACCTCACGGCTGCGGCGCGTGACCTGGCATGCGGTGGCCGCCGGCGCGGCGCCAGTGGTGGTAGGAGCGCGCTCGGCGCTGTTCCTGCCGTTCCCCGACCTCGGCCTGGTGGTGATCGACGAGGAGCACGAGACGGCGTTCAAGCAGGAGGAGGGCGTGGTCTACCACGCCCGCGACATGGCGGTGGTGCGTGCCCGCTTCTGCGCGGCGCCGGCCGTGCTGGTGTCCGCCACGCCGTCGCTGGAGACGCTGGCCAACGTCGAGGCCGGCCGCTATCGCCGGATTACACTGCCGACGCGGCATGGCGGCGCAGTGCTGCCCTCGGTGGCCGCCGTGGACATGCGCGCCGCGCCACCCGAGCGGGGGCATTTCCTCGCGCCGCCGCTGGTCGCCGCGGTGCACGACACGCTGGCGCGCGGCGAGCAGGCGATGCTGTTCCTCAACCGCCGCGGCTATGCGCCGCTGACGCTGTGCCGGCATTGCGGCCATCGCATGCAGTGCCCGAACTGCACTGCCTGGCTGGTGGAGCACCGCGTTCGCCGCGCGCTGCAATGCCATCATTGCGGCCACACCGTGCCGATCCCCGAGGAGTGCCCGGCGTGCGGTGCGGCGAACAGCCTGGTGCCGGTCGGACCCGGGGTGGAACGCATCACCGAGGAGGCCGCGGCGCTATTTCCCGATGCGCGTCGGCTGGTGATGGCGAGCGATACGTTGCCCGGCCCCGATGCGGCGGCCGCGGCGGCGCATGCGATTGAGGCGCGCGAGGTGGACCTGATCATCGGCACCCAGATCGTCGCCAAGGGCTGGCACTTTCCGCACCTGACGCTGGTGGGTGTGGTGGACGCCGACCTGGGCCTCGCCGGCGGCGATCTGCGGGCCGCTGAGCGGACGGTGCAGTTGCTGCATCAGGTGGCAGGGCGCGCGGGTCGTGCCGAGGCGCCTGGACGGGTGCTGCTCCAGACGTTCTCGCCCGAGCACCCGGTGATGCAGGCGCTGGTGGAGGGCGATCTGGCGGCGTTCATGGCGCGCGAGGCGGCGCAGCGGCGGCCTGGGCATTGGCCGCCCTACGGAAGGCTGGCGGCGCTGATCGTCTCCGCGGACAGTGCCGCGGCGGCGGACGCTCTTGCGCGCGATCTCGGGCGCGCGGCGCCGCACGGCGATGGGGTGCAGGTGCTGGGGCCGGCGCCGGCGCCGCTGTCGGTCCTGCGCGGGCGGCACCGCCGACGGCTGCTGCTGAAGACGCGGCGGGATGTCGCGGTGCAGCCGATATTGCGGGAGTGGCTGGGAAAGGTGGCGGTGACGCGCGGGGCGCGGGTGGATGTGGACGTGGACCCGGTGTCGTTTTTGTAGGCGGCGACAAGCTGAGCCGGTCCAGCCGGCAGCGAAGTGTTGCTTGAAACAGTCCTTCTTCGCCGCCAAGCTGCATTGCACAAATGAGCGAATCTGAATGGACCTTTTGTTTGACCCGCAACTTGCCGCTTCGTACACAAGCCCGCCGCAACGAATCAGAATATTGAGTGAGCACTGGGTCCATCGGCAACTCTATTGCCCCAGTTGCGGCCGCGACAACGTAATGCAGTATGGTAACAACAGCCGCATCGCGGATTTCTACTGTGTAGAGTGCGGGGAAAACTACGAACTCAAGAGCCAGAGCAAGAATCGTTTTGATGCCAAGCTTGTCGATGGCGCGTATGGTACCATGATGGCCCGATTGGCCGGGCCGGGTCTCCCAAATCTGCTGTTGCTCGGCTATGAAGCCCAGGCTCTTCAGGTGACAAATCTACTGGTGGTTCCGAAGCAGTTTTTTATTCCGGCCTTGATTGAGCAACGGAAGCCCCTCCGGGCTTCCGCGCGACGGGCAGGCTGGATCGGCTGCAATATCCTTCTTGACCAAATCCCACAGGCCGGACGCATCTTCCTAATTCGCGACAAGCAACCTGCGTCAAAAGCCGATGTCTTGGCCAAATGGCAAAGAATACTCTTCGTACGCGATCAACACGATCTGAGTGCCAAGGGGTGGCTGCTTAGCGTCATGCGATGCATTGAGCAGCTGGGGCGTGCAACATTCGCACTCGAAGATGTCTATTCCTGCGAGGATGAATTGAAGCTGACGTACCCGAGCAATCAAAATATCAGACCCAAGATACGGCAGCAATTACAAGTGTTACGTGACAAAGGTTACTTGAAATTCCTTGGCAACGGCACGTATCGCTTGCTAATATAAGGCAAGTGGTAGGGCCTGTCCCTTCGCCAGCCACAGCCACGTCTCTGTTCCTTCCAAACGAAAGCTGGCAGTTCCGCACTTCCCGGCAAACCGTGCCAAGAACGCCGTCCGGCGAACTCGATCCACTCCCCCGGCTTGATCGACATAGGTGCCGTCGAACTGTTGGCCTCGCTCGCTCCGCATGATTGTCCGGGCAGAGGAGCGGCGCCAAGCGTTGGGCGCGCTTAGGCGGCATCGGGAGCACCACCTCAGTCCCTTCAACGCTCGCCAACTTTCACCCCTGTGCCGCCGGCCGCGAAAACCAATGTGGTGATCTGGTAATGGTTCAGTAAAAGATCGGCCGAACCGCCGCAGTCCTGCTGACCATCGCTTGTCCGTTTGCCGGCCCAATGAACCTTGAACCTGCGATCAGGTTTTAATTGCATCGCTTCAATCATCAGGCTCCCCCCAGACCTCTGCATCACCGGCACATCAAGGGCGCAGGGCGGACGAGACAAGGCACCAACCGGGTCGACCGTGAGCACGGTCGTGCTGGTTGACGGTGTATTGGCGACCGGGAATGCGATGATATCGCCTATCTGCGGTCCCAGGTTATCAGCCAACCGTAACAGGCCGGCCGTCAATGTTATGGCGGTAACGATCACAGTGGCAATTGCCAACAGCACGAAGTGCATCTCGGCCGAGTTGCTGTCATTGCTGGGGGGCATTGCAAACTGCTCCTCGGTTCGACCGGTCAAAACCTCCATCTTGGTTGCCGAGTTTGGCATAGCCGTCCGACACGTGCGGCAATCGTGATGATTTATGCAAATCAATGATCTGTATTAATAGCGCGAAGCATAGACGCTGTCGTACCGACCAGCACATGATTGGTCCACTGCGGATCTGTCTGACGTAACCAACAACTGCTTGCGACTCACGCGCTGGCGTAAGCTCTGTCGCGGAGCACGTCCGATGCGAACGGCGTTGGCAGGATCATCCCTCGCGGGAAACAACCTGCACAGCTCGAGCCAAATGACATCAAGGGAGGCAACCAGCCATGTCTACATCAGTAGGAGCCATGCAACCGGTGCCCTGGTGGAAGGAGCCGACCAAAGACCAATGGCACGCCTGGATTGCAGCATGGTTGGGATGGACGCTCAATTCGTTCGATTTCACGATCTTCCTGCTGCTCATGTTGCCAATCGCGCAGTCGTTCAACGTGCCGCTCACCGCTGTCACGGCGGTCTTCACCATCACCCTCTGGCTAAGGCTGGTGGGCGCCACAGCGTCCGGCTGGCTCGCCGATCGCATCGGCCGCAAGAAGCCGTTGATGATCTCGATCGCATGGTTCTCGGTGTGCAATCTGCTCGCCGGTCTGGCACCAAGCTTCGGCTTGCTGTTCCTGTTCCGCGCCCTACTCGGTATTGGCATGGGAGCGGAGTGGCCAGTCGGCGCGGCACTGGCGATGGAAACGTGGCCACAACGCTCGCGTGGTCTCATGGCCGGCGTGCTGCAATCGTCGTGGGGGCTGGGCGCCCTGCTGTCGAGCGCCGCCTATGGGCTGCTGTATGACGCGATCGGCTGGCGTGGCTTGCTGATACTCGGCGTCTTGCCGGCGCTGTTGGTCGTCTATGTCCGCCGCTACGTCAAAGAGCCGGAAATCTGGGCGCGGAACCGCACGATCCAGCGTGAGCAGAGACGCGAAGTGCGGGCACCGTTGCTGAATATCTTCAAGGTGAATGCCCTGGGCAACACGTTGAATGCCTGTTGGTGGATGGCCAGCGGGTTCGTCATCGGCTACTCGATCGGCGGCCTGTTTCCCACCTATCTGCAAAAGGACTTGGGCCTGAGCCCAGGCCTGGTTGCGTTGCCCGTGATGGTGCAGAGCCTGCTGTTCTTTGTCTCCGGGTTTATCTGGGGTTGGGTCTCCGATCGCATTGGCCGGCGCTGGTCGATGATCCTGCCCGCGATCGCCGGCGTCGTGATAACGCCGTTCTATCTGTTCACCAGGGACTACACGATGATCGTGGTGTTCTTCGGCCTTCAGGGCCTGTTCGCGGCGGGAGGCATCTATGGCCAAAATCCCAGTTATCTATCGGAGCGATTTCCAACCGAAGTGCGGGCGACGGCCGCGGGGTTCTGCTATCACCAGGGCGCCATCTTCGGAGGGCTCACCGCACCGATCATCGCCTTCTTCGCCATCAACTGGCATCTTGGCTTTGCCGTCCCAATGGCGATCGGAACTCTGGGCGGCCTGGTCAGCTTCATCCTGGCTCTGGCTCTTGGTCCAGAAACACGCGGAAAGCACCTCACCGCGGAACTAGGTGTGGCAGCAAGCTGATTTCGATGCGGGATACGGAACAGCGAAGGTCCGTATCCCGTCATCTTCGCCTCAGTCACCCATTTGGTTTCTGATGCTCGTCTGCAGTCGGCGCGCAACACCATCATCACGCGGAGCGAATGGTGCACAAGCTCGACACCTTCACCAATCCGCACCGCAAGGCGCAGCAGCGCACACGCGGCTGGTGGTTTTATGCCGACCTCAAGGCCTATTGCGCATCGCCGACCCGAGTTATTCCACCAAGCGCGTGGTCAGCGTGCCATCCGCGCGTTCGACGATGGCGGCCACGCGCGCCTCCGCTTCCGCCAGCTTCGCCTCGCAGTGCCGGCGAAGCGCTGCACCGCGCTCGTACGCGGTAATGGCGTCCTCCAGCTTCTGCTGGCCGCTCTCCAGGCCACGCACGATCTGCTCCAACTCCGCCAGCGCGTCCTCGAACGAAAGCGCGCTGACGTCGGTGCCCTTTCCCGACATCGGATCTCCTAAGCCACCATCAACGTGCGCACGTGCGCTGCGGCCGAGGCGGCGAGCGCCTCCAGGTCGTAGCCACCTTCCAGCACCGAGACCATGCGTCCGCCGCAATGCGCCGCCGCAACACGCAGCAGCTCCTTGGTGATCCAGGCATAATCCACGGTTTCCAGCCGGAGTTGCGCCAGAGGGTCGGCCTTGTGCGCGTCGAAGCCGGCCGAAACGATCAGCAGGCCTGGGGCGAAGCGGTCGAGCGCCGGCAGAATCGTGTCCGACCATGCGGTACGGAATGCCGCACTGTCCGAGCCCGGACGCAGCGGTGCATTGATGATGTTGTTGGCGGTACCGCGCTCCCACGCCTCGCCGGTGCCTGGATAGCACGGGTGCTGGTGCGACGAGGCATAGAACAGGTCGGGGTCCGCGGCGAACATCGCCTGCGTGCCGTTGCCGTGGTGCACGTCGAAGTCGACCACCGCGACACGCTGCACGCCCCACTGCGAGCGCGCGTGCAGTGCGGCAACCGCCGCGCTGTTGAACAGGCAGAAACCCATGGGCCGCGCCGGCTCGGCATGGTGCCCAGGCGGTCGCACCGCGGCAAACGCGCAGCGCGCCCAACCCTCCATGACTGCATCCACCCCGGCCACCGCGGCGCCCGTCGCGCGCAACGCGGCCTCGGCGCTGCCGGCACTCATCGCGGTATCGGCATCGAGCTGCACGCTCTCGCCTTCGGCGGGGCGGATCGACAGTATCGCATCGACGTAATTCGCCGGATGCACGCGCGTAAGCTGCTCGGTGGTGGCGTGCGGCGCGGACTCGCGCAGCAGGTCGGCGAACTCGGGCGTCTCCAGCGCAGCGAGGACGGCGCGCAGCCGGTCGGGACACTCCGGATGATACGGACCGTTGTCGTGGCCGAGGCAGGCCGGGTGGGTGATCAGTGCTATGGGCATGTCAGTCCTTCTGCTCCGGTTCCCCGGCACGACGGCGAATGACGAAACTGAACACGCCGTTCTCCTCGGACCAGGCGAGCAGCGCATGGCCGGTCTCGCGGCAGAATGCCTGAAAGTCGGCAACCGATGCACGGTCGGTGGCGAGCACGCGCAGCCGCTCGCCGGCTGCCATGGAGCGCAGTGCGCGATTGGCGCGGAGCACCGGGATAGGACAGGCGGTGCCTTTCATGTCGAGGACGGTCTCGCTCATGCGGCCATCCTGAGACGGAGGGAGCGCAGGAGCAAGCGAGACCTAATGTTGTTGCCAGTCAGAGTACCTGTCGGTCGGGAAGCGAGAGCTGATAGTACTTTCGCCCACCAACAATTACACCATCGGTATCCCGTCTGGCCGTTGTCGTCGCAGCGCCGCCGCCGCAACGCGGCAGGCCGAGATAGGGCGTGGGATCGACAGGCCTGCCGTCCAGCAACATTTCGAAATACAGATGCGCGCCCAGGCTGACGCCGGTGCGGCCGACAACCCCAAGCTTCTCGCCCGCGGCAACCGTGCGTTTTCCTTCGGCAAAGGCGGGCGCGATCATGCCGAAATGGCTGTAGATGCCGACGAAGCCGTCATGCTGGACAAGCATCTCCAGTCCGCCGGGACCCTTGCGCTGAACGCGGATCACGCTGCCAGGCGCGGCCGCGACGACGGCGGAACCCACGGGAGCCGGCAGATCCACACCATAATGGTAAGTGCCGGCCTCGGGTACGTTCGGCAGAACGCGAGGGCCGAACGGCGATGAGATACAGGCGGCACTGACCGGCGGCACAAGATTGGTCGCAAGCAGCGACCCTGCCGCCGCGCCGTGCGAGCGAACCGCCATGATCGCAATCGCCAAGCCAATGCATTGCCGCGTCTTGCGGGAGAGCATCACGGTGTCCCGCTGCGCATGGCCGGCAGCACCTGGGCTTCGAACAGACGCTTCGCCACGGCGGCCTCGGTCTCGGAAACGCCCCGCATCGATCCGGACAGCGCCACCTTGTCCAGCCCGAGCGCGGCCAGGCGCTGCAGTCGCGAGATGCAGTGCTCCGGCGTGCCCGCGATGGCAAAGCGGTCGATGAATGCTTCGGTCAGAACGCTCGCCTGGCGCGAGTCGCCGCGGGTATGCGCGCGCATGTCATACGAACTGCGCAGATCCTCCAGCACAGCGCGATCGCTGTCCGAGACCGGACCGCTGGCGTTGCCATGCATCACCGAGAAGCGGGCATGCGTGGTCAGTGAGCCGCGGATCAGGTCGCGCGCCGTCGCGACGTCGGTGTGACAGCCGCAAGGGACATAGGCGCCGAAGGTTATGCCGTCAGGGTCCAGTCCCGCCTCGCGACGCGTTGTCCGCGCCAGGTCGATTCCCCACGCGATCCGCTCCTCGTCGGCGCCAAGAGCGAACATGACACGGTCGGCATGGCGCGCGGCGATGGCGATAACCCGCTGTCCGCTGGCAGCGACCTCGACCGGCACCTTTGGCGCCCCTTCGGCGATCCAGTCGATCCGGCTCGCCGGCGGGGCATCGGCAAGCTCCAGTTCGGACATCGGCGGAGCCACGGTGGTGGGAATGTCGATGTCGTCGAAGGGCACCGAATCGCCGCGCAGATAAGCCTGCAACTGGCGCAGATGGCGCTCGAATGGCGCCAACCGGGACGGTGCGCGCCCGAGATGCGCGAGCGCCGAATCGCCACGCCCGATGCCCAGCACCGCGCGTCCGCCGGACAGGCGCTGGATGCTGGCGATCGAGCAGGCGGTAACCGCGGGGTGGCGGGTCACATTGTTGGTCACGCCGGTGCCGAGACCGAGGCGGGTCGTCGCCGTGGCCGCCATCGCCAGCGCGACGTAGGGATCGCCGGACAGGTTCTGCGAATCGACGACCAGCATTCCGTCCCAGCCCGCCGCTTCCCGTTCGCGCGCGGTGCGGGCGGTGGCGCGTGGGGAGGCGACCGTGGTCGTCCAAAGCTGCATGCGCGGTCTCCGATCCTACCCCTTGGGTAGCCGGAGCCGGCCAGGAAGGCGAGTCAGCAGGACGGCCTTCGGTCAGGCGCCCGGCCTGTTTCTGTTGGTATGAATGTTGCTGTATTCTTGGTCGCGGCGGATCGCATGACGGCCGCCCCCGTAAGTGGCGTCGCGCGATCCCCTTAGTGCAGCCGGCCTGGATGCCCTGGGCCGCGTTTCCCCGTGGGAGGCTCCGATGCGCGTTGCCCGACGTTCCGCCCTCGTCCTGCTCGGCTCATCGGCAATCGTCGGCCTCGTCAGGCCGGCGCGAGCCGGCGACAAGTTCGTCACCGTCGGCATCAACCTCCCACTGACCGGCGCCTCGGCCGAGGACGCGACGAACATTTTGCACGGCGCGCAGCTCGCGATCGAGGAAGCCAATGCCAAGGGTGGCATCGGCGGCTACGAAATACGCGTCCTGGTCCTCGACGACGGCACCGCGACCGCCGGTCAGTACGATCCCGCGCAGTCGGCCATCAACACGCGCAAGATGATCGTCGACCCCACCGTGGTCGCGGCGGTCGGCCCGATGGCGAGCGGCAGCGGCAAGGCGATGGCGCCGCTGCTCAGCCAGGGCAACCTCGCGACAGTGACGCCGAGTTCCACCAATCCCGACCTGACCGATCCGAAGTTCGCCGAGATGTACCGCCCCGCCGGCAAGGCGATCTACTTCCGCACCTGCACCACCGATGCCTTCCAGGGTCCCAACATGGCCAATTTCATGGCGGACCAGCTCAAGGTGAAGTCAGTCTTCGTGGTGGATGACACCGGCGCCTATGGCGTGGGCCTCGCCGATGCGTTCCAGGCGCAAGCGGCCAAACGCGGGATGCAGGTCATGGGGCGCGACCGCGTCGATCCGCTGATCAGCGACTACCGGCCGCTGCTGACCAAGATCAAGAACCTCGGGCCTCAGGCACTGTATTGCGGTTCCAGCGCGCTGGCCGGGGTGAAGCTGGTCAAGCAGAGCTACGAGATCATGCCCGACATGATCAAGGCGGGCGGCGACGGCCTGCATCAGGCGTCGATCCTGTCCGGCGCCGGCTTCCCCGCAACGCAGGGCTGGTACAGCACGATCGCAGCGCCGCACATGCTGGACGACGCCAAGCTGTCCGGCTGGGTGGCGAATTTCGAGAAGCGCTGGAACACGCCGCCATCGGATTACTCGATCACCTCGTATGATGCGGCGCTGGTGATCTTAGGGGCGATCGAGGCCGTGGCGAAGTCCGGTGCCCCGGTCACGCGTGGGACGGTGCGCGACGCCATTCAGGCCGGCAAGGTGGACACATTGCAGGGACCGATCGCATACGACGCCAACGGCGACCTGAGCTCGCGCGTGGTCAGTGTGTTTCAGGTTCGGCAGGATACCGCGCATCCGGTCAACGACGTGGTGCACCAATTCAAGTATGTCGGCGTGGCGCTGGCCGACAACTCCTGAACCCGCGCCCGAGATCAACTGGCAGCGGAACCGGCCAGGCGCTGCAAGCCCTCCTCACGGCAAATCGTGAGCTGCGCCTTCGCGGGGTCGTAGATGACCAGCCCGTCTGCGCGCCAGGAATTCAGAATGGTGATGATGCTGCGGGTGGTGGCCCCGAGCAGGTCCGCCAGATCCCCTTGTCGGAACCGGCCCGCGAGCTGGAGGCCCTGGTCAGTGCTGCGACCCTCACGCTTGGCAAGGTAAAGCAGTTGCCTTGCCAGCCGGACCTCCAGACTCTCGAATGTCGCATCCCGCAACAGGCCGGATGTTCTGCGCAGTCGTGCGGCAAGCATTCGACATAGGTTGGCGCCCAGTACGGGGTTGCCGTGGAGAGCATCGAGAAATACCCGGCCGCTGATGCGCAAGAGCCGTAGGCGACCCTCTGCGACGGCGTCGGCCGTGCGCGTGCTGCCGTCAATGACTCCAATTTCACCGAATATGTCACCCGCGCCCCAGATCTCGATCATCAGACCCTTGCTGTTCGGATCAAGCGAGCCGATTCGAACATGTCCCACGCCGGCGATGATTGCATAGACGGCGTCGGCCGCATCGCCTTCCGCGAAAATCCGAGCGCCGCCGCGCGGCTCAAGCATTCGGCTTTGCGCCTCGATCCGATCGAGCTCCGCGGGATCCATTCCCTTGAAGGCTGCGACACCAAGCAACGCGGTCATTTTTATCAAACACCGAAATGATGGAATAGGAATTCAGGATAACGCGTCAGCAGAGCCGCAGACCAGCCCGCCGGCGTGACAGTCAAAAAGCGACGCAAAGCAACTCAAATCGGGGTGTGAAGCACTTCAGCGCGCTCACGTTGGTGGAATGCAACTTTCCCGCTGTCAGCAGGACCGGACCGGCCAAGCCCGGTCCGGCTGACGCACACAGTCAACCCCGCCGCAGGCGGAAACCAAAGGGGGATACCATGCAGAAGTTATTGGCCGCTCTCGCCGTGCTGACGCTGCTGTCCGGGACCGTCGCTTTCGCGGCTCCGGCCAACGCGTCCAACACGTACCTGTTCCCGCCCACCGAGAACGCTGGCAGCAACAGCTAATTCCGCAGTTGCTCGGAGGGCAGTCGAGTTCAGTCGAAGGAGGTGGCGATGATCGTCACAGTTCTGATTGTGGTCGGTGCCCTGGCAATCGCAGTCGTCGGTCGCGCCGTCCTGAACCCACGCAGCTAGAGTCGACATTTGCCAAACCAAGAGGGCCGGTCCGTTGGGATCGGCCCTTCTTGCTTTTGACGTCGCGGCGTCGCCCATCCGGCATGTGATGCGCTTCCGGCTCATGCCGTGCTAGAAACGCAGTCCTGACCTGCAAGCGAGGAGGCATATGATGGCCATCCGCAAGCTGCTGCTGCCCTTGACTGGGACCGCCGCGGGTGAAGCGGCACTTTCTACCTGCCTGATGATCGCCCGGTTGTGGAATGCCCACGTCACGGCACTCCACGTCCGCGTGGACAGCCGCGATGTCGCGCCGCTCGCCGGCGAGGGCCTGTCCGGTGCGATGATCGAAGAAATGATGTCGGCCACCGAGAAGGAAAGCAGCGAGCGCGCCCACGCGGTCCGCTCGATGTTCGACCGGTTCGTCCTGCAGCATGACGTCATCCTGTCCGAGGCGCATCCCGGCGCCGATTGCGCGACCGCCAGCTTTGCATCGGTCACCGGCCGCGAGGAGGACCTTGTCGCGCAGCAGGCGCGCCTTGCCGACCTGACCGTGGTGCCTCATCCGGATGCGGGCGAGGACGTCTCGTCGTCCGATGCACTGCATGCCGTGCTGTTCGATTCCGGCCGGCCGGTGCTGATCGCGCCGCAGACCGCGCCCACCACGATCGGCGCGCGTGTGTGCCTTGGCTGGAATGGCACCGCCGAGTCAGCCTCCGCCGTGTATGCTGCGCTACCTTGGCTTCAGCGTGCCGAGGCGGTGCGTATTCTCTCCGCGGAGGGCTATCAGCGGCGCGGCCCTGCGGCGCCGGATCTCGCGGCTTATCTGGCACTGCATGGCGTGCATGCCGATATCGTGATGTTCCAATCGGTGGAGAAGTCGGTTGGCGCGGGTCTGCTCAAGGCAGCACGTGACTTCGACTGCGACCTGCTGGCGATGGGCGCCTATTCACACTCCCGTCTGCGCCAACTCATTCTTGGCGGCGTCACGCGCCATGTATTGGAGCGCGCCTGGCTGCCGGTGATGATGAACCGCTGAGGCGTGGCCGATGCGCGCACCGCCGCGGCGCTCGATGCCTATGTGAAGCTGCTGCGCGCCGGCCGGTCCGTGTTGGCGCGGGTGGAACCCCGGCTTGCCGCCGCCGGTCTGACACCGACCCAGTTCGGCGTGCTCGAAGCCATCCTGCACAAGGGACCGCTGAGCCAACGCGAGCTAAGCCGAAAGGTGCTCACCAGCGCCGGCAACATGACTGACCTGGTCGACAAACTTGAGTCGCGCGGTCTCGTACATCGCGCCCGCCAGAAATCAGATCGTCGCGCTGTGCATGTGGAGCTGACACCAGCCGGAAGCGACCTGATCGAGCCGCTGTTCGCCCGGCATGCCGGTGACATCACTGCTGCAATGGCCGCGCTGAGCGGCGAGGAGCTCCGGCAGCTCAGCGATCTGTTGCGGCGGCTGGGTCTGGCTGCCGAAAGCGAGACCCTTGAAGTCGGCCTGGACGATTACTAGTTCATCGCCGAACCGTTTAACATCGAACTACTGAGGAGGATCACCATGATCCAGGTTCGACCCTTCACCGGGCTCGGCGGCTTCCGCAATGAGTGGCTCAATGCCCGGCATCACTTCAGCTTCGGCCACTATCACGACCCGGAGCGCATGGGCTTCGGCCGGCTGCGCGTCTGGAATGACGACGAGGTGGCGCCAGGCACCGGCTTCGACCCGCATCCACATCGCGAGATGGAGATCGTCACCTACATCCGGGAGGGCGCCATCACGCACCGCGACAACCTCGGCAACGAGGGCCGGACCGCCGCGGGCGACGTTCAGGTCATGCATGCCGGGACCGGGATCGTGCATGCCGAGTACAACCGCGAGGCGGCGCCGACACGGTTATTCCAGATCTGGATACAGCCCGATCGCCACGGCGTCGCGCCCGGCTGGGCGACGCGGCAGTTCCCCAAGGAGGGCGGACTTTCGGTGCTCGCGAGCGGCCGCGTGCAGGATGCCGAAAGTGGGGCACTGCCGCTGAATGCCGATGCGGCCGTGCTTGCGGGCACGCTGCGTGCCGGAGAAACGGCGTCTCTGGAGCTTGCGCCGGGCCGCGGCGTCTATCTGGTCGCCGCGAGTGGATCGCTGACCGTGAACGGCACTCATGTTGGTGCGCGCGACGGCGTGGCCATCACTGGCGAGGACGATCTCGCCATCGTCGCAACTGAGGATACCGAGCTCGTGATCGTTGACGTAGCAGACTGACCCGATCCTGCGGTATCCTCGACGCTCAATACGCCGAGGAGGGCTGGGTCGTGTGGCTTTCGCGTCTGGCTGCGCTCAGCCTGCTGCTCCTCGTGTCGAGAGCCGCTTGGGCCGATGACATCGGGCCTGACCAGGCACAGGCGCTGCAACAGCAACTGAAGGACTGGCTTGCCAGTTTGCTGGGGCCGGCCGTGAAGCTGCCGGAGTCGGGCTTGCGCGTCACCGGCGAGCACGACCACTACGCGGTCACTTGGCCGATCCCCGGCCTTGCCGGTGCGCCCGACCAGGTGGCGGCCACCGCTAATCTTCGACCGCTGGACGGTGGTCGCTGGTCGGTCGATGAAATGAAGATACCGCCTTCCGGGACCTTCACCATGACGGTTCCGGAGACCGGCGAGGCCGGCAAGGGCACTTCGGTCGACATGCACTTCAGCGTCGGCCACCAGGACACGCAGGGCGTAATCGATCCCGGCCTGACCACCGCGTCGAAATTGCACACCGAGATGGGTGACCTCGTCATTGCCTCGGATAGCGCGAAGCAACGCCAGGAACAGCGCCTCGACCGCTATATGGCGGACACCGTTCTGTCTCCGGCCCAGAACGGTCGGCTCGATTTCAGCATGGATGCGACCGCCAATGGTTGGAAGTCAGCCACGCAGGTCAACGGCGGCACGCCGATGGCGATCGGCATCCAGACCATGCACGCGGTCGGCCAGGTCAACGGCGTGAATCGCGACCGTTTCGCCGGGTTGATTGCCGCCACCAGCGGCCTCGTCGGCGCCCTGCCGCCTGACATCGCGACCAAGAGCGACAAACTCGATCTCCCCGCCCCCGTTCGGGCTCAGTTGCGTCTCATGGTGGAGTCTCTGCAGGACATGTTGACCAGCGTGCGTCTCCAGGAAACGGTGGACGGGCTGCAGGTCGAGATCGCCGGCATGGGTGGACTGTCGATCAGGCACCTGCTGCTTGGCTTTGGCGGCGAGGCACCCGGAGAGCGGTTGCACGCCTGGGTTGAGCTCGGCGTCGATGAGCTGGCCAGTCCAAGCCTGCCACCGAAGGTCGCGACCTATCTCCCCCACCACGTCGAGTTCAAGCCGAGCCTGTCGGGCATTCCGACTGCGGATCTGCATAAGCTGGCCATGGACGCAACGGAGGCAGGCGCCGACAGCAGCACCCTCGCGCCGGACATTGCCGCGATCGTTTCGCATAGCGGCGCCGAGCTCGGCATGGAGGCGCTGGCCTTCGACCTGGGACCGGCGAAGGTGGCTGGGACAGGCCGCGTCACAATCACCTCGCCCGGTAACTGGCATGGCGAGGCGCATCTCACCGCGACAGGGTTTGACGAGCTGGCCACACAGGCGCGCGCAAACCCGGATCTTCAGCAGGCACTGCCGGCGCTGATCATGTTGCGCGGGCTGGCCAAGCCGGACGGCGAGCGGCTCGTATGGGACATCGTGAGCGACGGCCCGTCGGTGAAGGTGAACGGGCTGGATCTTTCGCAATTGGGCGGGGGCGACAAGCCGAAGGGGAAGCCGGGTCAGCGGCCGAGCCGGTAGAGCGAGACCTCCCGCTCGGTCCGATCCTCCAGTTCCAGGCTGGTCGGCACACAGTAGCTGGCGAATGCGGTGAGACCCTCGCCCGGCAGGTAGGCACGACCTGGATCGGCGATCCACACGTCGGCATGGCCGGCCATGCAGCGAAGCCACGGCAGGATGTGCTCGGTCATCGGCCCCTCGTAGCAGACATCGCCGCACAGGATCAGATCCCAGCGGCAGTCGGCGCCCACGACGTCGGAATCGCTGAGGGTGACTTCGACAGCGTTCGCCGCAGCGTTCAGCGCGATCGCGGCACGCGCCAGCGGGTCGATCTCGGCTGCCTCGACCGATGCCGCTCCCGACAGCGCACAGGCGATGGCGGCGATGCCGCATCCGGCGGCGAAATCGAGCACGCGCCGGCCGGCAACGCACGCGGGTTGGTCCAGCACGTAGCGCGCCAGCGCCTGGCCGCCCGGCCATGCGAACGCCCAGAACGGCGGTTCCACGTTGTGTTGGGCCAGCCACGCCTCGGTGGCCTGCCAGATCGGGGTGATTTCGCTGGCCATGTACAGGGCGATCTCGGGGACCAGCGGCACCTGACCACGCCTCGTATGTTCGCGCACGAAGACCAGCCCGTCTCGCGCGGGGTTGGGGTCAGGCAATGCCTTCATGCGACTTGCTCGCACGCAGTCTGTCGCCAACGCCAGCATTTAGTTTTCCAACCCCCTTGCGTTTCGAGTGTATCTGGATATATCTGTACTTCGTTATATCGAAACACACTCGGAGATTGAATGTTCCACAGACACTCACACGGCGGCCATCCTCACGATGGGCCACGCCAACGCTTCGCCCACGAGGATCATCGCGATGACAGCCGCTCCGGCGGACATGGTCGACACCGTCGCGGCGGCGGCCGTTCCGGGCTCGGCCGCTTCTTCGCCCATGGTGACCTTCGCCTGGTCATCCTCCACCTCATCGCCCAGAAGCCGCGGCACGGTTACGAGCTCATCAAGGCGATTGAGGAGCAGGTCGGCGGCGCCTACAGCCCAAGCCCGGGCGTGATCTATCCAACGCTGACGCTTCTTGAGGAACTCGGTCAGGTGACGGTCAGCACCGGCGAGGGTGGCAAGAAGCTGCACGCGATCACACCGGACGGACGGGATCATCTTGCCGCCTACCGGCCGGCCGTGGACGCCCTCCTCGCCCGCATGGCCGAGGCAAGCCGGGCGCAGGGCGGCGGTCCTGCGCCACAGATCCTGCGCGCGATGGAGAATCTGAGGCTCGCGCTGCGACTGCGCACATCGCGCGGCCCGCTGAGCGAGGAGCAGATCAATCAGGTTGCCGCCGCGCTCGACGCCGCTGCCACCAGTGTTGAGCGCACCTGACGGTGCTCGATCTTTCACAGGAGAGTTCCAATGACGGCTTTGGTCGAGCCAGCCACTGAGGCGCAGACGCCGCGCGGGCTGAATCACGTCGTCCTCAACGTCCGCAACCTCGAGGCGTCCCATCGCTTTTGGACCGGACTGCTCGGCTTCCGTCACGTCGGCACGCTGAGGCGACCCGGCCCGGACGGTAAGCCGCGTGCTCGGATGCGCTTCTACAGCGGCGAGCGCGACGGCAATCTGCGCCACCACGACATCGCGTTGGTCGAGCGATTGTTGCCGGACGATCTCGCCGAGCACCCTCAGGCACTGAACCACGTCGCCATCGAATACGCGACGCAGGAGGCTTGGCAGAAGCAGATCGCCTTCCTGACCGCGCGCGGCGTGACGCTTTACGGGCGGGTGGATCGCGGCGTCACTCGCAGCATTCATCTGACCGATCCGAACGGCAACGAGGTCGAACTGGTCCACGAATTGCCGCGCGAGCTTTGGGAGGGCGATATCGACGCCGCCCTGAACCGGGCGGTCGAGCGATCAATCGGCGAATGAGAACCAGTGGCTTCCGGCGAAGCTGCCCTGCGGGGCAGCGACGCGGGACCTCAGGCCCAACCGAGCAGGATCGCCGCCGCGACCGCCAGCCCGACCTCGCGGTTCGCTTTGAACAGCCGCAGGCAGAGGGCTGGGTCGTCGATGTCGAGCGCGCCGACCTGCCGTGCCAGCAGTACCGCTGGCAGCGCCAGCGCCGGATAGAACCAGCCCCCGATCCCGGCGAGCCAACCCGCCAGGGCCAACAGCAACATCGCGCCGCCGTAGCAGACGGCAAGGAAAAGCGCAGTCCGCTGGCCGAACAGGCGGGCAGTCGATTTCACCCCGAGCAGCGCATCGTCCTCGCGATCCTGGTGGGCGTAGATTGTGTCGAATCCCAAATCCCATAGGATCGCCGCGCCATAGAGCGCAGCCCAGGTCGCATCCAGCCGCCCCGCCCCGGCGGCGTAACCGAGCGGCGCGCCGAAGCCAAAGGTGAAGCCCATCATAAGCTGCGGCCACCACGTCACCCGCTTGGCCAGGGGGTAAAGCGCCACCAACACCAGTGACGCCACGCCCAACAACCGGGCGAGCGCATTCAGTTGCAGCAGGATCGCCAGCCCGATCAACAGCAGGACGGCGAGGAACACCAGCGCCTGGCGTGGGCGGAGTGCGCCAGAGGCCAGCGGCCGGCCAGCTGTCCGTGCCACCATTCGATCGATATCGCGGTCCCACAGATCGTTCACCACACAGCCGGCGGCGCGCATCACCAGGGCACCGATCGCGAACAGCACGATCAGGCGCGCCGCCTGGTATAACGGTGCGCCGGACAGCAGAATTCCCCACAGCCCGGGGAGAAACAGCAGCCACACGCCGATCGGGCGATCGACCCGCGCCAGCAGAAGATAGGGCAGCCAGGGTCGCGGCAGGCGCGCCACCCATCCGGTCGCCGCGATGTCGGTGTGCGCCTGCATGGATGCTACTCTGCCCGCAGTCATGACCGGGTCAATCCGTCTTCACGTCACGGCAGCTCTGGCCGAGGGCGATACCATCGCCGCCACGGCGGCACAGGCGCATTATCTTGCCCACGTCATGCGCCGTGGCCCTGGCGATACGCTGCTGTTGTTCAATGGCCGCGACGGCGAGTTCGCCGCCCGCATCGAGACTGTACGGCGCGATCGCGCCACTTTGCGGGTGGAGTACCGGACACGCGCCCAGACCCATGGTCCCGATCTGTGGCTGGCATTCGCGCTGCTGAAGCGTGACGCCACCGATCTCATCGTCCAGAAGGCGACCGAACTCGGCGTCGCCGCGCTGCACCCCGTCCTCACGGAACGGGTCAATGCACATCGGATGAATGCGGATCGCCTCACGGCCATCGCCGTCGAGGCCGCGGAGCAGTCCGAGCGCCTGACTGTGCCCGACCTTCATCCGCCTCGGCCGCTCGCGGCGCTGCTGTCCGACTGGCCGCGCGACAGGTGCCTGTTCGCCGCGGTCGAACGCAGCCACGAGTTACGCCTTTCCGCGACCGCTGGAGCCCGCGCATTGCTCGTCGGTCCGGAAGGCGGATTCACGCCGGCGGAGCTTGAAGCACTGCGCGCGCATCCCTTTGTAACCCTTGTATCGCTGGGGCCGCGCATCCTCCGTGCGGACACGGCCTGCATCGCGGGCCTGGCATTGTTGCAGGGGGTGGACTGCCGCTAATACCATAACGCGAACCCACACGCCTGGGAGCAGTATGTCCAACCCCGGAGACGCCGACTCGACGCCGGTCACCTCGGTGCAGCAACTGGCCGATCATATCGCGGCCGGTTGCAAGCCGATGGAACGTTTCCGCATCGGCACCGAGCACGAGAAATTCGGCTTCCGCATTGGCGATCTCGCAGCTCCGCCCTACCAGCCGACCGACGGTCAGCCTGGCTCAATCCGCGATTTGCTCGAGGGTCTCGAGCGCTTTGGCGGCACGCCGATCACGGACGCCGGCAATCTCATCGGCCTGAAGCAGGGCGACGCCGCGGTTTCGCTGGAACCAGCCGGCCAGCTCGAACTTTCCGGCGCGCCATTGGAAACGTTGCACGACACCATGGCCGAGCTCGAGGCGCACTACGAACTGGTGCGCAGCGTGTCGCGCGATCTGCAAATCGGCTTCCTGCCGCTCGGCTTCCACCCGATCGCCACGCGCGAGCAAATGCCGTGGATGCCGAAATCGCGCTACGCGATCATGCGGCGCTACATGCCGAAGGTCGGCACGCGCGGCCTCGACATGATGACGCGCACGTGCACCGTGCAGGTCAATCTCGACTATTCGTCCGAGCAGGACATGCTGCGCAAGCTGCGTGTATCGCTGTTGCTGCAACCGTTGGCCACCGCGCTGTTTGCCAACTCGCCGTTCTCCGAGGGGCGGCCGAACGGCTTCCTGTCATATCGGGCCCATGTCTGGACCGACACCGACAACCAGCGCTCCGGCATACCGCGCGTGATGTTCGAACCCGGCTTCGGCTTCGAGCGCTACGTCGAGTGGATGGTCGACAGGGTGCCGATGTACTTTGTCTATCGCGACGGCTCCTACATCGACGTGGCCGGCGCGTCGTTCCGGGACTTCATGGACGGCCGGCTGCACAACGTCGCAGGTACGGTCGCCACCGTGGGCGATTTCGCCGACCACGTCACGACGGTGTTCACCGATGTGCGGATCAAGCGCTTTCTGGAGATGCGCGGAGCGGATGCCGGCCGCGCCGACATGATGGTGGCGCAGTCGGCGCTCTGGGTTGGCCTGCTGTATGACGAAGCCGCGCTCACCGCGGCCGAAGCCCTGCTGCGCGACGCAACCTGGGAGGACGCGGTTGCCCTGCGGGAGGCGGTGCCGCGCGAGGGCCTGGCTGCTCGCTGGCGCGGAGGCAGCTTGCAGGATCTGGCCCGTGAGGTTGTCGCGATCGCCCGTGATGGGTTGCGCGGCCGGGCGCGCTGCAACGTTGCGGGGCTGGACGAATCGGTCTATCTCGTTCCACTAGAAGCGATAGCGGCTGGCGAACCGACACAGGCAGAACATTGGCTGGCATGCTATCGCCAGTCGTGGCAGGGTAACATCCGGCGGATTTTCGAGGAGGCAGCGATTTGAAAGGGGGGTGTAAGTCTCTCCGTGCTGAAGCCCTGGCCTCGGGCGGTCGAACCTCACACGAATGACGCAATGATGGCTGGTACCTCACAACGACCTTCGGCCCACATCACACCGCCCAACCCGGCGGTGCAGGTCGTGGTCAGGCTGCGCCTGATCGGCCAGATGGAAGCCTGGACGCTGACCAGCGAGAACGTGCTGCCGGCTGGGCGCAAGACGCGTGCGTTGCTGGCCGTTATCGCCCTGTCATCGCCCCGTGCCGCGCTGCGCGGGCGCCTCGCCGAGTTGCTGTGGAGCCGCCGGCCCGAGGAGCAGGCGCGGGCCTCGCTGCGTCAGGAAATTCATCGGCTTCTCGAGACATTGGCACCGGCGGGGACCGAGGTGTTGTCGGTGACCCGGGATCACCTCTCGCTGCGTCCCGGCGTGGTCTGGGTGGACGTGGAAGAGGTCATGCGGGCAACGACCGACCAGCCGGCCTCGTTGTCTCTCCTTGACGGCGATCTGCTGGAGGATCTGGACGGCATCGATCCCACCTTCGACGCTTGGCTGACCACCGAGCGCGAGCGGTTGCGCGACCGTGCCCGCACGGTTGCCGAAGCCCTGTTGCGCGAACAGGTCGAGCCGGAGGCTGCGATCCCAGCCGCGCAGCGCCTGCTGCAGATCGATCGTGCGCATGAGGGCGCCTGGCGAGCGCTGATGCGGGCGCACGCGGCGCGCGGCGAGCGCGGCATGGCGATTCAGGCCTATGACCGTTGCCGCGCGGTGCTCGCGGATCTGCTGGACGCCTCGCCGTCGGCGGAGACCCAAAAGCTTCTGGCGGAAATCCGCGGCCCGGCGGGAAGCCGCATGCCGCTGCGCCCGCCACCACCACCACCGCCGGTGGCGGACGAGCCGGACGAACCCCCCGCGGTTCTCGAACCACGTACGCAGGAGCTGCACCCTACCCGAGGGGGCGCCCATGTCGGCGTCATGCCCCTGCAACTCGTCGGCACCACCGAGGAGGAGTCGCACCTCGCTCCCGGCCTCGCCGAGGAGATCACCACCGCGCTGGCACGGTTCCGCTGGATGTTCGTGGTGGCTTCCAATTCTCTGGCGCGCTTCGCGGCCGAGACACGCGACGAGTCGGCGATCCGGCGAACCTTCGGTCTCGACTTCCTGCTCGACGGCTCCATTCAGCGGGTGCGCAACCGCCTGCGCATCACCGTCCGCCTGCTCGACCTCCGCGCCGGCAACCAGGTCGTGTGGGCGCGTCGCTTCGATCGCCAGTCGAACGACCTATTGTCGCTACAGGACGAAATCGCCTCGGAGGTGGTGGCTCAGATCGATCCGGAAATCCTGCTGATCGAGGCCAAGCGCAGTTCCGCCCGCCCGCCGATCGATGCGACCGCCTATGACCTGATGCTGCGGGCGATCCCGCTGATCGGCCGGCTGGAGCGCGAGCCGTTTATGCGAGCCGGCGAGTATCTCGCGCACGCGATCGAAGTGGAGCCCGATTACGCCGCCGCTTATGCCTGGTACGCCTACTGGCAGATGTTTTTGGTCGGCCAGGATTGGACGGACCGTCCTGCCGCGATCATGGAAGAGGCGGGTCAGCATGCGGAACGCGCAGTAATATTAGATCCGTTCGACGCGCGCGGCCTGACCATAGCCGGCCATGTGCGCGCCTTCCTGCATCGTCGCCTGCGCGAGGCGATCGCGCTGCACGAACGCGCGCTGTCGCTTAATCCGAATCTGGCGATGGCGTGGGCGCTGTCGGCGATCGCGTTCGCCTATCTGGGCGATCCGGACGAGGCAGAGCGGCGCAACAACCGATACAAGAAGCTGTCACCGCTCGATCCGCACGCGTTCTACTTTGACGCATTCTTCATTCTGATCCATCTGCTGAAGCGCGACTACGAGTCGGCGGTTGCGGTTGGCCGCGCGGTGAGCGAGATGAACCCGTCGTTTTCCGCGACCTACAAGCCGTATCTCGCGGCGCTTGGCCATCTCGGGCGTGCGCAGGAGGCTGCCGTGGTGCGTCGGCGGCTGATGGCCATCGAGCCGAATTTCACCGTCGAGCAATTCATTGCCACGTCGCCGCTCGAGCGTGAGAGCGATCGCGATCTCTTCGCGGAGGGCCTGCGGCTCGCCGGCGTGCCGGAGACCGGCGCCGACGCGTCGGAGCAATTACAGGATCAGGTCGCGCACTGATCGACGCACAAAATCGGGGAGTTTACGAACCAGCCCCCCGGCAAACACCCAAGGGCTGAGCTCAGCCTACAGAATGAACCGGCTCAGATCGCCCTTCTGCGCCAGCGGCGCCACCCGCTCGTTCACATAGGCCGCGTCAACCGTGATCGTCTCGCCCGCCTTGTCCGTGGCGGTGAAGCTGATCTCCTCCAGCAGCCGCTCCAGCACCGTGTGCAATCGACGCGCGCCGATATTCTCCACGCGGTCGTTGATGTCGGCGGCCAGCTCCGCCAGCGCATCCACCGCATCGTCGGTGAATATCAGCGTGACCTTCTCGGTTCCCAGCAACGCGGAAGACTGCTTCAGCAGCGAGTGTTCCGGCTCGGTCAGAATCCGCCGCAGGTCGGCGCGCGACAGTGGTGCGAGCTCCACGCGGATCGGCAACCGGCCTTGCAGCTCCGGCAGCAGATCGGACGGTTTCGCCAGATGGAACGCACCCGAGGCGATGAACAGCACATGGTCGGTTCTCACCGTGCCATACTTCGTGCTGACCGTGGTGCCCTCGATCAGCGGCAGCAAATCGCGCTGCACGCCCTCGCGTGAGACGTCGCCACCGCGGAAGCCACCCTCGATCGTGCGCGCCGCCACCTTGTCGATCTCGTCGATGAATACGATGCCGTTGTTCTCGGCATGAGATACCGCATCCTTCGTCAGCCGGTCGTTGTCGAGCAACCGATCGGCTTCCTCCTCATGCAGCATGCGACGCGCCGCCTCCACCGTAAGCTTCCGCTTCTGCGTCGGCCGACCGCCGCCGAACATGCCCTTCATCATCTCGCCGAGGTTGATCACCTGGCCCGGCGGCATGCCCGGAATATCGAGCTGACCGATCGGCATGCCACCCGACTGGGAGACCTCGATCTCGATCTCCTTCTGCTCGAACTCGCCGTTGCGCAGCATGCGGCGGAATTTCGAGCGCGTGTCGGCCGCCGCACCTTCGCCGACCAATGCAGTGATCAGCCGCTCCTCCGCCGCCAGCTCAGCTTGCGCCTGCACCTCCTTGCGGGACGCCTCGCGCAGCATGTTGATGCTGGCCTCGACCAGATCGCGCGCGATGCTCTCCACATCCCGGCCGACATAGCCCACCTCGGTGAACTTCGTCGCCTCGACCTTAAGGAACGGCGCCTGCGCCAGCTTCGCCAACCGGCGCGCGATCTCGGTCTTGCCGCAGCCGGTCGGACCGATCATCAGAATGTTCTTTGGTACAACTTCCTCGCGCATCTCCTCCGGCAGTTGCTGCCGCCGCCAGCGGTTGCGCAGCGCGATCGCGACCGCGCGCTTGGCATCGGTCTGCCCGACGATGAAGCGATCGAGTTCAGAGACGATCTCGCGCGGCGAATAGGTAGGGACTTCCATTTATAAGGTCTCGAATATGACGTTGTTGTTGGTATACACGCAGATGTCGGCGGCAATCTTCATGGCACGCCGAGCGATCTCCTCGGCAGACATTCCTTCCACCGCCATCAACGCACGCGCGGCCGACAGTGCATAGTTGCCGCCTGAGCCGATGCCGATGACGCCGTCCTCCGGCTCCAGCACATCACCCGTGCCGGTCAGCGTAAAGCTGCGATCCTTGTCGGCCACCGCCATCATCGCCTCCAGCCGGCGCAGGTAGCGGTCGGTGCGCCAGTCCTTCGCCAAATCGACGCAGGCGCGTTCGAGCTGGCCGGGAAACCGCTCCAGCTTGCTCTCGAGGCGTTCGAGCAGGGTGAACGCGTCGGCAGTCGCGCCGGCGAAACCTGCCAGAACCGCCCCGCCGGCCCCGATCCGGCGCACTTTGCGAGCGTTGCCCTTGACGATGGTCTGACCCATCGAGACCTGGCCGTCGCCGGCCATCGTTACGTGTCCATCCCGCCTGACGCACAGGATGGTGGTGCCGTGCCACCCGGTAGGGTCGGCCCCGGCGTTCATGGTGTTCTGCATGACGGCCCTAAATGGCGTGGCTTGCCGTCGTTCACAAGGTTGCGCCTTGACGCATGCCAGCCTAGGCCCTCCATCGGATTGAAGCCACCAACGAGGGACACATGGAAAGCAGCGCCGCACAGCTCGCAGCCAGACTGGATCGGCTGCCGATGGCCCGGCACATCTGGTACCTGGTCACGCTGATCTCCCTCGGCGGCTGCTTCGAGCTGTACGACCTGTTCCTCACCGCCTACATCGCCCCAGGGTTGAACCGGGCGGGCTACTTCACGCCAGAGTCACTGGGCGCCTTCAACGCCCTGGGCCCGTATCACGTGGCCGGTATCGGCACATTCGTCTTCGCCCTGTTCGCTGGCCTGTTCGTCGGTGCGATCTGCCTGGGCCATGTGGCCGACCAGTACGGTCGCCGCACCGTGTTCACCTTCTCCCTGGTCTGGTACTCGATCACGACTGCCATCATGGCGTTCCAGTCCTCGGGCTTCGCCGTCGATCTCTGGCGCTTCATTGCCGGCATCGGCATCGGCGTCGAACTGGTGACCATCGACACCTATGTCGCCGAACTCGTCCCGCTGACCCACCGCGGCCGCGCCTTTGCCTATAGCCAGTTCTTCCAGTTCCTCGCCGTGCCGATCGTGGCGTTCATCGCCTATCTGCTGGTGCCGAATGCCCCGTTCGGCTTCGACGGCTGGCGCTGGGTGGTGCTGATCGGCTCGGCCGGCGCCGTCGTGATCTGGTTCATCCGCCTCGGCCTGCCGGAATCGCCGCGCTGGCTGGCGCGGCACGGGCGCCTCGTGGAGGCCGAGGCAATCACCGCGACGATCGAAGCGAACGTCGCGGCGGAGATCGGGCCGCTCCCTGCCCCCGGTCCAGCCGTGGCCCAGGACGAAGGCGCCGGCAGCTTCGCCGAGATGTGGCAGCCGCCCTACGACAGGCGGGCCATCATCCTGTCGGTGTTCAACTTCTTCCAGACCTTCGGTTACTACGGCTTCGCCGCCTGGGTGCCGACCCTGCTGATCGCCAAGGGCATCACCATCACCACCAGCCTGCTCTATTCGTTCGTCATCGCCATCGCCAATCCCATCGGGCCCCTGATCGGCACGCTGATCGCCGACAAGATGGAGCGGAAGTGGCAGGTGTGCGGCGGCGCAGTCGGCATCGGCGTATTCGGCATGCTGTTTGCCAATGCAACAGATGCCGTCATGCTGATCGCTCTGGGTGTCCTCGTGACTCTGTGCAACAACTGGATGTCGTACAGCTTCCACAGCTACCAGGCGGAGCTGTTCCCCACCCGCATCCGCTCGCGTGCCGTGGGCTTTGTGTATTCGTGGAGCCGGTTGTCCGCCGCGCTGTCCGGCTTGGCCGTGGCCTATCTGCTGAACCTCGGCGGGGTGAACGCGGTGTTCAGCTTCATCGCCTTTGCCATGTTGATTGTGGTGGTCTCGATCGGAGGCTTCGGTCCGCGGACCACCGGCCTCGCGCTGGAGGCCATCTCCAGGGCGTGAGGTTGCCTCCTGAAGCCCAAACCGACACCTCGGTGTAAGGCCGACCGATCTACGACCGACGTCTCGCAATACTCGGCCAGAGGATCATGATGTCGGATGTAATGAGTTCCCCGAACCAGGCGTCCGCCCTGGACATAGTCATCCGCCGCCCGACCGAGGCCGACGTTCCGGGCCTCGCCAGCCACTTCTCGGAAATGCAGACGCACTACAAACGCCCGGTGTCGGATGCCGCGGCCATCAAGGCTGCGGCCCTGGCCTGCAAGCCACCTGTGAATACATTCGATCCGCATGTCCTCATCGCCGTGGCAGGCGATAACGTCGTGGGCTCCCTGGTCATGAATGTCACATTCCCCGCGGCCGAGTTGACCCTGTCCCTCTACATCCGCGACCTCTATGTCGCGCAGGCGGCGCGACGGAGCGGTGTGGGACGCTTGCTGGTGAAGGCTGCGCAGCGATTGAGAGCCGCCGAAGGCTTTTCGTCGCTGGAGTGGACCACCAATTCATCCAACGCAGCGGCGCGCAAGCTGTACGAGACGTGCGGTGCGCGGCAGATGGACCGAACCTACTTCAACGAAAGGCGCGGTGACAGCGAGCGACGTGGCGGCGGCCGGCTAGGCGGCCACGATCGTCGTTCGCGTGGTTGACTGAAGCGCGCCGGCCACGCGTAAGCAAGGATAACCGGGTTCGAGTTGCGTCCCACCGCCAGCCCGCTAGCCTGCTTCCCTTCAAGGAGCAGGTAGGTGCATGGAATACACCACGCTGGGCAGGACGGAACTCAGGGTCAGCGTCGCCGGTCTCGGCTGCGGCGGTTTCAGCCGGCTGGGTCTGAACACCGGCGGCACCGAGGCCAGCGCCATCGCGATCATCCATGCCGCGCTCGACCAAGGCGTCAATCTGCTCGACACCGCCGCGCCCTATGACACCGAGGGCGTGGTCGGCAAAGCAATCAAGACCGTGCCGCGCGATCGCGTGGTGATCGCCACCAAGTCCTCCGTCATCCGCGGCGGCGAACGCTGGACGCCGGAACGTGTCGTCGCCAGCCTCGACAACTCGCTGCGCGAACTCGGCATCGACTGCATCGATGTCTTTCAGCTCCATGCGGTGCCGCCCTCCGGCTACGACTACGTGCATGACGTGATCGCACCGGCCCTGCTGAAGGAAAAGGAAAAGGGCAAGTTCCGCTTCCTCGGCATCACCGAGACCTCGCCGAACGATCTCGAACACCGGATGCTGCTGCGCGCCGTCCCCGACGGCATCTGGGATGTCGTCATGGTCGCGTTCCACCTGATGAGCCAGAACACCCGCGAGGCCGTGTTCCCCGCGACTCTGAAACATCGCGTGGGCACGCTGCTGATGTTCGCCGTGCGCAGCATCTTCGCCCGCGCCGACCGCGTGGCCGAAGCGATGCAGGATCTGGCAGCGGAGGGCAAGGTGCCGCAGTCGCTGGCCGACCATCCCGACCCTCTCGGCTTCCTCATCCATCCAGGCGGCGCCACCAGCCTCACCGATGCGGCGTATCGCTATGTGCGCCATGAGCCCGGAGTCGATGTCGTGCTGTTCGGCACCGGCGACCAGACACACCTGCGCTCGAACATCGAGTCGATTCTGCGGCCGCCACTGCCTCAGGCGGACCGCGACCGGCTGAAGGAACTGTTCAGCCATCTGCGCGGCGTCGGCCTGGTACTGCCACCGCGCCCAAGGAGAGCAACGACATGAAACTCGCCAAGATCGAGGACCTGCACTGTGATGCCGGCTGGCGGACTTTTTCGTTCCTCAAGCTCACCACTGATGACGGCCTTGTCGGCTGGTCGGAATACACCGAGGCCGATGGCAGCCGCGGCCTGACCGGCGTGATCCGTGGCCTCGCCGAGCCACTGATCGGGCTCGACCCGCGGCCGGTACAGCAGATCGCCTCGATGCTATGGGTGCGTCAGGTGCAGGCGCCGGGCGGGATAAATTCGCGCGCCATCGCCGCGATCGAAAACGCACTGCTCGACATCAAGGGCAAGGCGCTCGGCGTGCCGGTCTACGAGCTGTTCGGTGGACCCGTGCGCGAGCGCATCCCGGTCTACTGGTCGCATTGCGGCTCCTATCGCGTGCGCAACCACGAGCTTGTCGGCGTGAAGCCACTCCGCAACTACGACGACATCGCGGCCCTCGGCGCCGAAGTGAAGAAGCGCGGCTTCAAGGCACTCAAGACCAATATTTTACCCTTTGACGGTGAGAAGCTCACCAATTTCGGTCCCGGTTTTGGCCGGTCGGCGGGCTGGCCGGAGCTGAATGTGGACCGCAAGACCCTGCAGTCGGTGCGGGATCTGCTCGGCGCGTTTCGTGCCGGCGCGGGACCCGAGATGGGGCTGCATCTCGACGTCAACTACCACTTCAAGACCGAGGGCTACCTGCAGATCGCCAAGGCGGTCGCGCCGTTCGACATGACGTGGCTGGAGATCGACACCTGGGACCCGCAATCGCTCGCGTTGATCCGTCGCGCTGCGCCGTGTCCGATCGCATCCTTGGAATCGGTCTGCGGGCGACGTGCTTTCCGTCCGTTCTTCGATGCCTACGCGACCGACGTGGCAATCATCGACGTGATCTGGAACGGCTTCCTCGAGTCAATCAAGGTCGCTTCGATGGCAGAAGCCTACGAGGTGAACTGCGCGCCGCACAACTACTACGGCCATCTATGCTCGGCGATCAGCGCGCATTTCTGTGCCGTGGTGCCCAACTTCCGCGTGATGGAAATCGACATCGACAGCGTGTCCTGGCGCGACGACCTGTTCATCAACGCACCCGCGATCGAGAACGGCGAACTGATCATCCCGAAAGGCCCAGGCTGGGGCGTAGAGGTCAACGAAGCCGCCGTCCGCGCCCACCCACCACAAACCCGCTAACCCCCTGTCATTGCGAGAAGCGCAGCGACGAAGCAATCTCCATCCGCGTGGGGATTGCTTCGTTGGCTTCGCCGCCTCGCAATGACACTGAACGGATATGATGATGACAACCCGTTTCGACATCCTGGGCATCGGCAACGCCATCGTCGACGTTGTTTCAAGCACCGACGACACATTCCTCTCGCGCCACGACATGCGCAAAGGCTCGATGACCCTGATCGACACCGACACCGCCGACGCACTCTACGCCGCGATGCCGCCAGGCCAGGAAAGCAGCGGCGGCTCGGCCGCCAACACCTGTGCAGTTGCCGCGGCACTCGGATCGCGTGTCGCCTATCTCGGCAAAGTGGCCGACGATCAGTTGGGCACCGTGTTCCGCCACGACATGACCGCGATCGGCGTGCACTTCCCCTCGACGCCGCTACATGGTGGCGCCTCCACTGCACGCTGCCTGATCGTGGTCACACCTGACGGACAGCGCACGATGCACACCTATCTCGGCGCCTGCGTCAGCTTCGACGAAACCGATGTGGCCGAGACCCTGGTGGCGGATGCTACCGTGACCTACCTCGAAGGTTACCTGTTCGACCCCCCCGCCGCGCAGCGCGCGTTCCTTCGCGCCGCGGCTGCCGCGCATGCTGCCGGACAGCAGGTTGCGCTGTCCCTGTCGGACGCCTTCTGCGTCGATCGCCACCGCGCTGCGTTCCGCGATCTGGTGAAAGAGAACGTCGACATCCTGTTCGCCAACGAGGCGGAGATAACCAGCCTGTATGAAGAGAACACATTCGAAGCCGCGGTCGAGCGTGCCCGCGCCGACGTGACACTTGCCGCCCTGACGCGCAGCGAGGCCGGCAGCGTGATCCTGCGTGGCGCCGAGACCGTCGAGATCGCCGCCGAACCAACGCGGGTTGTGGATACGACAGGCGCCGGCGATGCCTATGCCGCAGGGTTTCTCGCCGGCCTGACCTCAGGCAAGCCGCTTCCCGTGTGCGGGAGACTTGCCTCCATCGCTGCGGCGGAGGTCATCAGTCACTACGGCGCGCGCCCACAGGCGGACCTGAAAAAGCTGACTGCCGGGATCGGCTGAACCGACCTGTCTCGACGCGCCGACGGATACCGCACATACTGATCGCGCAACCAATGGCAGGCCCGAACGGGTTTTGCCAACAATCAATAATGCGGATGGGGGCAGTATATGCGTTCAAGTCTACAGGCGGCAGCATTCGCCACCGCTGCGGCGATCATGGCCGTCATGCCGGCGTCAGCCGATGAGACGCCAAAGCACGGCGGCATCCTGACCTACATGATCCCGGCGGACGCCCCGCCAAGCTTCGACGGCCATCGCGAGACCACCTACGCCACCGTCCACGCGACCGCGCCGTTCTACAGTGTGCTGATCCGGCTCGATTCCGAGCATCCGGAGGACGTGACGAAGTTCGTCTGCGACCTCTGCACCGAAATGCCGACACCAACCGAGAACGGCACAACCTATACGTTCAAGATCCGCGAAGGCGTGAAGTGGCACGACGGTTCACCGCTCACCGCGACCGATGTGGCGGCGAGCTGGAACCACATCGTCCATCCGCCGCCTGGCTACAACAGCGCCCGCGCCAACTGGTACCAGATGATCGACACCATCGCCGCACCCGATACCAGTACGGTGGTGTTCCACCTGAAATTCGCCACGCTCACATTCCTGCCGGCGCTCGCTGATCCGTATGCCTACATCTACAAGAAGGACATCCTCGACAAGGACCCCAACTGGTACATGCGGAACATCATGGGCAGCGGGCCGTTCAGGTTCGTGGCCTACGATCTCGGCCAGTCGATCAAAGGCGAACGCAATCCCGACTACTACCACAAGGGCCAGCCCTACCTCGACGGCTTCGTCGCCATCTTCGCCGACAAGCAGGTGGTGCGCGTCGAGGCGATCCGTGCCGATCGCGCCACAACTGAATTCCGCGGCCTGCCACCCTCGGCAATCGATCAGCTCAAAAAGGAACTCGGCGACAAGATCACCATTCAGACCAGCGACTGGAACTGCGGCAACCTGATCACGCCGAATTCGAAGAAAAAGCCGTTCGACGACGTGCGGGTGCGCAAGGCGCTGCTGCTGGCGATCGACCAGTGGCACGGCGCACCCGCGCTGTCGAAGATCGCCGACGTGCACACAGTCGGCGGCATTGTCTTCCCGGGCTCACCGCTCGCAGCAACCAAGGACGAACTGCAGCAGATGGCCGGCTTCTGGCCCGACATCGACAAATCGCGCGCAGAGGCAAAGCGGCTGCTGCACGAGGCAGGTCAGGACAACCTCAGCTTCGAGATGCTGAACCGCAACGTCGATCAGCCCTACAAATATGTCGGCACCTGGATCGTCGACGAGTGGAGCAAGATCGGCGTGCACGTGACGCAGAAGGTGGTGCCGACCGGTCCGTGGTTCGAGGCGATGCGCACCGGCAACTTCGACGTCGTGGTCGAGGCCAACTGCAACGGCGTGGTCAATCCGGTAATGGATACGCAGAAGTACCTGCCCAAAAAGGCCTTCGTGGAGAACTACGGCGGCTATGACGACCAGGACCTGATCGACATCTACGAGAAGATGTACCACGAGACCGACCCCGCGAAGCAGCGGACACTGATGCGGGCCTACGAGACGCGCGTGATCGACACGATGGCCTATGAGTGGCCGATGCTCTGGTGGAACCGCATGCTCCCAGAAAGATCCTACATGCACGGCTGGAAGATCGGCCCCAGCCACTACGTGAACCAGGACCTCGCCACCATCTGGCTCGACAAGTAGGACACGTCTCCCCCTCCCCTCGCGGGAGGGGGTTGGGGGAGGGGGCGCCGACCGCTACGCGTTCATGTCCTGGTGGACCTCGATGACATTCCCCTCGGGGTCGTAGAAGAAGATCTGATGCCAGCCGCCCATCGCCCACTGACCGTAGTCCGAATACGGAATGTTCTTCTCCTCGAGCCGCTTCTTGAACGCCGCGATATCATCGGTCCGGAACGCGATGTGGCCGCGCTCCAGCGGATTGACGACATGCTTGGTACGGAAGCCGACTCCGAGATCCTTGGTAGCCAGATGGACCTGCGTCTGGCCGTCGGTCACGAACGCGACCGGGGCGGCGTAGCCCTGCGTGGTGTCGCGTGCGCTGTTCAGGGACGGCTCGGGCGCCAGGTCCAGAACTGACCGGTAGAACGCCTCCATGCCCGCAACATCCTTCGAGCACAGGTTCAGATGGTGGAGCTTGATCTTCATCCGGTTCCTCCTGGAAGTATGGTCACTGCACCAATGTGGACCCGGAGATACGGTCGAGACAGTGGGCACCGCCTACCCGACTTCTACCGGGTGGCCACGTGTCTCTCTTCGCCGCATTCGTCGTGAATGGCCCGCACCCGGCGCATGTCTGGGAAGGGGACGTAAGCGGCGCGGGCCAAAATTTTGTTGGGAAACCCGAAAGATGGCGCGCAGCTGGGCGCGCCGCTTGCTATCGGCACGGCATTAGTCCGCCACGGTTGGCGCGGCTATGCTCCTTATGGCGGAAGAGTGATCTCCCCTTCTTTGGCACGATGCCAGGAGCAAGTCTGATGTCGTTAGCACAATGCCCGGTCGCGATTAGAACACGGAGCGCTCCGCACCATTCCAACCGGTGCAGACAAGGCCATCACGGCCGAATAGTTCCGGTAACGCCATGGCCGTAGTGATACAACGACCGCGATCCGCAACTGCAGCATCGTATCGTACCGAATACGAGGGAGACATCCTTCGCTTGATCGTTGCTGGTTCCTGGGTAATCAGCGAAGCGCGTCGGCTCGATCCAATGCTAAAAGCCCTTGATCCTACGGGTTATGCGCGGATTTTGATCGATTGCGGAACACTCGAGCGGCTTGATACCGTCGGCGCCTGGCTGCTGTTGCGTACCAAGCGCGTCCTCGAGCTCAAAGGTTTGGAGGTTCAGGCGGTCAATGTGCGTGAGGAATACAGAGCGCTCGTCCACACCATAGACCACGAGTGCAGGGCGCCCCCAGCCCAGCTGCCGGCACCGCACACCTTTACAGACCGATTAGAACGTATCGGCCGCGGTCTCTTTCACGCGCTCGACCAAGCGCACGCATTGGTCGGCTTCTTCGGCCTCGTCGTATTGGCGACGGTCAGCACTATATTGCAGCCAAGCCGCTTGCGCGTTGCAGCCCTTTTTCATCAGGTTGAAGAAACGGGTGTGAACGCCCTGCCGATCGTCGGGCTGCTGTCGTTCCTCATTGGTGTCGTCGTTGCCTATCAGGGGGCAGATCAACTGCGCCAATTTGGAATCGAGGTGTTTACGGTCAACCTACTCGGCGTTGGCATCCTGCGCGAGCTCGGCGGCCTGATGGCCGCCATCATAGTCGCAGGCCGCTCCGGGTCGGCCTTCACAGCGCACATTGGCACGATGAAGGTGAACGAGGAGCTTGATGCGATTGAGATCTCCGGTCTTAGCATTGTTGAGGTGCTGGTACTCCCGCGTCTCTTGGGCCTTTTGGTCACTCTGCCGCTCTTGACATTCTATTCCAATATTATGGGTCTGCTGGGGGGCATGGTCATGTGCTATTTTGACCTCAGCATCACGATCCCAGCGTTCCTGCATCAGCTTCGCGACGCGGTCGTCGGTTGGACGTTCTGGGTCGGCCTGATCAAGGCGCCGGTTTTCGCCTTTATAATTGGCATCGTTGGCTGCTACCAGGGATTGCATGTGGAACGCAATGCAGCCAGCGTCGGCAAGCTTACGACGCTGGCCGTGGTCGAATCCATCTTCCTGGTCATCGTCGCGGACGCGATCTTTTCGATATTGTTCTCGGTGCTCGGTTTATGAGTGACGGCACTACAGCTCCTTCCGTGATCCGCATACGTGGGCTGGTGACTCGCATCGGCGACCGAGTTCTTCATGACCACATTGACCTTGACGTTTTGCGTGGCGAGATCTTGGGCGTAGTCGGAGGCTCCGGCACCGGGAAGTCAGTTCTTCTGCGGTCGATCGTCGGACTGCAGCGGCCAGCGGAGGGCAGTGTTGAGGTGCTGGGTCAAAACATAGCCAGCCTCGGTAGCGGTGAACTCGTACGACTGCAAATCCGTTGGGGCGTCCTGTTCCAAGATGGCGCGCTGTTCAGCGATCAGACCGTGGCGCAGAACGTCCAACTACCGCTTCGCGAGCACACTGACTTACCACAGCAGCTAATGGACGAGATCGCGTCGGTTAAACTTAGCATGGTCGGGCTGCCGCCTGATTCTGCCAAAAACTATCCCTCGGAGTTGTCCGGCGGCATGCGCAAACGCGCTGGCCTCGCGCGCGCGCTCGCGCTCGATCCGGAGCTTTTGTTTCTCGACGAACCAACCGCTGGTCTGGATCCCATCGCCGCGACCCAGTTTGACGAGCTCGTTCGCGACCTGCAGCAGAGTCTTCGACTGACTGTCTTCATGGTGACCCACGATATAGACACACTTCGGGCGACGACCGATCGTATTGCGGTGCTGGTTGATCGCAAGATCAAGATCGGCACGATTGCCAGTTTGGTTCATGATCCCCACCCGTGGATTCACGAATACTTTACCGGCGCGCGGGGGCGAGCGGCTTTGGCAACTCGATAGGAGACTGCAGCAGCATGGAAACGCGGGCAAATTATGTTGCAGTAGGGGCCTTTGTCCTGACTGTGCTGGCTGGCGTATTTGTCGCGGTGCTGTGGCTAGCTCGCATACAGTTCGAAACGGAGTACAAATATTTCGAGACACATGTTGCAGGGCCTGTGACCGGGCTAGGGTCTGGCGCTCTTGTGCGCCTGAACGGCATCGAGATCGGGCGCGTCACCCGAATCGAGCTTGATCCAAAAGATCCACAGCTTGTGAGGCTCATCCTGCAGGTTCGAAACACAGTTGAGATCCGTGCTGACGCGGTCGCGTCGATTGAAACTCTGGGACTGACGGGCGTCAGCTACGTCGAGATCTCCGGAGGAACGCTTGGCTCGCCACCACTCTTAGCTGCAGAGGGCCAGCAGTATCCGACCATAACCTCCCGGCCATCTTCGCTCCAGGAGGTGTTCAACAGTGCGCCGGAACTCCTGGCGAGGCTCCTCGTAATCTCGGATCGGATAGCGGCGGTCCTCGATGACAGGGACCGAGAGGCGATTGCTGAAGTTCTCGTCAACATTCGAGACACAACCGGCGTCTTCGCGCGACGCACTCAGGACATCGACCAGATCATAACCGATGGCAACCAGGCGGTGCACAATTTGGCGGCTGCCAGCGCGTCGCTGAAGACCATGCTAGGCAAACTCGAAGGCACATCCGACCACGCCGATCGACTGGTCCTCGCGGCTAACGATACAGTGGAGCAGGCGACCAAATTAGCAGCCGATCTCGATGCAGTCGTCCTATCCAGCAAGCCGGGGTTGCATGATCTAACGACCAATGGCGTCGTGCAGTTGGATGAACTCTTAGGTGATGCGCGACGCCTGATCTCTAGCCTCAGCCGTGTCTCGATGGCACTCGAGCGTGACCCTAGCCGTTTTCTGTTTGGTGATCATCGCGAAGGATACACGCCGAGATGAGGGCACCGGTCCCATCGCGCCGCCGGGTACTGAGTTTCGCTGCGTGCGTGATGCCCCTCGCTGGGTGCAGCTTGCTGTTCGCCCAACCCGCGCCGCAGCTCTATCGGTTGGCGCCTCAAACAGAAGATCCGCCAAATCAGCGGCTAGTCCACCAGCAGCTTGTGATTGTCCTGCCGGTGTCGCCACAAAGCCTCGACACAGACCGCATCGCTTTGACGCGCAATCGTGCAACGCTAGACTATTTCGCGGGTGCGAGCTGGACCGATCGAACCCCCGTACTCCTGCAGGGATTGTTGGTTCGTGCATTCGAGGATAGCGGTCGCATCATAGGGGTCGGGCGCGATTCGAGTGGCCTCACCCCTGACTATTTGCTCGAGACAGATCTGCGCGAATTCGAAGCACGCTATGGTGAGGCAGGCAGCCAGTTGCCGACAGTCGCGGTGAGCTTGGTCGTTCAGCTGGTCAAGATGCCGGATCGCCACATTATCGGCAGCGTACGCATAGCCGAGCAGGCGCCCGCGGCTCGCAACGATCTCGCGAGCATTGTAGATGCATTCGATACGGCCGTCGGCGAGGTCCTTACCCAGGTCGTCGTCTGGACACTTCAGGTGATGGCGCGCGGTCGATGATTAGCCAGCTTGGTCGGGCGCAGCAGCGGCGTTGAGCATCACATAGCGCTCGACACCGATCTGCCTGATCAGATCAAATTGGCGGTCGAGGAAGTCGACATGTTCCTCCTCGCTCTGCAAAATCTTCTGCAACAGATCACGCGAGACAAAATCGCGGACGCCCTCGCAATAAGCGATCCCCTCTCTCAGATCACTGAGCGCTTTTTCTTCCAGCGCCTGGTCGGCCTTCAGAATCTGCTCGACACTCTCACCAACGCGGATCGGATTGAGTCGCTGCACGTTCGGCAGACCATCGAGGAACAGAATGCGCTTTATCAGTTCGTCTGCGTGCTTCATCTCCCCGATGGACTCGGCATATTCGGACTGGCCGAGCTTGGTCACGCCCCAATGTTCCAGTGTCCTCGCGTGCAGAAAATACTGGTTGACGGCGGTGAGCTCGTTGGTGAGCTGTGTGTTGAGGTGTTCGATGACCTTGGGGTCGCGCAGCATGATTGCCCCCTGTTGCCTGGGCGACGACTGTCGTCCCTGAGCTGCCGGCGGGCAAGCGAAACGGCGATCAGTCGGCGCCTGCCGCCTCCGGTATCGCGCAATCGCAACCGCGCAGCAATGCAACCAGCGCCTTGACGCACTGACCGCACTGAGCACGGCAGCCACATGCCGCGTAGACGCTGCTCGGCTTGGTCGTGCGGGCGGCAGCAGCGGCCAGCTTCACCTGTCGATCGGTCAGGGCGTTGCACAGACACACATACACGACGGCCGTTTCTCCGCTTTGGTGGAAGCTTGCTGCCTACCGATCAGTAGCCTGAACTCGGATCCTGCAGTTGCGACTTATTCGCAACCCTCCTACCCAGAAAAGGCGGCCGGGTGAAAGAGTGACCTTCCGCAGCGGCCTGCCGGCGAATTCCGCGCCAGCGAGAACTGAACGTCATCGGTTGACCGCGGGTCCAAGGTTGGTCCAGCGTTCGCCGCCAGTCTCGGGGGCGAACTCAACGCCGATCATTCCGACCTGGTCCAGCAAATTCTCCGCGCCAAGACCTCCCTGGAATCTCCGCCCGTACGGGAAGGTGATCGCGCATGAAACCCCAAAAGCGACCGAGCCGAGAGACCGGCACTTGACCAGCATCCAGGTCGGCTGTGAATACCAGCATGGACTGTATCGACAAAGAAGGTGCTGGCATGACACTACCTGCTACCCTTCATACCGTGGCTGCCGTGCCATTGCGCCGCCGCGGACTTCTCGCCGCTCTTGTCGTGTTCGCGCCAGCATTGGCCAAAGCCGACGAAAGCATTTCTGGGCAATGGCGAGCCAATCCTGGTCACAACGTGATCATCGTCATGGACGTGTTGGCGGACGGCTATTGGGCCAGCCAGACAGTGCAGGATGATAAGGTCGTGGCCGAGATGGCGGGCTCGTACGAGCAGAAACCAGGCAATCGCACGAGCGGCTCGATAGTCTTCACGCCGGTGAAATCGAAAGTCAGTCAGGAGCACGGCGCGGTCACAGTCGAGACGGATCGATACACTCTCGAAAACGGCGGAAAGCAGCTGCGCCTGGTCACCAACAAGAATGACCAGATGGTATTCCGCAAGCAGCCATTTGCTAAACAGTGAGAGCGAGGATCAACCCGAAATGCGCCACGCACTCCTCCCCGCCGCAGCAATTCTGGGCCTCACGATCACCAGCTCCAGCGTACAGGCTATCGGCTGCTTGTCTGGCGCAGCCGCCGGCGCCCTGGCCGGTCACATGGCCGGTCATGGCATCCTCGGCGCAATGGGCGGCTGCATTGCTGGACATCAGTGGCACAAACATACTGTTCGCCAGCAGGACTTGCAGAACCAGCAGGACTACGTGCGACGCCGGCAGCAATTTGACCCGAACTACAAAGACCCGTGGCAACAAGATTAGCCGGCTCGTGGGAAGGCGCGGCTAACGGGTTCACGTTCGCGTTCGCAGCTCAATGGACCGGCGCGGGCGATTTAAGCGCTCGGAGAGTCCGTGATCGAAAGCCAGAGCGTGGAGAGCGTGGGAGAAGGCGGGGCCACGCCGCCAGGCTTTCTATCTTGCCAAACCGTCAGAACAATCCGAACAACCCCCGCAGGAATCCCGGCGTCAGCGCCGCCAGCGGATTGACCGACACGTTCGGGTCCGCCAGCGGACCGCGCAGCGCATAGCTCGCCGCGAACACGCCGCCACCGCGCTCCGGGCTGAACAGCCTGCCCACCAGCGGGATGTGTCCCAGCAGCGTGTTGAAGAAATACGCCGGCACGATGGTCCCCTGCAGGTCTATCGTTTGGGCATCCAGGTCCAGCCGGCCCTTCGCTGTCAGCCCCAGCGATTGGCTGAACGCCCGCGCGTCGGTCAGCTCGAGCGCGCTGTCGGTCAGCCGAAACGGTGCCACCAGCCGGGTGAACCCGAGGCCGGGACCCTGCACCACCTCCACCAGACCGTACAGCGTCATCGCCTGAAGCAGTTTTCCAAATGCCGGTGCATCGCGAATGCGGAACTGTTCGATGTTCGCTGTCCCGACCAGCGGCCGGTCCGGCTGCGCATCGTGGTACTGCGCCTGCACCGACAGCCTTCCGCCCTGCACGCTGCCGACATAGTCCAGGCCGCGCAGCAGCTCCCCAGCGTCATCGGAGCTGCCGGTGAACCGACGCCCACCACGGTCAGCGAAGATCTGCGCGAGGAATGGTGCCCGTGCACCGATGCGCCCCTCAACGCGCAACGTCTGGATCACTCCGCGATCACTCTGAGCATGCGCCACCACCGCATTCGCAGCGCGGCCGTGGGCCATCAGCACGCGGTCGAATTTCGCATTCAGCAGCCACGGCGGTCCCGCCGGCTGCTGACCTCTCGCCGCCGCACTCGACCGCGTCGTGGCGTTCGCCGGTGTCCTGCGCTCGAGCCGCGCTGCCAGGTCCAGCGTCGCACCCGTAAGATTGATTGCGATCGGACCCTCGACCGGCAAATCAAGCGTGCCCTGTGCGATCGTTCGACCCAGCACCAGCCGGTCAAGACGGAATCCTGACAACATTCCGCCACTGAATTGCGCGCTTCCGCGCATCGTGAGGTCGTCGCCATCGAGCTTGACCCCATCGATCCCGGTGAGCCGGTCATGGTCCAGCAGCAGGCGCGCGGACGCCTTCGCCGAGACGGCGCGCGGCTTGCGCCATTCGAGTTGCGACACGAACAGCTCAGCCCCGGTCAGATCGGCGGTTACTGCCACATCTCCTTGGCCGCTCCGTCGTTCGTTCAGCACCGCCTGCATCTGCGCTGGCCCGCTCATCACTGACGTCGCGTCGAGACCTGCCGCTGCAAGTTGCCGTGCGTCGGGCTGCGCGGACGCCGTCACGCTCTGCACCACCTGCGTCGGCGGACCGGCGCGAAAGTCCATCGCCGCATCCAGCTTTGACGGAATCGAGGCCAGCAGAGCGCGCCCGTTCAACTTCATTCCGTCGGGATTGGCGCTCAAATCGAACACGCCCTGATCCAGATCGCGTCCCGCCACCAGCGCGCTGAGGTGCACCCCGTCGAGGTGCGCCTGTGCTCGAATGGCGACATCGTCCATCTGGACATCGTTCTGCAACGGGATGCTGAGGCTGAGCTTGACCGCAACCTGTCCGGCCGGATCTTTCAGTTCGATCGGATGACGATCGAGCAATGCGAGGCGCGGCTCGCGCAGCAGCGCCAGCGTGTCCGGCAACGAGCCAGCGATGTCAGCTTCGATCGCGCCCACCTGACGCCGCTGCATCATGCCGGTAATGCGCATTCTGCCGCCGCGAATCTGCAGGCCTCCCGAGCTGCCTTGCTTCTCGTTGCGAATGCGCTGCCGACCGCCGGTTGCGATGATCTCCAGCGTGTCAGGATCGACGATGCGCAATTGCGCCCGGCCGTTATCAATCGGCGGCACCGGCCGCAGCCAGTTCACCTGCAGCCCCTCGCCGTCGAGCGTGCCGCTCGCCCGCGTCAACTCCAAGGATGAAAAATCCGGCGATGCCGCCAGGCTGACATCGACGTGACCATTGCGCGCGATGCCGGCCGGAATGTTGGCCACCAGCCAGTCCCGTGCGTCAGGGGCGATCTCCTCGGGCCACAACCGCGACAGGTCGGCAAAGTCCACCTGGTCGATATTGGCCGCGACATCAGCACTGACCCGGTCGGCACGGCGTTGCATGTCGCCGTGCACCTCAACCTGCGTGGTCGGGCCGTCGTCATGACCACGCAGACTCAGGCGCAGCGTCTGCAGGGCAAATGCGTCCGGCGTACCCGAGGCCACCAGCCCCGCAGCGAGGAACGGAACATTGCTGCCGCCGATCCGCACGGAGCCGGCGCCGGCGTCCAGGTTGAGCCGCGCGTTGCGCACCGCCAGGTCGGCATCGAGGTCGAACGTGGCCTCGCCGCCAACCGGCGCATCGAGCGCCGCCAGAAACGACAGCGATGGCGCAGCACGTGCGATCTCACGCGGTGTTACCGGCGACAGCCGGGCACGAAGGTGAGTCTCGCTGGCACCCGCCGCCAAGGCGGCCGACAGCGTCAACTGCGCCTGTTGATCACCGAGTGCCAGACTGAACGTGCCTGTGCCGTCCACGCCGCCTTCCGGCCGACGGGTGAGATCGATCTCCGCGTGCGGCGCTCGCCACGTGACGCCAAGTTGCCGATCGACCAGTGCGACGCGCGCATCATGGACGCGCACCCGGCGAAGCTGTCCCAGCAGCGCATTCGCACTGCGTACCCGGTCGCTGCCGGCCGGCCGCGCCAACTCCGCCAGCAGGTCAGCAAGTGGTGTTTCCGCCGCGGCCGGCGCCGGCTCGCCGCCGTCCGCCCTGCCGAGATCCAGGCTGATCGCGCCATCCTTCGCCCTCACAAGGGTGAGCTGCGGCTCATCCAGCTCAACCGCCCGCGGCACTACGCGTCCGAACAGGAGCTCGTAGAGCGAAATCGATACCTCGGCGCGAGGGATGTTGATCCGGCGCCTTCCCGACTGATCAGTCACCGTGACGTCGGTCAGCCGCAGATCGAGCGGCCGGTCCACGCCCTTGGTGAAACCTTCCCAGGCCAACGCAGCAGAGCCGATGGCCAGCCGCGTCGTTCCGCCATTGGAATTCGCAGCGTCCTCCAGCCGGCCGCTGAACCAGGCCAGATCGACCGGCCCCTGCGACAGCCGCCAGGAGATTGCACCCACGCCGACGCTGCCTAGCACCGCCAGTGTGATCGCCAGGGTACAAAGCCGGTGCACCGCTATGGCGGCACCGATCGCCGCTTGACCGGGAAGATGCCTCACGCCCAGCCTTTACGCGCATGACCGGCACGCAATTCCGCCCCGACGCAACTTGGCCAGGCGCGCATGACGCAGGTGCCGCAGAACGGCTCGTCGAGCGCTTTTCTGAGGTCGGCCGCACCGAGGCCAGGCTGGCAACCCGGCCGGCGGTGGCAGCGCTGCTGCGCGCTCTCGGGGGCAACAGCCCCTACCTCGCCGATCTCGCAGTGCGCGAGGCAGCCGCTCTCCGCGCGCTCATCGCCTCCGGTCCGGACGCGGTCGTGGCGACGGCGATGGCCGACCTGGCAGCGATCCCGCCGTCCACCCGCCGCGACCGGGTTGCCGCCGCGATGCGTCGTGCCAAGCGGATCGTCGCTCTGGCGACTGCGATCGCCGACATCGGCGGCATCTGGCCTCTCGAGCGCGTCACCGCGACTTTGAGCGACCTCGCGGAGGCCACGCTGTCCCTCGCCATGGCTCATCTGCTGCGCACCGCCCACGACGCGGGCGAGCTTCGCCTGCCGGATCCGACGGATCCGACACGCGGCGGCGGGTTCACGGGTACTCGGCATGGGAAAGCTCGGTGCCCGCGAACTCAATTATTCCTCTGATGTGGACCTCGTGCTGCTCTACGACCCGGCTGCACCAATATACACGGACGCGTCCGATGGCCATGCGATGGGCCTCTTTTCGTCCCGCATCGCACGCAGTCTCGTGTCGCTCATGGAGGCGCGCGACGCCAACGGCTACGTCTTCCGCACCGATCTGCGGCTGCGACCCGACCCAGCCGTGACACCGCCCGCTGTCGCCTTGCCCGCAGCGATCACCTACTACGAGAGCATGGGTCAGAACTGGGAGCGCGCTGCAATGATCAAGGCGCGCCCGGTAGCCGGCGACCTGGCGCTCGGCAGCGCATTCCTCGAGGCGATCCGCTCCTTCGTCTGGCGCCGAGGCCTGGACTTCGCGGCGGTCGCCGACATCCACGCTATGAAGCGCCGCATCGACGAGTACAAAGGCGGCGCGTTGGCCGACGCTGTCGACCCGCTTGCGCGCATCGCGGGCCACAACGTGAAGCTGGGCGAAGGCGGGATACGCGAGATCGAGTTCCTGGCGCAGACCCTCCAGCTCGTATGGGGCGGCCGCGATCCGGCATTGCGGGTGCCCACAACGCTGGGCGCATTGCGCATGCTGGTTCGCGCCGGCCACGTGCCGCGCAGTGCCGCGCGGGAATTGGGCGCCGCCTACCGCTTCCTTCGCCGCGTAGAGCATCGCCTTCAGATGACGGCCGACCGCCAGGTACACGAGCTGCCGCAGCGGCCAGCAGACCTCGCACGGTTCGCGACCTTTATGGGCTACAGCGAAGTCGGCGAGTTCGCCGCTCAGCTGCTGTACCACCTGCACCAGGTGCGGGCGCGTTACGTCGAGGTGTTTGAGCTGGTGCCCGAGCTGCTGGCCCCCGCCGAAGGCGGCCTGGAACTCGACTTCAGCGGAGTCGACGCTGTCCCGGAAGCCACTGACACGACGCTGCACGCCCTTGGATTCGGCAACCCCGAGCGCATCGTGGCCGCGGTGCGCGGCTGGCAGGCAGGGCACGTGCGCGCGCTCCGCTCGACCCGCGCCCGCGAGCTGCTGGCCCAGTTGCTCCCACGTGTGCTGGCCGCGCTGGCCCACCAGCCTCAGCCGGACATGGTGTTCAACCGGTTCGACGCATTCCTGGCGCGTCAGCCCGCCGGCGTGCAGCTTCTGTCGCTGTTCCAGCGCAATCCAGGCCTGATCGATCGGATTGCCGCGGTGCTCGGTGCCGCGCCGTCGTTGGCCGATCACCTTGCCAACCATCCGGCGGCATTCGATGGCCTGCTGAGCCCCGAAGAGAACCCCAACCCGGCGCGTCTTCTGCGGGGCAGACTGAAGGATGCGAGGCTGCTCGAGGATGTCATCGAGATCACCCGCCGCACCGTGCGCGAGGAGGACTTTACCGTCTCGGTTGCCACGATGGAGGGTCGGATCAATGCTGATGAGGCCGGCCTGCGCCGCACCGCGATCGCCGACGCCGCACTGGAGGCGCTGTTGCCGCCCGTGCTGGCGGACTTTGCCACCCGTTTCGGCCGGGTGCGCGACGGCACGATGGCGGTCGTGGCACTGGGCAAGGCCGGCAGTCGCGAAATGATGGCCGGCTCAGACCTCGACCTCATGCTGGTCTACGACCACGCGCCGGATGTGAGCGAGAGCCGCGGTGCGCGCCGGCTGCCGGTGAGCCAATGGTTCGTGCGCGCCTCGCACGCCTATGTTGCGGCCGTGACTGCTCCAGGAGTGGACGGCCCGCTTTACCAGGTCGACATGCGGCTACGGCCGTCGGGGAACAAGGGACCGGTCGCCGTGTCGCTTGGCTCATTCCGTCGGTATCATGCGGAATCGGCATGGACCTGGGAGCGCATGGCGCTGACGCGTGCCCGCGTGGTGGCCAGTTCACCGGCACTGCGCGGCCGCATCGAGGCGGCTGTCACGGAAGCGCTGGCTCTGGCCGGCGATGCCGGACGCATCCGCGCCGATGCCGCGTCGATGCGCGCGCGCATGCTGCGCGACCTGCCGCCCGAAGGGCCGTGGGACGTGAAGCTGCGCGCCGGGGGGCAGATCGAGGTGGAGTTCATTACTCAGGTGCTGCAGCTCATCCACGCGCGCGAGGCTCCCGAATCGTGTTCGCCCACCACGCGCATCGCTTTGGCACGGCTCGCCAAGGCGGGATCATTGTCGGTGGACGATGCAGCGTTGCTGATCAACGCCGACCACGTATGGCGCACGGTGCAGGGCATGCTCCGCATCACCGTCGGCCGCGGCGCGCGCGAAGAGCTGCCGGACGCGTCGGCACGTGCGCTGATAGGTGCGGTCGCCGAAGCGCTGGATCAGACCGGACCCGTTGACTTGGCGTGGCTGCGCGGCACCCTGGATGACCTGGCGCGCCAGGTCCGCGCCGCATTCGTCCGATACATAGGAGAGATCCAGCCATGACCGTTCAGGAAGGCGACGCCGCACCCGACTTCGAGATGCCGGCGACCGCGGCGCGTACAGTCAGCAAGAAGGCGCTCCGTGGAAAACCGTTCGTGCTGTATTTCTATCCGAAGGCCGATACGCCGGGCTGCACCAAGGAGGCATGTGCATTCCAGGAGGCATTGCCGCAGCTCGGCCACATCGGTATCGACGTGATCGGCGTCTCGCCCGACAAGATGAAGCCGATCGAGAAGTTCGCCGAGAAGTACAATTTGACGTTTCCGCTGGCGTCGGATGAGGCGCATGCGGTGGCGGAGAAGTACGGCACCTGGGTCGAAAAGTCGATGTATGGACGCAAGTATATGGGAATGGAGCGAAGTACATTCCTGATCGACAAGGCCGGCAAGGTCGCCAAGGCCTGGCGCAAGGTCAGCGTGACAGGACATGCCGCGGAAGTTCTGGCGGCCGCCCAGGGCCTGAAGTAGCGAAGACGAGCGCAAGGCAAAACGAATGCTCCGCTTCCCCTTGCGGGGGGCAGGCGGAGGGGCCTCGCCTTCCCCGCGCCCTGGACGACCACGACCTGACCGGCTGAATATTCACCACGCCACAACCCGGAGGATTCGCATCAATGAAGGCCGTCATCCTAGCCGCGCCTGCTGCTGCTGCTGCTGGCCACCATTGCACAGGCGCGCGACATCAGTTCGGAAATCGATGCCGCCAACGCGAAGTGGATTGCGGCATTCAACAAAGGCGATGCCGCCGCCGTCGCTCAGCTCTACACCGAGCGGGCAACCGCATTGCCGCCCGGCGCGCCGATGGCCAAGGGGCGTGCAGCGATCCAGGCGTTTTGGGACGGTGCGATCAAGGGCGGGGTCAAGAACGTCACGCTGAAGTCGGTTCAGGTCAATCAATTCGGCAACGCAGCGCGCGAGATCGGCGAGTTCAGCCTCGACGCACCGAATGCACAGAAGCAGATGACGCACGAACAGGGAAAGTATGTCGTGCTGTGGCGGAATGTCGGGGGCGGTTGGAAGCTCGACACCGATATCTGGAACAGCAACCAGTAAACAACATCGCTCACTCCGTTGCGGTCGGCAGCCTTATCGCGAACCGCGTCCCGCCGGACGCAACGGGTGACATGGTAAGCAGCCCACCATGTGCCTCGACCAACTCGCGGCAGATCGAAAGGCCCAGCCCGAGGCCGCCTGCCTTTGACGTGACGAAAGGCTGGAACAGCCGCTCCGCCACTTCGGGCGCAATTCCTGGGCCTGTGTCGGCCACCGCGATCTCCACTGCGTCCGGGAGGGCCCGCGTTGACACGATCAGGTCTCGGGTGGCGCTCGCCTCCATCGCCTCCACCGCGTTGCGGACCAGGTTGATGATCACCTGGCCGATCTGAATCCGATCGAGCATCAGCGACCCGACCGCCGCGTCCAATTCCAACGACCTGCGCACGTCATGATGCATCGCGCCGACCAGCCCGAGCTCGACCGCCTCCCTGACCACACCGTTGACGTCCTCGCTTCGTCGCGTGGTGCTGCGCTTGGCGACGTGGTCGCGCAACCGCCTGATCACTTCGCCGGCGCGGGTGGTTTGCCGGCGGATCCGCTCGACAATTTCGCGCACGCGGTCCGGATCGGCATTCGCGCTCGCCAGCATCCGGCCGAGGGCTCCCGCGTAATTGCTCACCGCCGTCAGGGGCTGATTGAGTTCGTGCGCGATAGCGGAGGCCATCTGGCCCATCGTCGACAGCCGCGCGACGTGTGCCAGCTCCGCCTGCAGCTCCTGGATGCGCGACTGGCTGCGTCGCTCGGCAGTGATGTCGCGCACGATCTTCGAGGCACCGATGATCGTGCCAGATGCATCGAGTATCGGCGAAATCGTCAGCGCCACCGCCAACTCGGTGCCGTCCTTGCGCACGCGGACAGTCTCGTAATGTTGTAGCCGCTCACCACGTCGCAGCCGCTCGAGGATCATCGCCTCCTCATCGATCCGATCCGCCGGCAGCAGCAGGGCGATAGGTTGGCCAATCATCTCGCCGGCCCGGTAGCCGAACATTGTCTCGGCGGCACCGTTCCACGCGGTGACCACGCCCTCCAGTGTCTTGCCAACAATAGCGTCCTCGGACGAACCCACGATGGACGCGAGATACTGGCTCGCTTCGTAGGCACGCCGTGCCTCGGTGATGTCGTTGTTGACCTCGGTCACCAGCGCCGCCGCGCCGTCGGGGTCGCGATGCAGTGACTGGTGGCTGACAACAACCACCTCCAGTCCATCACGCCGCCGGTGGCGCAGCTCGCCGGTCCATTCCGCGCGTGCCAGCAACTCGCGATCGAGGTCGCCGCGCGAGCTGGGGAACTCGGTTCGCAGCAGCTCGTGCGAGATGCGCCCGACCGCCTCGGCCGCGGAGAACCCGTATAGCCGCTCCATGCCGCGCGACCAGTAGTGGATCTCGCCGGGGAAGCCGCGTGTCATCACCTGGGCGAGACCCAGACCGGCCACGTGCGCCTCCAGCGAACTGATCCGCCGCTTCAAATCCTGCGCCTGGCTGTGCCGACCCGAACGTCCGCCTGCGTCGTGCGTTTTCACGGTGCCACCATAGCTGTCTCAACGCCGGTACTCACGATTTTGCGCCGGCACGCCAGTCTGCCTAGTTTACCGTAACCGTCCTGGAGATGCGCAATGGCTGAGGAATTGCCCCCGCGGGAGGCAATGGAGTTCGACGTCGTGATCGTCGGCGGCGGTCCATCCGGCCTCGCCGCCGCGATCCGGCTCAAGCAATTGGCGCCGGACGCCGCAGTCTGTCTGGTGGAGAAAGGCAGCGAAATCGGCGCCCATATTCTGTCCGGCGCAGTGCTGGAGCCCCGCGCGCTCAACGAGCTGATACCCGATTGGCGGGAAAAGGGCGCACCACTGGAAACGCCCGCCAGTGACGACCGCTTCCTGTACCTCACCGCGACGCGCGCGTTCCGGCTGCCCACGCCACCGCAAATGCACAACGCCGGCAACTTTATCGTATCACTGGGCAATGTCTGTCGATGGCTGGGGCAGCAGGCCGAAGCGCTCGGCGTTGAGATCTATCCGGGGTTCCCCGCCGCCGAACTGCTCCTGGAGGATGGCCGCATCGTCGGCATCGCCACAGGCGACATGGGGATCGGCAAGGACGGCAATCCCACGGACAACTTCCAGCGCGGCATGGAGCTGCGCGCACGCTACACGCTGTTCGCCGAGGGCTGCCGTGGATCGCTATCGAAGCAGCTCATCAGGCGCTTCCATCTGCGCGACGATCATGATCCGCAGACCTATGCAATCGGCATCAAGGAGCTGTGGGAAGTCCCCGCCGCCAATCACAAGCCGGGCCTCGTCGAGCACACGATCGGCTGGCCGCTCGACACACGCACGTATGGCGGTTCGTTCCTGTATCACTTCGGAAACAACCTGATTTCCTATGGTTTCGTCATCGGGCTCGACTATCGCAACCCTTGGCTCTCGCCATTCGACGAAATGCAGCGCTTCAAGACGCATCCGGCGGTACGCGGACACTTCGAAGGCGGCAGACGCATCAGCTACGGCGCACGCGCACTGAACGAAGGTGGCCTACAGTCGATCCCGCGTCTCACCTTCCCCGGCGGCGCGCTGATCGGTGATGCCGCCGGTTTCGTCAACGTGCCGAAAATCAAGGGCACGCATACGTCAATGAAATCCGGCATCCTGGCGGCCGAGACCGTCGCCGCGGCGCTTGCCGGCGGAGGCTCCGACGATCTGTCAGACTATGAGCCAAAGCTGCGCGAAAGCTGGGTCGGGGATGAATTGTCCCTTGTCAGGAATGTCCGGCCGGCATTCGCGAAGTTCGGCCTGTGGGGCGGCCTGGCCTATTCCGCCCTCGATACCTACATACTGCGCGGCAAGGCGCCTTGGACCTTCCACCATCCGCACCCAGACAATGAAACGTTGCTGGATGCGTCCGCCGCGCGACAGATCGACTATCCGCGACCCGATGGCGTGCTCACCTTCGACCGGCTGTCGTCGGTGTTCATCAGCAACACCAACCATGAGGAGAACCAGCCAAGCCATCTGCAGCTTGCCGACCCAGAGCTGGCGATCACACTCAACTGGCAGCGCTACCGTAGTCCCGAGGCGCGCTATTGCCCGGCGGGTGTCTACGAAATTGTCGGGGCTGACGAAGGTGATCCGCGGCTGCAGATCAACGCGCAGAACTGCGTGCACTGCAAAACATGCGACATCAAAGACCCGGCGCAGAACATCAACTGGGTCACGCCGGAAGGGAGCGGCGGACCAAACTACCCTGGCGGCATGTAAGCCGGCTCACCAGCCAAACGGGCCCTTCATTCAAATCTGCATGACTCTCACAGACGTCTGACGTAAAGTGAGCAGATGCAGCATGTCCGCCGCGCTCGTCGCGCGCTCCTCCTCGCCCTCACGCTGTTGTCAGCCTGCGCGGCGGCCGATCCTTCGCCCACCCGGGCCACAGCCTCTCGCCCGAGCCGCGACGCGCCGTCCCAGGTCTACGGTGAATTCCTCGCCGGCCGCTTCGCGATGACCCAGGCGGATGCGCAGACCGCTGCCACCGAGTTCCTGCATGCGGTGGCCGCCCGCCCAAATGATCCAGAACTGCAGCAGCAGGCATTCATCGCCAGCCTGATCGCCGGTCGTTCCGAGGCCGTGCAGCTCGCCCGCCAACTGCCGGACAGCCAGGCAGCCCAGCTGCTGCTGGGTCAGGTCGAGGTGCGCGCCGGCCATTGGCAGGCGGCGGAGCAGCGCTTCCGTGCGCTGCCGCGCCAGGGCCTCACCCAGCTGCTGCAACCTCTGCTGGTCGCCTGGGCGCAGCAGGGTGACGACCGCACAGACGCGGCGCTGGCCACTCTGCGTCCGCTCATCGAATCCCCCCGATTCCGTGGCGTCTACACGCTGCACGCCGCGCTGATCGCCGACCAGGCCAGGCGTTCGGCGGATGCAGCAAAGCTGTATCACCAGGCGCAATCCGAATTCGGCAGTCTGAACCTGCGGCTCGCACAGATCATCGCCAGCGAGCAGGCACGGAGTGGCCACTTTGGCGACGCGCAGCGAACTCTCGCCGGACTCGCTTCCAGTGCTCCGGAAATGAGCATCGCGCTGGGATCGCTCACCGCCGCTACCATGTCTCCGCCTGTGCCGCGCGCGGTGGACGGAATCGCCGAGGCCTATCTCGCGCTTGCAGGCACGCTGCGTGCGCAGGATGCCGGTGATTTCGCTATGCTGCTGCTGCGCCTGGCGCTTGATCTGCGGCCGGACTTCACCGCCGCGCGGTTGCTGGCGGCCGACATACTGGAATCTGAGCATCATCTCGAGAACGCCCTGCAGATGCTTGCCTCGGTGTCCAACGATGATCCGCTGATCTCGGTGGTCCGCTTGCAGCGCGCGGACCTGACCGTGCAGATGGGCCACACCGAGGATGCGATGCACGAGTTGCAAAGCATCGCCCACGACTATCCCGACAGCCCGATCCCCGCCATACGCGAGGGTGACATGCTCCGCGGCAAGCAGCGCTTCGCAGAGGCGATCGCGGTTTATGACCAGGCTATCGCTCGGACCAAGACGCAGGCGCCGGCTGACTGGCTCGTCTACTACGATCGCGGCATCTGCTACGAGCGCTCGCACCAGTGGACCAGGGCGGAGGCGGACTTCAAGCATGCGCTGAAGATCTCGCCCGATGAGCCATACGTGCTGAATTATCTCGGTTATTCCTGGGCCGACATGGGCCAGAACCTGGCGCAGGCACGCGAGATGATCGAGAAGGCGGTGCAGCGTCGGCCCAATGACGGCGCCATCGTGGACAGCCTGGGCTGGGTAATGCTGCGCCAGGGTCAGGTCACCGACGCGGTGAACACGTTGGAGCGCGCAGTCGAACTGGATCCCGAGGATTCATCCGTCAACGGCCACCTCGGCGATGCCTACTGGGCGGCGGGGCGGAGGCTGGAGGCGGCATTTCAGTGGCGCCGCGCGCTCACCTTCAACCCCGAGCCGGACGATGCGGCGAAGTTGGAGGCGAAGTTGCAGGGCGACCGGCAACCGACCCTGGTCAGCGGCCAGTAGCCTTGTGCCTGATCGCCTGACCGAGGCGGCGCCAGCCAAGGTCAACCTCTACCTGCATCTGACCGGCCGACGCGACGACGGATACCATCTGCTCGACAGCCTTGTGGCGTTCGCCGAGATCGGCGACTCGCTGCGTGCCGAACCCGCGGAGACGCTGTCGTTGCGAGTGACCGGCCCGTTTGCCGGCGGCCTGTCCGCCGAGCCCGACAACCTCGTGCTGCGCGCGGCGCGGGCCCTGGCTACGGAGGCCGGGGTGGCGGCGGGCGCGCGCATCGTGCTTGAGAAGAACCTGCCCGTGGCATCCGGTATCGGCGGCGGCTCAGCCGATGCGGCTGCGGCGCTGCGACTGCTGTGCCGAGTGTGGGGGCTGTCGCCTGATCGCGCTGTGCTGGCGAGGCTGGCGGGCGGACTTGGCGCGGACGTGCCGGCCTGCCTGTTCGGACGCACGTGTCGCATGGGCGGCATCGGCGAGCGACTGGAACCGGCGCCCACCCTGCCACAGTGCGGCATCGTGCTGGTCAATCCGGGAATCCCGGTCGCCACGCCCGATGCGTTCCGCACGCAGCGCGGAGCGTGGTCTTCACGGGCGACGCTGCCCGCCGGCTGGGCGGACAGCGAAGCGATGGCGCGTGACCTGGCACCGCTGCGCAACGACCTGGAACCGGCCGCCGTCGCGCTGCGGCCGGTTATTGGTAACGTTCTCGTGGCATTGGCGGCGTTACCAGGCTGTTTGCTGGCTCGGATGAGCGGCTCAGGCGCGACCTGCTTCGGTCTGTTCGCTGATCGCCCAACCGCCGGGCGCGCTGTGAGCGAGATGCGACAGACTGGCTGGTGGTGCTGGTCCGGTTCGCTGCTGCAAGGATGAAAGACTTTACCTTGCCCGGCACGCGACCTATGCACGAGCAGTCGGATGGGGCGTAGCCAAGGGGTAAGGCAGCGGATTTTGATTCCGCCATTCGGAGGTTCGAATCCTCCCGCCCCAGCCAGATCTTCTGTGCGCTGAGCCGATCCTGCGATTGATCTGCCGCTGAGGGCTGCGCAGGCGTCGCGGAATCCACCCAGCCGGACGCATCGAGCAAGGCAAGCATGGTCCGATGCGCCAAGCCAACCGGCTGCCGCAGCCTAATCGACTGCGAACACCCACACCGTCCCGCCTTGAGGAACTTCCGGGTACTGACCAGGCCGTACCAGGTTCAGCCGCGATTGCATGCGTGCTGCGTCCACACCCCATCCGCTCTGGACGGCAATGTACTGCTTGCCATCCGCCTCAAAGGACATCGGAACGCCATTGACGCCGGATGGCATCGGGAACTCGTAGAGCACGTTGCCGTTCGTCGCATCGAGCGCGCGAAACTTGCGGTCGTTGGTACCGCCTTCGAACAGCACATTGCCGGCGGTCGCAAGCAGCGGGCCCCAGTTCTCGCTCATGCCATAGCTATGGGTCCACACCTTCTTCTTGCTATCGAGGTCCCATGCCTGCAGTTCACCAATATGATCTGCGCCCTTGCGCAAATAGAGCCAGCTCGTCACGCCGCTGTACGGTTGGCCTGGGGTATAGGTGACAGGACGACCGAGAATTGCGCCGCAGAGATTCTCGTTGGCCGGAATGTACATCAGCTTGGTCCTGGGACTGTACGCCACCGGCGGCCAGTCCTTGCCGCCCCACAGGCTGGGGCAGAAGTCCGCCATCTTGCCGGTGCCCGGCTTATGCTCGGGCGCGACGATCGGATGACCGGTGTCCGGGTCAACGCCGGTGAACGTGTCGTGGTAGACAAATGGCTGACCGGCAACGAAGTTGATCTTGTCTGAGGTGCGCTCGAGCATCCAGAGATACCCATCGCGAGCGACATCGACGAGACCCTTCACCGGCTTTCCGTTGCTCATGTAGTCGACGATGATCGGCGGCGACACCTCGTCCCAGTCCCACGAATCATTCTGATGGTACTGATGATACCCCTTGATCTGGCCGGTCTTCGCATCGAGCGCGAGGACCGAGGACGTGTAAAGGTTGTCGCCCGGCCGCTGATCGCCCATCCACGGGCCACCATTGCCAGTGCCCCAGAAGGTGAGGCCGGTTGCTGAATCATACACACCGGTGACCCAGATCGAGCCGCCACCAGTCTTCCACTGATCGCCCTTGGGCCAGGTTTCACTGCCGGCCTCGCCCGGCGCGGGAACCGTGAACGTGCGCCACAGCTCCTTGCCGCTCTCGGCATCGAAGGCGACGACGAAGCCACGCACGCCGAGCTCACCACCAGAAGTGCCGACCAGCACCTTGCCGCCAATCACCAGTGGCGCCAGCGACATGTAATAACCTTTGGTATAATCCTCCACCTTGGCGTTCCAGACCTCCTTGCCGGTCTTTGCATCCAACGCCACGAGCACGGCGTCGGATGCCGCGAAGAACACCTTGTCGCCCCACAGCGCGACGCCACGACTCGTCGGGTGCAGCAGGAATTGGTCCTCGGGAATGGGTCGCTTGAAACGCCACAGCAGATCGCCGGTCTTGGCATTGACGGCCAGAACCTGATTGCCTGGCGTCGCCACGAACATGACGCCATTGTTGACGATCGGCGGCGCCTGGTGGCCCTCGATCTGACCCGTCGCCATGCTCCACACCGGGTGAAGATGCGATGCATTCGCCGTGGTGATCTGGTCCAACGGACTGTAGCCCCAGCCGTTGTAGGTGCGACGGAACATCAGCCAGTCACCATCATCCGGTTTGGTCAGCCGATCGGCAGTGACTGATTTGTAGGCCGCGAGAGCTGGCGCAAGCGCTGCTGGTGCGGTCACCGATTCGCCATTTGGCGGCATTGGATCTGGTGCGGCCGGCGGCGCCGACGGCGTAGTGGGCGCCACCTGGGCAAGCGCTGATGAGGCAAGCAATCCCAGCGTCAGGGTAGCACCTGCGGTGTTACGCCACACATTCAGTCTGTTGAACATTTCTTCCCCCTTTTTGTATCGGCCGCTGGACAGCCTTGGTCGCACCCGTCGCGGTTAGACGAGTTGCACGTCACATCTGTTGAATCCCCAGTCGACCGATGAATGGCCGGGCGACCGTCAGCTTTCCATTCGTAACGCCCAGAGGCAGCGCCGCGAGACTGCGCGGCGACGGGCCAGCGATGACGCGCGCACCTGCCTTGGGATCATATTGAGAGTTGTGGCACGGACACTCGAAAATCTGGCGCTCGGCGGACCAGTTGACCACCTCACATCCGGTGTGGGGACAGATTGCCGAGTAGGCCACGACCCCGTCCGCCGCCCGCTCTTTGGTCTGCTGGTCAAGAGTTGCGGGATCGAGTTTGACCAGCAACACCTTGTTGAGCCGTGAGCCGTCGCGCACAACTTTCTCGGCAGGATCCATCGGCCAAGCCATGACCTGACCCTCACCTATCGAAAGACTATCCGGTCCAAGCGGCGTCGTATCGCCCACCTTCACCAGCAGATCGCCTCCCTTGGGACGGGCATGCGCCGCATCGGATTGTGCGCCCGCGACTCGTGCGGCAAGGTCGACACCGATGCCGACGCCGGCGGCAAGCAACGCCCTCCGCCCAGGTGTCACGACCGCACAAGGGCATGGCGCGCCGCGTGGAGCATCGGTCGGCGATATTTGACTCTGATTTCCAGTCTCGCGAATTCGCGGGCCGGTACGCCCGCGCTCACAGGACTCTTCCTCACCCTCCACCATTTCCTGCCCGGCTTTTGTCCTTCGAACGCTACCAGTCGACGTCGTCGTTGTCACGCTGGCTTCCGATAGTGTTTGCGACGCCTGGCGCCGACGGACCGGCCGACACCAGGTGCCTGCATGTCGTTCTTCAGTTATTTCTCGACAATCACCTGTCCATACATCCACGGATGTGGGGTGCAAATGTAGTAGTGGACTCCGGGCACATCGAAAGTGATGGTCTTCGATTCACCTTTGGCGAGCAGACCGGTATCCCACTTGCCTTCCTCGCCCGCGGCCGCGGTCGCCGAATGGGGAATACTGCCGGCATTGGTGAATGTGATGGCTGTCCCCACCTTCACCCGCGTGCGGGCCGGCCAATAGGAATATTCCACGTTGTTGTCCGCTATCTTGACTGCCTTCACGCCAGCGGCGATGGCCCCCAGGGGAAACGCCACATCCAGCGGCGGCGGCGGTGGCCAGAGCGGCTGAACATTTCCCTTCAGGGCGAACGTCCACACGGCGTCACCGGTGGCGCTTCCCTGAATCGAGTTGCCGCCTGTGACGATCGTGATGTACTCGTCGCCGTCCACCTCATACACGACGGCAGGTGCGTCGGCGCCGAAGCCGGTTTGGAATGACCACAACTTATCGCCGGTCTTGGCGTTGACGATCACGAAATTGCCGTCCGGCTCGCCGCGCAGCAGCAGACCGCCGGCGGTAACGGTCGAACCACCGCCACCGCCCATGCGATGCGGCATCTGTTGCTGCCAGGCGATCTTGTTGGTGTGACTGTCGATCGCGGTGAAGGTGCCGCCGAACTGCGAGCCGATCGGCGCCGACTGAGTACCGCCGACATAGCGCTGCCCATTCTTCCACGTGTCGTTGGTGTGCACGAAGGTACTCGTCCGGATGGTGCCGGGCACGTAGAAGAAGCCGGTATCCGGACTGTAAGGCATCGGCGACCAGTTCGTGCCGCCCTGTCCGCCAGGCTGGACGATGACGGGGCTCGCCCAGAACGCCTCGAAGATGCAGCCAGGCTTGTCGTAGCCGGGCAGCGGCGGCGCGCAGGTCGGAACGGTGTTGTCACCGATGGGGAAGGGCTGCGTCTTGGCCGTCTTTTGCAGCGGCTCCTGCGGAACCGGACGCTCCTCGATGCCGACCAGCGGCTTGCCGTTGGTGCGGTCGAGTATATACACCCAGCCGGTGCGTCCGGCCTCGGCGATCCCCTTGCGAGGCTGCCCGTTGATCACCGTATCGAACAGGACCACCGGGCTCGCCGCGTCGTAGTCCCAGAGGTCGTGGTGCACCTCCTGGAAGTGCCAGGCATATGCGCCGGTCTTGGCATTGACTGCCATGATGGAGGCGCAGAACAGATTGTCGCCCTCGCGGATCGAGCCGTCGTAGTCCGGCCCGCAGTTACCGGTCGCGAAATAAACCAGGCCCAGTTCGGGATCGAGTGCCGGCGTGTTCCAGATCGTCGCCCCGCCGCGCATCGCCGGGGTGTTTTCCGCGGGCCACGTGTCGCTACCGACCTCGCCCGGCGCAGGCAGCGTATAAGAGCGCCACAGGATTTTGCCGGTCCTGGCATCGAGCGCCGTCAATCGCCCGCGCGTGCCGAACTCGCCGCCGGCTATGCCGCTGTAGACGATGCCATCGTAGTAGAGCGGCGCACTGGTGATCACATATCCGTTCTGCCAGGACTCAATCGGCGTCTTCCACACCTCCTTGCCGGTCTTGATATCGAGCGCGACGACATTGCTGTCGAGCTGGCCGAGGAAGAGCATGCCCTCGCCCATTGCCAGGCCGCGGTTGAGCCAACCGCAGCAGACCGTCGATATGGTCTGGTCGATGCCGGACAAGCGCTCCCATAGGATTTCGCCGGTCTTTGCCTTGAGCGCAAACACGTCGTCGTTGCCGGTCACGACGTACATGTTGCCGTCCTTGACCAGCGGCGAAGCCTCGGCCGAGTACTTGCCCCCCATGCCCGAGCCCCTAAGGCGGGTCATCCAGGCGCCCTTGAGCTGACCGGCATTATCGGTGTTGATCTGCTTCAGCGTCGAGTAGCGCTGGTTGGTCATGTTGCCGCCGTTGGTGATCCAGTCCTTGCTGACCGGGCTCTTCAACAAGCCGTCGATCTCTGGGTCGGCGGCTTGTGCGAGGGTGCACAAACTGAGCAGTACTCCAGCCGCAAAGACCGGCGCCAATCGGCGAAGGTGGAACGTCATGCCGTTTTCTCCCGCAACATTTTATCGTCAGTTAGTTAGACGACATATTGAAACTCTGCCGCAGCGTTGCATCGATTGTAGTCGACGCGCGAAGGGTCGACAGTTGATTGTCATTCTGGTCGACCGCTCAGCTTTGCTCCCGCTGGAGCCTGACTACCGTCAACAGTCAAAATCACTGGACCTGCCAGCTAGGCCATTTGCCGCTCGGGAGCATGCTCCAGACTGACGTCATGGGCGAAACCAACAATGATGCCAGCGGCGCACACCACAAGCGCACCCAACGCGAGCAATCCATAGGTGTAGCTGCCGGTCGCATCCTTCACCAAACCCATCATCCACGGCGCCAGGAACGCGCCCAGGGCTGCGAAAGAGTTGATGTACGCAATGCCAACTGCGGCTGACGCGCCAGTTAGAAACGAAGGGGCAAGGCTCCAGAACACAGGGTTGCACGCGTTCAGACCGACCGCAGAGACGGTGAATGCAATCATCTTCAATACCGGATCATCAAGCACCGCCGCAGCTGCCACGCCTACGGCGGCGAGTGTCATGGCGACCAGCAGATGTCCCTTGCGCTCCATCTTGCGATCGGAACGCCGCCCCCACCAGATCATTGCTGCAGCGCCGGCAGCTGGCGGGATGATCGACACCCACCCCGTCTGCATATTGGTCAGGCCGAACCCCTTCACAATGGTTGGTAGAAAGAAACCAACGCCGAACAGCAACGAGGCCAGAGTAAAGCAGACCAACCCCAACGCAACAACGCGAGGATTGAAGAATGTTTGTACCACGCTCAGTTGCAGTTGCTGCTTCTTGATCGAGTGTTCAGTGTCGATTCTGTCAGACAGCCATCGACGCTCATCCGTCTCCAACCATTTTGCTTCGGACGGCCGTTCGGTAAGGTAGAACCAGGTGACGAAGCCGAGCAGAATTGGAGGGAGACCCTCGATCAGAAACAGCCATTGCCAGCCGCGCAATCCAAGAATGCCGTCAAGGTAAAGCAGCGCGGTCGATATCGGGGATCCGATCGCGGACGATAGCGGAATGCAGGCCATGAAGAGCCCGGTCACGCGGGCCCGATAGGTACCCGGAAACCAGTTGGTCAGGTAATAGATGATACCGGGGAAGAAACCGGCCTCGGCGCCCCCCAGCAGTGCACGCAAGATATAAAAGCTCTTCTCCCCCGAGACGAACACCATGCAGCTGGCCAGCACGCCCCATGTCACCATGATGCGAGCAATCCAGGGCCGAGGACCAACCTTGACCAGCACGAGGTTCGATGGAGCCTCGCCGAGCATATACGTGACGAACATGATGCCGGCACCGAAGCCGAACACCGACGCAGTGAAATGCAGGTCCTGATTCATTTGCAACGCGGCAAAGCCGACATTGACGCGATCCAGGAAGCAGAAGAAGTAGCACAACATCAGGAAGGGCACGAGACGCCAGGCCACTTTGCCCATCGTGCGCTGCTCAAGCGCATCCATTGTGCGACCTCCCTTTTATGAATTTGATCGCGAGCCCGTCTTCCTCTTTCGATGACCCATATCCGGGGTTGCGTAGTTTGGCTCCTGCGGAAAGTGGTTTGTCAAGCTGGAGGTGGCGGCCATCCCTTGCGTGCCGATCGGCCTTCTGTGATCGGCGCACAGGCGCACCTGGCGTTGCAACCTCGATTGGACCGGAGCCGCCGGGCTCAATCATGAAACGACCTTTTTTTATGAAGTGTGAGCACCATCACACCTGTTCGCGCAGGGCTTCATGCACGGTATCGGCAGCTCACCGGACATGAGCAACAGAGTTAGCCTTTGAGGAGACGCCGCAAATGGAACCGCCTTCATAGGCCACAGTTGCAACTCAGTTGGATAGAGATGCAGGCGCAGCCCAATGTCTGCCTGTATTCGCTATCCTGTCACAGCGCCGAACACAGCCGTGCATAAGTTTCGTATGAAACTCCACTCATGATGTCAGAGATGCCCGAAACTCAACCGACATTCTGCAACCTTCAGACCGAAGGCAATGTCTGCCCGATGGCAGCGGCCGACGCGGCCCCGTCGGTCGTATCCCGGTCGGACGAACTGGTGTTTCCGAAGCATCGGCAAACCGTTGTGCAATACCTGGCAGGCGAAACCGGTGCGATCGAGCTGCATCTTTACTATGGCGACAAGGAAATCTCGTTTGATGAGCCTGAACTGTTCGCGTTCGGCGAAGCACTGGCTGGCCAAGCTCGGTTCACCGCCGGCGACGCGATGGCTTGGGGTGACGGGTACGCGTGGTGCAGAATTCAAGGCCTTCTGCAGCAACTGCTCGATGAAGGCGTGCTGGTGCACGGCGAGGTCGCCAGCGAGGCCGCAAGTTCGCCGGCTGGCACGATCCAACCCTCGCCGTTGCTCCCCGCAACCTGTCCCGTCGCGCGATTCTGGGATGATTGTGAGGCGATCACCCGAGATCTCGCAGGCCGTTCAGTAGAGCTCGGCCATCTCGAAGTGATCCTTCCGATCTTCCGCGTCGCGCATGCCGCTTTGGATGCCGATCACCGTCAGGTCGGCGAGGCCAATGTGTTTCCCCCAGGCCTGCGGCTGGATGTACCGACGGAATGGCGGACCTGTAACCTGCCGGGTACCCGTTACCTCAACAAAAAGCCGATGAATGTGACCGCGATGCGAGTCATGCGCGCGCACTGGTCGCAGATGATGGCAGCGGTGATCCGGATACGCGAGGCGTATCTGCGGCGGTTTCCTGAGGCCGATGGCGCATTCACCATAGGTCATCTTGAGCGCCTGTCTGTCGTGACGCTTGCTGTGCCCACCTATCAGCTCATGCGCAGGAACAATCGCGTCGCGAACGGCGAACTGCATCCGGCCTTGTCGTCGCTGTTCCGGGTCACGGACGGCGTTCGGATGACAATGCACCAGATGCTGTTCCTGCCAGGGGTTGAGCCCACGCGGTCGCCGAACGAAGCCGTAACAGTGGATGAGATCATCGACTACGCCGAGCGGAACTACTCGTTCCATTCGGAGCATGCTGTTTGCGCCGGCCCCGGCGTTATGGTGCGCGAGCTGATTCAGGTACTGCTGGATGGGCGCGGCAATACAGATTATTCGTCGTTAACGCTGGAGCCTGCAGTCCAGACCGCGTTCGACGATCTGGATGCCGCCATCGACTATGGGCTGCTGGGACTTCGGGTCCATGCCGTCGCGTTCTCGCGTTTCCCCATGATGGGTCGCGCGTATGAGAACATAGCCGGGCTGCTCGATCGCCTGCCAGTGAACAACGGGCAATGTTTGGCGGCGTTCCGTGACCGCATGCAGGCACATCGAAACCAGCTGAAAACGACATATCTGGCCCACGAAAGCTGGCGCATCAGCCGCGAGGCCATATACGCCGACATATACCAGCAGTGCGGGCGCGGCGTGGCCCATTGTGACGAAGGGCCAGGTCTGGACGTTTTGCTGGCCCCGGTCTGGACCGATGCCGATCGGCAAACCGAAACCGAACTCCAGAACATGCTGCGGGCGCAAAGCGTCCCCGGGGACGCAGCGACCGAGGCTTTCGTCCGGGAGCTGTCTGCCCGGCTAATGGACTTCCTGCTGCGTGAGCGGACCGTGCTGTGCGCCGCTGCGGCAGCCCAGCGTATCGTCAATCGCCATCTTGGCCGCGAGCAGCCCGACCGGGTGCTCTCTGCGGCGGATCTCAATGTCCACGATTTCAGCCTGGAGCACGACTCGGATCACCTGCCGAACCTGACGAGCGAGCTTGAGAAGTTGCTCGGACTTCACATTGAACTGGATGTGAATCGGCTCGCGATCGTCAAACGAGACGTGGCCGCGTGAACGTGGACATCAGGAATTCCTTCGGCATGGTGCCGGTGGAATGGCGTGCAATCCCGCACGCGTTTTATGGAGAGGAAAGTCTCATGAAGATCAAGACGAACGTCCGCGCCGGTCTCGGCAGCCGCAATTCCGGCAGGTGCGGTGGCGGTGGCCCGATCCCGCTGCCGCACCCCGTGCTTAAGCTGGCGTAAGCCTACCTACGAATGGAGCCAAACATCCGTGGTGCTGCAATGTCACCGGTTGGTGACACCGACCCGGTTGTTTGAGATGCGACGAAAAGGGTGGCACGTGGATGCCGGCAACCGCCGCCGCCACGTGCTGCTCTCTTCGCGCTTACGACATGGTAGGCTCGGGGCTGCATGGGTGCGCGCTCCCGGGACTGCCTCGAGTCCGACCGGCTTCTTGCCCGCCCCGCAGGTTTTGCGTATTGATCGATGTAAGCCTTTGTGCTGGCGATGGACCAGTGGGACCGCTCGGGGGAGGGCGCGCTGATGAAGATGTCCAGCTTCGCTGCGCTTGTTCTGCTTATATTTTCTTGGTCCATACCCAGCAACGCCGCGGCGCAGCCTGGCGGATCGGCACCATCCACGTGTCAACGTACGATTGAAGCGGACGTCGTCGCAATCGACCAGCCGCTCTTTCTCAATCGGCTTGGTGCCAGCCTGCCTGGCGGCATGATCTATGCGCTGCGGCGCGATATCGTCGCGGGCCCCCATGGCTCCGAGATCGTCGCGGGAAACGCCCAGCTTGCTCCCAATCGGCGTCCGCGCCCGTTGGTGCTTCGTGTGCGGGTTGGTGACTGCCTGCACGTCAAGTTTCAGAACCTGCTGTCACCGACGGCGCTGGGTCCATCGCCCCTCACCGCTCCATGTGACGGCATCAATATCTATCCCGAGCAGACCTGCACCCGCGAAGCGGGCGTGCATGTCATGGGCATGGACGAAAGCGTCGTCGCCGGCACACTGATGGACGGCTCGTTCGTCGGCGCCAACAACTCGAGCCTGGCCGCGCCCTCCCAGCGGATCGAGTATACGCTGAGAGCGCCGGCCGAGGGCGTGTTCCTGATGTACAGCGCGGCGGCCGATGCATTGGCCGGCACCGCGGATGGCGGCACTTCGGGTGGCGGGTTTGGCGGTCAACTGTCTGCCGGCCTGTTCGGCAGCGTCGTGGTGCAGCCACGCTCTTCGGAGTGGTATCGGAGCCAGATCACCAAGGCTGATCTGGATGCCGCGACGGTCGGGCGAAGCGCCGACGGCCACCCGAAGCTGAACTACGGTGCCCTGCGCAAGGAGGCGGATGGCAGTTGCACGCCGATCTTGCGCATGGTCGACGTGCTGTATCGGATAAACGCCCAAGGCAACTGCGCCGCGGCCGGCAATGACCTTGTAACCTATTACGGTGATCTGACTGCGCTGGTGACCGGACCGAATGCCGGTGCCTTCCCGTCGACAGACAACGCGCCCCCCTTCAACCCAAATCCAGCCGCGCCAAACCGGCACGAGCCGTACCGCGAATTCGTACTGCATTACCATGACGTGCTGACCGTCTCGACGGACTGTACGCCGACACCATCGTCGCCCTCGCTCGCGTGCAACAATGCGTTTCCCGGTCTCTATAGCGGCGCCGACACTGTCTACGTACTCGGCAATGGCGGCGAGGCGTTCGCGATCAACTACGGCTCGGCCGGTATCGGCAGCGAAATTCTTGCCAACCGGCTCGGGGTGGGGCCGGAGGGGGGCTGCGTCGAGTGTCGGTTCGAGGAATTCTTCCTGAGCTCATGGGCGGTTGGCGATCCGGCCATGCTGGTAGGCCATCCTGACGGGCTGGCGAACAATAACCCGCCGCAACAGGTGCCATATCAGCCAAAGACGGCGCTGCGTACCGACGACGAGGCAAAATATCCGGACGACCCGTCCAACGTCTATCATAGCTACATCGGCGACCGGGTGATCTTCCGCATTGTGCATGCGGGCCAGCTCGTCACACATCTGCATCATCTGCACGCGCATCAATGGCTGCACACGCCCAACAGCGACACGAGCACCTATCTCGACAGCCAGCTCATCAGTCCCGGCTCGACCTTTACTCAGGAGATCGACTACGACGGCAGCGGCAACAGGAACCGCACGCCGGGCGACGCCATCTTCCACTGCCATTTTTATCCCCACTTCGCCGCGGGGATGTGGGGGCTCTGGCGCAATCATGACGTCTTCGAGGGCGGCACCGACCTCACGCTGGACCCGACGACGCAGTGGAACCGAGCGCTGCCGGACGGTGAATTCCTCAAAGGCACGCCGATCCCTGCGGTGGTGCCCTTGCCCACGCTGGCGATGGCGCCGATGCCGGCGCGCACCAAGATCTGCCCGATCGACCGCAGTTGGGACGGCAACCAGGTGTTGGACTCAAATGGCAATTGTCCTGCCGCTGATCCAGCCAAGCTGGTCGGGGAAGTGGCGTATATTGCCAGGAACGATTTCGAAGCTGGCCGCGATCCCGGTTTCCCATTCTACATCCCGGGCATCGCCGGGCAGCGTGCGCCACATCCTCCGCTTGGTTACGCGCGTGACACCGCCACCCAGCCGCCGGGCCAAACCGCGTTTCTGGATGGGGGACTCGCGCGCAACATCACGCTGGCCGGCGAGGTCATCAACGACCACTACAACGCCTGGGATTTCAGCAAGGATCTCGACAAGGTCTGGGCAATTCCACTGGCTGAGACGGGAACGCCGCTCGAGCGGCTGGCGATGCAGGTCCACAGTACCTGTACCCGCAACAGTGTCACGCCGGAAGGACACGCCGGCAAATATGTGCTCAATGGCGGTCCCAGCGTGCCGGGCGCGCCGTACGCGAATCCTTCATGGGGCACCAGCGGCGCGAGACGGTGCGTCGATCTGGCCGATCCTCCGCCCCCTATGAACGACCCGACAAAACCGAGCCGTATATACAAGGCGGCAGACATCCAGATGGACGTCGTCTTCAACAAGGCCGGCTGGCATTTTCCGCAACAGCGGTTCGAAACGCTGTGGCAGGACGTGCAGCCAACCTTTGCCGGCCGGCGCGCACCGGAGCCCCTCTTCGTCCGCGCAAACTCGGGTGAAACGATCGAGTTCTGGCAGACCAACTTGGTGCCGGCATATTACGAACTCGATGACTTCCAAGTACGCACGCCCACGGACGTCATCGGACAGCACATTCATCTCGTGAAGTTCGATGTCACGGCCTCGGACGGCTCGGCGAACGGCTACAATTACGAATCGGGTTCGCTGAGTCCGGATTCGGTGCGCGCGAAGATCGCCAGCATCCGCCAGGCGGGCAACTGTGCCGCCAATGCACCCATCTCCTTCTCGTGTCCTGCCGCCAAGCCAGCGCCCACGGTGTTCGGGACGCCGCCGGCCGGTCAGGACTGGATCGGCGCGCAGACCACGGTCGAGCGCTGGTGGGCCGATCCCGTCGTCGACAACCGCGGCAACGACCGAACATTGCGCACCGTGTTCACCCACGATCATTTCAGCCCATCGACCCACCAGCAGGCCGGCCTCTACAGCGGATTGTTGGTTGAGCCCAAGAATTCGGCCTGGCGAATCCCGGCACTCCCCGATCCTGGCAACGGGCCGCCGCAGATCGCGACGCCTATGTCCACTCGGCCCGATGGCGGCCCGACCAGTTGGGCGGCCGATGTGCTCACGGCCAATCCGCGAGAGAGCTACCGGGAGTTCGCACTCGAGTTTCAGGATCTGCAGCTCGCCTACACCGATCAAAGCGCGCATCACAACGTGCCTTACCCGTGTCCGCCGCCGCCGCCCACACCCGGCACCACGCCCTATGTCTGCGACCACAATGTCGCGCCGGGACCGAACACACCGGTCTGGGGCTGGGCAAGCCAGTCAGCCGCCTTGAATGCTCCGGGGTCGGGTTCCACGCCGGTGCCGGCAGCACAGCTGGTGCCGACGATCATCAGCGTCGGCGTCGGTGTTTCCAGCATGAACTACCGGAGCGAGCCGTTGCCGCTGCGCGTCGCCTCCATCTCCAACCACGATCCCAACGCGCCGGCGCAGGACCTGGCACTTGGCTACGCATCTATCCCCCGCGAGCTGGCGTCGCTCAACACGCAACCGCCGAATACGCAGAAATTGTTTCCCACGGATCCGACCTCGGATGTGAAATACCCTGGCGGCTTTGTCGGGGCCGAGAGCCTCGATCCTTACACGCCGCTGCTGCGTGCCTATGCCAATGACCGCGTGCAGGTCCGGGTTTTGGTCGGCGCCCATGAGCTGAACCACACCTTCGCCATGCATGGCGCGAAGTGGCTGTTCGAGCCATCGGACACCAATTCCGGGCTCGTTGCGGCGCAGCCGATGGGGATTTCCGAGCATTTCGAGATGCTGTTCACCTTGCCGCCGGCCGGTCGTGGCGATCAGAGCGACTATCTCTATCAGACCGACGCCAATCTGGTCGCCCAGGAGGATGGTCTGTGGGGCCTGCTGCGTTCCTACAACACATCGCGCCCCGACCTGCCACCGCTGCCGAACAATCCGCCACGCGCCACTGCAACGACGAAGGCGTGTCCCGACGACGCGCACCACGTGCGCTTCAGCATCAGCGCCGTCACCGCTGCCCGCGCCCTTCCTGCTGGTGGGCTGACCTACAACGATCGCATCGCTGGATTTCCGCTCACGCAGCCAGACGCGATCCTCTACGTCCCATCGGGCAATCTCGATGCAAGCGGCAAGCTGCTGCCGGGCGCGCCGATCGAGCCTTTGATTTTGCGTGCCGCAGCCGGCAACTGCATCGATGTGACGTTGACCAACCTGCTCGATCCGTCCGAAACGGACAGCAACAATCAGCCGATCTTCAATAGTCCGACGCCGGATCAATACCCGGGCGCCGGAATGCCGCCGATCGGGATCTTTCCCTCGGCGCGTGCCGGGCTGCATGCGCAATTGCTGGAAGCCGATGTGACGACCAGCGATGGAACGCGGATCGGCAAGAACCCCGATCAGACGGCGGCGCCGAAAGGGGGCACCGTGCAGTATACGTGGTACGCCGGCAAACGTGACGGCAACAGGTTCGTTCCGGCCGAGCTTGGCGTTGTCAATCTTCAGTCGGCCGACCCGATCGAGCAGACGCTTTTGGGTGCAGTAGGTGCGCTGGTGATCGAGCCGCCGGCGGCAACCTGGAGCGCCGACTTCGGCACCGAGGCCGCGGCGACGGTGTTCCCGCCGCACGATCTGGCGTTCCGTGAGTTCGTCGGCGTTTGGCAGCCAGGAATCAACGGCCTCGGTGCGTGGCAGGCGGGGAGCAACGTGTTTCCGATCGGCGAAGGACTGAATTATCGGTCAGAGCCATTCCCACTGCGCATCGCCACAGCCGATATCTCGAGCGTGTGGTCAAACACCGCCGTTACCCCGCCCGGCCCGCCGCAAACGCCGATCTTTTCTGCCGCATCCGGCATGCCGGTGCGATTCCGCTTCGTGAACCCGGGCGGGACCAGTCCCGCCGGCAACGTCTCCATCACGCTGGCCGAAATATTCGGCCACCACTGGCAGGAGGAGCCCTGGCGGGATCACAGCACGCTGATAGGACGGAACCAGGATTCTCAGTCGATGGGCGGTGCAATCCTCGGCTCCAGCCATGCGCTCAATCTGGTGATCGATCATGCGGGTGCGCCGGGCGATCATCTCTATCGCAACTTCATTGCGTCGCCGACGTTCAACTATGCCATGTGGGGGCTGTTCCGGGTCGGGCCGCCGGCGACCGATGTGGTGGTCGTGACGGCGTATCAGCCGACATCCTCGGGTGGTGCAATGGTGAGCGGCTATGTCACAACGGACATGCGGACCCGGCATTATGCAATGGGCGTGCAACTCGTCGGCCGCGCCGATCATGCATCGGTGGACCAGGCGACAGGTGCATTCCAACTGGCATTGGCCGACCAACCCCAGAGCGTAACTGTTCGGTCCGCCAATGGCGGCGAGGCGAGCGCAACGCTGCCCCCAGTCGCTCCGGCTGTGGCGGCAACGCCATTGGCGACTGCACGCATCGCGCGGGCTCCTGGCGTGCCTGCCGCAGCGCGTTCGCCGCGTCTCGAGCAGATTGCCAACCAGACCGCGAAGTATTTTCCCCGTCCGGTGAATCAACGACCGCCTGCGCGATGACGTGTCGCGGCGTCTTGGGAAGGCGGCGCGCTGCCCTTGCGGTCCTTGCAGCGCTGCTCCTGCAGACCACTGCTCCTTACGCTGCACAGCGCTATGTCAGCCAGGGCATTGCCATCGACCTGGATGTCGCGGCCCCTGACGGCATGGTTGCAGGCAGGGATATTCGACTGTCGCTGCATCTTTCCGATGCGGTCGCGGGCACACCGCTTGTCGCGGCTCAGCCGGCGGCATGGTTGTCGCTGAACCGGCGCGGCATCGCGACCGACGAAGTGGTCTGCGCCCGCAAGGTCGCGGCGTTCCTCGGCAGCAACCCGTTGGCCAAGCCGGACGTCGATTTGACAGGGTTCAGTCTGCTGACGATGAACCGTGACCCGAGCATCACAGTGATCGATCCCCAAAGCGGTTACAACGGCTCGCGCACGATCACCGAGCTTGCCTTGGATTCACCTGGGGCCGACTGGGCGGTCGGACTTGATCCGCCGCGGCTCTATGTTGCGGAGACTGCCGCACGACGCATCGCGGTAATCGATACGGACCGTTGGCGCCGCGCCGGCAGCATTGCGACGCGGGATTCTCCGGGTGCGGTACGGCTGCTTGGTGATGGCCGCACGCTCTGGATCGCGGCGACGACCGACGGCGACCTTGTTGCGGTCGATACCAGCAGCCTCCAGGAGGTGGCTCGCATTCCGATCGGACACGGCGCGCACCGGCTCGCCGGAACCGGCAATGACCGCTATCTGCTGGTAACGAACAGCGACGATGGCACTGTCACGATCATAGACGTTCGTGACCTGGCCAGGGCGCGGGATATCAAGGTCGGCTCCATCGCGGGTCCGGTGGCGGTCTCCGATCTGGCCGGCGCCATCTATGTGGCGACCTCCGACGCCATCGTCGCTATCGATCCGGCGCGCGATACGCCACTCGCGCGCATCGAGGGTGTGCCCGGCGTGACCGCGCTCGGCATCGCGCCTGATGGCAGATGGGGATTCGCCGCCAGTTCAACGCGGAACCAGGTGACGATCTTCGACACCGTCACCAACCGCATGGCGCAGACGATCACGGTGGCTGACTCGCCTTACGAGATCGGTTTCACCGATACGCAGGCCTATGTCCGCCGTCGTGACAGTGAAAGCGTGACGCTGATTCCGCTGGCGCCACTGCGGGCCGATGGCAGGACCGCGGGGCTCGCCGAATTTCCGGCAGGCAAGAAGCCGGGCGACGAGGGCACCGTTACAACGCCGCTGGCCGCGAGCATGGTCAGCGCGCCAGGCGAGCCAGCGATGCTGCTGGCAAGCGCCACCGAACACGCTGTGCACTACTACCACGAGGGGATGGCGGCGCCCGCAGACAGTTTCGACGCGTTCGGTCATCAGCCGCTGGCCGTCGCGATCGTCGATCGCAGTCTGCGCCAGACCGCCCCGGGCACCTACAGTGCGGCGGCACGGCTGCCGCGTCCCGGGACGTATGATGTGATTGTCTTGCTGGACAGGCCACGCATCGCACATTGCTTTGCCATGGACGTTGCTGCGCGTCCCGGCGATGCGGTGGGCACATTGGTTTTCCAGCCTGTCGTCGTGCCTCGCGTGGTGCCGGCCGGCAGTCCGGTCACACTCAGTTTCCGCATGATGCAGCGCCCTGCGCAGCCTACGTCGCAACCGGTCGCTGTCACCGCACTCGCCGTCCTCGCACCCGGTTCGTGGTTCGAGCGCGTGCCGATGACACAGGCGACGGACGGCAGTTGGCGGCTCGAGTTCACCCCGCCGCGCGCCGGCGTCTATCTGCTGGCGTTCGAGGCCCCCTCGCTCGGGGTGAATGTCAATACCAGCCAGCATTTCGCCATCGAGGCCAAGGATCCGGGCGCACTGCAAGCGCCGCCTGAATAGGCGTCGCCTCGGTGTCACCTGTTCCACCAGGTCGGCGCGCCGCCATCGAGCGGGACGATCCACGCTCCATCAGTGCCGACATGGCGTGAGGGCGAAAAAGTCACCGGTGGCATCAGTCCTGTTCGATAGCTCTGCAATGTTTCCAGCGCGTCGACCAATCGCTCACGCGTCACGTCGCGGCCTGCGCGCTGGAGCGCCTCGAAAAGGATCTTTGCTGCCGCCAGTGCCTGGCGCTCCGTCGAACGATCCCGTGCGGGCAGGTCATCGCGCTGCGTGAGGGCATGGAATTCGGTTGTCGCCTCCGGTGTCATGTCGAGTGGGCCGGTGGCGAACGCGACGAAGGTAGGTACCGGCGCACCATTCGCGAGCAGATCACCGGCCAAGACGCTGGGCAGTAGCAATGTGGGCCGTTTGCCCGACAGGTCGGTGACGGCTGCGCGGATCATTGCACCGTCAGCGAACCACAGCACCGCGCGACCGTCCGCGAGTGCCTGCGCCAGTTCCGCACTGCCTGGCTGGATCAGCTTCGGCGGCTGTCGTGCATCAGCAAGAGTAGTTGCTGCCACACGGGCCACCGATTGCCAAAGAGGCGTACCGTCATCGACGATATCCGGCGATCCGAATGTACTCGCGGCGAAACCGGCAAGCGCACTTGCTTCGGCCTCCAGGCCACCGTTGAGGTAGAATACGTAGTGGCTGCTCGGTGCAGCGCGCACACGCGGCGTGAGCGGTCCGATGGTGGGCATGCCGGCAGCGTCCACTGCTGCCACGGCAGCGACCTCCTCGCCGGCGATCATCGGCGCGAGCAGCGCGAACACGGAACCAGTGTCAGCAAGCCGTGCGACCGCCGTGCCGAACGCCTCGCCATCATATGGCTCTGTCACCCGCAGGACGAGCTGGCGGCCGAACAGACCGCCGCGCCGGTTGATTTCATCGAAAGATGCCGCGAGCACTTTTTGGATCGCCGACCCGCCGGGACGCAGCACCGTGCCAAGCACCAGCGAGCCGTTATCCACCCCCGGTTCGGGAGCAGTGCCGAGTTGTATCAGATAGGCTATCAGATCGGCGGCATCAGATGTCGACAGCACAAAGCGCGGCATCACCGGATCAAGCCGGTTGTCGCCGGCATCGAGGCCCATCGTGATGGCACGGACCAACAGTGGTTCAGTGTAGGCGGGACGTGATCTGCCCGCCGGGCCATCGCGACGAGCCGCCCGCATCAGCAAATCCCGGGTGATGTCAGGTGCCACAACCCCACCCTCCTTCCGTCCGCGTCCATCGCGTCCGTGACAGGATGCGCAGGGAATGGAAGACGCTGGCACGCTTACATTCCCTGAGCCGATCATGGCCTTCGCGGCCGACCCACCGGCATCTCCGGTCAAAAACAGTTTCTGGCCACGTTCCAGCCCGGTCACACTCGCCATGGCAGCGAGCGCAGGCATGCAAAGAGCGACGACGGCGATCAGGCGAACGAGGATGAATAACTTCAACGATCGGACTTTCCGACGACCTCGGTCGCGTCGCGCACCGCAAGCGCAGGCAGACCAGTGCCTGCCATGCCCGGCGCGCGAAAGACGTGGATAGCCGCCACAAGGGCGGCCATGACGTTTGGTATGTCGTGATGCATCGATCCTGGGTACTAGGCAGATGATGACGCCGTCATGCGCCCTGATGCTGCTGACCGGCACACACCACGTCAAGCAAGCATGCGTGTCAGAACTGCCACGCGCTCAGGATAAACCGCCGCAGCGGCATTGGGATGGTCGTTCTGTTTGAACTAGGATCATCCTCAATCCTGTCGGGGGGCGGATTATAAAGTGGCTGTTCAACAATGGCGTATGGCGATCGCAGCGCCCCTGCGACGTTCTGCCGAATGCCATGACCTCGCATTTGGGATGATCGCGTATGTTCAGGCCCTGATGCGCCCAGCCTTGCTGTTCATCCTCATCCTGACAGCGTGCTCACACAAAGCGCCCGAGCCGGGTGGACTCCCCGTAGCGCCCGATGCGTTTCGCGAAACGGATCCCGGAACACATCATCGCCCGGCGGCCGCGATGCCCGACAGCGGCGCGTGGTGGCTTGTGTTCGCCGACCAGTCGCTGGATGACCTGATCCAACGCGCCAACCGTGGGAGCTTCACCATCGGCCAGGCGGCGGCAAGGCTCAATGAGGCACGCGCCATCCAACGCGCGACGATTGCCGCGCAATGGCCCGTGCTTGGGCTCAGCGCCAATGTCTCGCGCGAGGAAGGGACACTGACCAACGCAGCGAGCAGCAGCGGTCCGCTCTATGTCGTGGGCGGCAATCTTTCATATGAAGCCGACCTGTTCGGCCGCCTGGCAAATAAATCAAAAGCGGCTGCCATGAGCACTGCCGAGAGCGAGGAACTCTTGAGGGCGGCGAGGCTTCTGGTTCAGGCTGATATCGCGCAGACTTATTTCACCTTGCGCGCGCTCGATGCCGAACGTGCACTCGTCCGAAGCACGGCGGCGGCGTACCAGAAGACTGTTCGGCTGACCGAGGGAATGCTCAGCTCCGGCCTGGCGTCGGAACTGTCACTTGTGCGCCTGCGCACCGAGGCGGAATCGCTCTCCGCGGAAGCGCTGACGCTGGACCAGCGCCGCGCCGAGGTTGAGCACGCGTTGGCAGTGCTGATCGGCGCGGCCCCGTCCACATTCCACATTGCTCCGATCAGCCACTCCGATCCCCTGCCGAACATTCCGCCCGGGATTCCAGGGGCAGTTCTGGTTCGCCGCCCGGATGTCGAGGCCGCCCGACGAGCGATGATCGCCGCACAGATACGCAGCGGCGTGGCTCAGGACCGCTGGCTGCCGACCCTTTCGCTGACGGCGTTCGGCGGATTTGCCTCGCCCACACTGGGATCTTTGTTTTCCGGAGCGGCGGCAACTTCGGCGCTCGCTGCCCTGCTGTCGATGCCGATATTCGATGGTGGCCGCTATCTGGCGGGCGTTGCAAAGGCGAACGCCGACCTCGATGCGGCCGCTGCGGCCTACGGCCAGCAGATACTGAATGCATTAAAGGATGTCGAAGATCAGCTATCCGCGCTGCGTCTGCTGGCCAGACAGGAAGTGGTGCTGAAACATGCGACCGATGGGGCCATCCGCACGACGACCCTGGTCACCTCGAACTATGCGGATGGTCTGGCAAGCCAGTTCGAACTGCTGGATGCGCAGAGGAACGAGCTGCGAATCCAGCGCCAGGCGCTGGTTGTCCACGTTGCCCGCTTTCAGGCTACCGTCGGTCTCATCAAGGCGCTTGGCGGCGGGTGGGACGCCTCGGCGCCCACCGTCGGGACGCCTGTGCCAAGGCACGGGTCTGGGCACAGGCATAAGCACAAGAAGACCACATCTCGCTAAGGATGCGCGATGACCACCAGCGTGCGCGCATGGGCCGCCGCACTTTGCAGACAGGTCTTCAATGTGGCTGGGTCCAGCGCCGCGAAACTTTCATCCAGGATCGTCAGCGACGCGTCCTGCAGCAGGGCGCGCGCGAGAAAGACACGGCTGCGCTCGCCGTGCGACAACTGCCAGCCGGTTTCGCCGACATGCTGCATCAGGCCGCCCGGCATGCGGCTCAGCAGGCCACCGAGGCCAAGCTCGACGCACAACGCCTGCGCGAGTGCCAGGTCGTGCTCCGTCGGTGGCCAATTCCGCCCCATCAACAGATTGAACGCCAGCGAACCTGACAGAATGTGGTTTTCATGGAATTGCGGGGCCTCGGTCGCGAGTTGATGCCAGCCCAGCCCAAGCGTCGGCCTGTCCAGTCCGCTCAGCAGCAGCAAACCCAACTCGGGCAGACGCAGGCCGGTCATCAGCGCGGCGAGCGTGGATTTGCCGCCGCCGGAGGGTCCTTCCAGCAGGATGCGCTCACCCTGATAGATTGTCAGGTCGAGCCGGTCGAGGACCGGTCTGCCGCTGTGCCGGTAGCGGAACACCAGATCGCTGACATCGAGCACCTTTTGCCGCGCGTTCTCCGTCCCCGCCTGCGCGGGCGGCGGAACGGCCGCGGGTTCGACAGGCGCGCCGCCGGCCCGGAACAGATCGGACACCAGGCTCCACGCGACACAGGCCTGCGAGAGGGATGTGATGCCGCTGGAGATGCTGGCGAATGCCCGGCTCGCCATCAGAATGCCGCCCAGACTGATCGCAAGTGCAGTCGGGCTGGCGCTGCCCGCAATAAACGCAGGTGCCAGCGCCAGAATTGCCACGATGGTCCAACCGCCCGAGGCGCCCGCCGAGACCGGCGCGATCGCGTTGTCCAGTCCGCGCGAAACATCGAGATAGTCCCGCAGGGTCCGGTCCTCTGCGGCGTCACGCCGATGCGGTGGTTCCTGCGCGAGCCGTGTGCGATGGCCGATCATGTGCTCGACCAGCTCATGCGTCATATCGAGACGCGTCGTGGACCAGACGCGGAGTCGCCGATAGTAGCGACAGCAGCTGGCCGCCAGCGCGCCCAGCCAGATCAGCAGCGCGAGCAGATGCAGGTATCCGCCGGCACCCGCTGACAGGATCCAGCCGGCGAACACCAGTTCCACGGCCGCGACGATAACAGCCATGCCGCCACCGAGTACCAGCGACTCCAGCACCTGCAATTCCATCACGCGACCGATGATCTGGCCGGCGCCCTGATGCCTCACCGCGTCGATGTCGATGCGCAGCGCACCGGCCAGCAGACGCCGCTTCAGGATACGCCCGAGATCGAGCGCGAAGGTCGCCTCGAGCCAGCCCGCGGAGAGCCGCAGCGGGATGCCCGATAGCAACATCAACTGCCACGCGACTAGCCAGGCGAGGTCCAGCCTGCCGTTCAGCACTGCGGCGCCGATCAGAGCCCAGCCGCTGATCTCGACCAGATACATGCCGATCAGCAGTACGACGACCCAACCAAGACGACGGATGAGTCCAGCCTGCGACAGTTGCGCCATGAATGGTGCCGTCGCCGGCAGACGGAGCATCCAGCATTCAGTGAACGCCTGGGCGGCCAGCCGTTCGCGCAACATCACCGATCGGACCCGCTCACGTCGAGCGGTATGGACACCGGCGTTCTCCAGCAACAGGTCGAGGTCGCGGACCATCGGTGCGCCGAACTGAGCGGCGGCGGCGGCCGAGATCGCGCGCACGCGACGCCAGTGAAGGCGCAGGTCGGGCCCAATCAGTGCGATCGAATCGCCTTTTGCCTTGAGCAGCAGCAGAAACCGAGCGTCGCCTGTGGCGGGGAGCGCGAGCACCAGCGGACATGCCTGCAACAGGCCTTGATCGAGGTCGGGAACCGGAAACTCCACCGGCTCCCCCTCGAGTCCGAGGCAGCCTGCCGCCCATTCGATCCAGTTGCCTGCGTGATCCAACGCTCCCGGCTGCGGGATATCGGGCGTGCCGATCGCGCCTCCCGCCGCCGCCCGCAATCCAGTGCGCGAAGCCAACGCCTCCAGCGCCTGCGCCAACTGCTCACGCGGCCAACCCAGGCGGGTGAGGTCCTCATCGTGGATGGCCCACGCAAGGGCCGTATGCGTGGCAGGCCTGAGATCCGGTCCGTCCATCATGCGGCCCCGTGCACTCGGCCGTTGCGGATCGCCACGCGGCGCCAGTAGCCGCTTTCCCAAAGCTGGCCGAGGACATCGCCCTCCGCGTCCAGCAACTGTCGATATCGCGACGGCACCGCAGCCAGCCGGTCTGGATGCTCATCCTCGACGATCCGCCCGTCATCGATCACCAGAACCCGATCGAACAATCGCGTCTCGCCGACGTCATGGGTCACACAGAGCAGCGTCACGCCGTGCCATCGCCGCCGAATATCAACGAGCAGGCCATGTCGGCGGTCACGGTCCATGCCGCGGAAGGGTTCATCGAGCAGTGCGAGCCGCACATCCCGCTGCGCAAATGCACGGCCAAGACGCACACGCTGTCCCTCACCGCCCGAGATCAGCGCACCGCCTTCACCAAGCCTTGTCTGCAGCCCATCAGGAAGGTTGCGCAACACATTCTTGAGCGACGCGGTATCGAGCGCCTCCCCGATGCGGTCCAGCGCTGCGTCTGCCGAACTGTAGCCGAGATTGTCGACGAAGCTCCTGTTCCAGATCTGGATCGCGGGATCGACCCATGCCGTGTTTCGCCGCAACTGCTCGAGCGTCGCGGTCGTGATCGGCAGGCCGTCCACTTCGAGCGTCCCGTCCGCAAGCCGGTGCCAACCCAACAGCAGACCGATCAGCGAGGACTTCCCCGCGCCGGATGCACCAACGATGGCGACGTGCTCACCGGGTCTGATCGTCAGGTTGACATCGCGCAGGATCCGATGCCCTGCCGCTACGACGGCGCCATCCCTGATGGCAATCGAAACGGGAGTGGATACTGCGTCGGCGGAGGGCGGGGGCGCGCTGGGCAATTCCTCTTCAGGCGCGGACAAAGGCTCCATCAATCGCGCCAGCACGTTGCGTTGTATCGGCACCTGCTGCGCGAGCATCGCCAGGGTGTGGGCGATGGAGGGCAGCTTCAGCGTCCAGTAAACCAGCAGCAGATCACCGCCGCTGACAGACTTGGTGCGCATGAAATGGCTGAACAACAATGCGCCCGCCAGCGCCAGGCAGACCAGCGACTGCGCACCATCGAGGCATGTCGTCGCGGTGAGCCGACGGCGAGAGGCGCGCGCCCATTCGACAAGCAGGCTTTCATGCTGACGTCGCACCGCTCGCTCGGCCCGATGTGCGCGCACCGGAACCAGGCCGAGCAGCGTGTCCAGATAAAATCCTCCTAGCGCCGCGCTGTGATTGCGTACGCGCAGATCGCGTTCCCCCACCATCGACTGTGCCGCCACCGGGATGCCGAGTGCCACGACGACGAGCGCGATCGCCAGGAGCGCGTCGTTCGGGTCGATCAGGATCGTTCCGGCAAGCGTCGCCAGCAGTTCGAACACACCCTGCAGCAGATGAACGGCGAGACCAGGCAATTGGCGCGCGACATGAATGCCGTGACTGCGATCGGCCATGTCGGAGATCGGCCGGCTTTGAAAATAGCGATCCACCAGTCGCGGCATCTTGCGGAGCAGCGCCATGCGCAACCGTATTTCTGTCTGCCGCCCAAGCCGCAGTGATTCGGTGACGATGGGTATCTGAATCAAAAGCAGCAACGCCGCGAAGATCACCAGCGCCGCGACTGCCGCCAGCCGTTGGCCGCCGAGATTGAGCTGGCTCGAGACATCCAACATCGCACGGAACAGCAGCGTCTCGACCAGCAAGGTCGTACCGGCGCCGACGAGTGCCGCTATCAGGACCAGCGGCCTGACCACGCCTTCATCGCTCATGAGCTTGCACAGGTCCCTGAGCGGTCTGGTCGGCGGTTCTCGCAACGCTGCTTCGAGTTCGGCCGACAGCGGTGCATCTGATTCGACGGGCTGGGCCATGCCGTGCGTTTGACGACCGGCTATTCTGATCAGCACCGCGCCGCGCAAGGTCAGGCGCAGCTCGACGGGGTCAGCGCTGTTCAGGTCCGGCCTGACCGCCCAGTAAGGCGGCGGAATGACGTCGAAGATGTCGAACGTGCTGGACCGCGTGGCATTGAACAGCGCGTTGAGCAGGCGGATGGCCGACGGTCCGGCGACGAGCCCTTCGGCATCGATCACGGATTGCACCAGGCGCACGCATGCATCGAGCGCACCAAGGCTCAGCCAGCCGGGGTCTGCCAAGGCCTTTTCCAACAGATCTGTCCCCGCGCTGCCAGCAGCACCGATCTGCGCCAGCCGTTGCCGCAACGGCTGCAGGTATTCGTCGGAACCGGCCCAGCTTCGCCACTCGTCTGCCGGCACGCCCGTCTCGTGGCTGTAAAGGTCCTTGATGAAGCGGGTGCGTCGGACCCAGCGACGCCCTATCGCGGGGTCCATAAGCTGCAGCCAGCCACCCAGCTGACGCCAGATCACCACGAAGTGCGTGCCGCCGCTGGGATGGCGAACGACGATCAACGCGGGCAGCGCAGCTGCTTCGGGCTGGAACAGATGCTCGGCGGGCAGCATCATCTGCTCCGCGTCGACACCGAGCTGATTGGCGACTGTCTCGATCGTGTCTATCGACGTGCCATCGACATCGGTCTGACAGGCCTCGCGCAATCTTCCATAGCTGACCGGAATGCCGAATCCTTCCAGCAGGCACTTCAATGCCGCAGGTCCGCAGTCCATCGCCGAGATCTGGACGACCTCGGGCACAAGAAATCTGCGCGACACGCGGCCGGCCTTCACTTTGCAAAATCGGCGAGACTGGCCGTCACCGGCCGCCCGGTCCCCGACAAGAGCAGGCCGGCGGCGCGGAAGACGAGGAAGGCAGGTGCAGTCTGCTCCACTGCGACCTCTATCACGCCGGAGGCGCCGTGCTGCATGATACTGGCAGGATTGCCGGAAGGAGCAGGGCGGAACTCGACCCGGATCGTGCCGTCGCGCCGCTCTGTCGCGACCTCGCTGACGGTCGCGGCGATGCTGCCGAATTGTGCCCATGGAAACCCGTCGAGACGCATCGTCGCAGGCTGACCTGGGCGCACGCGCCCGATCGCCGAGGCAGGATCGAAATCACCGACGATCATGAGTTCGCCCGGTGGCACCACAGAGAAGAGCCGCTGCCCTTCGGCGATATACGCGCCCGTATACAGAGGAATGGCATCGCCGACCCGGCCGGAGACCGGCGCGCGGATGACGTGCTGGTCGATCGTCTGCTGGATCCGCGCGATGGTGGCGCGCCTCGTCGCGCTTTCGCCTTCCAGCGAGACGATCGAGCGTTGCAAATTCTCGATGCGTGCCTGCGCCTCATTGGCGCGCATCTGCCGGTTCTCTTCCAGGCTCCTCTGATCCGCCGCCAGCGCATCTTTTGCGGCACTCAGCTTGTCGGCCTCCGACGCCGCCCGTAGCGCGTCTATTTCCGCGACACCACCCACGGCGCTTTGCTTTTTCAGCCGGCTTTCGTTGCTCCTTGCGAATCTGATCGTCGCATCGGCTTCCTTGAGCCGGGCGCCTGCTGCATCCAGTGCAGCCTGGGTCGCGTGAATGTCGTCATCCCTGGCCTGCTGCAAGGAGGCAAGTTCTGCCCGCATTGCAGCGATTTGTGGGGGCAGAGCCGTCAGTCTGGTCTCCTCTTCGGTAAGCCGGAGCTTGTCTGCGCTCGCATCAAGCTCGATCAGCTCCTGGTTCTTGAAGACCGTTTGTCCGATGGCGACCGATGTCGATACGATGCGCCCCGACAGCGAGGAGGCAACGTGGTGCGGTAGCTGTATGACCTCAAGACGAGCCCTTCTGGAGGTCTCGCAGACTGTCACGTCGGCAAAGACGAACCAGATCGACCATACGCAGAGCAAGACCGTCGCAAGGAGCCAGGCGAGGATCGGCGCGGGTGATCTGTCATTTGCCAGGGATCGGGTGGTCTGCGAGAACTTCGACGGCATGACTGTGGTTCCCTGTGGAGCGAGTGACAGTCATCGGAGCCACCTGATCAAACACGCTGCGGCAACCTATGGCATGCCAATCGCGTGCTCATACCGCCGCGCGGTAACGGGCTTCCCAATCGTATCGACAGATGTGCTGCGTAGGGTCCTAACTTGCTGCCGCTGATATATTGCGTGCGAGCGCGTCACTCTGTGATGTAGTGAACAGGTTGTGCGAATATTGGGGGCAAAGAGTTCTGGTAGAACAGATGTACCACCCCTCAGGGGCCGTGGTCGCTATCGACCCGCCGCAGGAGCTGCGCCAAGCTCTCGAGTGGTGCCAGGCTGTATGCCTTCTCCCACAACCCGGTGCGCAAATTGGCCATATAGAGCACATTCAGGTGGTCCGCCGGATCGTCCGGGTTGGTGTCCAGACCGAACTTGTGCAGCGCCGCGCGAACGGTTGCCGGATCGCCGCTCAACATGCGCCAGTCAGCATCAGCGTGCATCGCGCGGGCATAAAGGGCGAGCCGGTCCGGCGTGTCGTGTTCGGGATCGACGGTGATGGAGATGAAGCGCGCCGCAAGACCGTCGATCGCAAGCTGCGCGCGCAGGTCCGCCAGCGTTCCCATCACCTGCGGGCAGGCCGCGCGGCAGCCGGTGTAAAAGGCATTCACGACGACGACGTGCCCCGCCATCAGGTCCTCATAGAGGCGGACGCGCAGGCCGTCCTGGTCGACGAGCGTCAGGCCACCAAACCACTTCTCGGTGCCGGACTGGCGCATCGCCTGCGGCGACGGTGCGTCGGCAGCCGTCAGCAGAAGTGCCAGGACAGCGACAAGGCAGCGTCCGATCATTCGTCCTCCATGCGCCTGATCAGTGTGGCAATCGTCTCCGGCGCGGCGAGGGAGGAGACCCGCGTCCAGGTCTTCGTACGGGAATTGCCGACCCACAGAAAGGCATCATGCTGCGCGATGTCAGTCTCGCTCTGCCGCATCGCGTACAGCACACGATCCACCTGCTCCGGAGCCCCGGTCAGCAAGCGCCAGCCGGGTTTGTCGTCGAACTGCCGCCGCCACTTGGCGAGACGCTCCGGCGTATCATTGAACGGATCGAGCGTTACGGAGAGCAGACTGACCCGGCTGCCAACCTGCCCGCCCAGCAGCGCATCGAGCGCGCCCATGTTCGCGCCGACAGGCGAGCAGATCGTCGTGCACCCGGTGAACACGAAACTGATCACGGCGATCCTGCCCTCGATCAGATCGCTGACGAAGCGGTGCCGTACGCCGTCCTGATCGACCAGAATGACATCGGGCGGCGACAGCGGTTGCTGCGAGACTGCCGGCAGCGGCGCCAGCGCAGCCAGGGCCATGAGCCAGAGGCGCATCGAAGTGCGGAGCATCACCTGACAATCTGACGCATGATAGTTTTGCAGACAATGTTGACTCGACTGGCCCATCCCCGAGAATCGCACCTCATGCCCTCGGCAGCCAGACGGGCGATGTCGGGCGTGAAGATTCTGGGTGCCGTATGTCGGTCTGCCGGCAGCCGACGCCACATTCGGGGCGGGTGAGAGCCCGAGGGCTGGGGCAGCGAACATAAAAACACACGCCGCCCATTTCATGATCGCTCCTCCTGCTCCATAGTGCTCCCGACGAGCAAACGATAGAAGTTTTCACTGCCGAGGCGGGTGTCGCACGTGACACCTCCCATAACTACTTGCAGACCCGTGAGGAACGGCTGGCTGCTGTTGCCGCCGAGGTCAGCGAGCAGCATCATTCGCAGAGGCTCTGCTGCGAAGTCTCACGCGTCCCACTGACCGCGTTGGATGTGCGCAAACGGGGAGAATGCTCACTGTGGCGCCACACAGATCAGCCGCGCTGCGCCGAACCGCAGCAATACTGCTGGCCGCCTTGCTCGGCGCATGCGCCTCGCTGACGGTTACCGACACCGTTCCTCTCCCGCCAAGTGCGCTGGCACCGATGGACAGCGGCAACATCTCGAACGACGGCTATCGGCTGGCTGCACTGCATGCACCCGGCTATGCACCCGATCTGCTGGTCATGGTCGCGATGTCGGGCGGCGGCAAACGATCGGCCTCATTCGGCTATGGCGCGTTGAAGGGCATGCGCACGGTGATGGTGCCGCTCGCGGCCGGCCCGCAGCCGCTGTTGGAGCAGGTCTCCGCAATCGCCGGCGTGTCGGGCGGCAGCTTTCCAGCGGCGTACTACGGTCTGTACCGCGATGCGACATTCAGCAAATTCGAAGGCGAATTCCTCTACCAGGACACCGAAAGCTATATCTGGGGCATATATCTGTTGCCGTGGAACTGGACGTGGCTCAGTGATCCGCTGGTCGGCACCAACGATTTCATGGAGCGCGTGTACGACCGGACGATGTTCCACGGCGCGACCTTCCGGGATCTCGCGCAACGCGGTCGACCGATCATCGCGATCGGCGCCACCGACGTCGCCTATGGCACACCGATGCTGTTCACGCAGGAATCATTTGATCTGATCTGCTCTGATCTGGAGGATTTCCCGGTGGCGCGCGCGGTGGCGGCGTCGAACGGATTTCCCGGGCTGTTCTCTCCCATCACCTTGACCAACCACGCGGCGGACTGCGGCGGGCGCAAGCCCGGTTGGCTGCGCAACATCAGCGACGCCGACAAACAGAATCCACTCTCACGCCTGGGCGTGGAGGCCTTGATGGCGGAACGTTATCTGGATTCAAATCGGACTCGCTATGTGCATCTGGTCGATGGCGGCGTCGCCGACAACCTGGCGCTGCGTGCAGGCGGGGCGATGATGCAGACCGCCGGATTGTCGCCCGCAGAGATACGCAGTCGCGGTATCGATCATGTGCGACGAATTCTGGTCCTCAGCATCGACGGGCAAGGCGCACAGGATTCCTCTGTCGCACAGCACCGGGCGGTTGGCGGCCTGTTCTCGCTGTTCGGCCTGGTCTCGGGCGCACAGATCGATCGCTACAATTTCGAGACGCTGACCGCCGTCACCGACCAGGTCCATGGGCTCGCTCACGCCATCGCCCAGGCGCGCTGTGGCGAGGCAAGCGTGATCGATGGTGCGAGATGCGACGACGTGGACGGCGAACTGATCCACATATCGCTGGCGGCGATGCCGGAGGGACCGGAGAAGGCAGCGTTGCTGGCGATCCCCACCGGACTGACGGTGAAACGGCAGGACGTGGATCTGCTGGTCGCGGCGGGCAAGTCAGCGGTCACCGGGTCGGCGCAGCTACAGACGTTCCTCGCCAACTATCCTCCGCAGCCCGTCGCCGCACACTCCGTCGCAAAGGCGACCGCACAACGCGCCCCGTGACAAAAGCCGGTGCTACCCGATCGGCGGCCGCCTGTTGTGCCACTCCGTGCCACGCTCGTACGCGGCGGCAACGCGCAGTACCGTCGCGTCCTCGAAGTAGCGGCCGACGAACTGCACCGACAGCGGCAGTCCGGCGCGCGACAATCCCGCCATCATCGCCAATGCCGGATGACCGGTTACATTGAACGGCGTGCGCGCCTGACGCGGATAGGTGCGAGCGGTCTCCTCAGCGTCCTCGATGCGACTCGCCGGGTCCATCGAGCTGGCGCAGATCAGCACGTCGAAGTCACGGAACACCTCCTCGACCGCAGCGATCATCTGCAATCGCCGACGCTGCGCTCCGACATAGTCGCCGGCATTCATGAACGCGCCAGGCATCAGCCGCTGACGTGAGAGCTGGCCATAGTCGCCGGGACGCTCGCGCAGCCACGGCGCGTGGATCGACCAGGCCTCGCTGCACAGGATCACCCGATTGACCGCGGCGAACTCGTTCAGCGACGGCAAGCTGACGCTGCGGACTTCGGCGCCTTCGGCCTGCAGCACACGAGCCGCATCCTCCACTGCCGCGCTCACCTCGGGATGCGCCGGCTTGTCCAGCTCGTGGAAGTGCCGCACGAAGCCGATGCGCAGATCGCGCACGCCACGCTCCAGCATCCCGCCGAAATGCCTTGCGCTGGTCGCTGCACTGCCGGGATCGGCGGGATCGTGCCCGGCGATCGCGTCCAGCAGCAGTGCGTTGTCGGCAACCGTCCGGGTCAGCGGGCCGACATGGTCGAGCGTGAACGACAGCGGGAACACGCCACGCCGCGACACCAGCCCATAGGTCGGCTTCAGCCCGACGATGCCGCAGGCGGAGGCAGGGTTGCGCACCGAGCCGCCCGTATCGGAGCCGAGTGCTATGGGAAAAAGCCCGGCGCACACGCCCGCGCCGGAACCTGAGGAGGAACCGCCTGGGTGATGCTCGGGGTTCCACGGATTGCGTGCCGGCGGGAAGGGCAGATCGAAGCTCGGGCCGCCGATGGCGAACTCGTGGGTGGACAGCTTGCCCAGGATGATCGCACCCGCCTGGCGCAGCTTGGCGATCACCGCCGCGTCGGCCTTGGCGACGTTGGTGAGCAGGATCTTCGAATGGCACGTGGTCGGGAGGCCGGCGACATCGATAATGTCCTTGATGCCCACCGGCACCCCGTGCAGCGGCCCGCGCACGCGACCCGCTGCGATCTCGATTTCCGCTGCCCGCGCCGCCGCCATCGCGGCATCGGCGTCCAGGCGGATGAACGCGTGCAGCTTGGGATCAAGCCGCTCGATCCGCGCCAGCAGCGTGGTCAGCAGTTCGACGGGCGAGAGCTTCCGCGCTGCGAACTGCCGCGTCGCCTCCGCCGCGGTGAGCCAGTGGAGCTCGCTCACAGTCCAACCCCCGCACGCATTGGCGGCCAGGGTTCCGCGGCGGGGTCGTCCGGGTAGGCGATCGCGCCCCGGTTGCCCAGTGCCTGCTCGGCTGCCATCGCCACATCATCAGGGAATTGCGCCAGCGCCTTGTCGAGGCCCGCGGCGCGCGCCAGCTCGACGATCAGTTCCTTGTCCATGTCATTGCCCCCGATCATTGCCCACTCATTCTCCGGCCATTGGGGACGGATCATGCGATCGGCGGCGCGGGAACGGAAGCCGGCGAAAAAAAGAGCGGTGCCGCACGAAGCTGCACCGCCCAAGGGGGTCGCGCCTTAGCGGCGCGACATCGGGGAGGAAACAGGACACCGGCCAAAGCCGGCTCCGTGAAGCAATATGGCGGTAAACCTCTTATGAAAGAGTAACGCTGGCGTGCCGCTGGCGCGAATTCGTCGTTTATTATCCTCACGGATTGCCGCAACCGGAGCGCCAATGCAGATCCCGCCACAGCGAACCGGCCCGTTGGCCGGCCTGAAGGTCCTCGAAATCGGCCATTACATCGCGGCGCCGTTCTGCACCCGCATCCTGGCCGACCTCGGCGCCGAGGTAATCAAGGCGGAGCCGCCGGGCGGCGATCCGTTCCGCGGCTGGGGCGCCTCGGTGGATGGGCACTCGGTGTGGTTCAGCGTGCATGGCCGCAACAAGCTGTCGGTGGTGCTCGACCTCAAGCGCGATCGCGACGTGGTGTTGCGGCTGGCCTCGCGGGCAGACGTCCTGGTGGAGAATCTCCGCGCCGGCGGCCTGGAGCGACTGGGCCTGAGCCCCGAGGCGCTGCACGCGGTCAACCCGCGTCTGGTGATCGCGCGCATCTCCGGCTACGGCCAGGACGGCCCGTATCGCGACAAGCCGGCGTTCGGCGCGATCGGCGAGGCCATGGGCGGCATCCGCCACCTCACCGCGCATCCCTCCGGCAGTTCCGACCTGCCGCCGCCGCGTTGCGGCATCTCGATCAGCGACGACCTGGCGGGGCTGTATGCGGCGATCGGCCTGCTGTCAGCACTATGGCAACGCGATGTAACAGGCACTGGGCGCGGCCGTGTGGTCGACGTCAATCTGGTGGACAGCGTGTTCAGCCTGATGGAGGGAATGCTGCCGGAATACGCCGTGGACCGCCGGGTGAGGCAGCCGGTCGGCGCCGCGATCGAAACCGCGGCGCCGACCAATACCTACCCCTGTGCGGACGGGAAATGGCTGTGCATTGCGGGGAACTCCGATCTGATCTTCTCCCGACTGATGGCCGCGATCGGGCGGCCTGAACTGGCGCGCGATCCAGCCTATGCGACCAACGCCGACCGCTGCGCGCATCGCACGGAACTGGACGCGGCGATCGCCACCTGGACGCGAACTCTGCCGGCCAGGGAAGCGGAGGCGCGGCTGGAGACGGCGGACGTCCCCTGCTCGCGGCTCTACGACATCGCCGACTGCGCCAACGATCCGCATTTCCGGGCACGCGGTTCGGTGCTGGAGGTGACCGATCCGCTGATCGGGCGAACGTTGCATCCGGGCCCCGCCATCCGCTTCGATGGCGAAAAGCCGGAAGCTGTGGTGGGATGGCCAGGACCGTCGGCCGGCGCGCACACCGAATATGTGCTGACCGAGCTGCTCGGCATGCCAGAAAAGCGTGGTTGATAAGTGCCGACCGCGGCTCGGATTGCCGTCACTCGGCAGGAACGACCTTGTCGCCTGTCGACACGGACGCCATCGATTCGAATACACCGTCCTGTCGGATGAGCGCATGGAAGAGCGCTGCCGCGACGTGCATCAGGATCAGGGCAAAGAACACGAAAGCAAGGTAGAAGTGTGCATCCCAGAGCACCGCGTGAAGTCTGTCGCTCTGCGGCAGGATCGGTGGAAGATGCACGCCGCCGTACAGTACGACCGGATAGGCCGCCGCCGACAACATGGCCCAGCCGATCAGCGGCATGCCGATCATCAGAATGTATAATGCATAGTGGGACAAATACGCCGCAAGCTTCATTGGCTCAGGCAGGTCGGGCGGCAACGGTGGTGTGCCGTAGCGCAGGCGCACCACGAGGCGGATCAGCGCAAGCACCAGGATCGCGATGCCGAGCGGTTTGTGGATCGAAACAAGGGTGAGATATTTTGGCATGACGGTTGACACCATGCCCACGCCAATGAACAGCATGGCCAGAATGAGCACCGCCATAAGCCAGTGCAGCAGGCGCTGGAGCGGAGTGAAGCGCAGGCTATCCCCGGTCATGGCTTTTCGTCCGTTGCGGTTCTTGGATAGTCCTTGGCCTCCGCCGTGCGACGGTCATATGACTTCGCGTAGGCAGACGACCGTGCGGCCGGAAACGGATCATCCGATGTCCGAATGCCCGTGGGCAGAACGGTCGGATCAAAGTTGATGTCGCGGCATGGGCCGTCCCTCTCGGCTTCTATCTGCTGCACTATCAGCGTGCCGACATCGACGGTGCGGCGATCATCCGGCCAGGCCTTGCTCGGGTCCGCAGAGGGATCGCCGGGATTTGCCACAGTCACCACCATGGTCCAACGCAGCGGGCCGCCGCGAATGCGTTCGGCGATCTCCTGCTCCAGGAAGCTGGGTCCACGCTTCGCAAGGTCATCGGGCGAAACCGGGACAGGTTGCGCCGCCGGCAATAGCGACCAGCGCACCGCTTTCTCCACGCCGGAACCGTTGGTGAAGACGAAGCTGTTGAGACCGTTGTAGCGCTCTTCGGCGTAGCTCCCGGTCCAGGGGCCGCTGCTGTCCCAGGCGCCGAATGCCCCGATCTCAGGATGCGCGGCAGCGAACGATTTCATGGCGTTCGGGTCCTTGCTCGCCGAAGCAAGCAGCAGCTCGTAAAACGCCTGCGGCGTCGACACCGGAAAGACCGGAGCGTTGATCATGGCGCTGCGCCATTCCTGCCCGTCCGGCGTCGAGATGCGCAGCCCAATGCCGCGAACCCGGACCGTGGCATCGGGTGCGTTCGGATCAGGCGTTCCGAGATTGAAGCGTCCGAGAGCAGGATACTGACCGCGGGCCAGGGCCTCAGCATACGAGAGTTCGGATCCGGCCCCATTCGCCTCGAACGTGCCTGTGAAGCAGATGCCCTTGGCGTGGTTTTTGCGATGGCCGAGCGGCTCACCAGCAGGAGGCGTAAACGCGTCCACCAGCTTGTCGGGCGTGAGGCGCTGCGGTGAAAGCCATCCCGCCGTGTAGGCAAAGGCCGCGGCGCTGCCACCGATGACAACAGCAATCAGCACCAGAGATGCAAAGGCGGAACGCGAACGTGGTCGGCGTGTTTGGCTCATTCAAACCTCACCGTTGCGATTCGAGTGGGGCACATCATGATCAGTCTGCTGAAGGCTCGTATTAGTGCCCACTATCTTTTACCGCAATGTGCGGCGCCCGGCATGACGGAGCAAACGCGGCGAGCCGCGCCAGTTGATTGCTGATCCATTTCATCTGGCGTCTCGCCTTCCCTCACGCGGACGCTGTTGTCGCTTTCCCTCACTCATCTTAACATAGCGGCGCTGGGCGTTGCGCGCCCATTCCGGTGCCGCCCATGCCTTGTCCAACTACAACGGTCCCAAAGACGGGCCGAGGAGGGACGACCATGGCTGACACGCTAGAGCAACTCACGATTCGCAAAGTCGCGTGGCGCCTGCTGCCTTTCCTGTTCCTGATGTTCATCTGGTGCCTGATCGATCGGGTCAACCTGGCCTTCGCCGCTCTCACCATGAACGCCGACCTCGGCTTCACCGCGACCATGTACAGCCTGGGAGCCAGCATCTTCTTCCTGGGCTATTGCACCTTCGAGGTGCCAAGCAATCTTCTGTTGGAACGTTACGGCGCGCGCATCTGGCTGGCGCGGATCATGATCACATGGGGTATCATCTCATCCAGCACGGCGTTCATCTCGGGCATTTATGGCTTCTGCACAGTGCGCGTTCTGTTGGGCCTCGCCGAGGCGGGGTTCTTTCCCGGCGTGATAGTGTACCTGACCTATTGGTTTCCGCGCGCGTATCGCGCTCGCGTAATCGCCGCGTTTCTGATCTCGGTGCCACTCACCAGCGCATTCGGCGCGCCGCTGGCCACCTCATTGATGCAGATCGAAGGCTTGGGTCTGAGAGGCTGGCAGTGGCTGTTCCTGCTGGAGGGCATCCCCTCGGTGCTGATCGGCATCGTCGCGCTGTGGTATCTTACCGACCGGCCGAGCAAAGCGCGATGGCTGCGCCCGGAAGAGCGCGACTGGCTGGAACAGACCATTGCCGACGAGCGCGACGAGCTTGAAGCGGTGCATGGAACATTCTCCGCCTGGCGGGCGATGATCGAACCCAAGGTGCTGGCACTCTGCGTGGTTTATATTGGCTCCGGCACGATCAGCTATGGTGTGGCGTATTTCCTGCCGCAGATCATCAGAGGAATTGGCCTTTCCGTGTTTGCCACTGGGTTCGTCACCGCGATCCCAGCGTTCGTTGGCGTGGTCGGCATGGTCACCGTTGGCTGGTTCTGCGACCGCTCGTCAGAGAAGCGGCTTCTGTGCGGTGCCGTCCTGCTGATCGCAGCAATAGGCGTGGCCGGGGTTGGCTGGGTCGGATCGAGCTGGTGGGTGCTGCTGCCCGCCTCATTGATGGCGTTCTTCATGGAGGCGTCGCGGCCGACGTTCTGGTCCTTGCCATCGATGTTCCTTAGCCGTAGCGGTGCGGCCGCCGGAATCGCGCTCATCAACTCGGTGGGCAATCTCGGCGGTGTGATCGGTCCAATGGCGGTTGGTTTCCTGAAGGACACCACACACAGTTTCGCGGGCGGGCTGTATTTCATTGCCGTCACGACGGCGAGCGCGGCGATCCTGGTGATGGCAACCGGCCCCCGCCACGTCGCCGTGCGGCAGGTGGCTGCGTGACCGTGGCTGAGCGTGAACGACGCCGCATCATCCAGTCTGATCGCTGCTTGATCGCGACTGACCGTTAGACCAGTATCGCGCATCGCGGGCTGCGCTTCGCGCCGGACACGCACAAGACAGCCACCGCAAAGGACGGCGGCGCGGAGGAAACCAATGCCGCCCTTGCCGGGCCCCTAGCGAATGGCTGTCGCTGGCGCAGTCACATTGCTGGAACGCACACCGCACCGCGGCATGATCACGGCGTGCATCATCTGCGCGACGCTGCTCCAATCGCTTGACCAGACCATCGCCAACGTCGCACTCCCGTACATGCAGGGCAGCTTCTCGGCGAGCTACGACGAGATCACCTGGGTGCTCACCGCCTACATCACCGCGGCGGCGATCATGACGGCGCCGGTGGGGTGGCTTGCCGCGCGCTTCGGCCGCAAGCGGCTGTTCGTCGTCTGCATCATCAGCTTCACCATCACATCAATGCTGTGCGGCGCGGCGCAGACACTGGAACAGATCGTCTTGTTCCGCCTGCTGCAAGGCATGTGCAGCGCGGCCCTGGTGCCGCTTTCACAGGCGATCCTGTTCGATATCTACCCAATCGAGCGGCGCGGTTTCGCCATGGCGATATGGGGCATGGGTGTGATGATCGGTCCCATCCTCGGCCCGACGCTCGGCGGCTATCTCACCGATGCCTACAACTGGCGCTACGTCTTCTACATCAACCTGCCGTTCGGCGTGCTGGCGGCTCTTGGCCTCCTGTTGTTCATGCACGAGAGCGACGGCGAGCGCCATCTGCGCTTCGACTGGCTCGGCTTCTTTCTGCTCAGCACTGGTATAGGCGCGCTGCAGATTATGCTGGACCGTGGCAATAACCAGGACTGGTTCACCTCGCGCGAGATCATGATCGAGGCCGTGCTGGCCGGTCTCGGCATCTACCTGTTCCTGGTGCACATGGCCTGGGCACCGCGCCCGCTGATCCGACCGGAGCTGTTCCGCGACGTTAATTTCACCGCGGGCCTCGCGCTGATGTTCGCCGTTGGCACTTTGCTGGTGTCATCGATCGCGCTGATGGCGCCCTGGTTGCAGACATTGGCCAATTACCCGGTTGCGACCGCAGGCCTGCTGATGGCACCGCGCGGCATCGGCAACCTGTTCACCATCACGCTGTGCGGCCGTCTACTGACGCGCTTCGATCAGCGCTGGCTCGTGGCGATCGGCCTGGTGATGCAGTGCTGGTCGTTCTGGACGATGACCGGCTGGACACCCGACGTTTCAGTGCATGAACTGGTCATCACCATCGCCATACAGGGCGCCGGCCTTGGTCTCGTGTTCACACCGCTGCAGGTGCTTGCCTTTGCCACATTGGCGCCGCGCCTGCGCACCGAGGGTGCCGCGCTGTTCAGCCTGGGTCGCAACATTGGCGCCGCGATCGGAGTGTCGGTGACCACATCGCTGCTCGCGCACAACGCGCAGGCCTTGCATGAGACGATCGGCGCGTCGGTCAATCCTTTCAATCGCGCCTTGCAGGCGCTGGGTTCAACGCGAGCATGGCTCGACCCGGCGAGCCGGCAAGGCTCGATGATGCTCGACCAGATGGTCAATCATCAGGCGCAGATCATCGCCTACATAGACGACTACGTGCTGATGATCTTCACCACGATGCCGGCGTTGCTGCTGCTGTTGCTGATGCGCCGCCCACGTCATGCGCCGGCGGCCGAGATGGCGCCGGCCAGTGAATGACGGAAGCGCGCGCGTTCATTTGCTCGCGGCGTTGAGGCTGTCGATGTCCTGCTTGTCAAGCTTCAACTCGACCGCCTTAAGGATGTCCTGCAATTGCTCCAGACTGGTTGCGCTTGCGATCGGCGCCGTGACGGAGGGCCGCGCGATCAGCCAGGCGATCGCCACCTGTGCCGGCGTCGCCTTGTGCCGCGCCGATACGTCGTCCAGCGCCTTCAACACGCCGAGGCCACGTTCGTCGAGATACTGCTTCACGCCGCCGCCGCGCCGGCTCTTGCGCAGGTCTGCCTCCGAGCGGTACTTGCCGGTGAGGAATCCGGCGGCCAACGCATAGTAGTTTATCACGCCAAGCCCTTCGGCCAGGCACAATGCTTCGAGTTCCGCCTCGAACGCCGGCCGCTCCACCAGGTTGTAGTGCGGCTGGAGCGATTCATAGCGCGGCAGGCCGTGTTCCTTGCTGATCTCGAGCGCCGACTTCAGCCGCGCGGCGGTGAAGTTCGATGCGCCGATTGCGCGGACCTTGCCCTGCTTCACCAGGTCAGCGAATGCCTGTGCCGTTTCCTCCTGCGGCGTTTCCGGATCGTCGCGGTGCGCCTGATAGAGATCGATCACGTCGGTCTGCAGTCGCTTCAGCGACGCATCGGCCTCCTTCATGATCCAGGCACGCGACAGTCCCTTGTCGCCGGTGCCCATCTGGGCACCGACCTTGGTGGCGATGACCACATCGTCCCGCTTGCCGCGCTGCTTCAGCCAGTTGCCGATCACTGTCTCTGACTCGCCGCCCTGATGGCCGCGCGCCCAGACTGAATACACGTCCGCGGTGTCGATCGCGTTGATGCCGTCGGCGACGCAGGCATCGAGCAGCTTGAACGAGGTCGCCTCGTCGGCCGTCCAGCCGAACACATTGCCGCCGAACATGACCGGCGAGATCTCGATGCCGGAGCGGCCGAGTTTGCGCTTTTCCACAGTATTCTCCTTCACACCCGTCGCACGCCCCAGAACAGCACCGCCGCACACTGCACGAAGTCAGTCAGGTCCTTGCGGATTGCCCAGGGATAGTACCACTGGCCCAACGGTATGAACGGGATGCTCTGGAATGCTTCCAATTGTATCTGCTCGCAGATCTTCTTTTGATCCGCGACATCGGATGTATCGAACCATTGATCGCGCAGCTCCTCCATCTTCGCGTCCGTCGGCCAGCCGAACCAACCGGCCTTTCCATTGCCACGCAGCGGATATGAACTGCCCGGATTCGATGTCGCCAGCCCGCCCCACGTGGTGTGGAACACATTCCAACCACCCTGTGACGGCGGGTCCATTTTGGCCCGCCGCGCGACCAGCGTGCCCCAGTCCATCACCTGGTAATCGACATTCAATCCCAGCTTTACAAACAGATCGCGCGACACCTGCGACGGCGCGACAATCGAGGCCTGGTCGGACGGCGCCATCATCACGATCTTCTCGCCCTGGTAGCCGCTTTCGGCGACAAGCTTCTTCGCCAACGCGAGATCGCGGGACGACGTGAGGGCTGCCATTCCCGCATCGTTCGCCATCGGCGAATGGGCCGTGAAGAAGCCCACCGGATAAGTGCCCAGATCGGCCTGCTCGCCGACCCAGGCAGTGACATAGTCCCTCTGATCGATCGCCGGCAGCAGCGCCTGCAGCAGCTTCGGGTTGTCGAACGGCGGGTACAGATGATTGAACGCGATGATCGCCAGCGCGCCGAGCGGATCGTAGCGCACCACATCGCACCCGTCCGACTTGCGCAGCATCGGCAGCAGATCGAGCAAGGGGAATTCCAGCCAATCGACCTCGCCGGTCTGCAGGGCCGCTGACGCGGTGGCGGGATCGGGCTGCACGATCCACTCCACGCGCTCGAAATTCACCACCTTGCCGCCGGAGAAATACTCCGGCTTCTCCTGGCGCGGCACATAGTCCGCGTTCTTTACGTAAACTGCCTTCGCGCCGGCGCGCCATTCGTCGCGTTTGAAGATGAACGGACCCGAGCCGATGTATTCCTTGATCTGCTCGCTGGCCGGCGTCTTCGCTATCCGCTCCGGCATGATGAAGCAGCCTTGCGAACCCAGTGCATAGGCCATCTGGCGGAAGCGCTTCTTCAGCCTGATCTGGAAGCGCCTGTCATCCAGCGGCTTCATCTCCTCGATCTGCGCCGCAAGCTGCTGGCCGAATGGGTTCTTCACCGCCCAGCGTGCGATAGACGTGGTGCAGTCAATACCGCGCACCGGCTCGCCATCGGTGAATTTCAAACCGTCGCGCAAGGTGAACGTCCAGGTTAGCTCGTCGCTTGATACTTCGTCACCGGCGCACATCTGCGGCTTGCCGATCAGCGCATCGTCGATACCGTACAACGTGTCCCACACCATGTAGCCGTGGTTGGTCGCCACCGTCGCTGTGGTCCAGATCGGATCAGGGTTGGCCAGGTCGGCCTGTGGCACGAAGCGCAGCACCTTGGCGGACGCGCCCTGGGCTATCGCGGGTCGCGCCAGACCTGTCGTGCCGAGCGTGGCAAGCGCCGCACTGCCCGCCAGCAGGTTCCTGCGTTTCATGTGTGCCTCCTCTACGCCACCAGATCTCTTTGTGCCTGCGGATTGTAGTTCGCGTCGTACCAGTATTCCTGCCAGGCCGCGTAGGTGATCGGTTCCCAGCGCGGCGGATTATCGGCATCGGTGCAGGTCGGCAGGCACTCGATCACACAGTCGAACCGCGGGCCGAGGAAGAACGGAATGGCATAGCGATGTCGTCCCACCGGCGGCAGTGCGCGGTGCGGTGTGGACTTGAAGCGGCCGTTGGTCCAGCGCTTCATCATGTCGCCGGAATTCACTGCGAACGACCCGGGGACGAATGGCACGTCGAGCCACTCGCCCGACGGCATGCGCACCTGCAGACCCGGCACGTCGGTCTGTGCCAGGAACGTCATGAAGTTGCTGTCGGTGTGCGGCGCGATTCCGAACTGGTTGGCCGCCGCCGCGACCGGCGGATAGTGCGACAGGCGGAACGAGAACTGGCTCTGCTGGAATGCCGCATCGAACCAGTCCGACGGCAGATCAAGCGCCACGGCAACTGCCGGCAGCAGGCGGCGCGCGAATGCATCCATGGTATCGGCGTATTCCAGGGCGCGACGACGGAAGTGCGGCAGGTCCGTCTCGTCCGGCCAGACATTGGCGCCGACGAAGCGTCGGCCAGAGCAACGCAACGGATCGTCCAGAGCACGCTCGCGCTTGATGAAAAAGGCCTCGTTCAGATCAGGCTGGTCGTTCTTGTTGACGTCGGACGTCCACACCGCGTAACGGCCGATCGCCATGTAGCCGTTGTTGTGCTCGTTCAGCTTCAGCGCGAGCTTGCTGGCCATCGGCAGGTTGTGCAGGCGCTTTGCCTCGGCGAAGGTCTGCGCGATCAGCGGTTGCGGCACGTCATGGCCTGTCAGGACCAGAAACCCGACATTGGTGAGCGCATCGCAGACCTGGCGTGCAGTCGTTTGCAAGGCGCCAGGACGGCCGGCCAGATAGTCCGCGACGTCGATGACCGGTATGGCATCGGGCAATGTCAGGCTCCTCGGGTTGGCGATCTAAACGTGCCGCTCGTCAGTCCACTTGTGACGCCACGTGTCACTCGTCGATGACCTCGGGCGCCACGGTACGGAAGCGCCGGCGATGCACGGAAGGCGAACCATAGAGCGGTGACAGAACCATCGCCTTGCGCAGGAACAGGCCGATATCGTAGGCGTCGGTGTAGCCGACACCGCCGTGCAACTGAATGCAGGTGCGCGTCACCACCATCGCGGCGTCCGAGGCACGCACCTTGGCACGCGACACCGCCGCCTGGCGCTGTCCGAGCGTGGGCGCGTTGTCCAGTGCGTAGGATGCGGTGCCGATCGTCGCGCGGGTCAGCGAAACCTGGATCTGCATATCGACCGCGCGATGCTGCAGCGCCTGGAAGGCGCCGATCTTGCGGCCGAACTGCTCGCGCGTCTTCATATAGTCGAGCGTGATCTCGAAGGCGCGGTCCATCAGTCCGTACAGGTAGGCGGAGCTCGCCATGATGCTGTGCTCCAGCGCCTCCGTCGCATCGCCTTCGATCGCCTCCGCCGGTGCGTTGTCGAGGATCAACGTGCCGAAGTTGCCGCCATCCTGCGTCTCCGCGATTTCCAGCGACGCGCCGGGTGCGTCGCGTTCCACCAGCGCGAGCCCACCCGGCACGGTGACCAAAAACGCATCCGCGCCGGCCGCCATCGGGATGAACACCTTGCGCCCGCTCAGCGTGCCATCGTGCAGAACCGTATCACCGATCAGGTCGAGGCTGTTCGGCTTCTCCTGCCAGGCCGGGAGCACGATACGCTCGCCGGCAAGCACGGGCGCGAGGTGATCCGGCGGCAGCAGTTGCGCCGCCATCGCCGCCGCGATCAGTGGTTCCGGCACAAGACCGGAGCCGAGTTCCTCAGCCAAACCACAGAACTCACGTGCGCCGAGACCCGAGCCCCCGGCGTCTTCGGCAATGAGCAAGCCGAGCCAGCCCATTTCGCACATCTCACGCCACTTCTCGCGATCGAAGCCCGGCTCGGTGAAGCGCAGCGCTCGGATCCGCTTCAGATCGCCCTTGCGCGGCGCAATCCCCGCCGCGCTGTCCTTCAGCATCTGCAGATGTTCGAGCGGATCCATCATGCCGACTGCTCCAAACTACTAAACTCCCCTCCCTTGCGGGAAGGGGAGGGGGTCAGTGCGGTGCGATGCAGCGGCGCGTCCGTGCGTGCCTGCAACGCGTCGAACGTCACGCCCGGCGCAATGTCGAGGACCAGAAAGCCACGCTCGATGACGTCGAGCACCGCCAGATTGGTATAAACGCGCTTCACCGCGCCGACCGCCGTCAGCGGATATGAGCAGCGGTGCACCAGCTTGGACGTGCCGTCCTTGGTTGTGTGCTCCATCATCACCCACAACCGCTTAGCGCCGGCAGCGAGGTCCATCGCGCCGCCGACCGCGGGTGCAGTGTCGTTCTCGCTCGTTGCCCAGTTGGCGATGTCGCCATTCTCCGCGACCTGGAACGCCCCCAGCACGCACAGATCGAGATGCCCGCCACGAATCATCGAGAAGCTGTCCGCATGATGGCAAAAGCTGCCGCCCTGGCGCAGCGTGACATACTGCTTGCCTGCATTGATCAGCCAAGGATCGATCTTGTCCTTCGGCGGCGCCGGCCCCATGCCCAGCACGCCGTTCTCAGAGTGGAAAATGACCTCGCGCTCGAGCGGCACGTGGTCGGCAACTGCGGTCGGGATGCCAATCCCGAGATTGACATACCAGCCCTCGGGGATGTCGCGCGCCACGCGCGCGGCCATCTCGACGCGGCTCAGCGGCTTGATGTCGGTCACAGCGGTATCGGGCATCGCTGCCTCCTGTCAGAAACCGGTCGGATCACCGTAAGGCACATGCAGCACGCGGTCCACGAAGATGCCGGGCGTCACCACGTGGTCCGGATTGATCTCGCCCAGTTCGCGGACGTGCTGCGTCTGCACGATGGTCAGTTTTGCCGCCATCGCGATCACGGGATTGAAATTGCGGCCCGACTCCATGAACGTCAGGTTGCCCCAACGATCGGCCTCCCAGGCCTCGACCAGCGCGACATCGCCAGTCAGCGCGCGCTCCATCACGTAGCTGCGGCCCTCGAACTCGCGCGTCTCTTTGCCCATGGCCATCTTGGTGCCGACACCCGTGGCGGTGAAGAAGGCCGGCACGCCGGCGCCCGCGGCGCGCATGCGTTCGGCAAGCGTGCCCTGCGGCACGATCTCCAGCTCGATCTTCCCCGCGCGATACAGCGTTTCGAACACCACCGGATCCGATGACCGCGGGAACGAGCAGATGATCTTCCGCACGCGTCCCAGGTCCATCAGGCGCGCCAGGCCGATACGCCCCACGCCCGCGTTGTTGGCCGCGACGGTGAGGTCAGTTGCGCCCTGCTCGATCAGTCCGTCGATCAGTGCGTTCGGCTGGCCGACGGCACCGAACCCGCCGATCAGCACGGTTGCACCGTCCTTGATGCCCGCCATGGCCTCGGCCACGGACTGGACGATCTTGTTGATCATGCGCTGCAATTCCTCCGGGCGTTGCCGTCAGTCCTGGAGCACTTAACTGTCCGACCTCGACCACCGCATCCACGGCGAACGCCCCGTGCCCCTCGGGCATGGCGAACACAGGATTGAGATCGATCGACGCCAACCGCGGTCCCGCCGCGTGCGCGAAGGCAGACAATCGCGCCAACATGTGCGCCAGCGCCTTGATGTCGGTGCGCGGCCGCCCACGTGCGCCCAACAGCAGCGGCGCGCCCTTGATCGAGCGGATCATCTGCTCCGCCACATCGTCGCCGAACGGACAGCGGCGGAACACCACGTCCTTCATCACCTCGACGAAGATGCCGCCGAGCCCGAACATCGCGATCGGCCCGAACACCGGGTCGCGGTGGATGCCAAGGATGCACTCCACGCCGCCCTGCAACTGCTTCGCCACCAACACGCCTTCGATGCGCGCCGTCGGCGCCGCATCTTTCGCCCGCGCGATCAGCAGACTGTAGCCGTCGCGCACCGCCGCCACATCGGCGACGTTCAGCAGCACGCCGCCGATTTCCGACTTATGCACGATGTCCGGCGACAGGATCTTCATCACCACCGGGAAGCCGAACAGTTCGGCAGCCGCCACCGCCGCGTCGGCACTGTCGCACGCCTGCTCCGGCGCGGACTGGATGCCGGCGGACGCGAGCAACCGCTTCGCCTCCGCCTCACTCGGCGTCGTATCCGGCAGCGCGACCGGCGGCACGCGCGGCGCAGGAGCCGGTGGTGGCATGGCGAACGCGGCGCCATACCGGCCCATCGCGGCAATCGCCGTCACCGCGCGCGTCGGATCCTCGTGCACGCACCAGCCGTCAATTTCCAACTCGGCGCGGCGTTCTTCCGTGGTTATCACCGACAAGGCGTAGAGCCGGTCAGGATAGCGTTCGCGCACCTTGTTGATCTGCTCGCGAATTCCCGGCCAGCGTCGCGACGATGCGGTCATGCTGAAGAAACCCAACACCGACGCGTAGCCGCCATCCTTGACCATCGCCTCGGTGAAGGTCTCGATCAGTGCGACGTTGTTGCTGACCTGCGCGGTGGCGTCCACCGGATTGCGCGGCGCGCAGAACGGCACCAGGTCGCGCAGCATCTTCTGCGTATCCGCGGGCATCTCCGGCATCGGCAGACCGACCGCATCCGCGACGTCGCTCATCAGCACGCCCGCGCCGCCGGACACCGTGATCACGCCCAACGTATTGCGCGCCGGATATATCTTCCGGGTTGCGGTGTGCGCGATGTCCAGCATCTCCTCCGAATTGCGCGCGCGCACGACACCGAATTCCGCCATGACGGCTTCGGTCACCGCATCGTCGCCGGCGATCGACGCGGTGTGCGACTTCGCCGCTTTGCCGCCAAGTTCACTGCGGCCGACCTTCTGCATGACGATCGGCTTCTTCGCCGCGCGTGCCGCCTCGAACGCGGCGATCAGGCCAGGTGCCTCGCGAATGCCCTCGGCGTACACCGCGATCACGTCAACGTCGGGACTTTCCGCCAGCCAACCGATGCATTCGCCCACCGTCACGTCGGCCTCGTTGCCGGTCATGATGCACAGCGACGCACCGATGCCGCGATTCCGCGCCAGCGTGTAGAGATGCGTGCCGTACGCGCCCGATTGGGACGCGATGCCGATACGTCCGGGCACCGGCCAGCCGCTGTCGAACGACGAGGAGAATGTCGCATAGTAAGCGGTGCGTGAATCGAACACGCCGAGACAGTTCGGTCCGAGGATGCGCATGCCGTGCTTGCGCGCCACCGCGACCATGCGGTGCTGCGCGGCCTCGCCCGCCTCGTCCATCTCCGCGAAGCCGGCGGTGAACATCACCGCGGCCTTCACACCGCGCGCCGCCAGCTCGCTGATCGAGTTCTCGGCGATCTCGGCCGCAATGGCGACAATGGCGACGTCAGGCGTCTCGGGCAGATCGGCGATCGAGGGATAAGCCTTCAGTCCCTGCACCTCGGCGCGATTCGGATTGATCGGATACAGTCCGCCCTGGAAGCCTTGCGCCTTCATATAGGCCAGCGGCCGTCCGCTGATGCGCGTGGGATCGCTGGAAGCACCCAACACGGCGACCGAACGAGGTGCGAAAAGTGGCGTGAGACCGGCAAATCTGGCGTCGGGCATGACGGCGAACGTTCCCCCGATGGTGAGGTGTTGCCGGCAGTGTGGCTCCCCAGGAGCACACGGGCAAGCGTTACGGCACCAGTCCGAAGGCTGTGGCGCGCAGCAGGGTCAGCCCCGCCAGCCTGCTTTGCGCAAGCCTTCCAGCATGTGCTCGTGATCCTCAGGTCGGAACCACGGCTGCCTCGTATTGACATGGAAATCAAAGCTCGCATGGGAGATGGCGATCGCCTGCTGCAATGCGGTACGTGCCTCGTCAGTACGGCCGAGCTGGCCGAGTGCTGCGGCCAGGTATCGATACGGCTGGGGAAAATCCGGGTGATCGCGCACGGTCACGCGGGCCGCAGCAACGGCGTTGGGGTAGTCTTTATCCAGATAGTGCGTCACCCCGACCAGATGCCGCGCGATAGCACCCCATGAATCACGCGGATTGAGCCGCAGCGCGAGCATGGCGGCCTCGCGCGCTTCGTTGGTTCGCCCCGAATATGCCAACGCCAAACCTTTGGCCAAATAAGCACCGGCGTAATTCGGGTCACCCGAAATCGCTTGCTGCGCGTGCTCCGCGGCATCGCCGCAATCACCATTGAAAAACGCGACCCACGCCAGTGCGGTCAGCGCTGTAGGCTCGTCAGGGTCCAGCTCGATAGCTCTGCGCCCTTCAGCTTCGCCGGCGGCCACAGCTTCTTGGAGCGACAGCGGCGTGCCGAAATTCACGGTGTAGATGTACGAAAATGCCAGCATGCCGCGAGCCGTGGCAAACAACGGGTCAAGCCGTATCGCATGCTCTAGAAAATCACGCGCCAGGTCCGCGTCAGCTGCACCTCCCTTGGAGTGGTGCCACAGCGCCCGCTGATAGGCTTCCCAGGCGTCCAGGTTCTCAGGAGGCTTGCGAATGGCCCGCTGCCGCTCAGCATGCGATATAGCGGGCCCGATGGCAGTCATCACCGCCTCGGTGATCTCGTCCTGCACGGCGAACACGTCCTCCAGCCGACGATCGTAGCGATCGGCCCAGACGTGACCGCCGATTTCTGCGTCGATGAGCTGAACGTTTACCCGGACACGATCTCCACTTCGTTGGACGCTGCCCTCCAGCACATAACGCACGCCCAATTCCCGAGCGACCTGACGCACGTCAACGGCACGCCCCCTGTAGGTGAAGCTGGAATTGCGCGCGATCACGAACAGCCAGCGAATACGGGACAGCTCGGTGATGATGCTTTCCGCGATGCCATCGGAGAAGTATTCCTGCGCCGGATCACCGCTCATGTTGGTGAACGCCAACACTGCGATCGAGGGCTTGTCGGGCGGAGACACGCTTTTGGATCCTGCTGGATCAAGGTCGGCGTAGTTTGTCGGATTGCGGGGTGCGCCGGGTCGCAAAACGAACGCCTCGACCGGACGCGCGATGTTCTTCAGTTTGAGCGCCCCAAGTTCCTCGAAGACAAGATCGAGCCGCCCGTGCACATGATCGCGCACCGCCCGCGAGACACAGATGCCACCGGGCGGACACTCGGTCTGCAATCTCGCCGCGACATTGACTGCGTTCCCATGCAGGTCGGTGCCATCGGCAATCGCGTCGCCGATGTCGATCCCGACGCGAAACAGGATGGCTCGATCGGTTGACTGGGCGCTGTCGTTAGCCGGCACCTGCTGTTGCACCGTCACGGCGCAGCGCATTGCCCCCTCGATGCTGTCGAACACGATGAGCAGGGAATCGCCGCCGGTCTGCACGATCCTGCCGCCGTGCTGTTCGATGGCGGGATCGATCAGTGCAGCGCGCAACGCCCGCAACCGCTCGATGGTCTCTGCGTCATCCAGGCCGATCAGGCGGCTGTAGCCGACCATGTCCGCGTACACCACGGCGATCAGCTTACGCCGTCCTGGCTCCGATGCCTTGGTCACCGACACAATGAACATCCCCCGCCTGGGGGCGAAACCCTATCATTGGGCGCTACGACAGGCAGGGAGAACGGGGAGACGAAACCTCTCGGATAGAGGTTGACGGATCGACACTCGGCTACGACTGCGACTCCGGCGACACCACCATGCAACTGCTGGTGCGGCCATGCGCCAGCCGTTGGCAGGCCTGGACCGCGGCATCGCGCGACAGTCCGGTCCATCGCGCGCGATACAGCACTGCGCGGCCCTGATGCACACCGGACACCGACGTGTGCGCGACCGCGAGCTCGCTCGCCGCGCGCTCGCGCGCCGTGCCGAGTGCCGCGTGCGCCTGGCGCTCGTTGGAATAGGCACCGACCTGAATTGCCCATTGCCCGGTTGCCGCACCGCCATGATGGAATGGCACCGGCTCTGCCACGGCCTGTTGGATGAAACGGAGTCCACCATGCGATGGCGGCGCCGACGGCGGCAGCACCAACGCATATTGCTGCGTGCGCTGCTGAGAGCTTGCCCGCGGCTGCTCGGCGAGTTGCGCCACCTGGACCGGTCCGCGCGCCGGCACATGGCCGCCACCACCGCGACTGCTGGCAAGCTGGATCGCGCGGCCGTAACGCGTACCTGGGGGGATGTCGATCGGCAGCGCGTTCATCGCATAGTCCTCGGCCGGTGAACGGCTGCTCGGATAAACCCCGACAATCTCCGGGCCGATCATCGCCACATAGCGGCGGGTCTCATCCGGCAGTGGCCGGTTGTTGCTCAGGTAGTCGTCGAGCCGACGCGGCCCCGCGTTGTACGCCGCGAGGAAGCCGGGCGAACCGTAGATGTCGTACATCTCCCGCAGATAGGCGGTGCCCGCGAGTATGTTGTCGTGGGGATTGAATGGATCGTCGCCGAGACCGTAACGCCCGTGCAATTCGTCATAGGTCTCCGGCATCACCTGCATCAGCCCCATCGCGCCGGCGCTGGAGGTGATCAGTTGGCCATTCTGATACTCGTTGCCCCCGGATTCGACGCTCATGACCGAGCGAATCCAGACCTCCGGGACGTCAAAGCGCTTGCCGGCCTCACGGACATACGGTCCCCAGGGATCCTCGGGAGGCCCGGGCGGCACGTAGTTGCCGCGGGCACGCGCGGCATAGCGCGCCGCCTCCTGGCTGGAACTGGAGTGCGGTCCCTGGCCGGCGCACGCCGCCAGCAGGGCGAGAAGCACGAGACTGGAGATTCCGCGCAGTGCGGCGGCATCCGAGAAGGCGGAGCGGCTCTGACGTGACATCCGAGGCAAGACCTCCGTCGTCGTGGCGCGGCCGGAATGGCCGGAGGGCACGGCGGCCGGGTGGCCGTCGCTCAGGTAAGGAATCAGGAACCGACCGCAACCCATTATACCAGATCGCTGTTCTAGGCAAGATCATCTCGCAACGACCGACTTGCGCCGTGCCATCCAGTTCATGCCGCACCAGGAACGGTCGCTTCGCACACATGCCGCGGCAGAGTACAGTGACCCTGCGTGGCGGAGCAGAAACGTTGCAGCTTGCGATCCATCCGGTTGTGTTCGTCCTGCTGGCCGGCGTTGCCGGATGCGCTCCTGCGAAGCCGCCGTCGCCAGCCGCAGTGCAACCCGCCTCGGTCAGCACAGGCACGATCCTGTCGATGCGTGCGGTGGCAGCGCGTGCCAGTCAGGACCCCTTGCGCGCCGCAATGCTCACCACGGGCGGCTCGCCCAATGACGGCGGTCGTTCACTGGTGGAATTCATCGTGCGCACCGATGACGGCGCCACGCTGTCGATCGTGCAGACGAATGAGCCCGGCTTCCGCTCAGGCGACCGCGTCGTCATTATACGCGACGACCAAACTCACCTGGCGCGCCCAGGCCCGCAAGCTGGAAGTTGAAGGAATCGTTGGATGCTGCCGCTCGCGGATCTGACTGTGCTCGAGTTCAGCCACACCGTGATGGGGCCGTCCTGCGGCGTGGTGCTGGCTGATCTCGGCGCCGACGTGATCCGCGTGGAGCCCGCGCCGGAGGGCGATCGAACGCGCCGCCTGCATGGCTTCGCCACCGGCTTCTTCGCCTATTTCAACCGCAACAAGCGCTGCATCTGCATCGACGTGAAAGCACCCGAGGGGCTCGCGGTGGCGCAAGACCTCGTGCGTCACGCCGATGCGCTGATCGAGAATTTCGGCCCCGGCACGATGGATCGGCTGGGCCTCGGCTGGGATGCGGTGCACACGCTCAACCCGCGGCTGATCTACTGCGCGCTGAAGGGCTTCTTGCCCGGACCCTACGAGCATCGCCCTTCGCTCGATGAGATCGCACAGTACATGACCGGCCTCGCCTACATGACCGGTCCGCCAGGCCAGCCGCTGCGTGCCGGATCGTCGGTGATCGACATCATGGGCGGCGTGATGGGCGCGCTCGCCATCCTCGCGGCACTGCGGCAACGCGACAAGGACGGCAAGGGTCGGCGCATCACCAGCGCGCTGTATGAAAGTTCGGCATTCCTCGTGGGTCAGCATATGGCCGGTGAGGCTGCCACCGGCACGCCGTCCCCACCGATGCCCGCGCGCAGCGGTGCGTGGGGAATTTATGAGACCTTCCCGACCTTGAACGGGGAAAAACTGTTCATCGGCATCACGTCGGACAATCACTGGCGCGCATTCTGCGCGAACTTCTCGCGCCCGGATCTGTTGGCCGACGAGCGCTTCACCACGAATGCTGATCGGGTGCGGAATCGCCCCGCGCTGCGAGAGATCGTCGCATCGATCGTGCTCGAATACACGATCGCCGATCTGGAGCGCATCATGGATGCGGCGAACATCCCGTTCTCGGCGGTGCGCACGCCGTCGGATCTGTTCGACGATCCGCAGCTCAACGCGTTCGGTCGTGCAATGGCGGTGCGGATGCCTAATGGAAATGTGGCGAAGCTTCCGGGACTGCCGTTCTGCATCGACGACGAGGCACCCGCGTTGCGTTTGCAGCCGCCAGCGGCGGGCGAGCATACCGACGCGATATTGAGCGCGCTCGGGTACTCGGCCGACCGGATTGCCGAGTTACGCGACACGAAAGCGATCAGCTAACTTCCACTATCGTTGGATTGCGGCCTAACGCAATGACAGCATAACGTTTCTCGGTCCAGTGATTGAGGACTGGCATATCTTATCTTCATCGATCGGCCCTGTGCCTGCGATGAGCGCGTATCACCCGAAGCGCACGCAACTGATCGGCGGCAGATGGCCGGCAACCAGCGTCCAGGCGTCGCCGGCATTCTCAGATAACCACAAATGCCCCGTCGTCGATCCCATGGCCAACCGTGTCCCGCCGTCATCCACGTCGAGCGCATGGCGATAGATCAGGTCATAGGCGTGACTTTGCGGCAGCCCCTCGGTCAGCACGTCGAAAGACCGTGCGCCATCGCGCGTACGCGCGACCACCAGCCGACCATCGACCGGGACACGGCATTCATCCTTCACGCCCGGCACGAACCACGCGGTATCGGGATCGCGTGGATGCACCGCCACGGCGAAGCCAAACTTCGATGGGCGTATCGTGGTCACGTCCTGCCAGGAGCGCGCGCCATCGATCGAGCGGAATACGCCATTGTGGTGCTGCACCCACATCGTGTCCGGCGCCTCGGGGCATTGCACCAGCCGGTGGATGTCCTGCACCTCCGGCGCAAGGTGTCGCGGTGGCGGAAAGTAATCGGCATGCATGCCGTCCGAGGCAGCGTGCCAGTGCTCGCCGCCATCGCTCGTCGCCCACACGCCGCCGGTGGAAACACCGATTGTGATACGCGACGCATCGCGCGGATCGACACAGATCGAGGCGACTCCCGCATTGTCGAACCCGCCGCCCATCCAGTCCTTGCGCTCGGGCAGGTTCCAAAGCGGTTCATTCAGCGACCAGGACTCGCCGTGATCCTTCGACAGGAACAGCCCGCCGGGAATCGTGCCGCACCAGAGCCAGCCGGGTTGGTCGGCACCTCCCGTCTCAAGACAGAACAGGTAGGACACACTGGGACCATCGGTGTCGCTCTTGGGAAACGCCGGGGCGGCAATTTCCTGCCAGCTCTCGCCGCCATCGCGCGAGCGTTGCAACTTGACGCCGAAATGCCCGAGTGCCTCCGCGGCATACAACGCGCCATCACGCGGATCGGCGAGCAGCATAGAGATCGGATCACCAAGAAAACGCGTGCCGACAACCGGCCATTCGCCGCGCCGCCGTTGCAGTTCGAACAGACCCTTCTTGGTGCCGACCAGCAGACGATCGCTCATCGCCGCACTCCCTCCATCTATCCCCCCGACAAAGCCTGGAACACGAACACCTCGTCCGCATCGGTGACCGGATCGCTGAGGCGATCACGGTCGACGATACGCTCGCCATTCACGTAGATCGCGACGTGTCGCCGCACGCGGTCCTGATCATCCAGGATGTATGACCGCAGGCGCGGCTCGGCTGCGAACACCTGCGTCAGCACAGCGCACACCGTCGGGCCCGGCACCATCATCGCCGGGCAGTTCAGATGCCGCTGCAAATTCGCGGTGAACGCAACGCGAGCCACGTGATGCGACGTCCCTCAATGTTCCACGTATACCATCCACGACACGCCGAACCGGTCGGCGACCATGCCGAAGGCCGGCGAGAAGAACGTCTTGTCCAACGGCATCTGCACCTGGCCGCCGTCACTGAGCGCCGCAAACAGGCGTTGCGCCTCAGTGGCATCCTTGGCGGTCAGCGACAGCGCGAACCCTTGCATTTTTGCCTGTCCCGCACACTGCCCATCGGACGCGAGTATCGTCGAATCACCAATGCGGATGCTCGAATGCATCACCTTGTCATCGGGCGGGGTTGTGGTCATTCCACCCTTCTCCGGGCAGTCCTTCCAGCGCATGAGCATCGTCACCTCGGCACCGAGGTTCTTACGGTAGAATTCAATCGCTTCCTCGCAACGCCCGTCAAGAAACAGGTATGGTTGGATCTGCATGGTAACTCCTCATCCGTTTCGTACCCAGATGACGATGTTGCGCAACCGCTTCGCAATGTATACACCGTCCACACCAATCTAACAAACCGGGTGGACAGTGTCCACATGCCTCGCGGAGCGGTGATGATGGATGCAATGACACGCTCACGACCGCGGCGCACGTACCATCATGGCGATCTGCGTCAGGCGCTGCTCGATGCCGGCATTGCTCTGGCGCGCGATGGTGGGCCCGACGCGGTGGTGCTGCGCGAGGCCACCCGTCGCGCCGGCGTCGTCCCCAACGCGGCCTACCGACATTTCGCCAATCGCCACGCGCTGCTCCAGGCGGTGCGCGCGGCCGCTCTGTCAGCGCTCGCTGTCGCGATGGAGAAGGAGCTCACGAGACTGCGACGCGGCCGCCATGGCGCCGATCATGCGCGCGCCGGCCTGCGTGCGATCGGCACCGCCTACCTGCGCTTCGCTCAAAGCGAGCCTGGACTGTTCCGCATGGCGTTCGCCGTTCCCGGCGACGCGGAGACAACGACCAACCCCGCCATGGCGGGCAAGACCGGCCTCAATCCTTTCCAGCTTCTGGGCACGGCGCTGGATCGGTTGGTGGAGGCCGGCGTGCTGCCAGCCGAACGACGCAGCGGCGCGGAATATCTCGCCTGGTCGGCTGTGCATGGTTTGGCCATGCTGGTGCAGGAAGGCCCGTTGCGCCGGCTGACCCGCGCCCAGGTGCGTGAGATCGAACGGCGCCTGCTGGATATGGTCGAGAAGGGTCTATAGGTCAGCGGTACTGGCTGCGATTCCTCCCGACAGCTATCACTGAGTCGTGAGCAAAAGAGGATTTAACGAAATCGTAACGTCCTATCCGGTCACCATCGTGGCGTCACCGATATCTTGCACGACAGGAATTCATGACTTCGCGGCGAGGGGATCAGGCATGGCGCAAAGCTCAATGTTTCGCATCGACCAACTGGATGAGGTCAAGGTGACCCTCGGCTCGATCGTGGTTTCCGGTGACGACCATGGTGTCGTCTGGCAGGTGACGCACGACATGCTGCGGGTCCTGCTCATAAGAAGGGGAATGGCCGGTGTGTCCCTCACCCTGGCGACAGAAGTGGCGCTTCACCTACCGGCCAGCGCGGTCGGTTGGAGCATAGTCCATGACCAGTTGCACGCTTGGCCCAGAGCGCTCTGCCGCGTCGTCGGCGAGGTGGACGAACGCGCCCTGCTCAAAATTCTGCAAGCGCGCAAGGCACCCGCATTCTCCGTGACCCCCGCACTCGCCGCCACGGCGATGTCTGTCCCCTTCCGACACGTCACCAGATTCTTCTGACCGGGCCGCGGAGGAAGGCCAGCAGTCTTCCTGCGCGCTAGACCTTCTCCACCTGCCCGTATTCCAGTTCCACGGGCGTCGAGCGCCCGAAGATCGACACGCTGACCTTCACCCGGCCCTTCTCCTCGTCCACCTCCTCGACCGTGCCGTTGAAGCTGGTGAACGGACCATCGGCGACGCGAACCTGCTCGCCGATCTCGAACAGGATGGCAGGACGCGGGCGCTCCACGCCCTCCTGCGTCTGCTTCATGATCCGCTCGGCCTCAGAGTCGCTGATCGGGGAGGGCCGCGTCTTGCTGCCCAGGAAGCCGGTCACCTTCGGTGTGTTCTTCACCAGATGCCAGGCGTCGTCGCTCAACTCCATCTTCACCAGCACGTAGCCAGGGAAGAACTTGTGCTCCGCGTTGACCTTCTGGCCGCGGCGCATCTCCACCACCTGCTCGGACGGTACCAGCACTTCGTCCACCTGGTCCGCCAGGCCCTTCTGCGCCGCCTGCTCCTTGATCTGCTGGGCGATCTTCTTCTCGAAGCCCGAGTAGACGTGCACCACGTACCAACGCTTGGCCATTACCTGAAATCTCTCCTCAGGCACCATTCATGCCGAACAGGGCACGGATGCCGATACCAATGAACTGATCCACCAGGAAGAAGAACATCGCCGCCAGTGCCACCATGGCGAACACGAGGCCGGTGGTCACCAGCGTCTCCTTGCGCGACGGCCAAGTGACGCGCGCCATCTCGGAGCGCACCTCACGCACGAATTTCGCCGGATCGACCGCCACGTCATTATTCTCCAGACCTGTTGCGGGACTATAGCGCGCTCACGGCCCGCTGGCAGGGGTGGAGGGTCTCGAACCCCCAGCCTCCGGTTTTGGAGACCGGCGCTCTAGCCAATTGAGCTACACCCCTCTGTCAGTCTTTTCAGCGGCTTGGATGCCCAGCGCCCGGTCATCAGTCTCGGTTTGGCCGCAGAAGAACGCCGGCCGATGTAGCGATTGGGGGGCGAAATGTCTAGGCCGTCGCGGCCGGATGATCGGCGCGGGCGAGTTTCCAGCCGGCCCATCTTCTCGTTGCAGGACCGTGAACCAGGGGAAGCCTCGCGAGATCGCGATTGCTCATTACGCCTCACGAACATGCGACCGTCGAGACGAATTGCGATGACACCTCTCATAAGGGGCCGCGTTCCTCCTTCCTGGAAGGAGAAGGTCGAGCTATGCACTGGTGGCAATGGGTCCTTCAAGTAACCGGGGCCTGGTTCTATGTCGCTATGGGCGCCGGATGCGTCTGGAGCGTCGTCAGGCGTGCGGAGCGAAGACGTGAGGCGGCCAAAGCGCTACATCACAGGGAGAAGGCCTTTCATCGCCATGCCGCATGAGGTGCGAAAGCAGTGGCCGGCCAGCACCGCAAATTCCAACTTTTCACCGGTTGCACGGCTTGAATTGATCCGGGGTGCCGCAGTTCGCTGAGTTGTATGCAGGCGGCGCCCCTGAGCTGTAGGACGGCGGTGCCCCGTAGTAATAGGGCGCCTGGTAAGGCGGCTGAGAATAGTACTGCGGTGGTGGAGGTGGCCGGTAGTAGTTCGGCGGCGGGTAATAGCCAGGTGCATAGTACCCAGGCGGTGCATACGGATAATACTGCGCGTGAGTTGAATGCCCGGGGTTCACCAGCGACGCAAACGGGACGATGAGCAGCAGGCGACGCATGCGTTCCTCCAGGAACCTTTCCCAGAAAGGCTAAGCCGGCTTGATGATTGTCCGCAACCATCTGTTGCGACGTGGGGATCCGGAGTGCTTGGGTTCATTCATTTGGGACATCTGGGCGCGATCTTCGCCGCGGCTGAGACGCGCGGAGGCTGATAGCTCAGGGTCGCATGCTGCGGACTCGGGTTCCGCACCTTCGAGGCACGACCGTTCTCACGCATTCGCCCGTGGGCCTCGGGCCATGACGGCAAAGCGTCTTCAGGCTGATCCCAATGCACAACAGACGCCTCGTCGCACCAGTCGAGCAGGTATGGCATCGTCGTCCGGTGAGGCGGCGTTGTCATATAACGCCGCATACTCTCCTGACTGTCCCACGCCGTCATGGTCCAGAAGGTCCAGCGGCGATCGGGCAAAACCGACCCGCCGCGGAATCCGGGCGCCTGCCTGACCTGCCTGCGTGTGCGAAGGAAATGCACCGCGAAGGCGGGCAGGAAGCGGACTGATCGAACCCTCAGACGGGTTACGGCAATAAACGCCATGCCCCCCTCTCCTGTCGCAGAGGACAGGGAACGCCTGTCGGCAAGGGTCGTTCGTTGCGCAGATCGCACCAGGGTCGCGCGACCTGGAGCGGGTGACGGGAATCGAACCCGCATAACCAGCTTGGAAGGCTGGGGCTCTACCATTGAGCTACACCCGCACGTCGAGACGGTTTACCGACCCGCCGGCACGGGTGCAATCGCGACCCGACGCCTAGACAAGTTGTGGCTTCGTCGGCACCATCCGACCCAATGGGGCAATATCGGGGTCGGTAACGCCGATGGCGTACGAATTTCCCAGCGCGGCGGGCACGCTGCGCCTCTTTCGCGTTCAACGTCGCTGGCTGTTGCACTTCGCCGGGCGCCACGCCGGCGGCTGGAGGTCGCCCGACGTCGCGGTCAAGGCCGTGGCCCGGCATCAATCCGGCCTGGACGAATGGGACCGCCAGCGCATCGAGGCGCCCGACGACCTGCTGGACTGGCGACCCCTCGGCGACTCGCTGTAACGCGGCCGGCACGCATGACGGGCTGGCAATCGGAGGTCTCCAATGTCGCTTTCCAGTCCGGAACTGCTCGCGGCACTTCGCGACCTCCGCCAGTCGATCGCAACTGAGGCCGCCCGATCGATCGAGCGCTGGCAAAGCGATATTGAGCAGCCGTCGTTCGTCGTCAGCGCTGGCAATCTCGCGCACTACCTGGCGCTCCGGCATCACGATCTGCGCGATTTGCAGCGCGAGCTGATGCGGCGCGGACTGTCCTCACTCGGCCGACTGGAAAGCCGCGTCCTGCTCACGCTGAGTACCGTGGAAAGCGCACTGGGCGCATTGGTGGCCGACGCGCAAACGGCTCCAGACTGGCCACCTTCGGGCGAAGAGTTCTTTCGTGGCGAGATGCAGTTGCATACCAACACGCAAGCCCTGCTCGGTGGCATGCCCGATGGCGCCGGACGGATCATGGTCACTCTCCCGACCGAGGCGGCGCAGGCTCCGGAATTTATGCTGGAGATCGCACGGCGCGGCGCCGATGTCGTCCGTATCAACTGCGCGCATGACGGCCCGGACACCTGGGCCGCGATGATCGAGAACACCCGCAAGGCAGGTGATGCGGTGAGCCGCCGCATTCCCGTGCTGATGGACATCGCCGGACCAAAGTTTCGCATCGGCGAGGTCAAGCGGCAGCCAGGTGAGCGCATCGTGGCCGGGAACCGGTTCCGACTCGTGGCCGATGCCGCGGCGTTCTCCCCCGATACGACGATCGAGGCCGTGTGCGAACCGCCCGACGTGCTGGATCATCTGACGATCGGCACCGAGGTCTCGTTCGATGACGGCAAGCTCGGCGGCATCGTCGAGGCGTGCGCGCATGGCAGCGTCACGGTCCGTGTCGAACGCACGCAGCGCAAAGGCTTCAAGATGAAGCCCGAACGCGGCCTGACCTTTCCGCGCGCCAACCTGCATCTCGACCCGCTGACGGCAGACGATCTGCGCGACCTCGATTTCGTGGCCCGACACGCGGACATGATCGGCTTCTCGTTTGTGCAGAGCGCCGCCGATATCGCACGGCTCCAGGATGAACTGGCCGCGCGTCGCGCCGACTGGCGGCGTCTCGGCATCATCGCCAAGATCGAGACGGCGCAGGCAGTGACCAACCTGCCAGACATCATCGTGCGCGCCGCCGGCAGGCAGCCGTTCGGCGTGATGATTGCGCGCGGCGATCTGGCGGTGGCGATCGGCTTTGAACGGCTCGCTGAGATGCAGGAGGAGATCTTGTGGCTGTGCGAGTCGGCGCATGTGCCGGTGATCTGGGCGACGCAGGTGCTGGAGGAGATGGTGAAGTCGGGCCTGCCGACGCGCGGCGAGATGACCGACGCGGCGATGGCCGGCCGCGCCGAGTGCGTGATGCTCAACAAAGGCCCCAACGTGGGCGAGGCGATTACCGCTCTGCGAGGTCTGCTCCAGCGGATGATGGAGCACCAGTCGAAGAAGACAGCGCGGCTGCGGGCGCTTCGGTCCTGGTAGCGGCCTGCGCAAACCGTCGCGGAAGCTTCCGGCGGCCCGAAGGATTTGACCAGGTTCGTGGGTGCGTTGATATGTGCGCATCATGACCACGACAAACCATGCGGAGCGCAAGCCATGAGCCGGCCACCGCTGCCGCCCTTCACGGTTGAGACCGCCGCACAGAAGGTGCGCATGGCTGAGGATGCATGGAACGCACGCGATCCGGCGCGCGTCGCATTGGCCTATACCGAGGACAGCGAATGGCGCAACCGCGCGGAGTTCGTGCGGGGTCGCGCTGCAATCGAGGCGTTTCTGACGCGGAAATGGCACCGCGAACTCGACTACCGCCTGATCAAGGATCTTTGGGCGTTTCGCGACAACCGCATCGCCGTGCGCTTCGCGTATGAGTGGCATGACGACAGCGGCAACTGGTTCCGCAGCTATGGCAACGAGAACTGGGAGTTCGACGAGGAGGGGCTGATGCGGCGGCGCATCGCCAGCATCAACGATCTGCCGATCGCGGGGAGCGAGCGCAAATATCATTGGCCGCTCGGTCGCCGTCCGGACGATCACCCAGGCCTGAGCGATCTCGGACTCTGAGAGGTCAGCGCGCCGCTTGCGGCATGGCGCATGGTAGCAGGATGATCCCGCACGCCAATCGGGAGGGAACCGCCATGAGCACGACCACGCAACCTGCCAGCAGCCCTTATTTGCCGGTGCGCGACGACTGGCTCGCGCGGCGGACCGAGGCGATCCTTGAGCCCGAGCTGCCGATCGTCGATCCGCACCATCATCTGTGGGAACGGCCGGGCTGGGTCTACATGCTCGACGATCTGCTGGCCGACACCAACAGTGGCCACAACATCGTCGCGACCGTGTTCGTACAATGCCGCTCGATGCATCGCGCGGGAGGGCCGGAGGAGATGAAGCCGGTCGGCGAGACAGAGTTCGTCAATGGCGTCGCGGCGATGAGCGCCTCGGGTGGCTACGGCAAGACGAAGATCTGCGCCGGCATCGTCGGCCATGCCGACCTGCGGCTTGGTTCGCGCGTGCGTCCGGTGCTGGAGGCGCATATCCGTGCCGGCGGCGGACGCTTCCGCGGCATCCGTCATATCACCGCATGGGATGCCGACCCGACATTGATGAACCCGGCCTACGCGCCGCCTCCCGGGTTGCTGGCGGACGCGACATTCCGCCAGGGGTTTTCCTGTCTGGCGCCGCTGAACCTGAGTTTCGACGCGTGGCTGTATCATCCGCAGATCGATGAGGTGACGGCGTTGGCGCAGGCGTTCCCGGACACGCGCATCTGCCTGAACCATGTCGGCGGGCCACTCGCCATCGGCGTCTATGGCGGCAAGCGCGACGAGGTTTTTGCCAAGTGGTCGGCGTCGATCCGCGCGCTGGCGAAGTGTCCAAATGTGGTGGTGAAGCTGGGCGGCATGGCGATGCGCATCAACGGCTTCGACTTCCACGAGAAGGCCGATCCGCCATCGTCGGAGGCGCTGGCCGCGGCGTGGAAGCCGTATGTCGAGACGTGCGTCGAGGCGTTCGGCGCGTCGCGCGGCATGTTCGAGAGCAACTTCCCGGTGGACAAGGGTTCGTACGCGTATGCGCCGTACTGGAACGCGTGCAAGATTCTGGCGCGCGGTGCGAGTGCTGCGGAGAAGGGCGATCTGTTCAGCGGGGCGGCGGCGCGGTTCTACCGATTGGAGCTGTAGTCGCGGGGGGGGAGCAGCGGAACGGCGGGACTGGTCGTGACCGGCCCCGTGGGTGACGCTGCGGCGGTCTGAGCGTCGGGATCAGGGTGGGTCGGTGCCTGACGGCGCCGGGGATGGCAGGACCGGCGCGAGGGTGAGCGGCCAGGGCGAGACGGGATGCCGGAACGCCCGCTCGCAGATGTCCTTCACCAGGCGGGCCAGGTTGCCGCCATAGCGGATGATGACGGCGCTCAGTTCCCGCCACAACGGATGGTTCGCCATGATGCCGAGGTCCCGGCAGATGTCGGCGATGACGGCGCCGATCGGGCGGCGGCGGACCCAGGCTGCGATCTGCTCGGGTGTGGGCATCCGCGGGTCAAGCCCGGGGACAAGGGTATCGTGGATGGCGGCGGTGTCGGTGGGTGGCGCTTGGCGGTGGGAGGCAGGGCGCTGCGGCGCGGGAGGGGCGTCCAGGCGGGCGGCGTCGCGGATGATCCTGGCTTCGAGTGCCTCGGCGCGGAGGAGGCCGCGGGTGATGTGCGCGAGGATCACGGCGATATCTGCGGCGCCGAACGGGTGGGGGTTGTTGCGGAACGTGGTGGCAAGGTGTCGGCCGTAGTCGATGAGCGCACGGACGAGAGCGAGGAGGCCGCTGGCGCGGCTGGGTTTGGGGTCGGTGGCGGCCTCGGCGGCGGACATGTGGGCCAGATGAGCATGGGACCAGGGCTTGTGGCAAGGAATTTCTTCCTAGAGGAATTCTAGAGCGGTTATCGGAATTGTTGAGCCTGAATGAAGCCGGCGGCGGCCCCCCTTTGAGCACCGACCGGAGTGGCTTCAGCTTAAGCGAGTGGTGACGGCCCTGGGCTGAGCTCCAACAGCCAGTCGAGTGCATCGTAAAGTTCGTCCTCATCGACCTCGCCGAGGCCGAGCTGTCCGCCGAGGCTCGATGCGGCGGTGGCGGGCGACAGCGCACGGGCGGCGGCGAGCTTGGATACGGGGTCAAGGATGCGACTGACCAGCAGGGCGAGCACAAGGTCGCGGCTACGATCGTCACCGGAGCCAAGGATGCGGTCGAGGCCGATGTTGCGCGCGGTGCCGAGCGCGGCGGCAACGTGGCCGTGTGGCAAGCTGCGGATGATGGTGAAGGCCTCACGCTCGGCGGAGATAACCGTGCCGCCCTTCAACACACCGCGCAGCCCTTCGATGTGAGCTATGGGCCAGTCGGACAGGTTGCACAGAGTGCGCTTACGGACCTTGCCGCCTTCGCGGTAGCTCTCGCGCAGGAGGATCGCCGGGGGTGAGTTCCGATTCGGAACGGCTTCGATGTACATGGCGAAGCATCAGCACATCCGGTCGCAGTATCTAGCGCATGGGTTCGACCGAGATTGCCAAGGCCTCCTCGTAGACGACGTCCACCTGTTGGCCGACACGCAAGGTGCGGATGAAGGATTGGACTTGCGGGTTCCTTGCGGCAACGGTTCGCGGCAAGTTGTCCGGCCCAACGAAGCTCACAGTATTGGTCACCGGGTCAACGTCGGTAATGGTGACGCGGCCGCTACGGACACGTGTAACCTCGCCACCAGGCCGGTTTGCCGTCTCGGTGCGATTGACCGACACGCCTTCAAACGGTTGGCTCGTTGGGGAGCGGACGTTCACCACCTGAGCGGCAAGCGCCTCATAGTACGTCACCTTGACACGGTCCCCTGGATGGATCTGATCGAGACGCTGGACGTGTGAGCCTACAATCACGCTCAGCAACCGTCCGGATTGGGCACCACCGGCGCCGCGTAACAGCAATTCCCGCGAGATCGGATCGACCGTTTCGACCACGGCGTTGATAGTGGTGGTCTGCTGGGCATCTACCGACGACGCCTGGCAGGCTCCCACCAGAGACAAACAGCAGCCCGATAGCAACAGGGCGCGACGCTTCATCCAATTTCTCCTTCTGACAGCAGATCTTGTCTGCCTGGATTTGGCCAATGGACCGCTTCCGTACGCGACGGCATTGATCTGGATCAATGCAATCCCCTTGAGCAATTGTTCAGGGTGCGCCGAGGGGTCCCAGTGTGATCCGGTCCTATGATGGCGACCGATCCGGGCCTCGAGCGCCCGCCAGTCGTACGGCAACCGGTGAGCCGTGGCTTGGTAGACCGACTGAATTCTTGCGGCTCGTAGGCGTCATCCTCGTTCCCATCGTACCGCTGATGCTCACCATGATGCCGCTGGAAGAGCTGGTGAAACTTCTGCACGGCATGCTGTTCTGAGAAGGCGGATTGCCGTCTAGACTGGTGGTGTCTTTGCCCAATCATAGCCATGACGGGCACGCTGGTAGCCGTAATCGAACAGGACCCGCATGTAAGCCTGGTCGAACGGCGCGGGCAGCTTCTCGGTGAAGTCGGGGCCGATATAGGCCAGGTTGAACGGAATGCCATCGCGGTGCGTCAGGTTGTAGATACGAACCACGTCGTTGAGGCCGCTGGCTATAATCATCGTGCTGATGGCGCGTGAGGCTATGCCCAGCGTGCTGCGCTCCGTGGACGCCCATTCGGAGTGGAGACGGCCGTTGCGGATGACATAGGCGACGGCGGGTACCACGAACTGGCCCCGCGCCATGCGCGCGCGGCGCAGCCGTGTGAGCCCGGATGGGTAGAGGAACGCCTGCGCGAAAGTGCCGCCGTCCACATGCATCTCCTGATACGCAACCCCGTCCAGCGTCACGTCGAACATGGTTGGCGGGAACGCGCCGGGAATGGCGGCGGAGGCGAGCAAGACGCGGCGGACGGTGTCCAGTGCGCGTGGATGCCCGCTCTTGGCGATAGCGCCGACGTTCCACAGTCACTCCCTGCTGAGCGTCCAGATCGGCGGTCCCGATGAGAAGCAGGCGCCCTTTGTCATAGGCCTTTGCCAGGTCAGCCAGCATCGCCTCGTTCACATAACGGGAGATGGTCTTGAACAGCGGGGCATTGTCAGCCATCGCGTCGTCGAACAGCGCGGCAGTCATGGCACGCGTCAGGAGCACGCGTTCCGGTGTGAGCTCGGTATAAACGGCTCGGAGTTGCGGATCGTAGCTTGACCCGAGAAAGGCGAAGGGGCCTATCAGCGCGCCGGTACTGACGCCCGTCACCAGCTCGAAGACGGGTCGCGTGCCATTCTCCGACCAGCCGCACAGCAGGCCTGCGCCGAATGCGCCATTTTCGCCCCCGCCAGAAACTGCCAGAAGCTGCATTTCGGGTAATGGCGCGTCCGACGCCAAGCCCAGCGCCAGGCGCCGGCGGTCAGCGGCGGCCGCGAACTCAGCTTCGAGTGGTTCGGTTCCGGAGAGGGGGAAGAAGCGCTCGTTCGGTAGTCCTAGCACGCTGGCTTTGGTCGAATGGCCGATTGGCACTGCAATCCCGCGCGGCGGCAGGCTGCATGCCGACAATAGCGCCGCCAACGCGCCACCTGCGGCAATGCCGAAAATGCCTCGGCGATCCAGACTCAGAGCACCAATCTTTGGACTTTGTTCCGTGGTCATCAGTCGCTTGTCTCTGTTCGGGATCGCGGTGGTGCGAAGGAATAGATCAGACAGAGAGGCCCGACACACGTCCGGCGACTACTCTGCCGTCCGATGGCCGTGTCGCTACTGCCGGCAGTGACTGCCGTTGGGTCCATGGGCCGGAAACTCCAAGCCCACCATCGATATGCGCATTCATCCGGCTCGCATTGACATGGATCAATGCGACTTATGAAGACCGGCGCGGCTCGGCGGATAGCGCAACCACCCCCATGATGGCGCGAGGGAAAACCCAACGAAGCCCTGCTTAATTGGCCTGCCTGGTCAACTGCAAGGTAGGGTCAACTGACGAAAGGGGTTGTTGTTTTTAGGTTCTGGGATGCCCCACCGACGGAACGAGTTGTCACCTTTAGGTTCTGATCGACATGATGATGAAGCAGGCGGAGCAGCGCAAGTTTTAGCGTGTTGAGCGAAGCTAAGACTCGAACCAACGGTGTAACCTAAAAACGCTCCAAAGATGCCTTTGAGGTGGCTTTCGGGTTCATTTGGTTTGAATTCTGGCAGATCATGGATTGTCTCCAGAATTTCGCGGGCGTTCTTGCCTCCTTCCCATAGCTCGCGGAGGGGCTCCGCGGTTCCAAAGACGAGACCGGATGCCACGCGCACCGCGAAACCGCCGTCGTGGCAACGGAACCTACTCTCGTCGGCGAACAAGTAACCGAAGAAGCCAGCGACGATCCAGACAACCACCCAAATCATAATAAATCCGGCGGCGTATTCCTTCATCGTTTCTCCCCTCCCCCACGGGCCATGATGCCCCGTCGGCCAATCCTAGGCCCTGGGTAGCCCTTCCGGGCACTGGCCCGGTCGCCGCCGGGGTTCGCCTGTGCGCGTGTCCGATCGACCTTTGGGCGTCCCCGTCCTCTGCCGGGTTACCCCACCGCACCGGCCACTTGTCCGGTGCCTGTTCGTCAGCGCCGGGTTTTGCCGCCGGCTTCTTCCCCACCCCACCTCGCGATGCCCCCTAGCCTGCTCGTGCAGCCTCAATCTTGGCAATGTCGATCCGGCGCATGGTCATCATGGCGTCCATCGCTCGCTTCGCAGCCGCGCGATCCGGATCCTTCATAGCCGCAATCAAGGCTCGCGGAACGATCTGCCAGGAAAAGCCCCAGCGATCCTTGCACCAACTGCACTGGCTTTCGCTGCCACCATTTTCGATGATCGCATTCCAATAGCGGTCGGTCTCTGCCTGGTCGTCGGTCATCACCTGGAAGCTCACCGCCTCGTTCGGCCTGAACGCGGAGCCACCATTCAGACCGACAAAGGCCTGGCCGAGTACGGTGAACTCGACGGTCAACTCGCTACCCTGTTTACCGCCGGGGTATTCGGATGCAGCCTGCATCGCTTGCCCGACATGGCTGTCGGGAAAAGTGGCCGCGTAGAATTCAGCTGCCTTCCGCGCCTCGCCATGATCGAACCACAGACAGGTGACGATTTTTCCGCTCATAGAAATTCCCTCACTACGCTTGACGACATACCTTGGTTGCTCGCGCATGATGCGCTATTGATTGATCGCGGGCTCGACGAGCCTTGCGAGGTTTCGCAGCGACTCCTGCCAACCGAGATAACAGGCCTCAGGTGGAATGGCGTCCGGCAGGCCTGACTGCACGATATCCAGCTCGGTGCCGACCGATACCTTCTTCAACGCCACGGTCACATGAATCTCGCCTGGCAGGTTGGGATCGTCGAATTTGTCGGTGTAGTGCAGGCGTTCGCCCGGAACGAGCTCCATGTATTCGCCGCCAAAGACATGGCTTTCGCCCGTTGCGAAGTTCCGGAAGGACATTTTGAAGGTGCCGCCGACTTGCGGTTCCAGATGATGCACAGTGCAGGCAAAGCCGTTGGGCGGAAGCCATTTCGCGAGCGCGTCTGCCTCGAGGAACGCGCGATAGACCTTTTCTGGGGTGGTTGCCAGAACGCGGTGCAGGCGTACGGTGTTGGGCATGTTGGCTTATCCCTTTGAATTGACGGAACGGACGCTGCCGGCGATCGCTGCTGCGGTTCTTCTAATCTGTCGCCGGCACCGAATGGTGCTCGTGCTGGATCCGCCAAGCGCCGTCGATCTTGCGAAGGCCGATGGTCAGCCGAAACTGAAACCCACCCGCTTCGGGAGGGCCATCGACTGTGGCCGACCCGCAACGCATGATGGCAACCGCAAAGGCGACGGTGTCGCCGACGCAGATCTGTAGCTCTTCAACGTCGAAGGCTTGCCCGGGTTTGTGATAGGCGAAGAACAGATCCCAGGTTTTCCTGTATTCAGCCAGGCCGCGCGACTGCAACGGCGGTGGCACGTCGAACATGACGATTTCTTCATCGTGATGCGCCAATATGGCCGGCAGGTCATGCCGCTGGACGGCGTCAGCCCACGCTTCGATGAGTGCCTTGATCTCGGATTCCGCAGTTGCGGCTCGTTGCGACATAGCCCTTGCTTCCATGAATTGGCGATCCATGCTCCGAGGACGAGCGAGGCTCTGCCAGTCCGACAGGGGATGTCGGTTTTTTTTGCGAAGGTCTCCATGCTGGCGACACGCAGACTATACGCTGGGCCATCAAGATGGTCGGAGGGGGAGCCATGGACCAACAGTTGAAGGGGCAGGTGATCGCTACCTATACCGCCTACATCGACGCATTTCGGGCAAACAATGTCGAGGCACTCGACAAGCTGATCCAGTATCCGCTCGCCTATATCGGCAATGGTCGCGTGACGATAGTCGATACCTACCCGGTCCAGCCTGCCGAGTTAATGGCCGCGAAGCAGTGGCACGACACCAAAGACCTCAACCCCGAGGTGGTGTTTCTGTCAGCGGAGAAGGCACACATGATCGTGCGCCGCGCAGTCCGGGTAAGGGTAGACGGGTCTCCTATCGAAATCGTCTCGGCGTTCTATGCTCTGACCCTGACGCCTTCGGGTTGGAAGTTCTTCGCTCTCTCCGATATCACCGTGCCACCTTGATCGGCTGAGATCATCGTCAACATAGTAGGACGATAGTCCTAGTATGTGCAAACTATGCAATCGCCTAGAGTTGGGCACATCCGCATCAAACGGTTATGCCGGGCGAAGGCCTGCCAACGCCGGCACTACCAGGCGTCGATGCCGGGCCTTCGCCCAGCACGACGCCGGGCAAGCGCATCACTTCTCATTTGCGCGCCGCCGCTTTCTGTCTTCTTAGAAGAAGACAAACGACCGGACCACGACGTTCTTGCGGCAAGGGGCGTCGAGGGGCACGGTCGGGTCGATACAGGCGGTATGGAAGGACCAGCGCGAGACCGAGCCGTCGGTCTCCGAGTCATAGCATTTGAGCATCGAGACCTCGTTGGGCTGCTGCCTCGGGAACCAATACCACTCGTGGTCAGGACGATAGGTGAAGCGGGTGGTCTCCCCGACGCGGTCGTCGTAGATCCGGTAGTTGGTGATGTAGGCCTGGTCGGCGAAGGAAGGCCAGGCGCAGAGGATGAAGGGAAACTGCTCGACGGTCTCCATCGGCTTGGCGAGATTGAGCGACATGAACCGCCGCGACATCTTCTTGTCGGCCTCTTCCTCCGTGTAGTGCTGCTCGCGGCCAAAGTTCCGCAGATTCTTGGTGAGCAGCTCGCGGCAGCGCACGCGGCCGCTGTTGTCGTTCAGGTCGTTGTGTACGAGGGTGGCGTACCGAGCGTTCACACCTGGGTTCTTGTTGGCCTGGTCTTCCGTGCGGTCGCCCGTGTACTCCTTGTTGAAGACGTCGTGGTTGTAGACCAGCGCGTCGGTCGCGCCCGGGAAGAACTCCAGAAGGAGCTTTTCGATCTCGGGGTAGAAAACCCGCTCCACCTCCGCCGCATCGTAGAAGTTCGTGCATTTTGACTCCAGGTGCGCCAGCGAGACACCGAGCCGGTCCATGCATTCGGGAGTGTCGGGCGAAAGGCCCGGGTAGTACTCGCCGATGCGCCGCGCGTCGCGCATCACCTGCGGGAACCAGAGGTCCCGCTTCCGGCTGTCCTGCTCATTCTTGCGCAGGATCGCCGCCAAATCGGCCCGCTCCGGGTCGTGCCAGACAGCATTGGAGGGGACAATTGACCAGGTCGGCCGCTCATGAACCGTATAGGGTAGTGGCACCGCCACGCCGCCTTCGGGGGCCCTGATGGCGTTGTTCCTGCGAATGTAGTCCAGGCATTCTTCGTATTTCCGGAACCCGAAGCCCCATTTTGTCTTGATCGCGGCGCCCGGTGGCGCCTTGTTGATCATGTCGGTTACGCGCTGGCCCTCGCCATCGGCGATCTCGGCGAGCGCGTCCTGGATAGCCTGGGCGGTTCCCGCATCGCCGTCCCGGTCGAACGACATGTAGGACAGGCCGCCATTCACCGCGATGGGCGGCGGCTGACCTGCCGTGCGCTGGAGCGTCGGCACATAGGCCGATGACGCTTTCTGGGTGTCCGCCGCGACGTTGCTGTCGGCGATCTCGGCCTGGCTCATGGCACACCTCCGATAATTTGGGCCTCACCGTGGCACACGGAGGCGGCTCTTTCCAGACCATGGCCCAGGGCGACCCGTAGGGGCCAGAATCGCTCCCGTTGGGACTTCCGTTCCCCAGCTATGGTGCTAAGGCGTCAGCGACGGTCGGCGGAGGATAGTATGCGCGAGCACCCCCTGTTTGAGCGGCTCTGGAACGGCTCCGCGCAGATGGACGAATGGACGGCAGCGGTATCGCAGGGCGCGGTCACCTCAGTCGCCGACGCCATCATCACGGTCCACACGACCTACTTTTGCGGCAGCGTCACCGCGATCCGCACAGAGGACGGGCTGGTCCTGGTCGACACCGCCAATCAGGCGACTGCCGAGAAGGTTCTCGCGCTCATCAGGACGTGGGACACCAGCCCTATCCATACGGTGATCTATACACATGGCCATATCGATCACACCGGAGGGATTACCGTCATCGACCGGGAGGCGGAGGCGAAAGGACTGGCGCGCCCGAGGATCATCGCTCATCGCGATGTGGCGCGGCGGATGAAACGATATGAGCTGACCCAGGGCCTCAACAGCATCGTGCAGGGCCAGCAGTTCAGCAACCCGGCCTATGTCTACCCAGTCGGCCAGCGGCAGCCCGACGAGGTGTATGACGATACGCTTTCGCTGATGATTGGCGGCGAGCGGATCGAGCTGTTCCATGGTCGGGGCGAGACCGACGACGCCACGTTCGTCTGGCTGCCCGGCCGCCGCATCCTGGCCGCCGGCGACTTCGTCATCTGGATGTTTCCGAATGCGGGCAACCCGAGGAAGGTGCAGCGCTACGCGGCGGAATGGGCTGCCGCCCTGCGCCATATGGAACGGCTGGAGCCGGAGATCGTCATCCCGGGACATGGTCCCGTCATTTTCGGCAAAGACCGTGCCGCGCAGGTGCTGCGCGACGGTGCGGCGGTGCTTGAGCACCTGGTCCGAGAGTCCCTCGTGCGCATGAACCGGGGAGCCACGCTCGATCAGGTGCTGCATGAAGTCACCGCGCCGGCCGAGTATCTGTCCAAGCCCTGGCTGCGCACCAAATACGATGATCCGGAGTTCCTGGTACGGGCGATCTATCATCTGTATGCCGGCTGGTTCGATGGAAATCCGGCGCATCTGAAGCCCGCGAAGGCAGCCGATCTGGCCTTGGAACTGGCGCGGTTGGCTGGCGGTGCCGACAAGCTCGCCGAGAGGGCGGCGGTGCTGGCCGAGGAGGGCGACACGCGTCTCGCCGCCCATCTCGCCGAATTCGCCAGCGAAGCGGCGCCTGACGACAAGACCGTTCAGGCTGCCCGTGCCCTGGTCCTGCGGATGTGCATCGACCGGGAGGCCTCGCTGATGGGAAAGGCTTTTCTGGCCGTCTATGCGCGTGAGGCGGAGCGGCGTGCAAAAGTTTGATCGGCCGGAGCCGTCCGCTTGATCGACATACAGTTTCGGTCTTGACGAAGCCGTGCCACACCTTCCCAGCACGGTCGATCTCGCGAAGGAGGAGCCTTCAACCATGGCTGACATCACCCCCACACCGGCCGTTAAGACGGTCCCGAAGCCCCGCGACCAGCACCTGCGGGATTTGGCCGACTGCATCCGGTTTCTTTCGATGGATGCCGTGCAACACGCCAAGAGCGGCCATCCCGGCGCGCCAATGGGCATGGCTGACATCGCGACCGTTCTCTTCAAGGATTTCATGCAGTTCGATGCGGCCGATCCGCACTGGCTCGACCGCGACCGCTTCGTGCTGTCGAACGGCCACGGCTCGATGCTGCTCTACAGCCTGCTCTACCTGACCGGCGTCAAGGATATGACGCTGGACGAGTTGAAGCGGTTCCGTCAGGTCGACAGCAGGACCGCCGGCCACCCCGAATACAAGCATGCCGACGGTATCGAGACGACGACCGGCCCGCTCGGCCAGGGCATCGCGAACTCGGTGGGCTTCGCCCTCGCCGAACGGATCATGAACGCCAGGTTCGGCGACGACCTGTGCAAGCATTGGACCTACGTCTTCATGGGCGATGGGTGCCTGATGGAGGGTATCAGCGAGGAGGCGATCTCCATGGCGGGGCACTACAAGCTCGGCCGTCTGATCGCCTTTTGGGACAACAACTCGATCTCGATCGACGGCGCGACCAGCCTCGCGGTCTCCGACAACGAGGTCGAGCGCTTCCGCGCGTCCGGCTGGCACGTCCAGGAGATCGACGGCCACGACACCGACGCGATCCGCGACGCCATCACCGCCGCACGGGCCGTGACGGACAAGCCGTCCATGATCGCCTGCAAGACCATCATCGGCTTCGGCTTCCCGACCAGGGCTGGTACCCAGAAGGCCCACAGCGACGCGCCGGGAGAAGACGAAATCGCCGGCGCGCGGAAAATCCTCGGCTGGGATTCGCCGCCGTTCGTGATCCCCGAGCCCCTGCTACGCGAGTGGCGGGAGATCGGCGCCAAGGGCCGCGCGGCCCGCATGGCCTGGGCCGACCGCGTCAAGGCGGCGCCGGCCGAACTCCGCACCGAGTTCGAGCGCCGCAACGACGGTGTGCTGCCGGCTGACTGGAAGAAAGCGATCGCGGCGGCCCGCGCCGAGTTCATCGCGAGCGGCAAGGACATGGCGACCCGCGCGGCGAGCGGCGCCGTGCTCGACCATCTCTCCGCCGCAATCCCGGAACTTTTGGGAGGCTCGGCCGACCTGACGCCGTCGAACAACACGAAGGCGAAGGGCATGATCGAGGTCAGGCCTGGCGAATACAACGGTAGCTACATGCATTACGGCGTGCGCGAGCACGGCATGGCGGCGGCGATGAACGGCATCTCGCTGCATGGCGGCCTGATCCCATACGGCGGCACTTTCCTGTGCTTCACGGATTACTGCCGCCCATCCATCCGCCTCGCGTCCCTCATGCAAATCCGGACGATCTTCGTCATGACGCATGATTCGATCGGCCTGGGCGAGGATGGCCCGACCCATCAGCCGGTCGAGCACCTCGCTGCGCTGCGGGCCATCCCACACCTCGCGGTCTATCGCCCGGGCGATCCCGTCGAAACCGCCGAGTGCTGGGAGCTGATCCTGGACACGCCGCGTCAGGCGGCCGTGATCGCCCTGTCCCGTCAGCCGATGCCGCTACTCCGTCGCGAATCCGGCAACGAGAACAGGTCGGCAAAGGGCGGCTATGTCCTGCTGGAGGCCGAGGGCGGCGACCGGAGGCTCACCATCCTGAGCACCGGCTCGGAACTGCATCTCGCTGTCGCGGCGCGGGACCTTCTGCAGAAGGAAGGCATCCCGACGGCTGTTGTCTCGATGCCGTGTCGCCTGCTCTTCGAAAAGCAGGACTCCGCCTACAAGAAGGCGGTTCTCGGCACGACCCGTGCGCGCGTCGCGGTGGAAGCGGCGGTGGAGATGGGCTGGGAGCGGTATATCGGCCTCGAAGGGCGCTTCGTCGGCATGCACGGCTTCGGCGCGTCCGGCAAGATCGCGGACGTCTACAAGAAGTTCGACATCAACGCCGAGGCGGTGGTGCGCGCCGCACACGAGACGCTGGCGGAGGTTGCCGCCCTCTGACGTCTTCCGCACCCGGCAAATGCAGATGCAGTGCTGCAATGGCGCCGGGTGGGAGAGGATCGGAGGCATCGTCGATGGGCGCGGGACTGTAGTAGGAGCAAAGGTGTTGAACGCGTTGCGGTACCGGTCTCGACGCGATACGTTCTACGGGTCAAATAGAACCAGGGAGGCTCCATTGGACGAAGTCGTCTCCGGCGCGTACGTCTTCACTGTGGAACGATCGGCGCGGGGCTACGCTCTCAACAAAATGGCGAATTCCCTCAGTTCGGCAGACAACCGCTCGCGCTTCAACGAGAACGAAGCGCGATACATGCACGACATGGGTTGCTCGCCTGAACAGATCGACCTGGTCGCCCGCCGCGACTGGAAGGGCATGCTGGAAAGCGGCGCGAGCATCTATCTCATGCTGAAGATTGGCGCCGCTGTCGGCGTCCCGCTACCGGAAATCGGCGCCCACTCCGCCGGAATGACATTGGCCGAATACAACGCACGAAAGGCTCATTGACCATGGCGCACGTGATCGGCGGTATCGGCACATCGCACGCCCCAACGATCGGAGTGGCGTGGGATCGCGGCCAACAGCAGGAGCCCGTCTGGGCGCCGTTGTTTTCCGGGTACGTGCCAGCGAGAGCATGGCTGGACGAGGTGAGGCCGGATCTGTTCCTGATCGTGTACAACGACCATGTGAACCAGTTTTTCTTCGACGCTTATCCCACCTTCGCGCTCGGCGTTGGCGCAACGCATGCCCAGGCGGACGAGGGTTGGGGGAAACGGCCGCTGCCAGACCTGCCCGGCGATCCGGATTTCGCCTGGCACCTTGCGCGCTCACTGGTGGCGGATGAGTTCGACCCAACGATCTGCCAGGAGATGAAGCTCGACCATGGCGTGCTGTCGTTCCTGCCGTTGTTGACAGATACCGACTGGAAGGTTCCGGTCGTTCCGCTGGCGGTCAACGTGATCCAGCATCCGATTCCGAGCGCCAGGCGGCTCTACCGATTGGGCGGCGCCCTGGGCCGCGCAATCGCGTCCTACCCGCAGGACAAGCGCATAGTCGTGTTCGGCACCGGCGGGCTGACCCATCAACTGCACGGCACCAAATTCGGCACCAAGAACGCCGGCTGGGACAATGAATTCATGGACCGGCTAGAGACCGATCCCGCCGGGCTGTCGGAGCTTTCGATCCAGGAATACATGGAGCGCGGCGGCACCGAGGGCGTCGAAATGATCATGTGGCTCGCGATGCGCGGCGCTTTGGGCAAGAGCGTTCGGAGGGTGCACCGGAATTACACGGCGCCGTTCAACACCGGCTATGGCCTGCTGGTGTTGGAGACGTGAACCAAGTCGGGCCCTGCAGCTTCCTGTGAGCCTCCCGCGTAGTGAACGAGTACGAACCGGGCCATGCCTCGGCTAGGGCGCCTAAGCCTGCGCTGTTCGTGAACGCCCTGCCGCCCTCGTTCGCAGGAGTTCCAGCATCGCATCGAGGCCGAGAATGTAGGAATGCATCCCGAACCCAGTGATCACCCCTTCCGCCGCATCGGAGAGGACGCAGTGGATGTTGCGCTTTGCAATGCTGCTGATGTGGACCTCCACGTACGGCAATGCCGCTCCCTTGATGCAGTCCTTCAGGGCATAGCCGGCGTAGGTGAAGCCCGCCGGATTCATCACCACACCGTCGAACCCTTCGCCGACGGCCTGATAGATACGATTGATGGCTTCGCCTTCGATGTTCGTGTAGAAGATATCCAATTGATAGCCGTGATCCCGAGCATGTCCCTGGAGCCTGGCGTCAAGCTCAGCCGGGGTCGTAGAGCCGTATATCTCCGGTTCGCGTCGCCCCAGGAACGTCAGATTGGCTCCTTGCAACAGCAGTATCTTCGCCACCATGGCCTCCATGATCAGACACTGGTTTGTGTTGTATCATCGGCGTGGCGGCCGCGCAGCCTTCCGGCGCCGGCGATCGCGACGAGGCTGTGATCAAGGTGTCTGCTGGAGAGCAGCCCAACGACGCGACCGCTTGGAGCATCTCCTTACCTGGGCATCGGGCGGCGTCACCTCCACGCTGCACGAGGAGCAGGTCACCTGGTCGCAATACGCCCATTACGGGTTGGATTACTGAATCCATCCACACGATGCTGGGCCACTGCGGCGCCATTCCGGGGTATCAGAGCGTGATCGGCTATGGCGTTGACACGGGCTCGAGCATTGTAGTGCTCGTGAACAATCAGATCGCGCCGAACACGTATTTTTTGAGGCGCTGCCGGCGGACAATATCGGCGACCTGATCTACACGACTCTGTTCCCGTCTGGCTGATTGAAGTCGATAAAGGGCCACTCGCGTTGCCGATCCGCGACCCACGGAAGGACTTTAGGGGTCGGGGTAAGGAACGCCATCCTTGTGCGCGAACCGGCCGTCAGCGTTGGAACTCATCATGTCGATATCCGAGCAGATAGTGATGTCGGTGGGGGAGCGCGTGCCGACTTCGAGATAGAGCGCCGTCGCGTCTGATCTGTTGATGAAGTGATGGCCGTTGCCGGAGCCTTTCGGAAAGGCCGCGCAATCTCCGGCGCGCAGGATCGTTTCACCATCATCTTCGATGAGCGTCAGCTCGCCTTCGAGCACGTACACGAATTCGTCTTCGGCCGAATGCCAGTGGCGCTGGCTCGACCAATTGCCTGGCGGCAGACGCATGAGATTGACACCGAAATCAGTAAGGCCTCCGGCGTTGCCCAGCCGCTGACGAACGCGTTTGGCGCAGGGTGCGTCGAATGGCGACGGATAGCCCGAGCCTTGGCGTTTCGGCACCGCGTCTATGTTGATCTTGGGCATGGCGTCCGTACTCTAAGCGGGCAACTTGATTGCCCCATCAGGGGTTCGCTCGAGTGTTGCGGTCGATACCACCGCTCCAACCGGCAAGAGGCCATAAATGTGCGGAAAGAGCTGGCCGCCGCGCGAGGGCTCCCAGCGCACGGTATCTCCAAGCACTGACAGGTCCACAGCGGCGAGCACAAGGCCGTCGATCCGACTGAAATGTCTTTCGCACGTTGCGGCAACCTGGGAGCCACACGACAGGTGGATGTAGCCATCCGCAATATCCGCGGGCGATCCATGGAACACGCCGTCACGCTGCATCTGCTGCAGCTCCGCGGCAGACATGATCTTGTAGGCGATCCGATCCGACATGGCTCTTACTCACTTCTCGGTCGTAAGGTGAGGAAACTCAGCTCGCTTCGCTGCTCAGGCGATATGAAGGGCGGTGTCAACTTATCGTTTAGCGCCGGGCCGTGGTAGAGCCGCGCTATGCGCATCCTTCTGCCTGCGGGCATCGGACGAAAGCTGCCGACGCCGGCGAAGCGCAAGCTGCTTCGGACTGCCCCGCACGGAGGCAACGAAGCCGCCGCGGCGATTTGTGCTGTGATCCGCCGCATTCCAAAGGGCTGGGTTGCCACCTATGGACAGGTCGCTGCAATGGCCGGTCTGCCGAGGCGCGCCCGTCTTGTCGGCCACTTGCTCCAGCACCTCGACCTGGCAGCCGATATTCCCTGGCATCGCGTTGTCAACGCGAAGGGCGAGGTGTCCTACAGCCCGTCCCGCAATGGCAGCGATGCGTTCCAGCAGCGCTTGCTGGAAGAGGAAGGCATCGAGTTCGACGACAGGAATCGCTGCAACCTGAGGCGGTTCCGCTGGCCCGAATAGAAAGGGTGGGGCTGGCGGTGACTGACCGTGACGATACGAGGCAGGGTGCCAGTGATGCTGACGGCTGGCAGACGGCGAGGGCCGAATGCTGTTAGCATCCGTCGCGGCGATGACGAGAGGGAAGGGGAACGCAATGCGCACTCTGAAGATTGGCGACGTCACCATCACCAGCATCATTGAGCGCGACGGCCCGTGGCGGCAGCCAGAGGACATGTTTCCCGCCTATGATCCGGACCTGGGTCGTCGTTACCTGGCGGAGATGGATCGCGAGGTGTACGACCCGGCGTCCAACCGCATGGTGATCACCTATCAGACCTTCGTGGTGCGCACGCCGCATCACACGATACTGGTCGATACCTGCACTGGCGAGGACAAGGGCTATCCCGCGCCGATGGATTTTCCGAAGCAGCCCTGGCTCGATGGGTTGAAAGCCGAGGGGCTGAGGTTCGAGGATATCGACTACGTGTTCTGCACGCATCTGCACATCGATCACTGCGGTTGGAACACGGTGCTGCGCAATGGTCGGTGGGTGCCGACGTTTCCCAAGGCAAAATACATCTTCCACAAGCGCGAGTATGCCGCGTGGGAGGCGGCCACGGCGCGCGGGGACCAGCCACCCGGCGATGTCTGGCGTTTCAACTGCGAGCCGATCGTCGCGGCGGGCCAGGCGCTGCTGGTCGATGACGACTATACGCTCGACGATACGGTGTGGCTGACGCCGACACCCGGCCATTCGCCGTGTCATTGCTGCGTCAACATCCGCTCGGGCGGCCAGCGCGCATCGGTGACCGGTGACATGATGCATCATGCGCTGCAATGCCGCGAGCCTGGGTGGTCGACGATCTTCGATTGGGACGCGAAGGAGGCGGCAGCGTCGCGGCGGAAGTTCCTGAGCGATGTCGCGGACACCAGCACGCTGATCCTGCCGATCCACTTCCCGTCGCCGACGGTGGGCCGAGTGACAGCCGACGGCGAGCGGTTCAAGTACTCATTCGTTCGATAGGAGGCGGCATGCGCAGCTATACTTACGACCACATCCACCTTCGCAGCCCGGACCCGGACGCGACCGCGCGCTTCTTCGAGACCATGTTCAACGCGGAGGTGACGCGCAGCGTCTACCCGCCCGGCACGCTGTATCCCGGGCAGATGCGCGTGACCATGCGCGTCGGCGGGCAGAAGGTGCTGATCGCGCCGACGCACCCGCACGATCCGATGACTCCCGCGCCGCAGTTCCCGTATTATGGGTTGGAGCACATCGGTCTGACGGTCGATGACGTCGATGCCGCATGCGAGGAATTGCAAGCAAAGGGCGCGGATGTCGCAATCGGTCCATTGACGCGCGATCCGGGCACGCGGCTGGCGTTCATCCGTGGGCCTGAGGGCATCATGGTGGAACTGGTGCAGAGCCGGTAGGGACTGTGGCGACGCAAGCTCGATCGAGTGTGCGTAAACGTGGTGGGGATTGCCGCGTCGCTTCGCTCCTCGCAATGACAGGGGAGGCTGGATGCGCTAACCTTGGCTCCTTCGGGAGGGACCTATGCTGACCAAAGCCCAGATTGAAGAGTACAACGAGATCGGCGCCATCGTGGTGCCTGACGTCCTGAGCGCGGACGAGGTGCAGCGCTTGCGGCGGGTCACTGACGAGTTCGTCGAGCGGGCACGAGGGGTGGCGGCGCATAACGAGATCTACGATCTCGAGGACAGCCACACACCGGACAACCCGCGCGTCCGCCGCATCAAGGCGGCGCACCTCCATCATGCGGAATATGCGCGCCTGGTGCGCCATCCGAGGATTCTCGCTGTCCTGCAGGACCTTTGGGGGCCCGATATCCGGTTCGATACCGCCAAGCTCAACATGAAGTGCGCGGGCTTCGGCGCGCCCGTCGAGTGGCATCAGGACTGGGCGTTCTATCCGCACACCAACGACGACCTGGCCGCGGTCGGTGTGATGTTCGACGACATGGAAATGGCGAACGGCCCGCTGATGATCGTGCCTGGCAGCCATCGCGGCCCGATCCACGACCACCACAGCGATGGCATCTTCTGCGGCGCGATGGATCCCGCCAATCGCGACGTGGACTACGCCGGCGCGGTCCCGCTCACCGGTAAGGCGGGCTCAATCACGGTGCATCATGTGCGAGCCGTGCACGGCTCGGCGCCGAATGTCTCCGACAACGATCGCCGCCTGCTGCTGTTCCAGTTCCGTACCGCCGATGCCTGGCCGTTGCTCGGCTTCCCCGCCGGCATCGAGAAATTCAAGGAGCTAATGGTGTGCGGCGTGCATCGCGAGCCACGGCTCGAGCACCTGCCGGTGCGGCTGCCACTGCCGCCTGCCAAACTGCAAGGCTCTCTCTACGAAAATCAGAAGGGCATGAAGAGTCGCTATTTCGCTGTGCCGGCCGAAGTGCGGCAGCCTGAGTTGGCGAAATGAACGACGCAGTGCCGGTCAAGCCGCCGGTCGTCGATTCCACTTTTGACATCACGCGACCACTGTTCGCCGAAGGTCCGCCCGATCCGATTGTGTATGACGGATCGGAGCGCGCCATGCGCCAGCGCACGGTAAACTTTGCGGCCAAGCGCTTCGCCGACATGCTGTATGTCTCCGGCCTGGACCGCAGCACCGCGGAGCGTCATTTTCGTTGGCGTGCACTGGGGCTTCCCGGCGGCCTGGCCGAGCGGCCCGATCCGGCTGCGGGCAACGCGGCGTTGAACGCTGCACATCGTGCCGGTCGCCTGACCGTCGAGACCAACGATGCGGATCGCCGCGTTGCGGTGCAGTGGAGCGATCCGGCGTTCGGTGCACCTCTCACCGGTTCGGCTATCGCGCGTCCCGGTTACGGCGGCATCCTGCTCGGTGCACGTACGGCTCCCGGCTTCGATCCGGTGCCGATCGCGCGTCGAACCAACCCGAGTGACGCGTGGCCATGCGGCGATGCGGTCGAGACACCCGCACCACCGCCTTTTGAACTCGCCGCGGCGATCGATGTGCTGTTCGCCAATTCGCCCGGGATCTACGGCATCCTGATTGCGTCTCCCGACCGCGTGCTGGCGGAACGCTACAGTGCGTTCGGCAAACCCGATCGCGCGACGCCGAGTTGGTCGATGACCAAAGCCGTCACGTGCACGCTGATCGGCCGGCTCATCCAGGAAGGTTGGCTCGGTTCGGTCTACGATCCCGCGCCGGCGCCGCTTTGGCGTGACCCTCGCTCGATCCACCATCTGATCACACTTGACCACTTGCTGCGCATGCGCTCGGGCCTTGGCTTTCCCGTCGTTGACGAGCATGGCCGCGCGACGATCGGGTTCGAGAACAGCGCGGTCTATCAGGACGGGGCCGATGCGTTCGATGCCGCACAACGCTCCATCGTCGCAACCGTGCCGGGTTCGGTATATCGCTACATCAACGCCGGCATCAACGTGCTCGGTGCGATCATCCGCGACCGCATCGAGCGCCGCGGCCTGCCATACCACACCACATTGTACGAACTGCTGGCTGACCGGCTTGGCATGAGCACGTATCAGCACTCCGCCGACTGCATGGGCAACTTCATCGGCTCCGGCTCCGGGTTCGCGACGCTGCGCGACTACGCGAAGCTTGGCGTGCTGTATGTGCAGGACGGGATCTGGGATGGCGAACGCCTGCTGCCACCCGGCTGGTGCGATTATGCACTCACCCCGACCCACGCCGGCAGCAGCTATGCCGCGTGTTTCCGCAGCAATGCTGATCGCAGCTTCCCCGATCTGCCACCCGATACAGCGTGGGCATCGGGAGCATCGGATCAACGTATATTCGTGCTGCGCGGCCACCGGCTTGTCGTCGCCGTCGCCAATGAGACGGACCATGCGATGGATCTCGCGGCACTCAACCGTGTCATTGCCACCGCGCTCGTCGCGCGATGGCGGTAACTCAAGGGGAATTTTCCATGGCCTCGGTCCGTAACGTCGCGCGTGAAAAACTGGAACAGAACCACCTGTCGCTCGGATGCGGCGTGCGCCTGACGCGCAGCGTCGAGATCGCCATCGCGATGAAGGCCGCGGGCTTCGACTGGCTGTTCCTCGATCTCGAACACGGCACAATGTCGATTGATGCCGCGGCACAGATCGCCACGGCCGCGCTGGATGCCGGGATCGCGCCGCTGGCCCGCGTGCCGAACGGTGAATACGCGATAGCGACGCGCCTGCTCGACAACGGCGCGCTCGGCATCGTCATGCCGCACGTCGACACGGCGGACGAAGCGCGCGAGGTGGTGCAGAAGCTGAAATATCCGCCGATCGGCCACCGCTCGATGGGCGGTATCGGCCCGCATTATGGCCTGCGCTCTGCCAGTACTGGCGATGCGGCGAAGGCACTGAACGCCGCCAATCTCACGGTCGTGATGCTGGAGACACCGACCGCGATTGCGAATGCCGAGGCGATTGCGGCGGTGCCGGGGGTCGACGTGCTGCTGATCGGCACCAATGACCTGTGCGCCGAAATGGGCATTCCGGGTGATTTTGGCAACGAACGCGTCGCGGATGCGTATCGGACAATGATCGCGGCCAGCAAGAAGCATCAGAAGTTTCCTGGAATGGCCGGCATCTACAACGAAGCGATCATGCAGCGTTACATTGAGATGGGCGCGCGCTTCATCCTGTCCGGCAATGACGCCGCGTTCCTGATGGCCAGCGCGACCCAACGCAGCGCCGCCCTGAGGAAGATGCACACTCCAATGTGACGCGCGACTGCGCGTTGCGTTCCACATCTACCCGCTGAAACAGCGGGAGGTGGAACCATGTCACCCAACGTTACACGCCGCGGCGTACTTGGCGGTACGGTCAGCGGCCTCGCGCTGCGGCCGCTGCTGGGCCATGCAGACGACACAACGCCCGCCAAGCCAACACTGTCCGCACCGCCGCCGGAGAACCGCATAGAGGTCGCGTTGCGGATCAACGGCAAGAGCGTTCCGCTGTCCGTTGATACGCGCACCTCGCTGCTCGACGCACTGCGCGAGCACGCGGGTTTGACTGGGACCAAGAAGGGCTGCGACCGAGGCGCCTGCGGTGCCTGCACGGTGCATATCGATGGACGACGTGTACTGTCGTGCCTGACATTGGCGGCGCGCTGCCCGGGCAAGGAAATCACCACCATCGAAGGCCTCGCCAACGGCGACGATCTGCACTCGGTGCAGGCCGCGTTCCTGCATCACGATGGACTCCAGTGCGGCTACTGCACGCCCGGCCAGATCATGTCCGCGGCGGCGCTGATCAAGGAGGGTCACACCGGATCTGATACCGAAATACGCGAGTGGATGAGCGGCAATATCTGTCGTTGCGGCGCCTACCCCAACATCGTTGCGGCGATCCGCGACGCGGCGCGGGAGGGCTGAGCCATGCAGGCATTCCATCTCGCACAGCCAAAATCGCTCGACGCCGCGCTCGCTGACGTCAATGCGCGTGACGCCAGGATCATCGCCGGCGGCACAGACCTGATGCAGTTGATGAAAGACAATGTCGAGGCAGCCACGCAACTCGTGGATCTCGAACATGTCGGGCTGTCGCGTATTCAGGTCGAGCGTAGCGGCCTGCGCCTCGAGGCGATGGCGCGCATGAGCGACGTCGCGGCGCATCCCGATGTGCGCGCACACTGGCCGGTGATTTCGCAGGCGCTGGAGGCATCGGCCTCGCCGCAGGTGCGCAACATGGGCACCATCGGCGGCAACCTGCTGCAGCGCACGCGGTGCGGCTATTTCCGCGATACCGGCTTCGTCTGCAACAAGCGTGAGCCGGCCTCCGGCTGTCCCGCCATTGCTGGCGAGAATCGCATGCTGGCAATCCTCGGTGGCAGCGATCACTGCATCGCCACAAATGCATCGGATCTTGCCGTGGCGCTGACCGCGCTCGATGCGGTGCTGGAGTTGCGTCGTGCCGGCGGCGCGGTGCGGCACGTGCCAATCACTGAATTCTACCGCCTCCCGGGCAATACGCCGCATATCGAGACGGTACTTGAGCGCGGCGAAATGATCACCGCTGTCACGGTCCCCGCAAGTGTGGCGGCGCGGAACTCGCACTATCTCAAGCTGCGCGATCGCGCGAGCTTCGAGTTCGCTCTGGTGTCGGCTGCCGTCGGGTTGGAAACACGTGATGGAACGGTGCATGACGTTCGCGTTGCCGCCGGCGGTGTCGGCACGCGGCCGTGGCGCCTGGCGGAAGTGGAGACTGCGCTCCGCGGCAAGAAACCTGACGATGCCACGTTGCGCGAAGTATCCGCGCAAGCGGGGCAGGGCGCGCGTCCGGCTACGCAGAATGGATTCAAGCAAATCCTGTTGCGCCGCGCGGTACAGCGCGCACTGCAGACCGTTTCGGCCTGACGGAGGGGTTCCATGGCAAACATCGGACAAGGGATTGATCGGGTCGATGGCCGGCTGAAGGTGACTGGCCGCGCGCGCTACGCCGCGGAATTCACAGTTCCGGATGTCGTGCACGCGGTGCTGGTGCAAAGCACGATCGGCGCAGGCGCCATCACCGGCTTCGATCTTGCGGCAGCCCAGAAGATGCCGGGCGTGCTCGCGATCATCACGCCCGACAATGCGCCGAAGCTGAATACCCAGGGCGGCGCGCAGCAGACTGTTCGCGCGCCTCTGCTGCAGGATCGCGACATCCACTACAACGGGCAGCATATCGCCGTCGTGGTGGCGGAGACGTTGGAGCAGGCCGACGCGGCTGGCGCGCTGGTGCGCGTGCAGTATCGCCGCGACGAGCCGATCACATCGATGGATGCGGTACTCGGCCAGGCTTATGCACCGAAGAATTTTCGCAACGGTGAGCGGTCGCCCGATTCGCGCCGTGGCGATCCCGATGCGGCTTTCGATGGTGCGGCGGTCAGGGTCGATGCGACCTACATTACGCCGATCGAGCATCACAATCCGATGGAACCGCACGCCACGATCGCCCGCTGGGAGGGCAATCGCCTCACGGTATGGACCGCGACGCAGGGCATTTCCGGGGCACAGCAGACGCTGGCCGGTTTGTTCGGCATCGACAAGGCCGATGTCCATGTGATCTGCCCCTATGTCGGCGGCGGCTTCGGGTGCAAGGGCAACACCTGGCCGCCGGCAACGCTCGCCGCGATGGCGGCAAAGGTTGTGGGCAAGCCGGTGAAGCTCGCACTGACGCGCGCGCAGATGTTCACCTCGAACGGCTATCGCCCGCGCACCGTGCAGAAGCTGCGGTTTGCCGCGGACGATCAGGGACGTCTTGTGTCGATGAGGCACGACGGATTCTCGCAAATGTCGCAGCCGGTGCTTGGTGAATTTGCCGAGCCGGTCGGATTGGCAACCGAGATGCTGTATGCCTGTCCGAATGTCGCCGTGACGCATCGGCTGGTGGCGACGAATGCGTCCTTGCCGACGTATATGCGGGCGCCGGGTCTTTCCAGCGGTGATTTCGCTTTGGAGTCAGCGATCGACGAGCTGGCGGTGGCGCTGAAGCAGGATCCGCTGGAATTCCGGCTGCGCAACTACACCGAACAGGATCCATATCTGAACCGGCCCTTCGCCAGCAAGGTGCTCCGGGAGTGCTATCGGCAGGGCGCAGATGCGTTCGGCTGGTCACGTCGATCGCACGAACCACGCTCCATGCGAGACGGCAATATGCTGATTGGCTGGGGCGTGGCGACCAGCACCTATCCGACGCATCGCATGCCGGCGGCCGTGCATGTGCGCGTCGCAGCCAATGGGACAGCGCTGGTACAGGTGGGCACACAGGATATCGGCACGGGCACCTACACGGTAATGTCGCAGATCGCGGCGGACGAACTCGGTGTTCCGGTCGAGCGCATCCAGTTCGAACTCGGCGACAGCGCGTTTCCGCACGCTCCGGTGTCGGGCGGCTCGATGACGGTGGCGAGCGTCGGGCCGGCGGTGAAGGCTGCCTGTGAGGCGGTACGCGCCAAACTTCAGGGCGATGCAAGCGTGCCGGTGCCGGAGCTGCTTACTCGAGGCAACATGCCATTCGTCGAGGCGACCAGTGAGGCGAAGCCGGGCGAAGAGGCGAAGCGCTATGCGATGCACGCGTTCGGTGCGCAGTTTGCCGAAGTGCGGATCGATGCCGATCTGGGCCAGATCCGTGTCAGCCGCTTCGTCGGTGCATTCGATGCGGGCCGGGTGTTGAATGCCAAGACGGCGCGCAGCCAATTGCTCGGAGGCATCGTCTATGGTCTCGGCATGGCGCTGCTGGAGGAGACGCATGTCGACGGCGAGACAGGCCGGATCGTGAATGCCAACATCGCGGAGTACCTGGTGCCGGTGAACGCTGACGTGCCGGATATTCAGACGATCATCGTGCCGAACGATGAACTCACGTCGAACTCGCTCGGGGCCAAGGGTATCGGCGAGCTGCCGATGGTTGGGGTCGCGGCCGCGGTGGCCAATGCAGTGTATCACGCGACGGGTGTTCGCGTGCGGAAGGTGCCGATCAGGATTGAGGATTTGCTGGTTTAGGGCCGGTCTCCGAATGGTGGCGATCAGTGTCAAACGACCAGAGTTTGCCTGGTCCCGGCTGCAGCTAAGGAGTGGCACCCGCGGAGGCTGGATTTTCTGATCCTGCAGGCGGAATGCGCTGCATCTCGCCTTGAGGCGCGGTAAGTGCGAGTTTGTGCTCCGACGGGTCACCGACCCGGCCGCCGCACGGAGCACTGAATGCGGACTGTGCTGATCATCGTCACCATTGCCGTCCTCGCAGCCGCAGGCGCCGCGTTGGCACTCAGCTGGGAGGGCGCACTCACCCGCCGGCGCGATCCGGTCACAGTCGATGCCTATGTGGCAGGTGACCGCACGCCGCTCAGCTCACATCTGGCCGGGTATGTCCGCACCGTCCTCGTGCGCGACAACCAGTCTGTGCACACGGGCGACACGATCGTACAGATGGTCGACGACGACTACCGCGCCATGGCGGGAGAGGCCAAGGCGCAGGCGGATGCCGCTCGCGCGGCGCTCGCGGCACTCGGTGAGAAGCGCGAGGTACTGCAGCAGCAGGTCGTGCAAGCGCAAGATGCCGTGACGGCCGCTGCCGACCAACTCGTCCACGCCATCAACGAGGAGCATCGCCAGAAAGAGCTGCTGCCGACGGCGTCGGGGTTGTTACAGAGCCTGCAGGCGGCGCAGGCCTACCTGCGGCGAACAGAAGCAACACGAGCACAGGCGACGGCGCAGGTCATGGTGAACCAGCGTCAGCTCGATCTGCTGGACGCGCAAATCCTGCAAGCGAAGGCGCAGATGGGCGAGGCCGACGCGCAGAGCACGCTCGCTCAGATCGCTCTCGGCTACACTCGCATCGTCTCGCCGATCGACGGCACCCTCGGTGTTCGCGCGGTGCATGAGGGCGCGCTGCTGGAGCCCGGCACTCAGGTCGACACCATAACGCCGCTCGACGCGGTGTACGTCACCGCCAACTTCACTGAACGCCAGATCACCAACATCCATCTCGGGCAGCGCGCGATCGTTCGCGTCGATGCGTTCCACAATGTGCCTATCCAGGGCAAGGTCGCCGGCATCCAGCCTGCTACCGGCTCGCAGGTCAGCCTGGTGCCTGCCGACAATACCACCGGGAATTTTACCAAGATCGTCCAGCGCATCCCGGTCAAGATCGCACTCGACCTCGCGGAAACGCACCTGATCGGGCAGATCCTGCCAGGCATGTCCGCGCGGGTCGAGGTGATCACCGACACAGCGGCAGCGGCAGGGGATGACACTCAGTGAACGACAGCGCTCCCGCCGACGCCCCCGCTCTCCGGTCGGTCCCGGGATCGACGACGGCTGTCCAGCCACCACCATCGGCACCGCCACCGCCCGCAGCGCCACCACCAAACATGCTGCGACGGGTCATCGTCCGCGCGCTGATTGTCGGGCTCGCCGTGATCGCCGGCGGCCTGTTCATGGTGGACTGGGACGATCTGCTGCTGCTCAGCCCAATCCAGCGGACCGATGACGCCTATCTCCGGGGCGACCCGACGACGCTAAGTGCTCGCGTGCCCGGGTACGTGCGCCGGGTCGCCGTGACCGACATGGAAACGGTGAAGGCGGGTCAGGTCCTGTACGAGATCGACGATGATGAATATCGCGCACAGGTCGACCTCGCGCGCGCACAGGTCGCCGATGCCAGCGCGCAGGTCGCAATTGCGAAGGCGCAGATCGGCCTTCAGGAGCGGCAGATCGACGTCACGCAGAGCAACGTCGATCTGGCGCAATCGGACCTGATCCAAGCCGTACAGGAGGCGGGTCGGCAGAATGGGTTGCGCGGCACGCCGGCCTTTCTGCAGCGCACGTGGGAGCAGGCGACCCAGAATGCCCTCGCGCTGCAGGCCACGGTGGCCGGCAACCGCGCCACCATCGCGTCGCAGACGGCGCAGCTCAAAGTCCTGCACGCGACGCTCGAACAGGCGGAGGCGGATCTGCAGGCAAAGCAGGCGGCGCTGCAGACCGCGCAGATCAACCTAGGCTACACACGCTTGCTGGCGCCGCGCGACGGGCGGCTCGGTTTCCGTATCGCGCTGGTCGGCCAGTATGCCGCTGCCGGCGCGCCGCTGATCCAACTGGTGCCGCGCAACGACATCTGGGTGGTCGCGAATTTTCGCGAAACGCAGGTGCGGAACATGCATGTTGGTCAGCCCGCGCGGCTGACGTTCGATGCCTATCCGGGGATCACGCTGGCCGGCCACATCGACAGCATCGAGCCAGGCAGCGAGGCGCTGGGTTCGCTGCTGCCACCCGATCGCGCCGTCGGCAACTTCACCAAGATTGCCCAGCGGGTGCCGGTGAAGATCCGCATCGACGCCGGCCAGGCGCGCCAGAACGAACTGATCGGCCGGCTGTTTCCTGGCCTGTCGGTTGAGGCCGCCGTGGACACCTCGGCGAAGCCGACGACACCGCCGACTGTGCCCGCGGGCCAATCCGCACCGGCATCGCGGCCGTGAAGCGGGTGCTCGCCGCACTCGGGCCGCCCCTGCTGGTATTCCGCGGTCCGGACGGTCGATCATTGCCTCTGCCCGGCGCGCCGCCGCTGACGGGCCGGCTGATGTTCGGCCTGTTCGGCGCCCTGATCGCCGGCGTGATGTCGCTGCTGAACACGCGCCTGACCAACTTCGGCGTTGCCGATCTGCGTGGCGGCGTTGGCCTCGATGTCAATCTGGGCAACTGGGCAACAACCGCATTCTCGGTCGGCAGCATCAGCATCGTGCCGGCGACGCCTTGGCTGACGAACATCTTCTCGCCGCGCCGCATGTTCGTGGTCAGCATCCTGTTGACGACGGTGAGCACGGTCGCCCTGGGCACAGTTCCAACGTATCCGTTCATTCTCCTGTTGCGCTTCCTGCAAGGTGTGGGCGCGGGCGCACTGCTGCCACTGCTACTGGCGTCGGTGCTGCGCTTTACACCGTTGCAGCAACGCGTGTGGGGCATCGCGATGTACGCCGGCATCACGACGCTCTCGCCGTCGGTCGCGGAGTCGATCGCCGGCTGGTTCACCGAGTATCTCTCGTGGAAGGTGATCTTCTGGCAGAACTTCGTGGTCGCGCCGATCGCGATCATCCCGATCATGATCGGGTTGCCGGTCGAGCCATTGCGACTCGCGATATTCCGCGACACCGATTACCCAGCGATCATCTTCAGTATCCTCGGTGTTGCCGCACTGACGGCGGCGCTAAGTGAGGGACAGACGCTGAACTGGTTCGATTCCGGCGTCATCAACGGCCTGTTCGCGATCGCCGCGGTCAGTCTCGTGGCGTTCGTCATCAACGAGCTGACCTGCGATCGCCCGCTGATCGACGTGCGGCTGTTCCAGCAGGTCAACTTCTCGCTTGGCCTGATCGTCTTGCTGACCTTCAATTTCACCTTGCTCGGCGCGTACTACGTACTCCCGCAGTTTGCCGCGGTGGTGAAGGGCTGGCGCGAACTGCAGATTGGCGAGATCCTGATCTGGCTGGCGCTGCCGCAGATCGTGCTCACGCCGTTATCCGCGTTGCTGCTGCGCTACGTAGATGCGCGGCTGTTACTGGCGTGCGGATTGTTCACGTTCTCGGTCGGCGCGTACATGGCGACGTACATCACGAGCGATTGGTACATTGCCGACTTTCTGCCGAGCCAACTGGTGCAGGCTTGCGCATTCCCCTTTATCATGCCGCCGCTGGTACTCATCGCAACATCCTTGATCACGCCGGCCAACGCCGCGTCGGGTAGCGCGCTGTTCAACATTGTCCGCACGTTTGCCGGCACCCTTGGCACGGCGGTGGCGGGGGCCGTGCTGACAGTGCGCGAGCGTGTGCATTCGGCGATGATCCTGCTGCATGTCCAACCGGGTGATATCCCGAACTCGGCATTGGGATCGGTCTCGGCCAGGGCAAGCGTGCAGGCCTACGTGATGGCGTGCGCAGATACTTACGGGATGCTCGGCCTGATAGCGATCGCATGCATGGTGTTGGTGCTTTGGCTGCGAGAGACGCCAGTCGCGCGGCCGGTGCGATGGACGCCCATCGAGGGGAGTGAAGGGCGCGGATAAAACGCACGACCCGGGACACTTGAAGATTGGGCGGCAGCGCTCAAGCGGTGCAGCATGATAAAGGAGCGCGATCCGTGCCCAACTCGATTCACTTATTCCCCAACAAGCCCTGACTGGGGCAGGGTGGATGCTTCGCCAAGTCGTAACCGTGGCGTGCCTTGTGGAAGCCGTAGTCGCACAGGGCGCGCCATAGCCGGGGTCGAAGGGCTCCGGCAGCACCATGGTAAAAATCAGCGCCGATAAACGCCAGATTGTAGCCGACGCCGTCAGCCTGGACGGTGGTGTAGGGCCGCACGCGGGTTCGGGGCGCCCGCGTGATCGTCGAACGGTCGCACCTGAGGCTGGCCACACTCGGCGCCGATTGACAGCAAGCGCTCTGCTTCAGCCAATGATGCGGGCTATCCGCCGATGGCAGCGCCGTTCGTAAAGCGTGGGCATGCCGACGCGACTGACTACGTTTTCAGGGGGTGTCATGGAATTTTGGACAGAGCCGCAGATGGCGTCGATCCACAAAATGCTGAACCCGCGCTCGATCGCGATCGTAGGCGCGACGCCGCGGATGCAGTATGGCGGGCGGATGCTGGCCGCGGCGCTCAAGGCCCGCGACCGGGTGCAGGTTTACGCCGTGAACCCGCGTTATGACGAAATCATGGGGGTGAAGTCCTATCCAAGTGTGACCGACCTGCCGGCGGCCCCCGACGTGGTGGGCATCGTGGTGCCCTACGACCAGGTGCTCGATGTCCTGCGGGAAAGCCACCGCAAGGGGGTGGGATCGGCGATCGTGATTTCTGCCGGATTCGCCGAGCGCGGCGTGGACGACCGGCGTGATCTGCAGGGGGAATTGGGTGAATTTGCCCGTGCCTCCGGCATGCGCATCAGCGGCCCCAACTGCCTGGGGCTCGCGAATGTCACGCACGACATCTGGGCTACCTCTTCCTCGCGCGGGGCGGATGGTCTGAGCGGGCCGATCGGCCTGGTGTGCCAAAGCGGCGCGACTGCGTTCGGGCCGTTTCTGGTCCGCGCGGTGGATAACGGCATCGGCTTCAGCTACATCATCTCGACAGGGAACGAGGCGGACCTCGATTTTTCCGACTTTGCCCGCTATCTGCTGGACGATCCGGACACGAGGGTCATTGCTGGTTTTGTCGAAGGCTTCAAGCGGGCCGACAAGTTTCTCGAAGTGGCAAAGCTCGCGGCGGAGCGCGGCAAGCCGATCGTTCTCATCAAGATCGGGCGTTCGGAACTCGGGGCGAGGGCGGCGCGCTCGCACACCGCGGCGCTGACCGGCGTGGATGCCCGCTACGATGCGATCTTTGCCCAATACGGGGTGATCCGGGTCCAGGATTACGACGAACTCCTGGAGGTCGCGCACCTGCTGGCGCACACCCCTCGGCCGGCTGTGCCGGGCATCGCGGTGGTATCGCACTCGGGCGGCATCAGCTCACTCACCGCCGATATGTGCGGTCAGGCCGGACTTGATCTGCCGACGCTGGGCGAGGCGGCGCGTGACGGCATCAACGGGATCCTGAAGGGCTTCGGGTGGGCTGCGAACCCTGCCGATGTGACAGGCTTCGCCAACAGCGAGTCCTTCCCACAGATCATGCAGCATATGGTCGATGATCCTCGGATGGGGACGTTGGTCGTGGCGAGTGCCGGGGCGGACATCCAGGCTCAGCAGGTCATCAGCCAGCGTGATCGGACCGACAAGGGTATGGTGTTCCTGTGGACAGGAAGCCGGGACGCCAAGGCTGGCCTGGCAATGCTGCGGGATGCCCGGATCCCTGTGTTCTACACGCCGGACACGTTGGCCCGAGGGCTGCGGAGCCGGCTCGCGTATCATACATGGCGCGAGCGCCGCCTGGCCGATGGCTTTGCGACGGCCCCGTCGCGGACGGCCGCACAGCAGGCGGCCATCGCCCGGGCGCTCGGCCTGGGGCGTCCGACACTGTCGGAGTTTGAGAGCAAGCAGCTGTTGGCGGCGTGGGGCGTGGGGAGTGCGCGCGAGGTGCTGGTTGCGTCTGCGGAGGCCGCCGTCGAGGCCGCGGAGCAGCTTGGATTTCCGGTGGCTCTCAAGGTCGATTCGCCGGATATTTTGCACAAGACAGAGGCCGGGGTGGTTCGGCTGAACCTACGCGATGCGGCACAGGTGCGAACGACCTACGCGGAGGTCATGGCCAGTGCGGGGGCCCACGCTCCACAGGCTCGGATCACCGGCGTGTCGGTACAGGAGATGGTCGGAGACGGTGTAGAAGTTATTGTTGGCGTGTCCTGCGACCCGCAGTTGGGACCTGTGCTGCTGTTCGGCAGTGGCGGCGTGATGGTCGAGGTCTACAACGATGTGGCCCTGCGACGCTGCCCCATCACGCGCCGCGAAGCACAGGCGATGATCGCTGAGGTCAAAGGCGCCCGGTTGCTCCAGGGCTTTCGCGGACGGGCGGCCGCGGACCTCGAGGCGCTGGCGGATACCCTGGTGCGCGTGTCGCACCTTGCCACGCATATGGAAGCGCACCTGGCGGAGTTGGACATCAATCCGCTCATGGTGCTGCCGGCGGGGCGGGGCGTGAAGGCGGTGGATGCGCTCGTCGTGCTGCGCGGCGCGTAGTGCTGCACGTGCTGAGTGTGATTGCCGTGATCCGGCGGTAGTGTCTCAGTTTGAATCGAGTTTATACATCGAGCGAAAGCTGCCGCTTGTCAAAGCTGATATCTTGCGAGACTATCGGTAAGTTTGGTATCAATAATTTGGAGGCATGTCCTTTTACCTTTTCGATTTGGTCCCGCATATTGTTACAGAAGGGGTGTACCGGTCGCATGTTTTCGGTTGATGTCCGACGAACACGCGCAAACCTCTCGAAATGATGATCGTATTGCTTCCCGCTCTCCAAATTTAAATAGCCTTTGCAAATCTCACATATTGGCGGATGTTCAAGTAGGGCGCTGATATTGATCTGGCTGCGTTGCCTCCGCGAGGCTGTGCGGCCGCACGTTACGTGCGGCTGAATAGGCTTGAGTGAGAGATCGGCGATTGCGCTTTCGATGGCTTGGTCATCATTAAGATTGCCACGCCGAGTCAGCTTTTCGACAATTTGTGAGATCGTCTCCGCGATATCCTTCGTGGACTTGAAACCACCACCCTTACGGGAAGCGATTGCAGTGATGTCAGCCTTGCACATCAAGAGAATATTTTCGAACCGACCGCGATTCGCCGACAAGCTGCGAATGGCGGTCAACGACGATTCTGAAAAGCATCCTTCCAATCAAGATGATTTCACGGGCATCCGATCCGGCATTCTTCTCCAAAATCTGCTTTTTTGCATCGTCATCGGAAAGCAGGATATTGTCTGCGATCAAGGCAACTGGCTCCAGGCAATCTTCATATCTGTCACCTGGCTTGGATATCACCAATGGGAGATTCATGTTCCTCACCTCTCCGACATGAGGCGGAAGAAAGAGGATGTTGTGTATAGTTGATGCCACATCCGGAAACTTCTTGACTGTCGCCCCCGCTTCATCGTCGAGGCCTTCTTCCGGCCAGAAGTGCCCCGCCTTCCCGGCGCTGACTATGCTGGAGACAACGCGAGCATATGAACCATTACGGAATTCTATGAGCAACTGCTCGAACGGTGAAAGGCGCTCCCCCTTCTATTGATCTGAAGGAAGGACATCTCGGCCTTGGCATAGTTGCCCTCAACCCATTGCGTGACAATCGAGACGTTCTCGGTAACTGCTGAATAGAAAATGGCTCGGTCAAACTGTACGCTTGGCATATCTTGCTTGGGTGCCTTGCCGTCCTTCGATAGCCTCAGCAAAAAGGCGTGCGCCTCTATGAAGTTCGCGTAGGATCCAACTGTTTCCCCTACAAGGGCCCGCACTTCATTAACCCCCGCGATAATTTCGTCGCGGTGCGCGGCGTTAAAGTACTCAATCTGGCGGTCACCCCAATCGTCAATCATCCAAGCACGGATCACGGACAGCCGGTGCGCTCCATCAATGACATAGACAAGCGCCGAGTCCTCCGGCTTCCACAGGATGACGCCTGGAATCACATCTCGCCGGACGAGCGATTGCAATAGATCTCTGCAAGCCTCCGGCGTCCAGGCATTTGTTTCTCGTTGGAAGTCAGGCTTACGAAGGCGCATGAACCATTCATCCGCCAGATCTCGAGGTCGCAGGTTTTCGCGGCCCGCCGTGGCTGATGCCCCGCCGTCCGCTTTGCGCTGCTCTCGGAACCTGAAACTCTCGCGAGGCATCAGATAGTCAAGGTAAACTTTTGTTGGCATGGGTGTTCCCGTCGCACTGGCTATCATCTGTCCTGGCTGGCCTTGACAGACTGCCGAGAAGTAAACCGATCGATCCTGATGCGTCGTGGTCCAATTTCTGCTACACTGCCGGCAGGGAACGCGACCAGGCTCAAGGAGCACGAGGCCGAATTCCGGCAACTGGGCATCGAACACCTGTATCTGTTTGGGTCGACCGCGCGCGGCGAGGCCCGCGAAGATTCCGACGTTGACCTGTTTTTCGATCATCCTGTCGGCTCGATCGGGCTTTACGAGCTGATGGACGTGAAAGAAACCGCCTCACGCATACTCGGACGCAAGGCCGACATCATGACCCGGCGCAGTCTACACCGGGTGTTGCGGGACCGCATCGAGGCCTCAGCGTTGCAAGTGTTCTGAATGACCAAACGCTCGCCGGTAGTCTGCCTGACGGACATCATCGAAGCGATCGAGCTCATCCAGACCGATATGGCGGGCGTCACACTCGACACTTTCGAAGCAGACCGGCGCAAGCGCTGGTTGGTTGAACGCGGCATAGAAATCATCTCGGAGGCCAGCCGCCGGTTGCCCCCTGCCATGAAGACCCGGCGCCCGAAAATTCCGTGGCCGAAGGAGGCGGGAATCGGCAACGTGCTGCGGCACGAATATGAGGATATCGCACACGATGTGCTGTGGCACGTGGTGCACGATAATTTGCCGCCTTTGAAGAAAGTTTGCCTCGACGAACTCGCCACGGCCAGGGAATCAGACAGATAGTCACGGACTGAGCGACCGGTGATCTCCAGGATTACAGCCCTCAGCTCAGGTGCTTGCCGAACATGATCCACCCGCCACTGCTTGGCGTGGTGAATGCCCCCAGCGCGGTCTCTGCACGAACCGTGACCTGCCGAGCGCCGGCCGTACCGCGGAGCTGCTCGATGCAGTCGGTGTACATGGCCGTCCGCGTCCGCCCGTTCCCCAGATTGCCGCCGCTCGAGCACAGCGGGTGCGGTCCCTCGACCCTGATATCGCCGGCGTAGAACGCGAACGCATCGCCGCGTTTGACGCCGTGCCACTGGAAGGCCTCCAGGAAGAACTGCGTCATGGGTGCATAGCCGTCGTACGGATTGAAGATATCAACGTCCTCAGGCCCAAGCCCGGCACCCTCGTACATTCGCCGAGCGGCGCGGTCGGTCCAGTCCTCGATCTCGTCCAGATCGGCCTGCGTGGTGCGCTGCTTAAAATTGTGCTGTGAGTGATTGAGCACATAGACCGGCTTCTGCCGCATGTCGCGGGCGCGCTCGGCCGTTGTGAACAGATACGCGGTCGATGCATTGACCGGGCGGTCGCAGTCCCAAAGCCGGAGGGGGTTCAGGACGTAGCGCGAACTGAGGTAATCCTCGATGGTGAGCTGCGGTACCTTATGAGTGGCATTGAACCCCCACGGCGTGAGCAGCCCGTTGCGGTGCTGGTTGATGACGAAGGGCGCGAGGTCGTCGTGCTTGCCACCATATTTCAAACAGGTACTGACCGTGCGGGAACATGTTGATGAAATCGTTGCCGCCGTGGTTGCCCCAGGGTGCCGTCCATTGGCGTGCGCCGCGGGCGTAGTCGTCGGCGTTCTCGCCACCGCGACGATAGCGGCCTTCGAGATTGCCTGTCGGGTAGATGACGAGACAGGTGCTGCAAACGCCGTCACCCACGGCCTGTGCCGCCATGCCCACCATTTCGCTGATGGTCGGCAATCCTGTCGGTGCAAATTTGACGTTGGGCAGGCCCATCTGCTCGATGAGCCACTTCGCGTTGATCAGAGTGAGCCCCCACTCCAAATCGTAGGGCGGGGCGAAGTAGGGCCGAGGCGCCCACTGCGACGCGGAGCCGCCGCTGCCGCCTGCGATATGGCTGTCGCAGCAGATGACGCCGTCGATCTGATCCGGCGTCACGCCTGCCTCGTCCATCGCCTTCTGGCAGGCCAGGATAGAGTAGGCACCGAGCGTCTTGTCCATCGAGACGCCGTCCCAGCGACGTTCGACCGGCGAATGTCCAACGCCGGCCACTGCGACCTTGCCGCGGTGCTCCCATACGCCGAGTCCGTCCTTGTCTCGCCGCCACTGATACCGCTCTGGCGCGCTCATTGCTCCCCCTTTCCTCTATGCTCTGGCTGTGAAGGTATGGCAGGGACGAGCCGGTTACCACGGCACAGAGAATTTGACAGGTTGCCGGAGCATATTTCTTTGCCGCCTGAAGCGACAGTGGCCCGTCTTTGGCCAGGGGGACCACGACTGTCATTATCAGCCGCCGTGCCGCCTGCGGGGGTTTCCTGAAGGGCTGCCGAACGGACTATCCGAATGCAGAGACACGGGTCAAATGATGTTCGATCAAAAATGCCCTACCCAGCCAGGCGGAAGATAGTGCAGACGAATCACGCAAGGGCCGGGAGCACTGTTGCTGCGCTTCCCGGTCGGACCCGGGCCAGAAGTGGAGCTGTTCGGATCAATAGACGTCAGCTCGGCCTCGATACCGTCATTCCGACTAAATTGGATAAGAACGGTATACTTGATATGTCCCTGGCTGGTACGGCTTTGAAGCGGCGCCGAACCAGATTGGCCGTAGGTCGTCTGTAGGAGGGCGAGAACGTGGTTGAACCGGGCCACGCAAGCCCGAGCAGGCTCCAACGACGTCGATAGTGCGAGGGCGTCCACCGCCCTGCGGTTCTTGTCATAATTCTGCGTCACATCAAATGTCAGACCTTGGATTTTGGTCTGATATGTCAGAACCGGAACTTCGTTCCTGGATGTGACCACGCCATTGCCGTGATTGAGTCTGACGGCCTCGTTGCTCGCGCTTCCATAAGGAATGTTACCGAAACCTTCGGGGCCGCGCGACCTCGATTCTCCCGGACTGGCAGCAAGCACTGCCTGCGAGATGAAAGTTGCGAACAATGCGATCGCCAGCGCTTTCAAGCGTTTCCCTGCTGCGGTCCCCACCGTCGAAACCCAGTGGTTAGCCCGGCTTCCAACCGTGCGGCACTCCCGTCAAGCCCGAGCAAAATATCGGTCTTATCACCGAACGGAATGCCATTGCTGCCGTCACCGCTGCCATCCCCTGGCCGAAGCTGGTAACGCCTCCACTGAGGCTGATTCCCAGAGCGGCCAAGGACTGTTGTAGATTGACGACTGACTGCAACCAGTCGTCCGCGGCGGCTGGCGAGGCCCATATGGTCACGGCTGCAAGCGTTGAAGTCAGTCGCCGCATCAAGGGTCATCATCATGCCGGACGTGAAAGGTCATTTTTCTCGCTCCTCATGACGATGAAGCTCGATATCTCGCGGTCAGCCGGCACGATCAACGCTGCAGCCGCGCCTTCGAGGACGGTTCTCCTGGGGATCATTTCACCTCTCAGCACGGCGTCAGGCGAAGGTCGGAGATAGCCCGCCGGCGAAGAGGGACGGCCAAAGTCGAGACCAGTTGGACGCGAACTGGAAGGTGTCGAGATCGGTGAAGGTCTGTCCAATGACCTGCATGCCCGATGGCATCCGGTCTTCAACCAAGCCGAGTGGCACATCCATGACCGGATAGCGGTTGAGGAGATTCCAATGCCACGTCATCGCGAACCCCAGCCCGGTGCCCGCCCACGGGTCCACTTTGTTCTCCTTGCTCTTGAACATGTCGGCGCCGACAAGAGGCGTCGACATGGTCGGCATGAGGAGAACGCGATAGCCTTTCCCGAACACGCGCTGCTGGACCTGTCGGTGCAGTTGTTCCAGCAGCACTTCGGCTTCTTCGGCTTGGCGCGGCCCGATGGCTCCGACCTGGTCGAGCATCTCTGCCATATAGGGAGAGAGCAGATCTCGATGGGAATTCGCTATCTCGATCAAAGTACCTATGGACGACGACATCAGCCCGCGCAAGAAAACGAATTTGTCTTTCTTCGAGAAGCCGCAGTCGACCTCGTCTACGACGCATCCGGCGTCGTGCAGCGTCTTGAGGCCTTTCAGCATCGCGTCCTTCACCGACGGATTGACGTCGGCAATCGCGGTGCCCCAATCCACGGCGATGTGCCACCCTGAAAGGTCCGGGTATTGGTAGGGGTAGTCCAGGCGAGGCCGGATCGTGGCCATGACCTTCTCGGAGGGGCCGACGATCGCGTTTTGCAGATGGACGAGGTCGTCGAAGCGTCTCGCGAGCGGGCCCGAGGTCGCGAAGGGTGTTTCCCCAGCGGCGACCCGGCCGAACGGCGGCCTGAAGCCGTAGAGACCGCATTGCGAGGCGGGAATGCGGATCGAGCCGCCCATGTCTGAGCCAGTGGCGAGCGTCGCGAAGCCCGCGGCCAGTCCCGCCGCCGATCCCGCGGACGACCCGCCCGGGGAGTACTCAAGGTTCCAGGGATTATGGGTCGTGCCCCAGGCGCGGGTCGAGGCGCCGAGGAAGAGGTAGAATTCCGGCACCGTCGTCTGGAACGGCATGACAGCGCCAGCCGCCTCGAGCAAGTCGATGACGGCTGCGTTTTCCGTTGCGGGCGGCGAGTCCTTGAAGATGAGCGAGCCCTGCGTCGTCCGCCAGCCCGGCCGACTGAATTCGTCCTTGATGGCGACCGTAATCCCTTCGAGCGGCCTTGCGTCGCCGCGCCGATACCGATCTTCGGACTGTTGAGCCTCCTTCAGTGCCTGATCGAAGTGCTCGTAGGTGATGCAATTGATCTTCGAATTGAGCGCCTCGATCCGCTTGATCTGCGCCTTCAGCAAATCGACCGGCGAAGCCTTCCTGGCCCGGAACATGGCCGTGAGGTCGTCGACTGACGCATAGCAGAGCGGGTTGTCGGACTCGGCCTGCGCCAACGCGATGCTCGTCTTCATCACGACCGGCGTGGCAACCAGCCCGGCGATAAGACTTCGCCTATTCATTTGTATGCCTCCTTGTCATGTCTGTATCTTTGACTTTTGCGATCAATCAGAACACGAACGTGAGTTGCGTGCTCAACTGCCAGTTGGCTCCGAATGTCGGTCTTATTGCGTTGTAATAAGCGCTGACTGACAGATCGACCGGGAGCGCGTCGATGAGAAAGATCCGTCCGCCGCCGCCGCCGATGGGCACTGTCCACTTGGTTCCGCTAACTTGCCAGTTCGCCGTGATGTTCGGTGCGGAGGAGAGGTACCACCCTTCGTCGAAGTTGTAGGCAACAAAGGGGTTTATGAGAAAGTTGCTGTAGCTGTTGCCCGAAGGTCCGCGGGTTCCGCCAAGTGACCAGACATTATTGAGCAGCGCGCCAGCGACCCATGGGCCGCCCGAATAGACGATCACCGCGCTCGGACCCGCGCCCCAAACGCTTGAGCCGAGAGTAGCGCTGCTGATCGTTGGAAGCTGCACGACAGGGCCGACGCCCCAGAGCCACCCGTTTACATCGTGACTGGGGGAGAGAAACGCAGTGAAAGATATCGGAGCAGTCCCGACTGGCACGGTCGGAATTGACGAGCCAGGGTTCCAGACGACTGGCAGAATCGTGCGGGTGATGAGGTTCCAGTCGTCATTGACATGGAAAGGAATAACCGGCTGCAGATTGAGGACGTGCTGTGTTCCTTGGTGTGGCCCGTAGCCAAAATTCACATTGTATTGCAATGGCAAACTGATGAGATCGCCGACTGGATTCTGGATTTGCTTGGCGAGATCCGTTGCGCTCTCTGCTGCAGCGTTGTCGCCAATAACCACCCTTGGTCCCTGAGCCGTCTGTGCCCCAGCGGACGTCCATGTGGCCGCCAGCACACCGGCGAGCAGACACGCCAAACGTCCCGAAACGACAGCGCGCATTCTACCCCCGGCTTGGGGAGCCGAACTGTGGAGGGGGCTTCTTTAAGCAAAGCTTAATGCGACTGCTGTCAGTGAACCTTGGGCCGAGCCGAAGCCCAATGGTCCGATTAAGCCCGCTATAGCACCGAATGCGCTCATCCGGTTCCGGAAAAACAGGGTCGCGGGCTTGGATCGCCGAGTTTGTGTCTGCGCCCAGGGACACAGCGGCCGCAGATGGGATCAGAAGGGACCTTCGACTCATCGGCATAGGTCGTTCTTTTCAAGATGCTTGGTCTTGAAGCGCGTTTGCACCAGGGTGCGCTTGACGCTTGGGGAGAACAGAATGCGGTTATCAGATATGCTCGCGTCCCGTCTTGGCGGATTGCTCGGGGTTCTGTTCGTTGTGTTCGGCGCAACGCTAACACAGGCCCAGACGATTTCAGACGAGAAGCTCACTGCTGCTCTGCAAGGGCTCGATGAGCTTGCGCGCAAGACGATCGAGACGGGTGGCGTGCCGGGGCTCGCCATCGCAGTGGTGTACGACGACAGGGTGGTCCACCTCAAAGGCTTCGGCCGTCGCGAGGCTGGCAAGCCAGACCTTGTCGATACCGACACCGTCTTCCAGCTCGCCTCTCTATCGAAGCCGGTCTCCGCCACGGTCGTCGCCGCCCTGGTGAGTGAGGGCGTGGTCGGCTGGGATACGCGCATCAGCGGCCTCGACCCGAGCTTCCGGCTGCATGATGCCTACCCAACGGCCGAGGTGACGGTCCGCGACCTGTTCAACCACCGCAGCGGCCTGCCCGGCCAAGCCGGCAATGAGCTCGAGGAAATCGGCTACGACCAGGCGGAGATCCTGCGCCGGATGCGGCTGGTTGCGCCATCTTCGAGCTTTCGCGCCGGCTATTCCTACAGCAATTTCGGGTTGACCGAAGGCGCCGTGGCGGCAGCGCGCCCGACAGGCAAGAGCTGGGACGTCGTCGCCGACGAAAAACTATATCAGCCGCTCGGCATGGCAGCGACCAGTTCGCGCTATGCCGACTTCCTCCAGCGAAGCAACCGCGCCGCGCTGCATGTCAAGCTGGACGGAGCCTGGGTGGCCAAGGTCAAGCGGGATCCCGACCCGCAGTCGCCGGCCGGCGGCATCAGCTCGAATGCGCGCGATCTGGCGCAATGGGTCCGCCTGGAGCTCGACAACGGTGTCCATGACGGCAAGGTGCTGATCAAGCCCGATGCGATCGCTGCGACCCATGTGCCACTGATGGCACGTGGCGCAAACCCGGTCACCGGCGGCACCTCGTTCTACGGCTTGGGATGGAATGTCGAGTTCGGTCCGCACGGCCTCAGCTGGGGCCATGCCGGCGCTTTAGCTGTGAAATCGCTCGCAATAGTGACCCCCTGAGGGCGGTTTTCGCTTCCAATCGCGACCCCTCGGCTCTGTGTGTCAGCGTCTCTCCCTATGGCCCAGGTCGGCCTGGGAGGGGTTTGGGGGATGATGTCCGTGGACGTGATCGGCGATATCCGGCGCGCTTATTTCGAGCAGCGCCTGCCGATTAAGGAGATCGTGCGGACGCTCCGCGTCTCACGGGCCACGGTGCGCAAGGTCGTTCGGAGCCACAAGACCGCGTTCAAGTATGAGCGCGGCGTGCAGCCGGCGCCGAAGCTCGGTGCGTGGGTGGAAGTTCTGGCCCAGATCCTTGAGAAGGAGGCCAAGCTTCCGCGGCGAGAACGCCGGTCGACGCAGCGCCTGTTCGAAGAGCTGCGAGGCCGCGGTTACGATGGCGCGCATGACAGCGTGCATCGTTTCACCAAATCGTGGCGCGACGAGCAGGCACGGACGCCGGCGCACGCCTTTGTGCCGCTGAGCTTTGCGCCCGGCGAAGCCTACCAGTTCGACTGGAGCCACGAGACCATCACGCTGCAGGGTTTGCCGCTGGTCATCAAGGCGGCGCACATGAAGCTGTCGCATAGCCGCATGCCATTCGTGCGCGCCTACTTCCGCGAGACACAAGAACTGGTGTTCGATGCGCACGACAAGGCTTTTGAGTTTTACGGCGGCATCTGTCGGCGCGGCATCTACGACAACATGAAGACTGCGGTGGAAGCGATCTTCGTGGGCAAGGCGCGCCAATATAATCGCCGTTTTCTCCAGATGTGTTCACATCATCTGGTTGAGCCAGTTGCCTGCACGCCCGCATCGGGTTGGGAGAAGGGACAGGTCGAAAACCAGGTCGGCAATCTGCGCGATCAGCTGTTCCGGCCCAAGCCGCGGGTATCGAGCCTGGCCGAGCTGAATGGCTGGTTGGCAGATCAGTGCATCGCTTATGCGAAGCGCCACAAGCATCCGGAGTTCAAGGACCGGACGATCTGGGAGGTTTTCCAGGAAGAGCAAGCGAGCCTAATGGAATTACGCGGACCATTCGATGGTTTTGTCGAAAAGGCCGTCAGGGCTACCACCACGTGCCTGATCATGGCCGACCATAATCGCTACAGCGTTGATGCACGAGCCGCCGGCCGGATGGTGCTGGTTCGATCTCATGCTGAGCGCATCGTGGTTCTTCTCGGCGACGAGGGGGTGGCCGACCATCCGCGCGACTTCCGGCGCTATCAGATCATCTACGATCCTTGGCACTATCTGCCTGTGCTGGTGCGCAAGCCGGGTGCATTGCGCAACGGCGCGCCGTTCAAGGATTGGGCATTGCCGCCGGCGCTGGCCCAGGTTCGCGCGAAGCTGAAGCAGCATGCCGACGGCGATCAGCAATTCGTCAAAGTCCTCGGTGCAGTATTGGCTCATGGCTTGTCGGCCGTGGAGGCTGCCTGCGCCGAGGCGCTCGCGGCGGGGATCGCCAGCGGCGACGTGATCCTGACCGTGCTGGCGCGCCGGCACCAACCCCCGACGCCGGCTTCGATCACCACGCCGGATGGCCTGCGCCTGAAGGTCGAGCCCGTGGCCGATTGCGGCCGCTATGACAGCATACGAAAGGTCGCCTGATGGAACGCCACGAGATCCTGGACGCCATGACCGAATTGAAGCTCTACGGCATGCGCGCGAGTTTCGACGAGATCGCCGGCAAGGGCCTGGCGCGGCGTGACGAGATCTATCCGCTCATCGCCAGCCTGATCAGGGCCGAACGCACGCATCGGCAGGCTCGCTCAATCAGCTATCGCATCAGTGGCGCCAAGTTCCCGGTGCTGAAGGACCTGGACAAGTTCGTCTTTGGCGACACGATGATTGACGAGGGCCAGGTGCGCGAACTCGCAACCGGCGCGTTCCTCGATGCCAAACGCAACGCAATTTTTATCGGCGGCACGGGCACCGGCAAAACGCATCTCTGCATTGGCGTGGCATCCGCGATCATTCGCAGCCGTGCGCGCGGCAGGTTCTTCAACCTGGTCGATCTGGTCAACCAGCTCGAGCAGGAGAAGGCGGCTGGTCGCAGCGGTCGGCTCGCCGAGACGCTGCTGCGCTATGATGTCATTGTCATCGACGAACTTGGCTATTTGCCGTTCAGCCAGTCCGGCGGCCAACTGCTGTTCCATCTGATCAGCAAGCTTTACGAGAACACGTCGCTGCTCATCACCACCAATCTGGCGTTTGCAGATTGGCCGCAGGTTTTTGGCGACGCCAAGATGACGACTGCCATGCTCGACCGCCTGACGCACCACTGCGACATCGTCGAAACCGGCAACACCAGCTGGCGCTTCAAGAACCGAAACTGACCTCGCCACCCCACGCCCTCGCTGTCCGCTATGGATAAGTGGCCTGCCTACGCCAAACTCTCGACGGTCGCTCCGGCAGGCCACTTACCCGCAGCCTCCCAACACCCGCAAACGCCATCCCGCGGAGCTCTATCAAGCCCAAGAGGGGTCGCGATTGCGCGCGAAATGGGGGGCGCAGTTGCGAGCGATTTGACACAGCGTCGGCGCCCAAACCGTCGTCACTCTCTACCCGAAGGCGGATCTCGGCATCGTCGTCCTGACCAACGCCTTTCCTACCGGTGTGCCGGAGGGGCTCGCCGACAGCTTCGCCGACCTGGTCTTTGACGGCAAGATCGGCAAGGACTGGATGACGGCCTGGAAGGAGGCCTACGAGGGGCTGTTCGGTTCGGCGGTCTCGGCTGCGAAGGCCACCTATGCCGCCCCGCCGGCACCGCCCTCTCCGGCCCGGCCGCTCGCCGCCTATGCGGGCCGATACTTCAATGACTACGTTGGCGAGGCGGTCGTCTTAGCCGTAGGCGACGCGCTAACGCTTACTGTCGGACCTGGCGGCGCGCGCATCTATCCGCCTGAGCCATTTCGACCGTGACCTGTTCCTCAGCTATCCCAGCCCCGAGACACCCGACATGCCGTCGGCCGTGCGCTTCACCATCCGACCGGACGGCAAGGCGACGGATGTGACCATCGACTCGCTCAACGACGTCGGGCTCGGCACGCTGAAACGCGTGGCGAAGTAAGGGCGGCGCACGTCTCTGAAGGGGGATGGCTCGCGGGCCGCATCGCGCATCCCGCAACAGGTGCTCGCATACGCGTCAGTTCGGCGTGTGTCTCCGTATGCCCAGATTCTCGTCGAAGAACTTCAATGCGGCACTGCCGATATACTCGTGCAGCTTGGCCCGATCCACACCAGGGGCATCGACGCAGGCTTCTGGAAAGTTATCCCGTCCCACTTGGTCGCACTCGTTACCGAAGATCTCGTGGCCAACCGGTCCGGGCAGCACATCGAGTTGAGCATGCGGTATGTGCTTCGCGGCAAATTCGGCGTTTTCCTTCGGCGGCGTCGTGGTGTCGCCGGCACCGACAATGACGTAGGCCGGGATCGCCATCTGCCGAAGCCCGGCCTCGTCCATGCCGAACCCCTGGATGTCTCCGGGTGCCATCGCAAATGCCGCCTTCACCCGATGGTCGCGCAGATCGCGGGTTGGCTCCGCATCAACCCGCATTTGCTCGCGCAGATAGGCCGGCACCACCTGGTTATCCTTCCATCCCCGTTGGAACGCCAGAAACAGGTCGGGATCAACCTTGGCCCCACCGATCCAGAGCGCGGTAAAACCCCCTTGCGAATGCCCTGCAACGCCGATCTGATTTGGGTCGATGTGTGGCCCCCAAGCCTTGTCCTGGACGAGATGCGTGATGTCGAGGCTGAGATCGCGCGGTCGCTGCCACAGCCTGTTGCGCACGTAGAGTGCACTCGAATCGAATGTGTTGGCCCGATAGTGATACGCCATGGCGACCAGATAGCCGTGCGAGGCCAGGTATTCACCGAACCAAGCATAGCCTGAACCGTTGCCGCCAGCGCCGTGCGAGAACACGACGAGCGGATGCTTCAGCCCATCGGCAACAATTGGCGCATCTTTGGTAAGATGCAAATTGGTGGACAAAAATACTTTGAAAGGAGCGGCGGTACCGTCCGCAGCAGCGGGGTAGATCAACATGCAATCGAGTGGCCTTCCACCATCGGTCGGGTCGATATATTCCACCTGCCTCATGCCGGCGGGATACAGTGTGGTCGGCAGAACGTCTTGAGCAGGAGCGTGTGTAGACCAAACGGTAAGGCCCAAATACATAGTGGTGAGCCGTCCAAGGATGCCAATGAAAGAACGGGCGAAGCTATTTCGTTCCAAATCAACGGATCGCATGTCCGGATCCCCCCGATCTCCGGCCAACATCATTCACACCCACCTGCACAATTGTGCGAGCATGGCGATCGACACGCGCCACGAGGGCCTCTCTGTCAGCTTTCGAGACTGCAGAAGCATATTTGCGACTTCCGAACATTCCGTTCAGGCAGCTTTCAGAATACCGAGCGCGATGGTGGTCCTGCGTGTAGTGAAAGCGCCGTGTCGCGGCGGTCTGATCACGGTCAATTTTCGATCCGGTCGCATGGGAATGGTTGCAGAGTCCAGCCGCCCAGGCCAGTTGCCAATAGGCAAAGTATAACACGCGAGAAGGCTGTTATCGCGTATTGTTCAGCCAACCGCTTGCCGCAGTCGGTTGCTACCTATCATCGGCAGCGGTGCAACGTGTACGTTGATTTCCGCTTTGAAGCGCCGAATTACCTAACCACCCGCCACTCGTGGATAAGTTGATCCGGGGCCACCTCCTCGAACGTCACCTCGACGGCGGCGCCCACCGGCACCTGGTAGGGCGGGGTGCCCGGGAGATTGGAATAGAAATTGACCCGCGGGTCCGCGTCCAGCGTCACCATCGCCATGTTATACGGCTGATCGGACATGCGCCGGTTGAGCCGGCCATCCTCGATCACGATGTAGCTCGCGATGTGGCCTCTTCCCTCGACCTCTTTCCACGTCAGACCGGCAGCCGACCCGCACACCTGGCAGGCCTGCTGCGGCGGGTATTGCAGCCGGTCGCAGGCAGCGCAGTGCTGCAACACGAGCCGTCGTTGATTGACGGCGTCCCAGAACGGTTTGCTCAACGTGTCGGGGACGGGGATCAGCTTCGGCATCGTGTCACCCCTCGCCCCGTCCAACCCACTGGCCGTAGACCGGGTACTGGGAGCAGATGAATTCGATATACGCCGGGCGACCCGATGCATTGACATCGAGCGCCCGCCGCAGGGCCGGGATGACCCCGGCCGGCTCGCTCACCCGCTCGGTGTGAAAGCCCAGCGCGCCAATCACCTTCGACATATCCACCTCGTCGGAGCCCAGTACCTTGTGTGTGAAGGGATCGTGTCCCGGCCCCCAGAAGCCGGGTCCATAGCCCGCGAACCCGCCGTTGCTGATGTGCACGACCGTCACACCGAGTTTCTCGCGCAGCAGAACCTCGAGGTTGCCCATCATATAGCCGAGGCCCGCCTCGCCGGTCACCGCGACGGATGCCCTGTCCGGAAACGCTTTCTTGGCCGCGATGGCAGCGGCCAGGCTGAAGCCAAGCGTGGAAACATTGCCCCAGCCCAGGAAGCCGCGCGGGATGAGCGTGTCGAACACGGTGCTGAGTTGATCGCGCGTGTTGCCCAACTCGTGCGTCACGAACGAATTGTGCAGATCCAGCACCTGCATGAGATCGCCGTACACCCGATAGGGGTTGATCGGCGTCTCGTCGGAGTTCATGACCTGCCGGTATCTGGCGAGCGCCTCGTCGCGTGCCGCCCTCACTTCCGCCGCCACATTGCCCGCCGCCCGTCCGGCGCCGCGCGTGCGGTCGGACACTTCCTGCCGGAGCGCCTGCAAGGTCAGGCGCGCATCGCCGATGACCGCGTGCGCCATGGGAATCATCTTGTTGATGTGCAGCTCGTCAACGTTGCACAGGATGATGGTCTTCTTCGCCGCATCGGGAATGCCGTGGCTGAAGCGGCCCGGCGACAGGCTCGAGCCCACGGCGAGGATGACGTCGCTCTTGTTCAGGTAGTGTGCGATCTGATCGCCGCGCACGCCGACAAATAACGGATGGTCCTCCGGGAACGCTCCTTTGGCCTTGAGGGTCGTGATCACCGGCACATTCACGAGCTCCGCCAGCGCCTTCAGGTCCTCCGAGGCGCCTGCGTAGATGACCCCCTCGCCGGCGTAGATCAGCGGGTTACGGGCTGCCAGAAGCTGGTCGATCGCGGCGCGCACATCCGCCGGGTCCGGCGCCGATTTCCAGCCCTTTACGGGACAGTAGGGGTCGGCGGTCTCGTCGTATGTGGCCGTGGCATTGGGAACAGCGAGGATCACGGGGCCCGGTCTGCCGCTGCGCAGCATGGTGAAGGCGCGGCGCATGAACTCAGGCGTGCGCTCGGGCCTGTCGAGATAGCCGAACCACTTCGACACGGTCTTCATGGCCGATGCGACGTGGTACTGGCTGTTGCCGGAGCTGCCGGCCGGCACGCCATCGGTGATGCATAGAACGGGCGAGCCATCCTCGTAGGCCTGCGCCATCCCAGCGTAGGCATACTGCATGCCGGCGGCATTGACGCCGCCTTGGAAGGTGCACACCCCGATCCTTGATCCCGCGGTGATGCGCGAGAACGCGTCGGCGACGGCGACGGCGTAGCGGTCGTCGCGCATCATCAGCATCGGCACCCCTTCCCGGCCGAGCGCGTTGTTCACCCGGCAGACAGGAAAGGTCGAAACCCATTGCACACCCTCCTGCTTGAGAATGCGGACAATGCCGGTCGCTACATCGATCGTCATGGATGTGGTCTCCTTTGCATGGAGCCGAGCCGTTCAGCCTCCGTGTGGGCGCACTGAAGCATACCAGCAGCACAAGGATCAGCCGCGTGCCTTGTCCCAACTGCCGGAGCCGTGTGATCGGCGTCGCAATCGCGGACAATTCGGAAAATGACCGGCACCCGTCGCCCTGGCAAGAGGCGGTCGAGGAGGGAAATCGCTTGAGCGAGCCGCCATCCAAATTCATGACGAACCCGGCGGGTTCGGCCAATTCAGCCGAGATCGCGTTCGACTTCCGGCCGGTGCAGCAGCTTGTCGATTTCCATGGCGTGCTGCAGCGTGTGGTCCGGCTGAAACGACAGCTCAGGCGCCAACCTCAGCCGCAACGCGTGTGCGACCTGACTGCGCAGATAAGGCGCCGCCCGCTTCAGTGCCGGCAACAGCACGTCGATGTCCGTACGCCCCAACCGCGACACAAAGACAATGGCATGCTTCAGATCAGGCCCGATGCGCACCTCGGTCACCGTGACCGGTGCCGCGGCCAGTTCCGGATCACGGAAATCCCGCCGCTCAAACAGCCCCGCGAGAACGTGGCGGATCTCCTCCGCCACGCGCAGCTGACGCTGTGACGGGCCGGCAGCCGGCTTCCTCAAGCCGGCACCATCTCCGTCTCGAAGCACTCGATGACGTCGCCTTCCTGCAGGTCATGGAAGTTGGCAAACGACAGGCCGCATTCGTAGCCGCGCGCCACCTCGCGTACGTCTTCCTTGAAGCGCTTCAGCTGAGACAGTTCGCCATTGTGGATCACCACGTTGTCGCGCAGCACGCGCACGCCGGCACCGCGCTTCACCTGGCCGTCGGTGACCATGCAGCCGGCGACCTTGCCGGTACGCGTGATGTTGAACACCTTGCGCACTTCCGCGTAGCCCAGGAAGCGCTCGCGTGCCTTCGGCGCCACCTTGCCCTGCACCAGCTTCTCGATGTCGTCCGCCACCTCGTAGATGATCGAATAGTAGCGGATATCGACGCCCTCGCGCTGCGCCAGGTCGCGTGCCTGGGCCGTGGCCCGCACGTTGAACGCGAGCACATAGGCATCCGACGCCTTAGCGAGCTGGATGTCGCTTTCGGTGATCTGGCCGACCGCGGCATGCAGGACGCGCACCTTTACCTCCTCGTGCGCGAGCTTCAGCACGGTGGCCTGGATCGCTTCGGCGCTGCCCTGAACGTCGGCCTTGATCAGCACCGCGACTTCCTTCTGTTCGCCGGCCTGGATGCGCGCGAGCATCTCATCCAACGTGCCCCGCGCACCGGCCGTCACACCCGCGGCCTTGTCGCGCAGCTTGCGGGTGCGGAATTCGGCGATCTCGCGCGCGCGGCTTTCGTTCTCGACCACCACGAAGGGCTCGCCGGCCGATGGCACGCCGGCCAGGCCGAGGATCTCGGCCGGCGCTGAGGGTCCCGCTTCGGTGGCCGCACGTGCCTTGTCGTCCAGCATAGCGCGCACACGGCCCCATTCGGCGCCCGCCACGACGATGTCGCCCTGCCGCAGCGTGCCCCTCTGCACCAGTACCGTGGCCACCGGTCCGCGACCGCGGTCCAGCCGGCTCTCGATCACCGTGCCCTCGGCTGGGCGGTCCGGGTTCGCCTTCAGATCGAGGATTTCCGCCTGCAGCGAAATCGCCTCTGTCAGCTTGTCGAGGCCGGTCTTCTTGGTGGCGGACACCTCCACGTTCTGTGTCTCGCCGCCCATCTCCTCGACCACCACCTCGTAGCTGAGCAGTTCCTGGCGCACCCGTTCTGGATTGGCGTCCGGGCGGTCCATCTTGTTGATCGCGACGATCAGCGGTGCGCCGGCTGCCTTGGCATGCCGGATCGCCTCGATCGTCTGCGGCATCACGCCGTCATCCGCCGCCACCACCAGCACGACGATGTCGGTGACCGAGGCGCCGCGGGCGCGCATCGCGGTGAACGCCTCATGGCCCGGCGTGTCGATGAAGGTGATCTTCGCGCCGTCCGGCATCTCGACCTGATAGGCGCCGATATGCTGAGTGATGCCACCTGCCTCACCGGCCGCCACATCGGTGGAACGCAACGCGTCGAGCAGCGAGGTCTTGCCGTGATCGACGTGCCCCATGACCGTGACCACCGGTGGTCGCGGCATCAGCTCCTCGTCAGTATCAACGGCACCCTCCAACCCCATTTCCACGTCGGATTCCGACACGCGCCGCGCTCGGTGGCCGAATTCCTGAACCACCAAATCCGCGGTGTCGGCGTCCAGCGTCTGGGTGATTGTCGCCATGACGCCGAGCTTCATCAGCGCCTTCACCACTTCGCCGGCGCGCGCCGCCATACGGTTAGCGAGTTCCTGCACCGTGATGCTATCCGGCAGGATCACGTCGCGCACCACCTTCACCTGGTCCGAGCGCAGCCGCTCCAGCTCCGCCTGGCGGCGTTCGCGCTCGCGCTGACGACGAACCGAGGCAAGCGAGCGGACCCTCTCGTCCTCACCCTCGATCGCAGCCTGCACGTCGATACGACCGGCGCGGCGGGCATCGGTGCCCTTCTTGGCGACGACGGTCTGTGGCTTGCGCGGCATCACCAGGCCGCCGGGGCGACGGATCGGCCGCGCCTCGTCTTCCTCCTCGGCTCCCTTGGTACCGGGCCGGAGCCGCAGTGTTTCGGTCGGCGTCGCCGGCGCGGCGGCCGGCGTGGGCGCGGGCGGGCGACGACGCGCCTCCTCGCCCGCCGCCGCGGGTGCGGCGGCCTGGGCTGTGACCGTCGCCTCGGCCACCTTGCGGGCGGCCTCCTCGGCTTCCTGCTGTGCTGCCTCGGCGGCTTCGCGCTGCACCGCCTCTTCCTCGGCCTTGCGCGCCTCTTCCTCGCGCCGGCGTGCCTCCTCGGCGGCGGACAGGATGGAAATCTTCTCCTGTTCGCGTTCCTGTTCCCGCCGCTCGGCCTCGCGGCGTGCTGACTCGCGCTGCTGCTCGACCAGAGCACGCTGCCGCGCCGCCTGCTCAGTTGCCGTCAGGGCGCGCGGGACCGCTGGCGCGGGCTGGCGCTCTCCTGGTGCCTTGGCCGTGCTGGGCGGTGCGCCGCCTGCAGGCGGCGCACCAGGTGTGCCGACCGGGGCGCGCTTCTTGCGTACCTCGACCTGCACGACCTTGGAGCGGCCGTGGCTGAAACTTTGTCGCACGGAGCCGGCGTCAACAGTGCGGCCGAGTTCCAAGCGCCCTGCGGGCCGCAAAGAGAGCCGGCCCTTGCCGGTATCCTGATCGTTGGTTTCGCTCATCGACTATCCGTCGGCCCCGTCCGTTCTGTTCGCTCAATTCTACTGGTCTTGCCGCCAGCGCCGTCTTGCCGCAAGCCCCTTAGCCGCGCCGCCTCGACGGCGAGCCGCTCGCCCAATCGCCCGGGCGCAATCGCAACGTGCACCACATGGTCACGACCGAACACTTGGCCAAGCGCCGCCGCCGTAAGAGGGTCAACTACCGTAACGCCCTCCCCGCCGCCGCTGAGAAACCGTGCGCGCTCCGCCGCGCTGCCGTCCGAGGCCTGCAAGATCAGTCTGCTTCGACCGGCCCGCAACCACTCGCGCGCCTTGTCGAATCCCGCAACGGCTTGGCCGGCCCGCCGGGCGAGTCCCAGCAGCTCGCCGATCCGCCGGGCCAACGCCGCCTCGAGTACGCCAGAGAGGTCAGAAGGCACAACCACAGGACCACGCGCGGCCCTGGCGAAGACACGCCCCAAGCCCCCTTGGGCGCGGGCGGTTTCTAGCACATCACCAGAGGCGCTCAACCAGATTCCCCGTCCTGGCAGGGTTGCAGTCAAATCCGGCACGAGCGTTTTGTCCGGCCCAACGACGAAGCGAATCAGCTGCTCCTTGGGCAACCGCTCCCGCGTGACGATGCAGCGGCGCAGCGGGCCGGTTTCAGCCTCATCCTCGATCGTCTGTTCCGCCGCCTCAGTCGTTTTGCGCCTCCTGCGGGGCTTTCGCCTCCTGTGGCGCTTCCTCGGCAAACCAGTGGGCACGGGCCGCCATGATGACGTCGTTCGCGGTGGTCTCGTCCATGGCCTCCGCGCCGACAATCTCGATCAGCTCGTCGGACGCCAGGTCGGCGAGGTCGTCCAGGGTCTTCACGCCCTTCTCGCCAAGCGCCACCAGCATTGCCGGGGTCAGCACCTCGATCGCGGCGACTTCGTCGGTGACGCCGAGCTCGACGCGCTTTTCGGTCAGTTCAGTATCGCGACGGGCGATGAAGGTTTCCGCGCGGCGGATCAGTTCGGCGGCGATCGACTCGTCAAAGCCCTCGATCGCTGCAACCTCGTCCTCCGGCGTGAAGGCCAGTTCCTCGACAGAGGTGAATCCCTCGGTCACCAGCAGGCCGGCGATCACGTCGTCCACATCGAGCGCTTCGACGAACAGGCCACTGCGCCGACGGAACTCTTCCTGGCGCCGCTCGCTCTCTTCGGCTTCCGTGAGGATGTCGATGTCCCAGCGAGTGAGCTGGCTCGCCAGTCGCACGTTCTGCCCGCGCCGGCCGATGGCGAGGGAGAGCTGCTCGTCCGGCACCACGACCTCGACGCGGCCGGCCTCCTCGTCCATCACGACCTTGGTCACTTCGGCAGGCGCCAGCGCGTTCACCACAAAGGTGGCGGACTGCGGCGACCAGGGGATGATGTCGATCTTCTCACCTTGAAGCTCCTGCACCACCGCCTGCACGCGGCTGCCGCGCATACCAACGCAGGCGCCGACCGGATCGATGGACGAATCCCGGCTGATCACCGCCATCTTCGCGCGGCTTCCCGGATCGCGTGCCACCGCCTTGATCTCGATGATGCCGTCGTAGATTTCCGGCACCTCCTGCGCGAACAGCTTGGCGAGGAAGCCGGGATGCGTGCGGGACAGGAAGATCTGCGGCCCGCGCGGCTCCTCGCGCACATCGTAGATGTAGGCGCGCACGCGGTCGCCGTTGCGGAAGCTCTCCCGCGGGATCAGTTCGTCGCGCCGCAGCAGCGCCTCGGCGCGACCGAGTTCTACCATCAGGTTGCCGTACTCGGTGCGCTTCACCACGCCGTTGATGATCTCGCCGACGCGGTCCTTGAATTCCTCAAACTGCTTCTTGCGCTCGTATTCGCGCACCCGCTGGACGATCACCTGTTTGGCGGTCTGCGCGGCGATGCGGCCGAAGTCGATCGGCGGCAGCGGATCGACCAGGTGCTCGCCGAGTTTGATCTCCGGCTTGAACTTCTTGGCGATATGGACGGGGATCTGGGTCTCCTCGTTCTCTACCGTCTCCACCGCCTCGGTCCAGCGCGAGAGGCGCACGTCGCCGGTCTTGCGGTCGATTGTCGCGCGGATGTCCTTCTCGTGCCCGTATTTGGCGCGGCCAGCCTTCTGGATGGCCTGCTCCATGGCTTCCAGTACTTCCTCGCGGTCAATGTTCTTTTCCCGCGCGACGGCGTCGGCGACCAGGAGCAGTTCCGGGCGGGCAATGGCGGTGTCCATTCTGGCCTCTGTTCTAGTTGGTCCGAGGTGGGGTTGCGGTGGCGGCGATCAATGCATCGGTCAGCACCAGTTTGGCACGGCGGATTGCATTGAGGGGCAGCACAATTTCGTTTCCGTCGTCGAGCCGGAGCCGCGCGCCGGTTTCATCGGCACCCAGCGCGATACCGGAGAAACGCTTGCGGCCTTCGACCGGCGCTATTGTCTCGGCCCGCGCGAGGTGCCCGGCGAAGCGGTTCCAGTCCTTGGAGCGGGTCAGCGGGCGATCGATGCCGGCGGAACTCACCTCCAGCGACCAGGCGCCCGGAATTGGGTCTTCCACGTCGAGCACGGCGCCCAGCGCATGGCTGATCGCCTCACAGTCGGCGACAGTGATCTGGCTGCCGTCGGCGCGGTCGGCCATCACCTGCACGGTGGGACGGTCGCGGCCAAGCACGACGACGCGCACAAGCTCAAAACCCATGCCTTCCAGCGTGGGACCGATGATTGCGGCCAGCCGCGATTCGAGGCTGGCATGCTGCGGTTCCGATGCGTCCAAAACAAAAAAGGCGGCCCGTTAAGGCCACCCTCCGTAACACTGCGGAAGATTGATTTGCACCGGACAGATAGCGGGGCGCGAGGTCATTTGCAAGGTGCCGCGGGCATCTGCGCTACGATCAGCAACGGTAGTCCCGTCGCGCCCCTATGAGGAGGACACTGTGCCAGGTGTATTCCGCCGTTTCGGCCGCCGCTCTCTGATGCTCGCTGCTCTTTCGCTCTGGGGAACACCGTCGAAGCCCGCCGAGCGCATGACGGCAGACCAGGTGCGGGCTGCGGTCGCGGCAGGCAAGGTCGACCTGTCCGGCAGGGACATGAGCCACGCGGACCTCACCGGCCTCGATCTGAGCGGGGCCAAGCTGGCCGGCGCGAATTTCTCCGGGGCCAACATGCATGGGGTCAAGCTGGTCGGAACCGACCTGACGGGTGCCGACCTGAGCAATGCGGACCTGACCTTCGCCTGGATCATGCGTGCCAACTTCACCGGTGCTCGCCTGCGTGGCGCCACGATGCAGACGGTCGTTACCTCGACCGGGATGGAGAATACGCCCGATCAGGCTGCGACGTTTGTCGGGGCCGATCTTTCGGATGCGTCGATCACCGTGCATTTCAGCTTCGACGACATGCGCGGCGCAAACTTCTCCAACGCCCACATGACGGTGAACATGGCGAATCAGTCGATGGGTCTGCTGCGTTCCGAGTTCATCAGCGCCAACCTCAACGGCGCGAACTTCACCGGCGCCGGGCTTGGCCATGTCTCTTTCCGTTTCGCCAGGCTGAATGATGCACGCTTCAGCGGCGCCGATCTCAGCAATGCGGACTTCACCGGGGCCTATCTGACCGGCGCCGACTTCACCAACGCGAATGTCCAAGGAGCGACCTTCGAGAGTGCCACGCTGACCAGCGTCAAAGGTCTCGATAAGTCCGCCGTCGCGAGGAGCGCAAAATAGCTAGCCCACCAGTGTATAGGCAGCGAGGATGACGACGCCGCTGACGGCGATCATGGCATGAGCGCCGATGACAAGGCCGGGGATACGCCGATGGCGCAGGCGCACAAAGACGATTGGAATCGCAAGGATAAGGGCGATCGCCAGCAGCGCCGCGGCGACGCGTCCGAAGTCACCAACACCCATGGCCGCGCCGCGAGGCGGCCCACGCAGCGCCAGCAGCAATGCGACGACGCCTGCGACGCCGATCAGCCCGTGAATCGCCCCGTATATCGGACCCGGCGCCCGGCGTTCAGTCCGCAGATGCAATGCTGCGAGGACCCCGCCGAACAGGGCGGTGGTGAGCAACAGCGCGAAGGCCAGAAGCAGCATGAGACGCCGAACGCACTACCCCGTTGATCGGAATTTCTCGACACTCGCCCAATCGAGTTCCATGCCGAAGCCGGGTGCTTCGGTCAGATGCACCATTCCGTCCTTCGTGTGCGCGCCACCGCGATGGATACCGTGATGGATCGGATGGCGGGTGGGATCTCCGTGAGACTCCGCCCCGAACGCCGCATCGCCGAACGCCGACACGAGATGCGCATGAACATGCAGCGCCGAATGCGGTGCGATCACGACACCCTTCTGCTCCGCATAGTGCGCGATGCGCAGCAATTCGGTGAAGCCGGCGGCGCGAGTCGAGTCGAACTGCACGAAGCCGATCGCGCCGGAATCGATGAAGTCGCGAACCGTGTAGCGGTGCCATTCGCGTTCGCAATGCGCCAGTGGGATCGGTGATGCCGCGGCGAGGCGCACGTAGTCGGCAGGCTGGAGGTACCAGTGCAGCGGCTCCTCCAGCCAGAAGATATCGTACGGCGCAACTGCCTCGGCGAAGCGGATACAGCCAGCGACATCGTATGGCGCATTCATGTCCAGCATCAGCTTCACGTCGGGCCCGATCGCCTCGCGCACAAACCGGATCCGCGTGACCTCGTCCGCCAGCGACAGCGCGCCCGTCTTCAGCTTCACCGCGCGATATCCATCGGCGACGAAACGGGCGTATTCCTCGGCACAGCGTTCCAGCGGCTCGCCTTCGCGATAGTACCCGCCGGTTGAGTAGGTGAAGATCTCGGTGCGCGTGCCGCCGAGCAGGCGGAACACAGGCATGTTGACCGCCTTGCCCTTGAGGTCCCACAGCGCGATGTCGATGCCGCCGATCGCCGCCATGATCTGCGGACGCTGGTTGCGCGGCAGCGGCGCCGGCATGCCGTCCCAGCCGCCTATTCCGCCGGGCCGCGGCGAGGTCAGTGAGAACAGTTTCTCCCAGATCTCGGTGTGACCCAGCGGGTCCATGCCGCTGATCACTCCGGCGAAAGTGCGGACCAGATCGCAGATCAGCTTCTGCGGCCCGCCGGCAATTTCGCCGAATCCGATGAGGCCTTGGTCCGTACGGACCTCGACCAGCACTATCTGATCGCGCTCCATGCGCTCATGCGCGGTCCAGCGCGGCTGGGCGTAAGCGGCCGAGAGCGGATGAGCGAGAATTTCCGTGATCTTCATAGCGGGATCGCCAGCAGCGTGTCGAAGCGCGAGCTATCGCACACCACGATGCGTTCCGCGAAACGCAGCGCATCGCCGTCATCGCGGACGCGGTCGAGATAGACCCCGGCGGCGAACAGATCCATCCGGCCATCGCGCATGGTGCGCACCACCAGGAACGGTGTCTCGGCGGCGATGTCCTCGCCCTGGCGCAATGCCGGCATTCCCACGATGTGTCGGTAGCTTTGCCGTTCGTAGATGTTGGCCTCGCGCAGTGCCGCCACGCGGTCGGTCAGCATCGCGCGCGAATCCGCATAGACGACGCCGGCCGCATAGCCGCGGCGTTGATTGTCGGCCGTGGTGATCTTGTAGACGCAGTCTTCGAGGAACAGCCCCGGCCAATCTTCCAGCCGGTCGGCATCGATGCAGTTCGCGTACTCGGTGTTCAGCGCCGACAGGCGGAACAGCGTCTCGGCGTCGCGCATCACAGACCCATGTGCATGCGATAGGCCTTCCAGAACGCGCGCACCGATGCCTCGGTCGCGCGCGTCTCATCTGTCTCCGCGCCTGAACCGCCCATCTCGATGACCGACAGCTCGTCAGCGGCTGCGGCGATGCCACGCTGCACAAAGCCACCGACGGCGCCATCCTCCATCGATACATAGCCTGCGGGCCCGACCAGATTGTTCTGTTTCAGCCGATGCGTGCGCAGCTCCGGCGAGTCGTCGGTAAAGCCCAGATAGGTCCAGTTCAGATCGGTCGAATCGACGCCGCGCGGCACGATCTGCCGCACCGCGACCGCATTGTGCACCTGTTGCAAGATGAAGCCTGGGAAGATCGACAGGATCTGCAACTGGATGTCGTCATGGAATTCGTCGTGCATGCCGAGCACGCTCGGATCGGCGAGGCGGAAGCTCTCCTTTTCGGAACGCAGGCCCTGATAGCTGCTGTCGGTTCCTTGTGGTGGCGCCAGCGTGGTCGAAGCGTGATGCTCGCCGGTCTCGCTCACCAGCACGCCTCCGCCGGAACTGAGGCGGGTGATGCGGAAGGTGGCGAAGAACAGGTGCAACAGACTGGCGTGGTAGGTGTCGCGCACGTTCTCGAAATAGAGCTTCCAGTTGTTCGGCAAGGTTTGGGTAAAGCGGCCGATGATCTCCAGTTGCCGATTGCCGATCACGCGGCGGACGCGGCCGGCGATCTCGGGGCCGAGCCAGGTTTCGAACCTTGGCGCGTCGGGCGACAGGGTGCCGAACACCATGCCGCAGAATGTGGTGACTCGCAGCTTGCGCGGTCCGTGCTGCGTCATGTCGAAGTCGGCCGGCATGCCGCCTTTGCCGTTGACGCCGCGACTGAACGCGATCGAGCGCAGATTGCCGCGCAGATCGTAGCGCCAGGAATGATAGACGCACTGGAAGTCCTTCACCGAGCCGCTGTCGTCGAGGCAGATCAGCGCGCCGCGATGGGCGCAGCGGTTTTCGAATGCGACCAGCTCGCCATCCTCGGCGCGCACTGCCACGACGGGCATGGAGCCGACGAACGTGGTGCGATAGTCGCCAACATTGGGAAGCTCGCTCTCGAGGCATAGGAAGTTCCAGACGGGACCTTCGAACAGACGCTTCTGCTCGAGCGCGAGGACGTCGGCATCCGTGTAGACCCAGTACGGGATGCGGGTCAGGCCGGCGGGCCAAATACGGTCGATGACTGCATCCATTGACGCGTCCTCCTCAGTTCAGTCTCGGGTCCGGCACGCGCGCCGCGACCAGAACATCGACCGAAGTCGCACCGGCGGCAAGCAGCGCATTGGCGCAGGCATTGGCGGTAGCACCAGACGTCATCACATCGTCGATCAGCAGCACCCGCCTGTCGACGATCCGGCACGCACGCGATGGCCGCACCACAAACGCGCCCGCCACTTCGGCCGCGCGTTCCGTCGCCGACTTCTCGCCGAGCGATTCGGTTGCATGCACGCGGCGAAGTGCGTCAGGCACGCACGCGCGCCCGGCGATCCGACCGACCGCCTTCGCCAGCAATGCCGCCTGGTTATAGCGGCGACGGAACAGCCGCCCGCGATGCAGCGGCACGGGCACCAGCAGATCCGCCTCGCGCAGCAACGCAGCGCCCGCGCGCGCCATGTGCGGCGCCAGCACCGTGGCAAGCTCGGTGCGGTCTGCGTGCTTGAACGGCAGGATCAGCCGTCGCCCCTGTGCGTCATAGCGCAGCGCAGCGCGGGCACGTTGGAACACAGGTGGTGCGCTGCGGCACCCGGGACAGAGGTGTTCGATACCGCCAAGGGCCGCGTTCGCGAACGGTACGCCGCAGCGTATGCAAAACGGCTCGGTGATGAAGCCGGTCTGCCTGAAGCACTCGGCACACAACAGGCCAGGCGCATCAACGGGTGCACCGCAGGCGGCGCAGTGCGGCGGCAGCAGCAGGTCGAGCAGCGCGCGGCCGGCCCGCCACCCGAGATCAGTGAGCGGCAGTTGCCTCGCCAACACCGAACGCCACCGTATCGTCGCGTCTGATCTGGTTCGCCAGCTCGATCTCCCAGGTGAGATAGGCGTGCATGGCCTCCTCGACGCCGGAGTTCCGGTCGTAGGCACGCAGGTAGCTGTCGATGCAGGCTTCGTCCGGTGGCGTTGTGCGGTCCTTCACCAGCGGCCGCCCGAACGCGCGCCATGCGTCGGTGCCGCCCTCCAGTACCCGCACCTCGGCCTTGCACAGCGCCGCCACCTCGTCGACCGCAAGCCGCGCAGCGACACCGTCCGGCGAGGTGATCACCACGTGCTTCATCGGGGCAAGTTGTGATTTCAGTGCATCGAGCCGTGTCCGCACGCCCCAGAGCGCGCCGGGGATATGCCCCTCGCGGAAATCAATGCTGCGGGCGAGATCGATCACCACCGTGTCGTCTCCGCTGTCGAGCAGCGCCACCAGGCCGGTCACGTCGATCATAGGCGTCTTGGCACCCAGCTCCGGCACCGCGAGGCGTTCGCGGCCAGTGGTGCTGACGGCGTCCAGGCCGCCCTCCACCACGAACACATCACGATGGCCCATCTGACGCAGCCAGGCGCCCGCCATACGAGCACGTACGCCGCTGTCGTCGACCAGCGCGATGCGCGCGTTTCGTACGCCGATCCATTGATCCGTCGCCTGCACGAGCTGCCCGCCGGGCGCGCTCACGCTCCCCGGGCGATGACCGGCGCGGTACTCCGCAGGATCACGGACATCCAGCACATACAGCGTGCGGTCCGCATCATCCTCAAGGCGAGCGAGGTCGATGGCGCCGATCACGCCGACGCCGGACTGTTCCGCGAAGGCTTGCGCGCGTTGCAATGCGGTCGCGGCGGTCTTCGGCTCGCCTGGCGCGAAGCGATCGGTCCGGCCGCGATCACAGCGGAAACCGGCCAGCTCCCAGCCCATCGTGCCGTTTCGCAGCGCCACCACCTTGTTGGGAATGCCGGCGCGACGCAGGCTCTCGGCGCCCATGATGCTGCGTGTCCGCCCAGCGCAGTTCACCACCACCAGGGTCTTCGGATCGGGAGCGATGTCGCCGATGCGATATACCAGCTCGCCGCCCGGCACGCTGATACCGGTGGGGATCGACATGCGCACGAACTCCTCGTGCGTGCGGCTGTCCAGCACCACGATGTTCTGCCCCGCATCGATCCACGACTTCAGTTCCGGCGGATCGACGCTCTCGGTGCCATAGTGATGCTCCACCCACTCGCCGAACGCCTTCGAGGGGACGTTGACGCCGGAGAACAGCTCGTAGCCGGCGGCCTCCCAGGTCTTGGTACCGCCATCGAGCACAGCGACATCGGTGCAGCCGATACCCTCCAGCCAGCCGGCAAGCTGCTCGGCCAGCCCGCGTCCGTCGTCGACACAGCAGACGCGCACGGCGAGGCGTGGCAGCAGCGCACGCGCGCGCATTTCGCGCTTCGACAGCGGACAGGGCACGGCCCAGAACAGGTGCGAGGCGCCAAATTCGCCATCCTCGCGCGCGTCAAGCAATGCAAGTTCGTGACCATCGAGCAGCCAGGCATGCAGCGTCTTTGCGTCGATGCGTTTCATGGCGGCCTCCGACGGGCAGCCTAGGCGCGCCGGTGAACGCTTGGCAACGACGGGTGACGAGCGCACAGGGAGGTGATGGACGCGGAGGTGTTCGACCGAGGCGCGGTGCGGCGTCATCACGACCGTGCCGCGCGCACGGTGGGCAGCGTCGTCGAGGTGCTGCGCGATGCGGCAGATCGACTGCTCGATCGACTGGACGATACGACCCGGCGGTTCACGCAGGCGCTCGATGTCGGCGGCCGGGGCGTGGTGGCGCCGCTCTTGCGCGCGCGGGGCATCGAGGCGGTGAGCTGCGACCTTTCGCCGGCGATGGCGGCGCTGAACGGCGGGCCGGCAGTTGCGGCGGACGAGGAGTTCCTGCCGTTTGCCGCAGGAAGTTTCGATCTGGTGGTGGCGAGCTTGTCGCTGCACTGGGTGAACGACCTGCCCGGCGCGTTGATCCAGTTGCGGCTGGCATTGCGTCCGGGTGGTCTGTTGCTGGCGAGCCTGCCGGCGCTTGGGACGCTGGCGGAACTGAGACAGGCACTGACCGAGGCCGAGGCGGCACTGACTGGCGGGGCAGCGCCACGGGTCTCGCCGTTCGTCGACCTGCGTGACTGCGCGGCACTGCTGCAGCGCGCCGGCTTTGCGCTGCCGGTCGCGGATGTGGAGGAGTTACGGCTGCTCTATGCCGATTCGTTCACGCTGCTACGCGATCTGCGCGCGGCGGGTGAGGCCAATGCGCTGCGCGAGCGCGACCGGCGCCCTCCAGCGCGCGAGCTGTTCCCGGCAGCGCTGGCTGCGTTGCCCGTGGATGACGGGCGTGTTGCGGTGACGCTGCGGATGGCCTGCATGACCGGATGGGCGCCCTAACGAAGTGGCGCCGATGGGCCAGATGTCGCCCAACTGATAACCCCCTCGTAATCATTCGTTCAGCAGTTTGGCGGCAATCTCGATTTTGAGGTCCTGGAGATTTTGATTGCGCAGGCGGTTTGTAACGAAACCATTCCCGCGGGAGCCTGTGCGCTTGCCGAGGAGATGTTCAAAATGAACGAACGTGGCATCCTGAACGCCGCTCACATCTATTCTCTGCACGAACCAGCGAGTGTGCTTCGCGCCAGAGCTTCGGAATACCGGCGCATGGCAGCAACCGCTTGCAACACCCCGGACCTGCGAGCACTTGATGATTTGGCCGTGCGGTTCACGGAACTGGCGGAAGAGCGCGGCGCGGAAGAGCGCATGGCGGCGCTCGGGGCGGTCAGGCCAACCCTTCTGCCATCTCTTCAGTCGCTTGCTATGGCCGCCGAGATAGTTCGGAAGGGGTACATCCTCCCGGAGACGATGCTGCATCCGGTCATCAGGAGTTCAATCACGAAACTGGCTTATGATTTGGTGGCCTATGGATTGGTCCCGGCCGCACCTGACCTTGCGTTGGCATCGGACAGACAGCGTCGCAGCAGCCAACACGTCCTCGTCGTGGACGACTCCGCTGATGTGCTGGTGGCCGTCCGCGCGTTCCTGCTGGGTGAAGGCTATGTCGTCGTGTCCGCGGCAGACGGCGACACGGCGCTGCGGCAGGTTGCGAGCGATCCGGAGATCGATGTTCTGATCACTGACTTCGCCATGCCGGGGCTGTCCGGTGTTGAGTTGATCGCCCAGGCGATACAGATGCGTCCGGACCTCAAGGCGCTGATGATCACCGCCTATCCGGGAGCTGACGGATTGGCGGAACTGCCTTCTCATATCAAGGTGCTCACGAAGCCGTTCCGTCGCGCTTTCCTGCTCGCGCAGGTGAAGGCTCTGGTAAGCGAGGCGTCGCCGGCGCTACCGGAGGAGGCGATGGAGCTTGTCGAGAATCGATCAGTCTGAGAGGCTCTTCTGCGCGCTTGCGCTGACCGCCCTCGGCCCTACGGCGACACTCTGCGTGCTCGCCGGCTGGTTCGATCCGCTGGTTCGGCACCGGCCGCGACGTTCCGGCGGCCGAGCAATGCGCTTGCTGACGCCATCAATGGTGGCTCACCAACCACGCTCAGCGTGCTGGTGCTGTCGCAGGGCGTGGCTTTGGAAGGCGGCTTCCCGATCGTGGTGGACGGCAAGCTGATTGGGGCGATCGGTGTCAGCGGCGGCATCGCGACGCAGGACGGCGTGACGGCGAAGGCCCGGCTCGACGCGGTTACCTTGCACTGATCAGGAAATGCCAGCCGGTCAATCGCCGCCTGCCTGCTCCATCGCTGCCTGCGCGCGCCGCTTCAGCTCCTCCGGCGTCAGGTCCTCGATGCGTGTGGCGATCCACCACATATTGCCGAACGCATCCTTAACACCGCCGCTGCGATCGCCGTAGAACTGATCGGTCGGCGGCTGCACCGTTGCAGCTCCGGCGGCCAGCGCGCGCTGATACGTCGCATCGACGTCATCGACGTATACATAGAGCATCGCCTGCATCGGCGCGTGCTCGCCACGTGCATCGCCCATCATGACGACTGAATCGCCGATGCGCACTTCGGCATGGCCGATACGGCCGCCAGGCGCGGCAAGCCGTTCGAACTCCTCGGCATCGAACACTTCCGCGAGGAAATCGATCAGTCGGGCTGCTCCATCCACGACAAGATATGGCGTGATGGCGTGATAGCCGTCGGGCTTGGCCTTGACCGCCATTGTTCGCTCCTCTTCCTTGGGTGGCATGAACCCAAGCTGGGGAGCGGTCCGGCGCGATGCAAAGGCAGGGCTGTGAACGGTCGCGTGAGCCACACTTGTTTCGGCATCGCGTCGGCGCTACCCAGTGCCCGTCCAGCAGAGGAGCTGATGCATGGCGCAGGCGATTCGGCCAGTGATGCTGGTGATCCTCGACGGTTTCGGCTGGCGTGAAGAGTTGGCCGACAACGCCGTCCGTCAGGCGCGCAAACCGAACTTCGATCGGCTGTGGCAGAGCTGTCCGCATGCCTTCCTGCACACCTCCGGTGAGGACGTTGGCCTACCGGAGGGCCAGATGGGCAATTCGGAGGTCGGTCATCTGAACATCGGCGCCGGCCGGGTGGTGATGCAGGAGCTGCCGCGTATCAGTCAGGCTGCCAAGGACGGCAGTCTCGCTCACGCGCCGGCGCTGACCGAACTGATTGCGAAAATGCAGGCGTCGGGCGGCACCTGCCATTTGTTGGGCCTGATGTCGCCGGGCGGTGTGCACTCACATCAGGAGCACGCCGTCGCGTTGGCCGATATTCTGCACAAGGCGGGGGTGAGGACGGTCGTGCACGCACTGACCGACGGCCGCGATACCCCGCCACGCTCGGCTGCGGACGACATCGAGTGGCTACAGGGCAAGCTCCCCCAAGGCGTACCGATTGCCACTGTCATTGGCCGGTATTTCGCCATGGATCGCGACAAGCGTTGGGATCGCGTGGCCAAGGCCTACGCCGCGCTGGTGGAGGGCGAGGGCGCCAAGTTTGACGACCCGGTCAAGGCGGTGCGGGACAGCTACACGCACGATGTGACGGACGAATTCATCCCGCCAGCCATCATCGGTGAGTTACAAAGGCATGCAGGATGGCGACGGCGTCCTGTGTTTCAACTTCCGCGCCGACCGCGTGCGCGAGATCCTCGGGGCGTTGCTGGAGCCCGAGTTCGATGGCTTCCCGCGCAAGCGTGTGATCCGGTTGGCCGCCGCCGCGGGCATGACGCGCTACTCCGATGAACTCGCGCCGTGTCTCGGGGTGCTGTTCCCGCAGGAGAAACTGGACCACATCCTGGGTCAGGTGGCGGCCGAGGCCGGGCGGGCGCAGCTCCGCACCGCGGAGACCGAGAAGTACCCGCATGTCACCTATTTTCTCAACGGCGGCCAGGAGACGAGGTTCCCTGGCGAGGACCGCATCATGGTGCCGTCGCCGAAGGTCGCGACTTACGACCTTCAGCCGGAGATGTCGGCCCCTGAACTCACCGACAAGGTTGTGGCGGCGATCGACTCGGAAAAATACGACCTGATTGTGCTGAACTATGCCAATCCTGACATGGTCGGCCACACGGGCAGCCTGCCCGCCGCGATCAAGGCGGTGGAAACGGTGGACGCCGGTCTCGGCCGCATCGCTTCGGCGGTAGAGAAGCAGGGTGGTGCGCTGCTGGTTACCGCTGACCACGGCAACTGCGAGTTGATGCGCGACCCGGCGAACGGCGGCCCCCATACCGCTCACACCACCAATCCGGTGCCGGTCCTGCTGATGGGCGGTGACGCGACCGCGCTGAAGGACGGCAGGCTTGCCGACGTCGCGCCCACCCTGCTCGAACTGATGGGCCTGAAACGGCCGCGCGAGATGACCGGCAGTTCGTTGATCCGTGCCCATGCGGCGCGCGCTGCGGAATAGCCTGCTTCCTCTGATCGCTTTGATCGCGGTCGCCGCTCATCCGGCCAGACCGACCAAGGAGGACGCTGCGCGCCATGCGATGGAGCAGGCCGAGCGTGCCCGTGCGGCTGAACAGGCTGTCCAGCGTCAGGCGGCTGCGCGCGCTGCCGCAGCCACTGTCGAGGAACAGCGTCTGGCCGACGACAGGATCGCGGCGGTCGCACGGCTGCGCCAGGCGGAGGCAGCCACTGCCGAGGTGGCTGCGCGGATGGACGACCTGGCGGCGGAGCGGCGCAAGGCTCAGGCCAGCATGGCGGCCACTGCCGAGACGATGCAGCCGCTGCTGCCGCTGATCGAGCGGCTGTCGCTGTTCCCGGCCGAGACTCTGTTGGCCGTCCCCGCGAGCGCAGAGGACACGCTGCGCGGCGTGCTCGGTACTGCGGGGTCTAGCCAGCCAGCTCGGGCATGATGCCGTGACGCTGCGGCGCGAGCAGGTTCGGTTGGACGCAGCGACCGACGCGCTCCAGGCCGAGGTGCCGCAACTGACCGCGGCGCAGGCGAGGCAGCAGGCAGAGGCCGCCGCGCTGGACCGGCGCATCGCCGCTACGGATGCCGGCCGCATTCATGCGGAGAGCGAAGCTGCGGTGGCGGAGCAGCGTGCCGCGGACCAGGCGGCGCGAGCCGAGACGCTGCGCGGGATGCTCGCCGCGCTGGAAACGCAGCGCGTTGCGGAGCAGGCGCGGGCACAGGAGGACACTGTCCGCGCGCTACGCCAGAGGCGCGGTGACAAAGCCGCCGCGGCGCGAGAGCGGCAGGTTGAACTGGAGCGGCCGACCGGCGCGGGCACAATCGCAAGCGCGGCGCAACCGCGCGGTCAGCTCACCGCGCCGGTCGCGGGGACCATCGTCCATGCCTGGGGCGACCCCACGGAGGGCGGTCCGGCCACTGGTATTTCTTACCGTGCTCCGCCGGCCGCCCGCGTCGTTTCGTTGTGCAGCGGCCGCGTCGTGTTCGCCGCGCCGTTTCGCAGCTATGGGTTGCTGTTGATCGTCGACTGCGGCGGTGGCTACCATGCCGTGCTCGCCGGTTTCGACCGGCTCGACGTGAGGGTTGGACAGCCTGTCGCCGCGGGAGAACCGGTGGGGGTGATGCCAGGCTGGGAACCCGGAAAGCAGGGTAACCGGCCCGCGCTCTACGTCGAGTTGCGCCACGACGGGCAACCGGTGAACCCTGGCCCGTGGTTGAGAGCAAGCGGTTAACCTCTCACACACGTAAGATTTGAATACTGGACGGCGAAGCCGCCAACGCGCGAAAAGATGATCTTGGTTATTTCTGCGTCCGCCCACTCGGCGACCGCACTCGAAGGATGAAACGAATGGACTATGGCTCCCGGCGTCTGCGCACCGGCCTGCTGCTCAGCACCGCCTTCCTGGGCGGCGTCGCCATCGGCCCCGCGTCTGGCCTGATCAGCCGCCATCTCGGCTATGATCTCGGCCTGTCGGCGTTCGCGGCGCAGGACAGCAACCGCACCGACACCTACCGGCTCCTCACCCTGTTCGGCGACGTGTTCGAGCGGGTGCGCGCCGAGTACGTCGATCCGGTAACCGACAAGGACCTGATCGAGAATTCCATCAACGGCATGCTGACTGGCCTCGACCCCCATTCAAGCTACATGAACGCCAAGGCGTTCCGGGACATGCAGGTGCAGACCAAGGGCGAGTTCGGCGGTCTCGGCATCGAGGTCACCCAGGATAACGGCTTCATCAAGGTGATCAGCCCGATCGACGACACGCCGGCATTCAAGGCCGGGGTGAAGGCGGGCGACATCATCACCGCGCTGGATGGCAAGACCGTGCAGGGTCTTTCGTTGCAGGACGCGGTGGACATGATGCGTGGGGCGCCGAATTCGAAGATCACGCTGACCATCAAGCGTGAGGGCAAGGACCAGCCGATTGAAGTCTCGATGCTGCGCGAGATCATCCACATCCAGGTGGTCAAGGATCGGCTGGAGCCGGACAACATTGGTTATGTGCGTCTGACACAGTTCACCGAGCAGGCCGATCCCGCTCTGAAGCAGGCGGTGAAGGCGCTGAAGCAACAGGCGGGCGGTAAGCTGAAGGCGCTTATTCTTGACCTGCGCAACAACCCGGGCGGACTGCTTGACCAGGCGGTGGCAGTGTCCGGCGACTTCATAAACCAGGGTGAGATCGTCTCCACCCGAGCACGGCATACGGAGGACGCGCAGCGCTGGGATGCCAAGGGCAACGACATCATCGATGGCGTGCCGCTGGTGGTGCTGATCAACGGCGGGTCCGCTTCATCCAGCGAAATCGTCGCCGGCGCCTTGCAGGACCATCAGCGCGCCGTCCTGCTGGGCACGCGCAGCTTCGGCAAGGGGTCGGTCCAGACGGTGATCCCGTTGCCGGGAAATGGCGCCATGCGGCTGACCACGGCGCGCTATTACACACCGTCTGGACGCTCGATCCAGGGTGAAGGCATCAAGCCGGACGTCGACGTTGCCGAGTCACGGGAGGAGACGCCGCGCTTCGGGCCGGAGCGCGAGGCCGATCTCAACCATGTGCTGAAGAACGAGGGCGGCACGCCGGATACACCGGCCGCACCGCGGACCGATCTGCCGCCGATCGCCAAACAGATCCCGGCCAAGCCGCCAGAGGGTTTCCCGAAGTTCGATCCGGCAAAGCCCGACGACACTGACTTCCAGTTGCAGGAGGGACTGGCGCTGGCCAAGGCAATGGCAGGGCAGAACCGCGTGATCGCCAACTGACCCTCCGGTGCTGGCCTGGCCGCGGCAATTCTTCGCCGGTTGGCGTGGCCTTGGCCGGTTCTGGCTACTCGTCGCCAGCGTGCTCGCAGCGTGCGGCATAGCGTTGCAGCTCGCCGGGCCTTTGGTTCCGGCGGGTCCACGCGAGGCTTCCGTCCCGGCCCCAGCAAGGTCACTGCCTCCCTCGCCCACGGAGCCGACAAACCTCGCCCGCCAGCAGCTGGTGAAGGCGGCCCCGGCACAGCGACCCGGCCGCGATACACCCGGGCCGATCGCCGATCCCGATCCGGCTCTGGCGGAGCCGGCGCGAGGGTCGACATCCGATCTGCTGCCCCGTATCGCCGCCGACGAGCGCATGCCGATGCAGGTCTATGCCGCGGGCTTCGACAGCAGCACGCGGCGGCCCCGGGTCGGCCTGCTGTTGGCAGGCGTTGGCCTCAATCAGAACGACAGCGATGCGGCCATCCACTCCCTGCCCGGCGGTGTTACGCTCGCGTTTTCGCCCTATGCTCAGAGCGTCGGAAGGTTATTGAGCGCGGCGCGTCTGGCCGAGCACGAATACCTGTTGTCGATCCCGATGGAGCCGCAGGGATTTCCACTGAATGATCCCGGCAAGCAGGCGCTGATGACGAACCTCTCCCCGGAGCAGAACCACACACGGCTGGAATGGCTGCTGTCGCGCATCGGCGGTTATGTCGGCGTGACCGGGGCGGAGGGCAGCCTGCGCGGCGAACGATTCGCCTCGCTGCCGGAGGAGATCAATCCAATACTGGCGGAGCTGGCGCAACGCGGTCTGCTGTACGTCGATCCGCGGCCTGGCGCGGCGCCGATGCCGCTGGTGTGGAGCAGAACAGTGGATCTTGTGGTGGACGAACCCGGTGCTGCGGCGGACATCGACGCAAAGCTGGTACAACTCACGCAGCTGGCGCGCGAGAAGGGCAGCGCGCTTGGGTTTGCCGGCGCGGTGCGGCCGGTCACCACACAACGGCTCGCCGCCTGGGCAAGCGGTCTGCCGGCCGACGGTTTAGTGCTGGCTCCGGTCAGTGCCCTCGTGCGCGCGCCGGCGACACCATGAGCACGCTGCCATACCGGCCGAATGTCGGCGCCGTGCTGTTCAATCGAGATGGGCGCGTGTTCGTCGCGCGACGCGCCGATCTGCCGAACGCGGAAGGACCGGCCGGCGGTTGGCAGCTGCCGCAGGGTGGCATCGATCCGGACGAGGACCCGCGTGCGGCGGTGCTGCGCGAGCTTGCGGAGGAAATCGGCACCGACCGGGCCGAGATCATCGGCGAGCATCCCGAGTGGCTAACCTACGACCTGCCGCCTGAGTTGGTCGGCGTGGCGCTGCGTGGGCGGTATCGCGGGCAGACCCAACGCTGGTTCGCGCTGCGCTTCACGGGCGAAGACAGCGATATCAGGTTGGATATCGACCCACATCCCGAGTTCGATGCGTGGCGCTGGACGGAGCTGGCGGAACTGCCGACGCTGGCGGTCGGCTTCAAGCGCGCCATTTATGAGGTGCTGGCGCTGGATTTCGCGCGGTTCGCACGGGCGTCAAGGGTGCGCGAATGACCTGAGACCATTCACAAAAGTCAGAATCCAGGCGGGCGCTTTCATCAGGTGTGATTATGCGATTTCTGATGATTGCGCCTGTACTGTGGCTGAATGGATGACCTCTCCGCTGATGGCAGCGACCTCCAGTAGTTCCCGCGCGAAATCCTCCTCTGGCAGAATCGCCTGCGCACCGACCAAAACCTCGGTAAGCGTGCGCGCAAGCCAAGCCACCTCGATCGGCTGGGCTGCAGCGATGTCATTCAACAATTTGGGTATTGCCTCATGCAACTGCGCGGCCTCGCCCTGCATTAGCGGCAGCCAGCGCATGCGGAAGACGGCCTGAACCAGGCGCATAAGTTGCTGCCGTTGCGACAGCGGCAGCGGGACTTTGGCGAATGCCTCCATGTGCGCGTACGCTGTGGTTATCAGGGGCGTGCGCCAGCGCTGCTCAGCCAACACATCGTCCAACGGCACACCACGGTTGTCCTGCTCCGTCGTAGCACGCGCCAGCCGCAGGACCGGCTTGCCGCCGCCGCGTCGCCAATACATCGGTTCCGGGACGTGCCGTATCTCGCCGTATAGTGCGAGTTCAGCCAGAACGACATGATCGAAGCCAGCGCGGTAGCGCATCATTGACAGTCGATCCACGGCATCACGCCGGTAAACGCCCCAGAAACTCGGCGCGCTCGTGTAGTGCTGCATCACATGCTGCACACGGGCCATGACATCGGGACCCGTCGCATTCAGCAGATGCTCTGGTGGGTAATAGTGGTCAACGTGATCCGTGGTCGTGAACACCAAACCCGCCGCATGACACATCACACAGTCTGGGAACGCCAGCAGGACAGCCATGAGTCGCTCGATGTATTCCGGCGAGACTAAATCATCGCTGGTCTTGGGCATGACGAAATCGGCGTCACCAAACCAGAAGGCACGCTGGACATTGGCAACCGAACCGACGTTGTGGCGATTGCGCTTGATGCGGATCGTCGGATGAGCGGCTGCGTAGTTCTCGACCACCTCCATCGTCTTGTCGTCGGACCCATTGTCAATCACCGTCAGCGACACGGCCGGCCAAGTTTGCGCCAGAACGTTCTCAATCGTCTCACCGATGGTCCGGACGTTGTTGTACGTGATCAGGTTTACGTCCACATTGGGTAATGCTGCTGCCATTCGCACCCCACTGCTTGGCTGTGCCGCACTCTCACCAAACGGGCCACCAAAGGTATGATTGTGGTTTATACTTCGGGCATACACAACACTCCGGTTGGCGTCGTAAAGGGAGTGTGACAGCCGCCATTGTCATTGCTGTCGTCACAGCTTCGCCGCTACGAACTGCGACTCTCCTCAGGTCGGATTAAGAATGTCTGAAATGCTGCCAATATCTGAACACATGCCGCGCCCGCAAGCCAGATCCTGCAACGCTTCGCCCCCGTCAATGCTTAAGGGCGCTGTCGCGATTGAATTGACCACACTGGCCACCGGAAGCGGCCAGGATGGCCGGGCTGGTCGAATTCGTTTGAAAATCCCACCGTTTCTTGACCGATAGAAGCCCGCTTTCAACCTGGACTTCCACGTTCCTGCCGGCGAGCAGGCTCAATCTGGGCGGCTGAACTCTTAACAACCCGGTAATATCCATAAGGCACATTCGCAGGCATGCAGATCGATCCCGACAAGCTGCCACGCGCCGTGGCACTCGAATACGACCTTGGCGAGATCGTCTATTCCGCCGGCGCTCTGCCGCAGTTGCTGCCGTATTCCTTCAACGGAGCGGGCCTCCGTCTGTTCGGCAAGCTGCCTGGCTTCCTCAATGACCCAGCGTTCGAACGCGCGAATGCGCGCGCCGTGACCAACGCCGGCCCCAAGGCCAGAAACAGCGGAGACTTGCGCTGGCACGTTCATGTCGCACTTTGGGCCGCGAGCCACGCAGCCCGCCTCGAAGGCGACTTTGTGGAGTGCGGCGTGGATACCGGGATGCTCTCGACAGCAATCTGCGAATGGCTTGACTTCGGCCGCCAAGATCGGGATTTCTGGCTATTCGATACGTTCGCGGGCATCCCAGATGAGCAGATGACCGACGCTGAGCGTGCAGGCATCGGTGGCTGGCACAACCGGGAATCCTACCAGGAATGCTTCGCCGAGGCGCAGGCGAGTTTCGCGGAGTGGCCCCGCTGCCACCTGATTCGTGGTGCTGTCCCGGACAGCCTCTCCGCGTTCCCTAATGGCGGGCGCGTTGCCTATTTGTCTATCGATATGAACATTGTGCTGCCCGAGATTGCGGCGATCAGGTTCTTCTGGGATCGTCTGGTGCCCGGTGCCGTGGTGCTGCTGGACGATTACGGTTGGGCCACGCACGCATCGCAACAGGCGGCGTTCGACGCCTTCGCTGCCGAGCACGGCGTGGCGATTCTCAACTTGCCGACCGGTCAGGGTATTATAATCCGCTGACACATTGCGTCCACCTTGTGCCCTGCTCGAGCACGTCGAGCAATTCCCGACGCCTCTCCTCCAATCGCCTGTCGTTTTCTTTCTCAGCCTTCGTCCGGCCATGCCGCACGCGGTTCTGCTTCGCCTCCGCGGCCGTTGCCTGACGATCGCGGCGCTTCTTCACGGCACGGAGGTTGACGATCTCGCCCATAGCGCCATCCTGCTCGCCCTGCGCCGCATGCACAATCGGGAGGGGAACATGGGCAATACGATCAACCTGACAGCGTCGGACGGCTTCACGCTTTCCGCATACACGGCCGGACCCAACGCAGGCACCAAGGGCCTCGTGGTCATCCAGGAAATCTTCGGGGTCAACCACCACATGCGCGACATGTGCGACCGCTTCGCTGCGGAGGGCTATTCGGTCTGCGCACCAGCGCTGTTCGACCGCGCCGAGAAGGGGGTCGAACTAGGTTATGCCCAGGAGGACATCGACAAGGGCCGCGCGTACCGCATGAAGCTGAACGATGCGCAGGTGATGCTGGACGTCGAGGCTGCAGCCGCGCATCTCACCGGGAAGAAGCTTGGCATTGTCGGCTATTGCTTCGGTGGCACCGTCGCCTGGTGGGGCGCCACGCGCACCGTCAAGTTCACTGCCTCGTCGTGCTGGTACGGCGGTGGCATCGCCGGCACGAAGGACGAGCGGCCGCACTGTCCGGTGCAGATGCATTTCGGCGAGACGGATGCCTCGATCCCGATGACAGACGTGCAGGCGATCCGCGCCGCGCAACCGAAGGTGGAAAGTTACGTCTACGCGGGCGCCGGCCATGGCTTCGGCTGTGACGAACGAGGCAGCTTCAGCAAGCCCGATTACGAGCTCGCGCAACGGCGCACCCTCGAGTTCTTCGCCAAACACCTTGGCTAGCACGGACCCGCGCGCTGCTCACAAGGCGGCGCGCGGTGCACACAAACCCGTTGGAATGCGCGAACTGCCACGTTGTGGCCGCATCGCTCAGCGGTAAGTCGGTAATGACAAATCTTCAATCCGCCAGCCTCGCTGGCCTCGTTGCATTGCTGTGCGCATCGACCAGTTGTGCCCCCGTCCCAAACCCGCCCGCAGCGCAACCTGCGCCAGAGGCAGCGAGCCAGCCGACTATGTCACCAGACTTGCAGGCGGCCGTTCATGATGCAGAGGAACTGGCGCAGCTTCCGCCGGTTGACCCGCACCATGTCGATCACTCGGGCCGCAAGCAGCAGGGTCGCGCATCGTATTACGCGTCGCAGTTCAACAACCGGAAGATGGCCAACGGCAATCGCTTCAACCCGAACTCAGACGTCGCTGCCAGTAAGACATTGCCACTGGGCACCGTCGCGAAAGTGACCAATCTGAGCAACGGCAAGACGGCAACGGTGAAAGTGGAGGATCGCGGGCCGTACGTCGACGGCCGCGTCGTCGATCTGACACCCAAGGTCGCCGAACAACTCGACATGAAGAAGGTTGGCGTCAGCCCTGTTGTGGTGGCGCCGATCGCCGTGCCGCAACCGAATGGCGCTGTGAAGCTCGGTGCCGGAGCGGCGGAAGTCAGTCCAGAGGAAGTGACCGCGGCGACCCAGACGACGCAGGCGCCCGCCCACTGATCGTCGTCATTCTCGCAGCACCCGTCCCGCGATCGCGTCCAGCTTCGCCACAAGTTGTGGATCGCGCATGTGGCTCGCCGTGATGATCGCGTTGTCGAGCGCATGTTCGCAACCGGCAGGGCACGCGTCACGCTGCTTGCCGATCTCCGGCACGACGCGCTGCACTAGTGCACGCGCCTTGTCGGCGTTGTCGAGCAGCACGCGCACCACCGCATCGACGGTGACGTGGTCGTGGTCCGGATGCCAGCAGTCGAAGTCGGTCACCATCGCCACCGTGGCGTAGTTCAGCTCCGCTTCGCGCGCCAGCTTCGCCTCCGGCATGTTGGTCATGCCGATCACGCTGCAGCCCCAGGAGCGATACAGTTCGCTCTCGGCTCTGGTGGAAAACTGCGGCCCTTCCATGACCAGATAGGTGCCGCCGCGGGTCACCGGCAGGCCGAGCCCGCGCGCCGTGCCTTCCAATGCGTCGCCGAGACGCGAACAGACCGGATGGGCCATCGACACATGCGCCACGATGCCTTCGCCAAAGAAACTCTTCTCGCGCGCGAAGCTGCGGTCGATGAACTGGTCGACGATGACAAAGTACCCGGGCGGCAGGTCGGGCTTGAGGCTGCCGACCGCCGAGAGTGACAGCACATCTGTGACGCCGGAGCGCTTCAACGCATCGATGTTGGCGCGGTAGTTGAGATGGGTCGGCGACAGCGGATGGCCACGTCCGTGTCGCGGCAGGAACACGCAGCGCACGCCGCCGAGTGTACCGAACAGCAGCGCATCCGACGGCATACCCCATGGCGTGGCCACCTGACGCCACACCTTGTCCTCAAGTCCGTCGATGTCGTAGATGCCCGACCCGCCGATCACCCCAATGACCGGATCGATCATCGGCTCACGATCGTCAAAGTGTCAGTGCACATCCGCCCATACCTTGCGTTTCACCGCATAGGTCAGGCCCGCCATGATCAGGAAAAACAGCACCCAGCGCCAGCCGATCTGCTTGCGCTGCACCATCTCGGGGTTGGCGGCCCAATAGAGGAATGTGACGACGTCGTGCGCCATCTGCTCGACGCTCGCCGACGTGCCGTCGGCATAGGTGACCTGGCCATCGTGCAGCGGCGGCGGCATGGCGATCTGGTGGCCCGGGAAGTATTTGTTGTAGTTCATCCCCTCCTGCATCTGCATGCCAGGTGGCGGATCGGCGAACCCCGTAAGCACCGCATAGACGTAGTCGGCGTGCCCTTCGCGGGCGTTGACGATCAGCGACAGATCGGGCGGCAGCGCGCCGTTGTGGGCGGCTCGCGCCGCCTGCTCGTTCGGGTAGGGCGACTTGAACTGATCCGCCGGCGTCGCCGGACCTTCCTTGGGATTGCCCTGATCATCCACTCCCTGAGGAACCGTGATTGCCGCGGCAATAGCCTTGATCTGGTCCTCGGTCAGGCCGATGCCGGTGAGATCGCGGTAATGCAGATACTGCAGTGAATGACAGACCGCGCAGATCTCGGAATAGACCTGAAAGCCACGCTGCGCCGCGGCGAGGTCGAGGCCGCCGAACGGACCATCGAAGCTCCAATGCTGTGCTGGCGGTGTCGGTGCCTCCTCCTGGGCGGCGGCAGGTGCGACCACCGCGCCAACCAAAAGCGCCGTCGCCAGGAAGCGACGCAACCAGCGCATCATGCCTTCTCCATCGGCTTGGCAGTGGCCCCTGAGGGCATGGGGCCGCCACCGGTGATGACGGGACGACTGATGCTCTCCGGCAGCGGCCGCGGGCGCTCCAGTTTGCCGAGGATCGGCAGGATCACCAGGAAATGCAGGTAGTAGTACAGCGTGCCGACACGCGACAGGACGACCCAGATACCTTCGGGCTTATGTGCGCCGCAGACACCCAGGACGATCACCGCCAAGACCCATACCCAGATGATCTGCCGGTAGATCGGTCGGAAGCGCGCGCTGCGTACCCGCGATGTGTCGAGCCAGGGCAGCACGAACAGGATCAGGATCGAGCCGAACATCATGCATACGCCGAGCAGCTTGTTCGGCACCGAGCGCAGGATCGCGTAGTACGGCAGGAAGTACCACTCGGGCACGATGTCGGCGGGCGTCTGCAGCGGGTTGGCCGGAATGAAGTTGTTGGCATCGCCCAGGAAGTTGGGCGCGAAGAACACCAGCACCGCCCACACCAGGAAGAACACGCACAGGCCGACACTGTCCTTCACCGTGTAGTACGGATGGAACGGCACGGTGTCCTGCGGCGACTTCACATCGATGCCAAGTGGATTGTTGGATCCCACCACGTGCAGCGCGGCGACGTGCAGGAACACCACGCCGATCAGCACGAAGGGCAGCAGGTAATGCAGACTGAAGAAACGGTTGAGCGTTGGATTGTCCACGCTGAACCCGCCCCACAGGAAGGTCACGATCGGCTTGCCCACGATCGGAAAAGCGGAGAACAGGTTGGTGATGACGGTGGCGCCCCAATAGGACATCTGTCCCCAGGGCAGCACGTAGCCCATGAAGGCCGTCGCCATCATGAGCAGCAGGATCACCACGCCGATCATCCACAACAGCTCACGCGGCGACTTGTAGGAGCCGTAGTACATTCCGCGGAAGATGTGAACGTAGGTGACGATGAAGAACATCGACGCCCCGTTCTGGTGGATGTAGCGCAACAGCCAGCCGTAGTTCACATCGCGCATGATGTGTTGCACGGAGCCGAAGGCGAGTTCCGAATTCGGCTGGTAGTTCATCGCCAGGAAGATGCCGGTGGCCATCATCACCAGCAGGGTCACCATCGCCAGTGCGCCGAAATTCCAAAAGTAGTTGAAGTTCTTTGGCGTCGGGAAGACCCCGTACTCCTTCTGCATCATCGTGAAGATGGGCAGACGGGTGTCTATCCAGTTGATCAGCGGGTTGCTGAATTCGCTCTTGTTCAGGCCGGCCATCGGGCAGGTTCCTTCGTCAGCCGATCTTGACTTTGGTATCCGACTCGAACGCGTAGGGCGGTATCGCCAGGTTGGCCGGCGCTGGACCGTGGCGCACGCGTCCCGACGTGTCGTACTGGCTGCCATGGCACGGGCAGAACCAGCCGCCCCAGTCGCCGCGCGGGTCGGTCGGCTTGTTGCCGAGAGGCACGCAGCCGAGATGGGTGCAGATGCCGATCAGCACGATCCACGGGTTATGGCCCGGCTTAACCCGCGCCTGATCCGGTTGCGGCTCGATGAGCTGGGACATCTGCACGTCCTCGGCTTCCTTGATCTCCTTGTCCGTGCGGTGGCGCACAAACACCGGCTTGCCTTGCCAGAGCACCGTAATCCCCTGACCGACCGAGATCGGCGTCAGGTCGACCTCGATGGCGGACAATGCGAGCACGTCCGCCGACGGGTTCATGTAGTCGATGAAGGTCCAGGCAACGGCGGCAACTCCGATGCCGGCGGTCGCACCAGTGACCAGCTTCAGGAAATCACGCTTGGTAACTTCGCCAGGTTGACCGTGGGCGATTGCGGCGGCGGACGGATCAGCCATCTTTCCCCTCGACAAAACCCTGGCCTGCCACCGGACGTACTCGACCGCAGACAGATCGCAAAATCTGCCTGGAATTCAGCCTTGGCACCGCCGGTTGCGGCCACGCGCGGCATACTAGGGGTGCGCCCCGCCCCCTGCAACACACCGCCCGGGTGCGCGGGACGCCACCGTCTCGGTTGCATTAATGCGACACGCCGTCTCAATCGCGTATCATTGATCAGATTTTACCAAAGGCGGCCTTGCGGGCTTTTTCGGCCGGGTCGAAGTCGAGGACGTTAGAAAGCGGCTCGGCCAACAGTCCGCGACGCGGGAGGAGCACGGCGCTGGACGGCGAATTCAACTCGTATGCGATCGCGAGCATGGCAATGCCAGGAGGGCAGCGGACCATGACGGACAGCGACCAACCGACGCGGTTCGATCGTGCGACGTGACGCGGCGGTTCTCGCGTTGGGGGCGCTGGCGCAGGAGGTCCGGCTGGAGATGGTCAGTCTGTTGGCTGCCAGCGGGTCGGATGGCCTGCCCGCCGGTGTCATCGCAGCTCGGCTGGGCATCGCACCCGCCTCGCTCTCCTTTCATTTTCAGCAGTTGGTGCGCGCCGGGCTTCTGACGCAGCGACGCCGCAGCCGCTACGTCATCTATGCGGCCAACCTGCGGATGATGGACTGCCTGCTCAGCTACCTGGATGGACGCTGGCGCGGCCGACAGCTCAAGGAAGGATCGATGGATCCGCAGCAGCAGCAAGGACGCAACGACTGCTAGGCGCAGTCATGGCAATTGGACGGCGCGCGACGGAGCCGGCAAGGTAGCGCGGCTGCAACAGGCCGGGACGCCATGCCTCCACATCACGCGCTGAAACCCGCGGCGCAATCGTGGTTCGAATCGCTGCGCGACCGGGTATGCGCCGAGTTCGAAGCGATTGAGGACGTGCTTCCCAACGAACTCCCCGCCGGCCGGTTCATCCGGACCGAGTGGCATCGCCCTGGCGGCGGCGGTGGCACGATGAGCGTAATGCACGGACGCGTGTTCGAGAAGGTGGGAGTCAACGTCTCAACCGTGTGGGGTGAATTCAGCCCGGAATTCCGCGCGCAGATTCCCGGGGCAGAGACAGACCCGCGGTTCTGGGCAAGCGGCATCAGTTTGGTCGCGCACATGCGCAACCCCCGCGTGCCGGCTGCACACTTCAACACACGGATGCTGGTCACCACCAAAGGTTGGTTCGGTGGTGGCGGCGATTTGACGCCGATGCGGCTCGAAACGCCCGAGGCGCTGGAAGACGCCGCTGGCTTCCATGCCACCTTCAAGGCCGCCTGCGATCGCCATGATCCCGCCTACTATCCTGACTTCAAGGCCTGGTGCGACCGCTACTTCTTCCTGCCGCATCGCGACGAGCCGCGCGGCGCCGGCGGCATCTTCTACGATCACCACTTCAGCGGCGACGCCGATGCCGATTTCGCGTTCACGCGCGACATTGGGATGGCGTTCCTCGACGTCTTTCCCCGCATTGTTCGCCGACGCATGGCGGAGCCGTGGACAGCCGAGGAGCGCGAGTACCAGTTGGTGCGACGTGGCCGCTACGTGGAATTCAACCTGATCTACGACCGCGGCACACTGTTCGGCTTGAAGACCGGCGGCAACGTCGAGGCAATCCTGATGAGCCTACCGCCCGAGGTGAAGTGGCCCTGATCCTATCATCTGCTGCCCTTGTCACTCTTCGCCCGGCTCACCCGCCTCATCCTCATCAGGCGTCAGAACGTCCTGCGCCTCGTCGCTTTCCAGCAACGCCGTTTGCTGCGCCTCGGTCATCAGGCCCCACGCGATCCGCAGGAGATCCTGCAGCGACGCAATCTCCTGCTCCGGATCGACCGTGCCGGAGAGTCTCGCGGCATCGATCAGGCTCTCGATATCGGTGTCAGTCGCTCCGCTCATACCTCAGTTCCCATCCTCCACTGTTGCCGGATGCAGCCCGCTAAATCGGTTGGCCGGGCCTTGGGATTTTTAACGTTGTCGTGAGCCGCCCGGGCGTCCGACCACACCAGCGCGGAACAGCAGGGTCAGCGGTACCAGGCAGAATGCAGCGAGCGCAATATAGGCGTAGAGATCCATGTAGGACAGAATCGCCGCCTGCAGATTGAGGGTCCGATTGATCAGCCCCATCGCGGCATCGTGCGCGCTGGCCCCAGTGTGCCCCATCGACCGCAGCGTCTGCGTGTAGCGCCCAAGCGTGTCCTGATAGGGCTGGTCATACGGCGTCAGATGGCCGGCGAGATATGCTCGATGGGCCTGCTGACGCTCCGCTCCCACAGCCGTGATCACCGCGATGCCAACCGAGCCCGAGATGTTGCGGAACATCGAATACAGTGCGGTGGCATCGGCGTTCAGCGACCGCGGCAGCGATGAGTAGGACAGCGTGCTGTTCGGCACGAACAGGAAGCCAAACGCCATCATCTGGAACGCGCGGAAGGAGGCGAGCGTCCAGAAGTCCATCTGTGGCGTCAGCCGATATCCAATCGCGACGGAACACCCCAGCACAGTGAACCCGAACGCGATCACATACCGTGTCTGCACGTTCGGCAGCACGATGCGCGCGACGATCGGAATGAACACGATCATCGCCGCCGCACCGGGCGACAGGAGCAGTCCCGCCAGCAACGCCGTGTAGCCGAACCACTGCTGCGCCATCACTGGGATGATCACGTTGGTCGAATAGAGTATCCCGCCGATCCCCGACACCATGACCACGCCGACGGCGAAATTCCGGTCCTTCAGGCAGCGCAGATCCACGACCGGCTTCTCGACCATCAGAAGCCACGCCACGCCACCGACAATCCCAACTGCTGCCAACAGCGCGTAAAGCTGGATGGTCGGCGAATTGAACCAGTCGCTGTCCTCGCCACGGTCCAGCATGATCTGCAGCGCGCCCAGTCCGAGCGCGATCAACGCCAGGCCGCCATAGTCGATGTCGCGCGGATGCGCGCGATCGCGCTGCACCCATGGCGGATCCTCAACCAATTGCGACACGGCAATGAAGGCGCAGATGCCGACCGGCACGTTGATCAGGAACACCCAGCGCCAGGAATAGTCATCGGTGATCCAGCCGCCAAGCACCGGACCGATGATCGGCGCAAAGATCACCGCGATCGCCACCAGCGAAAACCCCTTCGCCCGATCCGACGGCGCAAACGTGTCCAGGATCACCGACTGCTGGCTCGGCTGCAGCCCGCCGCCGAACAACCCCTGCAGCAGCCGAAACACCACAAGCTGCGGCAGGCTGGTCGCGATGCCGCACAGGAACGAGCACACCGTGAACATCGCAATGCAGATCAGGAAATACCGCTTGCGACCGATCAAGCGTCCCAGCCAACCGGCGACCGGCACCACAATTCCGTTCGCGACCAGATAGGACGTCAGCGTCCAGGTGGCATCGTCATTGCTCGCCGACAGAGCCCCCGCAATGTTCGGCAGGCTCACGTTGACGATCGTGGTGTCCAGGATCTCCATGAACGGCGCCAATGTCGCCGCACCGGCCACCAGCCAGACACTCCCCCGAGGCCGCCACGCCGCATCCTGCCAATCGCTCATGCAATACCCGGCATTGCGGCGTTGGGGACGCGGTCCCCCTTGCCTCTATCCGGGCTCCGCATCGCGGAGATGCACGGTCGGGATGGCGGAGAGGCCGAGGGGCAGGGGGAATGTGGGGTCCAAGCCGGAGTCGATCAGTATCTTGACCGGCACACGCTGGACGATCTTCACGAAGTTGCCGGTGGCATTTTCCGGCGGGAAGGCGGTGAAGCGCGACCCGGAGCCAAGCTGGATGCTGTCGACGTGGCCGACCAGCTTCAGGTGCGGGTAGGCATCGATGTCGATATCCGCCTTCTCGCCCGGGCGCATATGGTCGAGCTGGGATTCCTTGAAGTTGGCGGTGATCCAGATGTCCGGGGTGACGATCGACAGGATGGACTGGGCCGCCTGCACATAGTTGCCCTGCTCGACATTCCGCTTGGTGATCCAGCCATCCTGCGGCGCGGTGACCTTGGTCCATGAAAGGTTCAGCGCCGCCTGATCGAGTTGCGCATGGGCGAGCGCCACCTGCGCCTCGAGCTCTCGCACCTTGGCCTCTGCCTCGCCGATGAACTGCGGCACCAGCTCGGCCTGCCGCAAGGCCGCCTGTGCCTGATCCACCTGGGCATTGGCGTTGCGCAGCGCGGCGTTCGCGGTGTCGATCTCCTGCTGCGTGGTTGCCTGCTTCGGCAGGTCCTGTTGGCGGCGTGCATCCGCCTCGGCCTTGAAGTGGCTGGCGCGGGTTGCGGCCAACACTGCCTGCGCAGCGGCCAGCTTGGCCGGGTATTCCTCCTTCGCCCACTCCAGGTTGATGCGGGCGTTGGCGAGCTGCGCCTCGGCCACCTGGAGGTTGCCCTGCGCCTGGTCGCGCGCCGCCGTATAGGCACGCGGATCAATTTCGAGCAGAACGTCGCCGGCCTTGACCCGCTGGTTGTCGGTCACGTGCAGGGCAACGACGGTCCCCGCAACCTGCGGCGCCACCGCGATCGCGCGGCCGTCGGTGTAGGCGTCGTCGGTGCTCACCGCGTCCCGGCTGAGATACCAGTGAGCCGTGGCTCCCGCGGCGGCCACCAGCACGATGAGCAGCAGCACCCATTTGGCGCGCGAAGCCCGCCGGATCCTCTGTCGTGACGACAGATGATCCCACTGATCGGAGCGCGTATGCCCCCGCGCGACCGGGGGCGGCAGGTCGGTTGTCGTGTGGTCGTTCATCCCCGTCGCCCATTGGGTGGCCGACACTTGACCTAGCCATAACACAATCAACTGTGGCGCGAGAAAGCCTTATTGAATGCTACTGTGCCACCCCTGGTTCCATCAGGCCCTGGCTGCGGACCAATCTGGCATACAGACCGTCATGATCCAGCAATCCAGCGTGACTTCCGCGTTCTATCGCGCGGCCCTCATGCATGACCACCACCTGATCGGCGTCACGCACCGTGGAAAGCCGGTGCGCGACCACAATCGTGGTACGGCCCTCCCGTAGCCGCGCGAGCGCCACCTGGATGGCTGCCTCGCTCTCCGTGTCGAGCGCGCTGGTCGCCTCGTCGAGGAGCAGGATGCGCGGATTGCGCAGCAGCGCGCGCGCCAGGGCCACCCGTTGCCGTTGGCCGCCCGACAGCCGTTGGCCGCCTGGACCGACCCTTGTCGCGAACCCGTCCGGCAGTGCCGCGATGAACCCTGAAGCTGCCGCAGCCTCTGCGGCAGCGGCAATCTCGGCCTCCGACGCACCCGGCCGCCCCATGCGGATGTTCGCCAGGACCGTGTCGTCAAACAACAAGGCGTCCTGCGCGACGTAGGCGATGGCGTCGCGCAAACTGGCCAGCGTGACGCGCCGCACGTCGCTGCCGTCGATCCGCACCATGCCGGCTGTCGCGTCGTGCAGTCGCGGGATCAACGCCAGTGCGGTTGATTTGCCCGCCCCCGATGGTCCGACCAATGCGACCATCGTTCCAGGCTCCGCCGCGAAGCTGAGCCCCGCGAGACCGACACGACCGTCCGGGTAGAGGAAATGCACATCGTCGAACACCACGCGACCCCGGCCGCCTGGCAGCAGGGCGGCGTCCGGCGCATCCACGATGTGCGGCCGCTCGTCGACCACACTGAACACGCGCGTCAGGCCGGCCAGGCCCTCCTGCAGCGCGGCGTTCAGCGAGCCGAGAGCGCGTAGCGGGCGTGAGGCGATCAGCAGCGCTGCAACGAAGCCGGTGAAGTTGCCGATCGTCTGCGAGCTGATCGCGGCACGCCAGCCCGCGAAGCCGATCACCGCCGCAACCGCCGCACCCCCCAGAACCTCAAGCACCGGATCGACGCGCGCGCGCCCCTTGGCCATGCGCATCAACGCCCGGTAAAGCTGGGCGAAAGCGCTCTCTGCCCGCTCGGTTTCGGCGTCCTCCAGACGGTAGGCACGCACCGTACGCGCCTGCGCGAAGCTTTCGTTCAACATTGCCGCGGCCTCGCCCATCCGCTCCTGCATGCCGCCCGAGGCGCGCCTGATGCGCCGGCCAATGTTCTGGATCGGCACCGCCGCCAGCGGATACAGCGCCGCGGCGATCAGGCTGAGCAGCCAGTCGAGATACAGCATCGACGCGACCAGCCCCACCACCGTGACCGCATCGGCAACGCCGTTCACCGTGCGGGTCAGCGCGTCGCGGATGATCGCCGCGTCGGTGGTGAAGCGGGCGGCGAGTTGCGCGGGCGCCTCGCGCTCCAGCCGTGCCACGTCGGCATGCGCGAGGTGCGAGAACATGCGGCCTTGCAGCTCGCGGATCACCAGCAGCACGATCTGCTGCACCTGCACGTTCTGGAAATACTGTGCCGCCGCCTTGATCGAGGTGATGGCGACCACCAGCGCGGGTATCTGGTACAGGATGCGCCTGTCGCGATCGGTGAACATCTGGAATGCGTGGTCGATCACGACGGGGTACAGCGCAGTGGTGCCGGCCATCAGACAGGTCAGCACCAGCACCAGCAGCAGACGCGATCTGTGATGGCTGACGTGCTCACGCCACAACCGCGCCAGCAGTGCGCGCGTCGAGTCGCGTCCGGCTACGACGTCGAGGCCGGGTGTGACAGCATCCATAGGCAGCGTTTATCAGCGGCGGCGGGGGGTTGCCAGCCGGCAGCCGCCGCGGTTCAGGTTTCAGGAAGATTCAGATCTATCTTGAGCCTGAGCATCAGCGGCGTTTCCGGATGGCTGGCCAGCACCACCGCCGGCACGGCGCCACCGATACGGACACCGTACCGCGTATCCACGCCAAGCCGGCACTCCAGGAAGTCGAAATGCACCTCCGCCCCGTTCGGGTGCACGATCACCGGAAAGCCAAGCCCTCCACCGTGACAGAGCTTATTCACCAGGCCCTGGATCACCTTTTGGATCCTCAGCAGCTCGGTACGGCCGACCAGCTCGATGAGCATCCGGCGGTAGAACTCGCGCATCAGAGGCAGTGCTCCACGCAGCACCATCGATGACACGACGGGATTGCGCAGCCAGCCCTCATCCACCGGCGAGACAAAAAATCCCAGCCTGGCGCGATTGAAATCCAACTCGCCAATCCGCGCCGACCCCTCACAGAATGCCGACAGGCCGATGGTCTTGGTCAGGAATGGATCGCGCGGGAAGATCGCGCGCATGTTGTCGATGACCAGCACCTGATCCAAATGCACCGCGGCGTCAGACGATATACGGTCAAGAATCTGGCTCAGGTAGAAATGCGCGACGTTGTCGGCAATCTCCGGCGCCATGGTGGGCGCGACGTAGCCGGTGCATCCGTGGCGCGCCAGGACAGCCTGGTCATCCTGGTCAAAATCGCCAACGCAATATACGGCCACCGAATCATTGACGCAGTGCAGGCTGCCCAGGAAGACGTCGAGCCAACCGGCATCGCGCTCACGCATGTAGAAGGCAACCACAGCGTCGGTTGCCGACGCCGGCGGCTCGTGTGCCGACGGCAATGTATTCGTCGTGTTGAGCCAGGCGCCTCGTAACGGACGCATATGGACGACATAGTTGTGCACGCCCTGATCGATCGCGCCGGTAATCGGCGTGGTCCGTCCGGCGAGCTGGTGCACCATGGCAGCGAGATAGCGCAGCATGCCTGACCGGGTCCCGGCTGTGATGTCGGCATTCGAAACAGTGCAATCGCGAAGGTTGTGGGCGACCGCCTCGCCATAGGCCTGCACAACGGCATCGCGCACCGCCGGTGCGTCGTCGATCCTGCGGGGTTCAGCTGTATAGACGATGTCCGCGGGCAGCGGTGCCGCGAAGGGATCGGCCTGGAAAACCGTCGTCGATGGGTCTGTCAGCAATACGTTGGCATATGATTCGCCGTTGCGAAGCAGGAAATCCTGAAAACTGAAATAGCAACTCGCCATGGCAGTCATGCGTGGCTGCGCCGAGTAGCTGATACGCTCCACGATGGTGCCGTGCGCCCGAAGCTGCTCGATGGTGTCTGCGGCGACATCCTGGACCTGTAAACACACATCGCCGGTAAATGCCGCATTGCGGAGCGATGTGATGAACGGTTCCAGCCGCTGGAACGGCAGCCTGGCGCAGAAGCCCATGATGAGGTTCTTCGAGCCGCTCACTCATTTACCCCGGTCGGGTGACAGGGCGTGCAGACTAAAGCAGGTGAAGCCACGCTGAAACGTTTTCGGGTCTTCCCCCTCCTCTCGCGGGACGGGTCAGGGGGAGGGGGTAGGCTTCGCCCCTACATCCGCCGCGCCAGTTCCCTGCGGCAGGCCTCCTCGCCGGCAACACATCCGCCGTCCAGCCACCACTGGCGCACCGCACGCAGCAGGACACCGACGCGTGGGCCTTCCGGCTCGCCCAGCGCCAGCACATCCCTGCCCTCCAGAGGAAACACCGGACGCGGCAACGCCGCCAGCCGCGCGCGCAAGGCAATCCAATCCGGCGCATCACCGCCAGCGAGCCAGGCCCGATCGATCAGCAACTCCCGGGTCTCGTCCGCAAGCAGACGACGGAGCGCCGCGTCATCCTGGCCCGGCCGCGGCACGGGGCCGGCGCGCAGGGCCACCAGCCGATCGCGCTCCGCGGCCGACAGACGCAGACGCGCGGACAGCGCCACGGCATCGCCGGTCAGCAGCGCAGCGAGCCGAAGCAACGGATCGTCCGGGGCGCCCGCCTCGATCAGCCACGCAAGCCGCGCCGGATCGGCACCCTCCGGCAGCACCGCTCCCAGGACGCCTGCCTCCTCCATCAGCGCGACAGCGGCACGGGGATCGGGCGCCGAAAGAATCCGAGCCAACTCGCTCCACACACGCTCGACCGACAGTCTCGCCAGACCCGGGACACCGCCGCGAATTGCCACCAGCGCCGCCGTATCCGCGGCCCCCCTGCTATAGCGCGCAAAGAACCGGAAAAACCGGAGGATGCGCAGATAGTCCTCGGCGATGCGGATCGCCGGATCGCCGACGAAGCGCACGACGCCGGCGTGGAGGTCACTGACGCCGCCGAAGTAGTCGAACACTTCGCCGGTGCGCGTCAGCGACATTGCATTGATGGTGAAGTCGCGCCGCGCGGCATCCGCCCGCCAGTCACCGGTGAATGCCACCACGGCGTGGCGTCCGTCAGTCTCCACGTCGCGTCGCAGCGTGGTGACCTCAAAGCCGCGCCCATCCACCACCGCCGTGACAGTGCCGTGCTCGATCCCGGTGGGCACGGCGCGGATGGCCGCCGCTTGCAGAGCCTCGGTCACCTGCTCCGGCGTGCGCGGCGTCGCCAAGTCGATCTCCGTGACAGCGCGGCCCGCCAGCGTGTCGCGCACCGCGCCACCGATCACGCGTGCCTCGGGCAACGCCGCAATCACTACGGCCAAGGCAGGCTCCGCCAGGAAAGCCGGAGGTGGGATCCGCAGGGCAGGTGCATCGCTCATTGTGACGCGGCGTGTCCCGAGATCACCCTGCCGTTCTGTATCCGCGCAGGTTCGTAGCGGGCACCCGGTGGCAGCGCATCCTCCTCGCTCAGCCAGATCAGGAGTCCCGCCAGAACAGCCAGTACGCAGGCGGCACCCACCACGACGCGGACCGACGCGGCAGCTTCCAGTGCCGCGAAACGCCAGATGGCAAAGACGACAAAGGGCGTGAGAAACAACGCCAGTTCAACCAGCCGAAGCATGCGGCCCCAGTGCCCGCAACTTCTGCGCCAGATGCACGAGGATCGCGGCGGTCGCGCCCCAGATGTAGTGATCGGGATGCGGCCACACCCAATATTCCCGCCAGACCCCCCGAACGTGATGGCGCTGTCGCTTCGGCGCATCGGGATCGAGCAACACGTCGATCGACAGTTCGAAAACCGCCTCCACTTCGTCCGGCGCCGGCCGCAGCCGCAGGCCAGGCGACAACAGCCCCAGCACGGGAGTGATGCGATAGCCGGTGTTGGTCACATAGTCCGCCATCAGACCGAGTATCTCGACCTGTGAACGGTCGAGCGCGATCTCCTCCTCCGCCTCGCGCAACGCCGCCGCTGTGGCATCTTCGTCGTGCGCATCGATCCGGCCGCCGGGGAAGCTCACCTGGCCGCCATGCTTGTTCAGATGCGCATTGCGCTTGGTGAGCAGGATGCCAGGCGTCGGCCCCAGGATGACCGGTACAAGCACGGCGGCCGGCACCGGCGCCTGGTTCATCACGGCGAGAATATCGTCACCATGCGCAACATCGCCGGGGAGTGGTTCGGCAGCAATCGCGGTGAGCCGCGCACGCAGCTCGGCAGCCGTCATGGATGTGGCGTCAATCTTCGCTGGGGGGCAGCTCGCCCAGCGGAAAGAACCGGCAGCAGCTCCAGACGCCGAGCATTCGGCGGCAGCCGACCCATTCGGGGACGGCCAGGGCGACCAGTTCATAATAGACGGCACGATTGATCCGTGCCTCGACGCCGCGCTCGCCGGCACCCGAACGCATGAGGATGTAGGGCGTCGGCTCGCAGGTCAGCAGGTCATGCGCAACCCGGATCGGATGTTCAGGGCCAGCCGTTACCACCTGGTCGACATTGGTGCGAAAGGACAGCGTTTGCTGCCGGCCATCGCCTGTCCAATCGAGCTCGACGGCGACGAAAGGCGCGTCCTCCACCTCGATACGCCCACGCTCGGCAGGCGTTTCCAACCAGAACGAACCGTCCGCTTCGCGCTTCAGAACGCTGGCGAACAGACACACCAGCTCTTTTCGTGCGATAGGACTGCCGCGATACAGCCAAGTGCCATCGCGCCGGATCAGGAAGGGCAGATCGCCACACTCGACCGGCACGCGGCGCGGGCGAGTTCGAGAACATGGAACGGAGTGGATTGGCTCGGCAAACGCCGCTGCGGCCGCCCGCGCGCCCGGGTCAGCCCCGAGAGCACCGGCAAATGGCGTTGGAGAGCTGCCCTCGTTCACGTCTCCATCCCTCGCGAACTTTCATCCTGCTGCCGGATATAGGGAGCATCCCCCCGCGCGTGAAAGTGCCTATATGACGGCTTGGTAAGTTTTATCCGAGGTATATCGCGGTATGTCTGTGAGTATGGCTGTCACGCAACAAGGCGCGATCGATCCGACCACCATTCTCGCGGAGGTCGAAGCGCTCGGTGCGCGCATCGGCAGGGTGCGTGCGGCAATCGGCCGTGTGATCTTTGGCCAGGATGAAGTGGTGGATCAGACGCTGATCACGCTGCTTTCGGGTGGCCACGCGCTGCTGGTCGGCGTGCCCGGCCTCGGCAAGAGCCGCTTGGTCGAGACATTGGGTGTCGTGCTCGGGTTGGCGACCAAGCGCGTGCAATTCACTCCCGACCTGATGCCCGCGGACATCATCGGCAGCGAGGTGCTGGACGATGTGGAAGGCCGCCGCAGTTTCCGCTTTGTCCCTGGACCAGTGTTCAGCCAGCTTCTGATGGCCGACGAGATCAACCGCGCCAGTCCGCGCACCCAATCCGCGCTGTTGCAGGCGATGCAGGAGCAGCGTGTGGCGATGGCGGGCATCGAGCACGTGCTGCCGCAGCCATTTCATGTGCTGGCGACGCAGAACCCGATCGAGCAGGAGGGCACCTATCCATTGCCGGAGGCACAGCTCGATCGCTTCCTGCTCGAGGTCGATGTCAGCTACCCAGCGCTGGAGGCGGAGCGCACCATGCTGCTTGCCACCACCGGCACAGCCGAGGCTCCGCCCGAGCCGACCATGACAAGCGAGGAACTGCGTGCCGCACAGGCACTCATCCGTCGCGTGCCCGTCGGCGAGAAGGTAGTGGATGCAATCCTGTCGTTGGTGCGCGGTGGGCGGCCGGAGACCGCCGATGACGACACCGTGCGGCGACACGTCGCCTGGGGACCTGGGCCGCGAGCGGCGCAGGCGCTCATGCTGGCGTCGCGTGCCCGTGCGCTGCTGGGCGCCAGGCTCGCGCCCAGCATCGACGATGTGGTGGCGCTGGCACGCCCGGTGTTGCGCCATCGCATGGCACTGAATTTTTCGGCGCGCGCCGATGGCGTGGCGCTGGCCGATGTGATCGACCGCCTGGTTGAGCGACTTGCCTAGCGGTTTCGTTCACGCCACCGCGGACGCGAGACGGGCCGAGGCCCTCGGCGCGCGCCTGCCTCCGCTGCTCGTGGCCGCCGAGCGTGTCGCTTCGACGGTCGCGCAGGGCGTCCACGGCAGGCGCCGGGTCGGTCAGGGCGACAGTTTCTGGCAGTTCCGCCACTTCGTCGCCGGCGATCCGATGTCGCGCATCGACTGGCGTCAGTCAGCGAAATCGGGCCGCCCCGCGCCCGAGGGTTGGTTCATCCGCGAGACCGAGTGGGAGGCGGCGCAGACCGTATGCCTCTGGCGCGACGCTTCGGCCTCGATGCGCTGGCGCTCGCGCGGCGCGCCGGTGGAAAAGCGCGATCGCGCGGGATTGCTGCTGCTGGCGTTGGCGTCGCTGCTGCTGCGCGGCGGCGAGCGGGTCACGATGATCGCCCCCGATGCGCGACCGATCTCCGGCCGCGTCGGGTTGGACCGATTGGCCGAGGCATTGGTGGGAAGATCCGACGATGACCTCGGGCTGCCGCCGCGCGTGCCTTTGCCCAGGCATGCGCGCGTCGTGCTGTTCGGCGATTTCCTGTCGCCGCTTGAGGAGATCCAGACAGCGGTCGGTCAGCTGTCTTCGATCCCGGTCGGCGGCTACATGTTGCAGGTGCTCGATCCGGCCGAGGCGGACCTGCCCTATAGCGGCCGCATCCGCTTCCGTGGCCTGGAGCGCGAGGGTGACACGCTGATCCCGCGGGTGGAGGGCATCCGCGACGAGTACGCACGGCGCATGAAGGCGCAGCAGGAGGGACTTGCCGCAATTTGCTCCGCCGCCGGATTTGGCTTCGCCATCCATCGCACCGACCATTCGCCTGAGTCCGCGCTGCTGGGTCTCTACACGGCGCTGACCGCGCGATGATGGCCGGAACAAGTGCGGCGATGACGGTTAAGGGCCGGCCTGACGCCCGGAGCGATGCATGATCTTCGCCGCGCCCTGGGTCCTGCTCGCTCTGCCAGCTTTGCCGCTGCTGTGGTGGCTGTTGCGGGTGACACCGCCCGCGCCGCGCAGCGAGTCGTTCCCGGCGATCCGTCTGCTGATGGGGCTTCACGCCCGCGAAGAAACGCCGGCCCGGACACCCTGGTGGCTGCTCCTGCTGCGCATGGTCGCGGCGACGCTCGTGATCCTGGCATTGGCGCGACCGGTGCTCGATGCCGGCTCGACGCTGGCCGGTTCTGGCCCGGTGCTGTTGGTGGTGGACAACGGCTGGGCATCGGCCGGCGATTGGCCGCGACGCATGCAGGCCGCCAACACCCTATTGGATCGCGCCGAACGTGCCGGGCGGGAGGTGGCGCTGCTGGCGACCGCACCGGATGGCTCTGCTGCCGCACCGCAGGCCACCGTGCCGCTTCCGGTGGCCGATCTGCGCGCGCGAGTTGCCGCGTTGCACCCTGAAGCCTGGCCGCCAGATCGCGCAGCGGCGGCGAAAGCGCTGCTGGTCTGGCACCAACCCGACGCAGCAGTGGTCTATCTCGGCGATGGGCTGACACATGGCAGCGATTTCACGCAATTCGCCGCAGCCCTGGGCGAGGCAGGCAAGGTGACCGAGTTGCGCAGTGAGGCGGCGCCGGCCCGCCTCCTGCTGCCACCGGATAACCAGGCGGACCGGCTGGTGGCGCGGGTCGCCCAAGCTCCGCACCTCCTTGCCAGCAAGTCCGTGGTGCTTGCGCAAAGCGGCGATGGCCGCACCCTGGCCCGCGCTACGCTGGATCTGCCGGCTGGCGCGAGCCGAGCCAGCGCCGCAATCGTGCTGCCGCCCGAACTGCGCAATCGGCTGAGCCGGCTGGTGCTGGAAGGTCCGCCGACGGCTGCCTCCGTGGTGCTGCTCGACGAACGCTGGCGCCGGCGGCCGGTTGGGATTCTGGCCGGCGATCTTGCGACCGCCGACACCCCATTTGCTGGGCCGCTCTATTACCTGCATCGCGCACTGGAGCCGTACACCGAGGTACGCGAGGCCGATCTCGCAACCCTGCTGCAACGCGAGCTGTCCGGTACTGATCCTGGCCGACCGGCCGCTGCCGGCAGGCGCCGAGCGCGACGCGCTGGCCAAATGGGTGGAGCAAGGCGGACTGCTGATCCGCTTCGCCGGCCCACGCACCGCGGAACAGCCACTCGGCGAAACCGATCCTCTGATGCCGGTGAAACTGCTCAGCGGCGACCGCCAGCTTGGTGGGGCACTGTCATGGGCAGAACCCGCCGGCGTGGCGCAGTTCAGCGCCACCTCGCCATTTGCCGGCCTCACCGTGCCGCAGGAGGTCAAGGTCAACCGTCAGGTCCTGGCGGAGCCCTCAGCGGACCTCACCAGCCATACTTGGGCGACGCTGGCCGACGGCACCCCGCTGGTAACCCAATCGACCGTGGGCGCGGGACGCGTGGTGCTGTTTCACGTCACCGCCAATGCCGACTGGTCCAACCTTCCGCTGTCGGGCCTGTTCGTCGATATGCTGCGGCGCCTGGTCGCCCTGTCGGTGGGCGTTGCGCCGATCTCCGACAACACCGTGCTGGCGCCTGCGGAAACTTTGGACGGCTATGGCCTGCTGTCGCCGCCACCCCAGGCGGCGACGGGTCTGCCCGCCAACGAGATCGCCCGTACCCCAGCTTCGCCGCGCCACCCGCCAGGGTTGTACGGACCGGAGAACGGCCGGCGCGCGCTCAATCTCGGCACCAATCTCCCGATGCCCGAGATGGCGCCACCGGTAACCGGCGCTCGTATCGAGAATTACGCCAATGCCGTGCCGGAGCGGGCGCTCGGGCCGGCTCTGCTGGCAGCCGCGGTGGTCCTGCTCGCGCTCGACCTGCTGATAGCGCTGGGTCTACGCGGCCTGCTGCGGCCCAGTCGAGTGGCGGCGGCGCTGGTGGTTGGTCTGCTGGTCGCGCCGACGGCACATGCACTCGACAACAATCCCAACCCGGCGCTCGCCACGCGGCTCGGCTACATCGTCACCGGGGATGGCCAATTGGATGGCGTGTCGCGCGCCGGCCTTGAAGGGCTGTCGGAATACGTCAACCGGCGCACCGCGGCGACGCTCGCGGAACCGGACGCGGTGGAGCCCGGCAAGACCGACCTCAGTTTCTATCCGCTGCTCTACTGGCCGATCAGCGCGGATGCGCGGCCACTTTCCTCGGACCAGGCGGCGGCGCTGAACGACTACATGAGCCGGGGCGGTATCATACTGATCGACACGCGGGATTCCGGCTCCGGCGCGGGCTTTGCACCGGGCACCGGGTCGGCGTTGCAGCGGGTGGCGCAAGGGCTCGTAATCCCGCCACTGGCGCCCCTGACCACCGAGCACGTGCTCGCGCGCGCCTTCTATCTGCTGCAGGATTTTCCGGGGCGCTACACCGGCGATCAGGTGTGGGTGCAGCGCGACCAGGACCGCACCAACGACAGCGTCAGCCCAGTGATCATCGGCGGCAACGACTGGGCCTCGGCCTGGGCCGTGGACGAAAGTGGGCGCAACCCTTACGCGGTGATCCCGGGCGGCGCGCGTCAGCGGACGGTGGCCTACCGGTTCGGCGTGAACCTCGTGATGTACGCGCTGACCGGCAACTACAAGGGCGATCAGGTGCACGTGCCAGCGATACTGCAAAGGCTGGGGCAGTGATGCGCTCCGCACCCCCTCCCCCCAACCCCCTCCCGCAAGGGGCGGGGGAGGGGATCGCTTCTTCTCCCCCTCCCCTTGCGGGAGGGGGTTGGGGGGAGAGGGCCTAAATGCACCCTGAAGACGTCATCGCCGCCCTCCGCTTCGAGCCGTTGCTACCGCTTTGGCTGATCGCAATCCTCGGCACGATCGCGCTGCTGATCGTGGCACTCGCCGCTTTCCGCCGGGCGCGCGGGACGGCGTGGCGGCTCGCCGGATTCGCCATTCTGCTGCTTTGGCTCGCCGGTCCGCGCATGGTGCAGGAAAGCCGCGACAATCTTCCCGATATCGGCCTGCTCGTGGTCGATCAGACGGCGTCCATGCAAATCGGCGAACGCGCGCGGTTGGCCGAGGCAGCACGCGCGACACTGACCCAGCAGGCGGCGAAGCTTCCCGATCTCGAGCTACGCACGGTCACCGTTCCGGAGAACGGCGATGCCGGAACCCGCCTGTTCGGTGCGATCGACCGCGCGTTGGCCGACATTCCGCGCTCACGTCTCGCCGGCACGATCGCCATCACCGACGGTCAGGTGCACGACATTCCCGACACGCCGCCGGGCGGTGCGCCACTCAATGTGCTGGTCCCGGCGAAGGGCGAGGAGACCGACCGCCGCCTGCGGATCATCGAAGCGCCGAGTTACGGCATCGTGGGCAAAACGGTCACGCTGCGCGTCGCCATCGAGGATCTCGGCGTAGAGCATCCCAGTCCCTCCGCCAATCTGACGATCCGCCGCGATGGCGAGCCGCCGCGCGTCGAGAACGTGCCGATCGGCGTGGAGCAGCGCATCGATCTGCCGATCACCCGTGCCGGTCCTACTGTCGTGGAGCTATCGGCGAGCACGTTGCCGGGCGAGGTCTCGACCATCAACAATCGCGCTGTGGTGGAGATCAATGGCGTTCGTGACCGGCTGCGCGTTCTGCTGATCTCGGGTGAACCGCATCCCGGCGAGCGCACCTGGCGTCGTCTGCTGAAAGCGGATCCATCCGTCGATCTGGTGCACTTCACCATCCTTCGCCCACCGGAGAAGGACGACCTCACGCCGCTGAACGAACTGGCGCTGATCGCCTTTCCGGTGCGCGAGCTGTTTCTCGACAAGATCCACGAGTTCGACCTGATCATCCTGGACCGCTTCCAGAATCGTGGTCTGCTGCCAATGCCCTACATCGCCAACATCGCCGAGCATGTTCGCGAGGGCGGTGCCCTCCTGTTGAGCGTGGGGCCGGAGTTCTCGGGCGCGAGCAGTCTCGCGGCCACGCCGATCGGCCAGATCCTGCCGGGTGTGCCGGCGTCGATGAGCGCGGTCGTCGAGGGACAGTTTCGCCCGCGCGTCACCGATCTCGGCCAACGTCATCCGGTGACCGAGGGACTGACGGGCGCAAATTCGCCAGGCAACCCCGCCGCGGCGCCGGAATGGGGATCGTGGTACCGCCGCATCCAGCCGGCCGACGTGAGCGGTGAGGCTCTGTTGGGCACGCGTGATGGCCAGCCGCTGCTGCTGCTCGACCGGGTGGGCAAGGGACGCGTCGCACTGCTGCTGTCGGATCAGATCTGGCTGTGGTCGCGCGGCCACCAGGGCGGAGGCCCGCAGGCTGAGCTGCTGCGCCGGGTGGCGCATTGGCTGATGCAGGAGCCTGAGCTGGAGGAAAATGCGCTCACCGCACGGGTCGCCGCCGGCAGGCTGACGATCGAGCGCCGCTCGACCGATCCTGCCCAGCCCGGTCAGGTGACGGTGACCGACCCCGACGGCAAGACGCGGACCTTGAGCCTGGCCGCGACCAGTCCAGGCAAGGGGACTGCCAATCTGCCGGCTCCGACACCGGGCGTGTGGCAGGTGGGCGACGGCACCCGCACTGCTTACGCCGCGGCCGGTGCCGCCAACCCGCTCGAGTTCGCCGATCTGCGCGCCACCGCGACGCTGCTGCGCAAGCTGGCGCGGGCGTCGGGGGGCGGGGTGCATTTCATTGGCACCGGTGTTGCCGGCGCGCCGCCCGATCTGCCGGAACTGCGCCGCACCGAGCCAGACCGGTCGGCCGCCGGCAGTTCGTGGATCGGGCTGGAGCGGCGGCATGATCACGTGGTGACAGGGATTGCCTCACTGGCGCTGCTCCCCTCCTGGATCGCACTGCCGCTGATGCTTGGGCTGATGGTGCTCGCCTGGCGTCGCGAGGGGCAATAACCCGGCCTTAATCCCGCCAGACGTAAGCTGCGCCACGTCGCTTCGCGGGAGATCGGAAGGTGGAGGCAGCTGCTCGGCTGCACGGATTACGTGACGCACTGAACCTGCTGGAGAACACTCAGCCCGAGCAGGCAGTGCAAGTCTGTCGCCGCCTGATTTCGGAGAACCGGGCCGATACCGAAGCCCTGCTGCTCCTTGGGCTTGCGGTTGGCATGCAAGGGCACGCTGCCGCAGCCGCCCCGCTGCTCAACCGCGTCGCACGCACAAGGCGCGGCTATGCTCATCCGTGTGGCGATCTTGCCCGAATGCTTGTCGCGCAAGACAAGGCGGCCCTCATCGAGCCGCAATATCGCGCGTGCCTGAAACTGACGCCGGACGATCTGCGATTGCGCTACGGCCTGTCAGAGTTCCTGCGCGAGCACGGCGACTGCGAGGCAGCAATCGCGCTGCTGGAGCCTGTGCTGCTGAGACATCCCGACGACGCTGAGGCGCTCGACCAGATGGGATTGGCGTTGGCCGAGGCCGGCCGTTTCGCTGAAGCAGCGGGAATGTTCCGCCAGGCGACAGTGTGCGATCCGACGCAGGCGGTATTCTGGGCAAACCTCGGAATGATGCTGAAGGTCGAGGGACAGTTCGATGCGTCGCTCGATGCGTACGACGCGGCGTTGGCGCGAGCACCTGATAATGGACAGATCAGGGGGAACCGGGCCGTGGCCTGTCTGGGCGCGGGTCGGTTCGCCGAGGCCCGGCCGGATGAGGATGCGATCCTGTCACAGCCGGGCCGCAGCATGCTTCCCTGCGAGCGCTTGTTGCCACCGCTCTCGGTTCAACCCGACCTGACCGGGCGCACGGTGTTGGTAGTGCACGAGGAGGGTCTTGGCGACACGCTGCAGTTCATGCGCTATCTGCCGCTGCTCGCGCAGCGTGGCGCGCGTGTCGTCGCCGCCGTGCCCCCAACGCTGACGGCACTGCTGCGCACAGTCCGGGGCGTCGCCGACGTGCCGACCGGTGACGCGCCGGTCCCACATTACGACTTCCACTGCTCGTTCAATGGGCTGCCACGCGCCTTCGAGACCACGGTTGAGACCATCCCGTGCGAAGTCCCGTACCTGGAAGCAGCTCCTGCGCTGGTACGCCGTTGGTCCGCACGGCTACCGACCAGCGATACGTTGCGCGTCGGCCTGTGCTGGGCCGGCCAAGCGCGACCCTGGCTTACCGGCTTCGTCGCGCTCGACCGCCGCCGCAGCACGGATCTGGCCACGTTGGCGCCGCTAAGCTCTGTGCCAGGTGCACGCTTCATCAGCCTGCAAAAGGGTCCCGCAGCGGTGCAGGCCTGCGAGGCCGACTTCGATCTGCTCGACGTAATGGCCGACGTGACGGACTTCGCGGACACAGCGGCCATCGTCGCCAACCTGGACCTCGTGATCAGCGTCGATACTTCGATCGTGCACCTCGCTGGCGCGATGGGTAAGCCGGTGTTCCTGCTCGATCGCTACGACAATTGCTGGCGCTGGCTGAGCGGGCGCGAGGACAGCCCGTGGTATCCGTCACTGCGCATCTTTCGCCAGGAAAGCAGCGGGGACTGGGCCCCAGTGATCGCCCGCGTCGCTACGGCACTCGCTGCAGCGGCGAGCCGTCCATCCCGCTCGCCGGAACACCGAGATGCCGCATGATGCTTGGTGCGAGATCGACGATGTGAGCCGGTTCGCTGCGAGATCCGCCAGCTGCAAAGCCCGGGCCATCGATCAGCAACGTAGGTGACTGCTCGTATTGGGCAAGGCCGCCGTGTTGGCCGCAGCCTACCCGGTCCTGCTTGCCCCAGCGCGGCCTGGCGGCGAGCGATCGCCCTGGCACGCCGAATTCGTTCTCGCTGCCATCAGCCTTCAGCGACACAGCGAACGCCAGGCTGTTGTGCGGCGCCTGCCCCACGTGCGCGAGACTGTCGGCGCCGAAAACCTGACCGACCCACGGCTGCGACGCCAGGAAGTCGCCAAGCCGTTCGCGTCGCCGTTCGGCATCCGGATGCAGATGGATCAGGCTTGCATTGCCGCTCGATACGGCGATCACGTCGTTCGACTGGCGACCGGATTTCAGGCCCCCGGCGATCAACTCTGCCTCAATATCCACGACGCCAGACACGGTTTCATGGCCATGATCGGAGCCGACGATCAGCAGTATCTCGTCGCCCGCTCCACGTAGCGCGTCCACCGCGGCGATCACTTTGCCGGCGTTACGGTCAGCGTCGTGCAGAACAGCGAGATGTTCCGGCGATCCGAGCGGCAGCTCGTGCTGGGAGTGATCGGGCTCGGCCAGCCACAGCACGGCGAGCGCCGGGCGTCGGGCGTTCAGCGCATCGGCGATGAACTGATCCGTCACGATCCGGTCCCCCGCCGAGTCCAGTGTGACCGGCAGCGGCGCGATCGCCATCCGCCCCGGCGCGAATGACCCCGCGCGGTGATACACATGGCCGTAGCCGTCAGGATCGTGCGCATAAGCGGCGCCCGGGGAGACATTGTTGTAGACGATTGCTCCGCCATGAGCCGCCAGCCGTTCGGCAAGCGTCGGGACAGCGAGCGCACGGCCGGTGACGGCGCGCTTGTGGCTCAGGAAGTCGGGCCGGCCGACGTCGTGCGCCACCAGCACGCCGTTCTCAAGCAGCGCCATCGAGTTGCCTTGCAGTGTGTGGCGCGCCGGATGGCAACCTGTGGCGAAGGTCGCGGTCACTACCCGGGTGGCCGACGGAAAGGCGGTACGATAGGCAGGGAAGCGTTCGGCACGCGGGGCAAACTCGGCCAGATGCGGCGTGCGTGCCGCATCGACGAAATCGCGCCGCAGACCGTCGAGGATCACCATGACGACGCGCTTCATCCCAACCTCTTGGATAAGTTCATATCGTCATCACCACCAATGCACACGCTCCGCACGACCCAGCTACCATGGCGCCTTCGCCGGGCGGGCGGCTATTCTATGACCGTGCCGCGCGACTGGACCAGTTGCTGTCAGCGATGCGTCGGTCACAGTCGATAAGACCCGGTTCGCGTCGTCGACAGCACTGCCTGTTCGGCAATCAAAGTGATCGTCGGTCAGCAATGACAACTGGCGTCGCGATCACGGCTCGCCGGAGATGCGCCGCATCAACTCGGGAGACAGTCCGCTTGCCGGCTTCGCGGCTGGACGCGCGAAGCTGCCACGTGTGGCCGGACGCGGCTGGAGTGCAACAAGCGCTTCGGCCATGCGGACGGCACAGGACACGCCATCCAGCGTCGGCACCGGGATTTCGTCGCGCACCTCGCGTGCCAAGCCAGCAATTGGACCGCCGCCGAAGATGATGACCTCGGCTTCGTCCTGCTCTATGGCCTGCATGCAGCACTCGATCAGGCGGTCACGGAATTGCTCCTTGGCACGCGTGATGTCGGTGATCGGCGCATCGAGCGCACGTACGCTGGCAAGACGCCCGGCCAGACCGTGCTCCTGCGCACATTCGATGTACCAGGTACGCAGCCGCGGCGTCAGGCAAATGATCGAGTAGCGCCGGCCCAGCATCCAGGCGGTGAGGATGGCTGATTCCTCGATACCGACGATGGGGATGTCGGCAAATTCGCGCGCCGCCGCGAGTCCGGGATCGCCGAAGGCGGAGACGATGGCCGCGTCGTGACTGGCGCCATGCTTCGCCAGCGCATCGAGCACGGCGTGTGACGCGATGGCTGCCTCCACGCGGTTCTCCACATACTGCGTGCCGAAGGCGGCGGTGACGGCGACGATCTCGGTTCCTGGAGAGGCAAAGCGACGAGCCTCCGACGCCATTCCATCGGTTATGGCGTCGGTGACGTTCGGGTTGATGAGAAGGAGTTTCACCGCCCGGTCAGGATGCGCTCCACGAGCTGCTTCACCGACGGGACGAAGCCGTTCGAATAGTACGGATCCTTGGCGAAGCGGAACGCATTGTGCCCGCTGAACATCAGGTTGCGTTCCAGTGCTGTCGGGTCGTCGCTCTCATGCGCGATGTTCTGCAGCGTCTTCTGAATGCAGAAGCTGCGCGGGTCCGGTCGCTTGTTGGTACTGTAGTCGGGCTCCTGCTGCTCCCAGTTCGAGAAGCGGCACTGACTGAGGCATCCCATGCAGGCGACCTGATCGGCCAGCAGCTCCCTGGCCTTCTGCGGCGTGACAAAGATCAGCGTGCTGTCGGGTGTGCGCAGCGCCTCGGTGTAGCCTTGCGCCTCCCATGCTCGCGCGCGTTCCAGATCGGCCGGGGTCAGATAGACAACGCGCTTGCGCGGCCCGACACCGTATTCGGCGACGTGCTCACCGATCACCTCAGTGGTGTAGGCCGCCTGGCGTTCGTTGCGCTCGCGCAGTTCCTGGATGAAGCCATTGTTCACCGCGCTCGAATAGAAGCCGGTCGGGCTGAAGCGGTTGAGGAACACGTCGCCTTCCTGCAACGTGCGCAGCCGCTCCTTCCACGCATCGCCGATCGGGCTTTCCTGAGTGAGCAGCGGACGCGTGCCGAACTGGAAGGCAATCGGACCGAGATCAGGATTGTCAATCCAGTCCTGCCACTCCTCCAGCCACCACACGCCGCCGGCCATGATGATCGGCGTCTCGTGCAGGCCGAACTCGCGCATCAATTTGCGCAGCGCCAGCACGCGGGGAAACGGGTCCTCGGGCTTCGTCGGGTCTTCGCTGTTGGACAGGCCATTGTGGCCGCCGGCGAGCCAAGGGTCCTCGTACACCACGCCGCCCAACAGTGACGCGGCCTTGGAATAGGCACGCTTCCAAAGTGCATTGAAGGCACGCGCCGAGGAGATGATGGGGTAGTAATAGACATTGAACCGGGCAGCGATATCCGACAGCCGGTACGGCATACCGGCACCGCACGTGATGCCGTTGACGATGCCTTTCGCCTGTTCCAGCACCTCAGTGATGATGCGTTCGGCGGCGCCCATCTCCCACAGGATGTTGGCGTGGATACGCCCAACGCCGCTGGCCAGCTCATAGGCACGGCGTGCCTGCGTCAGCGCGCCCTGGACGGCGTAGGCGACCAGCTCCTCATGCCGCTCGCGCCGCGTGCGGCCGCGATAGACCTGCGGAATGCGCTGGCCGTTGTCGTCGAAGCTGTCGGCGTTGACCGCGCTGAACGTGCCGACACCGCCGGCGAACGCCCAGTGTCCGGACGAGATGCCGTTGGAGATGGCGATGCCTTTGCCGCCCTCCACGAGCGGCAGCACCTCCATACCTCCCATGCGAATTGCGTTGATTGCCTTCATAGGCCTCCGTCTCCCTACAGGCCGTATGACACAACCGTTACCAAGTTCGAACCCCCCCTTCCCCTGCATGAGGGGTTGGGGGGAGGAGCCCTGTTACTCGCCGATCGCCGGCTGCTCGGCAGCCTCGGGTGGCACGTCCGCGTCCCGCCGCTCGCGACGTTCGCCGCGGTCGGGGCGATCTCGATCCCTGTCGCCCCGACCAGGCTTGGCGCCGACCTTCTCGGTGATGTCCTCGCCGGTCGCCTGATCGACCACCCGCATAGACAGCTTCACCTTGCCGCGGTCATCGAAGCCAAGGACCTTCACCTTCACCTGGTCGCCAACATTCACCACGTCCGTGGTCTTGCCGACCCGGCCCTGCTGCAACTCGCTGATATGCACCAGCCCGTCACGCGAGCCCAGGAAGTTCACGAATGCGCCGAACTCAGCGGTCTTCACCACCTTGCCGTTGTAGATGATGCCGATCTCCGGCTCCGCCACGATGCCGCGGATCCAGTCGATCGCCCGCTGCGCCTGCAGCGAATCGGTGGCGGCGATCTTGATCGTGCCGTCGTCCTCGATGTCGACCTTGCAGCCGGTCTGCTCGACGATCTCGCGGATCACCTTGCCGCCGGTCCCGATCACCTCGCGAATCTTCTCCTTCGGCACGTTCATGATGGTGATGCGCGGCGCAGTGGCGGCAACGTCACCACGGTGCCCGGTCAACGCCTTCGCCATCTCGCCCAGGATGTGCATCCGCCCATCGCGCGCCTGCTCCAGTGCGATGCGCATGATGTCGGGCGTGATCGAGGTGATCTTGATGTCCATCTGCAGCGCGGTGATGCCGCTATCGGTCCCGGCAACCTTGAAGTCCATGTCACCCAGGTGGTCCTCGTCTCCGAGGATGTCGGACAGCACGGCGAAGCCGCGGTCCTCCTTGATCAGCCCCATGGCAATGCCAGCCACCGGCCGCTTCAACGGCACGCCGGCGTCCATCAGCGCGAGCGAGCTGCCGCACACCGTCGCCATCGAAGAGCTGCCGTTGCTTTCGGTGATCTCGGAGACGACACGCAGCGTGTAGGGGAACCTCTCCTTCGCAGGCAGCATGGGATGGATCGCGCGCCAGGCCAGCTTGCCATGGCCCACCTCGCGGCGCCCGGGCGAACCCATGCGACCGGCCTCACCCACGGAATAGGGCGGGAAGTTGTAGTGCAGCATGAAGTGCTCGCGGTACTCGCCCTCAAGCGCGTCGATGATCTGCTCGTCCTGCCCGGTGCCAAGCGTGGCAACGCACAGTGCCTGCGTCTCGCCACGCGTGAACAGCGCGGAGCCGTGCGCACGCGGCAGAACGCCAACCTCGGCCACGATCGGCCGCACCGTCCTGGTGTCACGGCCGTCGATGCGCATGCCGGTGTCGAGGATGCCGCCGCGAACAACCTCTGCCTCCAGGTCGTGGAAGACAGGCTTGGCCTTGTCGGCGTCGAGCCCCTCCGCAGTCAGCGCCTCATTCAGTGCCGAGCGGACCGCGTCCACCTTGTTGTGCCGCGCGCCTTTGTCCGGCTCGCGATAGGCCTCCGTCAGCCCGGCGCGGGCCAGCGCATCGACGCGCGCCTTCAGCGCCTGTTCCTCAGCCGACGGCTCGGATAGCGGCCATGGGTCCTTTGCTGCGTGTTCGGCCAGCTCGATAATCGCCTGGATCACCGGCTGGAAGCTCTCGTGGCCAAAGGTGACCGCGCCCAACATGACATCCTCAGGCAGTTCCTGCGCTTCAGATTCCACCATCAGCACGCCGGCCGCCGTGCCCGCCACCACGAGTTCGAGCTTCGAGCGCTCGATCTGGTCGGCGGTGGGATTGAGGATGTATTGGCCGTCCTCGTAACCCACGCGCGCCGCGGCGATCGGGCCGAAGAAAGGAATGCCGGACAGCGTCAGCGCGGCTGAGCAGCCGACCATGGCGACGATATCGGGGTCGTTCTCCAGGTCATGGCTCAGCACGGTTGCGACGATCTGGACCTCATTACGAAAGCCCTCGGGGAACAGCGGGCGGATCGGCCGGTCGATCAGGCGGGACTTCAGCACCTCGGCCTCGGACGGCCGTCCCTCGCGCTTGAAGAATCCACCGGGGATCTTGCCGGCGGCAAAGGCCTTCTCCTGGTAGTTGACCGTGAGCGGGAAAAAGTCCTGCCCAGGGCGGGAACTCTTCACCCCGACGGCGGTGCACAGCACGATCGTGTCGCCATAACGGGCAAGCACCGCACCGTCGGCTTGCCGGGCCATCTTGCCGGTCTCCAGGATCAGCTTGCGGCCGCCCCAGTCGAGTTCCTTGCGGAAGTAGTTGAACATTCACACGTCCTTACAGATGCGCGGCATCGGCGGACGGAGAGCCGGGCGCGCCAGTGTCCCATAGTTGGGCGGGAGGCGGCGTCTCGGGTCGCATGGATGGCGCGGGCTGCGTTTGCTTCGAGCGCGGGCGCAGCCGCGGGCCATGTGGCCGGAAACGCCGTCGCGGGTCCCGCACCTTGGGTCGCCGGAACGGCGGTCTGTCGATCCGCCGCGTGACGCGGCGTCGGAGGCGGCAGCCGGCCCCCTCGGCATTGCCCCGAGCCACCATGGTTCGGGGGTAGGCATCTTCGTACCCACGTCGGGGCATATTATATCTGGCGAACTCACTACAAGGTGTTCGCCTCAGGCAGGCGCCTTGAGCGGACCATAGAACAGCACCCAGACGCAAAAATCGTCCGAGATCGCCTCGAATCCGTGTCGCACATGCGCCGCACAGAACAATACGTCGCCGGGCCCAACCGGGGTCACCTTGTCCTCGACCCGGTAACGGCCGGTGCCCGCAGCGACGAAATACAGCTCATCGCGCTGATGCGGCACCTGCGGGCCATCGGTCGGCCTGGCGGCGAACCGCACCTCCAGTTCCCCGTCAACAAACACCTCGGCCGAACGGCCCGGCGTCCGCGGCAAAGCAAGCGCGGCAGCCAGCGACACCGGCGGAGGCGTGCGCTCCATCAGCGGCGTAGACTGAGCCGACCGATCAGCGTCTCGTAGCGGCCCTGGTTTTTCGCCTTGAGGTAGTCGAGCAGTCGGCGGCGGCGTCCGACCAGCATCAGCAGACCACGCCGCGAGTGAAAATCCTTCGCGTGGGTTTTCAGGTGCTCGGTCAGGTTGCCGATGCGCTCGGATAGCAAGGCGACCTGCACTTCCGGGCTGCCGGTATCCTCCGGCGCGGTGGCGTACTCGCCGATCAGCGCCGTGCGGCGCTCCGCGGTGATCGACATCGGAATGGTCTCCTCAGGTAAGAGTCACAGCATACGCGCGGGCTTCATCCAGCCGTCTTCCAGCCGGGCCAACCCGATCACGCACCCCCCCGCCATGGCGCGGACCAACCCTCCAGCGGGGTCGGCCGAACCGGGAATGCGGCCCATCAGCGTGACCAGGCTGATTGCCTGGCCATGCCTCAGGCCACTGACCTCCGCCTCGGTCAAGGCCAGCGCCGGGATGTCGGCCAGCGCGGTCGCGACCGGAAGCAGCAGGTCCGGGGAAGCGCGCGGGGTATCGTCTGTCGCACGGAGTTTGTCCAGGGGCGTCGCCTGGGCCTCGGTGAACGGGCCGACGCGGAGGCGGCGCAGCGCCGTGATATGGCCGAGAGTGTCGCAGGCCTGGGCGAGGTCGCGTGCCAGACTGCGCATATAGACACCCTTGCCCGAGGCAACCTCGAAGACGGCGGTGTCCTGGTTCGGGCGTTCGATCAGCTCGAAGCGGTCCACCCGGGCGGGACGCGGCTCCAGGTTCGGCGGGCGTCCCTCGCGCGCCATGTCGTAGGCGCGTTCTCCGGCGATTTTCACCGCCGAGAAGGTGGGGGGTACCTGCATGATGTCGCCGCGGAATTTACCCAATGCCGCGTGGATCTGCTCATCCGTGGGTCGGACAGGCGACGTCGCGGTGACCTTGCCGTCGGCATCGTCCGTGTCGCGTGCCTCGCCGAAACGCAGCGTGAAACGGTAGAGTTTCGTGCCATTCATGACGTAGGGCACGGTCTTCGTGGCGGCACCGAACGCGATCGGCAGCACGCCTGTGGCGAGCGGATCGAGCGTGCCGCCGTGGCCGGCCTTCTGCGCGTCGAATGCCCGTCGGACGCGGTTGACCACGTCGGTGCTGGTGAGCCCTGGTGGCTTGTCGATGATCAGCCAGCCGTCGAGCGGACGGCCGCGTGGCTTGCGGCGGGGCATGGGGGCAGAAGTCCTGAGAGGGCGCGGCGTAGGCGCTGAGCAGCGGGGTGTCAATGCGGGTCGCTAAGCGCGAGTGCCCCTTGCCCACGTATCGCCTTTGGATCGTCTGCCTCCGTTTATCCGCCGGCCTCTTTGCGGCGCGACCTCCGCATCGAGTTGGCACTTTTCCATAGGCAGTGGCACCCCCTGTTGTGCGCATGCGGTTACGCGTATCAGCCCTTGGCCTTAGCCCTTCAGTGACAATCCATCCGCATGGTCGTTTGCGCGCACGCCTGCGGAAGGGTTTAACGATGCGCTGCACGCCAGCCGCGTTCCTGTTCTCCATCGCCTTTCTCGCGGCCTGTGCGCCTCGCCCGCCGGAACTCCGCATCGCCGCGATGCCCCCGGCGATTCTGCTCCCGACCGCCAAGGCCGGGATCACCGATGGCCGCGGTCGCTTCCGCGAGATCTACTGCGCCGTGCGGGCCGACCATGGCGCGGAGCTTCCGTTCGACCGTCCGTGCGACACCAGCGCGGCGCTCTGGCAGCTTCCCGGCGAACCGCCGCCGTCGTCGGGCCAACTGGTCGCCCTGGGGCCTTCCAGCGCCGGCCTGACTGTGGTCATGGTGCCTGGCCTGCTGGCCGAATGCCTCATGTCGGAGTCCACGGTATTTGGCGACGCGCGCGCCGACCTGGAGGCGCAGGGCTACCAGACAGGCTACATCCAGACCCGTGGCCGTCAGGCCAGCGAGATCAACGCCGGCATCATTCGCGACGCGATCCGCGCGATGCCGGCGGAGGCGCGCATCATCCTGGTCACCCACTCCAAGGGCACCGTCGATTCCCTGCTGGCGCTCGCGACCTATCCCGATCTCGCCGACAAGGTCGTCGCACTGGTGAGCGTGGCCGGCGCCGTCAACGGCTCGCCGCTCGCTGACATCGTGCCGGACTGGGTCGCGCAAATGGCGGAAGCGATCGCCTTGCCCGAGTGCCCGCGGGGCCACGGCGTCGAGGCTGCCGACAGCCTTCGCCGATCCGAGCGCCTGACGTGGCTCGCGACGCATGCCTGGCCGGCGAGCGTACGCACCTACTCACTGGTGGCGGTGGCGGGACCCAACGACATGTCCGCCGTGCTGCGCCCCTTCGCCGACATCCTCTCGCGAACCGAGCCGGCGAACGACGGCCTGGTCGTCGCGTCCGACGCCATCATCCCTGGCTCCACGCTGCTGGGCTATGCGCACGCCGACCATCTGGCGATCGCCATGCCCTTCGGGGCAAACGCGCCGCTGCTGGGCGCGACGCTGATGACGCACAACGACTACCCGCGCGCTGTGCTGTTGGAAGCGGCGATCCGGTTTGTCCAGGAGGATTTGCGGCTTGCCCCTCCCCCCGTGAGTGGAGGGGGAGGTTAGAGTCAGGCTAGGGCAACATCGGCAGACTTAGCGGCGAGATCTGGTCGGCGGTACGGCCTGCCCAGTCGCGGGATGGGGCGTCGCGCAGCATGCGCTCCTGGCCCTCGGTCACCGCTGCCAGCGCGGCGGCGTGGTCCATGGTCAGCACCTGGCCGTTCTCCATCACCTTGGCGCCGTGCACGAACACCGTGCGCACCGCGCGGTCAGCGGCGGTGAACACCAGTGAGCGCAGCGGATCGCGCGCCGGTCGCATCCATGGATTGGCCAGATCGACCAGCACGAGGTCGGCCTTCGCTCCGGCCGTCAGACGCCCGAGATCGGGTCGCCCGAGCGCGTCCGCGCCGCCCACCGTCGCGGCATGGAACAGCGTGGCGACGCTGGTCGCGGTGATGTCGCGCGCCGCCACACGCGCCAGGATCGCACCAAGCCGCATTTCCTCGATGACGTTGTGCGGGGCGACGTCGGTGCCGATGCCGAGATTGACGCCGGCGCGATGGTAGCGGCCGAAATCCTCCAGCGTGTGGCCATAGCGCGCGAAGGGCGATGGGCAATGCGCGACGCTCGTGCCGGTATCGACCAGAATTTCGAGATCGGTGTGGGTATGCCAGCGCACCCACGAATGCTCGTCGATGAACATCGCGTGCCCCAGCACGGTGCGCGGCGACAGGATGCCGAGGTCGCGTGCGAACTGCACTGGCGACTTGCCGTGGCGATCGACCATGACCAGGAACTCGTTGACGCTCTGCGAACAATGCACGGTCAGCGGCACGTCGCGCGCCTCGGCCGCGGCGAAGCTGTCGCGCAGCAGATCGGTTGTGCAGGTGTCGATCTGTGCCGGCGAGACGATGCCAGACAGACGGCCGGACGGATGCGCGGCAGCCTGCTCGATCAATGTCAGAGCCGCGTCGAGTCCGCGACGGCCGGCGGTTTCGTCCCAGCGGTATTGCAGCGCCCAGCCGTTCTCCAGATGCCAGCGCGCGGAAGCGTAGGAGGGTGCGAGGAACACGCGCAGGCCGCTCCGCGCCGCGAGATCGATCCAGCCCTCGTCGATGCCGGACAGATCGGCGACGCTGGTGATGCCGGACAGCAGCATCTCGCAGAACGCCACCTGCTTGCCGGCCTTGCGCGCCTCTGCATCCGGCTGCAGCGCGACCGAGCGTTCGTAGAGTCCGCTCATGTACATTGCGGGCACGCCGTGCTCCTCGCGCACGCCGCGAAAGAACGGCTCCGTGCTGGGATGGGCGTGCAGATCGATCAGGCCGGGCATCAGCATCAGCTCGGTGCCGTCGATCGTTTCGTCCGCCGTGCCGTCGTAGTGCTTGCCGATGTAGGTCAGCGTATCGTCAGTGAAGGCGACGTCGCCGCCCATCAGATAGGCGTGGCGCCGGTTCGTCGCATCCCAGGCGACGATGCAGGCGGCGTTGCGGATGCAGGTCGTCGATGGCATGGCGATCTCCGTGCGATGGCGTCGGCGTGAATATTCAGCCGATTATGCGGACAACCGCTCGATCAGCGCCATGGCAGCGGCGGGTGCCTTCGGCTTGAAGCCGTTGATCATGTAGATGAAGACATCGCGCGATTTGGGTGGCTTGGGTTCGGACGGCGCGAGCAGAGGAAGGTCAGTTGGAACCTTCCCGGCGGCCCAGAGCTTCGCGCGCTTCGCCCATGTGCCCAGCGCGTCAGGAGCGTAGCCTGCAGCCTCGTGCTGCGACGCGTTCTGCAACCGCGCGTAGATAAACGGTGCGGTTGGATCGTACAGCCCAGGATGCGTGTCACTGTCGGCCATCACTGCGGCCACCGCGTAGGTCCGCAGCAGCGCGATGAAGTCCGGGCAGGCGAAGCTCTTGTGGCGCACCTCGACGACGTGGCGAAGCTGCTGACCATCCACCTGGGGCGGGAGCAGCTTGAGAAAAGCCTCGAAGTCGTCCGGGTCGTACTGCTTGGTGGACGGCATCTGCCAGTTGATCGGGCCGAGCTTCTGCTTCAGCTCCAGTACACCGCTGGAGAGAAATCGCTCGATGCTCGGCCCCGCTTCAGCCAATACGCGACGGTTGGTGGTGAAGCGGGGACCCTTGAGCGAGAAGACGAACCCGTCGGGCGTCTCCTCCCGCCACTTGATGAAGCTCGCTGGCTTCTGCGAGCCGTAGTAGGTGCCGTTGACCTCGATGGACGTCAGTTGCCGGCTCGCATGTTCCAATTCCCGCTTCTGCGGCAACTTGGGCGGATAGAAGGTTCCGCGCCACGGCTCGAAGGTCCAGCCGCCAACGCCGACGCGGATAGCGACCACGAAGGATCAGTCCGATTCCTGCACATGCGCCTCGAGGAACCACAGTGCCTTGTCGAGATCGCGTGACGCCGCGGTGAAGATGTCTGCCGTGTCTGCATCACCCGCCTCGTCCGCATCGTCGATTGCCTTGCGTGTGGCGTTGGCGACGGAGGAGTAGCGATCGATCAGCGCCGGCAGGTGGTCCTTGATCGCGTAGATATCGATGGGATAGGGCGCCAGCTTCGAGGTTTTCGCCACGGCCTGAGTGGTGCCCAGGGCGGTGCCGCCGAGCTGTACGGCACGCTCCGCCATCGTGTCGACGTGGCCGTCGATCTGGGTGCGGAACCCGTCCAGCATCTCGTGTATCGCAATGAAGCGCGGCCCCTTCAGGTTCCAGTGTGCCTGCTTGGTCAGCAACGCAAGATCGATCGAGTCCGCGAGTTGTGCGTTCAGCAGATCGATCGCGACGTTACGTGTGTTGGAGGGCAGGTCGTTTTTGGTCTGGTGCATGTGACGTTCTCCTTACATCGGATCAGGCGGGTCATCGATCAGGCGGCGACGGCCCGCATCAGCGGCGCCCAGCGATCGAGGATCGGCAGAATGGCATCCGCCTTCGCAGCCGGCAGGCTGATCACCACCCTTGTGATCCCAAGATCGCGATACCGGTGGAGTTGATCAAGATCCTCGGCGACACGGAACAGCGTGACCGGCAGCGACGCAGCGGTGCGCCCGGCGTCCTGTGCCATCTTGTGGAATTCCGGCAGGGTCTGCGCGATGTCACCATGCCGCGTGCGGCCGGCGCCGGGAATCCAGCCGTCGCCGTAGCGAACGGCGCGGCGGGCGCCATATGGGAACGCGCCCCCCACGATGATGGGAAACGGCTGCTGAACCGGCTTCGGCCAGGTCTGCATCGGTGCGAAATCGACAAATTCGCCGTGATACTCCGCGGTGTCGTGCGACCAGATCGCCTGCATCGCCTCGATGCGTTCGCGCGACAGTTTGTGGCGCGTGTCGTAGTTGGTGCCGTGATGTTCCATCTCCTCCTTGTTCCAGCCGTTGCCGACGCCGAACAGGAAACGCCCGCCGGACAATTGGTCGAGCGAGGCGACCAGCTTGGCGGTCTGGATCGGATCGCGCTGGTTGATCAGGCAGACGCCAGTGCCGACCTTCAATGCCTTTGTAGCAACGGCTGCGGCGGTGAGCACGAGGAACGGATCCATGATGTCGTAGTAAGGGCGCGGCAGCTCGGGACCTCCCGGAAACGCCTTGGTGCGCGCCAGCGGAACATGCGAGTGCTCCGGCACCCACAGCGATTCAAAGCCGCGCTGCTCCAGCAGCGGGCCGAGTTCGCCTGGCGTCATCGAGGCGTCGGTGAAGAACATCGCGGCGCCGAACTGCATGCGGTTACGCTCCTTTTCTTTGTACTTTAGCCCAGGTGTCGCGCAGCCCGACGGTGCGATTGAACACCGGTTTGCCAGGTGCGGAGTCCGGATCCGCGCAGAAATAGCCGAGCCGCTCGAACTGCACGGCCTCGCCGATCGGTGCGGTGGCGAGCGCCGGCTCCAACAGGCATCCGTGCGCCACTTCCAGCGAGTCCGGGTTGAGATCGGTCATGATGTCGCCGTCCGCGCCCGGGTCGGGGCGTGCGAACAGATGATTGTAGAGGCGCACTTCCGCCAAGACCGCATCCGCCGCGGCGACCCAGTGCAGCGTCGCCTGGACCTTGCGGCCATCGGGCGGCGAGTTGCCGCCTCGCGTTTCCGGATCATAGGTGCAGCGCAGTTCCACCACGTCGCCGGCGGCGTTCTTCACCGCTTCGCGGCAGGTGACGAAGTAGCCGTAGCGCAGCCGCACCTCGCGGCCCGGCGCCAGACGGAAGAACTTCTTCGGTGGATTTTCCAGGAAGTCGTCGCGCTCGATGTAGATCTCGCGTCCGAACGTGATCGGTCGCGTGCCGGCGGACGCGTCCTCCGGATTGTTGATCGCCTCCAGCATCTCCGTGCGGCCTTCGGGCCAGTTCTCGATCACCAGCTTCAGGGGGCGCAGCACCGCCATCCGCCGCGGGGCGATGCGGTTCAGCAGTTCGCGGACGGAGTACTCGAAGGCCGCGAACTCCGTGATGCTGTTCGACTTGGTGATGCCGCCGCGGCGAACGAACTCGCGCAGCGCAGCCGCGGGAATGCCGCGACGGCGAACGCCGGCAAGGGTCGGCATGCGCGGATCATCCCAGCCGGTGACGTGGCCCTCGCTCACCAGCCGCGTCAGAATGCGTTTCGACATCACCGTGTAGGCAATGTTGAGCCGCGCGAATTCGTATTGGTGTGGGTGCGCGGGGACCGGCAGGTTCTCGATCAGCCAGTCGTAGAGCGGCCGGTGATCCTCGAATTCCAGCGTGCACAGCGAATGAGTGACGCCCTCGATAGCGTCCGACTGGCCGTGCGCGTAGTCGTAGGTCGGATAGATGCACCAGGCGTTGCCGGTGCGCGGGTGCTCGGCGTGCAGAATGCGATACAGCACCGGGTCGCGCAGGTTCATGTTCGGTGAGGCCATGTCGATCTTCGCGCGCAGCACGCGGGCGCCGTTGGGGAACTCGCCCGCACGCATGCGGCGGAACAGGTCGAGGTTCTCCTCGATCGAGCGATAGCGGTCGGGCGAGTTCTGCCCTGGCTCGGTCAGCGTGCCGCGCTGGCTGCGCATCCGATCGGGCGGCGTGTCATCGACATAGGCCTTGCCCTCACGGATCAGGTATTCGGCCCATTCGTAGAGCTGCTCGAAGTAGTCCGACGCATGATAGAGATGCTCGCCCCAGTCGAAGCCCAGCCAGTGCACGTCGCGCTTGATCGCGTCGATGAACTCCTGTTCCTCCTTGGCGGGATTGGTATCGTCGAAGCGCAGGTGGCATCGGCCGCGATACTCCGCTGCCACGCCGAAGTTAAGACAGATCGCCTTGGCGTGGCCGATATGCAGATAGCCGTTCGGTTCCGGCGGAAAGCGGGTCACCACCGTGGCCACACGGCCGGCGCCGAGGTCATCCTGGATGATGTCGCGAATGAAATCGCGGCCCGCTTCGATTGTCGCCGTATCGGTTAACGTCATAGCTGAGCTCCGCCGAGGGATGCCAATCTACACCCCGGTCGAGCGTTTGACGAACCTCGGGGGCCTCCCGACGGCGATCGGGAGGGATTTCACTCGGTCAGGCGGTGGCGAATTTCCTGCGGCAGATCGGCCAGATCAACCGGCTTGACGGACGCCTTGTCTCGCAGCTCACGGGCTGCACCGAGCAATTGTGGACGTCCGGTCATAAACACGAAGCCAACGCCCTGAACGAGGCGCCGCACCATCAAAGCGACGGAACGCGGCGTTCCGTCGTCCGCCGCGATCTCTGTCATCAATAAATCGATCGCCGGCCTGGCTTCGAGCACTCCCAGTGCCACGATGGAATCATGGACAGGGACGACCTCCATCGCATGCTCGGTCAGATACGCCTTGATCGTACCCCCGAGGGCCGGTTCGTCATCAACGAGGAAGATGGCGTGACGTTTCCGCTGCGTCCCAGCCGGTCTTGTCACTGGGTACTCCCGAGCACCGCTGCCCTGGCATTATTGGCAATTTAATTCAAAATCTTTTAGAGGGCAGAGGGCCGACGTCCAGCCATTTCGCAGTGGGTAAGTTCCACCTTCGCCGCAGGTTGCGCGTGCATCCCAAGTTGCATCTTCATCATAGGCTGCGCCTTCCGGGCCAATCACTCACTGAGCGCAAAAGTGATCTGTTGACGCTTTTAGGTTGAATGAGTAAACAACAAACTCGCCGTGAATGAGTAAGGGACTGCCAGTCGGGGGGCGCGGACATGCCGGAAACAACCGCCAAGGGCAATGCTCTGTCCAGGGGCGAACGATTGCAGATCATGCTGGATGCCGACGAGCTGATCGCGATCGATAACTTCCGATTTGCCGAGCGCATGCCGAGCCGGGCGGCGGCGGTCAGGGAGTTGATGCGGCGTGGACTGAGCGCGCAAGGCTACCAGATCGGACATGGGGGGACGGACTCACGATCTTTTGGGGTGATCGATAGTCCAGTGGGGGCGGCGAGAGCGCGGGCGCGTTAAGTCCGTCGCCAGATCAGCCCACGCCGGTTATCGTCGTATCAGGGAATTCCTCCTTGAGCCGCGGATAGAGTTCGCGGGCGAAGGTGCGAATACCAAGTACCGTCTCATCGTGCTCCAGGAACCCGGCCTGGCCCATGATCAGCAGGTGGCCGAAGCCACCGACGTGGTCATAGAGCTTCTTCATCTGCCGATGCACCTGGTCGGGCGTGCCGGCGAACATGATGCCGGCCTCGATCGCGCCTTCCACGCTAGCGGATTTGCGGAACGCGCTCAGCGGGTGCTCGGCGCCGCGCAGCATCGCGACATTGGCGGGCACTGAAACATAGCCGGGGGGATTGGCGAAGTGCGGCGGCACCTTGTTCGAGGTTATGTACCACAGCAACTTCTCCGCCCCGGCACGCGCATCTGCCTCGTTCGGTGCAGTGTAGACCATCGCCGCATAGGCGAGCCGATGCGCCGGCACATCGTTGCCGCGCCCTGCCTCGCGCCAGCCGCCGCGATACGCGTCGAAGATCGCGCGCGTGCCGTCGAAGCCGGTGAGGAACGTGGCCTGCACGAACCCGCGCGCACCGACACGCGCCGCACCGGAGGGGCTGGTGGTGCTGATCCAGATCGGCGGATGTGGCTGCTGATAGCAGCGCGGCCAGATGTTCACTGCACGATAGTGGAAGAAGCGGCCCTCGTGGCTGAACGGGCCGTCATGCGTGGTCCACGCCTTGATGATGAGATCGAGCGCCTCCCACTGGCGTTCGTTCATGCGCACCGGGTTGCTGTTGGCGGGCAGCACCTCGTAGGGCACGCCTCGCACGAAGCCGGCTTCCACCCGGCCGTGTGACAGCACGTCCACCATCGCCATCTCCTCGGCCACGCGCACCGGCTGATGGCGATTGGCGATCGGATTGCCGAGGATAAGCAGGCGCGCCTTTTTGGTAAGGCGGGCGAGGGCGGCGAGCACCAGCGGTGCCGCGGGATCGACGCACGTCGCGGTCTGATGATGCTCGTTGAGCATGATGTCCATGCCCTCGTCTTCCGCAATCAGCCACTCGTCGAGGAAGCGGTCGTACAGCGCGGCACCCTTCTGGGGGTCGTACACGCGATTGGGCAGGCTGACGCGGATCGACTCGTACTCGTCGGCCGGCGGCAGATAGGGATAGGCGTTCTCGCTGAAATGCCAGGCCTTCATCACACTGCTCCCGCGTCGAGGAATTGCAGCACTGTCCGCGCAAAGGCGTCGGGTTGCTCGATGTGCGGCGCGTGACCTGCCGCGGCGATCGTTTCAGTGCGCGCATTGGGCAGCAGGCGCGCATAGGCGGCGAGATACTCGGCTGACACGAGGCCGTCGCTTTCACCGCGCAGGAACAATGTCGGTGCCGTGACACGATGCAGCCGGTGGGGCAGCTTGGGATTGTGCATGTAGGGTTCCCAAGCCAGCAGCGCGAGCGTCTCGCGATTGCGCACCATGATTGCAAGCTGTTCGTCGGTGAGCCTCGTGGGATCCATCGTCATGCGGTCCGGATCGTGAAACAGCAGCTTCTCGAGCGCGCTCTGCGGCAGCGCAAAGATGTCAGGAACATCGAGCCGATCCACCGGGCCGGTCTTCACGCCGACCGGTCCCACCAACACTAGCCGGCGCACCGACTTCGGCGCTTTGGTCGCGAGTTCCGTGGCGACCCAGCCACCGATCGAGCAACCGATCACGTCGACCTGATCGAGGCCGACGCGTTCGAGCAGTTCGAGATGGATGTAGGCGATGTCGTCAACCGCATCGATCCACTCGGGCAGGCTGGATTTGCCGAAGCCGGGATGCGACGGCGCAATCAGCCGATGGCGCGCTGAGAGGGGCGCGACATAGGGATGCTCGGGCACAAAACCGCCAGCACCGTGCAGGAACAGGATTGGCGGGCCATTACCAGCCTCGAACAGCTCCAGCTCGACGCCGGCGACCGCCATGATGTCACGTCGCAAGGGACATCCTCCCAACTATTGCGGCGAGGCTAGTCCGTCTTGTCGTGGAGGTCACGCGGGGCTGTGCTTGCCCGCGGAAGGAAGACGTGGATAGGCAGGCACGAGGCCGGCCATGACGACGGAGCGTCATGATGGACAGAGCGGGCGGATTCGCCTTGGATATACCGACGTCCAAGGAGGAACGCTGATGCTCTCAGCGGAAGATAACGACCTGCTCTGCCGCGTCGAAGGCGCTGCGCCGATGGGACAGATCGCGCGGCCTGCGATGCCTGTATCACTGCTGGAAGGCGCGAGCGACACCGCGGTCCTGCAATTCCGCCGCATCATGCTGGAGGCAATGCGCGACTTTCAGGCGACGGGTCCGGTGATCGGGCGTGGTGAGCCGTTCATCCCGCACGCGAAGCTGCGCTCATTCGGGGGCGTGGTGCCGATGACGCAGGATTGGCGCACGCTTGGGGTCACGCCGGAGGAGCTTGCACTGGCGCCGATCTCAAAGGCCGCGGAATGAGCAGGCTTCCGCTCTCTGTCGCGATCGGCGACTACGACCGGGTGCGGCCACTGGTCGATGGCAGCGTGCAGATCGACGGCGTTGATCCGGTGTTTATGCTGCTGGAGCCGGAGGAAATCTTCTTTCGCGCGTTCCGCCACGCCGATTTCGACATATGCGAATTGTCGATGAGCAGCTTCACGGTGAAGACTGCGAACGGTGATTGTCCGTATGTCGGCGTGCCGGTGTTTCCGTCGCGCGCGTTCCGCCACAACTCGATCTATATCCGCGCTGATCGCGGCATTGCGCGGCCGGAGGACCTGAAGGGCAAGCGCATCGGCGTGCCGGAATATCAGGTCACCGCCAATGTCTGGACGCGCGCTGTGCTGGAAGACGAGCATGGGGTGAAGCCTTCCGATGTGACCTGGGTGCGCGGCGGCTACGAGCAGGCGGGACGCATCGAAAAGATCGCGCTGGACCTGCCGCGCGATGTGCGCGTGGAGGACGCGCCGGAAGGTGCGACCATCTCCGGCATGCTGGCCGATGGCGCGATCGACGCGGTGATTGGCCCGCGTGCGCCGTCGTGCTTCGGCAGGCATCCGCAGGTGAGGTGGTTGTATCCCGATCCCGCGGCGGCCGCGGCCGCGTGGTTCCGCAAATCGGGGATTTTTCCGATCATGCACATCCTGGGCATTCGCCGCACGCTGGCGGAACAGCATCCCTGGCTTCCGGCGGCCGCGATGAAGGCTTTCGAGCGATCGAAGGCGCGGGCGTTGGAGAAACTGGGCGACACGTCGGCTTCGAAGGTGACGCTGCCGTTCCTCGACGAACATCTGCACGCGGCGCGGCAGCTGATGGGCGAGGATTTCTGGTCGTACGGCCTGGACGCGAACCGCCATGTGCTTGAGGCGTTCTTGCGCCGGCATCACGCCGAGGGGTTGTCGCCGCATTTGCTGGCGCCGGAGGAACTTTTCCATCCATCCACGCACGAGTCGCATCGCGTTTGATCGTGCCCTCAGCCCCGGGGATTGCCGCGTCGCTTCGCTCCTCGCAATGACAGGGCGCTAATGCTCGGCGTTCAGTTTCTCGAGCAGAGGGCGCAGCGCGTCGAGTTCAGTGCCGAAGCCGCTCCAGTCGCCGGCCTTGAGCCGTTCGATGGCGTGGTCATAGTGGTCGAGTGCCTCGCGTGCCGGTCCGTTGGCGGGGAACGAGTTCGCGCTGGCAGGCGATGCGGCGCCAGGCATCGGTTGGTTGAACAGCGCGGCCAGTGCCTCGGGCAGCGTGTCCTCCATAACGACGCGGTCGCCGTAGGCCGCGATGACCCGCTTGAGTTCCGGCAGTTGGCCGGACTCGGCGCGAAGATACAGTGGCGTCACATACAGGATCGAGTTCGCGATCGGCACGACCAGCAGATTTCCGCGAATAACCCGCGAACCCATCTGGTTCCACAGTGAGATCTGCTGCGAGATGCTCGTGTTCTGGTTGATGCGCGCCTCGATCTGGAACGGGCCGTAGACGAGTTTGTCCTTGGGAAATTCGTAGACGATGAGCTTGCCGTAGTCGGGTGGGTCGCAGCGTGCGGCCATCCAGGCGATCATGTTCTCTCGCTGGCTCGGCGACATAGGGAGCATAAGGAAGAACTCGGCGCGCGATTCTTCTGGCAGGCGCATGATCATGTAGTAAGGCGCCATTCTGGTGCCTGTTGTGTTGCCGTCGGAACCCGTCGGTTCGCGGGGGAACTGCCAGAGGTCTTCGCGATTATAGAACACCTCGGGCGCAGACATGTGATACGCGCGGTACTGCTGCGCCTGGATGCGGAACAGGTCTTCGGGGTAGCGAATGTGCCGTTGCAGATCCGCTGGCATTGCGTCGAACGGCTTGAACAGAGTGGGGAAGATGCGCCGATAGGTCGCGAGGATCGGGTCAGCCGTATCCATCACGTAGAACGCAACCGTGCCGTTGAAGGCGTCGACGACGACCTTCACTGAGTTGCGTATGTAATTGAAGTTGTCGCCGCTCTGCGGCTGAGCGTAGGGAAACCAGTCGCTCGTGGTGTAGGCGTCCTGCATCCAATAGAGCCGCCCGTCGCTGATCACCACGTAAGGATCGTGATCCAGTTGCAGAAACGGCGCGATCGTCTCTATACGATCCTGGATATTACGATGGATCATGATCCTGCTGTCGCCAGTGACATAGCTGCTCAGCAGGATGTTGACGTCGTCGAACTGCCAGGCGAACAGCGAGCGCCAGAACATCCCCCCGATCGGGATTCCGTCCGTGCCATCGTAATACGCGTAGACGTTGTCCTTCCCCTGGGGATAGTCGAACTCGGGGGTGCTGCCTTTGACGATCACGTCGCCATCGGTGCCCTGGCCAAAATAGATGCGTGGCTCGGTGACGGGAGGCCCCCCTGTGGCGACCGGCGGGATGTCCTTCAGGTAGAAGTTCGGCAGGCCTTCCGTGGATTTCTGCGTCACCGGCGACATGACCACGCCGTTGCCGTGGGTGAACAGCAGATGCTGGTTGACCCAGGTCTGCGCGTTTGGCGGCAGCAGCGATGATACGAGTTCGCGCGGCGCGATGGTGACCTGCCGATAGGTGCCATCGATGCGATAGCGATCGATATCAACGTCGAGGAACCGGTAATAGGTGCGGATCTCCTGGAGCTGCGCGTAGGTGTCGAGCAATGGCTGCCAGTCCCACAGTCGGATGTTGTCGATGGTTTCGTGGTTGTCCTGTAGCGCCTGGTAAGTGAGCCCCTGCTCCACGGGGAATGGCTTCACCGTGATCTGCCGCAAATTGTAGGCTTCCTGTGTCAGGTCGATGTTCCGCTTAAGATACGGTGACTCCAGCTGCAGTTCGCTCGGCTTCACGTAGAAACGTTGGAACATGCCGGGAAGCAGTTCGCCAAACAGGAACGAACTGCCGAAGACCACCGCCGCAGCGCCGATGAGAAGCCGGTATGTGCGCAGCCGGACGTTGGCCCACGCAACAATGGCGGCGGCGGCGGCGAGGCCGAGCAACAGCCAGAGTATCGGCAGTTCGATGTGGACATCGGTATAGCTGGCCCCGACCACGACGCCGTTGTCGTCGTAGAGCAGCAGGTAGCGGTCCAGCGCATACGACAACGCCTTTACCGCGAAATAGGCACCGAGCAGCGCCGACCCGTGGGCGAGTGCGGCAGGCGAGAACCGCCAGGTTTGGCTGTCCAGGTTGATTTCCCCGTGCAGCACATACACCGCAGCGGCCATGATCGCGCTCAGCAGCAGGATCAGCACCACCCAGTTCTTGAGCGCGCTATAGACGGGCAGCGAGAACAAGTAGAAAGCGATATCCTTGCCGAACAGCGGATCGTTCTGGCCGTACGGAACCTGATAGATGAACCGCAGGACCAGCTCCCATTTGCCGATCTGTGCCATGGCGATCAGCAGTGCGACGACTAGAGCGGCTACGAGAATCAGCAGGCGCCATGGCAGCAGACCTGATACCGGTCCGAACATTCCACTTGGGGGTGAACCTTGCAGTGCGGCAAGTGAGGCTGGAAGCCGCAATTGTCGTGGTCTTGCGAGTCGCAGTGCGATGCTGCCGTTCAGCCAAAGCACCAACGCAGAGACAGCGAAGACGATCACGAAAACAGCCGCTTTGGTGGCGAAGGTGGTCCAGAAGACGCCGGCATAGCCGACACTGGAGAACCACGCCCAATCGACCACGATGCTGCTGGCGCGCCCAAGCACGATCAGGAGGACCAGGATAGCGGCGATTGTCGCGCCGACGCCTTTCCAGGCCATGTTCCCTCCTATAAATCGTGGACCAGTAGCGCGTCGGAGTGGTTTACGGTCCTAAGACCGTAGTCCCAATTGTACCAGTCGCGACATCACCTCGTCGCGGAAGAACGGCAGCTCGTCGAGGTAGTTGACGAACGACAGCGCGATTCCTTTCGCACCTGCGGTGGCAAGCTGCGCCAGTTCGTGCGCGACGGTGTCAGGGTCGCCGACGATCGGGATGCCGCCCATGCCATTGGCCTGATGATAGCGACGCTCCTCGAAGTCGTCCGGGAATTTTTCGCGCGTGACGCCGCGCATCGCCATGATGCGGTCGACCGCCGCCCAGTCGGCGTTGTCGATGACCCAGTGGCGGTAATACTCCTCCGCCTCGCGCTGCGTCGGCCGGCAGGTGACGACGGCGACGGTATAGACGTCGATCTCGCGTCCGCCTTGTCGCGCCAGTGCCTTCACGTTGGCGATGTGGGTCGTGAACTCATCCAGCTTGCCCTTCGGCGTCATCGAGAAGAGGGCATCGCAGTTGCGGATCGCGAACGCCTGGCCCGCGGGGGAGGCGCCGGCATTCATCACGATCGGCCGGCTGGCTCCGTACGGCTTTGGCTTCGCGCGTGCCTGGCGCAGGCGGATGAACCTGCCGTCGAGATCGAAGTCATCGACATCCGACCAGGCGAGGCAGATCGCATCGAACCACTCCTGGGCGTACTCGTAGCGCGCGGCGTGTTCGCGCATCGTGGCGCCGAACATATCGAACTCGCCCTCGTTCCAGCCACAGACAATGTTGAGCCCAAAGCGGCCCTGGCCGATGAGGTCGGCGGTGACGAACTGCTTCGCCGCGATCAGCGGATGGATCAGCGGAGCGTGCACCGTGCCGAACACGGTCAGGCGTTGTGTCGCGCTGAGCAGGCCGGCGGCCCAGGTGACGGTCTCCAGCGTTTCGCCCTGATAGTCGGTATCGCCGCCATAGCCCTTCCAGCGGCCGACCGGCAGCATGAACTCGATGCCCGCCGCATCCGCCATGCGGGCAACGCGCAGGCAATCGTCCCAGTTGCCACTCCAGCGCTCGGGAACCTTGGTGACGGCACGGCCGGACGAACAGTTGGCACCGAACAGGCCGAGCTTCAGATTGTTGCGGCTGTAAAGCGCGAGACGGTCGTGCATGCTCATTGGAAGTGCGGCGCCACCTGCTCCATGAACCGCGCCATCTCGTCCCTGACCTGTGCGTGTGGCTTCAGCCCGACGTTGAAATACAGGATAACCTCGTCGACGCCGGCCGCTGCCACCTGCTTCAGGTTATCGATGATATGGGCGGGCGAACCCAGCAGGACCGAATTCTCCGTCAGGTCTTCGGGGCGCACATTGCGCAGCCGCTCCACCATCGCGATGAAGTAGCGATAGCTCGGCGGGGCGGTCGCGGGATCGCCGGGGAAGGCGGCAATCACGCACTCCTTGTAGTAACGGATCTGCCTTGCGCGCGCCGCCTGCTGTTGCGCATCGTTGTCTGCGAAATGCGTGAAATAGCTGCACATCAGCCTGCCCGGCGTTGTGCCGTGCTTCGCACACGTCGCGTGATACAGTTCGCGCACCTGCTGGAGCCCGCCGAAGGTCATTGCCGCGGCGAAGGGGGCGACGATCAGGCCGCAGCCCAGCCGAGCGGCGAGTTCAATCGATGGTTTAGAGAAGGATGCGACGTAAGCGGGGATCGGCTGCTGCACCGGGTGCGGCGTGATCGCCACATCGTCGAAGTTGTAATGCCTCCCGCGATGCGAGATCGGTGCTTCGGCTGACCAAAGGCGCCGCACGAGCTCCATGCCTTCCTCGAAGATCGACTGGTTGTCGTCGAACGATACGCCAAGAGGCGTGTATTCGCGGCGGTCGTAGCCGCGGCCGGCAGCGAAATCCACGCGTCCGCCGCTGAGCAGGTCGAGGCTTGCCCACTGCTCGGCCACGCGGATCGGGTGATGCAGCGGCAGAACCGTGACCGCGGGCGCCAGGCGGATATGCTGGGTGCGCGCGGCGATATAGGCGAGTGCCAGGTCGGGGCACGACAGAACGCCGAGGGTGCTGAAGTGATGCTCGCCGATCCACACGGAGTGCATTCCCAGCGTCTCGGCGTACAGTGCCTCGTCGATGATGTCCGCCACGAACTGGTTGGGCGAGCGGGTGTTATTGTCGTAGTGGTTGTCGCTCAGCGTGAAGTAGCCGAATTTCATGGCGGATTCCCTTGGCCGAGTTGCCGGACACGCCGCAGCCTATTCGACGCTGGCGGGTTCGTCGAACGCTGAACGGCTGTCTATCTGCCGAAAGCAGGGAGCGCTTGTGTTGTGACCTTGGATAACCGGCGCCCGCTCAGCCCGATTTTGCCGTTCCAGCCAGCCTTGCGAAGACCGTCGAGCATGTGGTCGTGGTTCTCAGGGTGCATCCACGGCGGCCGGGCGCGCGTGAAGAAGTCGAAGCTGGACGGCGAAACGGCCGTGGCTTTGCGCAGGGCTTCGGCTGCCTCGGTGGTTCGGCCGAGTTGACCCAGTGAAACAGCAACCCAGCGATATGCGAGCGGATGTTCGGGGCATAGCGACACGGTACGCTGCGCAACCTGGAGGGCGTTCGGGTAGTCGCACTGGTAATAGTGAGACATGGCAATGAGGATCATGAGGAAGCCGTTGAGCGGATTGTGCGGACTTAAACGCAAGGCGGTCTTCATGGCCTTCCGTCCTTCGGAAGGGCGCCCATTGTGGACGTGTATTTTCCCCGTGATCCAGTGTGCGAAGGGCGAATAGGGATCGCTTGCGAGGGCGAGTGAAAGGCGCTGTCGCCGCTCCTCGGCATCGCTCAGCCACGCCAATGTCGCCTGTGCGTCAGCGTCGGTTGCGTCGATCTGGACGGCCTTGTGCGCCCAGGTTGTGGCGTGTTGCCGCGCTTCGCTCAACGGCAGCGTCGCATACCAGTCTCCCTCCCAGCCGAAGGTCATCGCGATCGCGGCATAAGCGGGAGTGAAGGTGGGCTCTAGTGCGATTGCTCGATGAAAATACTGCCTTGCGCGTGCGTTGTCCGCAGGATTGGCCTTCCCCTCGTGCCAAAGGCCACGCTGATACGTCTCCCATACGCCCAGGGTCTCGGGTGGCTTGCGTAGAATGCGGCGGAGTTCCGCGTCCGCGATCGCTGGCTGAACCGCTGCGGCGACGGCAGTTGCGATTTCGTCCTGCAACGAGAAGATATCGGCTAGTTCTCTATTGTACCGTTCGGCCCAGATGTGTTCGCCGGTCTCCGCCTCGATCAGCTGCGCGACCACGCGCACGCGGCCACCGTTGCGGCGTACGCTCCCATCGAGGACATAACGCGCGTCCGAGTTTTTCAGACTGGTGCTGCGGGCTACGACGAATTGCGCGCGGCTGCGCGCGAGTTCGGCGGTGATATCGTCGGTGATGCCGTCGGCGAAATACTCCTGCTCCGGGTTGGTGCTCAGATTGGCGAACGGCAGAACAGCGATGGAAGGCTTGTCCGGCAGCGAAACCGGGGCGCTGACCGGCCACTCCGGCATTCGGTCGCGGCCGGCGGTCACTCCGGGCGCAAAGATGTAGCCGCGGCGCGGAAGCGTCCTGAGGATCGCCTGCGTCTCGTCGCCAAGGGCGCGGCGGATGTCGCCGACACACTGTGTAATGCCATCGTCGTTGACAGTGACGTCAGGCCAAATCGTCTGATTGATCGTGTCACGGTCCAGCAGATGTCCGGCGTTCTCTACAAAAAGTTGCAGCAGGCGGAAGGACTTATGTCGAAGCCGGAGCTCCTCACCGGCAGCAGTGAGCAAGGCTCCCCGCCTGAGATCGAGGATGAATCTGTCGAACCGGTAGACCGCCGCTGAGGCGGCAGAGTCCGCATCTCTCCCCATTTTCTATCTCCCCGTAACTATCTAAGCAGAATCCGACAGCCTTTGTCACAAACTATTTCAGGGAAATTTCGCCGCGATTTAATGCCTCTTTCGGGTGCCCGATTGATGAACGTGTTTTCCTGCTCTCGTGCGGCCAGCGCAACTCATCACAATATGCGAACGATCATCGGGAGAATGCAGTGGTTGACGAGACCAGGCTCCATCAATTCATCGGCCAGATGCTCGGCGATCTGGGTGGCGCCGCCAGTATCGCCATGGTTCGCATCGGGGACGCGCTGGGGCTGTACCGATTGCTGAATGACAAAGGAGCGATGACCTGCGCCGCGTTGGCACGCGAAGCGGGTGTCAATGAGCGCTACCTTCGCGAGTGGCTTTCGCAGCAGGCCGCGTCGAATTACCTGAGCTATGAGCCGTCGAGCGGCAAGTTTGCGCTACCGCCCGAACAAGCCATGGTGTTCGCAATCGAGGAGAGCCCGGTCTATATGCTGGGTGGCTTCGATCTGATGGCGACCTTGCTCGATGCGCAGCCCAAGGTGCAGCAAGCATTCAAGACCGGCGGCGGAGTTGCGTGGAGCGACCACACGGGCTGCATGTTCTGTGCCGTGGCGCGGTTCTTTCGTCCCGGCTACCACAACAATCTTGTCTCGCAATGGCTGCCCGCTCTCGATGGCGTGGTCGAGAAATTGCAGAGCGGCGCCGACGTTGCTGACGTTGGGTGTGGCCACGGCTGGTCCACTGTGATGATGGCCAAGGCGTTCCCGAATTCGCGCTTCACGGGGTACGACTTCCACCCGAGCTCGATCGAAAACGCGCGGGCGCATGCGCGGGAGCATGGCGTGACCTCGAATACGCAGTTCGACGTCGCGACGGCGAAGGGATTCCCGCGCGGCAACCTGGATCTCGTCACCTTCTTCGACTGCCTGCATGACATGGGCGATCCTGTGGGCGCCGCGGCACATGTTCGCCGCTCGCTGAAGGCTGACGGCACCTGGATGATTGTCGAGCCGATGGCGGGTGACCGGCTGGAAGACAACCTGAACCCTGTCGGGCGACTGTATTACGCCGGCTCGACCATGATCTGCGTACCGACCTCGCTGTCGCAGGAAGTCGGTGCGGCGCTCGGTGCGCAGGCGGGCGAGGCAAAACTGCGCGAGGCAATCACCACAGGTGGCTTCCGTCACGTGCGCCGCGCCACGGAGACACCTTTCAACATGATTCTTGAGGCGCGGCCGTAACGGGAGGACGTCATGCGTCTATTATTTGCTGCCACCAGCGCAGTCATCGCCTTGGGCGGCACGAGCCACGCACAGCAATCGCCGTCAGCGCCGGTCTCGGATCAGGACTACATGAAGCGGGTGACGCTGGCGGCGCCACCGCAGATCGTCGAGGAGGCGACGATCGTCCGGATGAAGGACGGCGCCATGCAGACGCTTAAAAAGGGTGCCGGCCAGTGGACCTGCATGGAGGCCAATGGTGTGCCGATGTGCATGGACCCGAACGCGATGGAATGGGCGCATGCCTGGCAGAGCCACGGTCCGGCAACCGACAAGACGGGGTTCATCTACATGTTGGCGGGTGACACCGGCGCCAGTAACACGGACCCCTGGGCAACCCAAAAGACCGCGGACAATCACTGGATACAGACCGGTTCGCACGTGATGATCGTCGGCGCCGCCGCGAAGACAATGGCGGCCGGCTATCAGCGATCAGCCGATGCCGATCCCACCAAGCCCTATGTCATGTGGCCAGGCAGCCCGTACGAGCACCTAATGATACCGGTCAAGTAGCAAGCCGGGTTCGGAGACTGCTGTCCGGTGACCATCAGGTCACCGGACATCAGGCAACACGACCAGACTATGCGTTCAAACCTTCAACTGGTCGCCGATCGGCAGGCTGCGTATCCGCTTGCCGGTGGCGGCGAAGATGGCGTTGCACAGCGCCGGTGCGAACGGCGGCAGCCCAGGCTCGCCGACACCACTGGACGGCACGTTCCAATCGGCCGGCACGATGTGCGTGCGCACGTCGAGCGGTGCCTCATCGATCCGCGCCACAACGAAGCCGTCGAAGTTGCTCTGCTGAGGCTTCCCGTCCTTGAAGGTGATCTGCCCGTGTTTGGCGAGCGCCAGGCCCATCACCGCCGCCCCTTCGATCTGCGAGCGGATGCGCTCCGGGTTGACGTGGAAGCCGCAATCGATGGCGGTGTCGACCTGCCGGATGCCGAGTGCTCCCTTCTGATCCACTGCAACATGAACGACGGTCGCAACGTAGGTGAGGAAGCTGCGATGCGCGGCAATGCCGAGGCCCTCGCCCTTCGGTAGCTGCTTGCCCCATCCGGCGTGTTGCGCGGCAAGCTCCGCGACCCGACGCAACCGCGCGGTGTCGATCGGGTAGGTCTCGAACGGATCGCCGTAGTTCCAGTAGTTGGCGACCTCGGGCGACTTGCGTGGGTCCACAATGCGATCCGGTCCGAGCAGTTCAAGCAACACATCCTTCGGATCGCGCCCCAGTGCCGCGGCAATTTCCGTAACCATCGACTGCACCGCGAAGGCGTGCGGAATGTTGGAGACGGAGCGGAACCAGCCGATGCGGGTATGGGCGTCGCATTGGCCGTTCTCGCAGCGCAGGTTGGCGATATCGAACGGGTTGTCGATCAGCCCCATGCCGAGTTCGAACGGTGCTTCGTGGTCTGCGCCTGCCTTGAAGGTTGAAAAGATCGTCGGCGCCACGCTGCGATGCCGCCAGGCGACCACTTTGCCGCTCGCATTCACGCCGGCATCGATCCGCTCGGCTGACACCGTGTGGTAGAAATCGTGTTGGATGTCATCCTCGCGCGTCCACACGACCTTGATCGGCGAGCCGGTGGCCTTCGAAACCAATGCGGCTTCCAGCACATAGTCCCATTTCGACTTGCGCCCGAAGCCGCCGCCAAGCAGGGGGACGTTCACTGTGACTTTTTCGACCGGAATGCCCAGCATCTTGGCGAGATCATCGCGGCAACCCCCGGGGCTCTGCGTCGGCGCGTAGGCCACGCATTCGGTTCCGGCCTTCCCCTCCGAGACGTGCACGACAGCTGTCGGCGGCTCCATGGAGGCGTGCGCGAGGTGCGGGATATAGTACCTGTGCCGTTATCACCTTTGTGGCTGACTTAAGCGCGCCTTCCGCGTCACCATCGTTGCGCACGACCTTGCCGGGATTCGCGGCCGTCTCCTCCATCTGCTTGCGGAACGCCGCCGAGTTGTACGTCGCATTCGGGCCGTTGTCCCAGACGACCTTCAGCTTGTCCCGTCCCTTGATCGCGCAGCCGGTGTTGCGTGCGACCACGGCGACGCCGCCCACCGGCATGAACTTGGTAGGCCAGGGCCAGCCCTGTACCTCCACCACCTTTTCCACGCCGGGAACCTTCAGCGCTTCGGTGGCGTCGAACGAGACCAGCTTGCCGCCAACCACTGGCGGACGCGCGATCACCGCAAACTTCATGCCGGGGATCTTTGCGTCGATGCCGTATGTCGCGTGCCCGGTCGTGATGTCGTGCAGATCGACGATGGGGATTGAGCCGGTGCCGATGTAGCGGAAGTCGCGCGGATCTTTCAGCTTGAGGATGTCCGCCGCGGGTGTCGGCAACGTGCTCGCGGCCTTGGCCAGTTCGCCGTAGCCGAGCATGTTGCCGGAGGCGAGGTGCACGACCCTGTGGTTCTCGGCGCGCACCTCGGAAACATCGACGCCCCAGCGCGTCGCGGCAGCCTGCTCGAGCATCATGCGCATGGCGGCGCCACACTGGCGCATCGGCTGAACGTAGTGCCGGACGCTGCGCGAACCGTCGGTGTCCTGGTTGCCGTACTTCTTCTCGTCGCCGGGCGCCTGTGCGACGCGCACGCGGGACCAGTCCGCTTCCATTTCGTCGGCGACAACCATCGGCAGACTGGTGCGGACCCCAGTGCCCATCTCCGAACGGTTGGTGAGTATGGTCACCAGGCCGGAGGGATCGATGGCGACGAATACGTGCGGGTCATTGACGGTACCGCCGGGCATCTTGCCGGCACCCGTGTCCCATGCCGACATGGCGGGACGCGACAGAATACTCGCACCGACCACGAGGGCTCCCGAACCAATGATGCCCTTCATTACGAACCGGCGGCTCACATTCGCGATGCCGCCCGGCTGGATCGACGTTGTATCGAACATGTGGGTCATGGCTTACACTCCCGTCGAGGCCAGGCGCACCGCTTCCGCAATGCGCTGATAGCAGCCGCAACGACAGATATTGCCGGACATGGCAGATAGAATGTCCTGATCGGACGGCTTGGGTGTGGCCGCCAGCAGGGCCGCGGCCTGCATGATCTGGCCCGCATGGCAGTAGCCGCACTGCGGCGCATTCGTCTCACGCCATGCGCGCTGCACGGGATGATTTCCCTCCGGATCCAGTCCTTCGATCGTGACGATCTGCCGGTCGGATACATCGGCGACCGGTACGGAGCAGGAGCGGACGGCGACGCCGTCAAGATGTACGGTGCAAGCGCCACAGAGCCCCTTGCCGCAGCCGAACTTGGTGCCGGTCAGTCCGAGCTCATCGCGGATGACCCAGAGCAGTGGCACATCCGTCTCGCCGTCATAGGCGTGGTCTTGTCCGTTGATCTTCAGTGTGACCATGGCTCACCTCCTTGACGTGGCGAGGAGGAGCGGCCTCAGCCGCTCCTCCGTTGCCAGTTCCGCCTGCTGAATATGCGAGTCACTTCATGGCCGGCGCCTGAGTGCGAACACCCAGACCACGCCGCCCTGCGGCACGGCATTCGGATCAAGCTTCATCGAGGTCTTTGCCAGCGACTCCTGGATGCGCTGGGCATCGACTCCCCAGCCGGACTGCACAGCAACGTATTCGGTGTCACCGACCTGGTAGGCGACCGGCATGCCGATGATTCCGGAGTTGGTCTTCTGCTGCCACAGCAGCTCGCCGGTCTTGGCGTCAAATGCCCGGAACATGCGGTCATTGGTGCCGCCGACGAACACGAGTCCGCCGGCGGTGCTCAGCACGGACGCGAAGAGTTGGTCAGGGAACGGATAGGTCCAGGCGCGCTTGCCGGTCGCGACATCCCAGGCCTGCAGCTCACCGATATGATCGGCGCGCGGCAGCAGCTTCATGGTGTCAGGATCAGCTCCTAGCCAGAGCTGGCCGACGATCAGCTGCTTTTTCTCGCCCTGCATCGCGCCGCACATGTTGTCGTTGGCAGGGATGTAGAGCAGATGCGTCTGATCGCTGTAGGATTCGGAAGGCCAATCCTCGCCGCCCCACAGCGACGGGCAGAAGCTTACATCTTTGCCTGTGGTCGGCTTGTGGTCGTCGTTGTAGGTCGGGCGACCTGTCTGCGGGTCGAGGCTCTTGAAGGCGTTCTGATAGACGAACGGCTGACCGGAGATGAATTTGATGCCGTTGTCGGTCTGCTGCAGCGTCCACAGATAGCCGTCGCGCCCAGGGTGCACGAGCGCGTCGATCGTCTGGCCGTCGTGCTGCATGTTGATCAGCACAGGCGGCCGGATCTCGTCCCAGTCCCATGAGTTATTCCAGCGGTACTGGTGGTAGCCTTCGATCTTGCCGTTGTCGGGATTCAACGCGAGCGTCGAGCTGGTGTAGAGGTCGTCGCCGGGGTGCAGATCGCCGGGCCACGGCGCGGCATTGCCGACACCCCAATACGCGATGTTCCTCCTGGGGTCATAGTCGCCGGTGATCCAGACCGAGCCGCCGCCGGTCTTCCATGCATCGGTCTTCCATGTATCACCACCCGGCTCGTCCGGGCTTGGGACGGTGTGCATGCGCCACACCTGCTTGCCGGTGTCGGCGTCGTAGGCAGCAATGAAGGCGCGCACGCCGAACTCGCCGCCGGATGAGCCGACCATGACCTTGCCATGCACAACCAGCGGCTCGAGCGTCATGTACTCGCCGTGCTGGTAGTCGCCGACCTTGGTGTTCCACACCTCCTTGCCGGACTTCGCATCCAGTGCGATCAGATGAGCATCGACTGTCGCCAGAAACAGCTTGTCGCCCCATAAGGCGACGCCGCGATTTGTAGGATGCAACTGGAAGAGATCGGCGGGCAGGTTCTCCTTGTAGCGCCAGATCAGATCGCCGGTCGCAGCATTGAGCGCGAGGACCTGCATGCCTGGCGTGGTGACGAACATCATGCCGTTGTTCACCATCGGAGGCGCCTCGTGGCCTTCCACGGTTCCGGTGGCATATGTCCAGACCGGCACGAGATCTCTGACGCTATCGGTATTGATCTGACGCAGCGGGCTGAACCCGTGACCATCGTAGGTGCGGCGATACAACAGCCAGTTTCCGACTTCCGGATTCTCCAGACGCTCCTGCGTCACCGGGGCATAACTGGACACTTCGTCTGCGGCTACCCCTTGCGCCGCGACGCAGCCAAGGATGCCGGCCGCAAATGTCATCAGGGCAGTCTTGTATTGCATGCGCATTGGCTTCTCCTCCCCACACTGATCAGCCTGGCAACTAAGCGCGTCCCGCGGCGACCGCGGGCGTCGGTCCAGCCTAGGTCTTCTGTTGCTGTTCACCTCCTATCCGCGCAGTGAATGGGCCGGCGACATTGAGAACGCCATTGCTCAGTTTCAGCGGCAAGGCGGGCAGTGGTCGCGGCGCCGGTCCGCCCACAACCTTGGCTCCGTGTCGCAGGTCATACTGGGATTGGTGGCAGGGGCATTGGAGAACCTGAGTGGACTTCAACCAATCGGTCACCCAACACTGCTGATGCGTGCAGACGGCGGAGTATGCGACGACACCATCTGGCGCCGTTTCCTTCTCGGCGTCGCTGAGCGTGGCAGGGTCGAAACGCATTAGTACGAGCATGTTGAGCCGCGACCCATCGCGTGGAATCTTTTTTTGCGGATCGAATGCCCATGCCAGGGCGACGTCCCGCGAGCCTATGTCGTCGGGTTTCAGCGGTGTTGTGCCGGCGTCATTTCCGGCCTCGACGAGTTGATCGCCGGGCTGGGGAAGCTGCAGCCGGTCCGGATCCACTGGTTCATCTGCGCGTGCCTTAGCCGACCGCAGACAACTGGGTGTGGCGACACATCCCGCAAGCATCACGCGACGCGAAACGGTCCAAACCGCCATCGCTCCTCCCCTCGGCTGCCATTACGGCGCACCACGGCCCGTTACGCACGGGCTCGTGAACAAGGGCAAATCCGCGGCCGTTCTTAAGCCGGCCTCCGTCGGTGGGTTAGGCTTCGTGTGGCTTGCGAGTCAAGTGGGGCGCCGAGATTGCGGCGGGGGTCAGGCTCGACACTTCGGGTTAAAGAAGTTGAACCGGAATCGATCGTGTCGGCTCCAGCGATTGGAGCGGTTGTAAACGAAGCGTGTGGCCCATCGACGGCAGGCTCTCGATCCAGTGGCAACCACCGCACGGGATATGGATTCCGCTGAACTGCCCGGCGCCGGCGTAGACCATGGGCAATATGGATCGATCCTGCTCAGGCTTGGCGAGAGCCGTTTACCTGCCAATCCGAACATACAAAAGCCATGGAACAGCGAAAATGACTGAGCATCACCACCGCAGGACAACGCACACGCTCCCGGAAGCTGCTGCAGCTGCGTCGGCCTGCGTGGGCACATAATTTAGAAGGGAACAAGATGTCGACGGCTCAGACGACGATTTGCAATTCAAGCCCCCATGAGGATCCCGTCAAGTCACGTCATATTCTGGTGGTCGAAGACCAGTTGCTACTCGCAACCCTTATCGCCGATGTGTTAGGTGAAACACACGAGGTCGAATGCGCACCCGATGTCGAGCACGCCGTCGATCAGCTACTCGGTGGCGAAATTGATCTGGTACTGCTTGATTGCCTGCTGCCGGATGGGCCGAACTGGCAGGTCGCTCTTGAGGCTGACCGCCAGGGCATTCCGGTCATATTGATGACCGGCGATCCCGACCAGGCCCACGGATTGTTGGGGGGCGACCGCCCCTACCTTCTCAAGCCATTTACCTTGGCGTCTCTGATCGATGTCATCGACAGCGCTTCGCGGGGGCTGCCGCAGTGAGCTTGGTTCGCATGTCGCCCAGCAGTGGGAGAGCAGCGCACGGACCATTTCTTCGAGCTTCACCTTGGATGGTCATAGCGTGGTCACCAATGGCAGCACGCTCGACGCGGGCGGCGGCAGGTATGTCTCAGGTACCTACACGCTGAACGGCAGCATAGCGGTCGGCACCAACTCAACTGCCAACCTCCTCACCTCGTATCTTGCAGGCGATGGCACACTCAAGACCACGGCGAAGAGCGCGACCATCGATATCGGCTTCCGCGGTGCAGACAGCGGCATCCACATCGATCTGACCAAGGGGGGCGTACTGAATCTCGACAGCGGTATGAACTTTCTTGGTCAGATCGACATGGGCCGCCACGCCACCGTGAACGTAAACAGTCAGTCATTCGGCATTCCGCCCCTCACACCGTTGGGCGCCGTCGCAGAGGTCTGGCACAGCGCGACTGACTTGCTCGAACTGGTCAACGCGGCGGGCGCGGATGTGGCCAAGGTCAGCTTCGCCAGCGGTACGCCGAAACTCTATGCAGCACCGAACGCATCGGGCGGTGCGCCGTTTTTCGGCACTCGATGCTGCCGTGCTTGGCGCAACTACACTCGGTGTCACAGTGCTGGTTGCCAATTGTGTTCGGTCGCGCCCGATCGGAAATCCAGGCGTTCCGCAGCCTGCGAGGTCAGTCGAACTCTCTCGCTACCTCGGCCTCTGGTATGAGATCGCCCGCTATGACGCCAGCTTTGAGCGCGGCTGTGAAGGCGTGACCGCCGAGTATTCGCTGCGGCCCGATGGTCTGATCCGTGTTCTGAATACTTGCCGGGTAGATGCGTCGGATGGGCGCCTCCGCACCGCCGACGGCAAGGCAAAGGTCGTTCCGGGTTCGGGGAATACGAAGCTCAAGGTGTCGTTCTTCGGGCCGTTTTTCTACGGCGACTACTGGGTGCTCGATCATGCCGAGGATTATTCCTGGTCCATCGTTGGCGAGCCGACGGGCAGGTATCTGTGGATCCTCTGCCGTGATCCGGCTCCCGCCGATACTGCCAAGGAGGCGCTCATAGGGCGGGCAGCGGAACTCGGTTATGACACATCGCTGCTGAGAATGACCCGGCAGCCACCCGCGTAAGGCATTAGCCTTACGTTGCGACGTCGATCAGTGCAGCGTAGTCCGCCGCATGGCTGAATGTCCCGCCAGCGGGAACCTACGTCCGGGGCGCCCTTGCGTGACCCTCTGCGTCGTGCGCGCGATTGCAGGATCAGACCATTGCCGCTGGATTTCGCGAGGCGAATGGCAGCTGCTGCGAGGTTCCTGACCGAGTGCAAGGCGAGTTTTGGCGCCACGAATGCTCCTGCCGGCGTTTCGCTCGATTGATATGGATCAAGGCGCGGGGCGGCGGAAAGGACCAGCATACAGACCGGTTGGGCGCCAGACGGTTGGGCCCGAGGGGTGCGAAATGCACGATGTGCTTGGCAGCGCGGGAATGCTGCGTGGTTGGGTTACCATGTGGACACAGATGGCGTGGCTGCTGGCGACCTTGACAATGTCGATCGGAGCGGTGGCGGTCTTCGAACTGTTCCTCACCGCACGCGCGCGGCGCGGCGGCCGCCCAAATGGGCCTCTCATGTAGCCGGGATCAGCGGCGCCGGCTTGGGAAATCATGACGAGTCCACGACGACGAGAGCATCGCCTGCGAGCGGCGTGGGGATACGGTCGCGCGGCAAGATGCTGCCCAGCCGGGCGTCGTCTAGCGCTGCCCGCTCATAATCGGCATCCAGCACGCCGTGCACATCGAGAAACCGATTCATCGCCGCAGGTATGCGAACACAGCCCTCCGAAGCGGGGTGCCCGAGCCGTTGCTCGAGATAGTCGGGATCGGTGGCATGCATCTGCATGCGGATCTCGGCCGGATCGGGCTCATCGCGCCAGCCCTTCTGGGCGGTCTGCCAGCCAAAATCCCAGACGCGCATTCCTTTGAGGCCAAGCCCGCGGATGTGGTTCTCGTTGTATGTGCCGAGAGCGCGGTAGTCGAGGATGCCGTCTGTATGCAGGAATACGCCCACCGGCGTGATGAAGTAGCCACGTCGCCCGGACTCGCCGGTCGAGACCTTGCTGCCGCCAATTACCTCCCAGCTCGCGTTCGGCTGTGCCAGGATGATGCGCAGCTCCTGAACCGCGGGATCGCGATCGACCACGACGAGCAGTTGCGGCTGCTCGATTGCAAGGTGCGCAACAGCAACGGCGGCCTTCGCGCGACTGATCCATGCGAGATCGCCGGCCGTGGTATCAGTTGTGTGCTGTGGCACTTCTTGTTGCAGCGCTGCATGCAATCGCGACGCTTCGTCTGCGATGTCCTGCTGCGAAATGCCGCTTGCCGGTGCCTCGATCGCGAGCTTCGCCGGCGGCTCAGGTTGGACCGGGACGCCTGCGCATCCAGCGACAAGCAGAAGCAGCCCGCCCAGCACTGGTCCGATTTCGGCACGCATCGCCGGCAAGCCCCCTATGCGGCCAACAGCGTGCGATACGGTAAAGCAACGGCATCTCTATATCGTTAAAATGCAGAAATGGAATTATGAGAAGTTAGCGAATCAGCCGTGAGGCTCCGGCTGGCATCGTGGACAATGATAGCTCGTGCGGCCACCGCGCTTGTCGATCACCAGTGCGGTGCCACAGCGCGGGCAGTGACCTCCGGGGTGGCGCTCGGGAAGCAGAAATCCTTTGGGCAGGCGATCGATAAAATTCTCCGCGCCTGCTCCGCGATCGATCGCGGTCTGCAGCACGTGCTTCACGGCGGTGAACAGGCGGCGCCGCGCAGCGACATCAAGCGCGTTTGCGACCACGCCCGGGTGCACACGCGCCTGGAACAGAATCTCGTCGACGTAAGTGTTGCCGATCCCCGCAATCCGTGTCTGATCCATCAGCATCGCCTTGATCGCCTGTCTGCGATTCGCCAGTGCTGCGGCGAATGCCTTCTCATCGAAGGCCGGATCCAGCGCGTCGGGACCAAGGTGCTCATCGCCGATGAAGGACGCGGTACTGGGGGTGACGCAGATATGGCCGATGCGGCGTGGATTGACATAGGCCAGTCGCGTACCATCGGTGAACTCGAACATGAGCCGGGTGGACGGAGGTTCGTCTTTGTCGGACGACAGGCTCACCAGCGAGCCGTTGGTACCGAAATGCATGGCAAGTGTCGCGGCGTCCTCGAACTCGGCGAACAGGACCTTCCCGTGGCGCCGTGATCTCGAAAGATGCTTGTCTTTCAGTCGGCGCTGCAATGTGGCCGCGCTGGCGCCTTCCAGGCTGCCCGGGTCTGCAACCACGACGCGTGCGACGACACGGCCGCGCCCGTGCTGATCCATCACACGCTTGAAGATCTCGACATCGGGCAGTTCGGGCATCGGTCGCTCCTGGTTGCCAACTCCGGTCGTTCCACTACCATGGTCGCAAGTACCCGGAGGACAACGGCATGATTACGAAATTTGACAGCCTGTATGCGGGCCACGTCGATCTGGACAACATCGGATACGCTGGCACGCCGATCAACGATCGACTGTATTCCAACGAGCATCTCGCCACTGCGCTCGAGAAGGCGCAATCCATGGCGGTTCTGATGGATGGTCTCGGCTACAACGCATTCTGGATGGCGGAACACCATTTCCAGCGCGAAGGCACCGAATGCATTCCGAACGTGCTGATGATGGCGCTGCACCTGACGCATGTCACGAAGAACCTGAAGATTGGCTGCGGGTTCAATATCGCGCCGATGTGGCATCCGCTGCGGCTGGCCGAGGACTATGCGATGGCGGACATTCTCAGCAATGGCCGGGTGATCTTCGGTCTCGGCCGCGGCTATCACACGCGCGAGGTGGAGACGTTCGGGTCACCGCTGACCGATCAGGCGGCCAATCGCGAGCTGTTCGAGGAACAGGTCGACATCATCTTCAAGTCATTCAACGAAGAGTCGTTCAGCCCACAAAGGCAAGCATTACACGCTGCCGCCGGAAGTGCCGTATCGCGGCTACACGCTCAAGGAGCTGACGCTGGTGCCGCGGCCGATGCGGCTGCCGGTGGAATGCTGGCAGCCTATCCAGGGCGGCACCGGTCGCGCCATGGAGTTCATGGCGAAGCACGGCATCCAGGGCATGGTCGGCGGCGGCTCGGCCGAGGGCGGCGCCATGCACAAGGTCGTGCTGGGCTGGCAGGAAGCGCACGCCAAGGTAGGTAAGCACATCGAACTCGGCGAGCGGCTGTGCTTCGGCTTCCACTTCTTTATGGGCAAGGATAAGGCCGACGGCATCAACCGCGCGAGGAAATATTACGAAGAGAACATGAAGATGTTCGGCGAGCTGCGCCTGGTGCGGGCGATGACGGACGAGCAGGTCGAAATCATGCGTGATCCGAGGCGCGCGCCGACAGCGAATCTGCCGCGGATCGAGGACGCGGTGAATGCCGGGGGGTTCCTGACGGGCAACCCACAGGAGGTCATCGACCACCTGAAGGCGCTGGAGGCGAAATACCCGGCGCTGGAGCGTATTTCCGTCAGCCTGTCGGTCGGTGTGCCGAAGACCGAGGCGCTGGAGCAGTTGCAGCGCTTTGCGGAGGAGGTGATGCCGGCGTTCAGGAGGACGGCGGCGCGACAGCCGGAACTGGTCAAGTAGAACCGGGCGGCCCCCTCCCCCAACCCCCCTCCCGCGAGGGGAGGGGGAGATTGCTTGGGCGGGGCGGGGGACACGCGTTGCTTGCCACGCGGAGCGGCGAGTGAAGAAGATTATCGCTATTTTCGGCGCTACCTTGCATCGGTAAGGAAAATCCTTCTCTGCTAGGGGCTGATTTGCTCCTTGCGAGATCGGGTTTTTCGATGCCTCGACAAAGCGTTCTTCTCCGATGATCGCCGTGGCGCTGGATCCGGCCGCCTTGCCGGTCGCGGTTGCTGGGCGCGGTGGCATCGCGCTTCGGCGGTTTCTCGCCCTGCGAGCCAGCGGCGCCCACGATCTGCTGCTGTTCATCGACCAACCGGATCAGGAGCTGGCTGCCGCGGCTGGCGCGGCCCTGCGCGACTTCCTGCCGGGGCGCGTCGAGCTCGCCGGACTGCGCGCCCTTTGGATTGCTGGGCTGCCTGAGGAACGGGCCGCCGAACTGGCCGCGCTCGCGCGATCGGCACGGGTGCTGGTCAACGTCGAGGATCGTCCGGCTTTGTGCGACTTCCATAGTGTCGCCGAGGTGCGGCGCGGCGATCTGCTGCTGACGGTTTCCACGGGCGGCGCCAGTCCCGGCCTCGCAGCCCGCATCCGGGCGCGCCTTGCGGCGGAATACGGCGTGGAATGGGCCGATCGCGTCGCCTTGCTGCGCGAGCATCGCGCGAAGTGGCGGCGGGACGGAGGCGACGTGGCGGCATTGACGGACGTGCTGCTGCACGCCAACGGATGGCTCGCATGACCTTCGAGCCGGGCACTGTCTGGCTGGTAGGCGCAGGCCCCGGCGACCCGGGGCTCCTGACGGTGCGCGCCGCGCGGGCGCTCGCGGACGCCGATGTCGTGTTGCACGACGCGCTGGTGTCGCCAGAAATCCTGGCGCTGGCGCCGCAGGCGCGACTGGAACCGGTGGGCAAGCGCGCCGGCGGGCGACGGACGCCGCAGCTTCGCATCAACCAGCGGCTGATCGGCTTGGCGCGGGAGGGAAATCGGGTGGTCCGGCTGAAGGGCGGTGATCCGCTCGTGTTCGGCCGCGGCGGTGAGGAGGCCTTGGCGCTGGCGGCGGCCGGGATCCGCTTCCGCATCGTCCCCGGGGTCAGCGCCGGTATCGGAGGCGCGGCAGCGGCCGGCATTCCGGTCACCCACCGCGGTCTGGCGCACAGCGTTGCGTTCGTCACCGGTCATGACGCCAAGGGCGAGTTGCCGGACCTCGACTGGAGCGCGTTGGCGCGCGGTGCCGACGTGCTGGTGCTCTACATGGCGCTGCGCCAGATCGGCGCGATCGCTGCGTGCCTGCGCGCGGTCGGGCGCCGTACTGACGAGCCGGTCGCGTTCGTCACCGAGGCGACCACCCCGCGGCAGCGCGTGACGATCACGACGCTGGCGGACGCCGAGCGCTGCGCCGCCGCCATTCCATCGCATGCGCCAACGCTGATCATCATCGGCCCGGTCGTCGCGCTGCGGCCGCTGCTCGCCGCCTGGCAGGACACTGCGCCGCAGGCTGAAGGAGAACGCCATGCTGCCTGAGACCGCGCCATTTCCGGCGGATCAGATCGCCGAGCTGAACCAGATCATCTCGCGGACGAACGCCGAGCAGCGGACTTGGCTGAGCGGGTTCCTCGCCGGGTATCAGGCGGCAACCGCACCACAGCCTGCCGCCGCGGCACCGCCGGCGCGACGGGCACCGCTGACCATCCTGTTCGCCACCGAGTCCGGTAACGCCGAGGCGCTGGCCGATGCCGCGCGCAAGGCTGCCGGCAAGCTCGGCTTCGCCGCGCGGGTGCTTGACATGGCGGATGCCACCCCGGCGCAGATCACCGGCGCGCAGAACCTGCTGGTGATCGCCAGCACGTGGGGCGAGGGCGACCCGCCGCAACGCGCGATCGATTTCTTCGCCGCGCTGATGGCCGACGATGCGCCGCGCCTTGAAGGCTTGCGTTATGCGGTACTGGCGCTGGGCGATCGCGCCTACGCAAAGTTCTGCGAGACCGGCCGGGTGTTCGACGAACGCTTCGCCGCGCTGGGTGCGACGCGCGTGGCGGAGCGGATCGAGTGCGATCTGGACTACGAGGCGCCTGCGGGAACTTGGATCGACGCAACGCTTGGCACTTTGCAGGCCGAGTTGGGTGAGCCGGAGGCCGGCGCGGTCATTCATGTAGATTTCGCGCGTCCCGCTGCCGGTGTAGCCGCGTGGAGCCGCACGCGGCCGTTCGAAGCAGAGGTGACCGAGCGTGTCCGCCTCTCGGGCAGCCGGTCCACGTCCGATACCTGGCATGTCGAACTGTCGCTCACCGGGGCGGGCATCGAGTACGAGCCTGGCGATTCACTTGGATTCGTGCCGGTCAATAATCCCCGGCTGGTGGACGCTGTGCTGGCGACGACGGGCCTGGCGGACAACGCGCCGTTGCGCACGAAGCTGCTGGAGCAGTTCGACATCACAACGCTGACAGCGCCGAAGTTCGACGAATACATCGGCGGCGGATCGCTCACACGCCAGGACGGCTGGCAGATCATCGACATGCTGGAGGCCGCGCCGCGCAAGCGGAGCGAAGACCAGCTTCTGTCGCTGTTGCGGCCACTGGCGCCGCGCTACTACTCGATCGCCTCCAGCCGCAAGGCAGTGGCGGACGAGGCGCATCTGCTGATCGCGGCGGTGCGCTATGCGACGCACGGGCGCGAGCGCAACGGCGTTGCATCGGTGGATGTGGCGGAGCGCCGCAAGGCCGGCGATCGGCTGCGTGTGTTCCTGAAGCCGAACGCGCATTTCCGTCTGCCGGCGGATCCCGATCGGCCCGTCATCATGATCGGACCGGGGACCGGCGTGGCTCCGTTCCGAGCGTTCATGCAGGAACGCGATGCGATCGGCGCGCGCGGACGCAACTGGTTGGTGTTCGGCCACCGCAACTACACCCACGACTTCCTGTATCAGCTAGAATGGCAGGACCTGCTCAAGCGCGACGTGCTGACGCGGCTTGACGTGGCGTTCTCGCGTGATCAGCCAGAGAAGCGCTACGTGCAGCATGCGCTGTGGGACGCGCGGCGCGAGCTGTACGCGTGGGTGCAGGAGGGCGCGGCGATCTACGTCTGCGGCGATGCCAATGCAATGGCGAAGGACATGCACGCAACGTTGCAACGCATTCTTGGCGAGCAGGGCAAAGACGGCGTGGCGGCGCTCGATGCGCTGCGACGCGAGGGAAGGTATCTGCGCGATGTCTACTGATCAGCGTCCCCTTTCGCCCAACGAGGCGATCAAAGGAAACAGTCGCTTCCTGCGCGGCACGATCGCGGAGGGACTGACGCGCGTCGAGACGGGCTCGCTGTCCGACGATGACCAGCAACTGACCAAGTTTCATGGCATCTACGTGCAGGACGACCGCGACCTGCGCGCGGAACGCGGCCGCAAGAAGATGGAGAAGGCTTTCATCTTTATGGCGCGTCTGCGCGTGCCGGGCGGCGTGTTGACGCCGCAACAGTGGCTGGCGGCGGAGCGCATCGCGCGCGAACGCGGCAATGGCACGCTGCGCCTGACGACGCGGCAGACCATTCAGTTCCACGGCATCATCAAGAGCAATCTGCGATACGCCATAAGCGGTCTGAACGACGCGATGCTCGACACGATCGCGGCGTGCGGCGACGTGAACCGAAATGTCATCGCGCGGGTCAATCCATGGCAGAGCCGCGCGCACGCCGAAGTCGCCGGACTGGCGCAGGCGATCGGGACGCATCTGCTGCCGAGGAGCCGCGCCTGGCACGAGATCTGGATCGACGGCGAGCGGCAATCCGGCGGCGAGGAAGAAGACGAGCCGATCTACGGTCGCACATACATGCCGCGGAAGTTCAAGATCGCGGTCGCGCTGCCGCCCCACAACGATGTCGACGTGTTCGCGCACGACCTCGGCTTCATCGCCATCGAACAGGGCGGCCGCATCATCGGTTATAACGTTGTGGCTGGTGGCGGCATGGGCATGACGCATGGCGAGCCCGACACGTTCCCACGCACCGGCGACGTCATCGGCTTCTGCCTACCTGAACAGGTGGTCGGTGTGGCGGAAAAGGCGGTAACGGTGCAGCGCGATTTCGGTGACCGCTCCGACCGTAAGCATGCCCGGCTGAAATATACCATCGAGCGCATCGGCCTCGCTGAGTTCCGAGCGGAGCTGGAACGGCGGCTGGGCTATCCGCTGTCGGCCGCACGCGACTTCGCGTTCACCGACAACGGCGATCGGCTCGGTTGGACGAAAGGCGATGACGGGAACTGGCATTTCACGCTGTTCGTAGAGAATGGCCGCGTGCACGACCTTGCGGGTCTGCACGCAATTGCCGAACTCGGCATCGGCCACTTCATCATCACGCCCAACCAAAATCTGGTGCTGGCCGACATTCCGTCGGAACGCAAGGCCGAGGTGGCGGCGTTGCTGGAGACGTACCGCCTGGATGCGAATGTCGGCGCACTGCGACGCAATGCGCTCGCCTGCGTGGCACTCCCGACCTGCGGTCTCGCGCTGGCGGAGAGCGAGCGTTACCTCCCGGAGCTTGTCACACGTTTGGAAGAAAAACTGGAAAGCGTCGGCCTGACGCAGGACGACATAACGATCCGCATGACCGGCTGCCCGAACGGTTGCGCGCGGCCGTACCTTGCGGAGATCGGCCTCGTGGGGCGCAGCCCTGGCGTCTACAATCTGTATCTCGGCGGTGCATTCGACGGCACGCGCATGAACAAGCTGTACCGCCGGGACGTCGGCGGCGACGCGATCATCGACGCCCTTGTGCCGCTGTTCCGGGAGTATGCCGAACACCGTGCGCCTGACGAACGCTTCGGCGACTACACGATCCGTGCCGGCCACATCCACCCGACCACCGCCGGCAAAACGTTCCACGAAGATCTGGCCCCAGAACTGCGGAGTTGATCATGCGCTCTCTGCGACAGACACCCCCTGCTCTCGCTTGGCCGTCGCTGAATCACTCGCAAGGACGGCTGCTGGGATTGCCGTTCGTGCTGGCCGCCTTGGGACCGTGTCTCGTGTTCGGCTGGCAGGCGTGCCTTGCCGCGCTGACGATAGCGACCCTGGCGACCTTCCTGGTATATGTGCCGTTGACGGCTCTGGTACTGAACGGCGGCAGCGCACTGGCCGAGGAAGCGCCTGTGCCGGCGCTCACAGCGCGGGCCTATGCCGTGTTGCTGGTGCTGTGGACGGCGACGGCGTGGCTTGGTGCATATGCCGCGCCGTATCTGCATCAGAGCGCCATCCAAGCGTAGAGGAACCCGCCGCCTCGAACGGCGCGCGAACAACTGCACGTGAGGAAGGACGACAGCGGCAGCGGGGCGCGTCCCCCTATTCGCGGTCACGGCGGCGATTCGGAGCGTCCGTCGCCGCGGTCGCGTAGGCGTTCCAACTGCAAAGGGAGGATTTCGCCGTGCACTCACATTCCCTACGCCAGCAAGTGTTGTCGCCGACCACCTTTACGCAGACCAACCTGATCTCGGACGGCTCGCCCCAAGCAGGACCGGCCCGACAGACCGATCCGAACCTGATCAACCCGTGGGGCGTTGCCTACAGCGCGACCGGACCGTTCTGGATCTCCGAGAACAACTCCGGTGTCTCAAGCATCGACAGCGTCACCGCCAGCGGTGTGACGCTCAACGTGATCCCACCGGTGACCATCGCGCCACCAACGACAGATAGTGGATCAGCGGCACCGACAGGCCAGGTGTTCAACTCGCTCGCGTCAACCGGCGCCTTCATGTTGCAGGACGGGTCGCCCGCGAGTTTCCTGTTCGCGACCGAGGATGGCACGATCTCCGGCTGGAACCCTGCCGCGGGCACCCAGTCCATCATCGCGGTCAACGAATCAGCCAATCCGGCCGATGGCAACGAGGCGCAGGGTGTTGGCGCGGTCTATAAGGGTCTGGCGCTTGCCGACACCGACAACAGCCCGATGCTGTACGCGGCCAACTTCCGTCACGGGACTGTCGATGTCTACGACCAGAACTTCAACGCGGTGAACAGCTTCACCGACACCAACCTTCCTGCGGGCTATGCGCCCTTCAACGTGCAGGTACTGGACGGCAAGCTGTTCGTGACATTCGCGTTGCAGGACGACGCAAAACATGACGACGTCGCGGGTCCTGGCAATGGCTTCGTGGACGAATTCGATCTCCAGGGTCACCTGCTGGCGCGCGTCGCGTCGGGTGGATCGCTCGATTCGCCCTGGGGCCTCGCCATTGCGCCTTCGAGCTTTGGTACGTTTGGCGGCGATCTGCTGGTCGGCAACTTCGGCGACGGCACCATCGAAGCGTACAACCTGAAGAATGACCAGTTTGTCGGCAACCTGACCGATGCGAGCGGCAACCCGATCGTGATCCCGGATCTTTGGGAGTTGATTCCGGGCAATAACGGATCGGCGGGCAACTCAAACACAATATACTTTACCGCGGGTGTGCAAGACGAGATGCACGGCCTGTTCGGCAGCCTGACTGCGAACCCGACGTCGAGCCCGGTGGCGATGACCGACGCCGCCTCGCATCACATGACCGGCTGAACGAAGCAGCAATCAGGCGAGATTGCCGGAGAGCTCGGAGCTTTGCACTGTGTCCGGCTCGTCCAGAACGGGCCGGATCCAGTTCAGCGCAGCCCGCAGTGTGCGGAAGCGATGCACCTTATCCCAGGCTGGCGCTGCGGTGACGGCCCAGAAGAGCGACTCGGTCGGCGCAAAGGCCAGAAACGCCGGATGCTTGCTCGAACGCAGCACCACTACGATGCGGCCGACAATATTCGGATCGTCGCCGCGTCGCTCGCTGATGAACGCACGTTCGACATCGAGATCCGCCCGTTGTGTTGCGGCAAACCATTCGGCGAGCAGCACCTGCTCCTCACGCGACACCGTGCGCGGGGGAAACGTGAGGATGACATTATCGGCAGGCGAAGGCATGACCGCACTCGGATGTCGTGAGGATTCCGTAACGTATCTTCAGCAAGTTACAAAATCCCTGCACCCGAGTTACCTAATCGGAATCAGGCCCCTCGACCGCGGCAAACCCGTTGCCGAACACCGCGTCGCGCTTCTGGAAGGCGTACTTCACCCCATGCGTGCGCATCGTCTGGCGGAATTCGCGCGCCATCGGCGCGTTGTGACCACGCGCATCGATCTCCGCGCCGATGCGCTGCAAGGTGCGCGCGCCCATCAGCTCCAGTCCGAGATTGACCAGCCGCTTGTTGGCCGACAACAAATGCGGATCCACCATCCCCATACGCTCCGCCAGTCGCATCACCTCGGCTGTCAGTTCCGCCGCAGGCACGGATTTCATCGCCAGCCCGATCCGCGCCGCGTCCGCGCCTGTGACACTGTCGCCGGTGAACAACAGGCGCTTTGCCCATTGCGGGCCGCAGTGATACAGCCACATGCTGCCAGGCGGGGTACCGAGGTCGCGTACGGGCGGGAAGCCGATCCGCGCATCATCGGCGACGATGACCATGTCGCACAGCCATGCGAGATCGGTGCCTATGCCGATGCACGTGCCGTGCACCTGTGCGATCACCGGCTTGTGCATGTCGAACAGCGTGATGCGCAATCGCTGACCCTGCTCGAGGCGCCACACATCGTCGTCGATCTCCTGCCGGCCGCGATAGTCTTCGCCGCGACCTGACGAGTACTCGCTGAGATCGGCACCGGCGCAGAAATGCGGACCAGCACCGCGCAGGATGACGCTGTGGACCGGATTGTATTCGTCGGCCTCGAACAGTGCCTCATGCAGCTCACGCAACAGCTTGCCGCTGAGCGCGTTGCGCTTCTCCGGACGGTTTAGAGTGACGATGGCGGTCTTGCCGGTGATCTCGTAGGTTATCTGGTCGAATTGCATGCTGCTTCCTCCCTCGCTTCGTCGCCTGTAATGTCGACGGCAACCATGCGCCGAGGAGGAAAGCGATGCCAGAGTTGAAGATTGCCCGGATAGAGACGTTCCTGTTCGATCCCGGCCTGGCGAAGAACCTGCTGTTCTGCCGTGTGGAGACCGAGGAAGGCATCCACGGTTGGGGCGAAGCCTATGTCACGCCGGGCAAGGAGCCGGTGATCGAGCATCTGCTCCAGGTCATGGCGAAATATATGATCGGTCGCAGCGCGTTCAACATCCGCCATACCGCGCAGGTGGTGTTCGACGACTACGCGATGCGGCGTGCGTCGCTCGACCTGCTGTCGGCGTGGAGCGCAATCGAAATCGCGCTGTGGGACATTGTTGCCAAGCACGCGAAGCTGCCGCTTTACAACCTGCTCGGCGGCGCGTCGCGGGAACGGGTGAAGGTCTATGCCAATGGCTGGTCTAGCGGCAGCGAGTCGATCGAGCAAAACCTGGAACGCGCGCTGAAGGTGAAGGAGATGGGCTTCACCGCGCTGAAGTGGGACCCGTTCCCAGGGCCGTGGCGCAACTTCATCCATCGCGAGGACGAAGATCACGTCGTGCGATATGTGAGGAAGATGCGCGAGACGCTGGGGCCGGAATTCGGGCTGCTGGTGGAGGTGCATCGCAGGCTGGCGCCGATACATGCGATCCGCATCGGCAAACGCCTCGCCGAGTTCGACATCGGATGGTACGAGGAACCGTGCCTCTGCGACAACATCGAACTGGTGGCGGAGGTGCGGCGTGCACTGCCTGGCGTGCCGATTGTCACGGGGGAGGCGATCTACTCGAAGGAGGCATTCGCTCAGGCGCTGGCGGCGCGAGCCGCGGACATCATCAATCCGGACATCTGCAATTGCGGCGGCATCGGCGCGATGCTCGACATCGCCGCGATGGCGCAGCCGCACGCCGTGGCGGTGGCGCCGCACAATTATAATTCCACGCTCGTCGGGGCGGCGGCGACGGTGCAGCTTTCGGCGATGATCCCGAACTTCTGGATCGCCGAATTCTTCATCAACCTGAAGCCGGCCTGTGACGAGATTGCGGTGCAGCCGCTGGTGGTGAAGGACAGTTTTGTCGAGCTGCCGACGACGCCAGGGCATGGTATCGACCTCGACGTGGAGCGGCTGCGCAAGCGGCCGTATCGCGACATGGGTTCGCGCACCGGCAAGACCCTGCGGAGTTATACCGACGAGTTTCCGCGAAAGAACTATGTGATCGGGGCGACGCGGACGGGGTACCGAGGGGCGGGAGGCACCCCCTCCCCGACCCTCCCCCGCTTTGCGGGAGAGGGAGTGAAACAGAACACGCCGAGCCCTTGAGCTTTATTTCGCGCGATTCAAATAAGTCGCCGCGTCGTCGTCGAGCAGCAGGCGATCGCGCTGCAACGCGCTGACAACCTCCTGCACGCGGGCGATATAGGCATCGTGCGTCGGATAGCGCTCCTCGAGCGAAGGGCGCGGATCGCCGGCACGCTCGCGTTCGGCTCGTGTCGCGGCAAATGCCAGATAAGTGCCGTCACGGTCGGCCAGTTCCCCGGCGGGCAGCGGGTCGCGGTACAGATTCCAGCCGGTGAACGTGCCGCGCGGTACGGCGATGTCGGGCAAGCGGATACCGGCGGTCTCGTTGCCGTCCGTATCGACCTGCGGCACCAGGGCCTGCCATTCGCGTGCAGGCGGCTGTGGATCGGTCCACTCGCCGGGCGCCACCACATCGTTCGCCGCACGCGGCGGCACCAGCATTGCAAGCTTCGGCCACGCCACCGCCTCGGTGCGTGTGAGCGTGCCGTCGGCTATGCGGGGCAGCCGCGACGGCGGCGGTTCTCGACCGTTCGTCACCCATTCGTCAAGCGCCACCAGCAACGCGCGGATCGCCGGCATCGGGTCGTGCCAGTTGCGCGGATTGGTGCATGGGCCGGCGTCGCGCGGCATGCCGGCCTTGCCGCCATGCTGCGTGCCCGGCAGGTAATAGCCGCGCACATTCGCCGGCAGCCCGGCATCGTGCGTGCCGTCGGGATCGGTGTGCAGCAGCGACGCGCCCTTCTGCCAGTATTCCGTCGAGGTGTTGGTCTCGATGACCTTGGGATCACTGTCGTCATCGCGCATCAGCGCAGCAGTGGCGAAGGGAAATTCCACCTCGGGGAACCCATGATCCTCGTGCCACGTTCGGGTGCGCGCAGGCTGGCCAAATTCGGTGTTGAAGAAGACACGGCCGATGCCGGCGACATGGATGAGCATGCCATCGAACACGCGCGCGCCCGCTTCGTCGCGATTGAAACCCTGCGCGAGGTGATCGCGCAGATAGCGCCCGGCCTGCGAGATGCCGAAGCCCAGCGCGTGCGTCGGCTGACGACCGAGCAGGTCGCGCCCGGCCGCGCTGTTGCGAAGATGACTGACGATGTCGCGCGTGGCGGCAAAGCCGATGCCCAATACGCGCGGGTTGGTCGCATGGTAGCGCAGTTCGTAGATCGAGCCGGGTTCGGGCGCGGCGCCTTGCGCCAGACGAATCGTGCGCGCATCGACGAACCCGAATGCTGCAGGTTGCCGCGGCGCCGTCTGGGTACGCCGTACTGTCAGCACGGCATCGTCATGCGTGGCCGCTTCATAGGTCAGGCGGAACTGCTTGAGATCGCCGCCGCGCGTACCGGAGATGAATTCCTCGCGGATGCGCCGCACGATCGGCGCGCCGTCGTCGGTGGCGATCGGCGCGTCCAACCCAAGTCCGCCATTGGCATGTGGCGCACCCGGGTCCCAGCCGGACCACAGCAAGGTGAATCCGCGCCGCAGCGGCAATGCGTTGCCGAGATCCGCCGCAGCCGATGGTTGGTTGCCGGCCTTGCCGGCGCACAGGTTGGCGAACAGCATCATCCGGCCGCGGTTGTTCACCTCGTAGAGGATGCGGCCATTGCCGTGCTCGGGATTGGCCGGACGAAGGATGCTGATGTCGCTGCGGTACTCGACCATGCCGCGCGCGTTGCGCGGTGCCTTGTCGATGTTGACGATGCCGCGATTGGCCGGATGCGTCGGATCGAGTTCGCCGATAGCAATGCCGTCGAGCCGCTCATAGGCGCCGGTCGCACCGAATTCGGCACCGCCAACCAACGGTGCACGCGCGGTGATCTCGATCGCAGTGATCATGGCAATATCTCCAATCAGCGCCTGTAGCGGGTCAAAGCAGATGCAGCTTGGCCTCGGTGCGGGCCTGCAATGCCTCCAGAGTCAGCCCCGGGATCATATCGCGCACCGCGAAACCGTCCGGGGTCACGTCGAGCACCGCCAGGTTGGTATAGACGCGCCTGACCACGCCCTTCGCGGTCAGCGGGTAGGTGCAACGCTGGCGAATGCGTGGCTCGCCCTCCCTGGTAGTGTGTTCCATCACCACCCAGAGGCGTTGCGCGCCGATCGCCAGATCCATTGCGCCGCCGACCTGCTTCACCGGCTCGTCGGCAGAGCGCGCCCAGTTCGCGAGGTCGCCGTTCTCTGCCACCTCGAAGGCGCCGAGTACGCACAGGTCCAGATGTCCGCCGCGCGCGATGGCGAAGCTGTCGGCATGGTGCACATAGGAGCCGCCGGTGCGCAGCGTGACATGCGTGGTGCTGGCGTTGATGAGAAACGGATTGACCGCATCGGCCGCCGGCGCGGGGCCGACGCCGATCACGCCATTCTCGGCGTGGAAAATGACCTCGCGCTCCGCCGGCACGAAATCGGCGACCAGTGTCGGGATGCCGATGCCGAGGTTGACCAGCCAGCCTTCAGGAATGTCCCGCGCGCACCAGGCCGCCATGCCGTTGCGATCGAGTGGGGAGATTGCCATGGAGCCCTTTCAGAGCGGCACGTGCAGCACGCGATTGACGAAGATGCCCGGCGTGACGATCGTCTCCGGCGCCAGTTCGCCCAGTGCCACGACATTGCGTGTCATCGCGATGGTGAGTTTCGCCGCCATCGCCATCACCGGATTGAAGTTGCGCGCGCTGTCGCGGTAGTTCAGGTTGCCCCAGCGATCGGCGCTCCATGCCTCGATCAGCGCGACATCACCAGGCAACGGATATTCCAGCAGACACAGCCTGCCACCGATCTCACGCGTTTCGCGTCCCTCCGCGAGCAGCGTGTCGGCGCCGGTTGGCGTGTAAAAGCCGGTGATGCCGGCGCCAGCGGCGCGCATGCGTTCCGCCATCGTGCCCTGCGGAATGATCTCCACCTCCAGTTCGCCCCGCTGGAACAGGCGGCCGGAGAGGCTCGCGGGACGCACGAAACTGCAGATCAAACGACGCACGCGGCCGAGTGACAGCAGTTGTTCAATTGCGCTGCCATCGCGTCCGCCGGCGACCGCCACGATGGTAAGATCACGCGCGCCTTGTGCGATGAGGCCGTCGAGCAGCGGCGTCGGAATGCCCACGTCGCCAAAGCCACCGAGCAGGACCGTGGAACCATCGGCAATGCCTGCCACGGCATCGGCCATGGAGTGCACGAACTTGTCGATCATGCACCGAGGCTAGCGCGGCGCGGAGACTGGGTCGAGACGCAGGCTCTACACTGCCTTCCCGCCGGCGGCCGGATGCAAGTTGTTCTGGATGCGGCCATAAGCGGTATTGGCGTCTTGGATGCGCTTCAGTTCGAGCGTGTTCAGCACGTCGGCGCCGGTGACATCAGCCATCGTCAGCGTGCCACTCTTGGCGGTGCGGACGCCGTAGGCGGCGAGTTCCGCTGTGGACCACGGCTTGCTCACCGTGTCGGCGCTCGCGGTTGGGGGTAGTTGCAGCAGCGCCGTCGCAGCTTCCGCCGTGGTCCGGGCAGGTGTTGATGGGGCGTTTTCGGATGGGTGTCCCACCAGTGCTGTCTGCATGGTCTTGTCAACGTCGATGCCAGTGATCTTCTCGAATATCGTTGAGGCGACATTGGTGATCGCTCCGATGGGGCCGCCGAGCAGCGTGCTCACGACCAGAGAGCCGGCCCGGCGTACCATCTCGGGAATCTGGTCTCCCGTGACGGCGCGGTAGATCGTGCCGATGACCGGAAGATACTGGAGCGGGTTCAGCGCATGCAGAATGTCGTGGAACGAGATGGAATGGTTCGCCGCGGGTTGCGCCGGTTGGGCGTTCGCCGCGGATACGGTGATGGCGCCGTCCGTGCCGCCCGTTTCGCGGCGCGCGTCCATGCGCAGCACACCGCCTGTACGCGGAACGGGAGGGGCGACGGTAACTGCGCTGACCGCTTGAATGGTGACGTTCTGCCACTGACCAAAGGTCTGCCAACACTGGCACGGTTATGCTTGCAAGCGTCTTACGCCGGCGGTGCTTGCCCGCAGGGGGAAATGTGGAGTGGGATGCGATCACCGGGATCGCCGCATGAAGGGGTAGGAACATGGCAAACATCGTGCTGGTTCATGGCGCATATCAGGGAGGCTGGGTCTGGCAGCGCGTTGTGGCCCGGTTGAGCGCGGGTGGGCACCGCGTGTTCGCGCCGAGCTTGGATGGATGCGCGGAACGCCGCCATGCGCTGCGGCCCGGAATCAGCACCGAGACGCACGGAGCGGAGATCGCCGAGTTGCTGTTCTTCGAGGACCTGAGCGACGTGGTGCTCGTGGGCACCAGCAGTGGCGGCATGGTCGTTTGCAGCGCGGCGGAGCGTGCGCGAGAGAGGGTCGGGCGACTGGTGTTCGCCGATGCGCTGGCGCTGTTGGATGGCGAGTGCATTCCTGACATCGTCAAGCGGGTGATGCGGGAGACGACCGATCTGGCCACCGGTCCGTCACGGGAGGATGCGGCCGGGCGGATGTTCGCCAGCCTCGATGACGCGACAAAGACCTGGGCGCTGGAGCGCTATACACCGCACCCGGCGGTGGCGATGAATGGCCGCGTAAAGTTGCCGAGCTTCTGGCAGCAGACGTGGAAGGCGAGCGTCATCTGGTGTCGGCAGGCGGTCAATCCCGGCGAGGCGCATCAGCGCCGGGCGGCCGAGAAGCTGCACGCGACATGGCACGAGCTGGATACCGGGCACTATCCGATGCTGACGGCGGCGGATGAGCTGTCGCGGCTGATCGTGGAGGGCTGATCCCGTTTAATCCAAGGCCCGGGCCGCGGCCCTGATCCGCCGCAGGAACCGGCTTAGCTGTGCCGGTTTCGCGCGGTCCATGTTGTAGTGCACGCACCAAGTCACGCGGCAATTCCGCGCGCAGAGCGCACGCACCGCGCGGCCGATCAGCTTGCGGGCCGGATCGCCGAGTGCTGCGCGAACCAGCCACCACGAACCGCCATAGGTGGTCACGACCATGATGTGCCTGATGCGCTGCAGTCGCTCGGTGTTCACCTTGCCGTCGGGCGTCACGTCGAATGCCACGCCCGGCAGCCAAACACGATCGAAGTACCCCTTCAGCATGGCCGGCATACCGTACCACCACGCAGGGTACACCAGCACGATAGCCTCGGCTGTCGCGAGCTGATCGTCGTAACGCTTCACCAGCCGCTCGTTGCGAGCCGTGTTGAGATAGTCCAGCCGCTCCTGCCGGCTCATGACCGGATTGAAGTTCTCCGCATAGAGATCGACATCAGTCACTTCGTGTCCGGCCTCTATCAGACCCTGCAACACGGTCTGATGGGCGGCGGCGGCAAAGCTTTCCGCCACCGGATGGCAGTAGATGACGAGGACGCGCATCCAGACCATCTGGTGTCAGCGCACGGCCACCTCGAGAGCGACCCGAGGAGACTTGATCCTTATGGTCGGCGGCTCTGCTGCGCTTCAGGATCGAGCAGGCTTCCGAGCCCAGGGAGGCAGTGGCGGCGGTGGCGGTTCGACAATCCTGACCGGCGGCGTCGGCTTGCCATTCATGTCGGAAGTCGGTGGAGGCCCGCGGAACGAACGCTGGATCATGCTGGCACCTCGTTGTGGGACCACCCGAGGGAACCGCCAAGACGGCCCCTCGGGGAGCCCGCCTTGTTCAGCATGCGCGGTTACCGCAGCGCTTCAGAGATCTTGCGGTTGCGGATCGATCACCACTGGGTCGCGATGATGGTGACAACGCCGCCGACCACGGAAAGGGTGACTGCGGTGAGCACGACGACGAGGACCATTATCCGGTCAACGGCCGAGTCGCGCTCCTTCTTATCGATCTCGACCACTTCCCACTCGGGGGTCAGCGAGCGATGCCCTGCTCTGCCGGGCTCCTCCCACCTTGCGCGGTCAGACATTCAGCTTTCCCTCTCCTGACGGTCCCGAAGCATCGTCATCGTGGCTACCATGCCGCCGCTTCGCTAGGAAGCGTCCGAGCGGTCAGGGCCGATCAACCGAAAGCGACACGAGGAGACTTGATCGCCCGCGAGCGCGACCCGGACGGCAGCCTCACCTACCGAGGTGGCCAGCACGGCGACGGAGCGGAACCACGCCACTTCGCCGCGCGCCCTGGCGAGGAACAACCGACCCAATGCCTGCGCCGCCGGATCGCGCGGGACGCAGCAGGCGCAGCCCGGTGCATGCCCCGCCAACGCTGGCGCAAGGCGGAACCGCGCGACCGGTTGACCGCAGGGGGCGCCGGCGTCGCCCTCGATCAGCACCGCCTCGTCGGCGGCGGGTGGGCCGAAATGCACCCCCACCCGATCATCTGCTGGCTCATTCATCATCTGGACATAAGGATATGTTTATGTAATCCATAACCCATGGAAGCCTTGCTGGCCAGCCTGCGAGCCGCCGCGGAACCGACCCGCCTTCGCCTGTTGGCGCTGGCCGGCCGCGGCGCATTCTGCGTCTCGGAGTTCACCGATATCCTCGGCCAGTCGCAACCGCGCCTCTCCCGTCACCTGAAGTTGTTGTGCGACTGCGGCCTGCTGGACCGCGTGCGCGAGGGCGCGAATGTCTGGTTCACCCTGCCCCACGGCGAGCCCGGCGATCTGGCGCGCGAGCTGGTCGCACGGCTGCCGGAGGACGACCAGACCCTCGAGGCTGACCGCCGCCAGGCTGCCCGCGTGCTGGCTGAACGCGCCCGCGTGGCGTCGGAAAGTTTTCGCCGCCAGGGTGCCGATTGGGATGAAATGCGGGCGCTGGAGCTGCCGGCCGCCGAGGTCGAGGCCGCGTTGCTTTCGCTGGTGCCGGGGCACGATGCCGGCCGGCTGCTCGACATAGGCACCGGCACCGGGCGGGTGCTCGAGCTGCTGGCGCCGCGGATCAGCCAGGGGGTCGGCGTGGATGCGTCGCGCGCGATGCTCGCCCTGGCTCGATCGAGGCTGGCGCGCGCCGGGCTTACGCACTGTTCGGTGCGGCTCGCGGATATGTACCGCCTGCCGCTGCCCGAGAGTTCGTTCGATATCGCTGTAATGCAGATGGTATTGCACTACGCCGAGGAGCCGCAGGGCGTTCTGGCAGAGGTGGCGCGCGTGCTGCGGCCTGGTGGGCGGCTGATCGTCATCGACCTCGCGAAACATGGCCGCGACGATTTGCTGAGCAGGCTTGCGCATCGCTGGCTGGGCTTCACCGACGATGGCATGCGTGCGTTGCTGGCAGGAGCCGGCATGGAACAGGGTGAGCCGTACACCATCGACGGCCCGCTCACTGTCCGGCTCTGGCCGGCCATCCGCGCCGCCGACGCGCCGGCCGCGCAGTCGCGCGAGCTGGTGGTCTGAATGGCCGATCTCGACGCATTCATCCGCGACCTGCCGAAGGCCGAGTTGCACATGCACCTGGAAGGCAGCATCGAGGCAGAGCACCTGCTGGCGCTGGCGGTGCGCAACCGCCTGCGCCCACGCTGGGACTCCCCCGAGGCGCTGCGCGCCGCCTACCGGTTCGACAACCTGCAGGCGTTCCTGGATCTCTATTACGAGGGCTGCCGCGTGCTGGTGCGGGAGCAGGACTTCTATGACATCACCCGCGCCTATCTACGGCGCGCCCACGCGGATGCGGTGGTCCGCGCCGAGGTTTTCATCGGACCGCAAGGTTTCACCGAACGCGACGTGCCGATCGCCGCGCTGATGGACGGTGTGCTGGCGGCGATGCGCGACGCCGCCCGCGAGGACGGCATCAGTGCCGGCCTGCTGGTCAGTGCGCAGCGCCATCGCAGCGAGGCCGCGGCGCTACATATGCTCGACCAGGTGATGCCATGGGCTGACCGCGTCGCCGGCTTCGGTCTCGGCGGCGCTGAGCTCGGCAACCCGCCGTCGCGCTTCGTGAATTTCTTTCGGGCCTGCCGCGAGCGTGGTTTTCGCGTCACCGCGCATGCCGGCGAAGAAGGTCCGGCATCCTACGTGCGCGCGGCGCTCGAACTGCTGGAGGTGGACCGCATCGATCATGGCAACACCAGCATGGACGATCCGGCGCTGGTGCGCGAACTGGCCGCGCGACGAATTCCACTGACGGTCTGTCCGCTGTCGAACGTGCGATTGCAGGTGGTGTCGTCGTTGGCCGCACATCCGCTCCGCGCCATGCTGGGCGCCGGCCTGTGCGTTTCGCTGAACTCCGACGATCCGGCTTATTTCGGCGGCTATCTCAACGACAATTTCATCCAGTGCCGACAAGCTCTCGGGTTGACCGCGGACGAGTGCGTGACGCTTGCACGCAACAGCCTGGCCGCATCATTCGTCCCATCGGCGGAGGCAGCGCGTCACGTCGCGTTGCTCGATGCCTACGTCGCGAACCATCCGATCTGACGGAAGGAAGCTCGATGTCCCGTCCCCACCTGCTCGATGCGCTGCGTGACACCGTGCTGCTGTGCGATGGCGCGGTCGGCACCCGCGTCATGGGCATGACGTTGGATGTGGAGCAGGACTTCCATGGCAAGGAGAACTGCACCGACGTATTGAACATCTCACGCCCCGATTTGGTACGCGACATCCACCGCAGCTACTTCGAGGCCGGCGCCGACATGGTGGAGACCAACACGTTCGGCGGCTCGCCAGTGACACTCGGAGAATTCGACATCGCCGACCGCGCGTTCGAGATCAACAAGCGCGGCGGCGAACTGGCGCGCGAGGCGGCCGAGCAGTTCTCCGATGGCCGCCATCGCTGGGTGATCGGCAGCGTCGGTCCCGGTACCAAGCTGCCCACTCTAGGCAACATCGCCTACGACCCGCTGGAGGCGGCGCTGACCGAGCAGTGCCGCGGACTGGTCGCCGGCGGCGTCGATGCCATCCTGATCGAGACCTGTCAGGATCCAATGCAGATCAAGGCGGCGGTGAACGGCGCCAAGATCGCCCGCGCCGAGGTGGGCAGCGACATTCCGATCTTCGTGCAGGTGACTGTTGAGACCACCGGGACGCTGCTGGTTGGCCCCGACATCGCCACAGCCGCTGCGATCGTGCACGCGCTCGATGTGCCGCTGATCGGGCTCAACTGCGCCACGGGGCCGCAGGAGATGGCCGAGCACGTGCGATGGCTGGCGTCGAACTGGCCGGGACTGCTCTCGCTGCAGCCGAATGCCGGGTTGCCGGAACTGGTCGATGGGCAAACGCACTTTCCGCTCGGGCCGGCGGAGTTGAGCAGTTGGCTGGAGCGCTTCGTCGAGGAGGATGGCGTCAACCTGATCGGCGGCTGCTGCGGCACCACCGCGCAACACATTGCCGCGTTGGACGCGATGCTGCGCCGGCGTGTCGAAGGGAGCGGACATCTCCGGCCGCCGCCGGTGCTGCGCAAGCCGGTGTGGGTTCCGTCGGTGACCAGTCTGTATCAGGCGGTGCCGCTGCGGCAGGAGAATGCGTTCTTCGCCATCGGCGAGCGCTGCAATGCCAACGGCTCGAAGAAGTGGCGCGAGGCACAGGAGAAGCACGACTGGGACGGCTGTGTCTCGATGGGGCGCGAGCAGTTGGGCGAGGGTTCCAACGCGCTCGATGTCTGCACCGCATTTGTCGGGCGTGATGAGAACGCCGAGATGACCGAGGTGGTGCGCCGGTTCACCTCGTCGGTGAACGCGCCGCTGGTGATTGACAGCACCGAGACACCGGTGATCGCGGCGGCGCTCAAGCTGCATGGCGGCAAGCCGATCATCAACTCGATCAACTTCGAGGACGGCGAGGGCCACGCGACCGATCGATTGCGCCTGGCGAAGCAATTCGGTGCGGCGGTGATCGCGCTGACCATCGATGAGATCGGCATGGCGAAGAGCGCCGAGCGCAAGGTCGAGGTGACGCGGCGGCTGGTGGATTTTGCGTGCAATCGTCACGGCCTGCCGCAATCGGATCTGCTGATCGATCCGCTGACCTTCACCATCGCCACCGGCAACGAGGATGACCGCAAGCTGGCACAGTGGACGCTGGAGGGCATCGCGGCGATCAGGCAGGAATTCCCCGACATCCAGATCATTCTCGGCCTGTCCAATGTCAGCTTCGGGCTGAACCCGGCTGCGCGCGCCGTGCTCAACAGCGTGTTCCTCGATCATGCGGTGCGCGCGGGAATGACCGGGGCAATTGTGCATGTGTCTAAGATCCGGCCGCTGCACCTGATCGCACCCGAGGAGGTGAAGGTTGCCGAGGACCTGATCTTCGACCGCCGCGAAGAAGGCTACGATCCGTTGCAGCGCTTGCTGGAGATTTTCGCCGACCGCAAGGCCGCGGATGCGACCAAGAAACAGCGTGCCGAAACGGTGGAAGGCCGCCTCAAGGACCGCATCGTCGATGGCGATCGCAAGGGCCTCACCGATGAGTTGGACGAGGCCCTGAAGGCACTGCCGCCGCTCGAGATCATCAACAACGTGCTGCTGGACGGCATGAAGGTGGTGGGCGAGCTGTTCGGGGCCGGCAAGATGCAGCTTCCGTTCGTGCTGCAAAGCGCCGAGACGATGAAGGCGGCAGTGGCGTATCTCGAGCCGTTCATGGAGCGCGTCGCGGGGCAGGAGAAGGGCACAATTGTGCTTGCGACCGTGAAGGGTGACGTGCACGACATCGGCAAGAACCTGGTCGATATCATTCTGACCAACAACGGCTATCGGGTGGTCAATCTCGGCATCAAGGTGCCACTTGCGGACATGCTCTCGGCTGCGAAGGAGCACCACGCGCACGCCATCGGCATGTCGGGGCTGCTGGTGAAGTCCACCGTGGTGATGCGCGAGAACCTGGAAGAGATGTCGCGCCAGTCCCTCGAGATTCCGGTGCTGCTGGGCGGTGCGGCGCTGACCCGCGGCTACGTCGAGGAAGACTGTGTCCGTGCCTATGCCAGCGGCCGCGTCGCCTATGCGCGCGATGCGTTCGACGGTCTCCACCTGATGGACAAGGTCACCGGCAACGCGTTCGACGACTACCTGGCCGCCGTGCAGGCGAAGCGCGTCGGCAAGACGCGCAATCCATCGCGTACTCTCGGACAGGCGGATGCGCGCGCGTTCCGCCCAGTGGATGTCGGCGCCGTGCAGGAGCGCCGCCGGCGGTTGACGCGCGATGTGCCGGTCGCGGCTCCGCCGTTCTGGGGCGCGCGCGTGATCGAGGCGACGCCCAAGGCGATCGTGCCATTCATCAACGAGCGCAGCCTGTACCAGTTCCAGTGGGGCTTCCGGAAACAAGGGCGTTCGCTGGACGATTTCCTCGGCTGGGCAAAGCAGGAGCTGCGCCCGGTGATGCGCCGCATGCTGGCACTGTGCGAGGCGGAGGACATACTAAAGCCGCAGGCCGCGTACGGCTATTGGTTGGCGGCCGGCCAGGGCAACGACCTGATCATTTTCGATACCGATGGCAGCACCGAACTCGCGCGCTTCGCTCTGCCGCGGCAGCCGAAGGAGGACGGCGAGTGCATCGCCGACTTCTTCCGCGACGTCGATGACGCCGAACGCGACGTGATCGCATTGCAGGTCGTCACGGTCGGGCAGAAGGCGTCCGAGGTCGCGCGTGCATGGTTCGAGGACAACCGCTACCAGGACTATCTCTACCTGCATGGGCTGTCGGTGGAGATGGCCGAGGCAATGGCTGAGTACGTTCACAAGCGCATTCGCGCCGAACTCGGTTTTGCGGGCGAGGATGACCGCGACATGGAGAAGATGCTGTCGCAGGGCTATCGCGGCTCGCGATACTCGTTCGGCTATCCGGCATGCCCGAGGCTCGAAGACCAGATCCCGATCCTGTCGCTGCTTGGCGCCGAACGGATCGGCCTGTCGCTGTCCGAGGAGTTCCAGTTGCACCCCGAGCAATCGACCAGCGCGATCGTGGTGATCAACCCGCACGCGAAGTACTTTTCCGTGTAGAGCGAAGCATCCCGCGTGGCGGAGACAGTTTGATCCAATTGATGCCTTGCCGTGGCCGCAATTACGCTACATCAGGTGCGCGCGACAGGAGGCTTTTCGGCGATGCACCATCGGCTGCTCTGGTTGGCGACCGCGGCAACGGCACTGCTGCTGCAGGCGTGCGCGCAGCAGCCATCGGGCCCGCCGCCCCGCGTGTTTGCCGCCGACATGACCGGAGCGGCGAAGGTCTGCACCGCCCCGCCAGTAACCCCGACGGCGGGACACACGGTCGATGCGGCGATCAAACTCGGCAACGACGGCGGCTGGTGTGCCATAACGGTCAACAACAATGGCCGGCCGTTCGACGCCGGTCTGCTTGCCTCAGCGGCAGAGCACGGCAAGGTGCTGATCCACACGGTCGGCAACGATACGCGGATCGACTACACGCCGGCCGCGCGTTACGCCGGCGCTGATGCATTCACGGTACGTCTGCTGCCGGGTGACGCGATGATCCGTGTGACTGCGACCGTGACGCAGTGATTCAATGGTGTTTCGCGGCGGCGGCGACCTGTTTGCGCGGCGGCGCGTGCGCCTCCTGGGGGCACATGTTTACCGTCGCCGGCACCAGATCCTTGCCCGCCGCGTAGGCCGGAAGTTGCGCTGCGTCCGGCAGCGCCATCACCTCGGAGAACAGGGCAGTATTGCGCGCGCAGAAATCGGTGCCGAGATTTATGCCGGCAGACAATTCGCCGTTGGCGAGGTCGGTGGTAAACCGGTCGTGTTCCTGTTGCGCGCGCTTGCCGTACATCCGCTTGAACACCTCGCCCACCGCTCTTTCATTGCCCATCAGGTCGGGCTGATACTTGCGAATAAAGGCGTTGTAGCGATCGTCCTGATGGCAGCCGGTGGCCAGCACCATGAGCTCGCTGCGCAGGGCTGCCACCTCGACCACGGACCGCTCCTGCGGCCGCAGGCAGTCAAGTTCAGCGTGGGCCTGCTGAGCGATCAGCAGGGACGCAGTGGCGAGGCTGGACAATAGGCGACGCATGGGCTCCTCCGGGGGTCGGCCGTGTCCTGACATAAGGCAGGACGGCATGGCTGCGCAACAACCTGTGTGCCTGCTCAGTAGATTATGATAAAGAGTTGGCCCTGAATCTCAGGAGCTGTGTCGCGCGGGTCACTGATTGATCGGTGGCATTGCGATGGACCGTAGGGACGTCTGGACGCGCCGCCGCAAGAACCGTCAGGATGCCTCCCCATTCCGCCAGTAGGAAACACGATGCGCATCGAGATCATCTGCACGGGAGACGAAGTCCTCACCGGCAAGATCGTCAACACCAACTTCAGCTACATGAGCCAGAAGCTCGAGGACGTGGGCCTCTCGGTTCATTGGGGCACGACCGTCGGTGATGACCGGGAAAGTCTGTTGGCAGCCTTCCTCCATGCCGGTCAACGGGCCGATGCGGTGATCGTCAATGGTGGTCTCGGCCCGACCGTCGATGACCTGTCGCAGGAGGTCGCGGCACAGGCGGCCGGCGTCGAGCTGGTGCTGAACGAAGAGTGGCTGACGAAGATGGAAGGGTTCTTCTCCAAGCGCAGCCGCATCATGCCGCCGAACAACCGCAAGCAGGCAATGCTGCCAACCACCGCCGAGATCATCGATAACCCGATCGGCACCGCGTGCGGCTTCGCGCTCGACATTGGCCGTGCCCGCTTCTTCTTCACGCCTGGCGTGCCGCGCGAATTGCGCCGCATGCTGGAGGAGCAGGTGATCCCGCGCATCCTCGCCCGCGGAGGTGCGCCCACCACGATCCATCTCAAGCGCTTTCACTCCTACGGGCTCGGCGAATCCCACGTCGATGCGCTGCTCGCCGGCGTCGAGGAGCTGGTGCCGGATGGCAGCGTGAAACTCGGCTTCCGCGCGCACTATCCGCAGCTCGAGACCAAGCTGACCGTGCGGGGGGCCGACATGGACGATGTGCGCCGCAAGCTGGAACCGGTCCAGGCGGAAGTGCGCAAGCGTCTCGGCAACTTCATCCTGGCCGAGGACGATCAGACGTTGGAAGGCGTCGTGCTCGCCGAGTTAACGCGACAGGCGGGGACGCTCGCGTTGGTCGAGACTTTTACCAGTGGTCAGATCGCCGCACGCATCGGGCACCTTCCGGGTGCCGAGCATGTGCTGCGCGCCGGCACCACGGTGCGCGATCGGACCACGCTGCATAAGGCACTTGACTTTACGCAAATGCCGCTGGCCGGCGATCTCACACAGGAGATCACCGAAGCAGTAGCGCGGGCGGCACGCACTCACGCGGGCGCGACACACGCGTTGGTGGTACTGATTGAGCTTGACGACGGTCCGGATCGGATCGATTTCGGTGGCACTATCTGGATCGCGATTGCCACCGCCGAAGACGTCGCGTTCAGACGGTCACGCATCCTCGGCGGACGTGAGTGGGTGCGGCTTGGTGCCGTCGAGCTGGGACTCGATTGCCTGCGCCGTTATCTGCAGCACCTGCCGGTGGTCGAGCGAATCGACTTCGAGAAGACCTGATCAGACGCAGGCGATTTGGGAGGTCTCCATGTCCGGCGACAGGACAGGCAGCGGCGGAGCAAACCGGTGGGTTCAGCTCTGGCTCGGCGTGTTGTGCATGGTGCTGATCGCCAACCTGCAATACGCGTGGACGCTGTTCGTCAACCCGATGCACCAGGTGCATGGCTGGAGCATCGCGGAGATCCAGATAGCCTTCAGCATCTTCATCGCCACGGAGACGTGGCTCACGCCGATTGAGGGCTACATCGTCGATCGCCTCGGAGGACATACCGGGCCACGGCTGATGATCACCTTCGGTGGTGTGCTGGTCGGCATCGCATGGGTGATCAATGCCTATGCGAACTCGCTCACGATGCTTTACCTCGGCGCGGCAATCTCGGGCACTGGGGCCGGCGCGATCTACGCCACCTGCGTCGGCAACGCGGTGAAGTGGTTCCCCGATCGCCGTGGCCTTGCCGTCGGCCTCACCGCCGCGGGGTTCGGTGCGGGCGCGGCGCTCACCGTGATCCCGATCAAGCTGGTGATCGAATCGTATGGCTATGCCTCCGCCTTCCTGTGGTTCGGCGTAGCGCAGGGCATCATCCTGCTGATCGTCGCGCAGATGCTGCGAGGCCCACTGCCAGGCACCGTGCTGCCGGCCGCCGTCAATGCCGCGGTGCCGCAATCCGCGCGTAGCTACACCAGCATGGAGGTTCTGCGCTCGCCGGCATTCTGGCTGCTCTACCTCATGCTCGTCCTCGTGTCGTCGAGCGGCCTCATGGCAACTGCGCAGCTCGCGCCGATCGCCAGGGACTTCGGAATGTCGAGCACCGTGATCCTGTTCGGTGCGACGACGCTGAGTGTCGCTCTGGTGGTGGACAACGTGATGAACGGCCTCGCGCGGCCATTCTTCGGCGCGGTGTCCGATCGCATCGGCCGCGAATACACCATGGCGCTGGCGTTCACCCTCGGCGCGCTCAGCTATTGGCTGCTGGCACTGTTCGGCCACAGCCCATGGACGTTCGTCGTCTGCGCCGCGCTGATCTTCTTCACCTGGGGCGAGATATTCAGTCTGTTTCCGTCCACCTGCACCGATCTGTTCGGCACGCGTTACGCCACCGCCAATTCGATGATGCTGTACACCGCGAAAGGCACGTCTGCCTTTCTGGTGCCATTTGCCAACGTTCTGAAGTCGGTGACGGGCTCGTGGGAGGCCGTATTCCTGGTGGCGGCCGGAATGAACATGCTGGTCGTACTGCTGGCACTGTTCGCGCTGCTGCCGATGCGGGTGCGTCACCATCGCCTGCGTCGCCCTGGGCTGGGTACGGATCGCGTGACAGGCTGACGCGCGAGCCTCTGTCTGCTATCCCCGCCCGGTGAGCCGAGCGGAACGCATCGCAGCAGGCAGCATCGCGATCGGCTGTCTGGTGCTGGCCATGAAGGGGGTGGCCTGGTGGCTCACCGGCAGCGCCGCGCTTTATTCGGACGCGCTGGAGAGCATCGTCAACGTCGCAGCCAGCCTGATCGCGCTGGCGGCATTGCGTTTCGCCGCCATCCCAGCCGATGCCAATCACCCGTATGGCCATGACAAAGTCGAGTTCTTTGCCGCGGTGATCGAGGGCGTGATGATTGTCGTCGCCGCGCTGTCAATCTTCCTACACGCCTGGGAGGTCTGGCGCAGTCCGCATGCCATAGCGCAGCCAGGGGAAGGGCTTGCGCTGAATGCCGTCGCCACGCTGCTGAATGGTGTCTGGTCGGCGGTGTTGATCCGCACCGGCAAGAGTATCCGCTCGCCGGCACTCCTGGCCGATGGGCGGCATCTGCTCGCTGATGTGGTGACGTCCGTCGGAGTCACGATCGGCGTTGGGCTGGCGGTACTGACCGGCTATCTGGTGCTGGACCCCATCCTCGCTGCGGCTACCGGTGTGTATGTCCTGTGGTCGGGGACGGCGATGATCTGGCTGTCGGTCGGCGGCCTGATGGACGCGGCGCCGCAGCCCGCCGTGGTGAACCGCATCCGGGAGCTGGTGGCTGCGAGCGCCGCCGGAGCACTCGAGGCGCATGACCTGCGCATGCGTCACGCCGGGAAGGTTACGTTCCTGGAGTTCCATCTCGTTGTGCCGGGGTCGATGACGGTGGCCGAGTCACACTCGATCTGCGACCACGTCGAGGAGGCGCTGCAGGCGGAGATGCAGCACCTGGTCGTCACAATCCACGTCGAGCCGGAGGAGAAGGCAAAGCAGCACGGGGTGCCTGTTCTGTGAGATGCTGCCCCCTCCCCCCGGCCCTCTCCCGCAAGGGGAGGGGGAGGATCGCAGCATTCCTGGTGCTTTGGGTTTGCTTGGAAATACCTGCTTCAAGTTCGGCACGGCCGTACGAAGGCCCGGCGCACACGTCTTTGCATGTGGTTTCGCTCAATCTATGCACCGACCAGATGCTGGTGTTGTTGGCGCCTGAGAAGATCGCAGCGCTGTCGACGCTGGCCCGCGACCCCTCGCTGTCCTACGTCGCGCCACAGGCGGTGCAGTTGCCGATCGTGCGTGCTTCCGCCGAGGCCGTGCTTCGTCTACGCCCGGACTTGGTCGTGGCGGCGCCGTATGGCGCGCAGACCACTCTCGCGCTCCTGCAACAGGAGGGCGTCCCAGTGCTGCGCGTTGCCTTGCCGCACGATTTTGCCGGTATCCGCGAGATGACGCGCCTGCTGGCCGCGACGCTCGGGGTGCCACAGCGCGGTGAGGCGCTGCTCGCCGCGATGGACGCCAGGCTCGACAAGCTGCTGAAGCCGGACCACGACGTGCGTGCCCTGGTCTGGGAACCGCGTGGGCTTACCGCGGGGCCCGGCACGCTGATGGATGCGGTGCTGCGGGCCGCCGGGCTGGACAATGCTTCGGACGGCAGTCGCGCGAGCCTCGAGACACTGCTGCGGCATCCGCCCGACGTGCTGGTGGTGCAGACCGTGCCCAGTTATCCGTCCCTTGCCACTGCGCTCCTGGATCACCCGGCGCTCGCCGGCCTGACCCGCCGCGAAATCCCGCCGGCGCTGACCATCTGTGCCGGCCCATTCAGCGCCGAGGCCGCGGCGCTGCTGGCGCGATGATCCGCTGGCTGGTGCTGCTGCTCGCCGTCCTGGCCGCGATTTCCCTGTTCATTGGCGATGCGACCTTCGCCCTGCCGGATGGGCTGATCCTCTGGCAGCTCCGGGTGCCGCGCACCTTGTTGGGCATGCTGGTCGGAGGCGGCCTGGGTCTGTCTGGCGCCGTGCTGCAAGGTGCCTTGCGCAATCCGCTGGCCGATCCCGGACTGCTTGGCATCACCGGCACGGCGGGCCTGGGAGCGGTGATCGCATTCTACTGGGGATTTGCGGTCACCTTCGCCCCCGCGCTGCCGGCCGGCGGCTTGTTAGGGGCTGGTATCGGCGCCGCCTTCCTGCTGGGCTTTGCCGGCCGCGCGCCCTCCGGGCCGTCGCTCATCCTCGCGGGCGTCGCGGTGTCGGCGATCGCGTCGGCGCTGCTGGCACTGGCGCTGACCCTGGCCCCTAATCCGTTCGCCCTGACCGAAATAACCTTCTGGCTGATGGGAGGCCTGGGCGACCGGCCGCTGTGGCAGGTTGCGCTGGCCGCACCGGCAATTCTGCTCGGGGGCATGATCCTGCTGTCGCTTGGCCGCGGCCTCGACGCGCTCAGCCTGGGCGAGGATACTGCGCGAAGCCTGGGTGTTCCTGTCACGCGTACACTGCAATTGGCCGCCGTCGGGACCGCGTTCGCAGTGGGCACCGGCGCGGCGGTCGCAGGATCGATTGGCTTCATCGGCCTGGTGGTGCCGCATTTGCTGCGCCCCTGGCTGGGCGAGCGGCCCGGTGCCCTCCTGCCGGCCGCGCCGTTGGCTGGCGCCGCGCTGCTGCTCGCGGCGGATATGCTGGTGCGGCTGGCGCCGTTGCTTCTGCCGCTGTCCGCCGCTCCTCCTGTCGGCGTGCTGACGGCACTGCTCGGCGCGCCGTTCCTGGTGGCGATCGCCCGGCGGACTGCACCATGATCGGCGTATCGCATCTATCGATCGAACTGGGCGGTCGCCCGGTGCTGCACGATGTCAGCCTGACCGCGATGCCTGGCGAATTGGTCGCGCTGTGCGGGCCCAACGGCGCCGGCAAGTCCACGCTGCTGCGTGCGCTCGCCGGACTTCTGCCGGACACCAGCCCGCCAGACCCGCGCCGCGTTGCCTGGCTGCCGCAGGGTGCACGCTCCGCCTGGGGGCTGACGGTCGAGCAGGTGGCGGCACTCGGGCGAATCCCGCATCACGACCAGGCAGAGGCGCCGGTAACCAGGGCTTTGCAGCTTTGCGGTATTGAGGCGTTGCGCAAGGCGCGGGTGGACCGCATCTCGGGCGGCGAGGTGAGGCGAGCCATGCTCGCTCGCGCCTTTGCCACGGAGCCTGAGGTGTTCCTGCTGGATGAACCGACCGCCGATCTGGACCCTGCCGCATCGCACGCGATCATGCGCCTGCTGCGTGCGACGGCGGATGCCGGCCGTACGGTGGTTGTCGTGCTGCACGCGCTCGACCTGGCGCTGCGTTATGCACATCGCGCCGTGGTGCTGGTCGGCGGTCAGGTGGCCGCGGACCTGCCTGCCGATGCGGCACTGCCTGCCGCTGCTGCCGCGTTCGGGTTGCCGTTCGGTGCCGATCACGCACCGCGGCTGCTGCCGCCATGCTGATGCACGTAACGGGTGCGGGTCCGCTGGATGCCCGCGGTCGTCGCAGGGATGCGGACAGAAGATGGCGCCTCAAGCTGGCGGCCGGCCTGTCACTCGGCCTGCACGCGCTCCTCCTCGCCGGGTTCCTATTGTGGTTCCAGCGCGCACCCCAGCCCGTCGACGCGACCGAAACCAGTGGAGCGGTGGAACTGGTGATGATGGAGCAGAAGGGCACCGGGCCGACTGTCGTGCGACCCGAGCCGTCGCCGCCAGTCGCTGTCCCGACACCGTCGCCACAGCCCGCACCGCCAGTGCCGCCGCCACCCGACGCGGCTACAGCCGAGGAGGCACTGCCGCTGCCGACGCCGCCCATGCCACCGAGTGCCTCGCCGGTCGTCCCCCCGGAGCCTCCCGTGGAGCATGCGCAAGAGGCACCAGAGATCAATCTCGGCGGCAACAACAGCGAGACCAACGCGATCGTCACCGGTCCAAATGTGATCCCGGCCAGCGTGGATGCAAAATATCATAACCAGGAGCCGGACTATCCGTCAGAAGCAGTGCGGCGCGCCGAACAGGGTGCGGTGACCTTGCTGATCCATGTCTCGGCGGAAGGATTGGCGAGAGAAGTGGACATCGAGCAGAGCTCGGGCTTCATGTCGCTGGACAATGCGGCGCGCGGTGCGGTGATGGGCTGGCACTTCCTGCCAGCGGTAAGGGACGGCCAGGCGATCCCGTTCGAGATGCAGCTGCGCGTGGTGTTTCACCTCAACTGAGGAAGATCGGATGGTGCGGATCGACGTAGTGGTGACACGTGGCGGCGATGCAGGCGAAACCTCGCTCGGCGATGGCGCGCGGTTGCCCAAAGATGCGCTGCGCATTGTTGCGATCGGCGCGGTTGATGAGGCGAATGCAGCGATCGGCGTGCTGCGCCTGGCGACACAGGCAATTGCGACGGAGGATGCGATGCTCGCGCGCATCCAGAATGATCTGTTCGATGTCGGCGCCGATCTGTCGGTGCCTGGCGAGAGTGGCGACCGGCTGCGGTTGACCGATGCGCCGGTGCTGCGCCTCGAAGCGGAGGTCGCGGCGATGAATGCGGCGCTGCCGAAGTTGACCAGCTTTATTCTGCCGGGAGGCACGCAAGGAGCGGCCTATGCACACATGGCACGTACCATCGTCCGACGCGCGGAACGTGAGGTGGTGCGGCTGATAGGCGAGGAAGCCGTGACGCCCGCGCTGCTGCGCTATCTCAACCGGCTGTCCGACCATCTGTTCGTGCTGGCACGCGTATTGAACAGCAACGGCGCGAACGACGTGCTGTGGTCGCCGGGACAGAACCTCACCGGATAGGCGGCCCCTATTCTCCCGGATGCGGCTCCAGGGGCATGACGGGACGGCGTGTTATCCATTCGACAAGCCCGGGATACAGCGGGCCGAGCTTGAGCAGGAAATCCCAGGCCATTAACAGGGCTGCGATGGCAAACACAACATCGCCCGGCAGGCGCATCCACTGCCAGAACAGCGTGCCGTTGTAGAATTCGACACTGCGAGCATAGGCCAGTCCGTGCTCGAACACTGCTACGAGCTGCGGCCATCCGATGGGAAAGAAGTTCAACAGAATCCACATGACCAGCCCTGCATTGTACAACCAGAAGGCCCACAAACCGAGCCGTTCGCTGAATGCGATGCGCTCGGCGGCCAGGTAGCGCAGGCAGAAGTACACGAGGCCGATCGCGAGCAAGCCGAACGCCCCGAACAAGGCCGTGTGTGCGTGGTTGAGCGTGAGGAACGTGCCATGCTCATAGTAGTTGATCAGTGGCGCATTCAACGTGCCCCCTCCGAACACACCGGCGCCGACGAAATTCCAGAATGTGGCGCCGATGATGTAGGTGTAGGCAAGTGAGTAGTTGAAGGCCTGGTTCGCCCGGATCAGTCGGTTCTGCCCAATCGCCTCGATAATCAGCAGCACCAGGGGCAGGACCTCGATGAACGAGAACATGCTGCCCATCGGAACCCACAGGCTTGGTCCGCCCGCCCAGTAGAGGTGATGGCCGGTGCCGATGACTCCGCCGAGGAAGATGAGGATCAGCTCGAAGTAAACCGCCCGCTCGGCCAGCTTGCGCGATACGAGCCCGACGGCCATCAGCAGATAGGCACTCATGCTGGCGGCGAAGAACTCAAACGATTGTTCGACCCAGAGATGTACCACCCACCAGCGCCAGAAATCGGTGATCGTGAAGGACTTCCCGATCCCCGTGAGTGGGATCATGCCGAAGACGTACAGCACGGCGATGTTGATGGTGGCAGCCCAGATCAGATGTTCCAGCCGAATGCGCCCCGTCCAGAATTGCCGCGTTGCCTGCCACAGCATCTGGCCGGTCGGCCACAGCGCCCGGAACATCAGTCCGCTCCATGCGAGCAGGCCTAGGAAGAAGCCGATCTGCCAGAAACGCCCGAGCTGGATATAGGACAATCCTTGGTTACCAAACCAGAACCAACCGGTATCGATGTAGCCCATGATGCCGAGCCAATTGCCGATCAGCGCACCGGCCACGATCAACAGGGTCACCCAGAACAGCAGGTCAACGAGCAAACCCTGACCACGAGCCTCCTTGCCGCCAGCGATGGCGGGGCCGAGGAACAGACCGGCACCGATCCACGACACGCCGATCCATACGATCGGCGTCTGGATATGTACATCGCGCAGGAAATTGAACGGCAATATTTCATGCAGCGCGATGCCGTAGAAGCTGCGCCGGTCGTAGTAGGCGTGCGCCATGATCGTCCCGGCGGCGACCTGCACCAGAAGGACGGCAGCAACGACGAGAAAATACTTGCCAACCTTGCGTTGGCTTTCTGTCAGGGGACGAAAGCGCACCAGTACCGGGTCCATCGGCGCATCGTCGGGATGGTTCAGCCAGAATTCATAGATGAACAGCACGAGGCCAAACGCAAGAAATGTGAAGCAGAAGCTGGCCCACGTCCAAACGAAGGTGTTCGTCGTCGGCGTATTTCCGACCTCCGGCTCGTAAGGCCAGTTCTCGGTCCAGGACCAACTGACACCGGGGCGACGCGCAACCGTGGTGAGCGCACAATATATCAGGAAGTCGGCGGTGCGAGCCCGATCCTCCTCGTTGAGGCTGTAAGCCGGCGTCCAGCCTGTATCGAGGTCTGTCGATGCAAGCTGCGTGGATATATCACTGCGCAGCGTGTTGATGGCTCCCGCCAGTGCATCCGATACGGTGACCTGTCGCAGAGTCAGGTCAACGTGTTGAAGCTGGGAGCGCATCGCGTCACGGACCGCTGCCTGCTGGTCTGAAGACAGCTCGGTGTATGGCTTGCTGAAGGTGGTTTGTGCGAGGGTTTGCTCGACCAACCCTGCCAGACGGATCAGCGTCCAGGCGGTGTAGTCCTGGCCGTAGTACGAGCCCATCCCGTAGAGGCTGCCGTAATCCATCAGATCGGCCTTTTGAAATCCGGCCTTTCCGGCGACGACATCCTCGTTCGTCATCAGCAGCGTGCCGTTCGCACTGACGAAGCGATCCGGCTGTGGCGGGGCACGCTCGTAGGTGAGAACGGTCGCCCACGCGAACAGGGCGAAACTCACGACTGCGACGGCAAGCAGGATCCATTTGAGCACATTGCTCACGCGATCAACGATGATTGGGCCGACCGAATCGGAAGTTTGGCTCATGGCGTTTCCCCTTATCGTGCAGAACCCCCGCGCAGCGTGTGCCTGATCCAGTCGTATGCGCTTTTTGATTATGACAATTGATCAAAAAGAGTCCGCTCAGTAATCCTTACGAAGCCCTCTTCACGGACCGGTACAGGACGCACTGGAATGTGTCCATAATTCTTTATCTGGCAGCGAACGCCGGCGACTGCGCCGCTCAAAAGTCGTGCGGGACCATCTGCGTGTTTTGCGTGCATCCTCTTACATTTGCGGTAAGATTCTTTCTTGTCTTCGCTTGTCAAAAACAGGAATACCAGAAGGGTTGGATTGCATGCCATTCTTCAAAGCGCTGCCGGACGACGCCGGTCCCGCGAACGTCTTCACCAAGTACCCCGAGATCTACCGCCTGTGGTCGGCGATGAGCCAGGCGCTGATGAACGGGCCATCACCGTTGAGTCAGGCTGAGCGTGAATTGATTCTTGCCTATGCGGCCGGTGTCGCCGGGTGCAAATTCGTCTACGTGGCTCATTCCGAGGCCGCGTATGCATGGGGCATCGAGAACGGCCTGATCGAGCGGCTTTTGGAGAACCCGGAGACCGCGCCGATAGAAGCGCGCCTGAGGCCATTGCTGGCCTTCGTGCGCAAGCTGGCATTGACGCCCGGTGAGATGTGTCAGGCGGATGCGGACGCGGTGTTCGCAGCTGGCTGGGATGAGCAGGCACTGCATGACGCCATCGCGGTGACGGCGCGGGCAGCATTCATGCAGCGCCTCGTCGAAGGGCACGGCTTCACGCCGTTGCCGCGCGAGGCCGCCGCCAAACAGGCCAGGCGCCGGGTGGAACTCGGCTACGTCAATCTCTATTCGGCGTTCCGGGGCGACAAGTAAGCGAAATTCAACCCGTAGCACGCTAAGTACGCCTGGAGCCTTCTTAGATACGATTGTATGGACGACCGTCGGAGCGCCGGGGGAAGCGCCGCTGGCTCGACACGAAGTCCGATTGAGATCCGCCGGTGCTGTCGCTTTCGCGGGCTGTTCGACCGGCGCCTGCAGGATCGCTGCGATCTCATACGGGGTGTGCCGGTGGCGAAGCCTGGCTGTCGAGGCCGCGGCAACTTCCTCGACGCCGCGCTGCGCGAACCGGCGTCGGACTGTTGGGCGGATGGCGGACGAAACGCCCGGGGTCGTCGCGAGGTTTATCAATAGGTTGTTGCATCGAATTGGAAAGTTCCTCGATAAAGGCGCTCTAACTATGATTCGAGTCAGGGGCGCATGCGTCGGTCGGCATCTTGCTCAGCTCCGCTCTTGTTCATTCTGGGTTTGCTGTCCGCCTGCGCCTCGGGCGGTTCCCGGCCCGGAGACTATGTCGGCGGCTATGTCTCGCTGGAATGCGCGCCCTTTGCGCGCGCGCTCAGCGGCGTACGCCTTTCCGGCGCGGCGGCCGATTGGTGGTGGCAGGCGGAGGGAAGCTACGGCCGCACCGGCACCCCATCGGTAGGCAGCGTGCTCGTGCTCCGCCGTTCCAACCGCCTGCCGAGCGGCCATGTCGCCGTCGTGTCGCAGGTAATGGGCAGGCGCCAGATACTGGTGACCCAGGCGAACTGGGTGCACCACCGCGTCAGCGAGGACCAGCCGGTGATCGACGTCTCGCCTGCAAACGACTGGTCGATGGTGCGCGTCTGGTGGCCGCCGACCGACGAGATGGGCGTCACCGAGTATCCCGCCTATGGCTTCATCCGAACCGATCGGCCGACGTCACACGACCAGCTCATCGCGGCGACGCCACGGGCGATCCGCGTGGCGGCGCGCGATTGATGAGCCAGATAAGGCGGTCAGGCGGCGTCTTCGCGACGGTCACGCACCTTCACGTAGGCCAGCTTCGCGTGGTCCGCGCAGTATGGTTTACCTGGTTCCGAGGCGTCGTCGCAGAACCGGAAACTCCGCGTGCCTGGCTCGCCGAGCGGCCAGCAGCAGGTGACGATGCGGCCATACGGACGCGGCGCCGGCGGCGCCACCCGGGCTGGCGGCGGCACCGAGACCGGCCTAGGCGCCAAGACCGCCATGTGCGACATCGACGGCCCACCGCCGGAAGCAACGATTGACCCGGTACTGGACAGCGGCGGTAGCGTCGGCCCGGCCACCCGACGCGGGGCGGACCGCCTTGGCGCTCCTCCGCCGGAGCCATCGCGGCGGATTGGCGATGGTCGCGCCGGCAGATCCAGCCGATGCGCCTTGCCGACCACCGCATTTTTCGAAACACCCAACCGCCGGCCTATCTCGGCGGTCGACAGCCCCTCATCCCAAAGCGTCCGCAACCGGACGATCGTCTCTTCGGCCCACTCCATCTCGTGGTTCCCCCGACGGTGCAACCACAAGATACGGTAAGCCTCTGGAGGCCGGGGTCAACAACTCATTGCCGGCCAGCCACAAAAACTTGTGGAAAACCGGTTATCCGACCCCAATCCCTGGGATCGGTGCCCAGATTCAGCGGGCCGCGGTATGCTCGCGGCTGTTCGCGGTGCCGGTCTGGCCGCCCGGCCCAGAGATCGTGCTGGTCGGCTTGTCTTCGCTCGCCTCCATCGAGGCATCGTCGGGCTCGGCCATATTCTTCTTGAAGGACTTGATGCCCTTGGCGAAGTCACCCATCAGGCTGCTGACCTTGCCGCCGCCGAACAGCAGCAGCACTACCAGCAGCACCACCATCCAATGCCAGATGCTGAAGCTACCCATAAATCCTCCAAGGACACGGGGCACTTTCCCGGCGCCCGCGCCAGTGCCCGCCGAGCACGACATGGCGCGGTGAAGAAGCGGATGCAAGCGGATTCCCGGCGCCCGCTGGGGCAAGCCGGTTTCTGACGCATCGATCACAGGATTGATTGCGAGGAGAGGTAGGGCCGGGTATCGTCAACGCCGGCGAGGCAATACCGGCTGCTCGGTAACCAAAAGGCGGTGGCCTTGCCACAGGGGCGGGAGCGTCGCGGAGCATCTGTTGCGCTCCTGTACAATTGGGCGTCCGTTTCCCGCAATGCGGGGGGCGGTAAGTCCGCAGGCAGAAAGGCAACACGTCGATGCCCAAGGGCACCGTTAAGTGGTTCAACCCGACCAAAGGCTACGGCTTCATCGCTCCTGACACGGGCGGGAAGGACGTCTTCGTGCATATCAGCGCCGTGCAGAAGGCTGGCTTCAGGAGCCTGAGCGAGGGCCAGAAAGTGGACTTCGAAGTCGAGCAGCAGCAGAACGGTCGCACTGCCGCTGTTAATCTGTCGCAGTCCGACTAGGGCCCTGACGACGGCTGGGCGGGTCCCTGATGGGGTCCGTCAGCCGATAACACGCCGAACACAACCCGCCGTGCCTTGCCGGCGGTCGGCGGCTTATGCTGTCCGCGCCGGCAAGCACACAGGAGGGGAAAGCGCGTGGCCTGGTTTACCCGACTGACCAGATTTGGCGACGTCCACCTCGTCTATGGACAAGAGGCCGGGATGTCGTGCGGGATCGCCAGCGTGATGATGTGCGTGTTCAAGCTTAATAAGCTGACCCCTGGCGCGACCGCGGTCACCATCGAGAAGGACATTTACCAGAAATATTCGACGGTGATGGGTTCGACCTATGCGCCTGAGTCGGCGGGTACCTATCCCCAGCACCTCGCGACGGTGTTGAACAGTTTCACCTCGGGCACGTGGCGCTGGCACACCTATGCGCCGACCGACGTGCCGCAGAAGCTGGTCGACAAGATCGGAACGACCTCGGGTTTTGGCGCGATCGTCAATGTGGAACCGGTGATCCTGGGGGTGGACTGGGACGTCGGGGGCGCTCACTGGGTCGTTGTGGACACGATCCGGGACATGTTCGGCCAGCACCACGCCACGATCTGCGATCCGTGGGACGCCAATGTGCACGTCCAGACATTCAAGGTCGGCGCCCCTTTCCGCTATGACGCGTCTGCCGGCGGCTTCATGATGAATTTCATTGGAACCAAGCCCAAGGGCGAGACGGCGCCCTATCAGGGGGTGTCGGCGAAGGGACAGGTCAAAACCTGGGGCATGATCTGTCGCGATTGACGCGCAAGGGGTCGGACGCGTGAGGCGCGGAGGCTCGCTGTTCCTCCGGCAGTTCGTGCAATCGCCCCGGACAGTCGGGGCCGTTCTGCCGAGTTCCGGGGAACTTGCCCGGGCTATGCTGGCGCCAATCGATTTTGCCGCGGCACGGACAATCGTTGAGTTCGGGCCCGGGACGGGCGCTTTCACGCGCGAGATAGCAGCGAGACTGGCGCCCGGCTGCCGCTACCTCGGCATCGAACTTAATGAGACATTTGTGCGTGAACTGGCTGCCGAATTCCCGCGGCTGACCTTCGTCCAGGGCAGCGTGGTCGATCTTGACCAGATCCTCTCGGCACATGGCACGAGCCAAATTGACGCGATTGTGTGCGGGCTGCCCTGGGCGACGCTGCCGATATCGCTGCAGGACACGGTGTTCGGCGCCATTGATCGCGCGCTTGTGCCCGGCGGCGCATTCATGACGTTCGGCTACCTGCAAAGCCTTATTCTGCCTGGCGCATGGGCGCTGCGCCGACGACTGCGCCAAAATTTCGCCGAAGTCGGCCACTCTTCCGTGGTCTGGAGGAACGTCCCGCCTGCCTTCGCGTATATCTGCCGAAAACGGCGATGACCCCGCCGGCAGGGGCATGGTGGGCATCTGCTCGGGAACGGGTTACAAGTCGGTAACGCCAAACGAATCGGCCCCGCCCTGCTACCCGCACGGTCACGGGAGGACATCAATCGACATGAGTGGTTTTCTGGATCGCCGCTCCCGCCCGGGGGCAGCCATGGACGCCGAGGCTGTGCGCGCCGCATACCGGCGGTGGGCCGGAGTTTACGACGCGGTGTTTGGCGGCGTCTGCCTACTGGCGCGCCGGCGAGCCGTGGCGTTGGTGAACCGGCTCCCCGGCCGCGATGTGCTGGAGGTCGGCGTCGGTACAGGCCTTGCGCTGCCCTACTATGCGGCCGATCGTCGAATCACCGGCATAGACCTCTCCGCCGAGATGCTGGCGCAGGCGCGTAAGCGCGTCGCCGACCGCGAGATCGCCAACGTGGCGAGCTTGCACGAGATGGACGCTGAAGCGACCGACTTCCCGGACGCCTCGTTCGACATCGCAGTGGCGATGTTCGTCGCATCGGTGGTGCCGCATCCGCGGGCATTGCTGGCGGAAATGCGTCGTGTTGTGCGCCCGGGCGGCAACATTCTGTTCGTCGGCCATTTCGCGGCCGACAAGGGACCGTTGTGGTGGATCGAGCGCGCGATGGCTCCGGCGTCGCGTGCGCTCGGCTGGCATCCCGACTTCGCAGTGGAGGCGCTGTTCACGCCCGAGGACCTGCCGCATATCACGACCACGCCCGTGCCGCCTGCCGGCATCTTCAAGCTGGTGCGGTTGGCGGCGTGACGTCCAAGAACGTCAGGACAAGTCCCGACCACTCCCTTGATCTGACGGACGCGGTCCGGTAGGCCACGCTGTTGAGAGAGCCGGCCCGAGATGGGTCCGGATGGGGGACCGAGGCGGGATGATTCGGTTGATGTCGCGCTACCGGCAAGCGCTCGCCGCGCTGCTGTTCCTTGTTGTCACCCCGGGTGGCGCCGCGCTGGCCCAGGCGATCGGTGCGCCGCGCCCCTGGGAAATGAACATGCAGCCAGCCTTCGGACCGGTAAAGGCGCACCAGATCGCGCTCCACGACCTGGTCCTGGTGATCATCACGATAATCACTCTGTTCGTCGCCGGGCTGCTGGCGTGGGTGATGTGGCGTTACAATGCCCGCCGCAATCCCGTGCCGACCCGCACCGCGCACAACACGGTGCTCGAGATCGCCTGGACCGTGATCCCGGTGCTGATCCTCGTGGTGATGGCCATCCCGTCGTTCCGCCTGGTGTATTACGAGGACCGTACGCGCGACGCCGAACTCACGATCAAGGTGACCGGGCACCAGTGGTACTGGGAGTACACCTACCCCGATAACAACAACATCGACTTCTCCAGCTACATCATCCCGGATGACCAGCTGAAACCTGGCCAGCTCCGACTGCTCACCGTGGACAACGATCTCGTCGTTCCAGTCGGCAAGAACATCAGGGTCCTGCAGACCAGCACCGACGTGATCCATAGCTGGTTCATTCCAGCACTCGGCGTGCAGCGCTATGCAATCCCCGGGCGCACGATCGAGACCTGGTTCAAGGTGGACAAACCCGGCATCATCTATGGCCAGTGCAATCAGATCTGCGGCACCAACCACAGCCGCATGCCGATCGTGGTGCGCGCGGTGCCGGAGAAAGAATTCGAGGCGTGGGTCACCGAGGCGAAGACGAAGTTCTCGGACGCGACGCCGGACACACAGCAGCTCGCGACGGCAGAGGTTCGGCACTGACCCGGTCGGTCAGCGCCTGAAGGAGACGGACGATGTCGGCAACCACCCACGACCACGCCCACGATCATCACGATCACAAGCCCGGCTTCTTCATGCGCTGGCTGTGCAGTACGAACCACAAGGACATCGGCACACTCTATCTGTGCTTCGCAGTGGTTGGCGGTGTGGTCGGCGGTATCCTGTCCGAGATCATGCGTGCGCAGCTCAATTTCCCGGGCAACACCATCGTCACCTCCGGGCAGGAGTGGAATACGATCATCACGTCGCACGGCCTGCTCATGATCTTCTTCTCGGTCATGCCTGCGACGTTTGGCGGCTTCGGCAACTGGTTCGTCCCCCTGATGATCGGCGCGCCGGACATGGCCTTCCCGCGCCTGAACAACATCAGCTTCTGGCTGCTGCCGCCGGCGTTCCTGCTGATCGTCACCGGCCTGTTCCTGGGTGAATCGGGGACCGGCTGGACGCTCTATCCACCGCTCTCGAACATAACCTACGAGCCCGGCATCGGGATGGATTGCACGCTGTTCGCGCTGCATCTGGCAGGCATCAGCTCGCTGCTCGGCGCCATCAACTTCATCACTACCATCTTCAACATGCGCGCACCCGGCATGACGCTGCATAAGATGCCGCTGTTCGTCTGGGGTGAATTGATCACCGCGTTCCTGCTTCTGCTGGCGATCCCGGTGCTGGCCGGCGCGATCACCATGCTGATCTGCGACCGCAATTTCGGCACAGCGTTCTTCGATCCGTCGGGCGGCGGAGACCCGGTGCTGTTCCAGCACCTGTTCTGGTTCTTCGGCCATCCCGAGGTCTACATCATGATCGTGCCGGGCTTCGGCATCATCAGCCACGTGATCTCGACCTTCAGCCGCAAGCCGATCTTCGGCTATCTCGGCATGGCTTACGCCATGGTGGCGATCGGCGTGATCGGCTTCGTGGTGTGGGCGCACCACATGTTCGTCTCGGGCATCGACGTCGACACGCGCGCCTATTTCATGGCGGCGACGTTGGTCATCGCGGTGCCGACGGGGATCAAGATATTCTCCTGGATCGCCACCATGTGGGGCGGGTCAATCGAACTCAAGACGCCGATGCTGTGGGCGATCGGCTTCATCTTCCTGTTCACCGTCGGTGGTGTCACTGGCGTGGTGCTGGCCAACGCCGGCATCGATCAGATCGTGCACAATACCTACTATGTGGTGGCGCACTTCCACTACGTCCTGTCGCTGGCCGCGGTGTTCTCGATCTTTGCCGGCTTCTACTACTGGATCGGCAAAATGTCGGGCCATCAATACCCGGAGTTCTGGGGCAAGGTGCATTTCTGGCTGACCTTCATAGGCGTCAACCTGGCGTTCTTCCCGCAGCACTTCCTCGGCCTGTCGGGCATGCCGCGCCGCTATCCGGACTATCCCGCGGCATTCGCCGGCTGGAACTTCGTATCGTCGATTGGCGCCTACATCAGCGGCGTTGCACTCCTGGTGTTCCTGTACGTCGTCTACCGCACCTTCACCTCGAAGGAGCACGTAGCGGATAATTACTGGGGCGAGGGTGCCACGACCTTGGAGTGGACCGTGTCCTCGCCGCCACCATTCCACACCTACGCGGAACTGCCGCGCATTCGCTGATCCGATGAGCGAGGCGGTCACAACTGAGGCAGCCGAGCTCGGCGACTGGTTCGCCCTGCTGAAGCCGCGCGTAATGACGCTGGTGGTGTTCACCGGGCTCATCGGCCTGCTGATCGCTCCCGGTCATCTTAACCCCGTCCTGGCGCTGACCGCGGTGCTGTGCATCGCGGTTGCCGCCGGTGCCTGCGGCGCGATCAACATGTGGTATGACCGTGACATCGACGCGGTGATGCGGCGCACGCGGAACCGGCCGGTCCCCGCGGGCCGCATCGAGCCAGGTGCGGCGCTGGGCTTTGGCGTCACGCTTGCGATCGGCTCGGTCATCATGATGGGCCTGGCAGTGAATCTCGCCGCCGCCGCGGCGCTCGCCCTGTCAATCCTGTTCTACGTGTTTGTCTATACGATGTGGCTGAAGCGGCGCACCCCGCAGAACATCGTCATCGGCGGCGCGGCTGGCGCGTTTCCGCCGGTGATCGGCTGGCTGGCGGTGACCGGCTCGATGGACCCGCTGCCCCTGATCCTCTTCGCCATCGTGTTCTTCTGGACGCCACCGCATTTCTGGTCGCTGGCGCTGTTCGCCAATGCCGACTATCAGCGAGCCGGCGTGCCGATGCTGCCTGTGGTTGCCGGGGCCAAGGAGACGCGGCGGCAGATCGTGATCTACACGCTGTTGCTGCTGCCGCTATCGCTGCTCCCATGGCTGATCGGCTTCTCAGGTCTTGTCTATGGGCTCGCGGCGCTGGTGTTGGGCGGCGGGTTCATGGCCAGCGTGTGGCGCGTCGCGACCGACCGGCAGGATGCGACGGGCGTCAGCCTGACCAACGACGCGCCTGCACGGATGGCGTTCAAGTACTCGATCCTCTATTTGTTTGCCTTGTTCGCCGCGCTTGCCGTCGATCGGCTGGCGGGGTGAACGGGTGGGGCTCGATCCAGATGACATGCGCCGCCGGCGTGCGCGCAACTGGGCAATGCTCGTGGTGCTGGTCGCGCTGTGCGCCCTGTTCTACGCCATCACCATCGTCAAGATGACCAAGTCATGAGAATCAGCAATCGCACCATCGGCGTTGCACTCTCTACCATCGTTGTCGCGATGGTCGGCCTCTCGTTCGCGTCCGTGCCGCTGTATCGCGTGTTCTGCGCCGTCACCGGCTACGGCGGCACGCCGCAAATCGGCAAGGAAGCCGCACCTGGCGCGGCAAAGCAACTCATCGCCGTGCGCTTCAACGCCAATACCAACCCGAACCTGCCCTGGGATTTCCGTCCGGTACAGGAAGAAATCCGACTGCCGCTTGGCGAGGATCACCTCGCCTTCTACACCGCGCGCAACGAGGCCGGCACACCTGTCACTGGCGTGGCGCTGTACAATGTGACCCCCGACAAGGTGGGCAAGTATTTCCACAAGACCGCCTGCTTCTGCTTCAATCAGCAGACGCTCGCGGCCGGCGAGCAAAAGGAATTTCCGCTTAGCTTCTGGGTCGATCCGGAGATCGCCAAGGATCCCGACACAGCGGACGTCCATACGATCACTCTCTCCTATACCTTCTATAGGACGCTGGAGGACGCTGCGAAGTCCGGCGCGCTCGCACAGGCCGGGCCGCATGTCGGGCCGCTGAAGATGCAGACCCCTTGAACGTGCTGACGAATTCGCGAAGATGCGGCAGCCGCCCCGGAGAACAAACACGGCATGAGTGACTCTCACGGCACCACCACGGTCGAGAATTCCGGCCTCCACCAGCCGTATCACCTGGTCGATCCGAGTCCGTGGCCGATCATCGGTTCGATAGGCGGCCTGCTGACCGTTCTCGGCATCATCTTCGCCGCGCATTTCGGCAGCTACATAACGCTGGTGATCGGCGCGGTTGTCGTCCTCAGCACCATGTTCTTCTGGTGGCGCGACGTGATCCGCGAGAGCCGCACTCCCGGATTGCACACGCCGGTTGTTCGGCTCGGCCTGCGCTATGGCATGCTGTTCTTCATCACCAGCGAGGTGATGTTCTTCGTCGGCTTCTTCTGGGCGTTCTTCAATTTCGCCTTGTTCCCCTATCTGCAAGGCAACGGCCAGACGGTTTGGCCGCCATCCGACATCCACTCCTTCGATCCGTTTCACGTGCCCATCCTCAACACCATGATCCTGTTGCTGTCGGGCACCACCATCACCTGGGCACACCACGGGCTGCTGGAGAACGACCGCAAGACGCTGGTGCTCGGGCTTGGCCTGACAATTCTGCTGGGGCTCAGCTTCACATTCTGCCAGGCGATGGAGTACTCCAACGCGCCGTTCAAGTTTGTCGGCGGCGGGATCTATCCGTCGACCTTCTTCCTTGCCACCGGCTTTCACGGCTTCCACGTCATCGTGGGAACCTGTTTCCTTATCGTATGCTGGTTCCGCGCCCGCGCCGGGCACTTCACGCCGGCGCGCCACTTCGGCTTCGAGGCCGCCGCCTGGTACTGGCACTTCGTCGATGTGGTCTGGCTGTTCCTCTTCACCTGCATCTACTGGTGGGGCGCCAGCCCGGTCGTCGCGTCACCCTGAGGTCTGGTGGCGCAGCCGGCGCCTTCGCTGCTGCACGTCGCACTGGCCTGCCGCTGTCCTCGTTGTGGTCGAGGCAAGCTGTTCCGTAACCTGCTCGAGGTGCGCGACCGCTGCGATGTCTGTGGCCTCGACCTGCGCGTGAACGATGCCGGCGACGGGGCCGCGGTCGGCGTGATTTTGGTACTGGGCGCGATCGTGGTGGGGCTGGCCTTCTGGGTGGAGTTCCGCTTCGCCCCGCCCCTCTGGGTGCATGCCATGCTTTGGCCGATCGTGACGATACCGCTGGCCGTGGTGATGATGCGGCCGGCGAAGGCGGCGCTGGTGGCGCTGCAGTTCCGTCACAGGTCAACCGAGATGGGATTGTGAGCGGCAGACTGCATCGCCTGTTGTGGCCGGGTGTGATGGCGACGGTGATGCTGGCGGTGCTGCTGGGTCTTGGCACCTGGCAGGTCATGCGCCTGCAGTGGAAGCTCGGGCTCTTGGCGCAGATCGCACGCGCTGAGGCGGCGCCGGCGGTGCCGCTGCCAGCGGCGCCCGATCCGTTCACAAAGGTGCAGGCGACCGGCCATCTGCGCGACGATCTGTCCGCGTCGTACGGTGCGGAGGTGCGCGACACACCGGCGGGTACCGAACTCGGCACACAACTGATCGTGCCATTGGAAGTGCCCGACGGTGACGTGATCCTGGTCGATCGCGGCTGGGTGCCAGACAAGCGGCCGCATCCAATCTCGCGCGTGGAAAGCGACGTGACCGTGGAAGGCTATGTGCGACCCAGCGATAAGCCGGGCATGTTCAGTGCCACCGACAATCCGGCTGCGCGGGAATTTTACACACTTGACGCGTCCGCGATCGGATCGGCGCTCGGCCTGCACCGCGTTGCGTCCTTCATCCTGGTGGCAATGGGCCCATCACCACCGGAACGCTATCCCGACCCCGCACACCACTTGCCAAGACCACCAAACAATCATCTTTCCTATGCGATCACGTGGTATGGCCTCGCCGCGGCGCTCGTGGTGATCTTCGTTCTTTGGGCAAGAAAGGCACTGGACACATGATAACCGGAACAAGTCCAGTCATGACGATGGAAGGCCGGGCTGACGCGCGGGCCCACACATGACCGCCTATGACCGGCTCACCGCACGCTTCGCGCGCATTGCGACGATCGGCGAGGCATCTTCGCTGCTGGGCTGGGATGCCGCGACAATGATGCCGCCGGGCGGGGGCGCGGCACGCGGCGATCAGCTTGCCGTGCTGGCCGGGATGTCGCACTCGCTGCTCGTCGCGCCTGTCGTCGGCGACGACCTCGCGGAAGCGGAGGCGACAGGAGAAACAGATCCCTGGTGCGCGGCGAACCTCCGTTTGATGCGCCATGCCTATACGCGCGCGACCGCGATGCCGCCGGACCTTGTCGAGGCGCAGGCGCGCGCCAACTCCGCCTGCGAGAAGGTGTGGCGCGAGGCGCGCCGCCATTCGGATTTCTCCATGGTCCGCCCGCACCTTGAGGAGGTTGTTCGTCTGATGCGCGACGCCGCGGCGTCCCTGGCTCCGGCGCTTGGCCTCAAGCCGTACGATGCACTGATGGATGGCTTCCAGCAGGGCATGCGCACGGACGACGTCGCCCAAGTGTTCGCCGAGTACCAGACGTTCCTTCGAAATGCCCTGCCCATGGTGGAGGAACGCCAGGCACGCCATCCACCGCCACTGCGACCGCAGGATCCCTTCCCTGTCGCTGTGCAGGAGGCGTTGTGTCGCCGTCTCTCGGAACGCCTCGGGCTTGATTTCGCCCATGCACGGCTGGATCGTTCCGCGCATCCGTTCTCTGGTGGCACGCCGGTCGATGTGCGCATCACGTCTCGCTACGTCGAGACTGACTTCACCCAGGCGGTGCTCGCGGTCGTGCACGAGACCGGCCACGCGCTGTACGAACGGGGTCTGCCCTCCGCATGGGCGCGCCAGCCGGTGGGCGAGGCAGCCGGCATGGCTACGCACGAGAGCCAGTCGCTGATCGTGGAGATGCAGGCCTGCCGCTCCGACGGCTTCCTGAGCTGGCTGGGTCCTGAGCTGCACAAGACGTTCGGTGGCGATGCCGCGCCGTATGAGCCGGCCAACCTGGCGCGGCTGTGGCGACGTGTCGAGCGTGGCTTCATACGCGTGGACGCCGACGAGATGACCTATCCCGCGCATGTCATCCTGCGGTTCCGCCTTGAGCAGGCATTGGTCGCGGGGACACTGACTGTCGCTGACCTGCCTGGAGCATGGAACGACGGGTTCCGCGCGTTGCTCGGCATCGTACCGCCCGACGATGCACGAGGATGCCTGCAAGACATCCATTGGTACGACGGGGCGTTCGGCTATTTCCCCAGCTACACGCTGGGCGCGATGGCGGCGGCACAACTGATGGCGGCGGCCCGGCGGGAAGTCCCGGACCTCGACGCGGCGCTCGGCCGCGGTGACCTTGCGCCGCTACTGAAGTGGTTGCGCGCCAAGGTGCACGGCCAGGGCAGCCTGTTCGAGTTCAACGCGCTTCTGTCACAGGCGACCGGCAAGCCGCTCGACCCAGCCTACTTCCAGTCGCATCTGACCGCCCGCTATCTCCATTGAACGAGTCATAATGCACAACGTTCGCGTGTCTCTGTGCGCGGCACTCTGCGCCATGCTGGCAGCCTGCGCCGCAAAACCACCGCCGCCATCGCCCGTGACACCGGCAAAGTCTGGGCAGGCGATCGACGGCGAATATGTCGGTACCAGCACGCGGTTTCAGGCTGGCAGCCGAGCCTGCCCGCATCCGGGGCTGGTACGTATCGAGGTGAGCGCCAGCGCGTTCCAGTTACGTTGGAACGCTGAAATGTGGGTCGATGCGACTGTCGCGGCCGACGGCACGGTCAGCGGCAGTGCGGAAGGCATCACGTTGGTGGGTCGACAGACCGGGCCGAAGATCGAAGGCGACGTCACCAACGGTGCCTGCGGGCTGCACTTTACGGTGACCAAACATTCGTAGGGACTGCTCGGATGCCGAGGCGGATCGTGGTGGTGAACGACGCAATGCAGCGGGGCTATCGCTATGAGCGCGTCGTGCCGGTCGGGCGCGCATTCGACCCCGAGTTCCTGCCCGACCTTACGCCGCAGGAAATGCTGCGGCTGGGCATCTTCTGCGGCAAGTACATGACCGACTCGCGCGATGAGTTTCCCGTAAGCTGGTTCGCCCACGCGAAGCTTGCCGCTGGCAGGCGCGACTGCTCGCTGAACTGCTTCGGCGTCGATGCCAGTCAGCCATTGAAGGTCTGGCGCGCCAAGGGATGGATCCATCCCGACGATCCGCGCGGCTGGTTCCAATGGTATTGCCGCTACTACATGGGCCGACGGATGCCCGAGGAAGATCGCCGGCAGATCAGGCGCTGGAAAGCGATACGACGGCACATCCGACAGATCGAACGCAACTGCGAACCGGGCGATCTGACGTGCCGTCGTCGCCAGCGGCAGGCGCTGCTGCACTGGGCCTACGACAGCCGCAAGATCTGACGGCATTCCAGCCGGCCCGGACGCGGACTACTGTGGCGGCATGCGTTACGTATCCACCCGCGGCCAGGCGCCGATCCGCGATTTTTCCGGCGTGCTGCTGGCCGGGCTGGCCGAGGACGGCGGGCTCTATGTTCCAGAATCCTGGCCGCATTATTCGGCCGCCGATTGGCGCGCGATGCGCGGCCTGCCGTACCACGCGTTAGCCGCGCGCCTGATCCAGCCGTTTGTCGGTGACTCGATCCCATCTGCCACTTTGGCGACGCTGTGCCGCGACGCGTATGCCGGCTTCGGCCATCCCGCCGTCGTGCCGCTTATCCAGCTCGACACAAGCCTGTTCGTGCAGGAGCTGTTTCACGGTCCGACGCTGTCCTTCAAGGACATGGCGCTCCAGCTTGTCGGCCGCCTGTTCGACCACGTACTTGCGGCCCGCGATGCACGGGTGATGATTGTCGGCGCCACCTCGGGTGACACTGGTTCGGCGGCCATCGAGGCCAGCGCCGGCCGCGACCGCGTCGATATCGCGTTCCTGCATCCGCACGACCGCATCAGCGATGTGCAGCGCCGGCAGATGACCACGGTCGCCGCGCCCAATGTCAGCAACATCGCGATCGAGGGCACGTTCGACGACTGCCAGGATCTGGTGAAGGCGATGTTTGCCGATGCGCCGTTCCGCCAGGAGCTGCATCTCTCGGCGATGAACTCGATCAACTGGGCGCGTATCGCCGCGCAGATTCCGTATTACGTCGCCGCGGCATTGGCGTTCGGTGCGCCGGATCGCGAAGTTGCGTTCAGCGTGCCGACAGGTAATTTTGGCAACGTCTTCGCGGCCTGGGCCGCGCGGCGGATGGGTCTGCCGGTGACGCGACTGATCGTCGGTTCCAATCGTAACGATATACTGACGCGCTTCCTCGCCTCCAACGACATGTCGATCGTGACGGTTGCGCCGAGCCTGTCGCCCAGCATGGACATCCAGGTGAGCTCCAACTTCGAACGCCTGCTGTTCGAGTTGCTGGATCGCGATGCAGGCGCCACTGCCGACGCGATGACGGGGTTCCGCCGCACCGGGAAGATGGGGGTGCCAGACGCAGCCTGGCATCGTTGCCGCACAGTGTTCCATGGCTTCCGGCTGGACGATGCCGGAACCGAACGGGAGATCACACGGCTGCACGAGTTGACCGGGTACCTGGTCGACCCGCACACGGCTATCGGTGTCGCCGCTGCGGTGGCCAATCCGCCGGGTCATGGTGTGCCGACAATCGCTATGGCGACCGCGCATCCGGCCAAATTTCCCGACGCGGTCGAGCGTGCCACCGGCATGCGCCCTGCGCTGCCTCCGCGGCTTGCCGACCTGTTCGATCGTCCGGAGCGGTTCAGCGTGCTCCCGAATGATCTGGCCGCGGTCGAGACTCAGGTGCGTGCGCTGGCGCGGCGCAACGCATGAAGATCCTCGACGCCGCGCAGACCGCCGCTGCGCTGCCGTTTGATCGGCTGATCCCTGTGCTGCGCGACGCATTCGTGTCCGGAGCCGAGGTGCCGCTGCGTCATCGCCACGACATCGCGCAATCCGATGGCACCACGGCGGCGCTGCTGCTGATGCCTGCTTGGCGCGCGAATGGTCTGGTTGGCGTGAAGGTGGTCTCGGTCTTTCCCGGCAATGGCGCGCGTGGCCTGCCTGCGGTGTCGGCAAGTTATCTCTTGTGCGATGGCGCGACCGGCCAGCATCTCGCACTGATCGACGGCGGCGAGATCACCCGCCGCCGCACTGCCGCCGCATCGGCGCTCGCCGGGTCCTTTCTCGCCCGCGAAGACGCGACATCGCTGCTGATCGTCGGCTCCGGCCATGTCGGTGGGCTGATGGCCGAGGCATACCGTCTGGTGCGGCCGATCGAGCGCGTGATGGTCTGGAACATCCGCCCACCCGGTGCCGAACGTCTTGCCGCGCGGCTTGGCGCTGAGTCGGTGACCGACCTCGCCGCGGCGGTGCAACAGGCCGATATAGTTTCATGCGCAACCTTGTCGCATGAACCGCTTGTGCGCGGCGAATGGTTGCGGCCAGGAACGCATCTGGATCTGATCGGCGGCTTCACGCCGGCGATGCGCGAGGCAGACGACGACGCGGTGCGGCGCTCTCGCGTGTTCATCGACACCGACGCTGCACTGGCCGAGGCGGGCGATCTGATCGATCCGATCGCGCACGGTGTGCTGCGCCGTGAGGACATCGCGGGCAGCCTGTTCTCATTGTGCCGTGGCGAAGCGCCTGGACGGCGCGACCCGGCAGAGATCACGTTGTTCAAGTCGGTCGGCAGCGCGGTTGAGGACCTGGCGGCGGCAGGGTTGGCATTTGGGAGGCAGGCGGATGGGCAAGCTTGACGGCAAGGTCGCGATCGTCACCGGAGCCGCGCGCGGTCTCGGCCGCGCCTATGCGCGACGGCTCGCGGGGCTCGGTGCCAAAGTCGCGGTGACCGATCTCAACCTGAAGTCGTTCGAGGAGTTCGAGACCGAGGCACAATCGATGACCGGCGAGAGCACCGTCGCGGAGATCAAGGCCGGCGGCGGCGACGCGATCGGCATCGAGGTCGATGTCTGCGATGAGAAGGCCGTCGCCGCAATGGTACAGCGCGTCTTCGCAGAATGGGGGCGTGTGGATGTGCTGGTCGCCAACGCCGGTGGGGGACGCGGGCGTCCGGTGGACACCAAGGCGAGCACGCTGGATCCCGCGTTGCTGAGCCTGGTGACCAGCATGAACCTGTTCGGCACGGTCTATTGCTGCAATGCCGTCGCGCCGATCATGAAGCAGCAGCGAGCGGGGAAGATCGTCACGGTGAGTTCGGTGGCGGGTCTGTCACCTTCGTCGGACGGCGGCTATGCGCATTACGGCGCGGCGAAGGCGGCGATCGCGCACTACACGAAGTATCTTGCGCAGGATCTTGGGCCGTACGGCATCACCGCCAACTGCATCGCGCCAGGCACCATCACGACCGGACGCATCATGGCGACGGTGATCCCCGGCAGCGCCAACGCAAATCGCGATCGGACGGAACAGGTCGCGTTGCGCCGGCTCGGCACGGTGGAGGACTGTGCCAAAGTGGTGGAGTTCCTGGTCACCGATCTCTCCGATTATGTGACCGGCACTGTCATCCCGATCGACGGCGGGTTGCTGAGATCCTGAACCCTCACCGCGCGGGCGTTGCTTGACCCAGACCGCTTCGCCGCTACGCTCGCTGGTAATGACAACCGGGAGGTGTCGCCATGAGCCTCAGTCTGGACGGAGTCCGCGTGCTGGAATTGGCACGCTATCAGGCGGGCCCACGCGGTGGGATGATCTTGTCCGATCTCGGCGCCGAGGTGATCAAGGTAGAACGAATGGGCGGCGAAGAGACGCGCAAGCACGCGCCGATGGTGCGTGGCCAGAGCATCTATTTCACCGTGTACAACCGCGGCAAGAAGAGCATCTGCCTCGATATGCGCACTCCGCGCGGCAAGGAGATCTTTGCTGATCTGGTAAAGACAGCGGATATCGTGCTGGAAAACTTCAGGCCTGGCACGATGAAGGCCATGGGGTTCGAATACGAAAAGCTGCGCGCGCTGAATTCCGGCATCATCCTGGTGTCCGTGTCGGGCTTCGGGCAATACGGCCCCTACACCGACCGGCCCGCATTCGATCCGCTCGGTCAGGCGATGAGCGGGTTGATGTCGCTGACCGGCCAGCCGGTCGGCCAGCCGCTCGGAACCGCATCATCCGTTGTGGATCGCTATACCGCGCTGCACGCCACGATCGGCGCGCTTGCCGCACTGCGACATCGCGATCGCACGGGCGAGGGGCAACTTGTCGATGTGTGCCTGCTCGATTCAGCGCTGACGATGGTGGAGATACCGACATCGTACTATCTGGCCACCGGCGAGGAAGGCGGCGAAGGCGGCCGGCCGCCGTATCGCGCGAAGGATGGCTACGTCGTGATCTCGGCCGGCGGTCGCGAGATGGCGGGACGGTTGTCGCAATTGGTTTCGGGTGGAAGCTCAAGCGGTGCCGAACCGATCACCGCCGGCCAGGGCAGTGGCGATGCGCGCAAGGCATTGGAGGCGTGGTGCGCCGAGCGACCGGTGGAGACGATCTGCTCGGCGTTGATGGAAATCGGCGTCCCGGTGGCACCGGTGCGCACGATCCCCGAGGTCGCGAAGGATCCGCATCTCTGGGAACGCGAGATGCTGGTGAAGATGGAGGACGCGGTCGCAGGCGAGCTCTACGTGCCAGGTGTGACGGTGAAGATGTCAAAGACGCCAGGCCATGTCGGTCCTGTGCCGACGCCGGGACAACACACCGACGAAGTGCTAGAGCGACTGCTGGGCTATGACCGCGATACGCTCGGTGAACTGCGTCAGGCCCGCGTGATCGCATGACAACGGTTGCGATCATCGGTGCCGGCATCGGCGGCGTCTATCTGGTTGCCGAGATGGGTCTGGCCGGGCATCGGCTGCGGCTGCACGATCTGGACGACACGCGGCTCGCTGATATCCGTGCGCGTGGCGGTGTCGATGTGGAACCCGGCGGCCTCGCAGCCATCGAGTATGCGACGACGGACCTTGCGCAGGCTGTCGATGGCGCCGAGATCATCATCGTGGTCACCGGCGGCAACGCGCAGGAGGCGGTGGCGCGGTCGCTCGTGCCGTTGCTGTGCGATGGCCAGATCATCCTGCTGATCCAGGGCAACACCGGCGGTGCGCTGGTTGTGCGTCGTGCGCTGGGTGTGGCGGGCTGCCGCGCGGATGTCGATGTCGCCGAGATGGACAACTATCCGTTCTCCAACTGGCGGCTGTCGCCGACGCGGATTAGGCCGATCGTGAAGAAGCGCTGGCTGCAGATCGCGTCGTTCCCCGGCAATCGCATTGCCTCGGTCTTCTCGCGCCTGGAGCCCTTGTTTCCCCATGCTGTGGCCGCACCGAGTGTGATCCACACCGGCTTCACCAACGCGAACGCGATGCTGCATGTGGCGAATTGCATCGGCAATGCTGGCAAGATCGATCGAGGCGAGACCTACAGGTTCTACGCCGAGGGTGTGACGCCATCGGTCGCTCGGCTTTACCAGGCGATCAACGCCGAACGCGTTGCGGTGGCTGCGGCGCTCGGCTCCTCGGTGCCGACGCTGGAGGATTGGTTCGATCGCGTCTACGGCGTGCGCGGCGCGGACCTGGTGGAGAGCTGTCAGTTGCTCACCATCAACAGCGACGGCCCGTATCAGGCGACGGGGACACCGAAGTCGTTCGACCACAAATACATCACCGAGGACGTGCCGGTCGGGCTGATCCCGATGAGCGCACTCGGTGCCGTGGCCGGCGTGCCGACGCCGACGATCGATGCGCTGGTCAGACTTGCGCAGGCGATGACAGGCAAAGACTTCGCGGCCGAGGCGCGGACGCTCGATCGCATGGGTCTTGCCGGCATGGATGCGTCGAAGATCAGGCGCTTCGTAGATACGGGAGCCGCGTAGATGCTGTTCAGTTGCCTGCCTTCCGATGCACGCATCCCCGGCCGGTTTCCCGGGCCGCCGCATCCGCGCGGCAAGCACTTCACCGTCGACATCCATTGCCACGTACTGACCGAAGCGGCCGAAGCAATGTTCCGTGCGTCGGGCGCCGTCGATCGCCGGCCGCGCGAAGTGTTCGCCAATGCGCGCACGCGCGAGGTCAACCAGCAGCAGGTGGAACGGACGCGCGTGCAGTTCACTTCGGTGGAGAAGCGGCTGTCCGACATGGACGTTATGGGTATCGACATCCAGGCGCTCACGCCCGCGCCCAACCAGACCTATTACGACACGCCGCCCGACCTCGGCATCGCCACGGCTCGCGCGATCAACGACAACATCGCCGACATCGTGGCACGCCACCCGGATCGTTTCGTCGGTCTTGGCACGGTGCCGTTTCAGGCGCCGGAACTCGCGGTTGACGAGCTAACACGACTGCATCGATCGCTTGGGCTGCGCGGAATCGAAATCGCCACCAACGTCGCCGGCGAGGACCTGTCCGCCGACCGATTCCGCAAGATCTTCGCCAAAGCAGAGGAACTCGGGCTGACCATCTTCATGCATCCCACCGGATTCACCGAGGCGCGGCGCTTTGGCGATCATTACTTCACCAATGTGATCGGCAATCCGTTGGATACGACGGTGGCGGTGCATCACCTGATCTTCGGCGGTGTGCTGGAGCAATGTCCGAAGTTGAAGCTGGTGCTGGCGCATGGCGGCGGGTATCTACCGGCCTATTCGGGCCGCATTGACCATGCCGCGAGTGCGCGCCCTGATTGCTGCGAGCAGATCCAGGCGATGCCGACAGCGTATCTCAAGCGGCTATATTTCGATTCGCTGGTGTATACACATCCGCAGCTGGAATACCTGGTCCGGCAGTATGGCGCAGACCGCGTACTGATGGGCACCGATTACCCGGCCGACATGGGCGAGATCGATCCGGTCGGTTTCATCGAAGGTGCTGCGGGTCTAAGCGCTGAGGAACGCGCGGCGATCCTTGGTCTCAACGCCGCGCGACTGCTGGGAATTGCGGTACAGTCAGACGTGACCGAGATTGCTTCGTCGCTGCGCTCCTCGCAATGACATGCGGCGGCGTCAGTTGCTGAACCCCATCGCCTCGTCATAGGCACGCCGCACCGCCTCGGGCTGCCCGACGAGAAACGGAAACTCGCGGCGGGGCGCGATGCCTGGACGCTCCCGCTCGATCTCGTCGCGCGTCAGGCCTTCGACGAACTGCTTGCGGCCGATGATCGGCAGGGTGATGCAGCGGTTCACCTCGGGATCGCGCACGATCGCCGTCGGCTCGCCGCCAGCCGCGACTGTCTCGAGGTCCCGAAAGAAGCGCTGGCGCATCATGATGATGCCGCGGTCGCTACGCCCCAGGTGTTCGCGCTTTCGGTCGGTGATCGCTCCCTGCCCGACCCAGCCAACGAAATCCTGGTTCATGATGTGGCTGGTGATCCAACGCCCGGTCTTCTCATCGACGATTGGCGAATACCAGTAAGGGATGCTGTTCTGGACGTAGGGTTCGCGATCCTTCGGCACCCGTGTGAAGAACCAGCCGACGCTCAGCGTGTTCGTATCGTCAATCGGCACGCGCCACTCGAAGTGATTGCCTGTGAACAGCGCATTCGGCCACAGGCAGACCCGGCCGACCGTCCATAGCTGGCTGGTCTCGTCTGAGTCCTCGCGCACGCGACGGTAGACCAGCCCATAGTCGAACTCATCGAATGCCAGCTTGAGATGGCGTGGCGCATAGGGACCGTTGCGCCCCGCCAGCCGGCTGCCCCAGTTGTCGTGCATCCACTCGAAATGCACTGGGTCGATCGAGTTCTCCTGGCACTGGAACCAATTGCAGGGCACCGTCGAGAACACGATCTGCACAAAACCGTTGCCCCAGCAGAAGGGTTCCCAGTTCGGCACCAGCGGCGCAGGCTCCGGCCCGAGATACGCCCATAGCAATCCCGCCTTTGCCTCGACACGATACGCACGGATGCGGATCTGATCGCGGAAACGAATTTCCGGCGCGTCAGCGTCCTCGAACGGCTGCTCGCGACAGGCGCCGGTCGCGTCGAACATCCAGCCATGATAGTTGCACCGCAGACCGCACTGTTCGACGATGCCGTAGCTGAGATCAGCGCTGCGGTGCGGGCAGTGACGTTCCAGCAGACCGTAGTTGCCCGAAAGATCCTTGTACAGCACAAGATCTTCCCCAAACAGCCGCACTGCCTTGGTCGGGTTGTCCTCCAGTTCGGCGACCGCCGCGATCGGCTGCCAATAGCGGCGCAACAGCGAACCCATCTTCGTGCCGGGGCTGACCTCGGTCAGCTGCCGGTTGCGTTCGTCGCTCAACATCAGACGAGCTTCACCAGCTTCTGCATGCAGCGGATATCCTGCTCCGGTGCGATCGGCGTGCCGCGATTGCGCATAGCGGTGCGCGCCACCTCGCCCACGTAGATATCGCCGCGCGAGTCGATAGCCACACCATGCGGCGCAATGAACTGGCTCGCGCGCTCGCGTGTTGCGTCGCCGAGACGCGCGATCGGCTTGCCCTCGTGTGTCACGATCGAGACGCGCGGACCGATGCCGGGCGACTTGGCGTTCACCGCCATGCCCGGTCCGCTCTCGCCGATATAGGCAATCGGATTGCGCCCACGCGTCATGCACAGCCCACACGGTCGATGCAGGTTGTTCCACTGCGCGTGGTACTTGCCCTTGCCGTCAAATACCTGCACGCGATGATTCTCACGATCAGCCACGTATATCCATCCGTCCTCATCGCAGCATATGTTGTGCACGACGTTGAAGGCGCCCGGATCGGTGCCCGGCTCGCCCCAGGAGAACTGCAGTTTGCCGTTCGGCGAGTATTTGTGCACGCGGGCGTTGCCGTAGCCGTCGGCGACGTAGAGGTCGCCTTCGGGCGACAGCGCGGTGTGCGTGCAGCGGTTGAACGGATCGCCGCCGTACATCGGTGCCGGTTCGCCGGGCACGCCGATCTCAAGCAGCAGTTTGCCCTCGAGTGTCAGCCGCCGCACCGTGTGGTCGCCGTCGTCGGTGCAGTAGATCGTGTCGTCAGGTGCCAGGTGCACACCGTGCGGGCGCCTGAACAGACCTTCGCCCCAGGAACGTAGGAAATTCCCGTCGCGATCGAATACCATCATCGGATGTTCGCTGCGGGCGAAGACGTAGACATTGTCCTTGCTGTCCACGCCCACCGCGGCGACTTCGCCGTAGTGCCAGCCGTCAGGTAACTTGCCCCAGTTCTCGATCACCTCGTAGCGGTGCTCGCCGGAACCGACGATGATTGCCATGGCTGCCTCCTCCTCCCTTATGCTGCCTTGCGTGTCTCCTTCGGCGTGTTCCGGTCGAGGAACGCCAGCACGCGGCGCGACTGCTCACCCAGATGTTCGGGACCGCGCCAGTCTTCCAGCACTTCGATGCCTGGCAGGAGCTGCGCAAGTTCCGCCGACGTCACGGCGGGATGCGGCTTGTCGATGCCTGGCAGCAGAAAGGTCGGCACTCTGCATCGGCGGCAGAATTCACGGCTGACGCAGAACACGAACTCGCCGCCCCACATGTTCCTGCCGAACGCAGCGATCTTCGCATCGTCGAGCTGCGGGCGTTCGGTCTTCTGCTCCTTGGCCCACTCCGCGAAACTCTCAGGGAAGTACTCCGGATGATCAGGATGCAGGCCGATCGGATTCTGCAGCACCGCGGCAGTGACGCGCTCGGGTGCGATCTCGCAAAGCTTCAGGCAAAAGCTGCCGCCGATGCAGCCGCCCAGCGTATGGAACCGGCGGAAGCCGAGATGATCCATCAGCGCAAGATGGTCGGCAGCGTAGGTGTTCCAACCATGGTTGGCCTCGATAGCAGTGCGCGAACGTCCTGCGTTGCGCTGGTCCATCGCGATGACGCGATAGCTGCCGGCGAGCGACTGCGTCCAGTCACTCCATGGCCGCGGCGGGCCGTCGACGGGATCGTGCCACATCTCGGCGCGTGAGCGCATGCCGCCTGGCGCGAACAGCAGGATGGGATACCCCTGGCCGTATTCCTCGTAATAGATCTCGCCGTCCGGGCGCCTCAGCACGGGCATGATGGTCCCCTCTCTGAATGATTTTGCACGAGCCTATCACTGGGTCAGCGAGCAGGACCAGTGTGCGCGAAAACAAGCGTATTGCTGGAATTGCGAGTGAGGCCTAGCCTGTCCGCAAAATTGCGAAAGGGAGCTGGCGCGACAGCCGGTTCATTCGTAATCGGCTCGGCGCACCGGCCCTCATTCGACAAGATTTTGCCTGATGAGGAGGAAGAGCGATGACGTACGATCTGCTGATCAAGAATGCCCGAGTCGTGGACGGTTCCGGCGAGCCGTCATTCCAGGCGGACGTGGCGGTAAACCAAGGAAAGATTGTCGGCGTAGGGAAATACAACGGCGGCGCCAAGCGCACGATCGACGCCGCTGGCCGGGTGGTCGCCCCAGGATTCATCGATCACCACACGCACTTCGATCCGCAGGCGCTGTGGGATCCGTACTGTGGTTCCTCGGTTCAGAACGGCCACACCACGATCCTGGTCGGTCAGTGCGGCCAGGTCATCGCGCCGGCTCGGCCTGGCGACCATGACTGGTATCTTGAGTTCTTCGCGGAAGCCGAGGCCATCCCGATGAGCGTGATGCGCCAAGGCATCGACTTCACCTGGGAGTCGGTCGCCGAGTACATGGACGCACTCGGCAAGCGGCGCGGCTGCAATGTGGGCACACTGGTGGGTCATTCGGGAATCCGCCGCTACGTGATGGGTGAGGCCGCCTCCGAGCGCGCCGAGGCAACGCCCGAAGAACTTGCCCAGATGAAGCGGCTGATCAGCGACGCGATGTACGCCGGCGCGTTAGGGTTCAGCACCTCACCGCTAGGTCGTGGCGATCCCGCCGGAGTCGGCACCGACGCGGAGCGGCTGGCACTCGCCGATGTGCTTGGCGAGTTGGGGACCGGTGTCATGCAGGTCTCAGGCGGCGCTCCCGGCGGCACAAAGGCGACACGCCAGATGGCTCGCGACCTTGCCGCCCGCACCGGTCGCCCGACCATCTATAATCTCGTCACCCAGCCAATCGAACGTCCCGAGGAATGGCAGGAGCATCTGCGCTGGCTGGAAGATGCGTTCCACGCGGGCGCCCGCTGCTACGGCTCCTGCGTGTCCGTCGTCGCCGGACCGATCTTCGATCTTCGGCTGGGACTCGATGTCCCGCAGGATGAGGATCTGACCAATCCAAACAGCCTGTTCGCCGGCATGCCGACCTGGGACAAGGTCATGGCCCTGCCTTACCAAGAGAGGATGAAGGCTTTCCGTGATCCGGAGATCCGCAAGTCCCTGAGCGCCGAGGCGGTGGAAGGTACTGTGGCGCAGGAGAGACCTGGCACCGATCGACGCGGTCGCGCGCGCGGCTTCTTCAACCGTCGCTGGGACCTGGTGCAGGTCTTCATGACCCAGCACGAGCGGAACCGTGGGCTCGAAGGCAAGAGCGTCGCACAGATCGCCCAGGAGCAGGGCAAGAGCGTGATGGATGCATTCCTCGATCTGTCGCTGGACGAAGATCTGCAAACCTTCTTCATCGGCGTCGATCGCAACACCGATCCGGCGGCGCAGAAGCAGATCCTCGGCTCGCCCTACACTGTGATCGGCACAAGTGATGGCGGCGCCCGTCCGCATTCGGCCGATCGCCACGAATACAGCACCAACCTGTTGGGGCACTGGGTGCGCGAGCAGAAGATCATGTCGCTCGAGGAGGCGGTGCATCGGCTCACCGGCAGGACGGCTTTGATGCACGACATGGACGACCGCGGCTTTGTCGCCCCGGGCAAGGTCGCTGACCTGGTCATGTTCAATCCTGACACGATCGCACCGAAGCCGCGTGTGCCGGTCAACGACATGCCTGCCGGTGGAGCGCGGGTGAAACGCGACGCCGTCGGGATCGACTATGTTGTCGTCAACGGCACTGTGTTGCTCGACAACGGCGAACTGACCGACGCGCTTCCGGGTCAGATCGTTCGCGGTCCGCTGCATCGGGCCAACCACCCGTAGCGTCAGGCATCGAGCCCCTCCGCTGGTTGATTGCAGGAGGGGCTCGAGGCTCCGCAAGGAGAACGGCATGAGCGAGACCCAGCACGGCAACTTCACCTTCGCCGACTTTCGCCTGCAGAACGGCGAGGTGATGCCGGAGGTCACCATCGCGTACTGCACGCGCGGCAGGCTCGCGGCGGATGGTCGCAACGCGGTGCTGGTGACGCACGGCTATACCAGCGGACACCGTATGATCGAATCGGGCGCGGGTTCGTCCGAGGGCTCGTGGAGCACGCTGGTCGGGCCGGGCGCACCGATCGATACCGATCGCTGCTTCGTCGTGTGCTCCAACATGCTGGGGTCGAGCTACGGCTCGACCAACGCCGCGACGCGCGATCCGCGCACCGGACGCCCGTATGGCTCACGCTTCCCGCACATCACCGTGGCCGACATCGTGACCGCGCAGCGGCATCTGCTGCACCATCTCGGCGTGAAGCATCTGCACGCGGTGGTGGGCCCGTCATACGGTGGGTTCCAGGCATTCCAGTGGGCGGTGACATTTCCCGACGACATGGACCGCGTCGTCCCGGTGGTGTCATCGCCGCGCGCGCAGAGCCGCGACCGCGTGGCGACACTTTTTGCTCGGTTCGAGCAGAACCCGAACTGGCACGGCGGCGATTACTACGACACGCCGGGCATGTTCGACAGCCTGCTGGCGCTGCGGGTGGAGACGCTGAAGCGCTATGGCATGAACGCGTCTGAAGCGGAGATCACACGCCTGGCCTCGGTGTGGGCGAAGCAGTTCGACGCGAACTCGCTGCTGATTCTGGGCCGGGCCATGGAGGCATACGACGTGACGCCCGAGCTGCACCGTATCCGCGTGCCGGTGCTGTATGTGCTGTCGCGCACGGACGAGCTGTTTCCACCGAGTCTGGCGCCTGGTGTGATGGCCAGCTTGCACGACGCCGGCGTGGAAGCGAGCTATTTCGAGATCGACAGCGAACTTGGTCACCTCGCTTCCGGCGCCGACTCTGAGAAATGGGCGCCGGCGCTGCGGGAGTTCATGCAGAAGTGAATGTCGCGGATGCCGGCGAGCGATTTTCGCCAAGATCGCCCCAACGTATTCAACACGAGCCGCATCACCATCAGCACGTCGCCCGCGAGGAGATTGGCAATCGCCTTCCGTAGCTGCGCCCGCGATGGCGTGAAAGCCGGTGGGATAAGTGGCCTTCCGTGACCAACCGGATCGAGGGCCACGCACAACGACCTGGCCGCCTTGTAGGCAGGACTCGCGGGGCCCGACATGCGCCGGGAGGTCGACTGCCCGCGCCATCAGTCATTACGCGGCCGCGCTCGGCCTCTCGGTGTCTGCGCCTCGGTCGAAGATGGCACGCGTACAAGGGGAACGTCGGATGATGCGGGTTGTCATAATGCTGGCTCTTCCCGTCAGCATCCTTTTGATCTTTCTGACGGTCACGATTCTCCTGTCCTGGGTGTCAGGAACTGGATTGTGTGGCACGTGGATGACGTCGGTTCTACCCGCAACCTACTGCAGGTGATCCGCACCACTCGTCCCCGTAGCGGCCGATGAGAATCGCGTCCTTTGGAGACAGGGTTCCCATGCAGCAACGAACTCGGCGTCATCAACGCACCGGTCACAGGCGAACAGGCGAAGTCAGTCGGCCTTTGACCTCGCCGAGGTGCCACCCAGCAGATGGCCAAGCGGCATGAGCCACTCGATGTGGTCACACACGATCTTGGTGACCGCCAGCAGAGGCATCGAGAGCAACGCTCCTGGAATGCCCCACAGCCAGTCCCAGAACATCAGGGATGAAATCACCATGACCGGGTTCAGGGTGAAGCGGCGCGCGAGCAGCATCGGCGTGATTGTCTCGCCCTCCAGCACATGGATCCCGAGATATATCGCCGCGGGAAGCAAGGCTTGCCAGATGGATGCGAAGGTGAAGACGCCGACGAAGAAAAAGATCACCATTCCGGTGACTGGGCCGATGATCGGAATGTAGTTGAGCAGGAACGCGAGCGTTCCGAACAGGAGCGGGTCTGGCATTCCCAGCAGCCAGACCGCCAATCCCGCGAACAGCCCGACCAGCGCATTCATCAGTGTGATCGTCAGAAGGTAGCGGGATATATTGTCTTCGATCTCGGTCACGATCGACACGGCTCGGCGCTTTTCATCGAAATGCGGAAGTATCTCGACGAATCGGCGTAGCAAGGTGTCGCTCGACGCCAGGAAGAAAAACAGGAGCAGCATCAAGGTGAAGCCTTCGCCCAGGAAGGCGCGGCCGCCTTGCAGGACCGATGAGCCGATACCCATGAGGCTGCCACCAACACCGGAGGATTGCGGTGCTGCCGGGCCGGGAGGGGGGGCGTTCTCCGTTGCTGGCTGGTCGCCGCTCTGCGACATCAGATTCTGCAATTGCTGCACGCCGTGCTGCACCAATCGGATCGGCTTTTCGAGAAACCGCAGTTTATCGACCAGAGCGGGCAGCGATTGCGGAGCCTTGGCAATCCAGCCGGAGGCCGGGACGGAAAGCGCATAACCCATCGCCCCCACCACACTGAACAGCGCCACGATCAGCAACAGCGCCGCGATCATTCGCGGAATGCGCAACCGGCGGTTCAGCAGACGCATCGCCGGGCCCAGCACGAGCGCCAGGACGAGCGCCAGCACGAAGGGCAGGATGATCGCCGCAGCGAAGAACAAGGTGTAAAGTACGGCCAGCACGGTCAGGGTGATCAGACAGACTTGGCCGATACTCGTCGAGGAGCGCTCCAGAACCTTTTGTGCCCTGCGTACCTTGGTGCGCTCCTCTTCCTCAGAGGATGCTTGCGCAATGGTTGAATCCTGGACCATGCTGTTCTCCCCTGTGCGGCGCCGGATTTCCGACGGTTATGGCGTTCCGTTGACCCGGGCAGGCACCCATGCATAGAACTCCCTTACAGGGGGTACGAATGCCATGACCAGAGCAGAATTCGAAACCGACGTGCGTGGTGAAGGTTATGAGGTGAGCGAAGGAAAGATCGAGCCCAACGTGCATCGCGATGCGCACGCCCATGGCTTTGACGCACGCCTCTTGGTGCTCGACGGGTCGATCACGCTCGTGTTCGGCGAGGACAGGGTAACCTACGGGCCGGGCGACTCCTGCCGCGTTCCGGCAGGGACCATGCATGAGGAGCACACGGAAGCAGACGGCGTTCGCTACGTCGCGGGACGACGATCAGCGTCCGCCTGATCGAATGGCGGAGAGAGATCCGCCCACACAACGTTCAAGAATGGAGTACTTCCCATGTCGATCATCGGCTGGCTGATCTTGGGTCTCATCGCAGGCTTCATCGCCAGCAAGATAGTGAACAAATCGGGCGAAGGGGTCATCCTCGATATCGTGCTGGGGATTGTCGGCGCGATAGTGGGCGGCTTTCTGTTCAGCCTCATCGGCGCCGCTGGGGTGACCGGATTCAACCTCTACAGCATGTTCGTGGCGGTCATCGGTTCGGTCGTGGTGCTGGTCATCTATCATGCCATAGCCCGCAGAGCCTGACTGCCGCAGGCCGCGACGCGAAAAGATCCCGCCGGCCGTATGGCGTGTCCCGCTACGTCATGCTGATCCTGGTGAAGTCCTGATACCAGCTCTGCGCCGGATGGAACCCTGTGACCTTCTTGCTCATCGCGCGCGGATTGAGATCGTGCACGATGAACAGCCACGGCGCCTCATCCACCACTATCGCGTGCGCCTGCGTCAGCAACGTCATCTCTTCGGCTGGATCGAAGGTTGCCTGTGCCTTCTTCAGCAGGTCGGTGCAGGCCTGATTGCTCCAGTGGCCCCAGTTGTAGTTGGTCGGTGAGAAGCTATCGATCGCGTAGTAGCGGAACATCGACGAGGGATCGGTGAAGCTGAGGCTGATATTGATGCCGTCGTCGCCGTGCGACTGCGGCGCGGTCGGCGCAGCGCGGACCGCCACCAGCATGGTGCCCCATTCAACCACGTCGAAGTCGATGTCCATACCGACGGCCTTGAAGTTCTGCTGCATGAACTCGTTCATCGGGATCGGCACCATCTGACCCGATCCCGACGTCGAGATCATGATCTTCGCCTTCACCGGCTTGTCCGGGCCGTAGCCGGCCTCCTTCAGCAGCGCCTTCGCCTTCTCCGGGTCGTAGCTGTAGCGGTTCTTCGGCGCGCCGAAATACGGGCTGTCGGGCGGGTACAAACCGATCGCCGGTTTCGCTGTGCCGTTCAGCATCTTGCACATGCCCTCACGATCGACCGCGTAGTTGATCGCCTGGCGCACACGCACGTCCTTGAACGGCGAGTTGTCCAGGGTGTTCAGCGCGTACGGATAGGTGTGTGGATACGGCCACAGGCTGATCTGCAATCCCGCCTGCTTCAGTGAGGGGATCGAATCCGGCGGCGGCACTTCGATCCAGTCCACCTGGCCCGAGCGCAGCGCGGCGACGCGCGTGGTGGCTTCCGGCATCGGGTAGACCACCATCTTGTCGAGCTTGGGCACCCGCGCCTTGTCCCAATAGTCGTCGTTGCGCGTCATCTCGGCGTACTGGCCGAGTACCACCTTGGTGATCTTGAACGGCCCGGTGCCGGCGGGTTCCTTGGCGAACGCCGCCCAGGTCTTGCCGACCTTCTCCCACTGCGTCGGGCTCGCGATCAGGATCCGGGTCAGCAGATAGGGCAAGAAGCTGAACGGGTACTGCGTTGTCAGGACGATGGTCTTGTCGTCGGCCTTCTCGAACTTGTCGATCATCGACACGGTGGCGCGTACGATCGGCGCGGCAGGCGCATCGTATTGCGGCGACTTGTCGTCGTAGATCCGCCGCAGGTTCCAGATCACCGCGTCGGCGTTGAACTCCGAGCCGTCGTGGAACTTCACGCCTTGCCGGACGTCGCAGACCCACCGTAACGGGTTGGTCTCGTCGGCATGCCAGGCAGTGAACAGGCCCGGTGTGACGTCAGCCAGCTTGTCGGTGTGGGTGAAGTCCCAGTTGACGATGAAGTCGTAGGCCGGGTAGCCGAGAAAGCGGAAGCCTTCACCGCCGTTGTTGGGGATGCCGTGCGTGGTGGGCAGGTCCGCCGCGGTCATGCCGATGCGCAGGATCTGCGGGCTGGCGGCAGATGCCGGCATTCCCGGAATTACTGCGGCGCCTGCCGCCGAAGCCATGAAGCCACGCCTGGTGAACATCGAATTATCCATTCTTGGTGGTTTGTGGTTCCACGACGGGATCAGGCCAGCACGGCCTCCGCGCCGATGCGTTCGATCATTCCGACCATCGCGTCGGTGTCGATCACATCGCAGAACGCGTGCGCCATTGCCGACAGCGTCGCATTGTGTTCGTCGTCGTTGAACGTCGCATTACCGTCAGCGATGAAGAACACCTTGTAGTTCAGCATCATCGCGTCGCGCGCGGTGGACTCACAGCACACCTGCGTCGCGGTGCCGGTGACGATCAGCGTGTCGATGTCGCGTGCCTGCAAAACTCCATGCAGATCGGAAGCTCCAGGTGCGAAGGCACCGAAACGGCGCTTCTGCACCTTGAGGTCCTGCGGCAGCACCTCGAGGCCGGGCCAGATGGCATGGCCAAACGCACCCGGACTGAACGTCTCTATCATCCGCTGGCGCCGTTCCGGCGTGCAGAAATGCTCGAAGAACGTGGACCAGGTGGCGACGGCGACCTCATCGAACGTATTCTGGATGTAGACCACCAGACCACCGGCGTCGCGCAGCGCGGCACTGATCCGGTTGACGTTGGGCACGATTTCGCGTGCCGTGGCGATCTCGGCTATCTGGCCCGGAGCCATGAAGCCATTCTGCAGGTCGACCACAATATGTGCAGTTCGCTCTGGATTTAGGCTGTTGAACACACGAAGGCCACCGCGTCGCTGGTTTGCGCGGCTGACGACATCGGGGTGAATGGCGGTATTATGCACGTTTACCTCGCTTTGCTGACTGGATTGCCATGCTGCGACGCAGCATTTTAGTGTGCGGTCCGGCAGGAAGGCAAATGCCCAAAGACTAGGCTGAATTTGCGCTGGACAGATCGCTCCGTCTGCGGTCAAGTTGGGCATAATGCTGCAATGCAGCATAGCCTTGTCGCGCCGGGAGCCCTCAGGATGCTCATTTTTGCCGCCCGCCGCATCATCCAGGCAATCCCGATCCTGCTCGGGGTCTCGCTGGTCGTGTTCGGCCTTGTCCACATCGTGCCCGGCAACCCGATCGACCTTCTGATGCCACCTGAGGCGTCGCCCGAAGTGATCGCCCAGATGAAGGCCGCGTTCGGCTTCGACAAGCCGCTCTACCTGCAATATCTGCTCTGGCTCGGCCGTGCGCTGCGCGGCGACTTCGGCCTGTCCGTGTTCAACGCGACGCCGGTGTGGGGCCAACTGATGACCGCACTCGGCAACACCTTCGTCCTCGCCATTCTCGCAGCGATGGTCGGCTTCACCCTGGGCACCATATTCGGCCTGCTCTCGGCGGTGTTCCACGGACGCTGGCCGGACAAACTGTTCTCCGCCATCGCCACCACCGGCGTCAGCCTGCCGCATTACTGGTGCGCCATCGTGCTGGTACTCGCCTGCGCCGTGCTGCACGACTGGCTACCGGCGCAGGGCATGGGCGATGACTCGCTGCCGCTGTACGACAGGCTCGAGTATCTCGTGCTGCCCGTCGCAACGCTGTCGCTCATTCCGATGGGCGTCATCGGCCGTCTCGTGCGCGCGACCGTGCTCGAGATCCTCAGTCAGGAATTCGTCGGCGCGCTGACCGCCAAGGGCCTGACGCGATGGCCGGTGATCCGCCACATCTGCCGCAACGCAGCCCCGCCCGTGCTGGCGCTGATGGGATTGCAGTTCGGCTACCTGCTCGGCGGCAGCATCCTGGTGGAGACGGTGTTCAACTGGCCCGGCTCCGGCAACCTGCTCAACCTCGCGATCTTCCGCCGCGACATCCCGGTGCTCCAGGCGACGATCCTGGTGCTCGCCTCGTTCTTCGTCGTGCTCAACCTGTTGGTCGATATCGCCCAGGCGGCGATCGATCCGCGCATCCGCCGGTAAACGCAATGTCGCAGGCAACCGCCGATCTTGTCAGACGCGAACTCGCTCCGGTCGAAATAACGCCGGTCGCGGCGACGCCGGGTTATTGGAAGGCAGTCGGGCAACGCCTGATGCGCGATCCGGTCACCATCGCGGTCACCGTCATTCTGCTCGGTATCATCTTCATCTCGATAGCCGCGCCGTTGGTGGCGGGTGCCGATCCGTATGCCGGCAGCGTCCTCGCGCGATTGAAGCCGATCGGCACGCCGGGTCACTGGCTCGGCACCGACGAGACCGGCCGCGATCTGTGGGCGAGGCTCTGTTATGGCGGGCGGCTGTCGCTGCTCGCCGGTATCCTGCCGGTGTCCATCTCGCTGGTTGTCGGTGGTTTTCTCGGCATTCTCGCAGGCTACGCGGGCGGGCTGCTCGGCACGTTGATCATGCGCACGATGGACGTGTTCTACGCGTTCCCATCCATCCTGCTGGCGATCGCGATCTGCGGACTGCTCGGCAACGGGCTGTCGAATTCGGTGATCGCACTGTCCGTGGTTTTCATCCCGCCGATGGTGCGGATCTCCGAGACGGTCACCACCCAGGCGCGGCATCTTGATTTTGTCGAGGCAGCGCGCGCGTCGGGCACCACCACGATGCAGATCATCCGCCATCATGTGCTGGCGAATGTGCTGGGACCGATCCTGGTGTACGCGACCAGCCTGATCAGCGTGTCGATCATTCTTTCCGCCGGATTGAGCTTTCTGGGGCTCGGCGTGACGCCGCCGCAGGCGGAATGGGGGCTGATGTTGAACTCGCTGCGTCAGGCGATCTACGTGCAGCCCTACGTCGCTGCACTGCCAGGCGTGATGATCTTCGTCACCTCGATGTGTTTCAACCTTATGAGCGACGGGTTCCGCAGCGCGATGGATGTGAGGCTGAACAAGTGAGTATGACCGCTGATCCGCGTGATCGCGGCGGCCCTGCGCAGCCACTGCTGCTGGTCAATGACCTGCGCAAGCACTTCCCGGTTCGCGGCGGATTGCTGGGCCGTCAGGTCGCCACCGTGAAGGCGGTCGACGACGTCTCCTTCTCCGTGCGCAAGGGCGAAACGCTCGGCATCGTCGGCGAGTCGGGCTGCGGCAAGTCCACCACCGCGCGCCTGCTGATGCGCCTGATCGAACCCGACGCGGGCGATGTGGTGTTCGACGGCGATCCGGTCGGCGACCGCCGCGGCCTCAGTGTGAACGCGATGCGCCGGCAGATGCAGATGGTGTTCCAGGACAGCTATTCTTCCCTTAATCCGCGCATGACCATGGCAGAAAGTGTCGCCTATGCGCCGCGTATGCACGGCTTGCCGGCCAAGGATGCGTTGTCGCGCGCGGAAGACCTGCTCGCCCAGGTAGGGCTGAACCCGCGTCAGTACGCGCGTCGCTATCCGCACGAACTGTCGGGGGGCCAGCGTCAGCGGGTGAACGTCGCGCGCGCGCTCGCGCTGGAGCCGCGCCTGGTGATCCTCGACGAGGCGGTGTCGGCGCTCGACAAGTCGATCGAGGCGCAGGTGCTGAACCTGCTCGCCGAACTGAAGGCGCGCTTCAACCTGACCTATCTGTTCATCAGTCACGATCTCAACGTGGTCGAATATGTCAGCGACCGCGTGCTCGTGATGTATCTCGGCCGCGTCGTCGAGACCGGACCTGTGGAAGCGATCTACGCCCGCCCGCGGCATCCGTATACACGCGCGTTGTTCGCCTCGAAGCCGACGCTCGATCCCGATCGCCGCACCAGGGAAATGCCGCTCACCGGCGATCCGCCCAACCCGATCAATCCACCTTCCGGCTGCCGCTTCCGCACCCGATGCGCCTTCGCACAGGCAATTTGCGCGGAACTCGTGCCGCCGCTCGCGGAGCCGCTGGATGGCGCCGACGACAGCGGCGCGCATCTCGTCGCCTGCCATCTGCCGCATGCACAGCAGGTGCTGCATGCCTGACATCATGCCGGTTGAAGCGCCGGTGTTGCGGGTCGACGATCTGACCGTGCGCTTCCGTCGCCGCGGCATGGACGTGGCCGCGGTGAACGGTGTGTCGTTCTCGCTGGCGCGCGGCGAGACACTGACCATCCTTGGCGAATCCGGCTCCGGCAAGAGCGTCAGCCTGAAGGCTCTGATGGGCCTGTTGCCTGAATACGCGCAGATCGACGGCGACGTCTGGCTGGACGGCAAGACGGTGCTCGAGCTGCCGCCTGCGGAGCTCGCGAAGCTGCGTGGCAGTGCGGTCTCAATGATCTTCCAGGAGCCGATGGCGGCGCTCGATCCGGTCTATACGATCGGCGAGCAGATCGCTGAGACGATCGTGCAGCACGAAGGCGTCAGCCGTGTCGCCGCGATGCAGCGCACCCTCGATCTGTTGGACCACGTGAAAATCCCCTCCGCCGCCCGACGCATGAAGAACTATCCGCACGAGTTGTCGGGAGGCATGCGGCAGCGCGCGATGATCGCGCTCGCACTCGCCTGTTCGCCGAGTGTGTTGCTGGCCGACGAACCGACCACGGCGCTCGATGTCACGGTGCAGATACAAATCCTACTGCTGCTGCGTCAGTTGCAGGAGGAGTTCGGCATGGCGATCGTGTTCGTCACGCACGATGTGGGTGCGGCAGCGGAGATCTCCGACCGCATCGCCGTGATGTATGCCGGCCGCTTCGTGGAGACCGCGACAACTCGCGAGATCATGCGTTCGCCGCGGCATCCCTACACGGAGGGGCTTCTCGCATCGACGGTGCATGGCGGGCTGCGTGGCCGTGTGCTGGAGACAATCCCCGGTGCGCCACCCAACCTGGCGAATCTGCCGCCAGGCTGCTCATTCGCGCCGCGCTGCCGCTATGGCCGCGAGATCTGCACGCATGGCGAGGTGCCGGTGACCGTATCGCCAGGCGGCGCGATGGTGCGCTGCGTCCGCGCCGCTCCCGTTCCAGCCCAGGAGGTGTCCGCATGAAACCCAGTGTCAGCGAAACCGAGTTCGACGTCATGGTGAAGCAGACCGGCCTGTCGCTCAGCGCCGAGCAGAAGGCGACGTTGTACGACGCGTTCTGGATGCTGGAAGCGATGATCGCGCGGGTGAATGCCCCGATGCCCATCGAGATCGAACCCGCGCACATGTTCACTCCGGAGGTACGGTGATGGACACGATACCCACGATTGCCGAGGCCGCGAGGCTGATCGCTGCGAAGGAGTTGTCGCCGGTCGAGCTGACCAAGGACTGCATCGCCCGCATGGAAGCCTATGACGATACGCTGCATGCCTTCATCCTGCCGACCGAGGAGCGCGCGCTGGCTGATGCGCGTGCAGCCGAGACGCGGGTGATGGCGGGCAATGCGAAGGGGCCGCTCGACGGCATCCCGATCGGACACAAGGACATCTACTGCACTGCCGGCATTCGCACGACCGGCCATTCGCGGTTGCTGGAGCACAATGTCCCGGCGCAGGACGCTACCTCGGTGCGCAAGTGGGGCGAGGCGGGCGTGGTGCTGATGGGCAAGCTTTCGACACACGAGTTTGCCATGGGCGGGCCGTCGTTCGACCTGCCGTGGCCGCCGGCGCGCAATCCGTGGAATCCCGAGCATTTCACTGCGGGTTCTTCGTCCGGTACTGGTGCTGCGGTGGCGTCTGGCATGATCCTCGGCGGTACCGGCTCGGACACGGGCGGTTCGATCCGCGGGCCTGCGGCGCTGTGTGGCATCGCCGGCATCAAGCCTACCTACGGTCTGGTGAGTCGCGCGGGCGTGCTGCCGCTGTCATTCAGCATGGACCACGCGGGCCCGATGGCGTGGACCGTCGAGGACTGCGCGCTGCTGCTGCAAGCGATGGCCGGACACGATCCCGCCGATCCTGCCAGCGCCGATCGTCCTGTCCCCGACTTCGTGTCCGACATCGGCAAGGGTGTGAAGGGAATGCGCATCGGTGTGGTGCGGCATTTCTTTGAGACCGACAATCCGGTCAGTCCCGCGACACTCGCCGGCATCAACCACGCGCTCGATGTGTTCGAGCATCTGGGCGCCGAGATCAGCGATGTGACGCTGTCGCCGTTGGCGGATTACAGCGCGTGCGGTTGGGTCATCATATCGTCCGAGGCGTACGCGATCCACGAACCCTGGCTGAAGACGCGGTTCAATGATTACGGCGAGCTGTTCCGCGACCGGATGGCCCTGGGTGGCTTGATTCGCGCCACCGACTACGTGCAGGCCCTGCGCCGTCGCCGAACGCTGTGCGAGGAAGTGAAGACCGCGATGGCGGGCTACGACATCCTGGTGTCGGCCTCGCAGACCAGCGAGGCGCCGAAGATCACCGAAGTGCCGAAATGGGCCACGATGGAGAAGCCATCGCTGACCATGCCATTCAACCTGACCGGCTATCCGGCGATGAGCGTATGCACAGGCTTCGGCGTCGGCGGTCTGCCCGTGTCGATGCAATTGATCGCCAAGCCGTTCGCCGAAGCGGCGCTGTTCCAGGCAGGCCACGCCTACGAGATGGCAGTCGGCTCGCGCAAGCGCCGCCCGGTAATGGAGCTGGCAAAGGCAGCCGAGTAGCCCTGTCACTGCGAGCCAAGCAAAGCAATCTCGGTCAGGCTTGACCGCGAGTGCTTCGTCTTGCCCCTATACCTGTGGCGCCACGCCAACGTACTTATACTGATGGATCAGATCGTCCACCGGATGTGCGGTGTCGTGCTTCACCTGGAATACCGCGATCACGCGCTGCCTGAGATCGCCGTTGTCATCGAAGCTGACCTCGCCCTGGAGCGTGTTCAGCTTTGTCGCCGCAATTGCGTCCCGCACATTGGCGCGGTCAACCGGCTTGCCCGATTTCGCCACACGTTCGATTGCGTCTATCACCACCTCCACAGCGTCATAGGCGGTGATTGAGTAATCGGAGGGCTGCCGACCGCTCTTGGCAGTGAAGCGCTTGACCCAGGGCTGCAACGCAGCATCTTCCATCATGTGCGGACAAGCGACGGTCGCATACCACCCCTCGGCTGCGGGGAAGCCCGCGCCTTGCAGGATCGAGGGGCCATACATGCCGTCGCCGCCGGCCTTGATCAGGCTCGGAACCAGATCGTACGCCTGCTTGGCAAGCTTCACCCCGGCCTGAGCGTCGCCGCCATAATAGATCGACTGCGCGCCGAGTGACTTGATCTTGGTCAGCGCCGGTGTGTAGTCGGCGGCCTTGGGGTCAAGCCGGTCGTGCCCCATTACCTCGATGCCGCGCTTCTTCGCCTGAGCCTCGAACGCGGTGGCGATTCCGATACCATAGGCGCCGCTGTCGTCGAGGCCATAGACGCTCTTCACCTTCAGCGTGTCCGCGAAGTAGTTCGCCATGTTCGGTCCCTGATAGGCATCCGTGGTGACGGTACGGAAATAGATGGCCTTGCCCGCAGGACGATATTGGGCGGCGAATTTGGGATCCGTGATGTCCGGATTGGTCGATGTCGGCGTAATGGTGGCGAGGTTGCCCTGGCTGAATATCGGCGCCATCGCCTTGCCTGGTGTGCTGCTCATCGGTCCGAGTGCCGCAACGACCGATGGATCGGCGACCATCTTGCGTGCATTGGTGGCGCCCTGCGCCGGATCGTATTGCCCCGCGGTGGCGGTTCCATCATCGAGCAGCAGAACATTCAGATGATAGCCGGCGGCGCCACCCTTGGCGTTGGCTTCATCGATGGCCAGCATGAATCCATCGCGGATGCGTACTGCGGTTTCGGCATCCGCGCCGGTAAGCGAAAGGTCAATGCCGATGGTGACGGACTTGTCGGCGGCGAGACCCCGATGCGCACCGAGCACCGCGACAGCGGCGGAGCCAGCGGTGACGCGAAGTGCAGATCGCCGCGTGATGTGCGTCATATTCCGACCCCCCGTTTTTGGTGGGTGTCAGCGTAGTCCTGGAACCACTCGCGGCTCAACCGAGCGCGGCCAGGCCGCTCGTCAGGGCGGCCCGGTGCCGGCGAGTGCGGGCGAGTGCTGCCACGACGTCCACAGGTATGGCGGCAGCCTTTCGGGCCAGTCCTCGGGAATCGGCAACCGCTCCGGCCGCTTCAGAATGTCGATGATCAGGGCGGCGTAGCGGCCGCCCTCGCGCATGATGGCTCGCGCAAGTTCTGTCCAGAGGGGATGGGCCGGAACGATTCCGAGGTCGCGGCAGATATCGGCGATCACCTCGCCGATTGGGCGGCGGCGGATCTCGGCGGCGATCTGTTCGGACGTGGGCATGTGCGCGAGCAGCGTGTCCTCGTCGGCGCCGCGTGGATCGAACCGCCTGCTCGGCGCGGGCGGCTTCGGCGTGGCCTCGGTCGAGGCTGAGAGAGGGCGAGCCGGAGGAGCGTGGGGACGGGGCGGGGCGTCGAGGCGCGCGGCGTTGCGGTGCAGCCGCGCCTCGAGTGCTGCGGCGCGCAGCAGGCCACGGCCGATGCGGGCGAGGATCAAGGTGATGTTAATGGTGCCGAACTGACGGCCGTGTATGGCGGGGTGTTCGCCGAGGCCGCGCTGGCGAAGTGTGTCGGCGAGGAAGGTGGCATAGTCGATGAGCCTGCGGACGAGATCGAGCAGACCGCCGGTGCGACTGGGCTTGGAGACTGGTGTTGGGGCGCCGGACATGGTGGGTAGGAAGGCACAGAGGGGGTGGGTGTGTAAAGGAATATTTTCATAGAGTGGTTTTGGGCCAAGTTGGCCTCTGTGTTTGAATTTTGAGGGCCCGGCCCAAAGCGGACCTGGTCATGGCCGCCGAAGGCCGGCTATCCACGTCTTCGCTGCACTGCCGGCGTCAACGAATTGGCAAGGTTGTGCGGGCAGTAAACCAGGAAAATGGAACCGCAAAACACCCTCGGGTCGAAGCCCGAGGGCATGCGCAGAACACGCAAATGGATACCGGCGAGGACAGGGTTAACCTCCTGTCCAAACGAATCATTGGCTGCGCTCTGACGGTGCTCCACGCGCTGGGAGCTGGATTCCTTGAGAAAGTGTATGAAAACGCATTGGTGCACGAGCTGCGCAAGTCTGGGCTCGCCGTCTCGCAACAACATCCCATGGTTGTTCGATACGATGGGGTCGTGGTCGGGGAATATGCTGTTGACCTACTCGTCGAACACATCGTCCTCGTCGAATTGAAGGTAGCCAAGGCGATCGACGATATTCATCGCGCGCAGTGCCTGAATCATCTGAAAGCCACGTGCTTGCATCTCTGCCTGCTACTCAATTTCGGCAAGCCTCGACTTGAGATCAAACGCATCGTCCTGGGCCTGTAAGGCACCGCCGCCCTTTGCGTGTTCTGCGTGATTTGCGGTTCCATTTTCCTTACGAAAGGTTGTGCCGGCAGTAAGCAAGGAAGTTGGAACCGCAAATCACGCAGAACACGCAAATGGATACTGGGGAAGACAGGGTTAACCCCCTTGTCCAAACGAATCATTGGGCTGCGCCCTGCCGTGCTCCACGAGGACGAGATTCATCGCGCGCAGTGCCTGAATTATTTGAAAGCCACCGTCGTGTATCTCTGCCTGCTACTCAACTTTGGCAAGCCTCGCCTTGAGATCAAACGCATCGTCCTGGCCCAGCAAGGCATCGCCGCCCTTGGCGTGTTCTGCGTGATTTGCGGTTCCATTTTCCTTCCGGTCGGACAGACGCGCTGAGCGGAATCGGGGAAGACGTGGACCCAACTAAATTCATACTGCTCTACCACCGGTCCTGGGTGCGGACGGTCGGCTGACGGCCAGATGGTGCCGAAGATTGAACGTCTCCTTGCGGCGGTTGTCGCACCGGGACCGGACAGTCGCAGTGTTCGGTCCAACCCGGACGCTTAATGCTATAGGGGGAGGCACTTCACTGCAGCACGCGGTGCGACGATGAGGCGCGCCGCCGGCGCCGCTTGCCACACCGCCCGCATCCGTTCGGCAAATTTCTACGCAAGCACTCGTAGGCCAAAGGGCAACGACGGTTCTCCCATAGCCGGCGCGTGCTGAGCTGCAGCGAATACTCCTTGGTGAAGCCGATTGCGCCGTGACCTTGGGTGATGGCCGGCCAGGTGGCCGCATCACCCACCCGTGTCTTGGCGATCGCGATCAGGAATTCCTGCTTCGCCGGGTCATCGATCGACAGCGCCTCACGCCGGCATCGGCAGCCGCGCCGGCGGCGGGCGCGTGATCGATCTGATGGTTCTGCTGCACCGCCTGGAACTTTCCGATCGGGCGACCGAACTGCTTGCGCTCGCCGGCATAGGTCACGGCAGTATCGAGTGCGCGCTCCATCGCTCCTGCCATAACCACCGCGCGTGCCAACGCGCCGCATCGATACAATGCGGCTCGATCCACGCCAGCGGCCGGACGCGCCACCGCATCGCCCGCCACGCGCAACGCAGCGGCGCCGGTCCGACGCGACCAGCACCAGAACCTGAGCCCATGTCGGTGCCGTGAAATCCTCGCTGAAAGGCTGTGTCCACAGGACCCGGCACGAGCCGGCTCGATCTCCCGTCCCGCATCGCTCTCCCGAATGGATGTCCGGGAGGGCCTCGCCCGCAGCAGATCAGCCACGAATCCGGCGTCCGACCAAATGGGATTCAACGCCGGCCGGTCTTAGGGTTCGCATCACGAGCATGTCAGAATCGGATCAGAGGCAGGTACGGCTATAGGCTGACCTGCCGCCTGATCCGTCCGGGCAAACCGTCCCGTCAACATCAGAGGAGAGCGGCCGTGACAACGCAGTCGCCGAGCGCGAAGGCCGTCGTCAGGTCGTCGCTTGTACAGAGGCTGTCGCGGTTCGTCAGTCTGTCGTCCGCTGACATCGAAGTTTTGGAGGGTCTCCAGTCGGCCACCCGCGTGGTGCGGCACAACCGGGAAATCATCACTCAGGGACGCCGATACGGTGGTCTGCTGGTCACGGTCGAAGGTATTTCGGTCCGCTACCGGATACTCCGCGACGGCCGTCGTCAGGTGCTCGACATCGCGCTGCCAGGGGACCTTATCGGCTTCCCCGCGTGTTTCTTCGACAGCGCGCCGTATTCGATCAGCGCTCTCACCGATACGGTGCTGGCCTGCATCCCGTTGCCGGTACTCGGCAGTCTGTTCAAAACGCAACCGCGGCTGGCGGCTGCGATCTTCTGGTCATTCGCCGCCGAGGCGGCGATATACATCGAGCATTTGACGGATGTCGGCCGGCGCTCGGCGCTCGAGCGCGTCGCCCATTTCCTGCTGGAATTATTGGTGCGGTTTCAAAGCATCGGCCGCGGCGACGAATGTTCGTTCACCATGCCGCTGACCCAGGAACTGCTGGCCGATGCGCTGGGGCTGAGCGTGCCACACGTCAACCGCACGCTGCGGCAATTGCGCGACGACGACCTGGTACGTATCGACGCGCACCGGGTGATCGTGAAGGACGTCGAGGCATTGTCGGCGCTGGCGGACTTCGATCGATCGTATCTCGGCCAATTTCGCCCGGTCGATCTGTTCGATGCGGCCGCCGCGCCGCCAGTGCTGCAATAGGCGTCACGCCAATTCGGGCACTCTCTCGGTGAAGGTCTCGAGGTTGCCGAGTGTCTCGCGGCCGAACATCAGAGGGATGCAGGAACCGACCGCGACCACGCCGATCATCGAGCCGAAGAATATCGCGGGTGAGCCGGTATGCGACGCCATCAGGAACGGTGCAATCACGCCGGCGAACACGCGCCCGAATGACTCGCCGAAGAAATGCCCGCGCCCACGCAATGCGGTGGGGAATTGCTCCGACAGGTACATGCGCACGGCCGGAAATGCGGAGAGAACGGTGAAGCCGGTGATCAGCGTTCCCACCTCGAAGACGATCGTCGAGGCGGAGCCCATCTGGTGCGCCGTCATCATCATGATCAGGCCGGGGATCGCCAGCACGAACGAACCGGTGATCGTCCAGCGCCGGCCAACGATCTCCATCATGTAGCCGTTGAACAGCTTGCCCGGGATGCTCGCCGCGAACACCAGCGAGCTCAGGCCAAAGCTCACCGCGACGGCGGCACCCTGATCGACCAAGGCTTTCGGCAACAGGATCGCGATCAGGTAGTAGGCCGTGCCCGCGGCAATGCCGCAGAGGATGCCGACGGTTGTCCAGCGGATCTGGCCGGGCGCGAACAGTTTCCAGAAGGATGGCAGCACGTCCGGCTGGAGTTCAGGGTGTGACCCAAGCTGGGCCGCCGTTATTGGCGCGACCCGGTTGCCGCATCGCCGGATCACCAGGTTAACCGTGTCGACCGCATCCTGGACGCGGCCGCGTCGCAGCAGCCAGCGTGGGCTCTCGGGGATCAGGAAATAGATCAGCACGGGTGCGACGAACAGCGTAACCCCACCGGGCAGCCCGACCAGACGAAAGCCGTTCGGGTGATCGGCGAGGATGAAGCCGACAAACGGCAGCAGGGTGAAGGCGCTGGCGAGCATGACCTCGTAGATACCGGCGTAGGTGCGTCGATGTTGCGCCGGCATCAGCTCGGCTGCGATCGGAAACGGCGCCGAGATCGTGAAGCCGAGCCCGATGCCGGTGACCAGGCGCAGCACCAGCAGTTGCGTGAAGTCCTGCGCCCACAGGATCAGCAGGGTGCACAGCGTGGTGATGACGACGCCGACCTGCATCACGGCCACCCGGCTGATGCGATCCGACATCGCCGCCGCCGCGAAGCCACCGAGGACGACGACGAAGGTCGGCCATACGGCGAGGGCGCGGATCTGGTCGGGGTCCAGGTTCAGTGGCTGTTTGGCCAGCACCAGCAGAGAGCCGCTGAGCGCCAGGTCGTAGCCCTCGATGAAGCCAACGAACCCGAGCACCACGATAAGCACAACGTGGTATGGGCTGAACGGGATGCTATCGAGCTTGCGTCCCAGGAGATGGCTGGCCGGTACAGCCGACCGCACCATGGCAGGTGCTGCTGACATGGACATTCACTCCCTGTGCGACTGGCCAGTCATGCGTCTGCACAACGCGACGCATCCGCGCGGGCTTGGCTTGCCAGTCCGGTTGAGGTTCCCGCTTGTCGGGGGCGGAGCTTATGCGCCGTGGGTTGGCTGCGTCTTTGATGCAGCTAATTGATCTAGATTAATGTTTCAGGTCATAGCTGCGACCGGGGCCGCCGTGGCGACGATAGCTGTCGCCGTCCTTGACATTGCGTGTTCATGGTCCGCAGGTGGGACTTCCGCAGGGGTGAGGCCCATGTCGGGAACGATCAATCCGACCGTAACCGTCGCGTTACGGAGCCTTGAAGCCACGGAGGCAGACCTCCAAAGAACCGTCACGGAGGCTGCAACCGGCAGGGCGGTCGCGACCGTCGAGGACAATCCCGCTGTCTACGTAATCGCACAGCGCTTGGCCATGCAGTCGGGTGAAGTTCGTGACCAAGTTCGTCGCCGACACGCCGTCAGGCCCAACGTTGAGCGTCGCCGGGAACAACGTCGGCTTGGTGGCTTCCGTACGGAACCTGCGCCCGGATCTGCCGCCGCCGGTCATCACGTTGCATGGCTATCGGACCCAAACCATCACCACGGCGGGGTCGACCACGATCGATCTTGGCCTGGCGTCACGTCCGCTAGCGCGATCCATGAGGCAACCAGCTTGAGTGGCTCGTCCTTCACCACGACGTAAGCGGTATCCCGATGGATCGCTTGCGTCGAGCCCACCTCGAAATGGAGTGTGAGCATTCCGGTGTCCAAGACCCAGGAACCCGGGATGCGGCTCTTCTCCCGAGTGAATGTTTTGCGTCCACCTGCCAATGGCAGCTCGATCTGCAACATGGAAGGCGCATCCGCTGCCGCCTCGTATTCGCGTAGGTAAGCGTCGATAACAGTGTGGTCCACCGCCTGTTCGATAATCGCGTAGCCGTCTTGACGTGATCCGGGGTGGTAAAGGTAGTGGAGTAATCTGTAGCGTCAATCCACAGTCCGCCAAACTTGCTATGATACGCCATGCAAGACCTGCCCGTCTCGCGCCCCCGTCCGCGGCCCTGCGGAATGTTTTGGAATTGATGGTTAGCGTTCGCAGAAGTGGGCAAGTTGCCACAATCTGCCGCAATCCCATTAGCAAGGGCGGCCAACCGTTCCGCGGTGCAAGTCGAACCGCCAAACGCACCAGCAGCGGGAGGCTGGTCTGGATGCGAATTGCCATTATCGCCCAGCAGGATTTCGGCGAGGCGACGGCGGAGGCGTTCCTCACTCGCCGACAACTACGCCACACACAAAACATGCCAGCGTCCGGGCCTGGCTCGCGCGACACAAGCGGTTCCAAATGCACTTCACGCCAACTTCGGCGTCCTGGCTCAACCAGGTCGAGCGCTGCTTCGGCCTGATCACCGCGGATCGCATCCGCTGCGGCGTGTTCAAGAGCGTCACGCAACTCGAAGCCGCCATCCAGGGTAACCTCGAAAACCACAATGCCGATCCCGAACCTTTCATTCGGACCGCTTCCGCCACCACAATCCTCAAAAAGGTGGCCCGTGGGAGACAAGCGTTCGAGTTGGTAGACTAGTATCATCTTCATTGGAAGACGAACCGCTCTAACGATTTGATTGAAAAACGGGTAACGGAGGTCTAGTAAACGCGGACCAATGTAGGATCGGATCCGCGATGATGCGAATTTCCCCCGGCTTGTTTGGTTGCCTCTTGCTCGGAGGCATCGTTTTGGCGCCTCCGGGAGCCGGTTCTGCAGGCCTCTACGATGGGAACTATCATGGCACGCTGACCGGCGGTGGCTCGAACGCCATGACCTGCGCCAAGAGGGCACCGATTCAGATGACTGTCACCGACAGCAAGCTTGAATATATTCATATGGGAAACGCGACGATAACTGCCACAGTCGGAGCCGACGGCTCGTTCAGCGGCTCCGGCCAGAGCAAGTATGCCGGTAATAAGAGTGGCGTACTCGTCCAGACGCTCAATGGGAAGATAGCCGGCGGGGCAATCAAGGCCGAGACCAAGGTCGGCAACTATTGCACCTACAACCTGGAACTCAAGAAGTTCTAGCCTCGTTTCCTTACCACGGCGTTTCCCAGGTAGGCTATACCCGTTGCCCACCGTCGATATGAATCTCCGAACCGGAAATGTAGCCCCCCGAGTCCGAGCACAGGAACAGCAGCAGGTCGGCCACGTCCCTGGGCTTACCCAGCCGGCGCAAGGGGATGTCCCGCTCGACAATCGCCTCCGTCCCGGGCGACAGGATGCCGGTATCGATCTCGCCCGGCGACACCGCGTTCACCCGCACGCCGGCCCGTCCGAAATCCGCCGCCAGCTCCCGGGTAAGCGCCCACAGCGCCGCCTTCGACGCGGCATAAGCCGCCGACGCGAACGGATGCACCCGCGAGCCCACGATGGACGTCATGTTCACCACCGTCCCTCGCGCCGCCTCCAGCGGGCCACGCAGCCCCTGGACCAACGCCACGCAGGCAAACAGGTTGACATTGAAGATGTGCAGCCAGTCGGCGTGCGCCATGTCCAGTGCACCAATCTTCCCCCCGTCGGCGCGCTTCGGCGAGACCGCTGCGTTGTTGATAAGCGCGTCCAGTCCCTCGCCGACGATGTCGTGCAGCCGTGGCATCTCGGCCTCCACGCGGCCGATGTCGGCCAGGTCGAGCTGGATGTGGTTCTTCGTCCCATCCCACGGGCAGCGCGGATCGAACGGATGGCGCGAGATCGTCAGCACACGCCACCCTGCGTCGCTGAACGTCTTTACCGTGGCGTGGCCGATCCCGCGGCTCGCCCCGGTCAGCAGAAGAACACGCTGTCGCTCAGCCATCGGTCCACCCTTCTCGATCGTTCGTCGTCCCCAGCACCCGCCTGACGATTGCCAAATATGCAGATATCTTTATATAGCGCCGCCGACCCCAGGCAGGAGTGAACCGACATGGCGACGCAGGACTTCAAAGTGAAGGACATCTCTCTGGCCGACTGGGGTCGCAAGGAAATCGCCATGGCCGAGGATGAGATGCCCGGCCTGATGGCGACTCGCGCGGAATACGGTGCGTCCAAGCCGCTGAAGGGCGCCCGGATCGCCGGTTGCCTGCACATGACCGTCCAGACCGCGGTGCTGATCGAGACTCTCCAGGCACTCGGCGCCACCGTCCGCTGGTCGTCCTGCAACATCTTCTCGACCCAGGACCACGCCGCATCGGCGGTGGCGGCAGCCGGGGTTCCGGTGTTCGCCTGGAAGGGCATGAGCGAGGAAGAATTCTGGTGGTGCATCGAGCAGACGGTGCGCGGGCCTGACGGCTGGACGCCCAATATGATTCTTGATGACGGCGGCGACCTGACCTTGCTGATGCACCAGAAGTATCCCGAGATGCTCAAGGACGTGCGGGGGATCTCCGAGGAGACCACCACCGGCGTCCATCGCCTGCGCGACATGGCGCGCGACGGCAAGCTCCTGACGCCGGCGATCAACGTAAACGACAGCGTGACCAAGTCGAAATTCGACAACTTATATGGTTGCCGTGAGTCGCTGGTCGACGGCATCCGCCGCGGCACCGACGTGATGATGGCCGGCAAGGTCGCGGTGGTGAACGGCTTCGGCGACGTGGGCAAGGGTTCCGCCGCCTCGCTGCGCAACGCGGGCTGCCGCGTGATGGTTACCGAGATCGATCCGATCTGCGCCTTGCAGGCGGCGATGGAAGGCTACCAGGTCACCACGATGAACGATGCCGCGCCGATCGGCGATATCTTCGTCACCGCGACCGGCAACCTCGACGTCATCACGCTGGACCACATGCGGGCGATGAAACATCGAGCGGTGGTCTGCAATATCGGCCACTTCGATAGCGAGATCCAGATCGAGTCGCTGCGCAACTACAAATGGGAGAACGTCAAGCCGCAGGTTGACGAGGTGGTGTTCCCCGACGGCAAGCGGCTGATCGTGCTCAGCGAGGGACGGCTGGTCAATCTGGGCAATGCCACCGGTCACCCCAGTTTCGTGATGAGTGCGAGCTTTACCAACCAGGTGCTGGCGCAGCTCGAGCTGTTCAACGCGCCCGCGGGCAAGTACGAGCGGCAGGTGTATACGCTGCCCAAGGCGTTGGACGAGAAGGTGGCGGCACTGCACTTGGCGAAGGTCGGCGCCAAGTTGACCAAGCTGACCCCGGAGCAGGCGGAGTATATCGGCGTATCCGCGTCGGGGCCGTTCAAGCACGATCTCTATCGTTACTAGGCTACCACGGGATCAAGCGGCGTGGGCGAGGGATTGGGGCGCGACATTCCGGTTGTGCCCCGTTCCGATGCTGCCTAGCATCCCGCCGCTACAGGCGCTCTGGGACAAAGGTGAACCACGATGAACGAACGAGATCTGCACGGCCTGATCGAGGAAGTTCGGCAGGGCAGGCTGTCGCGGCGTGCCTTCACCCGCGCCATGATCACGCTCGGCCTCACCGCGCCCCTTGCAACGCAGATGCTGGCGTATTCCGGTGTGGCCGTGGCCGCCGAGACGCCAGCGTACAAACCGACCAAGGCAGGCGGTGGCGGACCGCTGAAGGTGTTGTGGTGGCAGGGACCAACGCTACTGAACCCGCACTTCGCCGTTGGTACCAAGGACCAGGACGCCTCGCGAGTCTTCTACGAACCGCTCGCCGGATGGAATGCTGACGGCAACCTCACGCCGGTGCTGGCTGCGGAAATTCCGACGGTGGAGAACGGCGGCCTGTCCGAGGAAGGCACATCGGTCATCTGGAAGCTGAAGCAGGGCGTGAAATGGCATGACGGTCAGCCCTTCACCGCCGATGATTGCGTATTCAACTGGGAATATGCAGCCGATCCCGCGACCGCGGCGACGACGATCGGCTCCTACCAGGACATCAAGGTCACCAAGGTGGATGACCACACGATCCGCGTCGAATTCAAGAAACCGACGCCGTTCTGGGCCGACGCCTTCGTCGGCGTCGCCGGCATGATCATCCCCAAGCATCTGTTCGAGCCCTATAAAGGCGCGAAATCGCGCGAGGCGCCGGCGAACCTGGCCCCCGTGGGCACCGGCGCATATCTCTACGTAGACTTCAAGCCGGGCGATCTGGTGCAGGGCAAGCTCAACCCGAATTACCACATGCCGAACCGGCCCTATTTCGACACCATCGAGATGAAGGGCGGCGGTGATGCCGTGTCGGCAGCCCGCGCCGTGCTACAGACCGGCGAGTACGATTTCGCCTGGAACATGCAGGTGGAAGACGAGATCCTGAAGCGGCTCGAGGCAAGCGGCAAGGGACATGTCGAAATCCTGCCGGGCGGCAGCATCGAGCACATCCAGCTCAACAACACCGACCCGTGGCACGACGTGGACGGCGAACGCTCGAGCATCAAGTCGAAGCACCCTTACCTCACCGATCCGGCGGTGCGCGAGGCATTCAACCTGCTGGTGGACCGCGCCTCGGTGCACAAGTTCATCTACGGCCGTACCGGTGTCGATACCGCAAACTACGTGAACGGACCTGAGAAGTTTGTCTCCAAGAACACCCATTATGAGTTTGCCGTCGACAAGGCGATCAAGCTGCTGGACGATGCCGGCTGGAAGCCCGGTGCCGACGGCGTGCGCGAAAAGAATGGCGTGAAGCTGCATGCGGTCTATCAAACCTCGATCAACGCGCCGCGTCAGAAGACCCAGGAGATCGTGAAGCAGATCTGTCAGAAGGCCGGCATCTCGGTGGAGATCAAGTCGGTCACCGCATCGGTGTTCTTCTCCTCCGATGTGGCCAATCCGGACACCTATCCCCATTTCGTTGCCGACCTGCAGATGTACACGACGACGATGACCCAGCCTGATCCCGGCGTGTTCATGCGCCAATTCCAGTCCAGCGAAGTGGCGAGCAAGGCGAACAAGTTCCAGGGCAGGAACATAACCCGCTGGCAGAATGCCGACTACGACAAGCTGCATGATCAAAGCGACATCGAGCTCAATCCGGTAAAGCGGGCGGAGTTGTTCATCGCCATGAACGACCTGGTGATCAAGAACATCGTGGTCATCCCGGTCGTGACCCGTCCCGCCGTTGTGGCCATGGGCAAGAATTTGCACGCTCCGTTGAGCGGCTGGGACAGCAATCTTTACGCCTTGCAGGATTGGTACCGGGACGCGACTTGAGCCGATACCTCATCCGACGCCTGCTGATCGCCGTACCGAGTCTGCTCGGCATCAGTGTCGTGCTGTTCACCATCCTGGCGCTCGCGCCCGGCGATCCGTTCAGTGAACTCGCAACCAACCCGGCCATTCCCCCATCGGTGCAGGCAGCGCTGCGTGCGAAGTTTGGCCTCGATGATCCGATTCCGATCCGCTACCTGCACTGGCTCAACGCGATGCTGCATGGTGACTGGGGCTTCTCCTTCGTCAGTCGTGTCAACGTCGACACATTGATCCTGCAGCGCCTGCCAACCACGCTCGGCGTTATCGGCGCCTCGCAGATTCTGGCACTGCTGATCGCCTTGCCGGTTGGCGTGTTTGCCGCCACGCGGCCCTATTCGATCTTCGACCAGGTCGCCAGCACGTTCGCCCTGATCGGCTTCTCATTGCCGACCTTCTTCACCGGCATCGTGCTCATTCTGCTGTTCAGCGTGGAGCTCAACTGGCTGCCATTTGTATTCAGCTCCGACGTGCAGGCGACCGGCCTCGCCTGGTGGTGGGCGGAGATCAGACAGTCGATCATGCCGATCGTCGTCCTCGGATTGTTCCAGGGCGCCACCTGGACCCGCTTCGTGCGCTCCGCCATGCTCGACGTGATCCGGATGGATTACGTCACCACCGCGCGAGCCAAAGGGCTGCCAGAGAGTGACGTGGTGCTCAAGCACATCGTGCGCAACGCACTGATCCCGGTGGTGACGCTGATCGCCCTGCAGATGCCGATCGTGTTCGGTGGCGCCATCGTGACCGAGCAGATCTTCCGCGTGCCCGGCGTCGGCTCGCTGCTGATCAGCGCAATCCTCGCCAACGACACGCCGGTGATCATGGCGGTGACATTTGTCTTCGCCTGCCTGGTCATCCTGTTCAACCTGATCGCGGACCTGCTGTATGGCTGGCTCGACCCACGCATCTCCTACCGTTGACGCCGCAGCCATCGCGCCGCGGGGCAAGGCGCGGTCGCGCCAGGTCACGCCGTGGACCGAGGCTTGGCGTCGGTTCCGCCGCCATCGGCTTGCGGTGGCGAGTGCCGGTGTGCTGCTGGCGATGGTCCTGGCGGTGGCGTTCGGTCCGCTGGTATGGCGCGTGCAGATCAACGACATAGACTTCGCCGCGCAGCTTCAGGGTCCGAGCTGGGCACACCCGCTGGGTACCGACGACCTCGGTCAGGACCTGTTGGCGCGCATGCTGTACGGCGGGCGAATTTCGCTCGCTGTCGGTCTGGCTGCGATGTCCGTCTCGGTCGTCGTCGGCACAATTGTTGGCGCGCTCGCAGGCATTTCGCGCGGCAGCATCGACGCCGCGTTGATGTGGCTGATCGATCTGTTCCTGTCGTTGCCGCAGTTGCCTGTGCTGTTGCTGCTCCTCTACCTGTTCCGCAATTCGCTGACTGCGGTATTGGGCCCGGAACTCGGGATCTTCATCCTGGTCGTCGCAGGGATCGGCGCCTTCCGCTGGATGATCGTGGCCCGCCTGGTGCGCGCGCAGTTCTTCGCGCTGCGCGAGAAGGAGTTCGTCGAGGCGGCCCGCGCCCTCGGCGCCTCGACCTTCCGCCTGGTGGTGCGCCACATCCTGCCGAACGCGCTTGGCCCGGTGATAGTCGCTGGCACGATCGACGTGGCGGCGGCAATCATCGCCGAATCCACGCTGTCGTTTTTGGGCCTTGGCTTTCCGCCGGACATTCCCACCTGGGGCCGCATTCTGTTCGATGCGAAGGATCAGCTCGACGTCGCGCCACATTGGGCCCTGTTCGCTGGCGGCGCGATCTTCCTCGCGGTGCTCTCCATCAACTTCATCGGTGACGGCCTGCGCGACGCGCTCGATCCGCGCCGCATCATGTGACGCTCCGACGCCGGCTTGCGATGGTCAGAAACTGACGTTCACCGCCAGCTCGCCGCCATAGCTGCTCGCCTGTGGACTGGCGAACATCGCGGATGCGGCGGCGGCGACAATCACCTGCGGACTGACCTTGTAGGAAACGCCGACCGACGCGGTGGCCCAGTTGGCGGCGATCGGGATAGCGTCGGCGGACCACGACGGCGCTGCGATCGATGTGAGCGACGTGGTGATCGTGCGGTTCTTGTCGGCGAACTCATGGTTCCATTCGAGGTCGGCAAAGGGCTGCCAATTGCCGAGGTCCACCGAACCGCGCCATCCGAGCTGGCTGACTTCCGAACCCCGGGTCTGGTTACCGAACGACAGGGCGGAGAGGCCGCTTGTGCCGGTTTCGGTAAGTCCGTCGATGCGCACCTGCTGCAGGACCGCGCCGGCCACCGGTCCGGTGGTAATTGCACCGATGTGAAAATCGTAACCGCCCCGCAACGCCAGCGCCAGCGAGTGGCCATCAGCATTGCCGTCGTTCTGATCGATGAAGTTGCCGATCGCTACCTCGCGCGCGATGCTATTCTGCAACAGGCCATAGCTCGCGATGGCGTTGCCCCAGAGCGGCCCGGCGCTGTAGGCGGCATAAAGGCTCAGCGCCTCGCCGGTCTGAGTGAAGTGGCCGCCCGTGGAGAAGCCTTGATTTTGGCTGCCCGCGGTGACTGCCATCCCGAGGATGGCCCCGCCCTGCGTCCGGTAATCCGCGCCCACCGTGCCGCCGAAGGGTGTGCCCGATGCGTTGGGGAAGTTCGCCGCATTCGTGAAGCTCAGGCTGTCCGCCCCGGCGCTGGCCCAGGCGTTGACGCCATTCGGTCCGCGATGCTGACCGGACAGATCGATCTGCCGCTGAATGGTGGCGGTGCGTGCCAGTCCGACCTGCACGGCACTCTCCGCCAGCAAGGAGATCTCGCTCGGCGCAGTCAGCAAGCTGTAGATGTAGTCCGTCTCGATGGTCTGGCCCGCAGTGGACAGGTGATTTGGGTCGCCCCACAGGTAGGTTTGTTCAGCATTGGGCGTGACAAGCTGGCCCGGGGCACACACCAGTCCTACCGTGCTCCCGCATGCCGGACTGGACGCCAGCACCGTCGCCGGAGTGAAGCCGAAGCTCGTCGGGTTCTGCGAGACGTACCGCAACACTCCCTCGACGTCGGCAGGCACGAAATTCACCCCTGCCACACCCAGGCCGGACCAGACCTCGGCACTGTAGGTGGCCGCCTGGTTGACAACAGTGGCATTGGCTGGGGTCAAGGTCCCGCCCGGCCCCACCAGCTTCGCGAAGGCGTAGACATTCAGCACCACAATATCGCGCGCGCCGGCGGCCTGCAGGCTTGCGACGCCGTCGGTCAGGGCGGTTGCCAGCGACTGGAGATACGGCAGCGGCGACAGCGTCGGCGGCGCCTGGTTCTGCAGCCAGATCAGGTCGTTGCCGCCATAGCTGATCATGTAGAGGGCGTTGGGATTGGCGGCGCCGTGGACCGCCCCGAGGTAGTTGTAGATCTGGGTGACGATGGGCACGTTGTTGTAGAGGCCGTGCGTATAGCCATCGTCAGCGGTCGTCGGAACCGTCTGGGCGGATCCGTTGGCGTAGTTGGTCCCGCCACCACCTGGGTATGTACTCGGTAAGGCGCTCAGGCCGAACTTCGCCGCAAGCTGGACTGTGTCCACAACCCCCGGTCCCAGGAACGCGCCGCTGCCGCCGGCCGCGACGGTCGCCTGGATGAGTTTGTCGATCGTGTCGCTTGGCGCGCCGGGGGGCAGGCCGGGCGAGCCGCCCGTCGCGCCATAACGAAAATACCCGCTGTCCATGGTGCTATCGCCAAACCCGATGAATTGGTTTGGCGCCTGCGCGCTGACTGTGCCCGGATGCCACACGGACGCGGCCGCAACGAGTGCGCACCCGGCACCCAAACGCGTCGTCACCCCCGCTCGCCATGTCCGCCGACGCCTTGCAGGTTTGTTCATCCCGCGTCATTGAATGAAAGCAGTGAACAGTGTGTTAATCAGATCCCATGGGTGAGCCACTGCTCGAGATCCGCGGACTGAAAACGCACTTCAGGACCGACGACGGCATGGTTCGCGCGGTGGACGGCGTGGACCTCGTCATCGACCGGGGCGAGACGCTGGGCGTCGTCGGCGAATCCGGCTGCGGCAAGACCGTCACCGCGATGACGGTGCTGAAGCTGATCCAGATGCCGCCCGGCCGCATCGTCGAAGGCAGCATCGTGTGGCAGGGCCGCGACCTCGTGCCGCTCGGCGCCGAGGAGATGCGGCAGATCCGCAGCAAGCAGATCGCGATCATTTTCCAGGAGCCGATGACCTCGCTGAACCCGGTCTACACAGTGGGCCAGCAGATCGCCGAGACCATCCGCCAGCACGAGGAACTGAATCGCCGGCAAGCGATGGATCGGGCGGTCGAGATGCTGCGCCTGGTGCATATCCCGACACCCGAACGCAGAGTGCATGACTATCCGCATCAGTTCTCCGGCGGGATGCGGCAACGCGTGATGATCGCGATGGCGCTGTCGTGCAATCCCCGGCTGCTGATCGCCGACGAACCAACCACCGCGCTTGATGTCACCATCCAGGCGCAGATTCTCGACCTTCTCGCCGAGATGAAATCGCGTCTCGGGATGGCGATCATGTTGATCACCCATGCGATGGGCGTGGTCGCGGAGACAGCGCAGCGCGTGGTCGTGATGTATGCCGGCCGTGTCGTCGAGGAGGCGACCGTCGAGCAGTTGTTCGCCAGTCCGCTGCATCCTTACACGCAGGGTCTGATCCGCTCGATCCCACGTATCGACAAGGACGCCGGCAAGCGGACGCGGCTCGAGGCAATCGGCGGCGTGGTGCCGAGCCTGATCGATCCGCCGCCTGGTTGTCGCTTCGCGCCGCGCTGCAAGTCGGCAATGCCTGCCTGCACCGAGGCAATGCCGGAGCTCCGCACGGTCGAAGCTGGCCACAAGGTTGCCTGCATCCTGTATCGAGTGGGGCGATGAACGAGCCGTTGCTGCGCGTCACCGAGCTGGTCAAGAACTTCCCGGTGAAGGGCGGCGTTTTGCGGCGTGCCGTCGATGAGGTGCACGCGGTGGATCACGTCAGCTTCGAGCTTGCTACCGGCGAAACGCTGGGCCTGGTCGGCGAGTCCGGCTGCGGCAAATCGACCACCGGCCGGTGCATTCTGCGGCTGATCGAACCGACCGCCGGCGAGATCTGGTTCGAAGGCCGCAATGTCATCGCGTTCGACCACGGCGAGCTCAATGCGCTGCGTCGCGACATGCAGATTATCTTCCAGGATCCGTATGCATCGTTGAACCCGCGGATGACGATCGGCGCGATCATCGGCGAGGCACTGACCATTCATGGCCTGGCGAAGAACCGGCAGGCCTTCGAGGATCGCGTCGTCGAGCTGTTGGAGACGGTCGGCCTGAATGCCGACCACATGCGGCGCTATCCACACGAGTTCTCAGGCGGTCAGCGTCAGCGCATCGGCATCGCGCGCGCCCTCGCGGTGTCGCCGAAGCTGATCGTGTGCGACGAGCCGGTATCGGCGCTGGACGTCTCGATCCAGGCGCAGGTGATCAATCTGCTCGAGGACCTTCAGGAGCAGTTCAGCCTGACCTATCTGTTCATCGCCCACGACCTGTCGGTTGTGGAGCATATCAGCACGCGTGTCGCGGTGATGTATCTCGGCCGGATCGTGGAGTTGGCGCCGGCCCGCGCGCTTTACGATCAGCCGCTGCATCCGTACACCGAGGCCTTGCTGTCCGCGGTGCCAATTCCTGATCCGACGATGAAGCGCGAACGCATCAGGTTGCAAGGGGATGTCCCCAACCCGATCCGACCGCCAACAGGGTGTCATTTCCACACCCGCTGTCCGATCCGTGAACTGCCGCTCTGTGCAACCGAGAAGCCCCAGTTGCGACAGAGTGCGGAAGGCCACTGGGTCGCATGCCATCTTCGGGGATAGCAAGTTACACGCACACTCTTAATTAACCGGAGCGTCATCATAAGGCACTGGTGAAGTGCGGTCGCGGTGACTAACTGCCCGTGCGCTACCTCTGGGAGGGAATGCCAATGCGAGGCGATGGCGCTGACAACAACGGTCCGCGTACCGAAGCACTGCGTCGCGCGCTGCAGCTTGTGGATAACGAGGCAGCTGCGGCAGATCTGCTGTTCCTGGAGTATTGGCAGGCTCAGCGTTGCCCCGACATTGCCGCCAGCCTTCGCGCCAGCCAGATCCGTCGTGCCAATCCGACGCTCGCCGCCGAAATCCATGCGGAGCTCAATCGGCGCTAGCCCTTGCCTCGCGCGCCGGCCAAGTGGCACGGTGCGCGCGCAGGAGGGGCGCAATGGCGGTCAACAAGGTCTATCCGAACGCGGGGTCCGCATTGGGCGGGCTGTTGCGCGACGACATGGTAATCATGTCCGGCGGGTTCGGCCTGTGCGGCATTCCCGCCGCGCTGATCGAGGCGATTCGCGAAAGCGGCGTGAAGGGGCTGACCATCGTCTCCAATAACGCGGGGATCGACGACGTCGGCCTCGGAGTGCTGCTGAAGACCCGCCAGGTGCGCAAGATGATCAGCTCGTATGTCGGCGAGAACGCCACCTTCGCCCAGCAGTATCTGGCGGGCGAGCTGGAGATCGAATTCAACCCGCAGGGGACGCTGGCTGAGCGCATTCGCGCCGGCGGCGCGGGTATTCCGGGCTTCTACACCGCGACAGGCGCCGGCACACAGATCGCCGAGGGCAAGGAGACCAAGCAGTTCGACGGCCGCACCTATGTGCTCGAACGAGGCATTCGTGCCGACCTGGCGGTGGTCCATGCCTGGAAGGCGGACCACGAGGGCAACCTGATCTATCGGAAGACGGCGCGGAACTTCAATCCGATCATGGCGACCGCGGCAGCAGTGGTGGTGGCGGAGGTTGAGGACCTCGTGCCCAACGGTCAGATCGACCCGGACCACATCATCACCGCGGGCATCTTTGTCGATCGCATCGTGCTGCTGGACGCCGTGGACAAGCGGATCGAACAGCGCACGGTGCGCAGGCGCTACTAAGGAGGGGCCGATGGCCTGGACGCGCGATCAGATGGCGGCACGTGCAGCACGCGAGCTGCGCGACGGATTCTACGTCAACCTTGGCATCGGCATTCCGACCTTGGTGGCCAACCACATTCCTGAGGGCATGTCGATCCAATTGCACTCCGAGAATGGCATGCTCGGCATGGGCCCGTTCCCGTTCGAAGGCGAGGAAGACGCCGACCTGATCAACGCCGGCAAGCAGACGGTGACCGAGCTGCCGACGACCAGCTTTTTTGACAGCGCCGCGAGCTTTGCCATGGTGCGCGGCGGCCACATCGACATCTCGATCCTCGGCGCCTTGCAGGTGGCGGAAAACGGCGACCTCGCCAACTGGATGATCCCCGGCAAGATGGTGAAGGGTATGGGCGGTGCCATGGACCTGGTGGCCGGTGTGAAGCGCGTCGTGGTGCTGATGGAGCACACCGCGGGCGGCAAGCCCAAGCTGCTGAAGCGCTGCAACCTGCCGCTGACCGGAGCGGGCGTGGTGGACCTGGTTATCACCGACCTCGGCGTGTTCGAGGTGGGGGAGAACGGGCTGAGCCTGGTGGATATCGCGCCGGAGGTGACCCTGGAAGAAATCCGCTCGAAGACCGAGGCGGGATTTACGGTGGCTCCGGCACTGAAGCTGGCGGCGTAAGCAGCGCCGGCGAGGCAGTGGGCCGCACCGGAACCGCCTCGAGCGGATTGCCCCAGACCGTGTCGCCGGTGCGGGCGAGCAGCATCAGGTCGGACTTCACCCAGGTGTAGATGCGGCGACGGCCCTCCGGCGAGAGCGGACCGCCGGTCGCGATGATCGAACGCAGGCTGGCGAGGTTCGGGCGGTTTCGCGGGCGCTGGAACGCCGCCTCAGCGAGGATCTGCGCGGGGGCGACCAGAACGGTCGCGCGTTCCTCCGCCGCGACCGCCAGCAGAGTGACAGCGGCGGCCGTCGAAAGAATGACGGCTGACCCTTCCAACAGTGCGGCGAGCCAGGGCCAAGCCGGGCCCACGACCAGGAGTCTGTCGTCTGGACGCAGGTCCGCGTGCAGCAACAGCTCGGCACATGGGCGAACCAAGGTGGCCGGGGACCAGAGGCGGGCCAGCGGCGCCGCCAGTTCGGCGGGCAACAAGGACGGTTCCAGGCTCACGCGCACAAGCTCGTCTCGGCTGAGCCCGAGGCGCGAGCCGTCAGCTCTCCGGAACACCAGGGCCTCTCGCGTTCCGGAGTGCCGGGCGAGGTGCAGAGGTTCATCCGGCAGTCGCGCAAACACCACCACCGCGGCACGGAATTCCGTCGAACGCTCCACCGAGAACCGCTGCAACGCACGCCAGTCCGCCAGGTCGATGCCGCGCGCAGTGCGCAGCCAGTGCAGGAACGCCCAGACGTTGGTGGTAACCACGTGCTCCGGATTAGGCGCGTGCAGGAAATCGGCCATTAGCGCCCCTTGATCGGGCTGGAGGGCGGGCGCTATATGCCGCGCTTCGCGCGGTCGGGGCCATAGCTCAGTTGGGAGAGCGCCTGAATGGCATTCAGGAGGTCAGGGGTTCGACTCCCCTTGGCTCCACCAGCCAACGACTAGAATTATTGATATATCTGGGGCCCGCAGTCGGCACGGCCCCTCCGCGCGCCCCAACGCCGCCGCAAGATCCGCAACGCACCTTCGAGCAGTAGGCCTAGCTACTCAGCAGGAGGTCTGCGCCGCGCGTTTTGTCGGCCAGTTCCTCAAAGGCGCGCCATGCCAGCCAGGACGAGCTGATGCAGTCGTGCGAGTGTGGGATGGATCAGTGCCCCGCACACTATTTTCGGCCGCCCGGTTCATTTCAACTCAGAAAGTCGTTTCTGTGCCATCGGTCGCCACGGAGCATCAGCCGGGGATTCAGCAATAGCGCGGCGGAACAACGATGCCGCTTCATCATCGACCTGACCGTGCGCCTCAGTAAGCGCCTCGGCTGCTTCGGCGGCGATGGTCGGATCGAAGCGGGCGGCGAGCGCGGTGCGCCATGCGTCGGCGGCCTCTTGCAGCCGGCCGCGGCTGGCTTCTGCATTGCCGAGAAGCACGTAGCCCTGACGTGCCTGTTCGCTGTGAGGATCGATCTGGCTGAGCCGTGCGCGGAGCTGCCCGATCAGTGCGGTCTCGCGTGCCTCACGTTCTTGGGCGGCCGCGATGCGGTCGGCGAGCGGAACGGCGGGCAGTTCCGGCGATCCGCCCAGCAGATACAGCACCAGGCCGCCGAGAGGCACCAGGACCAGAGCCAACAACACGGGGCCGCGCGAACTGCTGCGCGGTGCCGTCTCGGTGCCTCCGGCGACGGCGAGCAGGCGGCGCTGGACCTCCAGCACAGCGTTGGCGTGTTCCGCGGTGGCGATGCGTCCGTCGGCGAGGTCGCGGTCCAGTTCGACGAGCTGTGCGCGATGCAAAGCCACCGCTGCCTCGTGCCGGCCCCGCGCGGCGGCGATGCGACGCAGCGACAGGGCCAGCGGCGCCAGGGCAATCGCCGCCAACAGGGCGATAGCGAGCCAGATCACGATTTCAGCAGATCGGCCAGACGCTGTCGTTCCGCATCGCTGAGCGGTGCCGGCGCGGCAGGGCGCCTTCGCCGCGCGATCAGCACCGCGCCGATGCCGGCCAGCAGCGCGATGCCCGGCGCGCCCCAGAGGGCGAACGTCGTCACGTTGAACGGTGGGCGCAGACGGACGAAGTTGCCGTAGCGCGCGACCATCCAGTCGATCACCTGTTGGTCGCTGTCGCCCGCCACGACGCGCTGGCGGATGATACCCCGCAGATCCCGCGCGAGATCCGCATTGGATTCTTCGACGCTTTCATTCTGGCAGACGAGACAGCGAAGCTGATGGCCGAGCGCTTCGGCACGCTGCTCCTGCGTACGGTCAGGCAACATCTCGGCAGGATCGCTCACGGCGAAAACGGGCGATGCGGAGAGGCAGCAAAGCAGAATGGCGACAACAAATCTCACGCCAGGCTCTGCATCAGCGGTGCCAGCGACTGGTGGATGATGTCGTCGCTCAGGCCACCAGGCCAGCGCCAGCGCACGATGCCGGACCCGTCGACCAGGTACGTCTCCGGGACACCGTAGAGGCCGAAGTTGATCGCGGTGCTGCCCGGCTCGTCGCGCGCGATGCGTGTGTAGGGATCGCCATTCTGGTGGAGGAATTCGGCGGTGGCGTCCGGCTTGTCCTTGTAGGCGATGCCCCAGATGGGAGTGCCCTGCTGCTTCAAGGTCATCAGTGCCGGCGCTTCCTCGACGCAGGGGATGCACCAGGAGGCGAAGAAGTTGACCAACGCTGGCCGCCCGGCGGCGATGACGTCGGCGGAGGAAAAACCCTGACCGGGAGGCAGGCCCGGCAGCGAGAAGCTGGGCAGCGGCTTGCCAATCAGCATGCTGGGCACGCCGTGCGGATCGTAGGTGCCCTCCCGCATGCGCTCGAGCAGCAGCCAGAACGCGGTGCCGCCCAACGCGGCGACACCGAGTGGGGCCAGGAGGAAGGCGCGGCGGCCGAGAGGAGTCATTGGCGGAGCTGCCTCCCCCCATCCCCCTCCCGCAAGGGGAGGCGGAGGACTGGAATTGGCGGAATTGCTCCCCCTCCCCTCGCGGGAAGGGACAGGGGGAGGGGAAGACCTCTCACGATCACGATGCCACTCCCGCCCGCACCGCGGCGGAACGGCGGGCGGGGGCACCGATGCGCAGGCGCCGATCCGCCAGGGACAATGCGCCACCGGCCGCCATCACCAACGCACCGAACCAGATCCATGGCGCCAGCGGATTGACGTGCAGCCGCAGCACCGCGGCACCGTCGCGTTCCTCGCCAAGCACGGCATAAAGATCGCGGAAACCGTTGGTCGCGATCGCGGTGTCGGTCACCGTGGTCTTCTGCACGATGAACATCCTGCGCGACGGATGGAACATCGCGACCTCGTCACCGCCGCGGCTCACCCGGATGTCGGCGACCCGCGACGTGTAGTTCGGTCCTGGCGCATCGCGCAGCCCCAGCAACGCCCAGTCGTAGCCGCCGAGCTGCACGCTCTGTCCCGGATGCACGGCCACGATCGAGCTGACGGCAAGCGACATGCCGGCGATGCCGGCAACCGTGACGCCCATGCCGGCATGAGCCACCGCCGAACCCCAAACGGATAGCGGCTGGGCGGCAAAGCGCGCGCGCACCGACGCAAACGGCGCACGGAACAGCCGCGTACGCTCGACCAGTTCGGCGAGTGCGCCCGCAATCAGCCAGGCCGCTGCGGCGAAGCCCAGCGCGGCGAGACCAGCATGCAGACCGAAAGCCGTGGCGACGCCGATCAATGTCGCGATCAGCGCGGCCCACCACAACTTCAGCAGTGCCGGCCAGAGTTCCGCGCGCTTCCACGGCAGCACCGGCCCCAGCGACATGGCGACAAACAGCGGGATGGCGAGCGGGAACACGGTGCTCTGGAAATACGGCGGCCCGACGCTGAGCTTGGCGCCGAATACCAATTCGGCGAACAGCGGATAGGTCGTGCCGGTCAACACCACCGCGCAGATCGAGCACAGCAGGATGTTGTTCAGCACCAGCGCGCCCTCACGCGATATCGGCGCGAAGATCCCCGTCGGCGCCATGACCGGCGCTCGCAAGGCGAACAGCAGCAGCGAGCCGCCGATCACGATCGCCAGCAGCACGAGGATGAACACACCACGTGTCGGATCGTTGGCAAAGCTGTGCACCGAGTTGAGGATGCCGGAGCGCACCAGGAACGTGCCGCACAGCGACAAGGAGAACGTGCCGATCGCCAGCAGGATGGTCCAGATTTTCAGTGCCTCGCGCTTCTCCACCACGATGGCGGAATGCAGCAGCGCAGTGCCGGACAGCCAGGGCAGCAGCGAGGCGTTCTCGACCGGGTCCCAGAACCAATAGCCGCCCCAGCCAAGCTCGTAGTAGGCCCACCAGGAGCCGAGGGCGATTCCGCCGGTTAGCAGGCACCATGCCGCCAATGTCCATGGCCGAACCCAGCGGCCCCAGGCGGCATCGACGCGGCCTTCCAGCAGGGCTGCGACCGCGAAGGCGAACGGGATCGCGAAGCCGACATATCCCGTGTAGAGCACGGGGGGGTGGAAGGCCAAGCCGGGGTCCTGGAGCAGCGGGTTCATGGCGCGGCCGTCGACCGGCGGCGGCCAGACGCGCTCCAGCGGATTGGACGTGGTCAGCGCGAACAGCAGGAAGCCAGCCGAGGTGAAGCCCAGCACGCCGATGACCCGCGCGCGCAGCGACGACGGCAGGGCGCGGCCGAAGCCGGCGACCGCACCGCCACACACCGCGAGGATCAGGCACCAGAGCAGGATAGAGCCCTCGTGGTTTCCCCACGTGCCGGTGATCTTGTAGATCAGCGGCGTCAGGCTGTTGGAGTTCTCCACGACGTTGGCGACCGAGAAGTCGTCGACCACGGCGCTCCAGATCAGGCAGCCATAGGCGGTCGCCAGCGCGATGAGCTGGCCGATCGCCAGAGCCGGCGCGGTCTGCATCAGCCTTGCATCGCGGGTATGCGCGCCGAACAGCGGCAGCACCGCCTGCGCGCCGGCGATGACCACGGCGAGCGCCAACGCGAAGTGGCCGAGTTCGGGGATCATCCGCCGGTTTTCCTGAGCTGCATCGTGTTCCAGGTCGCGGCGGGCGGCGGCGGGCCTGACGACGGATTCCAATGCCCGGACTTCTTCAGCGCGTCGGCCACGTCCTTGGGCATGTAGGTCTCATCGTGCTTCGCCAGCACCTCGGAGGCGCGAAAGGTCCCGTCGGGCCGCATTGCGCCCAATGTCACCACGCCCTGACCTTCGCGAAACAGGTCGGGAAGGATGCCGACATAGGTCACCTCGACGCTGGCGTCGCCATCTGTCACGCGAAACTTCGCCGCGGGATGACCATCGTCGTTAGAGCGTTCGACGCTGCCCTGCTCGACCAGGCCGCCGAGACGAAATGTGCGGCCAGGAGGCGGGGCCTTGCTCGCAAGGTCGGAGGGCGCAAGGAAGAACACCAGGTTGTCGCGGAACGCGAACAGTGCCAGGGCGGTGGCGGACCCCAGGCCCAGCCCGCAGGCGAGCAGTATCCACAGACGACGGCGCTTGCGGGTCACTCAGCGCCTGCGCCGGCCAATTGTCGCCAACCGCCGTTGCGCCGCGCGCATGCGCAGGAAGGCCAGCAGCGCGAAGGTGCCAGGGATCGCCACACCCAACACATAGGCTGCCACCACATAGGGCAAGTGCGTCATGCCGGCCGCCTCGACCGCACGCGCCATCAGCAGCGCACGGATCCGCCGCTCCATCACCGCCGCCCGGGTGCGCGCCAGCACGATGGCAGCGAACACCAGCGTGTAGCCGAGTGCGGCCAACAGCAGCGGCCAAAGCATGCCGACATACATGGTCGGCGCGCCGGTCAGCGTGATGGTGTCCGGCTGATGCAGCGTGTTCCACCAATCGACGCTGAACTTGATGATCGGCAGGTTCACCACGCCGACCAGCGCCAGGATCGCGCCCGATCGATAGCCGCGCACGGGATCGTCGAACGCACGCACCAGAGCGATGTGGCCGAGATAGAGGAAGAACAGGATCAACACCGACGTGAGGCGCGCGTCCCACACCCACCAGGCGCCCCACATCGGCTTGCCCCAGATGCTGCCAGTGAGCAGGCAGAGCGCGGTGAAGCCGGCGCCAACCGGGCCGATCTCGACCGCGGCCAGGTCAGCCAGAGGATGGCGCCAGACCAGCGACAGGACAGAACACAATGCCAGCGCCAGATAGCCGGCGGATGCGAGCCAAGCCGCCGGGACGTGCACGTACATGATCCGCACCGCGTCACCCTGCTGCCAGTCGGCGGGAGCGAAGAACAGGCCCCACACCAGGCCCAGCGCGGTCAGCGCCGCGCCGGCCGTGGCAAGCCACGGCAGCACCGCGCCGGACAGACGCAGAAAGCGTCCCGGGTTGGCGAAACGGTGCAGAGAGCGCCCCGGGTTTCGCCCACTCGGGGGCGGGGCAACAATGGAACTCGCGTCCACGCGGTCAACCTAACCCATGCCAGCCTGCGATTGAAGGCAGCCGCATAGCGTAACGCCGGCTACCGCAGCCTGGAACGCATCTGAAGGAATGTTCATGCCGGCGCCAATGAACCGATTGGCGGGCGCCGCTCAATGATCTGGGTCAAGCCAAATGGATTAGCCCGCTCTTAACCCGACCGGAGAAATATCCCGCCCCGCACCCCATCACAGGAGCCTTCCGGTGAGATACCTGCAATTGGCCGCCATTCTCGCGTCCCTCTGCATCGCCTGGGCGGTGCCCGCGTCAGCGGGCGAGTTCGCCACCAAGGATGAGGCGGTTGCACTGGTGAAGCAGGCGATCGTACGCGTCAGTGAAGTGGGCATGGACAAGGCGAAGCTGGAATTCATGGATCACAGCGGGAAATACGTCGACCGCGACCTCTATCTGATCATCATCGGCAAGGATGGGGTGCGTGTCGTGCATGGCCAGAACCCGAAGCTCGTGGGCAAGAGTTATTACGATGCCGTTGACGTGAATGACAAAGCGTACGGCAAGGAGGTGCAGCAGATCGCTGCCGGTCCCGGCTCCGGCTGGGTGTCGTTCGCGTTCAAGGACCCGATCACGGGGAAGGTCCTGCCCAAGGAGGCCTACGTCGAGAAGGCCGGGGATTTCACCTACATCGCCGGTGTCTACGTCCGCTGACGGCGGGAGCAGGGAGCAGCCGGACATGCAACTCCTGCGTGGCGCGCGGTCGTTCCACGATCTGCCGCTGTGGGCGAAGGTGCTCATCGCTCCCGCGGCGTGCCTCACCGCCGGGGCTGCGGTCGCCGCGTCGATTTGGCTCGGCGCGACCGAGACCGAAGGCAGGCTCGCCGACGTTGCCAACAATGCCTTGCCGACGGCCGCGGCGAGCGCGCAATTGCTGGACGCCGTGGACACGATCCAGGTCACCGCGATGCGTGCCATGGTCTGGCAGCAGGCCGGCGTTCCGCAAGCCACGATTGATGGGCTGGTCAAGGACGTCGGGCGGGAGCTGATCGGGCTGAGCGCCAGCGCGCACGAGATGATCGCTCGGCGCGCCGGGAACAACGCCGATCTGCCGCGGCTCAAGATAATCACCGACAGGTCCGCGGAATACGCCAGGCAGCTGGGTGACGCGCTGGACCTGGTCTCGGACCCGGCGATCGCGGTGGGCTATTTCCGCCGCAGCGATGCAACATTCGAGACGTTACGCGGCGAAATCTCCGATCTGGCGGCCGCACACCGCGCGGCCGAAGCGGCTTCGGTCCAGGTTGCCCGCGACAGCTCGCACGCGATGTTGATACGTGCCTATTGGATCGTCGGCGGTGCGGGCTTGGTCATGCTGATCCTGCTGCCAATGGTCGTGGCGGCGATCGGCCGCCCGGTTCGCGCGCTGACCCGGACAATGACCGAGCTTGCCGCCGGCAACATGGCGGCATCGGTTGGCGCCCAGGACCATCGTGACGAACTTGGTGACATGGCCCGCGCTGTACTCGTGTTCAAAGAGCACATGGTCAGGGAGCAGCAGATTGCCGCGGAGCAGGAGGCCGAGCGCGGTCGATCCGAGGCGGAGAAGCGAGAGGCGCTGGTCGGCATGGCACAGACCATCGAAACCGCCACGAATTCGGCGCTGCGACAGATCGGCGACCGGACAACCGCGATGGCGGCAACCGCCGATGCCATGAGCGTATCCGCCACCCGCACGGGAGCCGCGGCCCAGGACGCCGCCGCCGCCGCCAGCCAGGCGCTCAACGTCGCCCAGACAGTCGCAGGCGCCGCGGAACAGCTTACGGCATCCATTCGCGAGATCGGCAGCCAGGTGTCCCGCTCGACCGCGGTCGTGGGCCGCGCGGTGACCGCGGGCCTGGAGACACGCGACACCATCGTCTCGCTGAGCCAGGAGGTCGAAAGTATCCGTACGGTTGCCGACATGATCGGCGGGATCGCCGCGCAGACCAATCTGCTGGCGCTGAATGCTACGATCGAGGCGGCTCGTGCCGGAGACGCCGGTAAGGGTTTTGCCGTGGTTGCCTCCGAGGTGAAGGCCCTGGCCATGCAGACCGCGCGCTCCACCGAAGATATCGCGCGGCACATCGGACAAGTGCGTTCGGCGACCGGTGCGTCGGTTGCGGCGGTGGCGCGCATCGACGAGACGATCGCCGAAATCAGTGCGATCGCTGCATCGATCGCCGCCGCCGTGCGCCAACAGGATGCCGCGACCGCCGATATCGCCCGCAACGTCGGCGCGACGGCCACGGCAGCCAACGACATGACCAGTCGCACCAACGAGGTGTCGACTGAAGCAGCAGGCACCGGGCGACACGCAGCCGATCTGCGCGACAACACGCTGGCGCTGAACGAGGCGGTCGAAGAGCTGCGCCGTTCGGTGATCCAGGTGGTCCGGACCTCGACGGCAGCCGTCGATCGACGCCACGGCCCACGCTATGCGACAGACCTCCCGGGCCGGCTCGCGATTGGCGGACAAGGCGAACATTCCGTGCAGATCAGCGACCTCTCCGACGGTGGCGCCTGCCTACACGGAGCGCCGGAGATGCCGGTTGGCGCACAAGGCTCGCTGCATGTCGACGATGTCGCGGTCGCTTTGCCGTGCGTGGTACGCGCGGCCGACACCGACGGCGTGCATATGGAATTCGCGCCTGACGCCGCGGCGGCCTTGCTTCCGTTGCTCGAGAAGCTGCGAACCCGCGCGGCCGCCTGATCCCCGCATTTGATGGCAGCCATCCCTGGCCTACTGTGAGGCGTCCACCCACGGGGCTGAGGATTGGCGGCAATGCAGTACTGGCTGGTGAAGACGGAACCGGACGCGTTCTCATGGGACCAGCAGGTGAAAAACGGCATTGAGCCATGGACGGGTGTGCGCAACTTCACGGCCAGGAATAATCTCAAGACGATGAAGAACGGCGACAGGGCATTCTTCTATCACTCCAATCAGGGCAAGGAGATCGTCGGCGTGGTCGAGGTGGTGCGCGAGGCCTATCCGGACCCGACCGCGAAGGAAGGCCCCTGGGTGTGCGTCGACATGAAGGCGGTGGGGCCGGTGCCAAAGCCGGTCACACTGGTGGCGATCAAAGCCGATCCCAAGCTGGCCGAGATGGCCCTGGTGCGGCAGTCGCGCCTGTCGGTGATGCCGGTTTCCAAGCCGCACTGGGACCACATCTGTCGGTTGGGAGGATGGAAGGGATGAGCGGGGACGACGCGGCCCCCTCCCCCCGTACCCCTCCCGCAGGGGAAGGGGGAGAACGGGACGCCGCCGAACTCCCCCTCCACTCGCGGGAGGGGGCTGGGGGGAGGGAGCTGCGCCCGCTCTGCCGGCTGGATGACATCCCAGACAACGGCTCCAAAGGCTTCCTTCCCCCACCAGGCGGCTTCACCGGCCTGTTCGCAATCCGCCAGGGCGATGCAGTGCGCGTCTATGTGAATTCGTGCCCGCACATCGGCACGCCGCTCGATTGGATGCCCGACCGCTTCCTCTCGGCGGACGGCAGCCACATCATCTGCGCCACGCACGGCGCGGAGTTCCGCATCGCCGATGGCGAATGTGTGTATGGTCCATGCAAGGGCGACCGGCTCGAAGCAGTCATGATCCAGATCAATGACGGCACAGTCTTTGTGCCGGAGGATGCCGGCCTGTAGCGAAAAGCAACAGGGGAACTCGATCATAGAAGTTGCCAATCCGCTTCGCCGGAGCCTGCGTGCCCCTGGCCACTGGCCGCTGCCGAAGTGATCAGCGAGACACACGGTCGTGCGGCGCTGCCGATCGGCGCGCCGGGCGCACGCGTCGCGGGGTTGCGCCATCGGCACGCCTGAGTGTTGCTCGCCTTTCCGTTGCTTGAATGGCCCCCCGATGCTGCGTAGCTTGCCGATCGCGGTCGGTTACGCCGCTGGGTCACACCCAACCAAGAACTGACTTGAGGGAACCCGCCCATGCCAGATGCTCACTCCACCGACGGCCAGACCTTTCCGGTCAAGCCCGAGATCGCCGCGAAGGCGCACATCACCGCCGCGCGCTACAAGGACATGTTCGAGCACGCGGCGCGCGATCCGAACGGGTTCTGGGCCGAACAGTCGCGTCGCGTCGCCTGGATGAAGGCGCCGACGAAGATCAAGAATACGAGCTTCGCCGGCAGCGTGCCGATCAAGTGGTTCGAGGATGGTACGCTGAATGCATCCGCCTCATGCCTTGACCGGCATCTGGCGACACGCGGTGATCAGACCGCGATCATCTGGGAGAGCGACGACCCATCGGTTTCGAAGCACGTGACGTATCGCGAGCTGTACGAACAGGTCTGCCGGCTCGCCAACGCCATGAAGGGTCTCGGCGTGAAGAAGGGCGACCGCGTCACGATCTATCTGCCGATGGTGCCGGAAGCCGCGGTCGCGATGCTCGCCTGTGCGCGCATCGGCGCAATCCACTCGGTCGTCTTTGGCGGATTCTCACCCGACAGTCTGGCGAACCGCATCCAGGACTGTGCATCCGAACTGTTGATCACCGCCGATGAGGGCCGCCGCGGCGGCCGCAAGGTGCCGCTGAAAGCGAATGCGGACGAGGCGCTGAAGTCGTGTCCGGGCGTGAAGAACGTCATCATGGTGAAAGTGACCAACGGCAACGTGGCGATGCAGCCAGGCCGCGACCACGACTATGCGACACTGTGCTCCGTCTCATCGCCTGACTGCCCGCCGCTGGAAATGAGCGCAGAGGATCCGCTGTTCATCCTGTACACCTCGGGCAGCACTGGAAAGCCGAAGGGCGTGCTGCACACCACCGGCGGGTATCTCGTGTGGGCGAGCTTCACGCATGAGAACGTGTTCGACTACCACCATGGCGAGGTCTACTGGTGCACCGCCGATGTCGGCTGGGTGACCGGGCACACGTACATCGTTTATGGCCCGCTGGCGAACGGCGCGACCACGCTGATGTTCGAGGGCATTCCAAACTATCCGGACAGCTCGCGCTTCTGGCAGGTGGTGGACAAGCACAAGGTCAACATTTTCTACACCGCCCCAACCGCGATCCGCGCGCTGATGCGCGACGGCGAAGCACCGGTGCAGAAGACGTCACGTAAATCGCTGCGCATCCTTGGCAGCGTCGGCGAACCGATCAATCCTGAAGCGTGGCTGTGGTACGATCGCGTCGTCGGCGAGCATCGCTGCCCCATCGTCGATACGTGGTGGCAGACCGAGACCGGCGGCATCTTGATATCGCCGCTGCCAGGTGCAACGCCGACCAAGCCGGGCTCGGCGACGCGTCCGCTGCCTGGCGTGCGGCCGATCATCGTCGATGGCGACGGCCACGAACTGCACGGGCCGTGCGAGGGCAACCTCTGCATTGCCAATTCCTGGCCAGGCCAGATGCGCACCGTGTTCGGCGATCATGACCGGTTCGTGCAGACCTACTTCTCCACCTTCAAAGGACTGTACTTCACGGGCGACGGCGCACGGCGTGATGCCGACGGCTATTACTGGATCACCGGCCGCGTCGATGACGTGATCAACGTGTCGGGTCATCGCATGGGCACCGCCGAAGTGGAGAGCGCGTTGGTGGCGCATCCGAAGGTGGCCGAGGCCGCGGTGGTGGGATTTCCGCATGAACTGAAGGGCCAGGGCATCTACGCCTATGTCACCTTGAAGCTTGGCGAGGAACCCAGCGAGGACCTGCGCAAGGAACTGGTCACGTGGGTGCGCAAGGAGATCGGGCCGATCGCCTCGCCAGACGCAATCCAGTGGGCGCCCGCTCTGCCAAAGACTCGCAGCGGCAAGATCATGCGCCGTATCCTGCGCAAGATCGCCGCCAACGAGACGGACAGCCTGGGCGATACATCGACGCTGGCCGATCCCGCGGTGGTGACAGAGCTGGTGGATAACCGGGTACCGTAGGCGGTCGCTGATATCTGACCGCCGCCCGGGTTGCACCCGGAACGTCGCCGACCAACACCTGACAGACGTTCTGTCAGGAAACCAAACGCTTGACCCTGCCCCAGATCGAGGCTCTGGCCATCGTTGCCGGAATGCTCGTGCTGTTCGTCACCGATCGGCTGCGCTACGACCTTGTGGCCGCAATAGCCCTGTCGGCAGCCGTTCTGACCGGTGTCGTGCCGGCGAAGAAGGCATTCGAGGGGTTTTCCAACTCGGTCATCGTCATCATCGCGTCGGTGCTGGTGATCAGTCGCGCCGTTGCCGTCTCGGGCGTGATCGACCACGCAATGCGCCGGCTGCTTCGGGTGCTCAACTCCACGACGCTGCAGATTGCCACGTTGACTGCCGCGGTGAGCTTCATGTCGGCGTTCGTCAAAAACGTCGGCGCACTCGGTGTCTTCATGCCGGTCGCTATCCAGGCGGCCGAGCGTCGCGATCGTCCGGTGTCGCGCTATCTGATGCCGCTCGCGTTCGGCTCGCTGGTTGGCGGAACGATCACGCAGATCGGCACTTCGCCCAACCTGCTGATCTCCGCAGTGCGACAACAGGTCGTGGGCCAACCGTATCATCTGTTCGACTTCACGCCGGTGGGTCTGCCGCTGACATGTGCCGCAGTCGCCTTCCTCAGCTTTGGCTGGCGGCTGTTGCCCACGAACCGGCGCGGCCAGCCAACACCGGAGAAACGCTTCGCCATCGAGGACTACACCAGCGAGGCACTGCTGCCGCAGGAGTCTCCACTGGTCGGCAAGACCGTCGCAGAGCTTGAGGCGCTTGCCGACGATGAAGTGACAGTGGCTGGCATCATCCGCGAACAGTCCCGCCACTATGTGCCACGGCGGAACTGGTCGCTTTATGCTGGCGACATCCTGGTGCTGGAAGGCGATCCGACCTCGCTCCAGCCATTGGTGGATCAGGCGAAGCTGAAGCTACTCGGCGCCGAGGAAATCGCCGCGCTGAAGCCGCACGATAAGGACGATGAACTGGAGACCGTCGAGGCAGTGATCGCGCCCGACTCGCTGCTGATCGGCAACACGCCCCAGGATCTGCATCTGCGACAGGATTTCGAGGTCAACCTGCTGGCCCTCAGTCGTGCCGAGGAGCGCACCACCACGAGACTCGGCAGCAGTCGGTTTGCGCCGAGCGACATACTGGTGCTGCAGGGACGCCAGAGACAGCTGAGCCGCGCGCTTTCTGAACTCGGACTGATACCGCTCGCCGAGCGCAATCTTGCCCTCGGCCGTCCGCGCGGACGCTGGCTGCCGCTGTTGATTCTGCTCGCCGCAATGTTCGCGATGGCAATGGGCGCGGTCGAGGTAGAGGTCGGCTTTTTCGTCGCCGCAACTCTGATCGTGCTGCTTCGGCTGATCACGGCGCGCGAGGCCTACAATGCGGTGGAGTGGCCAATCATCGTGATGCTCGGCTGCCTTATTCCGGTCGGCGAGGCGCTGAACGACACCGGGGCGGCGAAGCTGATGGCCGATGGGCTGACGGTGCTCGCGACGCATCTGCCCGATTACCTTGCGGTTGGCCTGATCATGGTGGTGTCGATGCTTGTGACACCGCTGCTGCACCATGCGGCGGCAGTTCTGCTGATGGGGCCGGTGGCGGCCGCGGTGGCGAAGAACCTTGGGCTCGGTGTTGATCCGTTCCTGATGGCGGTGGCATTCGGGGCGGCATCCGATTTTCTGACACCGATCGGCCACCAGAACAGCACGCTGGTCATGGGACCCGGAGGTTATCGATTCAGCGACTACTGGCGGCTCGGGTTGCCGCTCTCGATCCTGGTCGCGGTGTTCGGCACCTGGCTCATACTTCTGGCGTGGCCGCTGAGGTGAGAAGTTCACCACAGGGACGCGGATAACTGTGTCTCTGTGGTGAAACTTGTTCAGAACGATCCGAGGAAATCGCGCTTACCCAGCTCCACGCCGCGATGGCGGAGGATGTTGTACGCCGTGGTGGCGTGGAAGTAGAAGTTGGGGAGGCCGAAATGCAGCAGATAGGCGCGGCCCTTGAATGACATCTGCCGCTGTCCGGCGGTCCACGTGATATCCTTGTCCTCGCTGCCGTCGATCTGCGCCGGGGTAAATCCTTTGACGTAATCCAGCGACTTCTCGACCCGCGCCTTGGCTTCGGCAAACGACGTGTCGTCGACCGCGGCGAAGTTCGGCAGGTCGCCGCCGGCCAGCCGGCCTGGGATGTTGCGGCCGAAGTCGCTGCACTGGCGGATCTGCCGCGCCAACGAGAACATGTCGGGGAACAGACGATCGGTCAGCAGCCACGCCTCATCGTACTTCTTCTCCGTGCAGTGCGCCGCCGCCTTGTCGATGACCCCCGACAGGCTGCCGAGGATCTGCGTGCACACCGGCACGCTGGCCTGGAACATTGAGAACGCCATGTGACGGGACTCCCCTCTTGCTGGTTGGGCTTGTGAGTCTAGCCAAGTCGCGGGCGCTTGTCCGCCCAAGGCTGCACCTGCTCGAACGCCGCCGAAGCCTGAAGCACACCGAGATCATCGAAGCGACGGCCCGCGATCTGCAATCCAACCGGAAGGCCCTCGGCCGTGAAACCGCACGGCACACTGGCGGCGGGATTCCACGACATGTTGAACGGATAGGAAAACTCGGCCCACGACAGCCAGTCCCACTCGTGCTGCGGCCAGTGGTTCGGCATGAGAAGCTCAGCCGGGAACGCCGCGACCGAGACGCTCGGCGTCAGCAAAAAATCCCAGTCCTCGAACCAGCGATGAATGGCGGCGACGTAAGCCATCTTGCGTTCACGCATCAGTTGATAGTCGGCGACCGAATAGTTGTGCGCGGCCTTGATGCAGGCGACGAGACCTGGATCCATCTTCGCCTCCCATTTCGCCAGATGCGGAGTGAGGCGTGTCATGTGCGCGGCCCAGAAGAAGCGGACCATCTCCGGACCCTCCGCCGCCCAGGGCGTCTTCACTTCCTCCACCGTGGCACCGAGTTCAGTAAAACGGGCGACTGCGAACTTCGCCAGCGCGGCAATGTCGGGATCGACGCGCGCCACGCCAAGATCGGGACTATACGCGATGCGCTTGCCGCGAATGCCTTCGTGCAGGCGTCCGAGATAGTCCGCGGGACCCGCCTCGCATGTCGTGTGATCGAGCGGATGCGGACCGGCCATCACCCCCAGCATCAGCGCGCTATCAGCGACGGTGCGCGTCATCGGACCCATGTGCGACGTGTAGTCGCCGCCGCCCACCGGGTAGTACGGCACGCGGCCGAACGTCGGCTTCAGTCCGAACACGCCGCAGAAATGCGACGGCATGCGAATGGAACCCGCGCCATCGCTACCCTGATGCAGGGGGCCGAAGCCCGCAGCAGCAGCGGCACCAGCGCCCGCCGATGACGCGCCAGCGTTGTAGCCGTGCTTCCAGGGGTTGTGCGTGATGCCGGTGAGCGGCGAATGGCTGACACCGGTCCAGCCGAATTCCGACGTCGTGGTCTTGCCGAGAATGATCGCGCCCTCGTCGCGCAGGCGCGGCACAATAGGCGTGTCCTCGCTCGGCTGATTGCCAGCGAATATATTGCTGCCCATCTGCGTCGGCATGTCCTTGGTGATCGCAAGGTCCTTGATGGTGACGGGTACGCCATGCAGACGGCCGATGCGTTTGCCCTGCATCAGCGCGGTCTCGGCACACTTGGCGGCATCCATCGCAGCATCCGCGGCGAGCCAGGCGAATGCGTTCACCCGCGGGTTCAACGCCTCGATCCGCGCCAGCAGCGCGGTCATCAGCTCGACCGGCGAAAGCTTTTTCTGGCGGATCATCTCCGCAAGCTGTACGGCAGGCGTGTAGGCAAGCGTCTCGTTGTCCATTCGTGTATCCCTGCTCAGTAGGTCGCGCGACCGCCGGAGATGTCGAACACGCCGCCGGTGGAGAAACTGCATTCCTCGCTCGCCAGCCAGGCAACCAACGCGGCGATTTCGGCAATCTCACCGAAGCGGCCAAGCGGGATCTTCGACAGCATGAAGTCGATGTGCTCCTGCGTCATCTGCGCGAACAGCGGCGTACGGACCGCCGCTGGCGTGACGCAGTTGACGCGCACGTTGGTGTTCGCGAGTTCTTTGCCGAGCGACTTGGTCAGACCGATGACGCCGGCCTTGGATGCGGAATAGGCGGCGGCGTTGGGGTTGCCTTCCTTGCCAGCGATCGAAGCGATATTGACGATGCGGCCATAATCGTTGCGCAGCATGTGCGGGACGACGGCGCGGTTGCAGTAGAACACGCCATTGAGGTTGACATCGATGACGCGGTCCCACTCGGCGAGCGGATAGTCCCAAACCGAGGCATTGGGCCCTGTGATGCCGGCACAGGCAATCAGGATGTCGATACGGCCAAGTGCGCCGGCCGTATCGGCGGCGGCGCGCTGCACGGCGTCGGCATCGGTGACATCGACAGTGGCCTTGTGCGCAGCGTCGGCTTTAAAGAGTGCCGCGGCGTCGCGGTCCCACAGGCTGACGCGCGCCCCTTCAGCTCCCAGCCGCGCGGCAATGCCAGCACCGATGCCGGACACTCCACCGGTGACGATCGCGACGCGGTCGGCAAAGCGTGATGCCATACAATCCTCCCTGATAGGGCCTCGCCTACTGTGGGCTGACACCCCAAGCCGTGTCTATTCTGGAGCCGAATGAGAGGCAGGATGACCAGATATATCGGTGCGATCGACCAGGGCACCACCAGCACCCGCTTCATCGTCTTCGACCGCGCGGGCGAGACGATCGGCAGCGCGCAGATGGAGCATCGGCAGATCTATCCGCGACCCGGCTGGGTGGAACACGATCCGCAGGAGGTCTGGCGCAATACGCAGGCGGTCATCGCCGAAGCTCTGCGCGGTGCGGACCTGACGCACCGCGACCTCGCCGCAATCGGCATCACCAATCAGCGCGAAACCACCTTGCTGTGGAATCGCACGACCGGTGAGCCGGTACACAATGCGGTGGTCTGGCAGGACACGCGTGTCGATCCGCTGGTGGCGGAATTTGCGCGCGACGGCGGGCAGGATCGCTTCCGTGCGCAGACCGGACTGCCGCTCGCCAGCTATTTCTCCGGACTGAAGCTACGTTGGCTGCTTGACAACGTGCCCGATGCACGCCGCCGCGCGGAGGCAGGCGATCTGGCGTTTGGCACGATCGATAGCTGGCTGCTGTGGAACTTCACCGGCAAGCACCTGACCGACGTCACCAACGCCAGCCGGACGCAACTGATGGACCTGGCGACGCTGGACTGGGACGACGCTCTGCTTGCCGCTTTCGGCATTCCGCGCGCCGTGCTGCCGCATATCGTGCCGTCATCCAGCGTGTATGGAACCACACACGGCGTGGCGATCGCCGGCATACTGGGCGATCAGCATGCAGCACTGATGGGCCAGGCGTGCTTCACGCCGGGCGAGGCGAAGAACACCTACGGCACAGGCTGCTTCCTGCTGATGAACACCGGTGAGAAGCCCGTGCCATCGACCAGCGGCCTTGTCACCACGGTGGCCTGGCAACTCGGCGACCAAAATCCGTGTTATGCACTGGAAGGTTCCATCGCCGTCACTGGTGCGCTGGTGCAGTGGCTGCGTGACAATCTAGGCCTGATCAGGTCGAGCGCCGACATCGAAGCGCTGGCGGCCTCGGTCGCCGACAACGGCGACGTATATTTCGTTCCGGCATTTTCTGGCCTCTACGCGCCGTATTGGCGTGCCGATGCGCGCGGCATCATCGCTGGCCTGACGCGCTACGCCACCGCCGGACACATTGCCCGCGCGGCGCTGGAGGCCACCGCCTATCAGACGCTCGACGTCATCGAGGCGATGCAGCGCGATTCCGGAATTCCCATCAGCACCCTGCGCGTCGATGGCGGCATGGTGCCGAACGCTCTGCTGATGCAGTTCCAGGCGGACATCCTGAACGTGCCAGTGCTGCGGCCGCGCACGATCGAGACCACCGCACTCGGTGCCGCCTATGCGGCCGGCCTCGCTGTCGGTTTTTGGCACGACACCGATGACCTGCGCCACAACTGGGGCGTTACGCGCACTTGGACACCAACGATGGCGGAGGAACAGCGCACATCGCTCACCGCGTCATGGCGCAAGGCAGTGGAACGGTCGCTGGGATGGGTGTAATGCCCGAGCGCAGCGCATCGTCGGAAATGGTGCAGCGCCAGGCCTCATTGCCAATCAGCTATCGGAGGGATTGCCGTGAGCAAGACCGTGCCGACCAGATCAGTGACACCGCGTGCAATTCAGGCTCGCAAGAGTGGTCAGGCGATCGTTTGCCTGACCAGCTATTCCGCGCCGATTGCCCGATTGGTGGACCCGCACGTCGATTTGATCCTGGTCGGCGATTCCCTGGCGATGACGATCTACGGCATGGCCAGCACGGTCGGTGTCACGCCGGAGATGATGATCGCGCATGGCCGGGCGGTTGTGCGCGCTGCGTCGCACGCATGCGTTGCGGTGGATCTACCATTCGGATCGTACGAGGAATCGCCGGCCCAGGCCTTTCGCACGGCGGCGCGCATCATGGCGGAAACCGGTTGCGCCGCTGTGAAGCTGGAAGGCGGCACCCCAATGGCCGAGACCATTCGGTTTCTGACATGTCGCGGCGTGCCGGTGATGGCGCATATCGGCCTCACCCCGCAGGCGGTGAACGCGCTGGGCGGTTATTCCGTGCGCGGCCGCTCGGAAACCGAGGCAGCGGCGATCATGGCAGATGCCGAGGCGGTCGCGGACGCCGGCGCGTTCAGCGTGGTGATCGAAAAGACCTCTGAACCGCTCTCACGTGCCATCACCGAACGGATCGCGCCGCCGACCATCGGTATCGGTGCATCCGTCGCCTGCGACGGACAGATCCTGGTGATCGACGACCTGATCGGCCTGTTCACCGATTTCCGTCCGAAGTTCGTTCGCCGCTACATCGAGATGGCGCAGTCCATCGAGGAGGCAATCGCCGCCTACGCCTCAGACGTCAGGGCGCGTCGCTTTCCCGCGCCAGAGCACATGTTCGACCACACAGCCCAATGACCGCTACATCCCGATAGAATAACCGCCGTCCACCGGAATTGCTGTCCCGGTTACGAAATCCGACGCTGGGCTCGCCAGAAAAGCCGCGATCCCAGCCATGTCCGGCGGTGTGCCCCAGCGCCCCACTGGCGTGCGATTCTCGACGCGCTCATGTAGTCCCGGCACCTCGCGTCGCGCGCGCTTCGTCAGGTCGGTGTCGATCCATCCTGGCAGCACCGCATTCACCTGGATGTTGTCTTTCGCCCACGCGGTCGCCATCGCGCGTGTCATCTGCACGATGCCACCCTTGCTCGATGCATACGGTGTCGCATACGGCGCGCCGAACAGCGACATCATCGAGCCGATGTTGATCATCTTGCCGCCGCCCGCCGCCTTCATCGGCGCATACGCGGCCTGCGAGCACAGGAAGGCGCTGGTCAGGTTGGTGTCCAGCACCTCGTGCCATTCTTCCTCGGTATAGTCCTGCGGCATCTTGCGGATCGCGGTACCGGCGTTGTTGACCAGAATGTCGAGCCGTCCGAACTCCGCCACCGTATCGGCGACCAGTTTCACGCACGCCGCCTTCTTGGTGACGTCGCCGGCGATGAATGCGCATCGTGCGCCGAGTTCGCGCAGCGAGGCGAGAGCCGGGCCCGCCTTATCCGCGTTGCGCCCGGCGATCACGATCGACGCGCCGCACGACGCCATCCCCTGCGCCATGCCCAACCCGATGCCGCCGTTGCCGCCGGTGACCAGCGCCACCTTCCCGGTCAGATCGAACAGCCTCATGCCGCCCCGCGCTTCATCTCGGCGCGCGACTCAGCCAGGTGATCGAACTTCCGGCGATATGTACCAAGTCCCAAGGTCTGCGAGCGCAGATCGATGATCAGGTCGTGCAGTTCCGCCTCCGGCACAAGAGCCACCACGTCATCCCAGCCCGGCCAGCCCTCCTTCTCGGAAAACCCCAAAATCTGCCCGCGCCGCCCGGTCAACAGTCGCTGCGCGCGCGGCGTGAACTCGCTCGGGACACTGATGGTCACGTGATCGACCGGCTCCAGCAGGATCGGCTCGGCCTTCGTGAGACCCTCCTTCATCGCGAGGCTCGTCGCCGTCTTGAATGCCATGTCGGAGCTGTCCACCGAGTGGAACCCGCCATCCACCAGTGTCACCGAGATATCGACCACCGGGAATCCGAACGGTCCCTTCTTCGCCGACTCCTCCGCCGCCTCGGCCACCGCCGGAATAAAATTCCGCGGCACCGCGCCACCGACGATCTTGTCGATGAACTCAAACCCCTCGCCACGCGGACGCGGAGCGATGTCGATCTTCACATCAGCGAACTGTCCGTGTCCGCCGCTCTGCTTCTTCAACCGCCCATGCTCGTGCACCGCGCGGCGGATGGTTTCCTTGTACGCCACCTGCGGCTTGTGCGTCGTGACCTTGAGCCCATAGTCCCTCGCCAGACGTTCCACAGTCGAGTTCAGGTGCATCTCGCCCTGACCGAACAGCACGGTCTCGCTGGTGTCCTGCTGCTGCTCCAGCGCCAATGTCGGGTCGGCCTCGCGCTGCTTCTGCAACGCGCCGCTAAGCTTCGCATCGTCCTTGTGATCCGATGTCGCGATCGCCAGCGAGTACACCGGCTGCGGAGCAGCGGGGAACGGCAACTGCTCCGGCGTCGCGCCAGGCGATACGGTGGCGCCCGTCGGCACACCATCCAGCCGTCCCAGCGCAACCAGATCGCCCTCGATCGCCTCGGAGATCTTCGCAAGCTCGCCGCCCGGCATGCGATAGATGCCGCCCAGCCGCGTGCCGCCTAGTGTCGCTCCATCCTTGATCGTGCCGCGCCAGATGCGCGCATAGGACAGCTTGCCGGTATGACCGGCATGCACTGTCTTGAATATCTGCGCGAGCGGTGCCCCATCAGTATCGATCGCCTTGCGCTCGGCGGTCTCGTGTGCCATCGGCGTGTCGTGACGCAGCGCCTTCCACAAACGCCGCACGCCGCCCGCACTCTCCGCGCCCCCCAGCAACACCTGGATCACCGCGCCCGCCGCGAGATCCTTGCGCAGGTCGTTGTAGATTTCCGCAGTGGTTGGCTTTACGTCCTCCAGCACCTTCTCGAGCAGCGCGTCATCGCGATCCGCCAGCACCTCGACCAGCTTGTTCAGTGCCTCCTGCTCGTCGTCCTGCACCTCTGATGGAATCTGAATCAGCTCCGAGGGCTGCCCCTTGCGGTAGCGATACGCCCGCTCGCTCACCACATCGACATAGCCGCTCACGGCCTCGCCGTGCATGATCGGCACCTGCCGCAGCACCAGCGGCGATCCGGCAAAGCCCTGCAAGGCGGAGAGCGTATCGCCCACACTGCCTTCCAGCGTATCGATCTTGTTGATGAACAGCATGTGCGGAATGCCTTCATCCGCAAGCTGCTTCAACAGCGGTGCGACGGTCAGCGCGCGTGCCGGTGCCGGCTCGCACACAACCACAGCGAGATCGGCCATGGCCAATGCGCAACTCGTTTCGTAGGCGAATTCCACGGAACCCGGGCAATCCAGCACCGTCCACGCGTCGCCAAGATAGGAGCAGTGTCCGAGCCTGACCTCGGTGGTTGCCGGACGATTGCGTGGATCAGCCGGCCGCTTTACCGGCGACCCCGAAGCCTCCATCAGCGCCTCGAACAGGGTCGATTTCCCGCTGCTGTACGGCCCGACCAGCGCCACCGAGCGGGGACTTCTGCCGTTCTGTGTTCCTGACATGCGGGCGCCCTCCCATGAGCTGCTTCGCCCATGATCCTAGCGAACTTTCTGTGACAGGCCAGTCCCGGCTTCAGTTCACCGAAGCGCCGTGACCGTCACCGCCTCGGGCGCCTTTGGCGTAGAGGCTGAGCTTGTCCAGCGCCTTCAGCAGCACGCTCCATTCCGAGCGGCTCAAGCCCTCCGCAAGCTGACCCTCCAGCTCGCACGCGAGCGGCACCATGCCTTGATAGACCGCCACACCACGACGCGTGAGACTGAGTAGCCGCCCGCGCCCGTCCTGCGGGTCCTGGGTCTGCCGTGCCAATCCGCGCGCAACCAGACTCGCGGCTGCGCGGCTCACCTTCACCTTGTCCATCGCCGTCGCTTCACCAACCGCGCTTGGCGACAATGTGCCGAGGCGACCGACGATCGCCAGAACGCGCCATTCCGGAATGCTCAGTCCGAACGCCTCGAAATATCGGCGGGCAAACAGACGCGAGACACGGTTCGCGGCAACCGATAGCCGGTACGGCAGGAAGTTCTCCAACTTGAAGGCCTCGCCATTACCCGCCGGGGTTTCCCGGCGTGTCCTCCCTGACTTTGTTTTCATTGGGAATGATCCCCTGGGCTAGCTATGGCAGATATATCTCGCCGAGGCGGTGCGCGCTAGGCTGGGGCCGAGAGGGGAGCGCAACATGATCGACGCAACGCATGATCCGACGCGCCTGAGCTGGGTCGCGTCCGCCAACGGCCACACGGAGTTCCCCATCCAGAACCTGCCGTTCGGCATATTCAGCATGCTTGGCGACAAACCGCGTGGCGGGGTCGCGATCGGCGATGGCATTCTCGACATTAGTGCGGCTTTGAACGCTGGGCTGTTCTCCGGTGTGGCGCGCGATGCGGCCGAAGCAGCGGCGGGGCCGGAGCTGAATCCATTGCTCGCATTGCCGGCGAGCGCGCGTCGCGCATTGCGCCAACGCCTGTCGGACATTCTTGCCGCCAATAGCGATGCGCGCGGCAGTGCTTCGCGCCTGCTGCACGATGCTGCTGCCTGCACGCTGCATCTGCCTGCGCACGTCGGCGACTACACCGATTTCTTCGCGGGCATCCATCACGCGCGCAAGGGCGGACAGATCTCGCGACCCGACAACCCGCTGATGCCCAACTACAAATATGTGCCGGTTGCCTATCACAGCCGTGCCTCGTCAGTACGGCCATCGGGCGAAGACGTGCGAAGACCAAATGGACAGCGCAGGTTGCCGGACGACGCCGCGCCGACATTCGGGCCATGCCGCAATCTCGACTACGAGCTGGAACTCGGCGTGTGGATCGGCCACGGCAACCGGCAGGACGAAGCGATACCGATCGCCGAGGCCGCGCAGCACATTGCCGGCTTCTGTCTGCTGAACGATTGGTCGGCGCGCGACATCCAGTCTTGGGAATCGCAGCCACTCGGCCCGTTCCTCGGAAAGAGTTTCCGCACGTCGGTTTCACCGTGGATCATCACGACTGAGGCGCTTGAGCCGTTCCGGATCGCCCAGCCCGCGCGGCCCGATGGCGACCCTGCACCACTGCCGCACCTTCTCGACGTTGCCGATCAGGCACATGGCGCTCTCGACATCGACTGCGAGGTGTTCCTATCAACGCCGGCGATGCGTGCCGCGGGCATCGAGCCACATCGCATGTGCCGGTCGAATACGCGCGAGCTCTACTGGACCGTCGCGCAGATGGTCGCGCACCATGCATCGAACGGCTGCAACCTGCGGCCCGGCGACCTGTTCGGCAGCGGCACCGTATCAGGAACCGATGCGAACAGCATTGGCTGCCTGTTGGAAATGACCTTCGGTGGGCGCGACGCGATCACGCTGGCCAACGGCGAACCCCGCCGTTACCTACAGGACGACGACGAGGTCATCTTCCGCGCCCACTGCCGCCGCCCAGGCGCGGTGACGATCGGCTTTGGCGAGTGCCGCGGGAAGATCGTCGCGGCTTCCTAGCCATTGGAGCACCACCCGCTTGGCCGCCACTGTGCGTTGAAGCGCGCCACTACTCACTGTCACTGCGAGGAGCAAAGCGACGCAGCAGTCTCGTTCAAGGTGGGCTTCGTCGCTTCGCTCCTCGCCATGCCACAGTCCGGATCGTGAACGATCGTCCCGCCTACTTCAGATGGCGATCCCACAGCGCGAAAATCTTCGCCCACGTCGTCTCCGATGCGAGCGTGTCGTATACCGCGCGCTCCGGAAAACAGAAGCCGTGATGCGTATCGGGGAACACCTCGACCGTCGCCTTCACGTCGGTCTTGTTCAGCGCCGCCTTCAGATCGGGTATCACATTCGCCGGCACCGACTGATCATGCTCGGCAAAGGCATAGTAAAGCTCGCCCTTGATCTTGCCGAGTGACAGATGCGGTGAGTCCTCCTTGTCGGTGACGATGCCCACACCATAGAGCGACGCTGCCGCCGCCATGCGATGCGGGAACGCCGCAGCGACCGACGTGATGTAGCGTCCACTCATGCAATGCCCGACGCAGCCGACGGGACCGGGCTTCACGCGATCATTCGCATCGAACCAGGCCAGCATCGCCGCCGTGTCGTCATTCACGAACGGAATGGTCAAACTGTTCATCGAAGCACGGATCACGCCCGACATCCCGTCGTCGCGCCGGGGAATATCGAAGCGCACAGTGCCCAGCCGGTAGTACATGTCCGGCAGCAGACAGACATAGCCGTGCTTGGCGACGCGACGCGCCATGTTGCGCAGCTCCTCGCGGATGCCCGGCGCGTCCATGTAGAAGATGATGCCGGGATGCGGACCTTCAGCCTCCGGAGCGGCCATGAAGGTGGGCATCCGGCCATGCTTCGTTGTGACGATGACTTCGCTTTCGATCATCCGGACGCCTCCTGTTTCGCGGGACGATCCAGTGTTGCGCCGCTGGCCATGGGGTGCAACAGCGAGGCATACTGTGGGCGAAACCCGGAGGCCCCGCATGGCAAACAACGACATTGACCAACTGCTGAACGCCGCGGTCAGCGACGGGCGCGTGCCTGGTGTCGTTGCGCTGGCGGCGGATCGAGGCGGCACGTTCTACCAGGGCGCATTCGGCCAACGTGGCGTCGCTGATCCCACCCCCATGCGGACAGACACGATCTTCCGCATCGCATCGATGACCAAGGCGGTGACCGGCGTTGCCGCGATGCAATGCGTCGAGCGAGGCCAGCTGTCGCTCGATCAACCCGCCGGTGAGATCATGCCGGAACTTGCCGAACCGAAGGTGCTGGAGGGCTTCGATGCCGGCGGCAAACCGATCCTGCGGCCGGCGCGACGCAAGATCACGCTGCGCCTGCTACTCACGCACACCGCAGGCTTCGTCTACCACATCTGGAATACGCAGCTTAACCGCTACTATGAGACGACCGGCCATCCCACGATCCTGTCCGGCCAACTCGCTGCATTGAATGTGCCGCTCGCGTTCGAGCCTGGCGAGCGCTGGGAGTACGGCATCAACATCGATTGGGCCGGGCGCATGGTCGAGGCGGTGAGCGGCCAGGACCTCGAAACGTATATGCGCAAGAACATCTTCGCCCCTCTCCGCATGCGCGATACCGGCTTCATGCCCAGCGCGACGCAGTTCGCACGCTATGCCCATGCGCAGGCCCGGACGCCCGACGGATCGCTGGAACCGGTTCCCCAGACGCCGCCTTCGAAGTCGGAGTTCTTCGCCGGCGGTGGTGCGCTGTTCTCGACCGGTCCCGACTACATGGCGTTCCTTCGCATGCTGCTGAACGGCGGCGCGCTGGACAACGCACGCGTACTGAAATCCGAGACCGTGGCGTTGATGGCACAGAACCACATCGGCGATCTCGATGCACAGAAGCTACCGACCGTGCACCCCGCCGTGTCGAACGACGCCGAGTTCTTCCCGGGCATGACGAAGAAATGGGGCCTCACCTGGCTGATCAACACCGAGGACGTGCCCGGCCGGCGCAGCGCCGGCAGCCTTGCCTGGGCGGGGCTGTTCAACACCTATTACTGGCTCGATCCGAAACAACGCGTGACCGGTGTGATCCTCACCCAGATCCTGCCCTTCGCCGACCCACCAGTGCTGCAACTGCTGGATGACTTCGAGACCGCGGTTTACCGGACAACAACGGAGAATGCGTCGCATGGCTGAGCGAAACGACAGCAACGCCAATCCCTATCTCGCACTCGGCGTGCGCCCGTTCATCAACTGCTGCAGCGTTCGCACCATGCATGGTGGCAGCCTGATGTTGCCGCGGGTGCGAGCTGCGATGGATGCGGCGTCACGCGAGTTCGTCAACCTCGACGAACTAATGGAGGCCGCAGGTCAGCGTCTGGCCGAGCTGACAGGTGCGGAATGGGGCATCGTGACCTGCGGCAGCGCAGCCGCCGTGGCGCTTGCATCCGCTGCGTGCATCGCTGGCAACGATCCGGTGCGCATGCTGCGCCTGCCGTTCACCGAAGGATGGGTGAACCGCGTGATCCTGCCGAAGAACCAGCGCTTCGCCTATGACCAGGCGATCCGCATGGTCGGTGCGCACATCGTCGAGATTGATTCTCTCGCCGACCTCGACGCCGCGCTTCGCGAGCCTGTGGCGATGGTGGCGATCCTCGGCACCAACGAGGAATTCTCCAAGATACGACTGGAGGAAATCGCGGCGCGAGTGAAGCCGCTCGGCATCCCCATCCTGGTGGACGCAGCGTCGGAGCATTTGCAACGGCCGAGCCCGTGGCTGCAACGCGGCGCCGATATGGTGATCTACAGCGGGGGAAAATTCCTGCGCGGACCGCAGACCAGCGGCCTGTTGCTGGGCAATAAGAACCTCGTGCAGGCGGCGTGGCGCAACGCGTCGCCGCACCAGGCGTTCGGTCGACCCATGAAAGTGTCGAAGGAAGACGTGATCGGCGTGCTGGTCGCCGTCGAATACTGGCTGAACGAGCGTGACGAAGCAGCCGAACTGCGGCACTGGCACGAGGACCTGCAGGAGATCGCGCGCCGCGTTGCGACAGTGCCAGGGACCAGCAGCGAGGTGATCGAACCGGCGGGCGTCGTGCGTGTTCCGGCGCTGCGCGTGAAATGGGATGGCATCGCGCTCGATGGCATGGGTCTGCGTCAGCGTCTGCTCGATGGCTCGCCGCGGATCATGACGGATGACACGTCGGCGACCGCGAACTCGCTGGCCATCGATCCATTCCAGTTCTCGCCCGGCGAGGCGGCGCAGGTCGGCGAGGCGATCGCCAACGCGCTGACCGCGGCGCACAACCTTCACCCGGCGACCGAGCCGACCGCGGCGAGCGACCTGTCGGGCGACTGGGACGTGCGCGTGCGGTTCCTGCACGGCGAGCGCAAGCATCGGCTGAAACTGCAGCAGCAGGGCAGCCAACTCAGCGGCAGCCAGCAGTCCGAGCAGTTCGAGAGCAACGTAATCGGCAAGCTGGCGGCACAGCACGTGCGCATGGAATTCGAGACACGCCACGAAGGCAGTGCGATCGCCTATCGCTTCGAGGGCACTGTCAGCAATGGCAAGATGCAGGGTGAAGTACTTCTCGGCAGCGCCACCGATAATCATCGCGGCCCGGTCAATCTCAGCCAGTTCGGCAAGGGTCAGTGGCAAGCGGAAAGGCAAGCGACATGAACGATCATGCGACAACCGGTGACGCACTGCTCGATGCCGACCGACGGCACCTGATCCACCCGCTGCATCATCCGAATGAGCACGCGCAGGCACGCATCTTTGTCGAAGGTCGCGGCGCCATGCTGCGCACCGCTGACGGCCGCGAGTATATCGACGGGCTGTCCGCACTGTGGAACGTCAACATCGGCCATGGCCGCAAGGAACTGGCGGATGCGGCTGCCGCGCAGATGGCGAAGCTTGCCTATGCCTCTGCCTATACGGGCTTCTCCAACGAGCCCGCCATCCGTCTGGCCGAGCGCATCGTCGGTCTGGCGTACGACAACATGGCGGCGGCGTATTTCACCACCGGCGGCGCTGAATCCAATGAAAGCGCCTTCAAGATCGCCCGTTACTACTGGAAGCGGATGGGCAAGCCGAACAAGGTGAAGATCATCTCGCGCCAGTATGGCTATCACGGCGTCACCCTGGCGGCGATGAGTGCCACTGGCCTGCCCGGCTATCAGAAAATGTTCGGCCCTCTGGTGCCGGAGTTCCTCCAGGTGGCGCCGCCCTATCCGTATCGCTGGCCCGGCAATGGCGATGCCGGCATCGAGGCCGCCGATGCGGTGGAGGCGGCGATCGAGGCTCAGGGCGCCGACACGATCGCCGCTGTGATCGCCGAACCTGTGATGGGTGCTGGCGGCGTCATCGTGCCCCCACCAACGTATTTCCCGCGACTGCGCCAGATCTGCGATCGCCATAACGTGCTGCTCATCGCTGATGAGGTGATCACCGGGTTCGGCCGCACCGGGCGCTGGTTCGCGCTGGGACACTGGGGCGTGGAGCCTGACCTGATGTCGTTCGCCAAGGGCGTGACAAGCGGGTATCTGCCTCTCGGCGGCGTCATCGTGTCGAAGCGCGTGCATCAGACGATTGAAGATGCGCCGACGGACGAACGGTTCATGCACGCGGCGACGTACTCCGGCCATCCAGTGTGCTGTGCGGTCGGCTTGCGCAACATCGACATCATCGAACAGGACGGTCTGCCGGAACGCGCGGCGGTGATGGGCAGGAAGCTTCTCGCCGGCCTGGAGACTCTGCGCAGTCTGCCCGTTGTGGGCGACGTGCGCGGTCTCGGCATGATGTGCGCGGTCGAGCTGGTGGAGGATCAGGCAACACGCAAGCCGGCAATCGGCCTCGGCGGTCGCGTGGTGGCCGAGGCGATGAAGCGCGGTCTGATCATCCGCCAGCGCGCCGGCGGCGGCACGCCGGTCAGCGGCGACTCGCTCATGACCGCCCCGCCGTTGATGACGCCGGAAGCGACGCTGGACCGCATCGTCAGCATCATCGGCGAGTTGATTCAGGCCGCACTGTAGTGGGCACTTTCGCGTGAACGGCCAACCCGCACCTGTCGCAGCAGTTGCGGTTGGCATCACTCGCGAAGGACGACCGCCATGTTCATTCATCGACCCGACCCGCTGCATCAGGTGCGCGTAGATACGCCAGATCCGGTGTTCGCCGAAAAGCTGCTCGAGCAGTTCGGCGGCGCGACCGGCGAACTGTCTGCGGCGCTGACCTACTTCACCCAGTCCTTCCACACCGAGGACCAGGGCATCCGCGACATGCTGCAGAACATCGCCACCGAGGAGTTCGGCCATCTGGAAATGGTGGCGCTCATGATTGAGCAGCACACGAAGCGCGCCAAGCAGGGCGCGCAGGAGAAGGCGTTCAACAGCACGCTGTTTGCCGTGCGCGGCTACGGTCCGCATCTGGTTGATTCGCAGGGCTCGACCTGGGATTCCCGTTACGTGAACGAAGGCGCCAGCGTGGTGCGTGATCTGCGTGCGGACATCGCGGCCGAGGCCGGGGCGCTCGCCACGTACGAAGCGCTGATCAGGATTTCTCCGGACGAAGGCTCGCGTGAGGCGCTGCGCCATCTTGCGACGCGCGAGATTGCCCATGCGCGCATGTTCATGAAAGCGCTGGAGGCGATGAACAAGCTGGACGATCCGAGCTTCGGCGATCTCAAGCCCGACGACACGGTGGACGTGTACTTCAATCTAACCGCGGGTCCGGAGGCCGACCGCCGTGGCCCGTGGAACAGCGAACCCACATTCCACATCCGCGATCTCGTCCCACAGGCGGCACAGGGTGGCGGTATGGGTGCCGAACACCGCGTTCGGCACGCGCCGCCGAAGAAGTAGCGAAACAACACTCCCCACTCCCTCACGTCATGGCCGGCCTCGTGCCGGCCATCCACGTCTTCGCCGTTCGCAATGACAGAGCGGACCAGGCACGTTACGGTTGCCTCCGCCACCTGGGGGACCCGACATGCATTTCGGCGCTGCCATGTTCTTCACCGACTATTCGATGCCGCCAAGTGAGCTTGGCCGCGCACTCGAGCAGCGCGGCTTCGAGTCGCTCTGGGCGCCGGAGCATTCGCATATTCCCGTGTCGCGGGCTTCGCCCTTTCCAAATGGCGGCGATCTGCCGAAGCAGGTCCTACGACGTGATGGATCCGTTCGTCACGCTGTCGGCTGCCGCCGCGGCGACGAAGACGCTGAAGGTCGGCACCGGCGTTTGCCTCGTGCAGCAGCGCGATCCAATTCAGACCGCGAAGCTGGTGGCCTCGATCGACCAGGTATCGGCGGGGCGGTTCCTGTTCGGTGTCGGCTCCGGCTGGAACGCCGAGGAAATGGCGGACCACGGCACGCCATTCAAGTCGCGCCACAAGATCGCGCGTGAGCGCATCGAGGCGATGAAGGTCATCTGGACTGACACCAAGCCAGAATATCACGGCGAATTCGTCAACTTCGATCCAATGATGGCCTGGCCGAAGCCGGTGCAGAAGCCATACCCGCCGGTGATCGTCGGCGGCGCGTTTCCCTACGGCGCGCGGCGTGCGATCCGCTACGGCGACGGCTGGGTGCCTCATGCCAGCCGGCCGGAGTATGGCGATGTCAGCGACTTCCTGCCGCAGTTCCACCAGATGGCGAAAGACGCGGGTCGCGATCCGGCGTCGCTGCCATTGACGATGTTCCGCGTTGTCGAGGAACTCGATGCGCTGCGCCGCTACTGCGACATCGGCATCGCCCGCGTGGTGATCACGCTGCCGTCAGCCGGTTCAGATCAGGTGCTCCCGATCCTCGATCGGTGGGCAGAGAAGATCAGGCTGTTGTAACCGGCTCCCTCAATTCGAGGGTTACGCCAAGGGTCTCGGTAGCGGGCACGATGATGCGGTCGGCTTCCCGCCGGACGCCGTTGATCTGCCCTGCCGCCAGCGCGGCCGCAGCCAATTCAAGTGAACGGGTGCGGACGGTGAGTGCAGCCATGTACTGCTCGCGTCCATCCGCCGCAGGCGCCGCATCGGCGAACTCGCGGAACAGCGCGTCCGGCGTGATCACGTCGAACCGCGACAGCCCCAACGCAAGCGAATAACCAGTGCCGATCCGCCGCACCGCGTCCTCGCCGAACATCCGCGCGAACAGCGCGCCCAACGCCTCCGGTTCGCGCGCGGCGATCACGGCACGTTCGATACCAACCGCACCGTTGGCGTGGTGACGCCATTCGTCCCGCCACACCAAATCGCGCGTGAGATGATGACAGAAGTAAACACGTCCTGCCGGCACCGTACCCGCCGTGATGTGCACCGTGCGGAACGTCGCGTCGCGCGAGCCTTCGGCCAGTTCGACCGGACGCGAGAACTCGAGCGGTGCTTCCACCGGAACGCCAGCTTCACGCAATGCGGCGTACACGCCCGCGGAATTCTCTGTGCCGAATACGAGGCCGTTCAACCCGAACGGTGCGGCGAGAATCTCCGGCCGGCGCGTCGCGCCAGGCGCTGCGGCAATCAGTTCCAGATACTCGCTGCCCAGGATCGCCAGATGGTTCATAGAACCCAGCGTGTGATAGCCACGCGGCGTCATCGTGAAGCCAAGTCGACGCCAGGTCTCCAAACCCGCATCGATCCGGTCGCGCACGTTGACCACAACGTGATCAAGTGTCGGCACTGGCAAATTTGCGACCATGGCGTTCGCGCTCCCCGCTTCGGCGCGATGCTATTGCGCCCGCGAGAGCGTCACCAGCCCCAGCATCCATTAACAAAATGACGGCGCCCCGAAGGGCGCCGCCAAGTTTGGGGGGGAAACGTCACGCGGCGATGGCGGGGAGCCATCCGCCGCGCCCAAGACATTGGGCGGCGCGCCGGTAAATCAAGCTCACTATTGCGAGCGGCATGTTACCGTCGACCACCAAATCTCATCGAGGTGATACGATGTGTCCGCGAGATCCCGGTACAGCGGTCTCGATCAATGTGTTCAAACCTAAAAACCGAGATTACAAAAAGTTCAGGATCACGCTTCGCAAATTTCACCTGGGTCACGCGTCACCAGGATGAGCGCTGTCAGCGTCGGCGTTTTGGCTTGGCAGCCGTCACAATTGCCGACCTGCCCTTGCGAGGTGCCGCGCGGGGCTCGCTTGCAAGATCGGGCAGGTGCTGACGCAACGTCGAAAAGCCCTCCCATGGATTGGCACGCAGATGCGCAAGCCGCTCGGGCACGCTGCGCAAGGTGAACTTCGCCGGATCCAGCTTCCGATCCACCTCATCCCAGGCTAACGGCGTCGCCACAGTCGCATTGTCCCGCGCGCGCGGACTGAACGAGGCAATGGCAGTCGCGCCCAGCCCATTGCGCAGCCAGTCGATCAGGATCCTGCCCTGCCGATCCGCCTTCCGCACCGTCGACAGGAACCGCTCCGGCTGCTCCTGGCTCAGCGTCTCGGCAAACGCGCGACAGAACGGCTTCACCGCATCCCAATCCGCAACTGGCTCCAGAGGCGCGACCACATGCAGTCCCTTGCCCCCCGTGGTGCGGCAGAACGACGTCAGGCCTAGCCGTTGCAACTGGTCGCGCACGTCGAGCGCGGCCTTCACCACGTCAGCAAACGCCACGCCGTCGCCGGGATCGAGATCGAACACGATCAGGTCGGGATGCAGCGGATCGACCTCGGTCGCGCCCCACGGGTGCAGTTCGATCGCGGAGATCTGCGCCATGGCGATCAGCCCGTCCGCGTCGTCGATCACGAGATACGGCTGACCATCCGCCTCACCCTGGCGCACCGCGGACGGAAGCGTGCCGTGCCCGTGCTTCTGGAAGAAGCGCTGGCCGCCGATCCCATCCGGACAGCGCACCACCGCGAGGGGCCGGCGGGCCAGCCCTGGCAGCGCACTCTCGGCGACTGCCTTCCAGTAATCCGCCAGGTCGCGCTTGGTGATGCCCGGCCAAAGCTCACGATCAGGATGCGTCAACTCGATATTGCCCACGGTCACGCCCTTGCGCTGTGGTGCGCGCGCCGAGACGATGGTGCTCCTGCGGCGAGGCGGCACCGCGACCACCGGCCCTCGCCTCGCCGCCTGCGGATCGCCAGGCGGCGGTCGGATGGTCTTGCGCTCCGCCTCGGGGTCCGCCGGGTCACGCACCACCTCCGATGCCGACTTGTCTTCGCGCAGACCGAGATATGCCGCCTGCCGCACCCGACCGGAGCCGGACCAGGTGGCGTACTGGATCTCGGCGACCAGCTCCGGTCGCACCCAGTTGATCGTCTTCGGCAGCGGGTCACCCGCCATGACCAGAGCCTTCGGCGGATCGGACGCCAGCTCCGCCAGGCGCGAGCTCAGCCGCCCAAGTTCATCGTCGGAGAACCCTGTGCCCACGCCGCCGGCATAGTGCAGCTTCCCCTGCGGATCGTAATAGCCGAGTTGCAGCGAACCCAGGCCAGTGCGGCTGCCGCCGGGCGGCGTCCATCCCAGCACCACAAGCTCCTCGCGGCCGCGGCACTTCAGCTTCAGCCACCCGTGTCCGCGCCCGGCACGATACGGCGCATCGGCCTGCTTGCAGATGATGCCTTCCAGGCCCATGCCGGACGCCTCACGCAGCATGTCGGCAGCGTTGCCTACCTGGTGGTCACTGTAGCGCAGCATGCCACGCCAGTCGCTGACGCCAGAGAGCACGCGCTTGCGCTCCAGCAGCGTGCATCCCCGCAGGTCCCAGCCATCGAGATGCAGCACATCGAACAACTGGAAATAGAGCGTGCCATCCCTACCTGCCGACAGCGCCGCCTGGAGCGCGGGAAAACTCGACGCGCCGTCTTTCTGGAGCGCGACCAGCTCGCCGTCCACCAGCGCCGTATCGGCGCGCAGTCCCGCGACCGCTCGCGCCACGGCGGGCAGACGATCCGTCCAGTCGAGGCCATTGCGCGTCACCACGCGCACCTTGCCGTGATCGAGCCAGCACAGCAGGCGGTACCCGTCGAACTTGATCTCGCTGACCCAGCCCTTGCCCTCGGGCGGCTTGTCGGTGACCGAAGCCAGTTGCGGTGCCTGCCGCTGCGGCAGCTTGGCGCGCACCGCGCCCTCGGCCGGAGCCTCCTCGCGTGGCTTTCGTGTCTGTCTTGGCGCCGGCGCCTGCCGTTCGATCGTGGGCGCGTCAGCGCCTTTGCGCTCCGCCTCGTCGTGCCCCTTGATCAACAGCCAGTTGTCCTGCCCGCTGCGCTGACCAGGACGCGGCTTCAGTCGCACCAGCGTGAAACGTCCGTGCAGCCGATTGCCGTCGAGCACAAACCGAAGCTCGCCCTTGCGCATGCCCTCGTCAGGATCATCCAGCGATTGCCATGTGCCGCGATCCCACAACTCGACGGCGCCGGCACCATACTGGCCGTCAGGTATGGTGCCCTCGAAATCGGCATAGTCCAGCGGATGATCCTCGACGTGCGCGGCTATCCGCTTGTCGGCGGGATCGAGCGACGGCCCTTTGCGCACCGCCCAGCTCCAGAGCACACCGTCATGCTCGAGGCGGAAGTCCCAGTGCAGGCCGGCGCGATGCGCCTGGTGCTTCTGCACCACGAAGATTGGCGCTGGGCGCTTGCCTTGCCGTGGAGCGGGCGCCGGCTCGCCGGTGATCGCGAAATCGCGCTTGGCGCGATAGGTGCGGATCGACGTGTCGCGTGTCGTGCTGGTGGAGGCCATGCGCGTCCTCGAATTTGATCAACGGCGCCAAAACGGATTTTTCGCCGATTGGTCGCTTCCGCACCAGTGCACGACCAATTGAAGCGCCGGTTCTGCCTGGGATGCTCCGCAGCGTCGGCGTCCGCTCTGCGCCCAGTCACGAACCGCTTCGCGGGATTGGTGCTCGGGTAAGGGGTAGCGGGTCGGGCGGCACACGCTCTCATACGCAGCACGACTATCTTCGCTTTGCACGCAGCTCCGATGGGATCGCGTGCTTCATCAGCGGACTGCACAGCTTCGTACTCCGGCTCCGGCCAGTCGTAGAAAGCGGTGCGATCCTGCAGCACCGTGTGGTCGCGGCGCGTCGGGAAAACGCTATGACGAGCGCAGGGAGCGCGGCGCATAGCTCGCCGACAGCAAACCGAGATGGTCAGACGTGGCCGAGCACGTGGCCCTTCGCGCTCTGCGATCGGGTGTGGCCAAAATACGTGCCGACCATCCGCACAGAACCCTCGACGACATAGCGGACGCCCAATTCGCGTCCAACTTGTGCAACAACAACGGCGCTCCCGTCATAGGGGAAACTCGAGCTTGCGGGGGACAACGAGGAGCCAGCTGATGCGGGACAGTGCATCCCATCGGCGAAATAATCCTGACCAGGGTCGCTACCCAGACTGGCGAAGGGCAGCACCGCGATTGACGGCCTGTTGGGGATGGCGGCCGTGGAACGCGACGCACCTTCGCCGCCGGCCGTCGGTGACGCTCGAGCGGCGCCAGCAGGTAGCCACGCCGCGGTACGGTCTTAATGATTTCCTGACCCGCGTCACCAAGGGCCATCCGCACATCGCTAATGCACACGTCGCACGTCGAGAATAAACGCCCGAAGCAGTAGACCTCGTCGATCGTCGTCATTGGCCCCCGCGCAATCACGACTTGCCGTCCCCTGGATACCAGCAGAGTTTCCAAGTCGGCACTTCGTGCTCTCCGTCGCGGGTCGAGCGCTTCTCCAGTACCTTGCGAGCCGGTCCGTTCCCGAGGCCAGGCACGGCCACTCACAAACTCGTGAACCATTGCCGGGAATAACGCTCTGCGTTGCCAGGTTCCAGTCGTGGCTATCTATGGCTAAACAACGATACAAGAACGAATTTCGCAACACGTTCCGCCTTCTTTCAAGACAATCGAGTGGGAGACGTCCCATGCTGAACCTGCCAATACCTGGTGCGGTAATAGCATTGCTGCTGCTGTCGGCTTTGACGTTGCGCGGCCGGTGGCCGGATGTGCTCGGCCGCATGGCGAAGTCCCTCCGCGATCATTTCGGTCTGCTGTTCGTGCCCGCAGGGGCAGGAATCTTGCGATGGCGTTGAACGCTGTCGCCACCTCTATTCTGGCGCCGCTCCTGGTCCGGCCGCTGCTGCGCTGATGCAATTCTCAGGGATGCCGAAAGAGGCCCGAGGCCGTTTTCCGTCGCTTGCGGCGATATTTCTCCCGCTCGCCTGCGGCTACCTGCTTTCCTACATCTTTCGTACAATCAACGGGCCGCTTGCTGATGAACTGATCCGACGCTTCTCGCTGGATGCCGAGTCTCTTGGCTTGCTCACCTCGATGTATTTCCTGGCGTTTGCCGTCTCCGCCATTCCGATCGGCGTGGCGCTGGACGCGTTGGGTCCACGGCGCGTGCAGGCCTCGCTGATGAGCGTCGCCGCGGTTGGCGCAATCGTATTCGCATTGGCTCCCGCAGCACCCATTCTGATCATCGGACGTTTTCTGATCGGACTAGGCGTCGCCGGAGGTCTGATGGCCGGACTGAAGGCGCACGCACTCTGGGTACCGCCACAGTATTTGCCGCTCGCCAACGGTGGTTTGGTGATGTTCGGCGGTCTCGGCGCGATCGCTGCGACGCTGCCGGTCGGTACGATCGATGCCGAATTTGGTTGGCGCGCCACTTTCGTGATCTTGGCCGGGCTTTCGACCGCGACAGCCATTGCGATCTGCGCTCTGCTGCCGCGGCATGCGACCGCGACACAGCGTCAAAATTGGCGCGACGCGCTGCGCGGTTTAATTGATGCGGTGACGGACAGGCGGTTTTGGCGTTTCGCCCCACTTTCCGCCTCGGTGGTCGGCACGGCCTTCGCAATCCAGGGTCTGTGGGGCGCGCGCTGGCTTGTCGATATCGAAGGCTATGGGTCTGACCAACTCCTGCACGAACTATTGGCGATGGGCGTGGGATTGACCCTTGGCGCTGTGGTGATCGGTGGTGCGACGACCTGGCTGCGCAAGCGCGGTGTCGGCGAAGCGACGGTATTCAGCGGCTTCTGTATTGCCTTCATCGCACTGCAGCTTGTGCTGCTGCTGCATATAACCCTGCCCGCCACAGTGTTGTGGGGGCTGATCGGCGGGTTTGGTGGTATGCCAGTGCTCAGCTACTCGATACTCGACACAATGTTTCCGTCGGAGCGTGTAGGCCGCGCGAATAGCGCCCTCAATGTGCTGCACCTCACGACCGCCTGGTTAGTGCAGGCTGGGATGGGAATTGTCATTGCGCGCTGGCACGCCGACGCGACAGGTCACTATCCTCTCGTCGCATACCGTGTCGCATTCGTTGTGCCGCTGGTGTTGCAATTGGCCGGGCTGATCTGGTTTTTTTCACTCCGGCAATCCAGCCTCGCGAAGCTGACCGCGAAGCCGATTTCCCCTGACGGTCGCACCGAGACCGCGTAAGCAGATCGACCTGGCGACCGACCCTGTGTCGGCGTGATCGCGCTTCAACGAGTGGTATCGGACGGTACCAGCGGCGCGTGCAGTCGGGTTCCTTTGCAGACGATGCCGCCGCGGTTGCCGATCTCTACACTGCCGTACCGCTCGGCATAGGCCGCGGGCAACGGCCGTGCGCCTGGTGCTGCAAGCCAAAGCCGCAGCAGATGGCGCTTGCGCTCCGGTTCCGGCCAGTCCTCGAAGGCGGTGCGATCGTGCAGCACCGTGTGGTTGTGCACGAACTGCATGTCCCCAGGCTGGAACTCCATGTCAAGGCGCAGTTCCGCGTCCTCGGCCAACGCGTCGAAGCAGTTGAGTGCTGCGATGTCCTCTCCGCTCAGCCGCGGCGCGTCGGGAAAACGCTGCGATGAGCGCACATAGTGCGGCGCGTAGATCGCCGACAGAAAACCGAGATGGTCGTTGTAGATCGGCGTCTCGAACCATGGCCGCCTGCCCTCGGGCACCTCGCCGCGCCGGTCGGTCGGCATCGGCTGGAACAGCCGCCATACAAGGTCCGGCTGCCGCTGCGCCATGGCGTTGTACACCGACATCGAACTGGTCAGCGACGACAGCCCGCCCGATCTCGCCGTCTTCAGGCACAGCAGCGAGACGATGTCGCACGAATCGGTGTGGAAGTTCTGCCGCTCGGTGGTCTGGTAGATACGGACGTTCGGATCCCTGGACGACAAGCCGAGGTCACGGACGTGGCCGAGCACGTGGCCCTTCGCATTCTGCGATCGGGCGTTGCCGAAATACGTGCCGATACCCCAATAGGCCGTGGCGCTTTCTTCGATCGTTCTGCCCTCAACCGGCAGCCCGCGAAGCAGCACGAAGCCGCGGCCGTTCAACACGTCATCGCGCAGCCGATCCAGGATGGGGCCGAGTGCTGGCAGCGGGAAGTCGACACGCGCGATCGTCGCGATATCACGGCCAAGCACACTGGCAGTCGCCGTCTCGATCTCGGCTATCTCGTTGGGCGACAGCCGATAGGTCCATTCGTCCGGGCGGCTCGCCAGGTCAGCGCCGATCCATGCCGACGGGCCGGTGACCAAGGGGCGAAGAGTGTGCTGGTCTACGGCGCTCGACATCGTTCCTCCTGTGCGGTGATCCATGAAAACGCTGCTGATCGTATATCACTCGCTGACCGGTGGCACACGCCAGATGGCGGAAGCCGCGGCCCAAGGCGCGCGGAGCGAGCCTGACGTCGACGTACGTCTGCTGACCGCGCCAGATGCCGGCGGCGATGATGTGCTGGCGGCCGATGGGTATATCTTCGCCACGCCGGAGAATCTCGCCGCGCTGGCGGGGAAGATGAAGGACTTCTTCGATCGCAGCTACTATCCCGCGCTGGACCGTATCAACGGCCGTCCCTACGCAACGTTGATCTGCGCCGGCAGCGACGGTGACAACGCCGCGCGGCAGATCGCGCGCATCGCGACGGGATGGCGGCTGCGTGCGATCGCTGATCCGCTGATTGTCTGTACACATGCACAGACGCCGGAGGCGATTCTCGCGCCGAAGCAGATCGGGGGCGAAGATCTGGAGCGTTGCGCGGAGGTTGGCGCCGCGCTCGCCGCCGGTCTGGCGAGCGGCATCTTCTGATCTCATTCGTCAATTCACCACGGAGAAAAAAGACAGAAGTACACGGGAAGATCTCGATGCGCTTCGCGCGAAGCAATTCTTACTTTCTCCGTGGCCTCCGTGGTTCTCGCCTTCTCTTCTCCGTGTTAAAAAGAACTCAGCAGCCCCCAGGCACGAACCTGTCCCCAAGGGCCGCTGTTGCCCTCAATTCGTCAGATTGTAGAACTTCGCCGCATTGTCGCAGGTGATCTTGCGGATATCGTCAGCCGACAAACCCTTGAACTGCTCGTCGATATACTTCGTTGATTCGGGCCAGATGCCGTCGGTGTGCGGGTAGTCGGAGCCCCACATCAACGTATCGGTGGTCATCAGGTTGTTCACGTTGAGCAGCTTCGGTCCGATCGGATCGAACTGGAACGTCGCCTTGCACTGGCGCTGCCAGTACTCGGACGGCTTCAGCTTCATCAGGTCGCGGAAGCGGTCCTCGAACTCGAAGTCCATACGATCGAGCGCGTAGGGGATCCAGCCGATGCCGCTCTCGCCGAACGACACGCGCAGGCGCGGATAGCGCTCGAACACGCCGGCACCCATCATCGCCGCCAGGATGTGGATCAGGCCCATCTGGAACGCCGAAACGCCGGTGAACATCGCGGCGCGACGCACCTGACCCGACGTCATCTCACGCGCGCGCGGCGGCGTGGTCGGGAAAGTATGGAAATGCAGCGGCAACTGTACCTCATCGCACGCCTTCCACAGTGGCTCCCAGCACGGGTGCCACATCGGCTCCATGTCCCACGAGCAGGACAGCTCCAGCCCTTTCAGGCCCATCTTGGCGCAACGATGGATCTCCTGCACCGCCCAGTCGATGTCACCATAGGGCAGGCAGGCGAGGCCGATATGGCGGTCCGGGTAGACGCTGCAGAAGTCCTTCAGCCAGTCGTTGTAGATCCTGAACATCTCCGCCGCAGCCTCATGGTCCTTCAGCTTGGAGGCGGAACCCAGGATACCGAAGATCACTTCGGCATCGACGCCGTCACGATCCATGTCCTTGGCTCGCAGATGCGGATCGCTGACGCGGCGGATGTCCTTCTGGCCGTCGGCGAACAGGCCGGTCTCCGCCATGATATCGACGCGGCGGTTCTGACCGGGCACGAGTTTGGCGCCGCTCGGGCCAACGCCGTTCTTGAGCCCGAAGTTCGCGCCGTTCTTGGTGACCCACATCGGACCGTCAGGGCCATCGGCCACATACGGCATGCGGTCCTTCAGCTCGTGCGACGCGTTCTCGGTGAACAGTGTCGGCGGCATCCACGGCATGTCGAGATGGCAGTCGGCCGAAATTCGATTATAGCGCATTGGGTTCCCTTCCGTTGGAGCTGCTTTATTTGACGACAGCTTCCGCCTGTTGGGGACGGCTGGCAAGTTGGCAGCAGCGCGCCGGCAGTTCCGTTGCATGTGACCTGCCTCGGGCGTTCGTGATGCTCACCGGTCGCAGGCGGTGGCGTTGGACACTGAACACAATGTCCAGCGAGAGAACTCATGAATTACATTTTTTGGTTGATTGGCGTGATCGTGGTGATTGCTGCCGTGCTCAGCTTCCTGGGCTTGCGGTGACGCGAGCCTGTGAAGACGAGCGACAGGCTCCTCGGTATGGCTAGCGAACGACCGCTGCCCCGTTCGGCCCGGCGCAGCCCGCCCGATAGACGCCCCTGGCGCAATGGACTGTCGCTGGCGGATGGACCACAGGCTGCTTATGCACCACTGCGGCTCCGTTGGGTCCGGCACATCCCGCCCGGTAGACGCCGTTGGCGCACGTTGCCGCGCCGGCTGACAGCGGCATGGCGGACAGCAAGCCGAGTGCAACGGTTGCGGCCAAGATGGTACGGATCATCGCGGTGGCTCCCTGGCGGGACCGTCCCGCTGTCGCAAGGATAGCGGAAGCGCTCCGCGTCCGCCACTTCGACGGTGGCCTATGACTATTGGATCGTTCGCTGAGCGGAGCTACTTCGGTTCCACCGGCATGCGTGCGATCCCAAGCCACGCGATCGGCACGCCAGCCTTCTCCGCCGCCTGCTCGCCCGGCAATGACGCATCCCAGTCCATCGCCACGAATCGCCGCGCCGTCACCCCGGTCGCCGCGTCAGATATCAGCCACAGCAGCGGCGGCACCATGATCTCCGGTTGCAGCATTCGCGCGCGATCCCCCGCCTCGTCGCCCACGATCCCCGTGTTGGTCACGCCGCCCGGCACCAGCACGTTGGACGTGACGCCGGTGCCCTTCAGGTCCGCCGCCAATACCGCCATCGCCGCCTCGGCCGCCGCCTTGCTCGCGCCGTACAACAGGTAGCCCTCGCGCACCATCGTCCCCAGGCTGGTGGTGACCGTGATCACCCGTCCCGAGCCCGCCGCCAACATGTGCGGCACCACAGCGCGCGCCATCAGAATCGGCCCGGTGGCGTTCACCGACAGGAAGCGCTGCCACTGCTCCGGGGTGATCTCCCAGAAGCGCAGCGGATTGCGCCGCTGGTCCGCCTTGATCGACGACTGACCGATGCCCGCGTTATTGACCAGCACGTCGATCCGCTCGAACCGGCTCAGCACGGCGGAGACGATCGCATCGAACGCGTCAGGCCGCGCGAGGTCGGCGGGAATGGTCTGCATGGTTCCCGCCTTGTCGTGCACGGTCGCCGCCAATGCCGCGAGGCCGGCCTCATTGCGATCCACCGCAGCCACATCGACACCGGCGCCCAACAGCCCGAGCGTCATCGCACGTCCGATGCCGCTCGCCGCGCCTGTCACGATCGCGATCTTTTTGCCGTCCGCCATGGCCGTGTCCTCCGTACAGATTGCCCGCGACTGTCGCGCGCGATCGTCCGCCGCGCAACGCGGTCCGGTCGATGGCTAAACGTGGATGTCGGTCGCGACCGGCCGCGCCACTGCCTGCGGCAGCCAGACGCTGACCGTTGTGCCGATCCCCTCCTCGCTCTCGATCGACAACTGCCCGCGATGGCGGTTGACGATGTGCTTGACGATGGCGAGACCCAACCCGGTGCCGCCTGCTGCGCGCGAACGGCTGGTATCGACGCGATAGAACCGCTCGGTCAGTCGCGGCAGATGTTCGCGCGGAATGCCGCCGCCCTGATCCGCGACCGTCACCACCGCGCCAGGCCGTCCCGAGGATGCAGCCGCAACATCGAGACGCACCGTACCCCCCTTGCGTCCGTACTTCACCGCGTTGTCGAGCAGGTTCTGCAGCACCTGTGTCAACTGGTCCGCATCGCCGATCACCGCCGGCAGATCGCTCGGTAGACGCAGATCGAGCGTGATGGACTGCTCCTTCAGCCGCGGCTCGAAGCCGGCGACCAGTCGCGTCACCAGCTCGTGCAGCTCGACCGTATCGGATGGCGGCTGATGCTCGATCAGCTCGATGCGTGAGAGGCTCAGCAGATCGTCGATCAGCCGGTTCATCCGCGCCGCCTGCTCGCCCATGATGCCGAGGAAGCGCTGTTGCGCGGGCGGATCATCGGCCGCGGGCCCGCGCAACGTCTCGATGAAGCCGATCAGCGACGCGAGCGGGGTGCGCAGCTCATGGCTGACATTGGCGACGAAGTCGGCGCGCATGCGTTCGACGGCGCGCTCGCGCGTGCGATCGGACAGCACCACGACGGCGCGTCCGCCATCCGCGATCGGCGGGTCCATGGGTACCACGGCGGCGCGTACCTCGCGCGGCACCGGCACAGGCAACGTCACCTCGGCGGTCTGCGTCATCCCCGAGACGAACGCGCGATCGATCGCGGCGCGCAGATCAGGATGCCGCAACACAGCCGGCATGTCGGCGCCGAACGCAGCGCGCGCCGCGGAGTTGGCGCGCCGCACACCGCGATCCTCCGCCAGCACGATCAGCGGATCGGGCAGGCTCTCAACGACGGTACTGTCGGTGCGGCGCAGCTGTTCGATCAATCCGGATCGTGCCGCCGCGCGCCGCGCCAGACGCTCGAGGTCAGCGCCAAGACGCTGCATTCCCGGCAGCACCGGAGCTCTGCGCAACATAGGTTCGTCCGCGGCGATACGGCGCACGCTGTCCGCCAGCAGATCGAGATCGCGCGACCAGCGCAACGCGAGCAGCAACGCCGCGATCAGCGTCGCACCGATGCCAAGCAATGCGGGGCCGATCGGCGCCCAGCCCAGCGCGGCCAGAGCAATCAATGCAAGCACCGGGACCCCGGCGACGACCGCCGCAGCTCCCAGCGTGCGCATGCCTACTTGCTCGGCTCGATGCGTTGATGGCGTGCCCGCACACCGCGTTCGATCGCTGCGGCGATCAGTGGGTCGAGCCGCAGCTCCTCCCGGACGAAGCCCAGCATCTCCAATGTCCGCTGACTTGCCACGTCGCTCGCCGCGACCACTTCGCACGCGAGCGCATACGCCGTCTCGCGCAGCCTCGGCTGCAATGCCCCGCGCATCAGCCCCGCGGCATGCTGGAGTCCGTCATCCTCGTTCAGCAGCCTGACCGCGGCGTCCGTGACGGTGCTGAACTGTTCTGTGGTGAAGTCGTGGAAAGCCGGCAGCGTCTGTACCTGCCCGGCCATCATGCCGATCTCGCGATCGGTCATGCCACCGTCCGCCGCGGCCACGAGGACCATCGTCAGAACCAGTGCCTCGGACGCATCCAGGGCGTCGCGCGCGCGCATAGCGGAACTCCATACCTGCCGGAAGCGAAACTGATCGAACCATTGAGACAGTTCAAGCGGGCAGCGATTCGCCCAGGAAGGAGCACGTCTGTTTGACCGCCTCTGCCAGGCCGACGCGCCGGATTGCCACACCGGCCGGGAATGCTGACAGCAGGCGCGATGGCGTCTGCCGGTCGAGCAGCACGAACACGCCGCGATCGGAGGTACGGCGGATCAGCCGGCCGAAGGCCTGGCGAAGGCGCAGGCGGGCAATGCGGTCGTCGAAACCCTTCGGATCGCCGTCCGAGAGGTGAACGCGCCGTTCCCTATGCAGAATGTCCGGGCGTGCCCAGGGAACCTTCTCGAATACCACAAGGCGCAATGCGCGGCCGGGTACATCGACGCCGTCCCGCATCGCGTCGGTGCCGAGCAGGCAGCTCTCCTCCTCGGTGCGGAAGATGTCGACCAGGGTGGCGTTGCCCATCGCATCGACGTGCTGGGCGTAGAGCGGGATGCCGGCCGCCTCCAGTTCGGGCGCGATGCGCGCATGCACCGCCTGCAACCGGCGGATCGCGGTGAACAGGCCGAGCGCCCCACCGCCGGCGGCGATGAACAGGGCGCGATAGGCGGCGGCGAGCTGGGCGATGTCGCCACCATAGACGTCGGTAACGATGAAGGCGCGGGTCTGGGCGGCGTAGTCGAACGGGCTCGCGACGGCGGCACGGATCGCCGGCGACGGCAGATGTGGCGCGCCCACACGTGCCTCGGCTGACTCCCAGGCGGACTCCGGATCGGCATCGCCCGCGTCGCGCAGCGTGGCCGAGGTGACCAGCAGACCCTGCGCCGGCGCCGCCAGCGTGGCCGCGAAGGGGATGGTGGGATCCAGCCAGTGGCTATGCAGGCCGACATCGATCTCCCGGCCACCCTCCACTCTGTCCACCCGCAGGAACAGGATATGGTCAGGACGGCGGCCAGGCTCCGGTGTAGTCTCGATCAGAGCGTGCAGCATGTTCTGCCACGCGGAGAGTGGCGCCAGAACGCGGCGGTTGAGCGAACGGCCGATGGCCTCGATGCGATTGCGGGTCGTGGCGTCCATGTCGTCGGCCTCTTCATCGAGGCGGCCGAGCAGACGCTCGCGCAGCGTGGCGATCGGTCCGGCAATGCGGGCCAGCGCCCGGGCAAGGCGGTCGGCTGCTTCGGCGACGCCAGGGCCGAGTGGGAACACGTCGCATTCCAGTGCCCCCCAGCCGGCCTCGTCTCCCGCGGCACGCGCCTGCACCTGATGACGGATCAGGTGCAGGAAGGCCTCTGTGGGATTGGGCCGGCCGGCGTCCAGCCCGCCCAGCTCGGGGTGGTCCGTGCCGATGCGGCTTTGCCAGCCGGGTGCAGGCAGCGCTCGCGTCGCCTGCAATGCTGCGTCGAGCGGCGTCTCCAGCAACGGACGGGCGGCCACCAGTTCCTCGATCCGCCGCCTCAGGCCGCGGGCACGCGATCGGCCGCCTTCGGCGCCCAACAGCCAGCGGCGCACCTCCGCGGTCTCTAGGCCCGACAGTTCGGCGGCGAACGCGCTGTCGGCCGCGTCGAATACGTGGTGGCCTTCGTCGAACACGTAGCGGGTGGGCACGACGCTGTCGTCCAGCCCGCCCCAGGCGGCCTGGGTCATCACCAGCGCATGGTTGGCGACGACGAGTTGCGCGGTGCGTGCGCGGCGGATCGTGTGCTCGACGAAGCAGCGGCGCCAGTGCGGGCAGGCGGCGTGGATGCACTCGCCGCGCCGGTCCGCGAGGCCGAGGATGGTGGCGGTGCCGAACAATTCGCCAAGCCAGCCAGGCAGATCGCCGCCCTGGATGTCGCCGTCGTCGGTCACCAGCGCCCAGCGCGCGATGAGGCCAAGCGGGATGACCGAGGCCGGCGCGCGGCCCGAGGTCGCAGTGCCCAGAGCATCTTCCAGGTTCAGCAGGCACAGGTAGTTCTCGCGCCCCTTGCGGACGACCACGCGCCTGTGGCGCTCGGTTGGATCGGGAAACAGATGCGCCAGTTCAGCGTCGATCTGGCGTTGCAGGTGGCGGGTGAAGGTGCTGATCCACACGCCGCCGTGGTTCTTCTCCGCCCACAGGCTGGCCGGCGCCAGATAGCCGAGCGTCTTGCCGGTTCCGGTGCCGGCCTCGGCCAGCACGAGATGTGGGTCGCCGCGGGTCTCGCGCGGGGCGAACGCCGCCGCCGCGGCACCGGCGTAGTCCGCCTGCCCCGGCCGTTGCTCCGCGTCCGGGCCAAGCATGTCCGCGAGCCGCGATCGCGCCTCGGCCTCCGCCACCGGCCACGACGAAGGCGGCGGTAGTGGTGCGGCGTCCTCCCACTCCGGCAGGCGCTTCCATACACGCAGCGCTTCGCTCGAGGGCGCGGCGGTCGGGCGACCGAGCGCAGTGGCGACGAAGGGTGCCCAGCCCCAGCCCGCCTGCCCCATGCGCGCCGCGAGCCCCGCCGCATCCCGGTTCAGCGCGACGTCGCTGCCCTGCGCCAGGCGGTGCAGCAAGGCGGCGACCAGTTCCGGCAGCAGTGCCGCCTCGGCTTCCAGGCCGCCGCGTGGTGGTTCAAAGTCGAGTGCCAGCGCAAGCCCGCGCGGGGTTGGCGCGGCCGCGCGAGCCGGCAGAGTGAAGGCGAAGAGCTCCAACAGATCGTATGCCGGCATGCCGCGCAGACCGAGCCGGCGGAACGTGGCGGGTGCATGCACCAGGAGAGGCGGCGGCAGGTCACGCAGATGGGCCGCGGCAGCCGCCACCGGCAACAGCAACAGTTCGCCGTCGGCAGTGAAGATTGCGGCGCGGCCGTGGCCGGCGACGACGGACGGCGCGTCGGGCAGAGCGATCCGAGGCATGGTCATCGAGCCGATGAGGTCACCCACCTTCCCCTAGGCGCAATCGGCAGGCAACGCCATCGCCGACGGCGGTGGCAGCGGTGGTGGCATGTAACCGCAGCATAAAGTGACGCGTCACGATTGACCCCGCACTCGCCGGTTTCTAGCTTCCCGCGAATGTCCGCAACAGTTCGCAACAACGAAGCGGCCCCGCTGAAGATCTGGCCGTTCGAGGAAGCCGCCAAGGTTGCCCAGCGTCTCGCCAGTTCCGGCAAGGCTTTCGCGTTGTTCGAGACAGGCTACGGTCCCTCCGGTCTGCCGCATATCGGCACGTTCGGCGAAGTGGCGCGAACCTCGTGGGTGCGTCACGCGTTTACTGAACTCACCGGCCTGCCCTCGCGGCTGATCGCGTTCAGCGACGACATGGACGGACTGCGCAAGGTACCCGACAACGTGCCCAACCGCGACCTGCTGACGCCGTATCTCGGCAAGCCACTGACCCGCATCCCGGACCCGTTCGGCTCGCATGACAGCTTCGGCGCGCACAACAATGCGCGGCTGCGGGCGTTTCTGGATTCGTTTGGCTTCGATTACGAATTCGCCTCGTCCACCGAATACTACGCAGCCGGCCGGTTCGATGCGGCGCTGATCCGCGTGTTGGAATGCTATGATGAGGTGATGGCGGTCATTCTGCCGACGCTCGGCCCAGAGCGACGCGCCACCTACTCGCCGATCCTGCCGATCCATCCGCGCACCGGCCGCGTCATGCAGGTGCCGATGGAGCGCCACGATCCAGCCGCCGGCACGGTGGCATGGCGTGATCCGGACAGCGGCGAGGCGTTCGAAACTTCGGTGAAAGGCGGTGGGTGCAAACTGCAATGGAAGGCTGACTGGGCGATGCGCTGGTACGCGCTCGACGTCGATTACGAGATGTCGGGCAAGGACCTGATCGATTCGGTGCGTCTTTCGGGCCGCATCTGCCGAATTCTCGGCAGCACGCCACCCGAAGGCTTCACCTATGAACTGTTTCTTGACGACCACGCGCAGAAGATAAGCAAGTCGAAGGGCAATGGCCTGTCGGTTGAGGAGTGGCTGCGCTATGCGCCGCCCGAGAGCCTGTCGCAGTTCATGTTCAACGCGCCACAGCGCGCCAAACGGTTGTATTTCGATGTGATCCCCCGTGCGGTCGATGAATACCTGACAAACGCCGCGCGTCTCCCGACGCAGTCGCCGGCAGAGCAGAAGCTCAATCCGGCGTGGCATATTCATGCCGGGCGTCTGCCGAACCATGGCGGAAGTCCGGTGTCGTTCGGGATGCTGCTGAATCTCGCGTCCGTGGTGAACGCGGAGACGCCGGCCATTCTGTGGGGCTTCATTCGTCGCTACATGCCGGATGCGACTCCCGAGACCATGCCGTTCCTCGACAGGCTGGTCGATCACGCCATCGCCTACTACCGCGACTTCGTCCGGCCGGAAAAACGCTACCGCCATCCGACGGACCTTGAACGCGCAGCACTCGCCGACCTCGCCGAGACGCTGAAGAGCCTGGACCCAGGTGCCGATGCCGAAGCGATCCAGACCATCGTATATGAGGTAGGCAAGCGGCATCCGTTCGGTGAACTGCGCGCCTGGTTCGGCTGCCTGTATCAGGTGCTGCTTGGCCAGCAGGAGGGCCCGCGCTTCGGTGGCTTCACCGCGTTGTACGGCATCGACGAAACGGTGGCGCTGATCGAGGCCGCGCTGTCGCGCCCGGCCGACGCCGTCTGACGACGATGTCGCCTCAACGCGCGCGCGACATCGGCAGGGCCTGCCTGCTGCAGTTGCCGGCGATCATCGGCGTCCTGCTGCTGATCGGCGCGATCTACGTCGTGCAGAAGGAATTCCGCCATCTGCGGCTGCACGACATCGTCACCGCACTGCATGACATTCCGCTGCGCGCCCTGGCGATCGGCTTCCTGTTCACCGTGCTCTCCTACGGCGTGCTGACCATCTACGATCGGCTCGGCACGATCTACGCCGGACACAAAGTGTCGTACGGTCGCGTCGCATTCGCTTCGTTCTGTGCTTATGCGCTGTCGCACAATCTGGGCTTCGCTGCCGTGTCCGGTGCCGCGGTGCGCTATCGCCTGTATGCGCATTGGGGGCTGACGCCGTTTCAAATCGCCAAGACGGTGGCGTTTTGCAGCCTGACCTTCGCGCTTGGCGGCATGGTGCTGGGCGGCACGATCCTGTTCCTCGAACCGCGATCGATTCCGTTCTTCGGCGAGCATCTGCCGGCGGCGGTAATGCACGCGGTGGGTGCGCTGCTCTGGGCCATCGTGATCGGCTACGTCACGTTGTCACGCGTATTCGGTCGCATACGTTTCTTCGGGTACGAGATCGCCCTGCCGGGTTGGCGCATGGCGATCCTGCAGGTGCTGCTGGCGACCGTCGATGTCGCGATCACCGCGTCGATCTTCTGGGCGCTGCTGCCGGCCACATCAAGTCTGACCTGGCCGATATTCCTGGGCGTCTACGTCGCATCCTACACGGCGGGGCTCGCCGCCAATCTGCCGGGCGGCATCGGCGTGTTCGACTCCGCGATCCTGCTCGGCCTGGCGCCTTACATGAGCGCACCGCGCATCGTCGGCGCGATCGTGGTGTTCCGCCTCTACTACTACGTCATCCCGCTGTTCCTTGCCGGCACTCTGTTCACCGGCAACGAGCTGTTGCTGCGCGGCAGCGTGCTGCTCCGTCGCGCGGAACGGCTCGGCGGATTGGCCCGTTGGAGCGAGCCCGACTTCGCGGTCGCCAGTGCCACCGGCCTGGTCGCGCTCTGCGGCATGATGCTGCTGTGCGTCGGCATCCTGGCACCGCAGCCCGACTTCTCCTGGATCGACCCCGACTTCGCCGAGATGGCCAGTCAGGCCGGCCAGTTCATCCCATCGTTGATCGGCGCCGGTCTGGTGGTGGTGGCACTCGGCCTGTCGCAGCGGGTCAATCTGGCGTGGGGCGCGACGATCTTCCTGCTGGTCGTCGGCGCGGCGTTCACCGCGACCCAGGGCGAGCGGCTGTGGATCTCCGGCGTGCTGGTGGCAGTCACCATGCTGGTGGCGCCTCTGCGCCGCAGCTTCTACCGCCATGCCAGCCTGCTGAGTGGACCGCTGGACGCGGCGAGTGCGCTCTCGCTGTTCGCTCTGGTGATCTGTCTGCTCGCGCTGGCCGGCACGCGCCCGCGCGTGCACCTGCTGACCAACAACGCCTGGTGGGCGGTGGTGATGTCGCACGACGTGCCGAATTCGCTGCGCCTGACCGTGGCGCTGGCGGTGGCACTCGCGTTGATCGCGAGCTGGCGTTTGCTGCGGCCCGGCAAGGTGCGCTCTCTGCCGTGGGATGCCGCGTCGCGACAGCGGCTGGCACTGCTCGGCGGCACGATACCACCGGCGAAGGCCGACGGCGTGGTGCTCGGCGAGGCGCAGCGCGCGGGTATCCCATTCCGTCGCTGCGGGCGCGTGCTGCTGGGACTTGGCGACCCGATGGGCGCCGAGGGTGACAGGGTCTCGGCGATCTGGCGCCTGCGCGATCTGGCGCAGCAGGAGGGGCTGGATCCGGCGTTCTGGCGCGCCGGGCCGGATTTGCTGAAGGTGTATGGCGATCTGGGCCTGACCGCGGTGCCATTGGGCCCGGACGGGCTGCCGCAGACCGAGAATGGGCCCGAGGCTCGGCAATACTTGGTGTGCGTGGCCGAGAGGGATCTGAACACGCTGCTCCCATTACTGGCCCAACTGGCCACCAATCAGGATTTCGTCCCCGCGGCGGCATGAACCGACTCGGCCCCGACCGAGGCATAATCGCCGCGTGTAACGCTAGGAATGACCATGCTCGTCGTCGCACTCACCATTGTCGCGGCACTTTCGGCCATTGCCGCATTGCTGGTCGTGCTGCGCCAGGCCGCCATGCTGCAACGCCTGCGCCTGCTGGCCGAGCAAAGCGTAGCCGGCACGCGCAGCGAGGCTGAAACCACCCGCGCTGCGTTGTCGCGCGAGCAAGGCCAGCAGCGCCAGGAGGTCGGCGCGCACTTCGAAGGCGTCCGCGCGATGCTGGAGAGCAAGCTGCGCGAGTTGCGTGAGGGCAATGAGGCGAAGCTCGCGGAAATCCAGAAGACGGTGAACGAGCAGCTCCACGCCGCGGTCGAGAAGCAGATGAACGAGAGCTTCAACCGGGTGATCGACCAGTTCGCCGCGGTGCAGAAGGCGATGGGCGACGTGCAGGCGGTCACCGCGCAGATCGGCGACATCAAGCGGCTGTTCTCCAACGTGAAGACGCGCGGCGGCTGGGGCGAGACACAGGTGCGCGCGATGCTCGACGACATCCTGCCGCCCGGCGAGTACGAGGCCAACTGCAAGGTGCGGCCCGACAGCAACGACGTGGTGGAGTTCGCCGTTCGCATGCCGATGAAGGGCGCGGACCGGCCGCTGCTGCCGATCGATGCGAAGTTCCCGGTGGAAGACTACGAGCGTCTGCTGGCGGCATCCGACGCGGGCGATGCGGATGCGGAACGCGCCGCGACGCGCATGCTGGAACGGCGCATGCGCGACGAGGCGAGGAAGATCGCGACGAAGTACATCAATCCGCCGGTGACGGTGGAATTCGCCGTGCTGTACCTGCCGACCGACGCGCTCTACACCGAAGTCGCACGCATTCCGGGTCTGATCGATGAGATCGGCCGCGAGTGTCGCGTGCTGGTGATGGGGCCCTCGCTGTTCCCGGCGCTGCTGCGCACCATCCATCTCGGGTTCATCACGCTGGCGCTGGAGCAGAAGGCCGATCAGATCCGCGACCTGCTGGGCTCCACGCGCACCGAGATGCTGAAAATGGATGACGTGCTGGAGCGCCTGGCGAAGCAGGCGGGTGCGTTCAGCAACACGATCGATCGTGCGCGCACACGCACCCGTGCCGTCACACGCAAGCTGCGCGGCGTGGAGGCGGTCGACAGCGGGCGCGCCGAGCAGTTGCTGGAAATCGACGCTGAGATGCTGGCGGAGACGCCGGCCGAGCTGACGGAGGAATGATACCGACTTCGCAACGGGCATCCGTCGGTTATCGCGGGCAGTGCAAGACGCCACAGTGCGGTGCCGGAACCCGCTCAATGAGACCGTTGCACCACATTCGTCATGGTTGGGCTTGGCCCAACCATCCACGTCTTCTCTTGAGGCGTGCGGCGAAGACGTGGATGCTGACCTTCGTCGGCATGACGGTCGCCGTTGTTGCCGCCAATGGAGAAGAAGAACGCGGCCCCCTTATCAACTTCGCTCTCCGCCCAGACACGCCCGCCATGGCGCGTGATGATTCGTCTGACGATCGACAACCCAACACCGGTGCCGGGGAACTCTGCTCCATGCAGGCGTTGGAAGGTTCCGAACAGCTTGTCGGCATATCTCATGTCGAAGCCGACGCCATTGTCACGGACGAAGTAGACAGTCACGCCGTCGCTGACTTCTGCGCCGATCGTGATGACGGCCCTGTCCCTCGGCCCGGTATATTTGACGGCATTGCCGAGCAGATTCGCCCACACCTGCTGGAGCATGGTGGCGTCGCCTTGTGCCGAGGGCAGCTCGCCTATCTCGAAGTCCACCAGACGGCCGGCGGTGGCCGGCTCCAGATCGCTGATCGTCTCCCGCACGGCAGCCTGCATATCCACATCGGCTGCCTTCAATTCCATGCGGCCAACACGGGAGAACGCCAGGATGTCGTCGATCATTCGTGCCATGCGCTGCGTGCTGCCGCGCACGACGCCGATGACGCGCTTTCCCTCCGCGTCAAGTTTTTCGCCGTAATCCTCCAGGAGAATGCGGGAGAAGCCGTCGATGGCGCGCAACGGCGCACGCAGGTCGTGCGATACCGAATGGGCAAAGGCATCCAGCTCCTTGTTGGCGTCCTCCAGGTGGGCTTGCACCTGTTCGCGTTCAGCGATCTCACGTCGCGCCGCCTCGTAAAGCTGTGCGCGATCGATCAGCACTGCCAACTGGCGGCCCGACACCGGCAAGCAGGGTGATTTCATCCGGCGTGAATTGCCCGACGTGCCGCCTGCCAAGCACGAACGTGCCGATTGCGTGACCCTCAATGACGAGTGGAACACCGGCAACGGTCTGAAAGCCTTCCACCTCCAGCATGCTCTTCAGCCGTGGACTCGGGTAATTCTCGAAACTGACCGTCACGACCTCGCCTTTCGCCAGTGCCAGGCCGGAGACGCCTTCCTCGCGCGTCATCTTGCCCGCGATGCTCGCCAGATTCGACGCATAATGGAACCCGGCCACCAGCGTCAGGCTCTCCCCGTCTGGCTCCAGAAGATAGAGCGCTCCGGCCTCGGCTCCGATGGCCGCCAAGGCAGCATCCACGGCAAGCTCGAGCCGCTCCCGCAGGTCGAGTGAACGTTCTGCCGCGACGCCGATCGCATTGTAGACCGCCAGTTCACGATCCCGACGTACGATCTCCGCCATCATTTCGGTGCGCTCGGCGAGTTGGCGCTGCGTCGTTTCGTACAGCTCCGCATGATGGATGAATGCGCCCATCTGTTGGCCGATCGCGGCCAACAGCGCGATCTCATCGGCAGCGAGCTCCCGTCTGTGGCGATCGGCCAAGCCGAGCAGACCGACCAGCTTGCCCTCGGCAATCAGCGGCACGCGTCCCGAGGTCTGATAGCCATTGCGAACAAGCACGTCCCTGATGCGCGGGATCGGATGCGACGCGACATCGTCGATCTTCGGCTCGCGTTCGGATCCGTCGTCACGAAAGAGCTGAGAAACCTGTACGGTGCTGAATGCCTCGGCGTAATCCACCGGCATGCCGTGCTCCGCTCGCACAGTCATCGTCGCGCCGGACGGATCAACCAGCCAGATTCCCGCCGCGTCAAATGCGAGACCATCCACGACAGCGTGCATCAAGGATTGCAGTCGTTCCTGCAAGCTGAAGGTCTGCTCCGCTGCGCTGCTGATTGCTCGGAAAATCGAGAGATCGCGCTCTCGCAGCCGGAGCCCAGCCGTGCGCTCGCGTTCCAAGGCGGCCTCGTGCAGCAACTCCGCAGCACTGTGCAGCCGGTCCGCGGCCACCTGCGCCTCCACGAGGTCGAGACGCTGAACCGGTAGCGGGCCGCCGCGCTCCATCGCGTCGGCAATCGCGGCAAGCGAAGCCACAGGTCGGGCAATCCGTCGGCCATGGTAGAGTGCCAACGACAACGCGCAGGCTGTCAACAGCGCAGCGCCGCCGACAAACTCCCAAAGCGCTCTCCACAGTGGCGCGTTCAGAACCGAATCTTGTATGCTGAGCGCCACCGTCCAGCCGGTCAGGCGGGATTTGACGAACGCGCCACGTACGGCCACCCCCTCAAGGGAACGCGATTCATCAAAGCCCTCATCGCGGTCACTGATTGCTTCAAGGAATGACGCGCTGGCTGGCTTCCCAATAAACTGCGCCTCGCTCTGCGTGCGCGCCAGGATGATGTTGTTGCGATCGATCACCACTCCGAGCACGCCCGCGGGAAACGGCTCCCTGCGAAAGATCTGGGATACGGATCCCGGCGAGAACACCACGCCCAGCACAAACGGGACGGCGTCGTTCTCGATCACCGGCACCAGGATGGCGAGCGAGAGGGACCTGGTGGCCGATGCGGTGAACAGGTCGGAAACCGCCGACTGCCTGGTTTCAGCGGCACGCTGCACCGTTGCCGATATTGCGGTCTGCGACAGGGGCTCCTCAAACGGCAGGTTAGTGGCAAAGACGATGCGCCCGGACAGGTCGTAGAGGACAATTCGCGTGTCCGCATAGCCGGATACTGCCGCCTTGGCGAAACCATAGAAGCCACGCAGATCGCGTTCGCGCTCCTGCAGCTTGGGCGACTGGCTCAGCGTTTCCACGATCGCTTGCAGCCTGTGGATCTCGACATCGACAGTCTGTGCCGCCGCCCGTGTCGTCGCCTGGAGCTGCTGGAGATATTGCGCGTGCGCCAGCAAGGCATCGCGCACAATCATGAACGCCCCGAAGGCCAGCACAGGCAGGATGGTAGCGCCGACCAGGATGACCAGGCGGCGTACTATTGTCTGCGGCCGTCCGGCTCCACGACTGTACATGGCTGAACGCAGCTACGCTTGGGCGAGGCTAATATTATCTTAACACCTTGCCTCTCATCTGTGCCTCTCGGATTCCGGAAAGGCTGGCGAGGTGGCAGGGGTGTCGGTCAACGCACAGCGCGCCCGCCACGAAATGATTGCGGAGGGGGTGGCGGTGCCTGATCCAAGCGGCCACATCGAAATCGTTCTCGTCGAGGACAATCCAACCGACGCGGAATTGTGTCTGCGCTCGCTCAAGGGCCACAACCTGGCAAACAAGATCGTCTGGCTGAGGGATGGGGCCGAAGCGCTGGATTATCTATTCTCGCGCGGCGCGTATTCCGGGCGGAAGTCCGCCGAGAAGCCAACCCTGGTGATGCTGGACCTGCGCCTGCCGAAAGTCGACGGGAAGGAGGTTTTGCGGCAGATCAAGGCCGATGACCGGCTGAAGGCAATACCGGTGGTCGTGTTGACCTCATCCCGCGAGGACCGCGACATCAATGAATGCTACAATCTTGGCGCCAATAGTTTCGTCGTCAAACCTGTGGAGTTCGACAACTTCGCAGAAACTGTCGCCAGGCTTGGATATTATTGGGCGGCAATCAATACGTCGATTCAACTCGACTGATGCCAAGGGATGGGACGGGGCTGAAACATGTCTGACGCCGCGATCGCCTCTGAGGACTTGCTGACGAACGCAGACTCTATGCAGCAATCGATCGATCAGGCTGCGGCGGAGCCAAGCAATGTCCGTATGCCGGCGTCTCGCCGCGCGCCGTCTCTGCGGCCGTACTACGCATTGCTGGGAGCGGCGATCGTCGCGCCGGCGATCCTGTTCGGCATCGTCGCGTGGCAGACCCGCGTGTATATGCTGAGCGGCGCCACCACCGAGGTGGCGCGGACCGTGGAGCTCGCGGCTCGTCAGGCGTACGACCTGCTGCAGATAGACCAATTGCTTGCGGAACGGGTCAACGAATACACGCGCGGCATGACCTGGGACGAGATCCAGCATTCCGAAGCGCTCCACCTCTATCTCAAGAGACTGGCCGCGGAATACCCTCAGGCAGGTGTCTTGTTCCTGATGGACGGGTCAGGCACTGCACGAGCATCGAACCTGGTATTCCCGCAGCCGCCGATTTCTGCGGCGGATCGCGACTATTTCCGGGCGCTGCAGGGCGGCAACGCCAACGTCGCCCTCGGCGCCATGTCGCAGGGCAGAACCGGTGGCCAGCTCAACTTCAACCTCGCGATACGCCGTACTGGGCCAACGGATGCCTTCGATGGCGCCATCCTCGCGAGCACACGCCAGAGTTTCTTCACGGACTTCTGGCAGGCGCTGGTGCCAGACAAGGGGGCGTTGTTCGGCTTGTACGGCGATGACGGCAGGATACTTGCCCGTCTGCCGCCGGTCGCCCTGGCTCAGTCGACGCTCAATCCGCACGGACCGTTGATGCAGGCCGCAGGGAGAGCGGAGCGCGGAAACCTCGAGGCAATGGACACGACGGACGGGCTCGAACGGATTGCCGCATTCGAGCACATCCCAGACTTCAACCTGTTCGTTGCGCACAGTCTCAGCCGCTCCGCTGTGCTCGACGCCTGGCGCAGGCAGGTCCTGATCATGGCGGCGGTCTTCGGGGTCGCTATCGTCGCATTGGCCGCACTGGCCTACCTCGGTACTGCGTCGCGCGCGTCAGGAACACCATGCCGTCGCCGAGTGGGAGAGCACGGCGCGCAGTCTGCACGCCGAGGAGGCGCGGACACTCGGCCTCAACAATGATCTGCGCCAGCGTGCCAGGGAGCTGGCGGCTTCCAATGCGGAACTGGAGACCTTCTCCTATTCCGTGTCGCATGATCTGCGCACGCCGCTGCGGGCGATCGATGGGTACTCGGCCATCCTGATCAAGGATTACACCGAGAAGCTCGATGCCGAAGGCAGGCGTCTGCTCGGCGTCGTCCGTCAGGCGACAGGCAAGATGGGTCGGCTGATCGATGATATACTGGACTTCTCCCGCACCGGCCGCCTGCCGATGAACTTGACCACCGTGGATATGGCGGCGCAGGTGGAGGGCCTGATCGAGGAAGCGCAGACGCACGTGACAGACCGCCGGCTCAGGTTCGAGCTCGGGGATATACCGACCGTCCGCGCGGATGCCTCCATGATACGACGAGTCTGGTTCAACCTGATCGACAACGCCGTCAAGTTCAGCGCGTCGAAGCCGAACGCTGTGATCACGATAGGTGCGACGCAGGCCGAAGGGGAGATCGTCTACTCGGTGGTCGACAATGGCATCGGCTTCGATCGGCAGTATCTCGGCATGTTGTTCGGCGTCGGACACCGTCTCGTCGGCGTGGAATACGAGGGCTGCGGCGTGGGCCTGGCGATCGTGAAGCGCATCGTGGCACGGCACAACGGCCGGGTCTGGGCGGATGGCATTCCCAACGAAGGCGCCACCTTCTATTTCGCGCTTCCGTCGCAACAGGGCACTGACTGATGCCCCGGCGTTATGGCTGGTGATGGCCGGCCAGCCAACCAAAGACGTGGATGGCGAGGCCAAGCCCCACCATGACGGTGCTGGCGCACGCCACACCGCGGTCATCCGTATCCTGATCCTCGAAGATGTCCCAGAGGATGCCGAACTCGAGCAACGGGTCCTGAGCCGCGCAGGTGTCGCCTTCGAAGCCTTCACAGTCGATGACCGTGCCGCCTTCCTGCATGCATTGGAGACATTCAAGCCCGATCTGATCATTGCCGATTACAATCTGCCGGACATCGATGGACTGACCGCGATCAGGCTGGTTCGCGAGCGGGACGAGGAGCTGCCAATTCTGCTGGTCACCGGCGCACTGGATGACGAGGCAGCCGCGGAGGTCGTCAAGGCCGGCGCATATGACTATCTGCGCAAGGATCGGATGTCGCGGCTGCCCTTGGCGGTCGAGCATGCACTGGCAGTAGCCGAGACGACCAAGGCGCGCCAGGCGGCCGCGCGCATGGAGGCAATCGGCGAGCTGACGGCGGGCGTCGCGCACGATTTCAACAATCTGCTGCAGGCGATCATCTCCCATCTGGAACTGGTCGACGATGTGTCCGCGGTTCCCGTGGCTGCCCGCGAATATGTCGGCAACGCGATCGAAATCGCCGAACATGGCGCAGAGCTGATCCACAAGCTGCTGTCGTTCGCGCGCAAGCATGTGATGCGGCCCAGTGAAATCCAGCCAGCCGAATTCCTGGCAGGCTTTCGCGACATGCTGTCTCACACGCTCAACCCGCGCATTCGCCTTGAAACGAGCGTCGGGAAAGACCTGCCGCCGATCCTTGCCGATGCAACGCATCTGCATACCGCGCTGCTCAACCTCGCCATCAATGCGCGCGATGCCATGCCGTCGGGTGGTGATCTGCGGATCGAGGCAGTCGGCCCTGAAGGAGCAGACTTCGAACCTCGCCGTCATCCGCGTCACGGACACCGGCAATGGCATGGCTCCCGATGTTCTGGCCAGAGCCTGCGAGCCGTTCTTTTCGACCAAGGGGCTCAATGGCACCGGCCTGGGCCTGTCGATGGTTCACGGCTTCGCCAAACAGTCCGGCGGTGATCTGCGGATCTTCAGCGAACCCGCCAGAGGCACCTGCGTGGAGCTTTGGCTGCCATTGGCGCCGTCGCGGTCCAGCGCTCCTGCACATCCCGAGATGTGAGGGAGTACGGGACGATGACCATGCGCGCTCTGCCTGCCTTGGTTGCGGTCTGTCTGCTGATCTGTCTGGCGGGCGGATCGCTGGCCGCACCGCCGCCACAGAACAACGGGCAGGCCGCGCCGGAGTCGTGGCAAATCTCGCCGGAACTGCTGGCCCAGGGCGCCGGAGCGCTGGTCGGTTTCGGCATCTTCAGCCTGTTCGTCGCACCTCAGGTGACTGTGGCGGAGGGGGTCGTGGCCGTCCTGGGTGGCCGCCTGGTGGCGGCGACCTTGGCCGGAGCGGGCGCCATGGCCGGGACATTCGTCTACGACCGTTGGGCCGGGCAGCCGTTGGACTACGCGTATTTCTGGCACCGTGGCGGTTTCATCGGTGGCGTCGCCGCGGGCATCGGCGTGTTTGGTCTGCTCGGCTATCCGATCGACGGGGGAGCGTCATGGCTGGCATGGGCCGCGAACCGCGCCGCCATTCTCGGCAGCGGCGTGATTGGCGCCTGGGCAGCGGATCATTGGTACCAGGCGCCGGCTCGGTAGGTCAGTGCGAGATCTCCTCCAGCGGTCGGTGGTTGGTGCGCGGGCCGAATGCGCCGATCGCTATTGCCACGATCGCCATGGCCACCGCGATGAAGGCGAACACGCCGGGCACGCCGAAGTTCTTCAGGAAGAACGCAACGAAGAAGCCTGTGAAGATCGTGCTGAACCGGCTCCACGAATAGACGAAGCCTACGGCACGCGCCCGCATGCGGGTCGGGAACAGTTCCGCTTGGTAATTGTGGAACGAGAACGAGATCCAGGTGTTCATCATGGTCTGGATGAACCCCAGTACGATCAGTGCGGCCGCAGCGCTCTGCATCGAGAAGGCCACGCCGCACACCGCCATGCCGATCGACGCTGTGACGACCTGCCATTTGCGCTCCATCCGATCGGCGTACGTGGTGCCGACCAATGCGAACAGCGGATAGGCGAACGCCATGATGAACGTGTACTGCAGGCTTTGCGTCACGTGGATGCCCTTGGCGATCAGCAGCGTCGGCACCCAGTTGGCGAAGCCGTAGAAGCCGATCGTCGAGCAGAAGTTGGCGACGATCATCATGATGGCGCGACCCCGATAGGCCGGACTGAACACCTCCCAGTAGCTGCCTGGGCGCGGGTTTTCGGGTGGCGCCAGTTCCGGCGTCGGTAACGGCTGGTGCGAATCCGCGGCGACCTGCGTCTCGATCGCCTGCATCACGTGTTCTGCCTCCGCGAAGCGCCCCTGCTGCGCCAGCCAGCGCGGTGACTCCGGTAGGCCAAGGCGCAGCCACCAGATGAACACCGCGCCGGCCGAACCGATCAGCACAACCCAGCGCCAGCCGGAAAAGCCGAGCGGATCGACCGGCACGAGCAGCCAGGCGAGCAGTGCGACCAGGGGCACCGCACAGAAGCCGATGGCCTGCTGGAACGCGAACGCCTTGCCGCGCACGCGCTTCGGTACGAGTTCGGAGATGTACGTATCGATCGTCACCAGCTCGACGCCGATGCCGATGCCGCCGATGAACCGCCAGAGGTTCACCATGTCTGCGGTATGCTGGAACGCCAGAATGAGCGTCGCGATGCTGTACCAGACCAGCGAGAAGGTGAAGATTGCGCGGCGGCCGAAGCGGTCGGCAAAGTAAGAGAAGGCGATCGTGCCGACGAACAGTCCGGCGAACAGCGCGCCGATGAACGAGGCGATGCCGGTCATCCCGAATAGCGACACGGTGGTCGGCGTGAAGATGCCCGCGCGGAACAGGCCAGGTGCGACGTAGCCGCTGAAGAAAAGGTCGTACACCTCGAAGCAGCCGCCGAGTGAGATCAGCGTCACCATCTTCCACAGATGCCGGGTCATCGGCAGCCGGTCGAGGCGCGCGGTGATCTCCGCGGCCGTCGTCGCGTGCGTCAGCACGTCCATGTTGCGTTTCCCCCTATCTTGATATGGCCTCCAGCGCGAGCTGATTGGTGCGTGACCGAAAGCGGCGATCGAGACGATGACCCCCGCCATCGCCGCGGCGAGCGAAGCGACGAAGCAATATCGTTCGAGGCAAATTCATCTGGCGGTGATGCGCGCCTCCAGTACCCCGATCGAGGCGGATCTGATCTGCACGACATCGCCAACTTTGAGAAAACGCTCCGGTGCGAGCTGGCCGTCACCCATCCGCGGGCTTGAGTCCGCCGCGGTGCCGGCCGCGGTGCCTCCGCTGATGATGTCCCCGGGATACAGTGTCAGGTCACGCGAGAGATATTCGATATACTCCCAAAAGCTGAACACCATGTCGCGCGTGTTGAACTGCTGCCGGCGCTCACCATTCACCCAGGTCTCGACATCGATGTTCGCCGGGTCCAGTTCGCCGACCACGATACACGGCCCCAGCGAGCACGATTGATCGAAGTTCTTCGCCATGCCGAACTTGAGCGGGCCCGCGGGCTCCGCCGGGCTCCGGATGCTCCAGTCGCCCAGCAAGGTCACGCCCCAGACCAGATCGCGTGCGTCGGCCGCGCGAACGTCCTTTGCCTGCCTGTTGAGGATGATGGCGACCTCGCCTTCGTAATCGAGTCGATCAGCCCTGCCCGGGTAAGGCACCTCTTCGCCTGGAGCAGCGGTGTGCCGATCTACTTTCCAAAAGCCCCAGATGCCGGTCTCCCTGATCTTGGCGGCAGCTTCATCGACCGACATGCGCCCTGCGCCCGGCAGCAGTCCCATTGCAGCCATTCCCGCGAGATGGTCGGCGAAATTACCGCCGGCGCACGCGATGCGGGAACCGTTTGGGCGTGGCGCGTGCAGGCGCACCTCGGAGGCCTTGTGCACCACCGTCTCGCCGTTCACTCCGAGCTGGTCATGCACGTCACCGAAGAGATGCTCGACTGCGGTTTCGGCATGTCCAAGGGTACGGGCACCACCCTCGATGAACAGCGCCAGATCGCTTGGCACCATCGCCGCGGCCAACAGCGTCGGCTGTCGCTCGTCCTGGCGTTCCTTGACGAACTTGGTGAATGCGAGCGACACATCGACGACATATTCGCCGTGCAAGGCGCCGACACGCTTTTCGGGGCCGAAGACGACAATCTTCATGATGTTCTCCTGCCTATCGTGGCGCGATCAGGCCGTCGCGTTCCAGCACCGGGTAGATGCCGCCGCCCACCATCATCGCCAGAAGCTGCTGTGGCACGGGCTGCACCTTCAGCGTTTGTCCGGTGCGTGGGTTGCGCACGCTCCAGGCATCGATGTCGAGCTCGGCCGCATCGCCTTCGTCGAACGCCGTGGATACGCCGCTGCATTCGCATGCCAGCAGGCCGTAGTTCACCGCATTGCGGAAGAACAGGCCGTTGATCGTCTCCGCCAGCAGGAAGCCCACGCCGCAGAGGCGCAAGCTGCGTGCCGCGGGGCGCGACGAGCCCATGCCGTAGTTGAAGCCGCCGACAACGGCGTCGCCCTGCTGCACCTGATCCACCCAGCCCGGACGATTGTTCATGAACACCGCGCGGGCCTGTTGCTCCGGATTGCTGTAGAGCACCGAGCCCGGCAGCATCAGGTCGGTGTTGATGTTGTCGCCGAACTTCCAAACGCGCCCGCTTCTCATGACACGTCTCCGTCGAAGAACTCGGCGGCGCTGGCGATCTGGCCGGCGAGTGCGGACGCAGCGACCGTGGCCGGCGAGGCCATGTAGATACGCGCGGATGGATCGCCCATGCGTCCCTTGAAGTTGCGCGTGCTGGCGGTGATGCACACTTCGTCCGAGCCGAGCACGCCCATATGGCCGCCGACGCATGCGCCGCATGTCGCCGGTGTCACGATCGCGCCGGCCTCCATCAGCGTCGCGACGTAGCCGGCGGTCATCGCCGCGCGATGGATCGCCTCGGTGCTGGGGGTGACGATGAAGCGCGTGCCGGTCGCGACCTTGCGACCTTTCACCACGCGCGCCGCCACCGCCAGATCGTCGAGCGTGCCGTTGCAGCAGGCGCCGATGAACGCCTGGTCGATGTGGCGGCCGGCGACCTCGCTGATGCCGACCGAGTTGTTCACCACTGCATCTGGCAATGCGACCAGCGGCTCGATCGTGGCGAGATCGATCGCGCGGCGCTCCTTGTACACCGCATCTTCGTCCGGCATGGTCGGGGTGAACGGTTTTGGATTGCGCGCCTTCACGTAGTCGACCAGCGTGTCGTCCGGTTCGAAGATGACGAACTCGGCGGACAGTTCGGTGCCCATCGTGGTCAGCGTGCGGCGCGCGTTCAGGCTCATGCTGGCAATGCCGGGTCCGCCGTATTCGATGTTCTGATTGACGTGCGCGCCCCACTTGCCGGCGATGGTGAGGAATATGTCCTTGGCGGACACGCCGGGGCGGAGCGCGCCGGTGAGGTCATAGCGGATCGTCTCGCCGACGCGGAACCACGCCTTCCCGGTAGTCACCGCGTACAGCATGTCCGGGCCGCCTACGCCGCGCGCTGCGCAATTGAACGCACCGGCGCTGCAGGTGTGCGAATCGGCATTCACCAGCACAGTGCCTGGCAGCGCGTACGCCTTGTCAGCGATGACCGCATGGCTGATGCCCTGATCGGCGCCGACATCGTGCAGGCGCTGGATGCCGAACTCACGCGCGAACGCGCGGCCGGTCTGCATGCACGCGGCTGCCTGTGCCGTCGGTGCTGGAACGAGATGATCGAAGACAATCACCACCTTGGATGGATCGGCGACCTTCAGCACGCGGCGCCAGCCTTCCGGCAGGAAGGAGAGATCGATCAGGCACGCGGTCTCGACATCTACGACGGTCACGTCGCCTGGCGACACCTTGGCCGAGCCGCTGGCCCGCGCCAGGATCTTTTCGGTAATTGTCATGCCCATGGTGTGTCTGCCTCCCAGGTGCATTGTGCCCCGCCTTGGTATTCTGTCCAGGGATCGCTAAGTTTCACTGTCTCCTGCCCGCACGGATTCGCCCGCGTGAACCTCCGCATCGCCACCTGGAACATCAACTCGCTGCGTCTGCGGCTGCCGCTGCTCAAGGAGCTGATCGCGGCGCTCGAACCCGACGTGATCTGCCTGCAGGAGACCAAGGTGCCGGACGAGTTGTTTCCGGCCGAGGCACCGGGACTGCTCGGGTTTCCGCATGCACTGTTCCGCGGCATGAAGGGCTACAACGGCGTGGCGATCCTGTCGCGGCTGCCGATCCTGCTGCACGACATTGCGCCCAACTGGTGCTCAAAGGGCGACTGCCGGCACATCGGTGTGCTGCTCGATACCAAGGGTGGCCCGATCGAACTGCATAACTTCTATGTGCCCGCCGGCGGCGACATCCCCGATCGCGCGCAGAATGTGAAGTACGGACACAAGCTCGACTTTATCGGCGAGACACGGAACTGGTTCGCCGCGCGATCCGGGTTGGCGCGCGGTGTGATCGTCGGCGACCTGAACATCGCACCGCTGGAGCATGATGTCTGGAGTCACAGGCAGTTGCTTGGCGTGGTGAGCCACACGCCGCCGGAGACCGAGGGCCTGACGGCATGGCAGGACACTGGCTTCGTCGACGCCGTGCGGAGGTTCGTTCCGGCTGACCAGAAGCTCTACACGTGGTGGTCGTACCGCAACCGCGACTGGCGTGCATCCGATCGCGGACGGCGGCTGGACCATGTGTGGGTGACGCCAGACCTGGTCGGCAAGCTGAAGCGGCAGATCGTGTTGAAGGATGCACGCGACTGGCCGCAGGGCTCGGACCACGTGCCGGTGTGCGTGGAAATACGGATGTAGTGGCTTCGCTGCGGTGATGGGGAGGCGGACATGAACACGCTGAGAGCTCGACCCTGGGTCGCGTGGTATGGGCTGAGCGTTGTCGGCCTCCTTGTGGGACTGGTCTTTGTCCCATGGTTTGCCGGCGCTCCGCTGTGGAGTTTCATAGTGACCTTGGGCGGCACGCTTTGTCTGCTCATCGCGTTCGGTTATCAGATCACCACATACGCGTTTGGAATGCTGCGCGACGGCCAGAACGGATACAGCCTCTCGCGTCTGCAGATGGTTGCCTGGACGTGGCTCATCCTCTCCGCCCTCATTGCCGTGTCGGCGGCGCGGTTGTGGCACGGCACTGCGGGGGAGGCGCTGAACATCTATATCCCGCTGAACCTGTTCATTGTGATGGGCATCGCTTTCTTCACCGGTGCCGCCTCTCCCGCATTGCTCTCTTTGAAGACCCAGTCCTCGTCCACGCCACAACAGCTCCAGACCGCTCGCCAGCGCATGGATGAGACTCAGGTGGTGGCAAATGGGCAGGTCGTCGTGCGCCAGACGACGGCGCCGCCCCAATTCGGTGATCTCGTCGAAGGGGATGATCTTGCCACGGCCGGGACAGTCGACATCAGCAAGGTGCAGCAGCTTCTCATCACGCTTCTGCTGCTGGGCGTATATTTCGTCACCCTGTGCCAGCTTTTCAGGAGCACGGGACTATTTGGCATGTCGGAGTCCGATCCGCTCAGGACGGCGCTGATCGACCAAGCCAACTTGCTGTGCGGTTATGCCAATGCCGACGCCGCCAAGGCGGCGAGCTGCGGTAAGGGCTGGACGGCCATGCCCGACTTTTCCGCCAGCCTGGTAACGTTGCTGGCGGTCAGCCATGGCGGATATCTCGCCTTCAAGGCGGCGCCGCGAAGTGCCGCTGACAACAGCGGGACAACCTCGGCGGCTGGAACCCTTCCCGCCGGGCTCGATCCGACCAAGGCCGCGGGCTGAGGCGACGCGGTCTGATAGCCTGCGGCGCGCAGCTCGGCTGCCTTTAGAGTGCAGTCCTGCGTGCAATCGCGTCAGTCGCAGTGTCTCTCGGCGAAACTACGCGTAGTCCCCGGCCACGGTTGTGTCCTTGTGGCGATCCGACCACGCCGCGTTGAACAGCAGCGACAGCACGACCGCCACGACAAGGTTCACCACCAGCGAAGCCAGCGCGATGTAGCAGGGCACTGTCGTGCCGAGGATCCTCAGCGGATACACCGGCGCGAAATTCATTGACGCTGCCATCCAGGTGCCGAGACAGAACCCGCTTGCCCAGCCGATCAGCAAAGCCCAGCCATTCAGCATCCGCGTGTACAGGCCGAGGATCACCGAAGGCAGCGTCTGAATGATCCACACGCCGCCGAGCAATTGCAGGTAGATCGCGAACTGCAGCGGCACGAAGATGATGAAAGCCAGCGCGCCCGCCTTGATCACCAGCGACACCATCTTCGCCATCCGCGCTTCCTCGGCGTTCGTGCATGCCGGGTGGACGAACTCGCGGTAGATGTTGCGGGTGAACGTGTTGGCGGTGGCGATCGACATGATCGCCGCCGGCACCAGCGCGCCGATGGCGATCGCGGCGAAGGCGACACCGACGAACCAGGACGGAAACATTGCCAGGAACAGCGCCGGCACCGAGAAGTTGTTGCCGTAGCGTTTGAAGCCGTCGGCGAACTCAGGCATCGCCTGCACGCCGACCGCGATTGCCATGAAGCCCACCAGCGCCAGCAGGCCGAGCATCACCGAGTAGGCCGGCAGCGCCGCGGCGTTGCGGCGCACCACACGCGCGCTCGAGCTGCTCAGGACGCCGGTGATCGAGTGCGGATACAGGAACAGTGCCAGTGCAGAGCCGAGGGCGAGCGTGGCGTAGGCGCTGAAGCTGCCGAGCGAACCGGCGGGTGGAGGGGCCAGCAGCAGCTTGGCCGCGGGGATCGGCGAGAACACCTTGCCATAGCCACCAAGATGCAGCGGTACCACAATGGCCGCGGCGATCACCGTGACGTAGATCAGCACATCCTTGACGATGGCTATCATCGCCGGTGCGCGCAGCCCCGACGTGTAGGTGAACGCCGCCAGGATGACGAAGGCGATGATCAGCGGCAGATCGCCACCGAGGCCGCTGGTCTCGATTCCCATGGCGCCCAGCACGACCTGGATGCCGACCAGTTGCAGCGCGATGTACGGCATGGTCGCAAGGATGCCGGTGAGCGCTATTGCCAGAGCGAGCCAGCGGTTGCCGAAGCGTCCGCGCACGAAGTCGGCCGAGGTGATGTAGCCGTGCTTGTGCGCCACCGACCACAGGCGCGGGAACACGATGTACAGGATCGGATAGACCATGATCGTGTACGGTATGGCGAAGAAGCCGATCGCGCCGGCGCCGAACAGTAGTGCGGGCACTGCGATGAAGGTGTAGGCGGTGTAGAGGTCACCGCCTATCAGGAACCAGGTCACAATGGTGCCGAAGCGGCGGCCGCCAAGCCCCCATTCGTGCAGCAGGTCGAGGTCGCCCTTGCGCCAGTGCGCGGCGACGAAACCCATGCAGGTGACCAGACCGAACAGGAGCAGGAAGACGATGAGCGCGGTCCAGTTGATCATGCGCGGGGCCCCGCTCAGTGCTCGAGGCGATAGACGAGGGCGATGATCGCGGCGCCCAGGACGATCCAGAGCAGCTGGTACCAGTAGAAGAAGGGCACGCCGGACCAGGTGGGTTCGACACTGTTGTAGAATGGCACCCAAAGGATGGCGATGAACGGGATCAGCAGCAGCAGTCTTGCCCAGGGAACCGGCCGCGCGGGCTGGTGTTCGTCTGGCCTTCCGGACATCGAATCCCTCCAGAATATTGCGAATTGCTTATAGCCGGCCGGCGTCCGATGCAATCGCGTTGTCAGTGGCACTGGCGGCCCGTCTCGATTTCGATCTGCGGACCGCACCCCTGTCATGACAGCGCCCGGGTTCCCGCGTGAGCGGGAATGCCGTAAGAAAAGCGCATGACGTCCGAGACAAGAAAAGTCAGCGAAGCCAGAGCGCTCTGGCTGATATCCGCCGCCCATCTGGTGAGCCACTTCCACTACCTCGTGCTGCCACCGCTGTTCTATGTGCTGCGTGAGCGCCTGGGTGTCGGCTTCGTCGAGCTCGGGCTGGTGATCACGATCTATAACGTGACTTCGGCGCTGGTGCAGGCCCCGATGGGCTACCTGGTGGATCGCATCGGACCTCGCCGCATGCTGATCTTCGGATTGTGCACTGCGGGCATCGCCTATGGCTCGATCGGCGTGTTTCCGGTCTATGCCTGGATGATCGCCGCCGCGGTGCTCGCGGGCGTCGCCAATTCTGTCTACCACCCGTCCGACTACTCGATCCTGGGCTCGCTGATCGATCCCGCACGGGTGGGCCGGGCCTTCTCGGTGCACACCTTCGCCGGCTTCCTGGGCAGCGCCATCGCACCGACCGTGATGCTGCTGGTGGCGAGCATCGCCGGTTTTCGCGCCGCGCTGATCTTCGCCGGCCTGCTGGGTCCCGTGGCCGCGCTGCCGCTGCTGCTGACACCCGCGCTCGACGAAGTCGCCTCTCACCAGGCCGCGGCGAGACGGCGGGAGACAGATCGCGGGTCAGCCCGCGTGCTGCTGTCGCCTGCCGTGATCAGCCTGACCGGCCTGTTCGCGCTGCTGAGCCTGTCGTCCGGCGCGATCACGACATTCTCGGTGGTGGCGCTGGTCGCGCTGTATGGCGTGCAGGTATCCGCGGCGAATATCGCGCTGTCGGCCTACCTGATGGCGACCGCGGCCGGCGTTCTCGCCGGCGGCTTCGTCGCCGATGCGACGCGACGCCACGCCGAAGTCGCCGCCGTGGGCTTCGGGACAGCGGCCGCGATCACCTTTGCGATCGGCACGTTCAACCTCGGCGTAATTCTGTTGGTCGTGGCGATGGCGGCGGCCGGCTTCCTCGGCGGCATGATCATGCCGTCGCGCGACATGCTGGTGCGCGCCGCGGCACCGCCCGGCATGGCCGGCCGCGTGTTCGGCATCGTGACCACCGGATTCAACATCGGCGGCACCATTGGCCCTATGCTGGGCGGCTGGTTCATGGACAATGGCATGCCCCGCTGGATCTTCTACAGCTCGGTCTGCTTCATGTTGGCGACCGTGCTGACAGTTCTGGTCGGTGACTGGCGGTCGCGCCGGCGGGCGATGGGTATGGCATTGGCGGAGTGACGAACATGGCTGGACGGACCCGCGGCGAGGAAGAACAGACACTGCTTGAGCTGGCGCAGCGCGTGCTGCCGGCCGGCAGTTTCGGCAACCTCGCCGCCGACATCGTTATCCGCGAAGGCCGCGGCGGGCGCGTCTGGGACGTCAGCGGCCACGAGTATGTCGACTTCCTGCTGGGCTCCGGCCCGATGTTCATCGGCCACTGCCATCCCGACGTGATGGCGGCGGTGCAGGCGCAGATACCGCGCGGCACCACGTTCTTCGCCAACAACGAGCACGGCATCAGACTGGCTGCCGAGATCGTCGATGCAGTGCCCTGCGCGCAGAAGGTGCGCTTCGTCTCCAGCGGCACCGAGGCTGACGCCTACGCGATGCGCGTCGCCCGCGCATTCCGTGGCCGCGACAAGATCATGAAATTCGAGGGCGGCTATCACGGCATGAGCGACTACAGCCTGATGAGCCTCGCCCCGAAACGCCCCGGCAACTTCCCGCAGGCGGTGCCTGACTCGCCTGGCATCCCGCGCAGCGTGCGCGACGAAATGATCATCGCGCCGTTCAACGATGCAGCGATGGCGGCCAGCCTGATCCACGAGCACCACGAGGAACTCGGCGGCGTCATCGTCGAGCCGTTCCAGCGCCTGCTGCCGCCGAAGCCCGGATTCCTGCAGGCGCTTCGGGATGCGACGAAGGAGCACGGCATTCCGCTGATCTTCGACGAGGTGGTGACTGGGTTCCGCTTCTCGTACGGCGGCGCGCAGGAGTTCTACGGCGTGACGCCCGACCTGTGCACGCTGGGCAAGGTCATCGGCGGCGGCTTCCCGCTGGCGGCGATCGCCGGACGCGAGGACATCATGTCGCTGTTCGATCGCGGCAAGGTGGGCGACGACAGGTTCCTGACGCAGATCGGCACGCTCTCCGGCAATCCGGTGGCGGCGGTGGCGGGCCTGGCGACCCTGGAAGTGCTGCGGCGACCCGGCGCCTACGACAAGGTGTTCGCGACCGGGCGCGAGCTTATGGCGGGCATGACCGCCACGCTCGAGAAGGCCGGACTGCCGGCGCAGGTGATCGGTGTGCCGCCGCTGTTCGACATCGTGTACGCCGCCGGCGATATCGCCGACTACCGCGGCTGGCTGCGCGCCGACACGGAGATGCAGCGCCGCTTCAATCGTCGCTTCCGCGAGGGCAGTATCCTGAAGGGCGAGAGCAAGTTCTACGTCTCGCTCGCCCACGACGCGGCTGACGTGAAGCACACGCTCGGGGTGGTGAAGGCGGCGGTGGAAGCGGAACTGGCCGAGACGCGGGTGCCGGCGCAGTAGTGTTCATTGCTCGGCATTTTTGTTGGGGATCTCCGCCTGGCGGGGGCCATCCCCGCGAACGACGCTCACCCACAGTAATCGCCCGGACGCCTCGAAACTCGGCTTCTCGGAGACTCCGCTCCTGGTCCCGGCCCGGTTTGGGTGCGACGCCGGTCACCAGATGGATGCAAACTCACGACGGGCGCGCCGTTAACGAAATGGCGCGAGCTGCTTCTCATTGCGTCCTCATGAGCTATGCGGAGCATTTGACCCAGTTGGTTACCACTCGGTAGTACTGGAATTACGTATCTCGATCGGTATCTCGATCGATGGGACCAGGGATATCTGAAGGATCTGTGCGCGCCGACGCGCTTCTGCGGCTTACGCAGGCCCAGGGAGCCGCGCCGCCGCCGTACGCGCCCGCCTCCTGGATTTCCTATGGCGGCGGGGCGATCCTCCTGGCAATCGCGCTGCTAGTGATGGCCAGCGGATTTGCCTATGCCGGAAAACGGCTGCGCGCCCCGCTCGAGATCACGCGGCCAGGAGGCATCGCCGCTGGGTTCATGATCGCGATCTGGCTGCTGGCGATCTACAATGTCCCGGTCGCCACGTTCGTCTATGGACTACAAGTGAAGCAGGCCTATCCGGGCTTCGTCGCGCCCCGCGTGCGCGTCGGCACGTTCCTCGATGCGCCGGTGACCTTCTTCGTGATTCTCTACCTTACGCGGCGTTGGGGCTGGAAGGTCGCACTGGCCAGTGCGGTCATCGGCACCGCCGCCGCGCCGATGATCTTCGAGTTTCCCTTCGATCTGATCATCATGGCACGGACCAATCCGCCGATCCCGACCCATCCTGTATTATATCGGCAGCTTTTCTTCCTGCCGTTGTTCCTGGTCGAGTTGTCAACGATATCGCTGCTGACGTTGCTGCCTTCGGTGCGGGTCACCGCGTACTCCTCTTACGCGGTGGCGGCGATGTTTGTGGTATTCGCCGTCTGGGCTGCGTTTGGGTTCGCCTTTCCCGCGGAACCGCTACCGCTCGCGCTAAACGTCATTTCGAAGATCCTGTGCTTCGTAGCGACGATCATGTTGTTTGTCTGGAGCGAAGATGAGAAAGTCTCTGGAGTGAACGACCGCCGATCTCAGAACTTTTGCGGTGCCGCAGCCGTCGAGTGATTCCGGTAGGTTGGCGTGCGCACCACTCCGGGCTGCATCTGCCACCAATAAACAGCCTTCTCAGCCCACGACCGAAGCGCCCACCGGACCTTACCGCGTCGGGCGAGGCGGGGTCACCGTGTAGTCGTAGAACCCGCGGTTGGTCTTCCGTCCCAGCCAACCGGCCTCGACATACTTCACCAGCAGCGGGCAGGGCCGGTACTTGCTGTCCGACAGCCCTTCGTAGAGCACCTGCATGATCGACAGGCAGGTATCCAGACCGATGAAGTCCGCCAGTTCCAGCGGTCCCATCGGATGGTTCGCGCCCAGCTTCATCGAGACGTCGATGCCGGCGACCGAGCCCACGCCCTCATACAGCGCGTAGACCGCCTCGTTGATCATCGGCACCAGGATGCGGTTGACGATGAACGCCGGGAAGTCTTCGGCAACTGCCGGGGTCTTGTGCAGCCGCTCGGCGAGCGCGTGCACCGCCTGGAAGGTCGGCTCGTCGGTCGCGATGCCGCGGATGATCTCCACCAGCTTCATCACCGGCACCGGGTTCATGAAGTGCATGCCGATGAACTTTTCCGGCCGGTCGGTGGTCGCCGCCAGCCGGGTGATGGAGATCGACGATGTGTTGGACGCGAGCAGGCAGGCGGGCTTCAGATGCGGCGTGAGCAGCTTGAAGATGGCACGCTTCACATCTTCCTTCTCGGTCGCCGATTCGATCACGAAATCGGCCTCGCCGAACGCCCCGTATTCCGTGCTGGTCGCGATGCGCGCCAACGCCTCGTCGCGATCCTCGGCCGAGATGAGGCTGCGGTTGACCTGGCGGTCCATGTTGCGGGTGATGGTCGCCATCGCCTTCTTGAGCGGCTCGGCCTTCACGTCGAGCAGCATGACCGGCAGGCCCGCCAGCGCGCAGACATGGGCGATGCCGTTGCCCATCTGGCCGGCGCCGACCACGCCGACACGCGCGATATCCGGCGGCTCCGCCAGCAGCGTGCCGCCGGCAGGCGTTGGCTTGACTTCTACATTCATTCAGGAGCGCTCCAGTTCCTTTGCCAACTCCGGCAATGCCGCGAACAGATCAGCCACCAGGCCATAGTCGGCGACCTGGAAGATGGGCGCTTCCTCGTCCTTGTTGATCGCCACGATCACCTTGCTGTCCTTCATGCCGGCCAGATGCTGGATGGCACCCGAAATTCCGACAGCAATGTAAAGCTCCGGGGCGACGATCTTTCCGGTCTGGCCAACCTGATAGTCGTTGGGCACAAAACCGGCATCCACCGCGGCACGGGATGCCCCCACCGCGGCGCCGAGTTTATCGGCAATTGGTTCCAAAAGCTTAAAGTTATCGCCGGCCTGCATGCCGCGCCCGCCGGAAATCACCACGCGGGCCGCGGTCAGCTCGGGCCGTTCACTCTTCGACAGCTCGGCCGAGATGAAGCGCGACATCGCAGGCATGTCAGGGATCGACACGGCCTCGACCGGCGCACTGCCGCCTTCCGCCGCCACTGGGTCGAAGCTGGCGGCGCGGACGGTGATCACCTTCTTCCCGTCGGACGACTTGACCGTCGCCATGCCGTTGCCGGCATAGATCGGCCGGACGAACGTGTCGGCGTCCACCACATCGGCGATGTCGCTGATCGGCTGCACGTCGAGCAGTGCCGCGACGCGCGGCATGATGTTCTTGCCCACCGCGGTGGTCGCGGCCAGCAGATGGTCGTAGTTCGGCGCCAACGCGATCAGCAGCGCGGCCGTGGGTTCGGCCAGCAGATGATCGAGCGCCGGAGCATCCGCCGTCAGCACCTTCGCCACACCGGGCAGCTTCGCCGCGGCCTGCGCGGCGGCATCCACGCCGCTCCCCGCGACCAACGCATGCACCTCACCCAGCTTGGCTGCCGCGGCGACCGCGCTTCGCGACGGCTGCTTGATGCCGGAGGCGTCGAACTCGAGCAGAACCAGTGCCGTCATCGGTCAGATCACCTTCGCTTCCGTTCTGAGCTTCGCCACCAGCTCGGCCACCGAGCCGACCTTCACGCCTGCCTTCCGCTTCGGCGGCTCGGCCACCTTCACGGTGGTCAGCCGCGGCGCCGGATCGACGCCAAGGTCGGCCGGCTTCACGTTGTCGATCGGCTTCTTGCGCGCCCGCATGATGTTGGGCAGCGAGGCATAGCGTGGCTCATTGAGCCGCAGATCGGTGGTGACGATCGCCGGCAGGGTCAGCGCGACCGTCTCCAACCCGCCATCCACCTCACGCGTCACGGTGATGCCGTCGCCCTCGATCGTGATCTTCGAGGCAAAGGTGCCCTGCGGCCAGCCGAGCAGTGCCGCCAGCATCTGGCCGGTGGCGCTCATGTCATCGTCGATCGCCTGCTTGCCCAGGATGATAAGTTTCGGCTGCTCCTTGTCGGCGATCGCCTTCAGCAGCTTCGCGACCGCGAGCGGCTGGAGCTCGACATCGGTCTCCACCAGGATGCCGCGGTCGGCGCCCATGGCGAGCGCGGTGCGGATCGTCTCCGAGCACTGCGGCACGCCCATGGAGACAGCGATGATCTCGGTGGCGACGCCCTTTTCCTTGAGGCGGACGGCCTCCTCCACCCCGATCTCGTCGAACGGGTTCATGGACATCTTCACCCCGGCGGTCTCCACGCCGGAGCCATCCGCCTTCACGCGGACCTTCACGTTGTAGTCGACCACCCGCTTTACCGGGACCAGGATTTTCATGGAGAGGACCGTGCCGCTTCGAGGAATGTTGCACACCAGCGGGCCGGACTGCCCGCCTGTTCGCACCTGCAATAGAGGCGGCGGACCATATGCAGGGGCCGGTAGCCTGTCAAACGCCGGTTCAGGACTTCAGCAGGGTCATCAGCAGGGCGAACAACAGCAGTGCCGCGCCTTGCAGGATGACCCGCCAGCGCATCAGCCGATTGGACCGCGCCGGGTCGCCGCCGCCCCGCACCAGCCCAAAAAAGCCGGCGAACAGCACGCCAAGGGTGGCGAACATCAGCAGGGCGACCATGATGGCGAGAAACGTCTTCACCGGGGTGATATAGCGAGCACGAACCCCCACCCCAACCCACGGCGATTCGCAGGAGCAGGAGCCCGCCCGCGCACTGCCATTTTGTTGACCAATCTCGCTTCCTGTTGTCCGGAGCCATGATGATGCTGCGCCTGCTGATCCTCGCCAGTTTGCTTGCCATCGCGCCGCACGCTCACGCCCAGGTCAGTCCTGACGACGCTCGCCACACCCTCGAGGTGTTGCAGGACCCGCAGAAGCGCGACCAGCTCATCAGCACCCTGAAGACCATCGCACAGGCGCAACCGCAGCCCGCGCCGGCCCAGACCGCCGTCCCGATCGCTCCGGGGAGCCTCGGCGCCGAGGTGCTGGTTGGTGCGTCCAGCTTCCTCAATCACCTCTCCGGCGAGGCAACCGCCACCCTCGGCGCGATCCAGAGCGTGCCGCTGCTGTGGGCATGGCTGCACATCATGGCGACCGAGCCGTGGGCGCACGACATCCTGCTGGACACCGCGTGGCGACTCGTCGTTGTCCTGGCGCTGAGCCTCGCCGTGGGTTGGGCGATGCGGCGCGCGGTGGCGCGCCCGATCCTGGCGCTGGTGCGCCGGGCGCCCAACGGCGGCGCGCCGATCCACGAGGATGCCGAAGCCCGCGCCGAGCGCGGAGAAACCGAGCCGCCCCACCGGCGACGGCTGGCGGCGCTGACGTTGTTGCGGCGCGTGCCGCTTATGCTTGGCCGCTGCGCCCTGGAACTGCTGCCCGTCCTCGCCTTCCTGGCCGCCGGTCATCTGCTCGCCGCCACCTCGCTCGGCGGCAGGGACCCGCCCCGCCTTGTGCTGCTCGCGGTCATCGACGCCTACGCGCTCTGCGCCGCCATCCTTTGCGTCGCGCGGGTCATGTTCTCGCCCACACAGCCGCGCCTTCGCATGCTGACGATGACCGACAATGCGGCCGCCTACGCAATGCGCTGGACCAGCCGCATCGCGGCGATCAGCGTGTTCGGCTATGCGGCGACCGAGGTGGGATCGCTGCTCGGCCTCTCGGACACCGCGCATGACGCGGTGCTCAAGGCGGTCGCCTTCGTCGTCAACGTCTTCCTCGCGATCATCGTGCTGCAGCAGCGAAGAACGGTGCGGCGGATGCTGCGTGCGCCTGAGGGCACCAGTCGCCCTGTCGCTGCGCTACGCAACTGGCTGGCGCGCATCTGGCACTGGCTGGCACTGATGCTGCTGGCCGGGCTGTGGCTGGCCTCGGTGATCGAGGTGCGGCACGGCTACGCCAACATGCTGCGCTATGTCGGCAGCATCGTCGTGGTGATGATCCTGGCGCGGCTGTTGCAGATCGTCGTTCTCGGTGCGTTGGACCGCGCGATGTCGCTGCGGCCGGACACGGCGTCACGCTATCCCGGCATCGAGGCGCGCCTCGCACTCTATCATCCGGTGATCACCAGCATCGCGCGCGGCCTGATCCTTCTTATCGCCGCGATTGCGCTGTTGCAGCTTTGGGGGCTTGGCGCCTTCGACTGGCTGGCGGTCAGCACGCCTGGCCGCCGCCTGCTGTCCAGCCTGCTCAACCTTGCTGTCACCGTGCTGCTGGCGGTGGCGGTTTGGGAGGCGGTCAACGCCGCGATCGAGCGTCATCTCGCGATGCTGGCCCGCGAGGCGCAGGCGGCGCGCTCGGCGCGGCTGCGGACACTGCTGCCGCTGCTGCGCACCACGCTGTCGATCACCATCGTGGCCGTCGGCGGCATGATGGTGCTGTCCGAGATCGGCGTGAACATCGGCCCGCTGCTCGCCGGCGCCGGCATCGTCGGTGTGGCTATCGGCTTCGGCTCGCAGACATTGGTGCGGGACCTCATCACCGGCATCTTCCTGCTGCTGGAGAACGCGATGCAGGTCGGCGACACAGTCACCGTCGCCGGTCTGACAGGCACCGTCGAGAACCTCTCGGTCCGGATCATTCGCCTCCGCGCCGGCGATGGCTCGGTGCACCTCATCCCGTTCAGCTCGGTGACGACGGTGACCAACGTCAACCGCGGGCTGGGCAACGCATCGGTGTCGGTCAGCGTTGCGGCGGGCGAGGACACCGACCGGGTTTGCGATGTGCTGAAGCAGATCGTGACCGGTATGCGCGAGGACGCGGACTTCTCGGCGCGGATGCTGAGCGATCTCCAACTCTGGGGTGTGGACAGGCTCGATGGCGCCTCGGTGACAATCGCCGGCCAAGTGGTCTGCACGGATTCAGGGCGTTGGAACGTGCAGCGCGAGTTCAATCGGCGCATGAAGAAGCGGTTCGAGGAGCTGGGGATCCAGCTCTACAACCCGGTGGAACGCATGGTCGCTCTGCACCAGGTCTCGGCTGCGAGGCAGCCATGAAGCAGCTTGCCGCCGCAATCGCGGCCGAGGGCTTTGCCTTTGGGCGAGGGGCGGAGATGCGGGCGCTGTTCGGACCCATGGCGGACTGGGCGGCGTTTGCGGCGAGCTGGAACGACCTGGGCCTCGATACCTACATGGCGGATGGCGGGCGGTATCGGAAGCGTCGCCATGCCGCGTTCGGCGCGCGTGTCGGTGAGCCGATCCACCGCAAGCCGCAACAGCCGCACTACCAGAGCCGCGACTACAACCCGCTGAACGGCGGCATCGCGCGCTGGTTCGATCCAGTGCTGCCGGAGATCGCCAACGGCGAGAGCATGACGACGATCCTGGCGGCGTGCCGCGCGCTGTTCGAGCGTTTGGCGCCCACGCGCGACTGGCACATCGAGGTGCACCAGTTCCGCATCGAGGCGCGCAGTGGCGCGGCCGGGCAGCCGACCCCGGAGGGCATGCACCGCGACGGCGTCGATTACGTGCTGGTGCTGCTGATCGGGCGGCGCAACATCCAGAGCGGCGTCACCTCGATCCACGACGCGGACGGGCGGGATCTTGGCAGCTTCACGCTGACTGAGCCGTGCGACGCGGCGTGGGTGGACGACCACCGGGTGATGCACGGGGTGACGCCGGTCGAGCCGATCGACCCGGCGCAGCCGGGGTTCCGCGACGTGCTGGTCGTGACGTTCCACGCTGACCGCTGACATCGTCGCCGGGTCACCCACCGGTGACGTGAACCGGGATTTGCTGTCCAGCTGGGAAGTACGTCATCTCCAAGCACGCATCATTGACCCAAGCGCCGCCGTGACGTAGGGGATTGGCGCATGTCTCGGCAACAGAATGAGCTGGCACGGCCATATCTGAGCGTGGTGATACCAATGTACAATCGTGCCGCCCTCATCAGGCGCGCGATCGATAGCTGTCTGCGATCGTCACTCGCGGACTACGAAATCATAGTCGTGGACGACGGTTCAACCGATGCATCGGCCTCGGTGGTCAATCAAATAAATCATCCTGCGGTCCGGCTCATTCAGCATAATGTCAACCGTGGTCTCAGCTGTACCAGGAACACAGGCATCGAGCACGCGACGGGCGAGTGGGTGATTCTGTTGGACAGCGACGACGAGTTCGTCGAGGGCGCTCTCGACTTGATCCGGCAGCGCGCGATGGAAGCTCCCTCGGACATTGCTGTCCTGTGGTTTCAATGCCGAATGGATGACGGCACACTTACGCCTTTCCCCTGTCCGCAGGCCGGCCGTTGGGACTACGAGCATTGGCTGTCCTTCTGCGAATCCATGACGGTGGCGGACGCCAATTCGGAGATGCTGCTGGCGATGCGGCGAAGCGCGCACCATACGTTCCGGTTTCCAGACGAGCGAGTGCCCGAGGATCGAACGTACTTTGACCTGGCCAAGCGTTACGGATCCCGGTTCTATCCAATGGTGCTACGGCTTTATCATCAGGATGCGAACGACCAGATGACAAAGCAAAGCCAGCCTGGCGGCCAGATCCACCGCGATCGTCGAAGCACGGTCGCGGAAGCCGAGGAATGGCAACGGCTGATTGATGACCATGGCTCTTCGCTTGCCGCTCATGCACCGCGGACATACGTGATGTACCAGACAAGACTTGCGGCGAGCGCGTTTCGCTGCGGCCGGACCAGCCAAGGTGTGAAGGCGTGCCTGAAGGCGTTGGCCCGCCGACCACTGCACCCGCGCACAATCGGGCTTCTGGTGTTCGGTCTGCTGGGCCCGAATGTGTTGGAACGCGTCCGCGCATCACGTCTGCCGCGCCTGGGGACTGAAGCCAAGTGACAATACGATGTTAGACAGTCTCCAGTTTTTGCCATAGCTCGGCAAACGTGCCCCCGCGGCAGCCAATGTCAGGGCAGTGTCCCCATTTCCACCGGTGCGCCGTCGGCCAACAGCGGCACCTCCAGTAGCCGGGCGTAGAGAGCGCTGCTCAACGCCGCCCGCCGCGCCCAGAGCGAGCGGTACCACGCGATTCGCGGCGCCACTTGATAGGCCAACATGCGCTCGCCGGCGACGTAGTGCCGTGCCGCGTCGCCGAGACCACGCGCCAGTTCCGGCATCGCCACCAGGCGCAGCAGTCGGTCGTGCAGCTCGCCGGCATTGTGAAACAGCAGCCCGGTTCGGCCATCCTCGATGCTGTCGCCATACACGATGTGGCTGGCCAGCGCCGCCACGCGACACGCGGCAGCCTCGATGAACTTGAGATCGGACTTGGCACGATTGAACGGCGTATCCGCCAGCGGCATCAGCGAGATCTCACACTCCCCGAGCAGTGACAGATACATGTCGTGATCGCAGATCGGTGTGAACCGTTTGTGCGGCGTGTGAAGCGCATCGAAGAAACCCTGGTCGTGCACGACATGGAAGCGCAGCCGTTCGCCCGCCTTCTCCGCCACATCGTTCAGCGCCGGCATCAGCGGCGCCCAGTCGCGCTCGCGGTTCAACGCGCCGAAAAACAGCGTCAGCACCTGCGGGTCGCGGAAATTGCGCACATCCGGCAGCGCGCGGACCATGTTGGGGAACACCATGACCTCGGGATTGCGCGTGCGCAGGATCGCGCCGAGTGCCTCCGTGCTGGTCTGCACCGCATGAACACCACGGAACGCGAGTTCGTCGTCGGCGTTGAGCATTCCGAAGTGATCCGGATGATCGTCGAATTCCGTCACCACCACCCAGCCATCGGCCAGCAGCTTGCGAATCTCGCTGGCGCCCCGATCGCCCGACAGTGTCGGCCGGTGCAGCACGAAGATGCGCGGCATGTCGCTGCCCGGCATCTTGATGTCGCCGCCGGTCACGAGCTGCGTCAGCACCGTCGGATCGCTGCGCATCGCCTGTAGCGGATACACAACCCGCACATGCGACACGCCGCCCACCGGCTGCAGCATGTTCGCCGCCACCGCAATCATCTGCCGCGGCGTCTTGAATACACGCCAGATGTATTGCAGCGGTGCCGCGCGCTGCGCGTAGGCGGTTGGATCGACACCGAGCCTGGTCAGCGCCGGCGCGATCATGCCGGCGAACTCCTGTGCGCTGGCGGCATCGAACACCCGCGGCGAGACTTCGTGCGGCACGAGGCCCACCGCCTCCAGGCCTTCGCGCATCGTCTCCAGGCTGAACCAGCGGAGATGCGTCTCATCCAGCAGACCGGTCGGCTCATATTTCCAGGTGCCGCGCAGCAGGCGGTCGGCGAAACTCCAGTGCTGCATGTTCGGCACGCAGATCAGGATGGTGCCATCGTCGCTCAGCACCTCCGCGTGGCGGCGCAGCACCGGCCAGGGATCGCTCAGGTGCTCCAGCACGTCGCCATACACGATGCAGTCGATCGGGCGATCCAGCGCGAACGGCATCGGATCGTGCTCGACGTCGACCACCGCGATCTGGTCCAGCCGCCGCGCCGCCTGCCCGGCCGCCGCGGGATCCTTGTCGATGCCGAGCAGCCGGGCGCGCGGATTGAGGCGTCGATAGGCGGCGCCCAGGGCGCCGGTGCTGCAGCCGACATCGAGCACCACCCTGGCGTCGAGGGGGATGCGCTCCAGCAGGTCGTTGTTCGCCTGATCGGGATATCGGGACATAGGCGGCGGACGCTCCGTGAGAGCCCGGCCGTGCTACGCGGAATTGCGGCGACGATGCAAGGAAGAAGGGACCTTCGCGCCTTGCCGCCACGGATCGCGTCGCAGCGCGTCCAGCCGTTCCAGCATCCGTGTGCGGCAGCGGTCCAGTGCCGCCGCTGCGGAGAGCTGTGGCGCGAAGGCAGCCGCGGCAGTGAGCGACCGCGCGGCCTGTTCGATGAACCGGCACCGTCCGGCGGCTTGCAGCATAGGGTGCGCAAGGTTCAGCAGATGGCGGCCGCGACGTGTTGCGGCGAGCGGCGAAGCGTGCAGCCGCTCCGCCAGCGAGGAGGCGGCCAGAAGCCGAAAGCGGAGCCGAAGGCCCAGTGCGTCTGCCCAGTCCTGCCACTTCGCGCGGTGCATGGACATGAGCGGGCGCATCGCGATCCAGGGCACGCGCATCGCGTCGGCCACGATGACGCCATGCATCGCCTCGCTGATCAGCAGGCGGCAGGCGCCGATCGCGCCGAGAATGGCGGCCGGATCGCCGCGCGGATCGATCAGGGTGACGTTCGCCGCGTTGGCCGCCGCGGCCCACGCGCCGCGTTCGAGGCTCTCGAAGTGCGGCATGAAGCCGATCGATCGACCGCCGGCGCAAGGCGCGGAAAGCAGCATGGCGGGATCGCCCAGGCCGCAGACCTCCGGCAGGCCGAGCCGCCGGGCCGTCAGCGGGCCACGGACCCAGTGGATGATCCAGTTCGCGTCCAGCGTCGGCGGCGCCTCGTAACCGCCGTAGCCGGCGCCGGCGACCAGCTTCACCGCCCCCGTCTCGTGGCGCGCGTCGAGCACGGAGCCGATGCCGAGAAACTGTTCGGCAGGATCATCGTCAAAGAAGCCCGGCAGCAATTTAGGCCACAGCAGCGCATTCAGCTCGTCGCCGAAATTTCGCTCCGCACCGCGCCAGCGGTAAAGCTGCACACGCGCTACTCGCCGGGCACAAGGCTGCGGCCAAGTGCCGACCGCACGAAGCCCGCCGCGTAGGCGAGCCGCCAGCGGCAGGACACCAGGCAGGTGCTGCGCCGCGGCAGCAGACCCAGCGGCGCCAGCAGGCAAGCCACCGCGAAGCGGCGCGGCAATTCGCGCCAGACCGCGGCGGATTGACCAAGCAGCCGACGGGTCAGCACGGTTGAAACGCCTTGCCAGTAGAGCCGCGACAGCAGCCAGCGCGGGGTCAGGCGTTCCGCCTGGATCTGGTGCTGCACCACGATCCGCGAGTCGTAGCGCGCCGAGTGGCCAGCCGCTTGCAGGCGCCACGCAAGCTGCACGTCCTCGTCCGACAGCAGCGCCTTGCCGACACGTCCGCTTTGGCCTCCGAAGCCGCCCATCGCCAGCAACGTCGGCACGTGCACGACCATGTTGGCGCCGTACGGTTCCAGGCCGGCAGGGAGTGCAGCGGTGCGGTATTCGCCCTGGCCTTCACACTCGATGATCGACAGGGTGCCGCGCAGATGCGGCGGCCACCACATCGGCAGCGGCGCTTCCCAATGAGGCATGATGCGTCCGCCGATCAGTGCCGGCGGCGGGTCGATTTCGGCGATTGTCGCCAGGATGCGCTCGATCCAGTCGGGCGCGGGTATTGCATCATCGTCGATATAGGCGATGTAGCTGCCACGAGCGGCCGACGCACCGGCGTTGCGGGCGAGGCTGACACCGGGGCGCTCCATGCGCAGCAGCCGCGCATTGGCGATGCCGGCGACCAGACGCGCGATCAGTGCGGGTGTCTGGCCGCAGGAGGCACTGTCCACGACCAGAATATCGAACCGTTCGGTTCCCACCGTCTGTTGGGACAATCCGTTCAGACAGTCTCGCAGATACTGCGGGCGGTCACGCGTGCAGATACAGGCGGTGATGTCCATGAACCGAAGAATAGGCGCAGGGGCATTGAGGAAGGATTAGCGATATTACCTGCGAGCGGCCGGGCCGATTCCGTGTCTTATGCCGCGTGGCGGAAATGCTCTTCGCGCTCGCTGTCTCTCGCTCTTAATTGACTCAAAACGACGCTCCAGATCCAGGCTGCCAGCAGCCCCAGGTAGAACCAGGCGCCAGTTATTTGCAGAACCCATTGCCACCAGGTACATGATCTGGTTTCCTCCGCGCCTGGCACCAGACCATGCAGCCGTCAAAGGCTCGGCGGGTCTTCCATTACAAATTTGTTAAATCGGTCGCGGCGCGAGGGATAATATTCACGGCCCGGTCAAATGATTTACCCCGCCGCTTCGGCGTAATTGCGACCAAGGTTGGCGTCCGCGTATTTGCTGGTGTAGGTTCAAAGACACGGATGCCGGCCATGCGCCGGGTGTCAGCTGGGACGCCGGTCTTTGCCCGCCCCAACGATTGGGCGGGCCTGCAGCGCGATGCATCAGCGGGAGACGAAGCGCTCCAGCCAATGGATCGTGTAGTCGCCACGCTGGAACTCCGCGTCATCGACAATCCGCTGGTGCAGCGGGATCGTCGTCTGGATGCCGACAATGGCGAATTCGTCGAGCGCGCGACGCATCCGGCTGATCGCATCGGCACGCGTCGGCGCGTGGACGATCAGCTTGGCAACCAGACTGTCGTAGTATGGTGGCACGAAATACCCAGCGTAGAGGGCGGAATCGACCCGCACGCCCAAGCCGCCGGGCGCGTGGAAGGCGGTGACGCGGCCTGGTGTCGGGGTGAAGGTCGTCGGGTCCTCGGCCGTGATGCGGCACTCGATCGCGTGCCCCGAATACCGAATGTCGCTCTGTTCAAAGCCGAGTGGCGCACCGGCGGCGATGCGGATCTGCTCGCGCACGAGGTCGATGCCACACACCATCTCGGTGACCGGATGTTCAACCTGCAGACGGGTGTTCATCTCGATGAACGCGAACTGCCCGTCCTGATACAGGAACTCCAGAGTTCCGGCGTTGCGGTAGCCGAGCGATGCCAGAGCGGCGGTGGCGGTGGTGCCGAGTTTGTCGCGCGCGGCGGCACTCAGCGCTGGCGAGCCGGCTTCCTCCAGCAGCTTCTGATGGCGCCGCTGCAGGCTGCAATCGCGCTCACCCAGGTGCACGACGTTGCCATGCCCATCGGCGAGAATCTGCAGTTCGATATGTCGCGGATGATCGAGGTATTTCTCGACATACACGGCGTCGTTGCCGAAAGCAGCACGTGCCTCGGTCCGCGCGATGCCGAACGCCTCGTCGAGCGAGGCAGCATTGCGCGCCACCTTCATGCCGCGCCCGCCGCCACCGGCCGAGGCCTTGATCACGACAGGATAGCCGATGCGTCCTGCCACATCGCGCGCCTTCGCCACATCCGCCACCGCGCCATCCGAGCCCGGCACGAGCGGCACACCAAGCCGCGCCACCGCCGCCTTCGCGGCGATCTTGTCGCCCATCATTCGGATATGCGCGGGCGACGGACCGATGAAGGTCAGGCCGTGCGCCTCCACCATCTCCGCGAACCCCGCGTTCTCGGCGAGGAAGCCGTAGCCGGGATGGATTGCCTCGGCGCCGGTCACCAGTGCTGCCGAGAGAATGGCCGGCATGTTGAGGTAACTGTCCTTCGCCGGCGGCGGCCCGATGCAAACGCTCTCGTCGGCCAGGCGCACGTGCATGGCCTCGGCGTCCGCGGTCGAGTGCACCGCGACCGACTGAATGCCTAGCTCGCGGCAGGCCCGCTGGATACGGAGCGCGATTTCGCCACGATTGGCGATGAGGATCTTCTGGAACAAACCATCATTCCAGGATCAGCAGAACTTCGCCGTATTCCACCGGCGTGCTGTTGGCGGCCAGGATGCGCGCAACGGTTCCGTCCTTGGGCGCCTTGATCTGGTTGAATGTCTTCATAGCCTCGATCAGCAGCAGCGTCTGGCCGGCGACGACGCTCTGGCCAACGGTGACGAAGGGTGGCGCGCCGGGCTCCGACGAGAGATAGGCAACCCCGACCATCGGGCTGATGACTGCGCCCGGGTGGCTGGCCTCGTCGGGCGCGGACGCTATGGTCTGTGGCGCCACGGCGAGGGGCGCGGCCGGGGCAGCGGCAACCATGGCGGGAGCGGCGGCGCGCACGACGCGAATGCGGCTGTCCTTCTCGGCGATCTCGATCTCGGTGAGGCCGGTCTCGTTCAGCACCGCGGCGAGCGCGCGGATCGCGTCGGGATCGAACGGGATGCGGGTCATGCGTTTTCCAACAGGAGGTCCGCCATGGCGGTCAGCGCCAGCGCGTAACCGCGGACGCCGAGGCCGCAGATCACGCCGACAGCGGCCTTCGATACGTACGAGTGCTGACGGAATTCCTCGCGCCGATGGATATTGGTGACATGCACCTCGATTACCGGCAGGTCGGTCGCGAGCAAAGCGTCCATCAACGCGATCGAGGTGGTGGTGTAGCCGGCCGGATTGATCACGATGCCCTGGGCGCGACCGCGACATTCCTGCACCCATGAAACCAGCTCGCCCTCGCCATTGGTCTGACGGAAGTCGATCGCAAGCCCGAGCTGGTCAGCGGTCTCCGCACAGAGCTGCTCCACGTCGTCGAGCGTGGCGCTGCCGTAAAGGTGCGGCTGCCGCATGCCGAGCATGTTCATGTTCGGGCCGTTCAGTACGGCGACCAGGGGTGGGGATACCGATTGAGACATCGGGGCGCCCGTAGCATAGCTGGTCGCGCCGGTCCAACCGGCGGAGGAGTCGGTTCAGCCGTTCGACCTCGCCGCAGTCAGAGCTTCAGTTGACCGACCGCGCCAGCGTCCGCAGCCGTGTCTCGGCGTCCGGATCCCCGAGCGCCGCCGCCTTGCGATACCAGACAGCGGCGGTCGCCGGATCGGGCTGCAGGCCGACCACGCCCAGCCCGGCGAGGTAGTCGGGATCAAAGGTTCGGGCGAGTGCCGTCGCGCCCGCGGCGCTTCCCGCATCGGCGGCAGATTCGTAGAACTTGCGTGCCGCCGATATGTCCTTGATCGCCATCATCGCATCGCCGCGACGCATGAACGAAGCCGCCATAGCCTGGTCCTGTGCGGTCGGCGCGTGCGTCGACTGAGCCGCCGTCGGATCGGCGAGCGCCAATGTCGTATCGGCGGGAGGATTGGCAGGCGCAGCGGGAGGGCTTGCTGTGTCCCTATCCGCTGTGGCTGCATCAGGGGCGGCAGAGGCACCGTCGGATATGGCGTTGGGGGATGCCGACGGGTCCGAAGACCTCGTGGTTGTGCCACTTTCCGTGGCCGGCTTTTCGGCGGTCGGTTCATTGCTCAGCGAAGCCGCCCCCCGCGAAATCAGCTCGCTCGCCAAGCCCTCGAACAATTTGAGATCAACCTCGACCGTTCGTCTCCCGGCCGTATGTTCCTCCGCCTCGCGGTAGGTCAGACGCGTCACGAAGTTCTGCAAGGCACGCAGTGTCCCAGGCGAAGCAGGTTCCACGCGCGTGATCACGCTCTGCCACGTCAGCAGCGCGTTGTCATCGGGCGGGGTGGCGGTGCGGCCATCGGAAATCTGCTTCTCGACCTTGACCAGCAGCGCTTCACACTCATGATCTGCTGACACCGCAGGCGCGCTCTGTGCAGTTTCGAGACTGCTCGGGGCTGCGTAGGACGCGCCCGCCGTCAACAAAGGAGCGGCGCAGAGTGCCGCCAGCGCCCAGTGATTTGCGCGTCTTCGCGCGACCTCCCCCGGCACCGCTAACGTCCCGCCGACCGCTGTTTGTCCCAGGCAAGGAATTGCTGAAACAGCGCTGCCTTCGCCGCCTCCGTCAAACTGCCGCCAACGCCGGGTTTCGTCTGGGACAGAAAGGCATCGAACCGTTCCTGCGTGGTGCCACCGGCAGTGCCTGCCGTTGTCTCCTGCTCCAGCCAGTCCTGAGCCGCCTGGAAGCGCGTCCAGCCGGGCACCTGGGCGGTCAGGTTCACTTCGCGCCACTTGGGATGGCGCGGCGGCTGCTGGAACTGGTCGAACTTGCTGAAGAAGGCGGTCACGAAGCGGGCCACCTTGTTGTACCGCTCGCTATGCAGTTGCCAGCCGAACACTGCCATCACGTCGCCGACCGCGATCGTCGGCACCGTGGTGCCGACAGGGACGAGCCGGGGATAGTTGTCGTGAGTGAACTGGTCAGGCAGGTAGGTCTGGGCGAGGCTTGGGTTGAGCTCGATTGGCAAGAAATGGAGGCCGCTGTCGGCCGACACGTCGGACAGGAGCGGCATCGGCGCACCGGCCACCTGGATGATCGCGGCGATGTCCCCCTGCTTCAACTCCTGAACGCCGGTGACCTGCTTTTCGTGTTCGATCTTTGGCTTGATGCCGAAGGCATCCAGCACGATCTCGGCGGTCATCGCAGAACCGCTGCCGGTGACATCGACGTTGACTCGCTGGCCGTTCAGGTCCTCAAGCTTCGTGATATCCTTGCGCGCCAGGATATGAATCTCTTCGTCATATAGCTTGGCGATGTAGCGGATCTTCTGTGTGAGATTGGGGAACATTCCGTGCTGTTGCGCGTAGGTCAGCGCATCGGCCTGGACGAATCCGACGTCCACGCCCTTGAGGTAAAGAATGTCGGAGAGGTTTTGCAGGGACCCCTTCCCCAATATCGGCAACACGCGGAGCGTGCCGTCGTCCAGGATCGTCAGGTCCGCACCGGTCCTCGCGTAGGTGCCTCCTTCCATTCCGGTAATCACGCCAACCGAGCCGTGATTTGCTTGATTGGCCGCGTCCGTTGCCTGTTGCTGGGCCATGGCGGTGCCAGAAAACATGACGCACAGAACCGCTGCGATGACTTGCCGCACGAAACCCCCTTTGGTCTAAACCCGCTATGACCAGCCCGTTGAATGCGTCATATTCTGGTAACGAAAGCGTTATACCTGCGTTACACGCATTTTGCCACGATTTTCCGCACGGTCACGCGCGGCGTTCTGCGCGGCAAATCCGCAATGCGGTCGCGCCTCGGTTCCTTGCCCCGCCGGTCGCGCGTGCCCATACTCCGCGCATGCAGACCGCCGTGACTTTGACACTGAATGGCGAAGCCCGTGCCTTCGACGGACCGATGACCGTCGCCGCCCTGCTCGCCACGCTCGGGCTGGAGACACGCAAGGTGGCGGTGGAACGCAACGAGGCGATCGTGCCGCGCTCCAGCTACGCCGAGACCTGGCTCGAAAGCGGTGACGCGTTGGAGATCGTGCATTTCATCGGGGGAGGCTGAGATGGATGCAACGCAGCCGCAAGACGACATCTGGACGGTGGCCGGACGGCGCTTCCGCTCCCGCCTGATCGTCGGGACTGGCCGCTACAAGGATCTCGAGGAGACCGGCGCGGCGATCGAGGCCTCCGGGGCGGAGATCGTCACCGTGGCGGTGCGGCGGGTCAATCTGTCGGACCCCAAGGCGCCGATGCTGCAGGATTACGTCGATCCGAAGAAATACACCTACCTGCCGAACACCGCGGGCTGCCACACCGCAAGCGAAGCGGTCCGGACGCTGCGGCTGGCACGCGAGGCGGGCGGCTGGAACCTGGTGAAGCTCGAAGTGCTCGGGCCGCCGCCGACGCTCTATCCCGACATGGCCGGCACGCTCGAGGCAGCCGAGGCGCTGATCAAGGACGGGTTCGAGGTGATGGTCTACACCGCCGACGATCCGGTTGCATGCAGGCGGCTCGAGGACATGGGGTGCGTGGCGATCATGCCGCTGGGCGCTCCGATCGGCTCTGGGCTGGGCATTCAGAACGCGGCGATGATCTGGATGATCCGCGAGCAGACCAAGGTACCGTTCCTGGTGGACGCCGGTGTCGGCACAGCCTCGGATGCCGCAATCGCCATGGAACTGGGCTGTGACGCGGTGCTGCTGAACTCCGCGATCGCGCACGCGAAGGACCCGATCCGGATGGCGCGCGCGATGAAGCTGGCGATCGAGGCGGGGCGGCTCGCACACCTCGCAGGACGGATGCCGCGGCGGCTCGGGGCCGATCCGTCCAGCCCACTGACCGGGTTGATCAGATAGGGCAGGCGCCGTCAGCGCTTGGGTGACAGCGTTTTATCGATCGAGAAACGCGCGATTGACGATGATCTAAACGTCAATTTGTTAATTCGAGCCGTTAATTCGTTAATTTATGGATGGCTGACGCCAAACGCTCGCCTCTAGAAGCGTTAGGTCAGACCTTTGGGAGGAACGGCGAATGACAAGGTTTACCTGGTCTGCCGGCACCACGGGAGACTGGAGCACCACCGACAACTGGTCGCCAACCGGAACCCCGGGCGCCGGAACTCCCGACACGGACGTGGCGGTGTTGGGCGCCACGTCAACCGGTTCCGGAACCACCTACACCGTGACGCTTGACGCGGGCAGCACCTTTGACCTTGCCCGCCTTAGACTCTTCACGGGCCACGGCGTCCATAGCCTCCCGAACTTGACCATCGGGGGAAACCTGCTGACCGACACTCTCGTTTATGCTGGCGCAAGCCCAGCCAATATCACGGTCAACGCCGGCGGTCTGTTCGATATCAGGACGAATGTTTTCGACGCGGGCGGTACCGCCCAGACGATCACGATCGCAGGCACCGGTGGCGGCGGCAAGCTCGAGTTTGGCAGTACCTCGGTGGACAACAGCAACCTCACCACCAGCTTCGCGAACACGAGCGCCACGACGCTCAACACTGGCGAGATCGAGTTCCTGTCGGGCTTCGTCGCTGCGTCCACCGTGACGAGCCAGCAGATCAGCAATCTCGCCTGGGGCGACCAGATCGTCTTCGACGGAGCCGACTTCACCGGCGACACCGCGACATTGGACACGTCGACCGGTGTCCTCACTGTGAGCGATGGCAGTTCCACGGTCCTCACGATGAACAACGTGGGGCTGCAGACAGGCGCGCAGAACGACTTCGCGGTGTTCGGCGATACAATCGAGGCCGTCTGCTTCGCGGCCGGCACACGAATCCTCACCGACACTGGCGAACGAATGGTCGAGACCCTGAAGCAGGGCGACATCGTGCTCACGGTGGCTGGCGATGAGCTGAGCCCCGAGCCAGTCAAATGGATCGGCCGGCGACGCATTGATCTGACGACGCATCCGCGGCCGGAGACGGTCGCGCCAATTCGCATCCAGCGAGGTGCGTTCGCCGACAACATGCCGCACACCGATCTTCTGGTGTCACCGGACCACGCAATCTTTGTCGACGGCCGGCTGATCTGCGCCCGGCAGTTGATCAACGGCACGACGATCCGGCAGGAGAAGGGCCTGAGCGCAGTCGAGTATTTCCATGTCGAACTCGACGCCCACGCCATTTTGCTCGCCGAAGGCTTGCCGGCGGAAAGCTACCTCAACACCGGCAATCGCGGCTTCTTCGCCAATTCGGAAGATCCGCTCGTGTTACACCCGGACCTGACCGATGAGACGGACTACCCGGCGCGCGAGACGGGCTCGTGCGCTCCGTTCGTGTGGGACGAGGCGGATGTTCGCCCGGTCTGGCAGCGCCTTGCCGAGCGTGCCGCAATGCTTGGTCAGCCGGTCCGCCCGGTTGAGTCGACCGAAGACCCGGCGCTGCACATCGTTGCCGCGGGGCGCAAGCTTCGCCCGGTCCATGCGGACGCCGGACGGTTCATCTTCGTGCTCCCCCGCAACGCCGGGACGGTGCGACTGGTCTCGCGCGCAAGTGCGCCGTCCGATGTGCGGCCGTGGCTGGAGGACCGCCGTCGGCTGGGCGTATGTCTGGAGCGCATCGTGCTGCGCGACGCCACCGAGGTATCAGAGATCCCGATGGATCACCCCGGTCTCCAGAAGGGCTGGTGGTCGGTCGAACGGGATGGATCGGCAATCCGGCGTTGGACAGACGGGGAGGCGGTGCTGTCGCTGCCGGCCACGAATGGCGTCACGATGCTGGAACTGCAGCTCGGCGGCGGCATGGACTACGTGACGACGTGTGACGAGGGAAGGCGCGACGCCGCCTGATTTCGCGGATCCGCGGCACCGGCTCGGGCGGGCGACTTTGCTTGCGCCGGTTCGCTTAGCCCTCCAGCACGCCAAGCCGCCGTAGCAGCGGCACACGCCGCTCCAGCAGCCCGACCACTGCCTCGGTCACGATCTGCAGTGTCTCGCCGGCGTCGCTGACCGGCTTGCCGTCGCGCTGCACGCTGCGCCCGCTGCGTCCCAGCAATCCCACAAGCTGCGCTGCCAGAGCGCCGACATCCGCCGGCTTCCCGTCGAGCAGCTCGCCGACCAGCAGTGTCTCCAGGATGTCGGCACCGATCGCCGAGCCGATCGCTGGCGCAGCCAGTCGCGGCAGATCGGCGGCGTTCGCGTTGGCCTGGGCGATAGCCAGATTGAGCCGCCGCGCGGCCTCATGCCCCGCCGCAGCGCCGCCTCCCGGAAGCATCGGGTGCGCGTAGCCCCCGGCGACCAGCAGCGTGAACGCCTGTATCAACTCCACCAGCGCCCGGCCGGCGAACGCCGGAACCACGCGAGCCTGGGGAACGCTCAGCGTGCCCGCTTCCAGTATGGACAACAGCGGTTCGTAAACCTCGGGCCGGCCGGTCACGTTGCCGATCGGCGTGGCAAAGGTGATACCTCCTTCCGGCACTGCCATCCCCATTCCGGCAAGTGTCAGATTGTCCAGCAGCATCTGCTGCTCCGCCGCCGGCATCGACGCGATGCCCTTGCGATACAAATCCCGGCGGAACGTCTGAGCGCAACCGATGTCGCGGAGCGTTTCGCGCAAATAGGGATCACGCGTTTCCGCGAGGATGGGCACCACGTTGGGTGGCACCGACACCGTGTCGATGTTCTCGGCCAAGGTGGCGCTGCCGATGTAGCGGCATTTTGCCTCCAACATCTCGCCCGCGACCTCGGTGAACATCAGCGGATGCCAGTCCTGGTTCAGGTATTCGTGCGCGATATAGCGTGCGTCCTGCTTGCGAATGTCGGTCAGCCAATTCTCGAGCGCTGGGTTCGCCGTGAAGAACGAAGCGCCTGCCTGCTTCAGCCGATCGACAAAATCCAGCACGCCGGGCACGGCCAGGTCGGTCCGCTCGGGACTCGCGGTGGTCAACATCCGCATCAACATGCGAACCGGCACCATCCCGGTCCAACCGGTGGTGACATTATAACTCAGGTAGACCAAGCCACCCGGCTTCAGCCGCTTCGCCACCGCGCCGATCAGATGTTTGCGGTTCGCCGGCGAGATCCAGCTCAGCACGCCATGCGACACCATGATATCGAAGTCGGGCAGTTCGCTGTCCGGCGCAGCCTCCAGGTCGGCGAACGAGGATTCCACGAACCGCACGTTGGTCAGTCCGGCGCGGGCGGCGAGACCGTTGGCAAACTCGACATGCGCCGGATTGAAGTCGAAGCCCCAGACCTCCGCATGCGGACACGCCGCGGCGATGACGAGGCTGGTGAAGCCGTTGCCGCAGCCCAGATCGGCGTAACTGAATGGTGCCGCGAGGTCCGGCGGCCGATGGCCGAGCAGCAAACCCGTCAGGGCAAGCCAGCTCGGCGTGATCTCGCGGTAGAAGTTGCTGGTATAGGTTACGTCGGTGACGTAGCCGTCATCCCACTGGGCCATTCGCGGCGTTTCCCTGCTCGAGGCACGCGTGCCAGTCAGGTAACAGGCGGCCGTTTCATTTGCCAGCCGAAAGGTCCTCGGGCGCCGCGTTTCGATGTTCCAGTTGCGAATTCACCTCCGCGCCGAGCAGCACTGCGTATGCGGTCAGGTAGAACCACAGCATGATAGCGACGACCGCGCCGAGGGGGCCATAGGTCACGCCGAACCGCGCGATGTGTGCGACGTAGTACGACAACCCTGTCGAGGCGATCAGCCACAACAGCGTCGCCAGAATTGCGCCGGCAAAGATCTGCCGGCCCCGTAGCCGCTCGCGTGACGGCCCGTATCGGTAGAGCAGCGCGATGGAGCCGCCCACCAGCACGACCAGAAGCGCCATGCTGAAGATGTTGATCAGCGAGGCACTGTAGTCGGAAAGGCCGATGAACCAGATCACCGTCGGCAGGAACACCAGCACTGCAATAGCCAGCACGGCAGCGGCCACCGCGCACAGCGTCATTGCCAGAGCGGTGAGCTGAAAGCCCAGGATGCCGCGACGCTCCACGGTGTCATAGGCAACATTCAGCGCCGACAGCACGGACTTGGTGCCGGCCGAAGCGCTCCAGAACGCGACGACAAGACTGACGAGCAGGCTGATGCTCAGCGTGTCGTTGGGTTGGCTGACGAGTTCGTGCACGCGTTCACTGATCAGTGCGAAGGCCGGTGGCGGCAGCAATTCTCGCAGCAGGGCGAGCTGCTGCTCCACCGACTGGACGTTGAATGCCAGGCCGTAGACCGAGATGAGGACGCTGATCGCCGGGAAGAGGGCCATCGTGGCATAAAACCCGCAACCCGCTGCCGCGAGCGAGACCCGATCGGTCACCGCCTCTCGCATGGCGCCAACGATGACCTGGTACCAGCCGGGTTTGCCGGAAGCGCGTTGGCCGGGTGAAGTCCCCGGTGAAGTCATCGTGTCCAATAGGTTCCTCGCATCCATACCTGCTCCCCCCGTGATCCTGGCAGGGAAAACGCCAAACGGCAGCGTGCGATGCAGTGAGACGCCATTTTTCTGGCGGATTGATCGAGATTCCGTCTTGCGTCGGGGGGGCAGGGGTCCTATGTGGCCCCCACGCAGCAACGCACGTGCCTCTGGCCCTCGTGGTTACGCAACGACGTCAAGCGTTCTGGCAATCGTATGGTCGCTGGTTCGTTCGACCGTTTCGTCAACTAACGCTCGCCGCCTTAGATCAGGCGAGCGTCCAGCCAAAGGAGGCCCGGTGCGATGACCCCGAAAATCGCCCGATTCCTTGCTGAGCAGCAGCCGGCCACGCCGTGCCTGGTGCTCGACGTGGACCGTGTGGAAGCCAATTTCCGTGCCCTGCAGCGCGCCCTTCCACTGGCGCGGATCTATTACGCGGTGAAAGCCAATCCGGCGCCTCCCGTGCTGGAACGGCTGGCGCGTCTCGGCTCCAGCTTCGATGCGGCGAGCTTTGAGGAGGTTTCCGGCTGCCTGGACGCCGGAGCCCGGCCCGAGGCCATCAGCTTCGGCAACACGATCAAGAAAGCGAGCGCGATCCGCGCGGCATTCCAGCGCGGCGTGACGCTGTTCGCCTTCGACTCAGCCGAGGAGCTGGAGAAGCTGGCGGAGAACGCGCCGGGCGCGCGGGTCTACTGCCGCATCCTGGTGGAGAACGAGGGCGCCGACTGGCCGCTGTCGCGCAAGTTCGGCACCACCGTGCAGAACGCCCGGGAGCTGATGCTACAGGCGGGCGAACTGGGGCTTGACCCGTATGGACTGTCATTCCACGTCGGCAGCCAGCAGACCACGACGCGTGCCTACGAGGTGGCGATCGCCAAGGTGGCGATGCTGTTCACCGACCTCACCGAGGCCGGTGTGAACCTGCGCATGATGAACCTCGGCGGTGGCTTCCCCACGCGGTATCGCGATCCGGTGCCGGAGATCGATGAGTTCGGCGATACGATCATGACGTCGATGATCGAGCATTTCGGCAATGCGCTGCCCGAGATGCTGATCGAACCTGGTCGCTTCATCGTGGGCGACGCCGGTCTGGTGAGTGCCGAGGTGGTGTTGGTGAGCCGTCGCGACCGTACTGATCCGGTGCGCTGGGTTTATCTCGACATCGGTCGCTTCGGTGGCCTGGCGGAGACCGAGGGCGAGGCGATCAAGTATCGCATCACCACGCCGCACGACGGCACAGCAATGGGGCCGGTGGCGATTGCCGGTCCAACCTGCGATGGCGCGGACATTCTGTATGAGAAAGCCAACTATCGGCTGCCGCTGTCGCTGCGTTCCGGCGATCGGGTGGAACTGCTGTCCACCGGTGCATACGTGACGACGTATGCCAGCCAGCGGTTCAACGGCTTCGCCCCGCTGGCGGAGCACTACGTGTAGCCTTCGGTCGGTCACGGCGAAGCAGCACGACTTAGGATTTCGAGACTGTCAGCGCGGCGCGCGTCGGCCCCGGCATGCTGTGGGCGCGCTCGGTTTCGACCGGCTGGAGCCCTTGCGGCCAATGCCCGGTAATTGCGACCTGTACCGTCATGTTGGGTCTTGGCCCCGATTTTGCGCGATCCCGCCTCGATTTGCGCATGCTGCGGCATCCTGACAACCATGACCTACAGGATCGGAGAAGATCGTCATGACGAGGGAAACTGGACCGGGCACGCGTTTGAACCGGAGGGCGATGCTGCGCAGCGGCGCGTCGGTCATTGCGGCGACCGGGCTGATTTCAGGCGCACGTGCCCAAGGGACCAACCCAAGCTCGGCTCCAACAGCACAACGGCCTGCCAGTGCCGGCAAGCCCAATATCCTCGTCATTTTCGGCGACGACATCGGCCAGACGAACATCAGTGCCTACGCGTTTGGCGTTGTGGGCTACAAGACGCCGAATATCGACCGGATCGCCCGCGAAGGCATGATGTTCACCGACTACTACGCCGAGAACAGTTGCACGGCAGGTCGCTCCTCCTTCATCACGGGACAAACGCCGAAGCGCACGGGGCTGTCGAAGGTCGGCATTCCAGGGGCTCCCATCGGCCTGCAGGCCCGTGACGTCACGATCGCCCAGGCACTGAAACCTTTGGGCTACGCGACAGGCCAGTTCGGCAAGAACCATCTTGGAGACCGCAACGATTTCCTTCCCACGGTCCATGGTTTCGATGAGTTCTTTGGCAACCTGTATCATTTGAACGCGGAGGAAGAGCCTGAGCGCCCCTACTGGCCGAAAGACGACAAGCAATATGTCGACAACAATTCGCCGCGCGGCGTGCTGCGCACGAAGGCGACCGACGTGGATGATCCGACGGTGCAGCCTCACTGGGGGCGCGTCGGCAAGCAGACGCTCGAGGACACCGGCCCGCTCGACCGCAAACGGATGGAAACGATCGACGACGAGACGACGGCTGCTGCGATCGACTACATGGGGCGACAGGTCAAAGCCTATAAGCCGTTCTTCGTTTGGATGAACACGACGCGCATGCACGTCTTTACTCATGTGCGCGAGGCGATGCGCGGCCAAAGCGGTATGCCGGGCAACGAATACGCCGACGGCATGATCGAGCACGACGGTGATGTCGGCAAACTGCTGAAGGCGCTTGATGACCTGGGCATCGCCGGCAACACGATCGTCATCTACACCACCGACAACGGCCCCAATCAGTTCTCCTGGCCGGACGCGGCGACCACGCCGTTCCGCAGCGAGAAGGACACCAATTGGGAAGGCGCGTTCCGCGTGCCGGCGATGGTACGCTGGCCGGGTCATATCAAGGCGGGTGACGTCTCGACCCAGATGTTCTCCGGTCTCGACTGGTTCCCAACGCTACTCGCGGCGGCGGGCGACGGCACGATCAAAGACCGATTGCTTCAAGGAACGGACATTGGCGGCACGACATTCAAGGTGCATCTCGATGGTTATAACCAGCTTGGCTACCTGACAGGCGCGGAGAAGACCGGGCCACGCACCGATTTTGCCTACTTCGACGACGACGGCGATCTTGTGGGCTACCGTCACGGCGACTGGAAAGCGGTGTTCGAGGAGCAGAAGAAGCCCGGCGGCTTTCCGGTCTGGTACGAGCCGCTCACCGCCTATCGCATACCAAAGATGTTCAACCTGCGCATGGACCCTTACGAACGCGCAGACGTTGTCTCCGACCAATATGATGACTGGCGGGTAAAGAACGCATACTTGATGGGATGGATGAACCTCAAAGCCGCGGCCTTCCTGCAGACCTTTATAAACTACCCGCCAAGCCAGGCACCGGCCAGCTTCACAATCGATCAGGTCCAACAGGGCATCAATCGCCAGATCGAACAGCTGAGCACGAAGGGGGCGGCGACGGATTGAGCCACGATCCATGAGACCGGTGAAGCGGGTACGCGCCCGACTTAATTGCAGCGCACAGCGGGAGTGTCGACAGTTATTGGATCGACCGTGCGCCGGTTCGGTGCGAGCTGGCATGTAGCGAAGGAGATGCACTTGCGCCCGAACATCGTGTTCATCATGGCCGACGATCTTGGCTACGCGGACCTTTCCTGCTGCGGCCGCCGGGACTTCACGACGCCCAACATCGACCGCATCGCCGAACGCGGCGTGCGCTTCACCCAGGCCTACGCCAACTCGGCAGTCTGTTCCGCGACACGCCTCGCGCTGATCACCGGCCGCTACCAGTACCGCCTGGCCCTGGGGCTCGAGGAACCGCTCGCCGGCAAGACCGATGTCGGATTGCCGCCCGAACATCCCACCCTGCCGTCGCTGTTGCGCGACGCCGGTTATGCCACGTCGCTGATCGGCAAATGGCACCTGGGCGTGCTGCCGGCGTTCGGACCGCTGCAGAGCGGCTACGAGCACTTCTGGGGCTTCCGCACCGGTGCGCTCGACTACTACTCGCACCGCAACGCCCGCGACGAAGCCGACCTGTGGGACGGCGATGTCGCCGTCCGGCAGACCGGCTATATGACCGACCTGCTCGGCGACCGGGCCGTCGACACGATCGAGCGGCACGCGGGGAGCAAGCACCCGTTCCTGCTCAGCCTGCACTTCAATGCGCCGCATTGGCCGTGGGAGGCGCCTGGCGATCAGCCGGAGTCAGAGCGGCTGCACAGCACGCGGCTGCGCCACTACGACGGCGGCACGCAGCTCACCTATGCCCGCATGGTACAGGCGATGGACCGCCAGATTGGCCGCGTGCTGCAGGCACTCGATGCCAACGGACTATCGGGCAACACCGTCGTCATCTTCACCAGCGACAACGGCGGCGAGCGCTTCTCAGACACCTGGCCGTTCACCGGCATCAAGACCGAACTGCTGGAGGGCGGCCTGCGCGTTCCCGCCCTGATCTGCTGGCCCGATCGCATTCCCGCCGGTGGGATCAGCGAGCAGGTGATGATCAGCATGGACTGGTTGCCGACATTGCTGGATGCCGCGGGCACCGAACCCAGCACTGGGATTATCCACCGGACGGGATGAACCTGCTGCCGGTGTTGACCGAACAGCACGCGACCGTACCGCGCAAACTGTTCTGGCGCTACAAGAGCAATGCGCAGCGAGCCATGCGCGACGGCGACTTCAAGTATCTGAAGATCCGCAACAACAGCTTCCTCTTCGACGTCGTGGCCGACCCCCGCGAGCGGGGCAACCTGAAGCATCGGCACCAAGAAGTATTCGATCGGCTGGTATCCGAATGGGCAGCGTGGAATGCCGCGATGCTGCCGGAGATACCCGACAGCTTCGGCGAGGGCTTCAGCGCGGGGGAACTGGCGGACCACATCGGCATGGGTCAGACTGGTGAATGATAACCTGCGGAGAGTGCAATGAGCCTCGAGGACAAACTGGCTGCGGTGCGTGAGGCCTCAGCGAAGCGTATCCCGCCCGACCGTCTCGCCATCATGCACAACGCCACCGAGCGGTTGCGCCAGTCCGGCATCATGGACGGCGTCATCAAGCCGGGCAGCAAGGCGCCCGACTTCATGCTGAACGACCAGCACGGCAATGCGGTGACGCTGTCGGCTCTGCTGGCGTCCGGCCCAGTCCTGATGAGCGTGTTCCGCGGCTTCTGGTGACCCTACTGCCGGCATGAGCTGGATGCTCTGCAAGCAGTACTCCCGGAGATCAAGTCACTCGGCGCGAGCCTGATCGTGCTGTCGCCGCAGTTGCAGTCCTTCACCGAGCCAGGTGCGGCGCGGCAGAAGTTGACGTTCCCGATCCTGACGGACCCCGACAACAAGGTCGGCGAGGCCTACGGGCTGGCGTTCCGGCTGCCCGACGACCTGATCGAGGTCTACACGAAGAACGGCATCGAGCTGCCGCGCTTCAACGGCGATCAGAGCTGGCGGCTGTCGATGCCCGCGCGGATCGTCATTCGCCGCGACGGCATCGTGGCATCGGCCGAGGCGGATCCCGACTACACGCACCGGCCGGAACCGGAGACGACGCTGGACGTGCTGCGCGGTCTATGACGATAGCGGGGATCAAGGCGCTGGCCTTCGACACCGGCGGCACGGTGCTGGACTGGCACTCCGGCATCCGTGCAGCGCTCGCCGAAACCGGAGCGCGCCACGGCGTCACGCGCGACTGGACCGCGATCACCAACGCGTATCGCCGGCGTGCCCTTCAGCGCATGACCAACCAGACGAGCCCCGGCTTCAACATCGACGACGTGCATCGCACGGTGCTGGATGAGCTTGCCAGCGAGCACGGTCTCAGCGTATTCTCCGCAACGGATCGTGCGGTTATTGCGCGACGCTGGCATTCTCTGGACGCTTGGCCGGATTTTCCCAAAGCGCTGGAGCGCCTGCAGCAAAACTACATCACGGTGTCGTTCACCATCCTCAGCGTTTCGCTGATCATCGATACCGCGCGCCGCAACGGCCTGCACTGGGATGCGGTGATCTCCTGCGAGATGCTCGACGTGTACAAGCCTCGGCCGGAAGCGTATCAGCGTGCGGCCAGGCTGCTGCAACTCGAGCCCCGCGATATCCTGATGGTGGCCTGTCACAACTTCGACCTCAACGCCGCCAGGGGCGTCGGCTACCAGACATGCTTTGTGCATCGCCCGGATGAGTGGGGACCAGCAGGACCGCCCGATCCGATACCTGACCCCGCGACCGATCTGGTCGTGCCCGACTTCCAACAACTGGCAGAACAGTTGGGCGCCTGATCCCCTACGCCGCGACCGGCAGCTCGACAGCCACTGCCTGACGCGTCCGCCGCCGCGCCGGCGTCTTCACCACCTGCGCCGGACGCTGCCCGATCAGCCGCGAATACAGCAGCTCGTATTCCACCGCCGCACCCGACCAGGGGAAGCTGCGCGCCATCGCGGCCTGGCGCATTTCAGCCAGCACGTCGGGATCGTCGTAGGCATAGAAGGCGCGGCGGCATGCGCCGAGCAGGCCCTCGCCCGACAGGTCAGCGAACAGGAAGCCTGTCTCGCCATCCGCGATCGTGTCGGCCAGGCCGCCGGTGCGATGGGCGATCGGCAGCGCACCGTAGCGCTGCGCCTGCATCTGCGTCAGTCCGCACGGCTCGAAGCGCGACGGCATGAGGCAGAAGTCGCTGGCGGCGACGATCCGCCGCGCCATAGGCTCGTTGTAACCGATCAGCAGGCCGATGTTGTCGCGATGACTGCGCGCGAGGCGGCTGAGCATGTGCTCGGTATCCGGATCGCCGAGGCCGAGGATGGCGATCTGACCACCCTCGTGGACGATGTCACGCGCGGTGTCGGCTACGATGTCCAGCCCCTTCTGATGGACCAGCCGCGAGACCACGCCGAACAGCGGGCCATCGGAGTGCTTCAGGCACAACCCGGTACGCACCAGCTCGGCGTTCGCTTGCTTGCCGGAGAGGTCGTCCGCCTCGAAGTGGTGCGGCAAATGTGGGTCGCAGCTTGGGTCCCAGCTTTCATCGATCCCGTTGACGATGCCGGACAGCCGGCCTTCAACGGCGATCCCGCGTGTCAGGCCATGGAGGCCAGCGCCGAGAGCCTCTGTGGTGATCTCGCGCGCATAGGTCGGACTGACCGTCGATACGTGGTCAGCATAGAACAGACCGGCCTTGAGGAACGACACGCGGTCGTGAAACTCGACGCCGTTCACGTTAAACGCATACTCGGGGATGCCGAGCGTGTGCATGCGCTCGCGGTCGCACAGGCCTTGGTATGCGATGTTGTGGATGGTGAGCACGGTCGGCACGCGCGCGCCCTGCCAGCGCAGGTACGCCGGCGCGAGACCGCCCGGCCAGTCATTCACATGCAACAGATCCGGCTGCCAGTTCATCCCGGCACGGCCGGCGGCGATTTCGGCGGCAGCGAGCGACAGACGGGCAAACCGCAGATCATTGTCCGGCCAGTCGTGGCCTTCCGGTCCGGCATAAGGACTGCCGCTGCGTTGATAGAGCGACGGCTCAAGGACAATGTACAGCGTCAAACCATCCGCGGTGCGCGCCTCGCCTATGCAGCAGGGGTTGATGCCGGCGCGGCCCGGCAGGTGTGCCACCACAACGATGTCCCGGGCCTTGGCGATCACCTCCGGGTAGCCCGGCAACAAGACACGGATATCGATGTTCCGATGCCGGAGCGCGCGCGGCAGACCCGCCGACACCTCGCCCAGCCCACCCGCCCTGGCATAGTCGGCAAGCTCGCTCGTCGCGAACAGAACTTTCATGTTGCTCCGGGGGCGTCGTGGCGCATGTTTTGTGCGTTTGATTAGGTTAATGAAATCTTAATGGCCGCAATGCCGAAATACACTCCCCGGGACCAATCACGACCAGCTCATGACATTCACGAATGCTTGCTGCACACTGCGGTGATCAGACCGAAGAGAATGCGCCACAATTGTATCTATACCGGCTCGATTGTTCAGAGGTCGGCGTTCCCTGGTATGCTCTCCGCCTTCACGCCCATTGCCAGCAGCGACTGCCGCATCCACGCGCCCACCTGGCGGGTGCCCGTGTTGTAGTCGGCCCAACTGTTCAGATAGTCCCGCCACCGCCGGTCCGGTTCCATTTGCACGCCCATGGCACTCGGCAACGCCACATAGGGCTCCTGTAGCAGCGCCACCTGCTCCAGCATCGGCGCCCGCGCATTGACGCTCAACGCCTGGATCAGCGCGTACATGATGCAGTCGGCACGTCCCGCCTGCATCAGCAGGACCGCATCGTCCCCTTGTTTCGCACCGAGCACCTGCGCCTTCGGCGCGTAGCGCGCGAGCAGCACATCGGTCAGCGAACCGATCAGCGACACGACGCGAACCTCGGGCTTGTTCAGGTCCTCCCAGGTGCGGGCGGCAAAGCCGCGCCGGGCGACGAAGCCGAACGGATGCATGTAGTAGGCGTGGGTGAAGCCGATCGCCAGCGCACGCTGCGGCGTCGGGTTCAGCGCGAACGCGAGGTCGATCTTGTTCGCCTGCAGGTCCAGCACCGAGTTGGCATAGGTGGATTCGATGTATTCCAGCCTGGCGTTGAACGGCGCGGCGATGCTGTTCGCCATGTCGATCGCGACGCCGGACCATTCGCCGGTAGCGAGATCCTTGTGGAAGAACGGCATCTCGCCCGGCAGCACAGCGATGCGCAGCACTCCGGTGCGACGGATGCGGTCGAACGTGGCTTCGGCCTGCGGTGTCTGCGCCGCGGCGGTGCCGGCGGAAGCGATGGCGGCAGCGCCGAAAGCGGTACCCAGCGTGCGTCGGGTCTGCATGATCAGCCCCCGTTGCCGTAGCGCCGCGGCTTCAGCCCGGCATGGAACCACTCGACGAACCCGATGATGTCGTACACCGGCACGCCGAAGGTCTCTTCGATCTTCGATGAATAGGGCGGCAGGTTGGTGCACTCGGAGACGATCGCGCCGACGTCCGGGTTTTCATGCAGCAACTGTTCCGCCATGCCGAGTACCTCGCGTTCCTGCGCGGCGTAATCCACGACAGGCTGGCCGGTGCGGTTGTTGTGGCGGAAGATCCCATCGGGCGGCATGCCGACCACCGGAAGATCCGTCGGACAGCCGACGGCGCGGAAATGGTCCGGCGAGAGCGCGTCCTTGTCTGCGGTCAGCACGCCGACGCGACTGCCTTTCGGCAGGATGCTTTGCACCAGCGGGATCTGCAGCAGGCTGGAGGTCGCGACCGGTACCGGACAGTGAGCGACGAGCTGCGGATGCAGGATGGCGAGGAAGCCGCAGCTCGTAGTGATGCCGTCGACGCCGAGCGCCACCAGTTCATCGGCCGCGCGCAGGAACAGGTCCAGCATGCCATCGGCATTGGGCCTGACGATGCGGTCAGGTGTGGCGCCGTGCACAACGGCGAACTGTACGGGGAAGCGCCAGGTGGGCGCGTAGCCGATATCGCCAGGCAGTCGTTGAAAGCCCGTATCCAGCATCATGATGCCGATGCTGACGCCGTGTACCGGCTGGCGGCGATGGAGCATGGCCATTGCGCGTCTCCCTGTTGCTGGACTTGACCCGGCCACCTGCGTACTTCAGCAGATGGTCGGGTCAAGTCCTGGCATGGCTGCGAACGGGAGGATGTGCAGATGACGGCGATCGATCCGATCCCTTATTCCGATGCGAAGATCCGCCGGATCCTTTCGGCGGTGCGCACCATCGCCATGGTCGGCGCGTCGCCCAACTGGAACCGGCCGAGCTACTTCGTGATGAAGTATCTGCAGAACAAGGGCTATCGCGTCATTCCGGTGAACCCCGGCACCGCCGGTAAGGAACAGCTCGGCGAAAAGGTCTATGCCAGCCTGCGCGACATTCCCGACAAGGTTGATATGGTCGATGTGTTCCGTGCATCGGACCAGGTCGGGCCGATCGTCGACGACGCGATCGCGATCGGCGCGAAGGTGGTGTGGATGCAACTCGGCGTCCGCAACGACGAAGCGGCGGTGCGCGCCGAGGCGGCCGGCATCGAAGTGATCATGGACCGCTGTCCGAAGATCGAGTTCGGTCGTCTCGGCGGAGAGCTGTCATGGAGCGGCGTGAATTCCGGCATCATCCGCAATCGCGCGCCCGAGGCACCCACCGAACGCAAGACGAGACCGCAGGTGCTGCCGTCGGCCAATGTCAGCTACGGCTTCGAGACACGTGCGATCCACGCCGGCGCGTCGCCCGATCCGACGACCGGCGCGCGGATCACGCCGATCTTCCAGACCGCCGCTTACGTCTTCGACGATGTCGAACATGCAGCCTCGCTCTTCAATCTGCACAACTTCGGCTACATATACGCGCGCCTGACCAATCCCACCGTCGCGGTGCTGGAGGAGCGGATCGCCAGCCTGGAAGGTGGACGTGCCGCCTGCGCCGCCGCGTCGGGTCATGCCGCGCAGTTCCTGATCTTCGCCACCATGATGGAACAGGGCGATGAGTTCATCGCGTCGCGCAACCTGTACGGCGGATCGCTGACGCAGTTCGGCCTGTCGTTCAAGAAGCTCGGCTGGACGTGCCACTTCGTCGATCCGCACGACCCGGAGAACTTCCGCCGCGCGCTGACACCGCGCTGCAAGGCGATCTTCCTCGAAAGCCTCGCCAACCCGGGCGGCATCGTCGTCGATCTCGAACCTGTGGCGAAGATCGCGCACGAGGCGGGCATTCCGCTGATCGTCGACAACACGCTGGCGACGCCGTTCCTGTGCCGGCCGATCGAGTGGGGCGCCGATCTGGTGGTGCACTCGACGACGAAGTTCCTCGACGGCCACGGCAATTCGCTGGGCGGCGTCGTGGTGGAGAGCGGGAAGTTCGACTGGTCGCAGGGCGGCAGGTTCCCGGCGCTGACCGAACCGGAGCCGGCCTATCACGGGCTGCGGTTCTACGAGAACTTCGGTGATTTCGCTTTCACAACCAAAGCGCGGGCGGTGGCGTTGCGCGACTACGGCCCGACGATGGCGCCGATGAACGCGTTCCTCACCATCACCGGGATAGAGACGCTGCATGTGCGCATGGAGCGGCATGTGGCGAATGCGCAGAAGGTGGCGGAGTATCTGGAACGACATCCGAAGGTGGCGTGGGTCACCTATGCCGGTCTGGAGTTCGAGCCCGTATCGCAAGCTGGCGCGCAAGTACCTGCCGCGCGGCGCGGGTGCGGTGTTCACGTTCGGTGTGCGCGGCGGCTACGAGGCAGGCGTTAAGCTGGTGGAGAATGTGCGGCTGTTCTCGCACCTCGCGAACATCGGCGATACGCGCAGCCTGATCCTGCATCCGGCCTCGACCACGCATCGTCAGCTCTCGGACGAACAGCGGCTTGCGGCGGGTGCGGGCCCCGACGTGATCCGACTGTCGATCGGATTGGAGACAGCGGAGGATCTGATCGCCGATCTCGATCAGGCGCTGGAGACGGCCGGCGGCTGAGGTCATGCGACCACCATCTGGATTGCTGCCGGCGCGTCGGTGACGGCGATAGGCGTCCAGCCCACGGCGTCGCCGTCGGCCTGTGCGGGCAACGCCTCATTGTCGATGAAGTCCACCTGCCGCGCCCGAACGTGCCGCACGCCGGGCGCGCGGCTCAGCAGGTTGAGCGGCAATGCGGCGCCGTACAGCAGGCCGGCGGCAATACCCGAGTGATCGAACAACACGACTGAGAACCCAGGCTCGCCGGCACAGGCGGACGGTGCGAGCACGAAGCGGCCGCCGTACAGCCGACCCTTGCTGACGATGACGCTGGCGGCCTGCGTCACCTCGCCATCGAGGCGCAGATGGATCGTCGGGAAACGGTAGCCGGCAAGCTCGCGCAGTGTCTGGATGACATAGGCGCCGCGGCCGAACATGCGTTTCAATGCGACGGGCAGATGATGCACGACCTGCGCGTCGAAGCCGACGCCGACCATCTGCACGAACAGCCGGGAGCCCTCGGTGGTGCGCACCACGCCGGGCCAGATCGGCCGCGTCCGCCCGAATGCCAGTGCGGCCGCGACGGCGCGCGGTTCGAAGGGAAGTTCGAGTTCGTGCGCCATCACGTTGGCGGTGCCGAGTGGGATGACACCAAGTCGTGCGGTTGATCCCATCAGGCCGTTGGCGACCTCGGCGATCGTGCCGTCACCGCCGGCGGCGACCACCATTGAAGAGCCGCGACAGACCGCCTCACGCGCCAACGCCTCGGCGTGGCCTGGCCGATGTGTCTCCGACAGCTCGATGCGGACGCCATTCGCCACCAGCACGTCGAGCACACGCCACATCAGACTGGCACGCCGCATCCCGGCGACAGGGTTGAACACCACGATCATCGGCAAATCGACTCGAAAGCATCTTCAACGCGAAGTTTGGAATCTGCCATTCAATTCATTACAATATGATGACAAAACTGTTGCTGCGGAATGACTTTCATTCCAAGCCTTAATATTATGTTTCGTCATGTAATCTTAACTTTATCCACAAAGATTCGCAGGTATTCCCTGATCTCGCATGAATGCTCCTATAATTCCCGGCGCGCGGCCACTCTATCGCAGTGTGTTTCTGTCGGACACACATCTTGGAACACGCGGCGCGCGTTGCGACTTCCTTGCCGATTTCCTGCGCCGCACAAGTTGTCAGTACCTGTTCCTGGTCGGCGACATCTTCGACGGCTGGCGGCTGCGCAAGTCCTGGTACTGGGACGAGGATCACGACGAGGTGCTGCGGCAGATATTGCGCCACGTACGTGGCGGCGCAGAGGTGACCTACATCCCCGGCAACCACGACGAGATGTTCCGCGCGTGGCTGGATCCGATTGTTCCTGGAGGTCTGGAGATCGCCGGCATCCGGCTGAGGCAGGAAGCCGAGCATGTCACTGCGGCGGGCAAGCGTCTGCTGGTGATGCACGGCGACGAGTTCGACAGCGTGGTGCGCTACGCAAAGTTCCTGGCACTGCTGGGTGACGGTGCGTACACCGCGGCACTGACGTGCAACCGCTGGTTCAACGCGCTGCGCCGACGGCTGGGCTATCCGTACTGGTCGCTCTCGGCCTGGCTGAAGCGTCAGGTGAAGGAGGCGGTGAAGGCGGTCGATCGGTTCGAGAGCGCGCTGGCGAACGAGGCGCGACGGCGCGGCTTCGACGGCGTGGTCTGCGGCCACATCCACCAGGCCGAAATGCGCGAGGTGCAGGGCGTGCTGTACTTGAACGACGGCGACTGGGTGGAGAGCTGCACCGCGCTGGTGGAACATCATGACGGACGGCTGGAGCTGATCGACTGGGCGGCGGCCAACCGCCTGTCGTTCTTCGCACCGCGCCGAGCCGCGCTGAGCGAAGCTGCCTGACCTACTCACCCTCGAAAACCCAGCCTGCTGCGACGCGATGCTGCCTCCCGCGCCCTCGCACAGGATCATGATCGTTACGGATGCGTGGCTGCCGCAGGTGAACGGCGTGGTGCGTACGCTGACCACGGTGGTGGCCGAGCTGCGCGCAATGGGCCACGTGGTGGAGGTGATCTCGCCGGACCTGTTCCGCACCATCCCGTGCCCGACATACAGCGACATTCCGCTGGCGCTGCTGCCGCGGCGGAGCCTGGTGCGCATGATAGAGGCGTTCCAGCCGGAGGCGCTGCACATCGCGACCGAGGGGCCGCTCGGGATGGCGGCGCGAAGCTGGGCGAAGCGCACCGGGTTTGGCTTCACCACCGCGTTCCACACGCGGTTCGCCGAATACGTCAAGGCGCGGACGGGCCTGCCGGTACGGCCGTTGTATGCCTGGATGCGGCGGTTCCATAGCGCCGCGCAGGGCACCATGGTCGCGACGCAGTCGTTGCGCGACGAGCTGGCGGTGCGGGGGTTCCGCAATATCCGGCCATGGTCGCGCGGGGTGGATCTGGACCTGTTCAAGCCGGAGCCGCGCGAGGATTGGGGGCTGCCGCGGCCGGTTTTTCTCTGCGTCGGCCGCGTGGCGGTGGAGAAGAACATCGGCGCGTTTCTCGATCTCGATCTGCCGGGCTCGAAAGTGGTGGTCGGCGGAGGACCGATCCTGTCGCGACTGCGGCGCGAGTATCCCGATGTGCTGTTCACCGGGCCGCGGTATGGCGAGGCGCTGGCGCGCGCGTACGCCGGCGCGGATGTGTTCGTGTTTCCCAGTTTGACCGACACGTTCGGTCTGGTGCTGCTGGAGGCGCTCGCCTGCGGCACACCGGTCGCGGCGTTTCCGGTCACCGGGCCGATCGACGTTCTGGCTGACGCGCAGGGCATGGTGGGCGCGGTGGATGCTGATCTGCACGCGGCGGCGTTGGCGGCATTGGCGGGCGATCGGTCGGCGTGTCGGGCACATGCCGAGCGCTACTCATGGCGTGCGTGCGCCGAGGTGTTCTTGTCGCACCTGGTGCCGCTGGCTGGCGCTTCGTAGGGCCGCCCTGGCTGGGTGGTGGGTTTTGCTGCGGTCATGGTGCCGGGCGCTCTCAGCATTGTCTCAAAGTGTCGGTGCGTGAGACGCCGTCGCAGAAGCGGCGACGTATGGCGGTTCCGCGGCGCCGTTGTGCCGCTGGCGGTCCAGCGCCTGCAGGACCGGGCTGGAGCCGTTGACGATCGCGTCGACCAGGTCGGGCTCGGGTGGGCCGAAGTCAGGTGTCGCCAGGAGGCCGCCTGCCGCACGGATGCGCGCGGCACGGTCCGGGTAGAGCACGGCGTAGCGCTCGGCCTCGGTGAGCTGGTCGAAGGGGGCGGCGGCGGCGGCGGCGGGCGCGGGTTCCGGTTCGGGTGGCGGGGTCGGAGTGGGAATTTCGTGGAACCAGTAGCCGGCGCGCTCCATGGCCGCGGGGTGTGTTTCCGCCATTTGTTTCTCGCGCGTCTCCTGCATGCGCAGCAGCGCGCGCAACGCCGCGTTCGACTGGCGCGACATGGACGCGGCCTGGGCGCGGCAGCGGTGCATCTCGGCGGGGTCGTTGACGGCGAGGCTGGCACTGCGAAGGGCGTCGGCGGCGTGGGCGTCCATGGCGACGATGCGCGCGGCGAGGCGGGCCTCGAAGGCGTCGGCGGGATTGAGCGCCTCGACGGCGTCCATCGCGCCCATGTTGCGGACGGCCCGGACGTCGGGCGTGTCGTCGGGGGACTTGGGGAGCATGGAGCAGAGGTAGGCGAAGGTCTCGCGGTAGTTGGAGCCGGAGGGGTTGGAAGGTGGTGGTGTGGGTTGCATGAGGTGGCGCCCGTGATGGGGGAATGCATGGATGTGGTGGTTAGTTAGGATGATGTCAATCAGTTAGTAAAATTAACTAGCCTTGTGCGGTAGATATCGGCGGCCGAGTGCCATCCGACGGAGACAGGCACAACTATGCGGACTGATGGTGGAATCAAACTAGCGGGGACGGGGTAATCGCCGGCGGGCCGAATTACGCACGCGGCAGGCAAAGGTTTTGCGATTGCGCGTAGGTCACTGCCGGAGAAAGGCTGGAAACGGGCATCCAGTGCCCATCTGGCGGTGTAATGGCCGTCAAGCCCTGCAGCCGCGAACGGGGCATCGGTGGCTGGCTCGCCCAGAGCCGCATCGTCATCCTGGCGCTATCGCCTCGACCGGCTCACAGACTCCAGAAACTGGACTGGGGGTAGGTGCCGCAACTTATTATACTGCCGCCCATGAAGGGTTACGGCCAGTTCTGCCCAATCGCCAAAGCCGGTGAGATCCTGACCGAGCGCTGGACGCTCCTCGTGCTGCGAGACCTGCTGTACGGATCGCGCCGCTTCAGCGACTTGCGGCGGGGCGTGCCGCTGATGTCCCCAACGCTGCTCTCTACCCGCCTGCAAACGCTGGAACAGGCGGGGCTGGTCGTGCGCAAGCCCAGCGATGGACACGGCCATTGGGAATACCACCTGACCCCAGCGGGCGAAGAGCTCAGGCCAATTGTCGATGCGATCGGCCATTGGGGACAGACCTGGGTGCGCAGCAAGCTGACGCCTGATGAGATCGATCCCGGACGGCTGATGTGGACAATGCACCGCCACTTCATACTCGCCAACGTGCCGCAAGACAGGCTCGTGCTGTACATCGAGATCACCGACGCGAAACGTTTACCCACCTGGTGGTTCATCATTACGCACGACACCGTTGATCTCTGCTGGGACGATCCGGGTCGCGATGTCGATGTCAGCCTGTACGCCGATCTGCTGACGCTCACACAGATTTATATCGGCGATCTTTCATTCCCGCGCGCTCGCGGCCTCGGCAAGGTCGAGGTGCACGGTTCCAAGAAAAATGTAAGCTCCCTCCCGACATGGTTTCCCCGCAGCAAGTTCGCCGATGACAACCCAAGGCCCATAATCTGAGCGCTCAACGAAGACCATTCGAACGCGCTGAAAGACTCCAGAATCTGAACTGGAGGCGCCCCTCCGAACGCCCTAGCGTCGCTCTTCGATCACACCCCGCAATGTAGCGTGAGGAAGGGAGAGCACCATGAACGCGACACGGCGAAAGATCGTCGGGGGAGCAATCGCGGCATTGATTGCAAAGCCGCTCCGGGCGCAATCGGGCAAAAGCATGAAATCCATCCGCATCGGTGTGCTGACCGATCTGTCCGGCACGTATCGAGATATTTCCGGCCCGACCGGCATTGCATGCGTGCGGCAGGCGGTTCAGGAGTTCACGGCGAGTAAGGGCATTGACGTCGAGGTGCTGACGGCGGATTTCCAGGAAAAGCCGGATGTCGGCGCCGCCATCGCACGGCAATGGTTCGACCAGGACGGTGTCGATGCGATCGTCGACCTGACGAACTCGGCGGTCGCCCTCGCCGTGTCCAACGTCGCGCGGGAAAAGAACAAAGTGGCCCTTGTAACCGGGGCCGCGGTATCGGCGGTGACCGGCAAGCAGTGCAGCCCGAATACCGTGCATTGGACTTATGATACTTGGATGCTGGCCCATTCGACTGGCATCAAAACCTTGCAGGCTGGCGGGAAGACCTGGTTCCTCATTGCCCCCGACTATGCTTTCGGCCATTCGCTGGCGGGGGACACGGCACAAGCTGTCGTCGCAGGTGGTGGTGCAGTGCTGGGCAGCGTTATGTACCCATTCCCAGACACCACCGATTTTTCCGGCCTGCTTGCGCAGGCCCAGGGATCGGGGGCGCAAGTACTCGGATTGTGCAATGGCGGCAGCGATCTCGTGAACAGCCTCAAACAAGCAAATGAGTTCAGGCTGCACCGGAAAATGCGGGTCGCCGGTTTGCTGATGTTCACGCAGATCGTACGTGCGGTCGGACTGCCCATAGCCCAGGGGCTGTATCTGACAGAAACCTTCTACTGGGACCTGAACGATCGGACGCGGGCGTTCACGGACCGCATTCGGCCAAAAACCCCCGGCAACTGGCCCAGCATGATCCAGGCTGGCGATTACGCCGCCATCCTGCATTACCTCAAGGCAGTCGCCGACATGGGCGTCGGGGCAGCGAAGGCTGATGGAGGTACTGTGGTTGCACGCATGAAGACCATGCCGACGGACGACGATTGCTTTGGGCCAGGGACAATCCGGGAAGATGGACGGGCACTTCACCCCGCCTATCTATTCGAGGTGAAGTCACCGGCCGAGAGCCGGCACGATTGGGACTTGTACAATCTCGTGGCGACAACGCCCGCCGAGCAGGCGTTCCGGCCCCTGAGCGACGGAGGCTGTCCGCTCGTGCATGTCTGACCGGCACCGGGGTTCGGCCGTAACCGATGGAGGTGACCATGGGTCTCAAGAGCATCTTGCCCATTATTTTGGTTCTGAGCACCGTACTTTGCTTCCGCACGGGCGCGGCCGACACCAAACAGATTGACGTGAACGGCACCGCATTCACCTACGTTGAGCAAGGTCAGGGTGTCCCCGTCGTCCTCGTTCACGGGTCGCTCGGCGATTACCGCACGTGGAGCGGGGAGATGGACGATTTTGCTGCCCGCTATCACGTTGTCGCCTACAGCCTGCGAAATCACTACCCGGATACCTGGACAGGCGGCCCTTATAGCTACCAGGGTCACATTGCTGATCTTGTGGCCCTGCTTCACGCGCTCAACCTTGGTCCGGTCCACCTCGTCGGCCATTCCTACGGCGGAACTATGGCCGTGATGGTCGCCAAGGACCATCCTGCACTCATTCGCAGCTTGGTGCTTGCAGAACCCGGTGACGCCTCGTGGGTCGCTAACGTTGAAGAGGCAAAACCACCTTTGGCTGTGGTCTTTAAGGTTGCCAGCGTCGTGCGGGAGCATACGCAAAAGGGTGAACTTGACGAGGCCGTCATTTCATTCATGGATTTGATCAATGAAGCGGGAGGCGGATTCAAAGGCCTTCCCGTCGCTTTTCAGACCGGCATGTTGCAGAACAGCACGACGCTGAAAGCCTCGTTCGCAAGTCCGCCGCCGCCTACGTTCACCTGCGACGATGCCAGTAAGATAGGCACGCCGACGCTTGTGGTCGAGGGCGAACTGACCCTGAAGGTCCGCCGTCTAATCGACAATGAGCTCGTGCGTTGCATGCCGCATGTCGAGCGAGTTTTAATCCCCCGCGCGGCACACCCTCTTGAGATGGTCAACCCCAAGGATTTCAACGCAGCTGTAATGCAATTCCTGGCCAAGCAATAGTCCTCGATGGCAGTCCGTGCGGGGCTGACGTTGACGCAGTGTTGTAGGAGAGGAAGCCCATCAACCTGACGAGCAACGACTGTGGCGACCGAATCTAATCGACCTTACGGCCGCCTCCAGCGAATGACGGCTTCCCACCCATAGCCGACCTTCGGTGCAAATCTCAAGCAGACCGTGTGAAAACTCTCTCGCAACGGATTCCGGCGCGGCGCGTGCTGCGTTAGAATCAAGATATGCCACATATCGCCGGCCATGACCGTTCCCGGGCTCTTACTTCTCCCGGAATCCCTGGACGACTACGTCGGCCCCGAGAACCCGGTGCGCTTTATCGAAGCCTTCGTCGAGGGGCTGGACCTGCCCGCGGCAGGGTTCGCGCGTGTCGAGCCCGAGGAGACCGGCCGTCCTGGTTACCGTCCCGCCGATCTGCTGAAGCTCTACATTTACGGCTATCTGAACCGCAACCGCTCAAGCCGCCGCCTGGAAGCCGAGACCGACCGCAATATCGAGGTCATCTGGCTGCTGCGTCACCTGAAGCCCGACTTCAAGGCCATCGCTGATTTCCGCCGCGATAACCGCAAGGCCTTCCGCCCAGTGTTCCGTCAGTTCGTGCTGCTGTGCAAGCAGCTGGATCTGTTCGGTCGCGAGCGTCAGCCCGCCCACGGTCGCGCGCCGCCAGGGCGGCGAGTGCCGCGATGTGAGCGGGTCCATATCGCCCCAGGAGCGCATACTGGCCGGCGCTGTCGCTGCCGCATATCCACTTTATGGAAGGTCCGTGGCGGGATCCGGATGCAGCCGCATAAATGCCGCTGTCGCCCTGGTCGCCCGTCGGGCGGCCTAGGCCGGTGCGGGCGTCGCGGCGACCCCCAGCAGCAGACGGACCATCAGGCTCTCCCAGAGGAGACCCAAGAATTGTCTCGCCATCTCCGCTGGCTCTCCCTTACCAATTAGCCTGGTCGATTGGGCGTTCGCCAACAATCCGGCGAGCGTGCCGCGCGTGGCGGCACGACCGGCCGGCCGCCGGCGATCCGGCGCTGTTGGTCGCGGGCAGCGGGCTTCCTTCCGCCGTCGCCAGTTTCGGGGCTTCCATTGCGGAAATGCCGTTGCAGATACAAACTCTACAGGCCTATGCACAGACAACGGTCGAGCGATGAAATCGCAAACAACGAGGGCTCGTCATCGACGGGAGGAATTAGCGATGTCGGTCGAATATCTGCTCGTGACCTTTCCCGAAGATCGTGACGTGCTGGTCGACGGCGATCGGGTAGGCGTGACCAACCACACGATCCTTATCAGCGCAAACGAATACATCATCTCCTTGAATGGGGCCGGGTATGCACCGACAAGCCAGGACGTGGTGGTCGCGGGAACTTCGATCATGCGCCCGATGGTTGTCGCCTTTACACCTGCGGCTGCCGGCAGCGTGGCTGCTGACCGGGATGCTGGCGTTGGCAGCCTGCCAGACGTTGCCAGACTTTCCCAATCGACCCCTCGCGCAAGGGGCGGCAAACGCGCAGCCTCCCAGTCCGGTTGACGCTGATCCGTCAGCACCGCTGATTCTGGTCGCATTCTCGGGCGGAGGCTCGCGCGCTGCGGCCCTGGGGCTCGGCGTGCTCGACCAGCTTGCCCTATCCACCTATCCCTCCGCGAACGGCACGGTTCGGTTGGTGGACCGAATCAAGGTGATTTCCTCCGTCTCGGGCGGCAGTGTAGTGGCTGCCTGGTTTGGCCTCGTCGGGCCCACGCGCATGGATGAGCTGAACAAGGCTTTCCTGGCGCAGGACAACATGGCGACGCTGGAATGGCAGGCTGCAGATCCAGTGACGTTGGGGCGGCTGGCGTTCGGCCGCTACACGCGGATCGACGTGTTGCGCGATCTGCTGGATCGTCAACTGTTTCATGGCGCGACCTTCGCCGCGCTGCGCCAACCGGGTTCGCCGTTCGTGATACTGAACGCGACCGACATGGAATCCGGTGAAGTATTTGCCTTCACACCACCGCGCTTCGACGACATCTGCTCCGACCTTGGCGCATTGCCGATCTCGGTTGGCGTTGCTGCCTCTGCTGCCTTTCCTGTCGCGCTGTCGCCGATGAGCCTGCGCAATTACAGTTACAGCTATGAGACCTGTCCGGGCGCGCTTCCGCCGGCCGGTTGGATAGGCGCCGACTTGACCAAGCAGGCTGCGCGATACATCGACCTCGAGGAATATAAGAGGGCCCGATATGCGAATGCGTTGCGCAACGGCCGCGACCCGCCGCCCTACCGCAATGAGCACTACCTGCATCTGCTCGATGGTGGCCTGGCTGACAACCAGGGGATTCACTCCCTCTCCGAGGCGCTAATCTCCACCCACAGCCCGACCGAGCTACTGCGGGCGATCAATCTCGGGCAGGTGAAGCGAATTGTGGTGATCTCGGTGAACGCGCGCTCGGACACGGACAGCGACGTAGGGCGAAACGAGGCAGTGCCGGGTTTGCTCAAAGTGGTGAACACGGTAATCGGTACGCCGATAGACGCGACGACCGCGTACGCCAATGCCACCATGCAGGAGCTGGTGAGCACCCTCAAGAGCGCTGGCGCGACGGGTTCTTTGGCCCCTGGGAAGCCGCTGTTCGCCGGCATGCGGGTTTACGGGATCGCTATCGACTTCGATCAGTTCCTTCCCGACCAAGCCGCCCTGCAGACCGCAGTGAAGAATGTGGGAACAAGCTGGACGCTCTCCTCGGGGGAATTGCGCGACGTGCTGTCCGCCGGCCGACTGCTGCTTAGCCAGCACCCATGCTATCAGCGACTGCTGCTCGACGTTGGCGCCACGGACCTGACGGCGAGCCCAGCGCAGGTGCGCCGAAACTGCCCGTTCGAGGATGATGGGGGCGAGTGATCAGGGTCGGATTACCACGCCGCTTCGTCTGTATTCGAACCGCTCAGGCCTGGATCGCAACAACAAGGGGAGGATCTGTTGCGACGAATATCGGCGCAACATGAAGGACGTTATGTGGCAAGATTCGGATGGCCATAAGTGGCGGCAACCCCTAGCCCAATCCTGACACCACGGGAGAAGGCATCGGTGACCCCTATAGCAGATCGAGTTTATGGCACCGTCAGCGCGGCCAGGCAGAAAGAGATGAGCGGCCTCGAGTTTGTTCAAGGTCTGGCGAACAGGACCCTGCCCCTGAACACGATCGCGCGGACCCTTGGTTACGACGTGATCGAAGTGGCGAACGGACGTGTCGTCATTGTCGCAGAGCCAGATGATACCCTACTCAACCCGGCTGGCACGATACACGGCGGCTTCTCCGCGACCTTGCTCGATAGCTGCATGGGACTTGCCATCCAATCGACCCTCGACAAAGGCATCGGTCAGACAACGCTGGAATTTAAGATTTCCCTTGTTCGACCAATTACAACCGAGACAGGGGAGATCAGGGCGGAAGGAATGGTCCTGAGCCGGGGGCGGCGCGTAGGCACCGCTTGTTGCCGCCATACGTTTCACCGTGGCTGGTCTTCTCCTGTTGCCGTATTTGGCGAAGAAGGGTCCGGCGCTCGACCGCCTTGGCTGGACGGGAGTGGCCATCATCATTGCCGGGTGTGGGGTGCCGATGGTGCTGCTCGTGAACATGGGCTTGTTGTTTGCGCCTGCCGCTCACGCAGGTGCGTTGTTTCCCGGCGTGATGCCATTGATGGTCGCGATTCTGGCCGCAATGGTCCTGAAGGAGCCATTTCACATTCGGAAGAGGATCGGCTTCGTCCTTATCGTGCTCGGCGCAGTGGGTATCGTTTGGGGAAGAGGCGGCACCATTGGAACAGCGCAAAATATCGGCCACGCCTTGTTTCTCCTCGCGGGCCTCGCATGGGCTGGCTATACCGTCGTGATGCGGCACGCCCGGCTTGATGGGCTACATGCGGCTGCCATCGCGGCGGTCGGATCGTTGGTACTCTACCTGCCCTTCTACATATGGTTCGCTGGGATCAGCGTCTTCAAGGCGCCTCTGTTTGATATCGGATTGCAGGCGGTTGTGCAGGGCGTCCTCACGGCGATCGTCGCCCTGCTGCTCTATGGCCGCATGGTCAGCCTTCTTGGCGCGACAGGGGGTGCCGCGTTCGTCGCGCTTACGCCCGTTGTGACCGGCCTCATGGCGATTCCGGTTCTCGGGGAATGGCCCATGACGATTGATTGGTTGGCAATCGTTCTGATCTCAGGTGGCGTTTATGTCGTGAGTGGAGGCACGTTGCCTCACTGGAAGGGCAAACCAGCGGTGTCATTCGGTCAATGACGGAAGGGCGGCCTCACTTGTTGCACAATTCCGTTGAATATCGGCAAATTCCAGAGAAGGCGGCAAGTTTCCTCTGTCGCACATTTCTTGGTTTTCGCAACACGCGCGCCGCGCAAGATGGTATATGGTAAGTTGCGCCGCTATCATGGCAGCGTCGGCAGGGCCTTGAGCTCCCTACGGGCCGTGCCGAAGCTTCCGAGATGATAGACCGATGCGCCTGCCGGGGAGAACGCGAACGCCTCGAACGGTTCGGCAAGCATGCGGTTCAGGTAGGCTTCGGTGCCGACACCGATCGTGACATGCGGATTGAACTTCTCGCCGGCCGCGATCGTCACGAAGTTGGCCACGTACTCCAGCAGGAACGGTTGTATGTCGCGGCCCGCCTCGGTCGAGAAGAACGCTGCGGGTGTTCCGCTGTTCACCGTGAACGGCGAGACGGCGTCGATCAAGGCTTTCTGCAGCCTATGCAAATCGTCGGTCGGCTCGACGACGATGCCGGCGAGACCGAGCGGCGGGCTGGGAATATAGTAGTATTTGATTGCTCTCAACTTCCACCCGAGTGGCTTTTCCTTGAGGAACACGCCGGCTGCTGCGGCGTAGACCTTGTCGAGGTCGGCCGTGCGGGCGAACTGCTGAAGCATCGAGACGTGCGGGTGATGCGTCGCGTCCAACGCGAATCCTTTCGGGAACACTTTGAGCAACCGCGCGTTCGCAGCTTTCGCATGCTGGATCATCGTCGCGTCCGGCTCCAGCGCGATGTCGATCGCCGTGACATGGTCTGGCGTCACCGCGGCCGTCTGTGCCTGCGCGGCGGTTCTGCCGTGAAGTGCCTGGATTGCCGGAATTGCCGCGAGGGACCCCAGCACACGGCGTCGGCTCGGATCATCGGAAGCCAGGAATGTCATTGATCACCTCCTATTGTTCGTCCGGCTATCTCGGTCATTCGAACGGAAACACGCGCTGCCAGTCGTTTTTCATATCGGCAACCACCCAGCGGTTCGTATTTGCTTCCTCGAGCGCCTTGTCCAGACGCCCGAAATAGGAATGGTCATAGGCCCATTCCCGAATTCCGTCGGTGTGGTGGACGAGCAGCGCGAGCCGGGCGCCTTCTCCAGCGGTCGTCCATTGAAGCATCTCCAGGTCACCATCGGAATTGCCGAAGGCAGCAATCGGGCGACGCCCGATATGCTGCTGGATAGCGACGGGCTTCCCAACGTTGTCGTTGATAAAATCAACCTCGGACAACTTGATCAGAATCGGCTTGCCGTCTCTCATTTCGAACTTCAGCTTGCCACTGCTACCGACCACCTGCTCAGGTGGCACACCGTAGGTCCTTTCGGCGAAGGTCCGCATGAATTCGACGCCGCCTCCCGAGACGATGAAAGTCTTGAAGCCGCTGGCACGGAGACAAGTGAGCAACTCCAGCATCGGCTGGAACACCATTTCGGTATAGGGCCTGTTGGTCGCTGGATGGCGCGCCGTTGTCAGCCACGCACGCACCTCCGCCTCGAATTCCTCCGTCGTCATGCCGAAATGCGTGGCTGCGACAATCTCTAGGAGCGCGCGCTCGCCGCCGGTCAATATCGACTTCGCATCTCCCGCCAGCGCCGACTTGAAGGGTTCCCTGCTCTGCCATTCCGGGTGTTGTGGCGCCCGTGCCTTGATTTGGTCGAGAGCAAAGGCGAGCTGTATATAATAGGGCTGCTCGGCCCAGAGCGTTCCGTCATTGTCGAAGGTGGCAATACGCTCTTCCGGTTTCACGTAGTCGGGGCTGTCCGCTGTCGTGACACGCGCGACGAAATCCAAGATCGCGCTCTTCGCCGCACCCTCGCGCCAGGACGGTAACGGATCATCAAGCGCGGCGCCGGCGCCTCCTGACGGTGCCATTCCAATCCTCCACATTCAGTTTGAGAACAACTGCTGCTCGATCGAGCAATAGTCGCATGTCATCGCTTGGAGACAAATTCGGCCGTAGAAGCCAGCCAGCGCCTTAGACCCTCGATTAACATCTTGTGGTTTCGCTGACACCGCGCGAGTGCGCGGAAGCCCCATAAGCTCCTTTATGGAAGGTCCGTGGCGAGATCCGGATGCAGCCGCATAAATGCGGCCGTCGCCTTGGTCGCCCGTCGGGCGGCCTCGGCCGGTGCGGGCGTCGCGGCAACCCCCAGCAGCAGACCGACCATCAGGCTCTCCCAGAGGAGACCCAGGAATTGCCTCGCCATCTCCGCTGGCTCTCCCTTACCTATAAGCCCGGCCGATTGGGCGCTCGCCAATAGTCCGGCGAGCGTGCCGCGCGTGGCCGCGGGACCGGCCAGGTCGAGAGCTTTGGCAATCTCCGGGGAACGTGTCGCCTCAGCGATCGCCAGGCGGAACATGGCGATGACTGTCGGGTGCGACGTCTCACGCACGAGGTTGGTCGCAAAGGCGGTGAGTGTTGACGCAAGCATCTGCCGGGTGTGTGGGGCAGGCAGGTCCCGAGCCAGCCGCATTCGATCGGCGCGGCCTTTGATGCAGGCGACAAGCATCGCGTGCTTGCTGCCGAAATTGGCATAGAGATCACGCTTTGAGACTTTGGCGCGCGTCGCGATATCGAGCGTGCTGGTAGCGGCGTAACCGTCCTCGGTGAATGCCTTGAATGCGGCGCCGAGGATGCGCTCGCGCATTTGGTTGTCGGGCGCGGCTGGAGCGGGGTTGATGGGCTTTTTCATGGTCCGTGAAAATCACCGTTGCCCTGGTACCCGACAGTACCATATGGTGTGGGTACCGATGGGTACCTGTCAATGCTGCAATGAGGCCACTCATGAGTGTCCAGGCTTTTCGGTCTACCGGCGTCGAAGTTCAGGAAACCGCCGTCCGGCCTGGCGGGGCCACCACCATGGATCGCACGCGGACGCCGAAGGGGGCCTGGCTGATCGTCGCGCTGCTGTTTTCGTTCATGTTGATCAATTTCGCCGACAAGACGGTGATCGGGATCGCCGCTGTTCCGATCATGCAGGAACTGAAGCTCAGTCCGAGCGAGTTCGGGCTGGTCGGTTCGAGCTTCTACCTGCTCTTCGCGCTGTCGGCGGTCGTCACAGGCTTTGTCGTCAACCGCGTGCAGACGCGTTGGGTGTTGGTGGCGATGGGTCTGGTCTGGGCGCTGACGCAGTTTCCCATGATGGGTGCTGCGGGGTTCGGGACACTGGTGGCCTGCAGAATTGCGCTCGGTGCGGGTGAGGGGCCGGCCGCTCCGGTGGCATTGCATTCGGCGTACCAGTGGTTTCCCAATGAGCTACGCACGTTGCCGACCGCGGTCATCCTGCAGGGTGGCGCCATCGGCGTCATGGTGGCGTTGCCGCTGCTCAATTTTATCATCGTGCATTATTCGTGGCATTGGGCCTTCGGGGTACTTGGCATCGCCGGTCTCGTCTGGACCGCGGCGTGGCTGGCGCTTGGCCGCGAGGGCTCGCTCGCACCGGACGCCGCAACCGGAGCGGTGCCGACACCCCAGCGGGTCAGCTACGGGAAGTTGGTGCTCAGCCCGACGATGCTGGCGAGCTGGTGCGCGGCATTCGGGGCCCAATGGGGCTTGTCGCAGGCGCTGTCCTGGCAGGGCGCGTTTCTGATCAAGGGGCTTGGCCTGACGCAGAGTGCGATCGGCTTGCTGGGGCCGCTTCCGGCAAGTGCCAGCGTGGTCGCCATGCTTGCCGCCGGCTGGTATTCGCAGCGACTGCTCGCTCGCGGGTCATCGAGCCGCGTGGCGCGCGGTATCCTGGGCGGCAGCTGCGTTGCGTTGGGGGGCGTGGCGCTGGTGCTTATGCCGTACCTGCCGGGAGTGCCCATCAAGATTGCGCTGACGACGATCGGGATTGCGTTGCCGTCGGTCATCTATGTCATCAGCAATGCGGTGGTTGGCGAAATCACTCCAGCCGCACAGCGTGGGGCGCTGCTGGCGATCGGCACCGCGGTCGGCACGTCGGCGGGGCTGTTGGCGCCCTACGTCATGGGCAGTCTCATCGAGAACGCGGCGACCCCGCTCGACGGCTTCAACACGGGGTTCATGATCTGCGGGGTCATCATGCTGGTTGGTGGCATTGTTGGAATGGCGCTGATCCGGCCCGAGCGCGAGGCGATGCAGTGGGCGAGAAAGACGTGGATGGTCGGGCCAAGCCCGGCCATGACGATCGGAGGCAGGCCAGCGCGCTCAAGTTAGCGCCCGTCCCTACCCCTCCCGCACGAACCGCTGCCGCGCCTGGATCTCGGCGACATCCGCGGGACGCTCGAACGGCGGCGGCATCGCCTCGCCTGGACGGCGCGGGCGGCCGATGGCGCGGAACCAGTCCTCGAGGCCGGCCGGCGCGATCATCCACAACAGGCGCATCTGCGTGTTGCCGGTGTTGTGCACGGTGTGCCAGGCGGCGCGGCCGATCAGCAGCGTGGTCTCCGGCTGCACCGTGTGGCGCTGGCCGTCCACCTCCGCCCAGCCCTCGCCCGCGTAGCAGAACAGCACCTCGTGCTGGCGCTCATGCGCGTGGCGGCGGATATGCGCGCCCGGCTCCAGTACCTGGATGCCCAGCGAGAAGTTGTCGTACGGCGTGTTGTACGGCGTCAGCTTGTTGACGATGTAGCCGCGCGAGGGCAGCGGCTGCCAGAAGGACTCGCCCTCGTCCGGGCCGAGTACGACGACATGCCCCTTGGCGAAATCGTTCATGCGTGTCTCCATTCCGCGGTGATCCAGGGAAGGAGCCGACACGATGTCCGCAACCGCCGCAATGTGGCCCGCCGGCGCCGCTTATGTTGACGGCCGCTTCATGCCGGTGGCCGAGGCGATGATCCCGGTCACCGACTGGGGCTATCGCCGGTCGGATGTGACGTATGATGTGGTGAGCGTGTGGGACGGCGCGTTCTTCAAGCTGGACGACCACATGCGGCGGTTCCGTGCGTCGATGGACTGGATGCGACTCGCGCCGCGCGAGAGCGATGACGACATAAGGGGCGTGCTGCACGAGCTGGTGCGGCGGACCGGGCTGCGCGAGGCGTATGTCGCGATGGATTGTCTGCGCGGCGCGGCGCCGCCGAGTGTGCGGCGGCATCCGTCGAATGCGCGGAATTATCTGCTGGCGTTCGCGGTGCCGTATGTCTGGCTCATGCCGCGCGAGGTGATCGAGCGCGGGGTGCATCTCATTGTCGCGTCGACGCCTCGCATTCCCGAGGTGTGCGTCAATCCGAAGGCGAAGAACTTTCATTGGGCGGACATGACGCGGGCGCTGTTCGAGGCGCAGGACAAGGGGGCGGACAATCCGGTGCTGCTCGATCTGGAGGGCAATGTGACGGAAGGGCCGGGGTTCAATGTGTTCGCAGTGACCGATGGCGTGGTGGCGACGCCGGATCGCGGCGTGCTGGAAGGGATCACGCGGTTATCGGTGATCCAGCTGTGCGAGAAGCTCGGGCTGCGCTGCGAGGTGCGGACGGTGCCGCTGGAGGAGCTGTGCAACGCGGATGAGGTGTTCATTTCGTCGACCGCAGGCGGGGTGATGGGTGTGACGCGGCTGGACGAGCGGATTTTGGGGAACGATCGACCGGGTCCGGTGACCGAGCGACTGCATGATGCTTACTGGCGGTTTCGGCGCGAGGGGTGGTGCGCGGAGCCGATCGACTATGCACACGCCGAGGCGGCGGAGTAGCAGAGCGGGATGGATGCGCTCAGTGCGTTGAGATTGCAGATCGAGTGGGGGGCGGATGAGGCGCTGGAGGATGCGCCGGTGGATCGGATGCTTGCGGCGCCCCCGCCCCCCGCCCCCCTCCCGCAAGGGGAGGGAGAGAGACACGTTGTAGCTGCTCCTCCTGCCGTTGCGCGCGCTTCCGCCGTGGAGCGTGCGCTGCAATGCGCTGGCGCGGCGGGAACGCTGGAGGAACTGCGGGGCGCCATTGCGGCGTTCGGCGGGTGCGGCTTGCGCGAGACTGCCAGCCACCTGGTGTTCGCGGAGGGCGATCCAGCGGCGACACTGCTGGTGATCGGCGAGCCGCCGGCGGCGGACGATGACCGGTCTGGCTCGGCGTTCGCCGGGGCGGCAGGTGCCTATCTGGACCGGATGCTCGCCGCGATCGCGCTGGAGCGCGGCAGGGTCATGCTGGCACCGCTGATTCCGTGGCGGCCACCTGGCGACCGACCGCCCAGCCCCGCGGAACTGGCGGTGTGTCTGCCGTTCCTGCATCGGCTGATCGCTCTGGTCGCGCCGCGCCGGCTGCTGCTGATGGGACTGCTCACCGCACGGTCGCTGCTGCCACAGGCCACCTCGCGCCGCAGGCCGCGCGGGGCGTGGTTGGATGTCACGGTGCCGGGCGCGTCGCTGGTGCTGCCGGCGCTGCCCACGTTCAGTGCCGCGGAGCTGATGCGTGACCCGAGCAATCGGCGCGCCGCGTGGGAGGATCTCCAGCTACTCCGCCGCACGCTGGATGAGGATGCGGCGTCTGCCGTGAAGTAGCGTCAGGCCACCGGCGATCAGCAATGCGGCTGCCGCCGCGATCGACGGCACGGTGAAACTCCCCAGGGCATCCGACACGACGCCGGCGAAGGTTGGCCCGACGATCTGGCCCAGGCCGAAGGCGGTGGTCATCAGAGCCAGCGCTCGGTGTGGATTACCCGTTGCCAGGGTGCGCGCCTGCACCAGGCCCAGAGCGGTGAGCCCCATGAAGGTCCCACCTACGAGGACTGCGGCGATGAACACGCCGGTCACGGTGGGCCAGGCGACACTGGCCAGCACACCGCCGGCCTCGACCACACAAGCCAGGGCGAAGGTCATCGGAATGCCGAGGCGTGTGGAGATCGATGTCCACAGGACGACGGATGGCGCCGCGGCCAGGCCGAACGCGACCCAGATTTCGGGCTCCAGGGCGTGGGTCGCGGGCGTGCCGCGGACGATGATCACGATGAAGGTGGCGGTGATCACGTAGCCGAAGCCGAACAGCCCATAGGCGGTGATGAAACGGCGCAGACGTGGATCGGTCGCAGGTCGGGCGTGTGGCGGGGCCGCTGGCGCTGCGTGCGCCGCGCCAGGGCGTATCAGCAGCGCCGCAGCGAGCATCCCCGCGAGCGACAGCAGTCCGCTGCCGAGCCACAGCGATCGCCATGAGCAGCCGGCGCTGGTCAGGGCGGCGACAAGTATGGCAGATGCGGCAATTCCGATGCCCACGCCGGCAAAATGAAGTGCTGACAGCTCAGGGCGGCGCGCTTCGGTGAGATGCTCGAGGACCGCCGCAGTCGCGAAGACCAGAACGACGGCACTCGCGGCGCCGCCGAGGAAGCGAAGGACCAGGAAGGGCAACAGGGATTGTGCCAATCCCATACCGCCAGTCGTGACCGCGCTGACAGCGAGACAGCCGATCAGCCAGCGGTGGCGGGATCCCGGCAGATCTGGCAGGGCCGCCAGCAAGGCGCCGAACAGGTAGCCGAGAAAGTTGGCGGAAGCGATCAGGCCGGCGGAGGACCTGCCGAGGCTCAGTGCCGCGATCATTGCCGGCAGGATGGGCGTATAGACGAAGCGGCCGATGCCGAGCGCGGTGGCCAGGGCGATCAGGCCGCCCAACGCGCTGGGCCAGGGCTCGGTCGTGGTCGGTTCTGTCTGCATGGGGCGCACATATGTCGTGCGCGCAATTCCAAGAAGCGATTTAATATGATACGTACGATCGCTGAAGCAGATAGGTGCGCGCATGGATGCCCGCGATCTCAGAGTGTTCGAGGCGGTGGCCCGCCTCGGGGGCATGAACCGGGCGGCGGCCGAGCTGAACACCGTGCAATCCAACGTGACTGCGCGCATCCAGGCGCTGGAGGCTGAGGTCGGCTGCACGCTGTTCGAACGCCACAGCCGTGGTGTCAGCCTGACCCAGGCGGGTCGCCGGCTGCTGCCTTATGCCGGCGAGTTGTCGCGGCTGCTGGCGGATGCCATGCACGCTGCCCGCGACGACGGCGCGCCGCGCGGTACCCTGACGATCGGAGCGCTCGAGACGACCGCCGCATTGCGCCTGACGCCGTTGCTGACGCGCTTTGCGGCTGACAACCCTGCGGTCGATCTCGTGCTGCGCACCGGCACCACCTGCGAGCTGATCGGCCAGGTGCTGGAACAGCGTGTGGACGCGGCGTTCGTCTGCGGGCCGGTGGCGCATCCCGAGCTCGAAGAGCGGACGATGTTTCGCGAGGAACTGGTCGTGCTGGCGGCTCCTCATGTCGCGTCGCTTGACGCGGCGCTGGGCGCCGGCGAAGTGCGGCTGGTCGTGCTCCGCGCGGGGTGTTCGTACCGGCAGATGCTGGAAGCGCTGCTGGCGCGCCGCGGCATCGTGGTGCAACGACAGATGGAGTTCGGCACGTTGGAGGCGATCTTCGGATGCGTCAGCGCCGGCCTTGGCATCACCCTGCTGCCGCGCGCGCTGGTTGGTGGCGTTTGCGAGGCGGGGCGAGTGAGTGCTCACACACTGCCGCGCGGCGACGCGATGGTGGATACAGTATGCGTGCGCCATCGCCAGAGGTTCATATCCAGCGCGCTGCGGGCATTCCTCGCCTGCGCGTCCGATGGACTTGTCATGGCACAGGCGGCTTAGTGCGGTGCAGACGCGGCCGCCGCGTTTGCGTTGTTAGGTCAGGAGACAGCTCCCATGGCAGGAATCGACGAGACCCGATCGTTCATCGCGGTGAACATCGCGATCCTCACGGTGTCGGACACACGCACGCTGGCCAACGACACATCCGGTGATGCGCTGGCAGAGCGGATCGCCAAAGCCGGCCACCGGGTCGCGACGCGGGCGATCGAGAAGGACGATGCGGGTGCGATCGAGCGCCATCTGCGCGCCTGGATCGCCGATGGCGAGATCGATGTTGTCATCACGACGGGCGGCACCGGCATCACCGGCCGGGACGTGACGCCTGAGGCGTTCGATCGCGTGCTGGAGAAGCGGATCGAGGGCTTCGGCGAGCTGTTCCGCATGCTGAGCTACCAGAAGATCGGCACGTCGACGATGCAGTCGCGCGCGCTGGGTGGGGTTGCCGGCGGGACCTACCTCTTCGCGCTTCCCGGCAGCACCGGCGCGGTGAAGGACGCCTGGGACGACATACTGGTGTTCCAGCTCGACAACCGGTTCCGCCCCTGCAATCTGGTGGAACTGATGCCGCGGCTACAGGAGCATCTCAGAACGGCGGCTGCGTAGTTATCCGAGCCACGATCGCCTCGCGGGCCTCACGCATGGCGGCACCGCGTGCGCGTGCCACCTGGACGACATCGGCGGGCGCCGCCTCGGGGGTTCCGGCGTCGAACGGCGGCGCCGGTGCGTATTCGATCTGCAACTGGATTGCCTGTGCGACCTGCGGGCCGGCGAGTTCGGCTACCATGGTCAGCGCGAAATCGATCCCCGCCGTCACACCGCCGCCGGTGAAGAGGTTGCCGTCGCGTACTACCCGGCCGATCGTGGGCGTCGCGCCGAATTGGGCGAGCAGATCGCGGGCGCCCCAGTGCGACGTCGCGCGCCTGCCGCGCAGCAGGCCGGCGGCACCGAGGACCAGCGAGCCGGTGCAGACCGAGCTGACGTAGCGCGCGTGCTCCGCCTGCCGGCGCAGCCAATCGAGGATTTCGGGATCCTCCATCAGCGCGTTGACGCCTGGACCGCCTGGCACGCACACGACATCGAGCGGCGGGCAGTCACGGAGCGTGGCATAGGGCAGCAGGCGCAGGCCGGAATCCGCCTCGATCGGTTGGAGCGTCTTCCACAGCAACAGGACCTGGGCATCGGGCAGCCGCGCGAACACCTCGAAGGGGCCCGTCAGGTCGAGCTGTGTCATGCGCGGGAACAGCAACAGACCGATCCGTAGCGCGGGCATAGCGGGTTTCTCCTCAGGCTGTGCAAGAACGGGGATGGGCAGGCAATGACCTGCCTCCGCTCGCTTTCAACATATTGATTCTACGGCGATTTGCTCTGTTTGGCCAAGTTCCTGGGGTGCGTTGCTGGATCTTCGCCACCCCGTTGACAGGCGAACCTTGCGAAGGTCCGGTTCGCGGAAGGGCGGCGGGCTGGTTTTTGCGACTAATACGGGGAGGGTTTGCTGCGATGAGCGAACTGATCATCTGGACCTATGACTGGGTGCCTGAAGGCGCTCGTGGCTTTGTGCGTGATCTGAGGTTGAGATGGGCGTGTGAGGAAGCTGATCCCATCTACGCCGTCCGGACGGTCCCCTTCGACGGTCGCGAGACCAATCATCTTGCGCGCCAGCCGTTTGGCCAAGTTCCCTTCCTGAACGACGGAGAGCTCGAGATATTCGAAAGCGGCGCGGGGCTGCTGCATCTGGCGCGTAAAAACGACAAGCTAATGCCGCGTGATCCGGTTGGCGAAGCGGAAACACTGCAATGGACCATCGCCGCGCTCAACTCGATTGAGATGGTGACCGTACCGTGGTGGTTCTTGAAAATGTGCGGCGATGAGGACAATGAACTTACCGGGTGGATGGGCCAGCGCCTCGACCATCTCGAAAAGATACTGAGCGAGCGAGAATGGCTGGCGGCCGGCCGCTTCACTGTCGCAGACCTGCTGATGGCGGATGCGCTTCGGGTGCCGAAGGTCCGCGCTTTCGGCGACAGGCCGGCGACCTAGGCCTATGTAACCCGCGCAACCGATCGCCCCTCATTCAAGACGGCGCAAGCCGACCAGATCACTCTTTTCGAGGCGGCCGACGCGAAGAGAACAGAAAAGGGGTCAGACCAGCGAGCGTCTTAGTCAGGCTCCGACGACCGCGTCACAGTCCACTTCCCACCCCCAATCGAATTTCAGAAGGTCGTTCCGCCGAGCGCGACCTGTGCCAATCCGCGGCGGTGTCCACGTCGTGCAGGATGCGCAGCAGGGCGATGCGTCGGCCGGCGAAGTTGACCAGCGTGTCGGCCAGCGCGAACTCGCTGGACCAGCGCACCGCGGCGAACGGTCGCTCGGGACGGCGCGGCGACATCGCCACCAGCCAATAGCCGCCGTCTGCCGCCGGGCCAAAGGCGGCCTGGGCGCTGCCAAGGGCGCGGAAGGCTGCACGTGCGTCGAGCGGTCCGGCGTCGGGGATGTCGCAGCCGATGATCGCCACGCGGCCGTGGCGGAACCGCCAGAAGACGCGATGCATGCGGACGCCGAGATCGCCACAGCCCTGCGCCAGGCGCGGCACGCGGGCAGGCAGGCGGAACCGGGCGTGGTCCGGCGTGACCGCGAGCACAGTGCGGACGCGTCTGTCAGCTGCCAAAGCGCGCACCAGCCGGGTCATCGTCGCGACGTGGAATCGTAATGCGGCGCGATTACCGATGTCGCGTGCCAGCCGCCGTTTGACCGCGCCGAGTCGTGGGACGCGGGCGAACACGACAACCGTGTCCTTCATCGGTAGAGCCGTGCGATGTGCCGCGGCGGAACGCCGGCGAAATAGAGCGTCAGGCAAGCGAGATTGCGCAGCGAGCGGCTATACCAGCCCTGACGCTGCCACTTCTCGGCCGAGGTGACCGCGGTTGCATTCAGTGGCATGAGGCGCCGGCGGCCGAGGCGGCGGACCAGGTCGACATCCTCCATCAGCGGCAATGGCCGGATGCCGCCCACTGCTGCCAGCAGATCGCGATGGATCAGCAGTCCCTGGTCGCCATAGGGCAGTGTGAACACGCGGCAACGCCAGGCGACAAGCCGCTCCAGCCGCCGCGCGGGGGGATCATCGGTGTCCAGCGCGAAGCGGAAATAGCCTGCGCGGGTGGGGTCCCGCCGGGCTTGCCGCCATTCTGGATGCAACCGCGTATCTGCGTGCAGCAGGAGCAGCCATTCGCCGTGCGCAGTGGCTACGCCGGCCGCCAGTTGCTCTCCGCGTCCGCGAGGCGTCTCGAGCACACGAGCCCCCAGCTTAGCCGCCAGCGCCTGTGTTCCGTCGCTGCTACCGCCGTCCACGACCACAATCTCGTCCGCCTCGGCGACAGACGCCAGTGTCCTGGCCAGGAACACCGCGGCGTTCAGTGTGGGGATCACGACTGAGAGCATGTTCCACTATTGTTCTTGACGGGCCGGCACGGCTTTGCCAGTTTTCTGTGTGAACGAACGGGGAACAAGTCATGCGCGATCAGCCTGATGCTGGCAACATGCCCTCGCTGGCCCGCAAGGGTCGCGGCGCTGTCACCAATCCGCCGGTGCGCTTCGACAGCCAGGTGATCAGCCCGTTCGACGACGGCTGGGAGACGCTGGGCGCCGAGTTCGGCGAGTTGCCGAAGCTTACCACCACGCTGACCCGCGATGCGACGAAGTCGGCGATTGCGTGGAACAGTTCGCCGGACATCGGCTTTGACCGTGCCGTCAATCCGTATCGTGGCTGCGAGCACGGCTGCATCTACTGCTATGCGCGACCGACGCACGCGTATCTCGGCTACTCGCCGGGGCTCGATTTCGAGACCAAGCTGATCTTCAAGCCCGATGTGGCGGAGCTGCTGGAGAAGGAGCTGCGCAAGGCGGGATACAAAGCACGCACGCTGGCGCTGGGGTCGAATACCGATCCGTATCAACCGGTCGAGCGGACGATGAAGCTGACGCGATCGGTGCTTCAGGTGCTGGACCGGTTCAATCATCCGGTCGGCATCGTCACCAAGTCGGCGGGCGTGCTGCGCGATCTCGACATCCTGAGCTCGATGGCACAGCGCCGGCTGGCGCGTGTGTATGTATCTGTCACCACGCTGGACGCGGCACTCGCTCGTCGGATGGAGCCGCGGGCGGCGACGCCGGAGCGGCGGCTGCATGCGATCGCCGAACTGACACGGGCGGGCGTGCCGTCGGGGGTGATGGTGGCGCCGATGATCCCGGGACTGAACGACGCCGAGATGGAGAAGATCGTCGAGGCGGCCGCGCGGGCCGGGGCGCGTCATGCTGGCTATGTGCTGCTGCGCCTGCCGCACGAGCTGAGGCAGATGTTCGAGGACTGGCTGGCGACGCACTTTCCCGATCGGGCGAAGCACGTGCTCAACCTGATCCGCGAGACGCGATCCGGCGCGCTGAGCGACGCGCGGTTTCATCATCGGTTCTCGGGACAGGGCGTGTATGCCGATCTGCTGCTGCGCCGGTTCATGCGGGCGACGCGCCAATGGGGGCTTGATGAGGCGCGCGAAGGGCTGGATTGCGGGAGGTTCGCTGTGCCGGACGATGGGAAGGTGCGGACGGCGGAGGCGCAGATGACGCTGTTCTGAGAAGACAGCTCCGACACCCCAGAAGGCACCCCAAACGTTTGTGGTCAATTCAACGGCCTAAATTTTCGATCGGACCTCGGTGCGCCTTCGCGCGGTGGCGGTGGGCTGCCTGCTTTGCTCGGTTGCCACAGATCGCCATGCTGCACCACCGTCGTGCGCGTCCTCGCGTGTGATCGGCAAAGAAGAGTGTGCAGGGATGGCCCTCGCAGGCCTTCACGTTGGAGAAATCCTCCGTACATACAAGCTGTGCCAGCGCCTCACCGATCGGGAGCAGAAGCGCCTCAGGGGTCTGCCACCTGCGGACCGTCTGAAGTTGGAAGGGTCCGTTCGCGCCCGTGCGCAGGGGAATGATCCGGCTGAAGGTTTCATCGCGTTCGAGGAGCCGATTCAGCGGCTCCAGCTCTGCAAAAGCCTCCGCTGCCAGAGGGCGCCCTTTGTGTCGGCGCACAAAGCCTCTGAACCACTCGCGCAGGGTCCTGGCCTGATCCGCCACTTTATCGAGCTCGCCCAGAAGCGCGTGCGTGCGAATGCTGCGGAGCGCCTCGGCCGGCACGAGCTGCGCCTGCTCCAGCCAGAATAGCAGGCCCTCGCCATCGTCGATCCAGTCGACAGGAGTGTCGACCGGCGTCGCGATCGAATTCAGGAAGTCCAACCCTGGTGCGCCGCTGACGAAAACCGGGGGGGCCCGATGGCCCATGTGCCTGATCACCCATCCGTGAACTGTCTGCTACGAAATAACCTCTCCAGCCACCATTGACAAGTTACGGCTGAGGAGTAACCGTTTTAGGATAAACAAACAGGTTACAAACATTCCGCTCCTGTTCAAAAGGAGAGAGGCCGATGTCCTCCAATGATCTGACCATTGTGCTGGTCCATGGCGCCTGGGCCGACGGGTCCAGCTGGGCAAAGATCGTCGGGCCGTTGGCGGCCGATGGCATCAAGGTGGCGGCGGCGCCGCTGCCGCTGACCTCGTTCCGCGCTGACGCGGCGGCGCTTGATCGAACCCTTGAGCGTGTGACGGGGCCGGTCGTTCTCGTCGGCCACGCCTATGCGGGTGCCGTGATCGCGGCGACCCGCAGCGAAAAGGTGAAGGCGCTCGTCTACGTCGCCGCGCTCGCTCCGGACGAGGGCGAGACGGTCGCGGATGTCTTCTACCGGATCGAGCCGCATCCAGAGGCGCCCAAGCTGGCGCCAGACGGCCACGGGCTGATCTGGCTGCCGGAGGGGGCCTTCGCCGCTGCCTTCGCGCAGCATGCGACCGCGGAGGAACTGGCCGTGCTGGCTGCGGTGCAGCGGCCGATCTCGCCCGCCTGCATCACTGTCGCGGTGGGGCGGCCGCTGTGGAAGGACCGGCCGACCTGGTTCCTCGTGGCCGAGCAGGACCGGATGATCGTGCACGAGAACCAGCGTTTCATGGCCGAGCGCATGGAGGCCCGAATGCGCTCGCATCCCGTCGATCACATGCCACTGGTGACCGCGCCATTCGTCGTCTTGGACATCATCCATGAGGCAATGGACCAGGCCGTCGTGGGCTGACGCAACTCAAGGTCGCCACCCTTCAGCGAAGGAAAACTGACATGACTGCCATCACCTATCGCACCGCCAACGCGGACGGTCGCACCATCTTCTATCGCGAAGCGGGTGCGCCCGGCGCACCGAAGCTGTTGCTGCTGCACGGCTTCCCGAGCGCCAGCCATATGTTCCGCGATCTCATCCCACTCCTGGCGGACCGCTTCCACATCGTCGCCCCCGATCTGCCGGGCTTCGGCAAATCGGACGCGCCGGAGCGACGCGCTACATTCGACGGGCTCGCCGACGCGATCGACCGCTTCACCGAGATGGTCGGCTTCGACCGGTACGCGCTTTACGTGTTCGACTACGGCGCGCCCACAGGATTCCGACTTGCGGTCAGGCACCCGGACCGGATCACGGCGATCATCTCGCAGAACGGCAATGCCTATGACGAGGGGCTGAGCGACGGCTGGAATCCGATCCGGGCCTATTGGCAGGACGCGTCCGCCGCCAATCGCGAGGCGCTTCGCGCCTTCCTGACGCCCGAGGCGACCGTCTGGCAGTACACGCACGGCGTTCCCGATGCGACAAGGGTTTCGCCGGACGGTTACTCGCTCGACAATTACTATCTCGCGCGGCCGGGCGCCGATGAGCTGCAGCTCGACCTGTTCGGCGACTACAAGAGGAACGTCGCGCTTTACCCAGCCTTCCAGCAGTATTTCCGGACACACAAGCCGCGTTTACTGGCGGTGTGGGGCAAGAACGACCCGTTCTTCCTGCCGCCAGGCGCAGAGGCGTTCAAGCGCGACATCCCGGACGCAATCGTGCGCTTCTTCGACACCGGCCACTTCGCGCTCGAAACGCACGCCGCGGAGATTGCAGCGGCCATCCGCGACTTCCTGGCCCATTAAGCCGCGATTGCGCTCTCGCCAACCGGAGCTACTGACATGACCGCTCTTCCCCTCATTGTGTTCGATGTCAACGAAACGCTGCTCGATCTGCAAACAATGGAGCCGACCTTTCAGCGCATCTTTGGCGACAAGAGAGCCATGCGCCTTTGGTTCGCGAATTTCATCATGTATTCCGCGGCCCTCACTGTGGCCGGTTGTTATGTTCCGTTCACCGATATCGGTTCGGCCGTGATGAAGATGCTGGCGGATACGCAAGGCATCAAGATTGGTGACGCCGACAAGGAGGAACTGAAGGAGAAGTTCTCGACAATGCCACCGCACCGGGAGGTACCTGACGCGCTTGCCAAGCTGCGCGACGCGGGTTTCCGGCTGTTCACGCTCACCGACAATCTGCTCGAGGTGCAAACCCGGCAGCTTGAACATGGCGGCATTGTTCACCTGTTCGAGCGACGGTTCAGCGCGGATGGCGTGAAGCACCATAAGCCGTCGCGCCAGGCTTATGGTTACGTCGAGCGGGAGCTTGGGGTGGAAGCCTCGCAGTTCTGTCTTATCGCGTGCCACACATGGGACACGCTTGGCGCCGTGGCGGCTGGTTGGGAGGCGGCGCTGATCAAGCGGGTCGGCAACGACGTTCTGGGAGTTGGCCCGCAGCCGCAGATCGTCGGCGATGACCTGAACGATGTTGCCGATCAGCTCATCGCGCGACATCTGGAACGGCGGTGATTCTGCAAGGCGGAGAGAGCCATGTCTCAGCACGAGTATTTCGACGTAGTGATCCTCGGGAGCGGCCAGGGCGGAAAGCATCTTGCCTGGCACCTGGGGCAGTCCGGCAAAAGAGTTGCCGTGGTGGAGCGCCGTTGGGTTGGCGGCTCCTGCCCGGCCGTGGCGTGTCTGCCCTCCAAAAACGAGTTATGGAGCGCGAGGGTTGCGCATCTCGTTCGGAATGCGGCCAGCTTCGGCACGATCGTTGATGGGGTCAGAACCGATATGGCGCGGGTGCGGCGCCGCAAGCAGGACATGATCGACCGTGAGATCGAGCTCCACCTCGGTCTATACAAGCAAGCAGGCGCCGAACTCATCATGGGCAGTGGGCGGTTTATCGGCGCGAAGACGATCGAGGTTGCGCTGAACGAAGGCGGCACGCGCGTGCTTGCCGGCAATGAGGTCGTGGTCAACGTCGGTTCGCATGCAGCCATGCCGGATATTCCGGGGCTGAGGGACTCGCACGCGCTCACCCATATCGAAGCGCTGGAACTCGACAAGGTGCCGTCGCATCTGCTTGTGCTTGGCGGTGGCTATACCGGCATCGAAATGGCGCAAGCCTTCAGGCGCTTCGGCAGCCGCATCACGGTCATCGAACCGGGCCCGCAGATCATGGGACGCGAGGACGCCGATGTCGCCGCGGAGATCGGGAGACTTCTTGGGCGATGAAGGCATCGATATCGTGCTGAACGCTCAGCCTCTCCGCGTCGATGGCCTGAACGGAGAAGCTGTTTCGGTAAGCGTCCGGACAGGGGCCGGAGAACAGAAGATCGAAGGCAGTCACTTATTGGTAGCGGTCGGCCGTGTCGCGAATACGGCGGGTATTGGCTTCGACGAGGCTGGAATTGCTTTGGACGCACGCGGGTTCGTCACGGTCGACGAGTGGCTGAAGACGACCGCACCGGGTGTCTGGGCGATTGGCGAATGCGCTGGCAGCCCGCAGTTCACGCATGTTTCGGTCGATGATTTCCGCATCGTTCGGGACAACATGGCTGGCGGGAATCGCAAGACGAGTGATCGGCTTATTCCGCATGTGGTGTTCACCGATCCGCCGCTCGCGCGCGTTGGCCTGTCCGAGGGCGATGCGCAGCACCAGGGCATCCCTGTCCGCGTGGCAAAAATACCGATGCGCAGAGTCCTGCGGACGAATGCGACTGACGAAACCGAAGGATTTATGAAAACGCTGGTTGGGGCAAAGGACGATCGGATCCTAGGCTTTACGATGATCGGCTCTGAGGCAGGCGAGGTGATGGCCGTTATACACACGGCGATGCTTGCTGAAGCGCCTTATACGAAGCTGCGTGACGCTGTCTTTGCGCATCTCACGGTGGCCGAGGGCTTGGGGCCCCTGTTCGAAAGCGTACCGCCACTGCCCGTCTGACCAGTCGGGCCATGAACGGCGCCGATCGAGCGGGCTATGGCGTATGCGCCTTCAGGCCTCGGCTTGCTATTGCCTGCCATGCGGCCTCGGGGGTGTCGGCGAATTCGAACAGCGCGAGGTCGGCTGGCTCGATCACATCTTCTTCGAGCAGCGCATCGAAGTTCACCATGCGCTGCCAATAGGCCTGGTCGAACAGCACGATCGGCATCGCTGGTGCCTTGCGCGTCTGTTCCAGCGTGAGGATCTCGAACAGTTCGTCCATGGTACCGAAGCCGCCGGGAAAGACCACCAGCGCGTTGGCGCGCATCGCCAGGTGCATCTTGCGCATGGCGAAGTAGTGGAACTGGAAGGTCAGTTCGGGCGTGGTGTACGGATTGGGCTGTTGCTCCTTGGGCAACGTGATGTTGTAGCCGATGCTTGGCGCGCCGGCATCGAATGCACCGCGGTTCGCCGCCTCCATGATGCCTGGGCCGCCGCCGGTCGCGATGACGTTGTCACGCCAGCGATCGTGCGGGGCGAAGGCACCGCCGCGTTCGGAGATGATCCGGCCGAGCTCGCGTGCCGCGCTGTAGTGCGCCGAGCGCTGCAACATGCGCTGGGCATGCGCGCGCTCGGCGTCGGTGGTTGCCGCGGCCATCGCCGCTTCGGCCTGCTCAGGCGACGGCGTGCGCGCACTGCCGAATATGATGACGGTGGAGCGGATGCCCCAGTCGCGCAGCAGCAACTCGGCCTTGGCGTATTCGAGCGCGAAGCGGATGTCGCGCACCTCGTCGCGCAGCAAGAAGTCGATATCTTCGACCGGCAGCTTGTAGCTGCGCGAACGACGCTGCGCTGTGTTGTCGGGCATGGGCATCACCCAGTGGAAAAACGGCGGACGACGTTTTCCAGCAACCGCGAGATTGGGCCTTCGAAGGCGCCGTTGCGCCAGAGGCTTCCGCAGAAGGTGATCGAGCCGACAGAGAACACTGCGCCGCCGGACGGCGTGTCGAAATACACGATTTCGCCGCGCGACAGATCGGCGATCGGCTCGCCGTTCATGCTGATCACATTGGAGAGCCACTCTTCCAGCACGGTAAAGAACGAGGGCAGCGGGTTTTCCGAGCGCGCCAGAATTACTGTACTGTCCGGCGTGCCCAGCATCGGGTCGGCGCGATCCAGCTCGAAGCCCGCCGCCCCGCCGCCTGACAATCCATAGTCGCCGAGTAGGTCTTCCTCGATGCCGTCGAACATCCAGGCGAAGCGCTGATCTCGCGAGGCAGGGAGGCGGCGATAGTGCGTGCTTTCGAACGCGGCCTGACAGGAAAAGCCAACGCCCACCAGCATTTGCGGCGGCCTGCGATTGCGGCGCCACAAACCACCCAACTGGCCGTCGGTTTGATGAAAGTATTCGCCCGGCTCGGCTGCCCACGTGCGAATGCCACCTTCGGCGCGGCGTAGTTCGATTAAATGTGGATTCGCTTTATCGCGCGCGACACGCCAGTAGAAACCGTTGCCCCCAAGGTAGCACAGTCGGCCACCTTGCTGCGTATAGGCGGCAAGCGCATCGATCGTGCCGAGCGTGTGATATTCGGGATGCGATCCGGTGAGCACCGTGCGATACGGCTTGATCAGCGCGACGCCGTCGTCGTCAAGGTCCTCGTCCGTCACGATGTCGAAGTCGAAGCCCTTTGCCTCCAGCCATGCCAGCAGATGCAGATCTGCCGGATAGTGCCGCATGCCCGAGCCGCGAGGATCGCAGAAAGTTAGAAAGCCCGGGCGCATGGTCAGGATTGGGCGATGGCGCGACGAGAAGGAGATGCCGCTGCCGTCGGCATGCCGGTTATAGGTCGAGCGTCCGTAGATCGGATAGTCGCGCGGATTGTAGGGATAGGCGTGCCATGCCGCGACGCGCTCGTAGTATCCGGGATCGACGCTGCTGCGCTCGTGGTTGGCGTAGGCCTGATAGGTGAAGGTCGAGGCGAGGAACGCGATCGGTGCGAACTGCCCCTGACGGCGCGGCAGAACGTATAGCGGCAGCCAATCTTCGCCGGCATCGCAGGTCAGATGCAGCGCATAGGCACCGCTGCGCAGATCGTCGGGCACGGTCCAGGAGAAATCCGCCTGCCAGCCACAGTCGCCCAGATCGTCGGCGTGAAAATGGATTGCGCCGTAGTCGCGCGGCGCGTGACGCCAGCACTGCTCGCGGCCGGTCCAGCGCGTGCCGACCATGGCGCGTGTCGGCATGTTCACCAGACTGCCGCCGCACGCCTGAGGGCCGATGTCGTTTATTTCCTGTGTGTCGATGCCGCGGGAGAAGTCCCAGCCTGCCAGCAGGTCGCCGGGAAGCGCATCGAGTGGTGCGTCGGCATCGGGCCATGATGCGACGAAGCCGCGCAGGATCGCGGGGTCCTCCAATTTGCCGGTGAAATGGTGTTGTGGGGCTTTCGCGTTCTCCGCCGCGATCAGCAGCGTGCCGCGCGATGGCAGGGCGATGCCGGGTGCGGATGCCTGTGCCGTGACCGGCGTGCCATCCAACGACTGCTGACCGACGAGTATGCGTCCATCGGCCGGATCGGCGGCGAGCCATACGCGGTACCAGCTTGCGCGCTGCATCGGCGTTCCGGTCGCCAGTTCGATCGTGGCGGCTTGCGACCTGATGCGCGCCGTCGCGCCGTTTGCGCCGATCAGCAGCGTGATGCCGGCATCGCCGGATTCCTCCGCCAGCAGCGCCTGCCCGGCGTCGGCGAGACCCGCTTGCACCAATACGGTCCAGGTGCAGGCTCCATTTGTAGCGCGCGCCGGGCTTGCGCCGACGACACCGTACGACCCGAGGTGGATCGGCTGACTGCGTCCTGCGAACGACTGATCGAAGCGATGCGACAGGTCCTCGAAGCGCGTGCCGGGACCATCGGGGTTGGGATCGCCGCTCAGCACGCGCACCAGGCGGGCGCGGTACGATCCGCCATCGCGTAGGCTGACATGGGCGGTGAATGTCTCGCCTGGACGGTGCGAGAAGCGGTCGAGATAGCCGGTGATCGGCAGTTCCGTACTAGCCATGCGGCGAGGCTGGCGGGCGGAGATCGGCGGTGTCAAGTTGATCAGTCGATGAACGAGATTGTCGCGTTGCTTCGCTCCTCGCAATGACAGTGGGACGTGCAATGACTGGGTCCGCCTGAAAGGACACGCCCTTGACGGGCTATGGCGGTCTGGTCACGGTGCGGGCAAGCAGCGAACAGCCTGCGGGCCAGGGGCGGCGACCGGCTATCGGGGGCTTTACATGTTTCGACGTGCCATCCTAACCGCGTTCAGCGCTCTGGCGGGTCTGTCGGCCGCGGTGCCGGTTTCGGCAGAAACCTTCAAGTGTCCGCATGTCGGCGGCAACTTCACCTTCGGTCAGGAAGCCAACATCAACGGGCTGGATCAGATGACGTCCGGCACGATCTCGACGCGCAACATCGCCATGAACATGTTTGAATCTCTGATGACGCGCGATGAGAATTTCAACCCGATCCTTGAGCTAGCCAACTCCATGGCGGAGACGCCGGACCATCTGACCTACACGTTCAAGCTGCGCCAAGGAGTCCGATTCCACAACGGCAAGGAGATGACATCGGCCGACCTTGTCGCCTCGTTCGACCGCTACGCCAGGATCGGCCTCTATCGCAGCTCGCTGGCCAACGTCGATCGCTGGGACGCGCCGGACAAATACACGTTCGTGATTCATCTGAAGAAGGTGCAGCCGACCTTCCTGGAGATCCTCAGTGCGTTCAGCGCGCCGATCGTCATTGTTCCATCGGAGGACAAGGACGATCCGCCGATGCAACTCAAGACGATCGGCACCGGACCCTGGCAACTGGTCGAATCGGTGCCCGGTGGCTACGTGAAGATGAAGCGCTACGAGGGCTACAAGCCGAACACCAACTTCGAGCAGAAGACCGGCTTCGGCGGCTACAAGCAGGCGTGCTTCGACACGGTGACCTTCCGCATTGTGACCGAGCCGCAGGCGCGCGTCGCCGGCCTGAGGACCGGCGAGTTGCAAGGTGTCGAGGACCTGCCGACCAAGTCACTGGCGGATCTGAAGAGTGACAAGAACATCACAATCATCCCGCTGCAAAACTGGTGGATTCAGATCGCGCAGCCGAATGTCTCGGTGCCCCCGACCGACAACCTGATGTTCCGCAAGGCGGTGCAGGCGGTGCTGGACATGGACGAGATCATGGACGCTGCGTCGGACAGCAATTACCGGCTCAACGTCGGCTTCCAGTATCCCAATCAGGCGTTTTACTCGGATGCCGGCAAGGAGACCTACAACATCAAGGACCCGGAGCTGGCCAAGAAGTACCTGGCACAGTCGGGCTACAAGGGTGAGCCGGTCGTGCTGCTGACCGACAAGGACTATCCGGCGATGTACAATTCAGCGCTGGTCATGCAGCAGGAGATGCAGGCGATCGGCATCAACGCTGAGTTGAAGGTGGTCGATTGGCCGACCTCGGCCAACATGGCGCTGAAGCCGGACACCGGCTGGAATTTCTTCTACACGGGCTGGGGAACGCAGCCTGCTCTCGGTGCGCTCGCCACCATGCAGTTCTTCGTTATGCCGGGCGCGGTGTATATGCCGAAGGGCGGCCAGGACGATCCGCAGGTGCTGGCGCTGTGGAACGACATGAACAGCCTGCCCACGGTGGAAGGCCGCAAGGACGCGTTCGCAAAGATGCAGAAATACGTGTTGGAGCAGGTCTACACCTTGCCGCTGGGCTCGCTGACCAAGGTGCAGGCGGTGCGGTCCAACGTGAAGGGCTACGTGCCCTACCGGATCCCGCGCATGTCGAACGTGTGGTTCGCGAACTGAGCCGGAGGCATGGCGGGCATCATCCTGCGACGATTGGGTAGCGCACTGCCGATTTTGCTGATCGTCTCGCTGATCACCTTTGCCATGATTCATCTCATTCCCGGCGACCCGGCGGTGACGATCGCCGGGCTGTCCGCGACGCCTGAGCAGATCGCCAACATCCGCCATGATCTGGGCCTCGATCAGCCGCTGCTGACGCAGCTCTGGCGCTGGTACGCCGGACTGCTGCACGGCAATCTCGGCCGTTCGCTGCTGCTGGGCCAGCCGGTGGTGGACGCCACAATGCTGCGCCTTCCGGTGACCTTGGCGCTGTCGGCCTATGCGCTGGTGATCACGCTGCTGATCGGCCTGGTGACCGGTATCGCCGCGGCGCTGCGGCAGAACACCTGGGTGGACCAGGTGGCGATGCTGTTGGCAATGATCGGTATCTCGCTGCCGAATTTTTATCTTGGCCTGCTGATGATCATCTTCTTCGGGGTCGAGCTGCGCTGGCTGCCGACCGGCGGCTATGTCGCCTTCACCGATGATCCGCTGGGCTGGCTCGCCACCTCCACCATGCCGGCGATCTCGCTGGCGCTGCTGCTGGCGGGATTGCTGGCGCGCATCACGCGCTCGACGATGCTCGAGGTGCTGCGACAGGACTATATCCGCACCGCGCGCGCCAAGGGGCTGCCGCGACGCAAGGTGGTGGTGAAGCATGCGCTGTCCAATGCGCTTATCCCGATCACCACCGTGATCGGCATCATCGTCAGCCTGCTGATCTCCGGTGCGGTGGTGACCGAGACGCTGTTCTCGATTCCGGGGCTCGGGCAGTTGCTGACGCAGGCGGTGCTGAACCGCGACTATCCGATGGTGCAGGGCGGGTTGCTGATAACCACGGCGCTGCTGGTGCTGGTGAACATCGGCGTCGATGTCTGCTACGCGCTGCTCGATCCGCGGGTGCGCTACGATGGCGCCTGACACCGCCACGATCGCATTGCCGGCGGAGCTGGAGGACGCGGTCCCGGTCCGCCATCATCATCCGGCGTGGGCGACGCTGCGGCGGTTGCTGCATCATCGGCTGTTCGTCACCGGGCTGGCGTTGTTCGCGATCATCGCCATCGTGGCGGCGCTGGCGCCGTGGATCGCCTGGGTCGATCCGAACAAGCTGGCGATGCGCCAGAAATTCCTGCCGCCGTCAGCCGAGCATCTGTTCGGCACCGACAATTTCGGCCGGTCGCTGTGGTCGCGCGTGGTATGGGGCGCGCGGTTGTCGATGATCATCGGTGCGTCGGTGGTGGCGATCAATGCAGTGTTCGGCACGCTGATCGGTGCGGCGGCGGGGTATTTCCGCGCGCTCGACAACGTGCTGATGCGGGTCAACGACGCGCTGATGGCGTTTCCCGCGGTGCTGCTGGCGATCGGGGTGACCGCTGTGCTGGGGCCGTCGGTGAACGACGTGATCATCGCGCTGGGCGTTGTCTATACACCACGTACGGCGCGCATCGTGCGGTCGTCGGTGATCGTGCTGCGGGAGATGGAATATGTGCAGGCGGCGGTGGCGGCGGGAGCGGGGCATTGGCGCATCCTGCGGCGGCACATCCTGCCGAACGCGATGGCGCCGCTGATCGTCCAGTTGTCGTTCCTGTTCGCCTACGCCGTGCTGACCGAGGCGACGCTATCTTTCCTTGGCGTGGGCGCGGTGCCGCCGACGCCGACCTGGGGGAACATCATGGCGGAGGGGCGGCAATACATGATCGATGCGCCGTGGATCATCACGATCCCTGGGGCGGCACTGATGGTCACGGTGCTGGGGCTGAACCTGCTGGGCGACGGGCTGCGCGATGTGCTGGATCCGCGGCTGAGGGTGCAGCAGTGAGGCGCTGGCGGAGGCCCGGCCCCCTCCCCCAACCCCCTCCCGCGAGGGGAGGGGGAGGACCTGGATGACGCTCCTCTCGGTCAGCAACCTCACCACGGCGTTTGCCACTTCGCAGGGTGAAATCAGCGCGGTCGAGGATGTGTCGTTCAGCCTCGACGAAGGCGAGATCCTGGGCATTGTCGGGGAATCAGGCTCCGGCAAGAGCGTTACCGCGCTGACCATCATGGGACTGCTGCCGCAGCCGCCCGCACGCGTGGCCGCCGGCGAGGTGCGGTTTGCCGGCGAGGTGCTCACCACACTCTCGGATAAGCGCATGCAGCGCATTCGCGGGCCCGGCATCGCCATGGTGTTCCAGGAGCCGATGACCTCGCTCAACCCGGTGTTCACCATCGGCGACCAGGTCATGGAGACCATTCGCGCGCATGAACGCCTGTCGCAGCGCGCGTTGTACGCGAGGGCGCTGGAGATGCTGGAGAAGGTGGGAATCCCATCTGCGGCGCGACGTATGGCAGACTATCCGCACCAGCTATCCGGCGGACAGCGCCAGCGGGTGATGCTGGCGATCGCGCTCGCCTGCCGCCCGCGCCTGCTGATCGCGGACGAGCCGACGACGGCGCTCGACGTCACGATCCAGGCGCAGATCCTCGACCTGATGATGGACCTGCGCGACGAGTTCGGCATGGCGATCATCGTCATCACCCACAACATGGGCGTGGTCGCGGAGACCGCCGACCGGGTGCTGGTGATGTATGCCGGCCGGATCGTGGAGGAGGCGCCGGTCGCGCGTCTGTTCGACCGCCCGCTGCATCCCTACACGCGTGGTCTGTTGGAATGTGTACCCTCGCTTAATCAGGACCACGAGCGCCTCGTGGCGATCCAGGGCGCTTTGCCCGACCCGGCACGCCGCCCGGCCGGTTGTCGCTTCACGCCCCGCTGCCGCCATGCGGTGGCCGCCTGCGCCGCAGCCCTCCCGCCGCTGGCTGCCTATGAGACCGGCCACACGGCCGCCTGTATCCGCGTGGCGGAGCTGACATGATGGCCGGATCAAGTCCGGCCATGACGATGGCGGGCCGGGCTTGCGCCCGGAACGGTGCATGATGCCGCTGGTCGAGGCCGCCGCGCTGACCAAGCACTTCCCGGTGCGCGCCGGCAGTCTGCTGCACCGACACACCATCCCCCTACGCGCGGTCGACGGCGTGGCGCTGCGCATCGAACCAGGTGAGACGTTGGGCCTGGTCGGCGAGTCCGGCTGCGGCAAATCCACGCTCGGGCGCCTGCTTATCCGGCTGATCGCGCCGACTGCCGGCAACGTCATCTTCGACGGCGCCGACATCACGCGGCTCGCGCCGGCCGCGCTGCGTGAGAAGCGGCGCGGCATGCAGATCATCTTCCAGGACCCGTATGGCGCGCTCAATCCGCGCATGTCGGTCGCGGACATCATCGCCGAGCCGCTGCTGATCCACGGGGCACGGGCTGGCGCGGAGACGCGCCGGAGGGTCGACGCGATGCTGGATCTGGTCGGACTGCCGGCTCGGGTACGCGACCGCTTCCCGCACGAGTTCTCCGGTGGCCAGCGCCAGCGCATCGGGATCGCCCGCGCGCTCGTGCTGCGGCCGAAGTTCGTTGTTTGCGATGAACCGGTATCGGCGCTGGACGTCTCGGTCCAGGCGCAGATCGTGAACTTGCTGCAGGACCTGCAGGGCGAGCTGGGGCTGACCTACCTGTTCATCGCGCATGATCTGGGCGTGGTGAAGCACATCTCGACGCGGGTGGCGGTGATGTATCTGGGCAAGATCGTCGAACTCGCCGACAAGCGCAGTCTCTATGCCGATCCGCAGCACCCCTATACCAAGGCGCTGATCGCCGCGGTGCCGGTCGGGCATCCGGCGGAGCGTTCGCGCGGGCGACAGAGGCGAGAACGGTTGACCGGCGACATTCCGAGCGCGCTTAACCCGCCGCCCGGCTGCCGCTTCCACACCCGATGCCCACACGCGATGCCGATCTGCCGAGAAGAGGAACCCGCCCTCACCCAGCCGGCGCCAGGCCGCTCGGTTGCCTGTCACCTGGTGGGATGACCGCCGCGGAACGACACACTTGGGACCCGGCTAACTTTTCATTGCGTATTCTTCTCGATTCCGCATATATCCATCTTTAGGCTTAGTTAACGACACGAAGATGCAACACCTTCGGGGGGTAGCGCACTTCCGTTCCTATTTTGTTCGCCAGGATGGCCCTAGAAATGGAAGATTTCGCCGAAGTTACCGCCCTTGTCGCCGACCGGGCCACTCTATTCCGCCATGAACTCATTCGTCTGCTGCAAGAGCGCAGGGCCGGCTGGTCATTTGCCGAGGCAGGCACGGCCGAAGAGGTTCAGGCACATCTCAGTGTCGAGTTGGTCGATCTGGTTCTGCTCGATCTGCAGCTTGCCGGAGGTCGTGAGTTGACCGGTCTGCGCCGGCTGCGGGAGCGGTTCCCCGATCAGAGGATCGCCATTATGGCAGACAGCGAAGAGCGCGAGGTGATTCTCGCCTGCCTCGCCGCTGGTGCAAACGGCTACATCCCGAAGTCGGCCACGCTGGCGCAGCTCCTGCGGGCGATCGAGACCATTCTGTCGGGCGGCGTGTTCGCGCCGGCGGCGCTGGCCGGTCTGGCGCAGCCTGTCGCGCACGCGCGTGAGCCGGAGGCGATCCGCCTGGCGGTGCAACTGACTGAACGGCAATTGGAGGTCTTCCACCTGCTGTCGCAAGGCTGTGCCACCAAGACGATCGCACGCAGGCTTGGGCTTGCGGTGGGCACGGTGAAGGTGCACCTGGCGGGGATCTATCGCGTACTCGGCGCGCATAACCGTGTGGAAGCGATCGCCAAGGCCGGCGGCGGGTATGTGCAGGCGGTGAAGTTGCCGGATCGCGCGGCGCTGGTGGATGAATTCAGCGGCTGAGGGCTGGGTTCAGGCTGCATGCGTGAACCGCTATTTGAACTGTACTAAAACCACGTTGAAAGAAATCCACCGGTAAGGGGATTGGGGCTGCGGCCTGGCCGCCCGGCGTCAGCTTGTCACATTTTCCTTGGTGATTTGCGTGAACCCAATCACAGCGGCCGACAGCGCCACTGTCGTGCCTCCCCGCTTGTTTCTTTCTCCTGTCTGGTGGGCTCGGGGAGTTCGCACGGCCGCCGGCTCGTTGCGCGACCTCGGTTGGCTGGATGCGGAGCGAGCGCGCGTCTATGCGGTTATCCTGACAATCGTGTGGATTGCCTTATTGGCCGGGATTATCGGGTCACTGCACGGAGGACACAACAGCGAGGGGTTGCCGTTCGGGGTGGACTACCCGAGTTTCTGGGCCGCCTCCCGCCTCGTCCTCACTGGGCTGCCTGCAGACGTATATGTCGTCAGCATGCATCGCCTGGCTGAGCTGCCGGTGCTCGTGAAAGAATACGCAGCATTCTATTACCCACCGCCGTACCTGGTGCTGTGCATTCCCCTGGCTATCCTGCCATTCTTTCCTTCTCTGATCGTCTTCTTGTGCACGACAGGGGTGGCCTTGGCGGGTACTGTCAGAGGAATTCTGCGGACGGCGTGGGCTGTGCCCGCGTTGCTTGCCTATCCCGCCGTGCTCATGAACATCGTCTCGGGACAGAATGCGTTCCTCACTGCCGCGATCCTCGGGAGCGGCCTGACAATACTCGACCGGCGGCCGAAGCTGTCCGGCGCAATTCTTGGGCTTATGATCATCAAGCCGCATCTGGCGCTTGGCGTGCCGATCGCATTGATCATCTGGCGCAGATGGACCGCCTTGACGTGCGCTGCTGGTGCCGCGCTTGGCCTGATCGCACTATCCTACCTCATTTTCGGTTGGGATGTCTGGGTCGCGTTTTTTGCGAACGCTCACAACTCGCGTGAAGCCCTCGAGGAGGGAGCCGCGGGGTTCACCAAGCTGCAAAGCGCTTTTGCGGTCGCCAGGTGGCTCGGGTTCAGCGTAGCCCCAGCCTATATTGTTCAGGGCGTCGCAGCGGCACTCGCCATCTTCATGCTGATCCAGGCACAGCGCCAAGGCGTTTCCGCTGCGACGGAAAGAAGCCTCATCGTGCTCGCCGGTCTGCTGATGACGCCATTCCTGCTGTTCTACGATATGATTATTTTGGTGTTGCCGCTCGCCTGGATGCTTCGGGAGTGGTCCGATCGCGGCTTTCGCCCGTGGTCCAAGCTCGTGCTCCTGCTGGTGTTCTGTGCACCGATCGGAGTTTTGGCGTTCGGCCCCATGCAGTTCGGCCTGCCGGCGTTGCTTCTGTTCGGGGGATATCTGGTGTGGTTTGTGCCCGCACCCTCTCGCGGCCATTCGTTCGCCCAAGAGGCAAACGAAGACCGCAACTTTCAGGGTTCGCTATCCCCTCGCCGGTATTAGCTCGAGACCAAAGTCGGGGTCGTCGGGTCGCCCTGAGGATTCGCATGACATGATTTCTTCTGCAACCAGCGAACTGGCCCCGCCGCACCATGTGCCAGCACAAATGCGAAGAGATTTACTCTTCATAGGCAGCATTTGTATCCTCGTCGGCACGATAGGTTGGGTATTCTATGGCGTTCTGTTTAGTTCCGCACCTGCTCAGGACTTCATGGTGTTCTATACTGCAGCGCGCTCTTGCATCGAGGGAAACCTGGCGCTGATCTTTGACGGTGACGCGTTCACCGCGAAAATAAATGGTCAGTTTGGCGACTGGTTGTTTCGCCCTCTCGATCTCCATCCGTGGGTCTATCCGCCACTGTACCTTCTGGTGGTGGTTCCCCTCGGCTTTGTCCCTTTCGGCATGGCGTACGCTCTATTCATAGGCACCACGTTTGTATTGCTCAACTGCGCCATCCGCTGCTTTGTGCCACGCGGCTACCAGCGGTGGGTCTGCGCTGCAAGCCTTCTTCTGTCGCCTGCCACGGCATGGACCGTTGCGGTGGGACAAAACAGCTTTATGACGACGGCGCTGCTGGTCGGTGGCATTGGCCTCGTTCCTCGCTCTCCTCTGCTCGCTGGTGCGCTCCTTGGTCTGCTGGCCTGTAAGCCACAACTTTGGCTACTGGTGCCTGTAGCCCTGTTCGCCGCCAGGAAATGGACGGTGCTTACCAGCACGGTCTTCAGCGCCTGCCTGGTCGCCCTCGCCAGTGTCGCGGTGTTTGGCGTTGAACCTTGGCGCGAGTGGCTGACACTGATGCTGGAGCCGAGCCCGATGTACCAGCACTGGCTGCAGTTCGGCCGGCTCAACGGGCAAAGCGCGTACACCGAGGCGTTTCTGCTCGGCGCTCCTTCTGGGGTTGCAAACCTCCTGCAGGGCCTTGTCACACTGTTCTGCGCAGTCGTTGTGTGGCGTTGTTTTCGTGCCCCGGATATGCAGCGCAATATGCAGCTAGCTGTGCTGCTGACTGCCACGGTTCTGGGCGCCCCGCATGTCGCCAACTACGATGCGGTGATGGTGGCCGTCGCCGTCTCGTTGTTCCTTTGTCGTGCGCTGGAAGATGGCTTACGTTTCGGCGATGCGGTCCTGATCGTCGTCGTTTGGAGCATCGAGTTGCTCGATCCACCAAGCCTCATCCGGTTGGGACTGACCACACCGCTGGTCCTCTGCCTGTTCCTGGTCGTGGTGATCGCGCGGGGGTGTCCGGGCGCCCTTGGCGTGACGACGACGGCTCGCCCCGTGCAGCCAGCTGTACTCTGAGCCATCTATGAAACTGGAGTCCAAAGAACGGCCGACGGTTGCCTTTTGCGCGGTAGCCTTGCTGCCGTCACTTGTCGCGGCAGCCGTGCTCTGGATATTGCCGATCGGCGATCTCGATGTAGATCGCAGCGCAATGGCAGCCCGCGACTACACAGACATGTGGGCGGCCGGTTACCTCGTCGCGCTCGGACAGGGTGATACTCTGTTCGATCTGGCCGCGTTCAATGCCGCGTTGCATTCCATGTTTGGTGCGGGCTTTCCTCACCAGGTATGGCCCTATCCGCCGCCGATCCTTTTGCTTGCTGTTCCGCTGTCCTTGCTCCCGCTGCTGCCCGGGTTTCTGCTGTACACGGCGGGCACGGCGGCACTGTTATGGCTTGCGCTGCGCGCCGGGGGTTTGACAAGACCGGCATGTGCAGCGGTCCTGCTCAGTCCAGCACTCGCCGACAATGCTCTTACCGGCCAGAACGGGAGTTTGACGGCAGCATTGCTATTTGGCGGCCTGTTTCTCGTGCATCGTCGTGCAGTCCTGGCGGGCGCCATCCTCGGAGCACTGGTCATCAAGCCACAACTCGGGATGCTGGTTCCCTTGTGCCTCATCGCGTCCGGCAATTGGCGCGCTCTCCTCGCAATGGCGACCTCTGCAAGCCTGCTGATCGCGGCCTCGGCTCTGTTGTTTGGCGTCGACGCGTGGATCGGCTTCCTTGTGCATACGCGACCGATGATTGCGGCGATACTTGAGGCTCCGTGGCGGGCGTTGCCGGCGCAACAGAACTTCGCGAGCCCTCTGATGGCCGCTCGGTCGGTCGGAGCAAGCATGGGGGTCGCCTACGGCATTCAAACGGCCGTGACGCTGCTCTGTGGCGCGGTTGCCTGGTGGACGTGGCGAACGCCGGATTTTGAACGGATCCCACGAGTGGCACTAACCGGGCTTCTCGCTCTCGCAGCTGCGCCCTGGGTCCACACCTACGACATGATCCCACTGGCCGTGACGATCGTGGTACTTGCGGCAAGGATGCGCCGGCCATCGGCTTTACTTGGCTTTGCCTGGTTCTGGCCTGGCGCCGTGGTGCTGCTGCCAATTCCGTTGCCTTTGTCCGTCGCAAGCATAGCGGCTGTCGCTTGGTCAGTCTGGCGAGAGGGTCGACACAACGGAAGCGCTGCCTGGAACATTCCGGCCTCTCTCGGGCACCGAGAAAAGGGCGCACCGCCGGTTCACCAAGCCCCGACGACGACGACAACTCATGCCGCCATGCCGGGCAAAGGCCCGGTAGTCACGCCTTTGTAGCGCACGGCAAAGAAAAACGTGGATGTCGGGGCCAAGCCCCAACATGACGGTAGCCTCAGCGGCCGCACCGAATCCTGATCGTGTAGATGGCGCAATCGAGTTCGCCGCCGCCGTGACGTCTTTATGACGTAACAATATCTTTCGCACGCCCCGCGAGCATTAAAGACATTTTTGAAACGATACTGCAAGAGCGCACAGGTAAAATCCCGTCTGTGCGCCAATCCAAGCCGGCGCACCAGTTGAAGCCGCCCGTTCCTTTCGTGGCCGTGGCGGTGCCAGCTTGAGCATGGATGAAACCTCCCGGCCGTAGCCGGCACATACCTGTAACGAAAGGAACTGATTGATGTTTGCATATACTTTCGCTCTCCTGGAGCGCGTGAAGGCTGACCGCAAGGGCGTCACCGCTATGGAATACGGCGTGATCGCCGCGGGCATCGTCATCGCCGTCGCCGCCGCCGCCGTCTCGCTTGGCGGAAAGATTACGGCCCTCTTCACCGCGATCGGCGGCAGTCTCTAATCCGCAGTGAAACTGGTGCCGGCCAGGACTGATTTGGCGGAGAGAACCGCGCATGTCATGGCTGGCACTCCGGTGATGAAAGAAACAGACTGATGGTCGCGCATTGGCTGGCACTTCTCTATTGCCTGAGAGCCGACCGCAAAGGCGTCACCGCGATGGAGTATGGCGTGATCGCCGCAGGCATCATCTTCGTTGTTGCCACGGCGGCCATCGCTTTGGGTAGCGACATTACTGCCCTCTTCACCACCCTCGGCAGCAAACTCTGAGGCAGGGGCGGGCCAGTGCCGGTTCTGCCGGCCTGGCCCCCCAGCCGAAAACGAGACACTTCCAGATCAGCGTCGACCATGACGCGGAGAACCGGTCATGACGGTGCCACTTCTGTTCACAGCGTCGGCGCTCCTACTTCTTGTTGCGGCGTGGCGCGATGTGGTGAGCAGGACAATTCCTGACGGCGTCGGCCTGCTGCTTCTCGCGATCGGCGGATTGTCCCGCCTGTTCGAGGGGCCATCAGCTCTTGCGACATCGGCGGCTGCCGCCTTGCTGCTCTTCGTGCTGCTGATGGTCGTGTATTCGCGGGGGTTCATTGGTGGAGGCGACGTGAAGCTCATGACAGCGTTCGCCATCGGCCTTTCGCCGCTGAACAGCTATCGCTTCGTGGTTGCCACGGCGATCGCGGGCGGCGTCCTTGGAATTGCCTACCTCGTCCTGTCGCGCAGCAAGCGTTTGCCACAACCGACTAGCGACAGATCGTTACTTCAGCGCGTCATGGCGGTGGAATTCTGGCGGGCCCGCAGACGAGGATCGCTGCCTTACGGTGTTGCCATCGCCGCCGGTGGCACCTTTGTGTTGCTTCATACCGGGAGCTTGTGAATCATGCCCCTCCGCATTTTCCTTTCCGGCCTCCTGCTGCTCACTGCCCTGGGCCTGGGTCTCATCGGTTACCAGGTGACCAGGCCGCCAAAAACGGTGATGGTCACCGCCGTCGCCGACGCGCCGCCACCACCGCTCACCGTCGATGTTCTGGTAGCTGCCCGCAGCCTTCCGGCGGGCACGCTGATGAAAGACGAGGACTTCACCAAGCGGGCCGTTCCGTCAGGCGACGTGCCAAAAGGCGCTCTGACGGATAACCCAGAGGCGCGCGGCGACCTGCGCGGCGCGTTGTTGCGTCACTACCTGGACGCCAACAACGTTCTGATGTCGGGGGACGTTTTGCATCCGCGGGACCGCGGCTTTCTCGCCGCAGTGCTGACGCCCGGCACGCGCGCAATCTCTGTCGGGGTCGATGCCATCACAGGCGATGGCGGCCTCATCTGGCCAGGCGATCGAGTCGATCTGATTCTCACCCAGCAAATGGATGACAAGGACACACCGCTGGCGAAGCGCTTTGTCAGCGAGACAGTGCTGAGCGACGTGCGGGTCGTCGCCGTGGACCAGAGCATCGCCCAGGGTGCCGTCGCCGCCGGCGACAACACGACGGGGCGCCTGGCACGCACGGTCACGTTGGAAGTGACGCCAGCGCAAGCCGAACGAGCAGCCCTCGCGGACCGCCTTGGCAAAATCACCCTTGCCATTCGTGCGGCGGACACTGTGGCGGAGGCGACCGACCCTCGGGGCTCGGTGTATGGCGGCGACATCTCGCCCGCGCTCGCCGACGGCAGCGCGCCCAACTCTCCGCGCATGCGCATCATCGAAGGCAAGGATGCTCGCGAGGTGCGGTTTCAATGACCTGCCCTCTTCAAAGGTCATTGCGTACCAAGCGATGCCACAAGATGAGAACGTGACAAGGGCCATATGATTACCTGGCAATGACAGTGAAACCATTGCCGGCCAAAACTCTCGCAGACTAACGCGCGCGAATGACGCGTTTGATCTGGTGCTCGTCGATGGATGAAGGCGCAAGAAATGCTGGACAACAACCTTGATACAGTAGGTCCCGAGGTTGCCAAAGCGGGGCCGGTCAGAGATTCGTCGCAGGCGCGAGTGCCGCTCCTGGCGTTCGTGGCCGACGACGACACCGAGGCGGCGCTGCGCGGCGGTCTACTCAACACCGTCGAAAGCGTCGAGGTCCACCGCGGGACGATCCTGCACGCCATCAAGCATCTGGCCAAGGAGCCGACGCCGCGCGCACTCGTCGTCGACATCGCCCGGGTGCCAAATCCGCTGGACGAGCTGGACAATCTTTCCCGCGTCTGCACGCCGGACGTGCGGGTCCTGGTGATAGGCGACAATTCCGACGTCGGCCTGTATCGCGAACTGGTGCGCAACATGGGCGTCGCCGAGTACGTGCACAAACCGCTGACGCGTGACCATGTCACCCGGCTTCTGGTGCCACAGATCGCCGGCGTCACGATGGACGCGAATGCTGCCCGCGGTGGCACGGTGATCGCGGTGTGCGGCGCGCGCGGCGGCGTCGGCACGACGACCATCGCGACCAATCTGGCCTTGCAGCTCACGGCCGGCACGCGAGGCCACGTCGCCTTGCTGGACCTGCACCTGCGGCAGGGGACCACGGCACTGATGCTCGGCGTCAAGCCACTCGGCGGTCTGCGAACCGCGCTCGAGCAGCCGGAGCGCGCGGATGCGCTGTTCCTCGACCGGGTCTCCGTGGAAATCAACGAGCGTATGCGGCTGGTCGCGGCCGATGAGTCGCTCGACGGGACTCCCGCGCCTACCCCGGACGGCGTGCGACGCGTGCTCGATCTGCTGCGTCGGCGGTTCAACTACGTGGTCATGGACATGCCAATGCCCGCCACGCCGGCTGAGATGCAGGCGTTGCGCGGCGCACGCCATCTGATCGCGGTGATGACCCCCGACCTCGCCAGCATCCGTGACACCGACCGTCTACGCCAGTTGGCCGCGGGGCTCGGGACAAGTCACACGACGATCGTGCTCAATCGTGTGGGCATGCCGGGCGGCTTGAAGCTTCCGCTGATCGAGCAGGGTCTCGGCGAAAAGCCGGCCGTGCAGATCCCGGAGCTTGGCAAGCAGCTCGGTCGGGCGGCAAATCTGGGCAAGCCAGCCCTCGGTGAGTGTGCATCCTTCAGGACGGCGATTGCCCAGTTGGCCCAGGAGCTCTCCGGTGCCGCCGCCAGTCGAATGTCGCGTGGCGGCACTCGGTCGCTGCTTGGCCGGATGCTTGGCCGATGAAAGCATTCGGTCGCCGTCAGGAGGAAGTCACCTCAGCAGAGGTCGCCGTAAAGCCGCGTCCCGCACCTATCGCCGCGGAAGCGACTGACGTGGGGCTGCGGCTCCGCCTGCGTGCAAAGGTCATGGAACAACTCAACTCGGGCGCCGTCGCCGAGATGCCGGCCGATGTTCTGCGGGCAGAACTGGAACCTGTGATCCATCAGATCGCCGGCCAGGAGCGAGTGCAGCTCTCGGCACGCGACCAGGCACAGCTCGCGCAGGAACTGACCGACGACATGGTGGGCTTCGGCCCGCTGGAACCGCTGCTGCGGGACGATACCATCAGCGACATCATGGTGAACGGGCCGGACACCGTGTTTATCGAAGTGCGCGGGAAGCTGCAGAAGTCCAACGTGCGGTTCCGCGATTGGGACCATGCAGCGATGGTGGCGCAGAAGATGGTGGCGACGATTGGCCGCCGCGTCGACGAATCGAGCCCGCTCTGCGATGCGCGCCTGCCCGATGGCAGCCGCGTCAACGTGATCTTCCCGCCGTTGGCACTTGACGGCCCCACGATCTCAATCCGCAAATTCACCAAGAAGAAGCTCGACTTCGGTGCCATGGTTGCGAATGGCAGCATGAACCCGTCCGTTGCGCGGGTACTGGAGATTGCATCGCGGTGCCGACTGAACATTTTGGTGTCGGGTGGCACCGGCTCGGGCAAGACCACGCTGTTGAACGCGCTCAGCCGCATGATCGGGCACGACGAACGCGTCATCACCATCGAGGACGCGGCTGAACTGCAGCTGCAACAGCCGCACGTTGTTCGGCTGGAGACGCGCACCGCGAACCTGGAAGGCCGCGGCGAGATCAACCAGCGGGAGCTGCTGCGCAATGCGCTGCGTATGCGGCCGGATCGCATCATCGTCGGCGAAGTCCGTGGTGCAGAGGCGTACGACATGCTGCAGGCCATGAACACCGGTCATGACGGCTCGATCAGCACGGTCCACGCCAACACAACGCGCGACGCGCTCGCGCGCGTCGAGAACATGGTTCAGATGGCCACGGTGAACCTGCCGGCTCGCGCGATCCGCGCGCAGATCGCCAGCGCGGTCCATCTGATCATTCAGATCGAGCGCATGCGGGATGGCGTGCGCCGCATCTCGCAGATCTCCGACATCTGCGGCATGGAGGGTGAGGTCATCACCATGAATGACGTCGCCATGTTCGAGTTTGAGGGGGAATCGTCATCGGGCACGATTGTCGGAAAATACCATACGGCAGGTGCGCGTCCCTCCTTCGCTCCCCGGCTGGCTTACTTCGGCCTGGAGAACGCCTGGATGGAGGCGTTGCAGAGCATTTGACATGTTAAGCCCTCTCATCCTGGCCGCGATTGTTCTGTTGCTGGTGTCATCCGCGAGTGCGGCACTGCTGGTGCGGGATGTCGCCGGCGGCCGTCTGCGAGAGCGCGTCAGTTCGATTCGTGTACGGACCGACGAGGGGCCATCCACACCTGTCCCGACTGTTGCCCTCCGGTCAACCGGCCAACGCGGCGCGTTCACCGCAAAATTCATGCGCCTGTTGCGGCTCAATCCGGACATCGCGCTGCAAAATGTCATTCCCTGGAAACTGGTCATCGTCGTTTCCTGCGCCGCGGCGCTGGGAGGTCTCTTCTACGGCCATGAATTCCTCGGATGGTGGCTCGCCGCGCTTCTGATGCCGGTCGATGCAGTGTTCGTCGCACGGCTGATTTTCGGCTGGGAACGCGCGGCTTATCAGAAGACGTTGCTCGAGCAGATCCCGGACGTGATGGCCCTGATCTGCCGGGCGGTCGCTGCCGGCATCCCGTTGGGCGAGGCACTGCGCAATGTCTCGCGCGATGCCAGCAGCCCGTCACGTGAGGAGTTCATGCGCGTGGTCAACGAGGTGTCGATCGGGCAACCGCTCGAGGCCGCGTTGTGGAAGCTGCACGATCGCGTCGATCTGCCCGAGTACGCATTCTTTGCGGTCACCATCGGACTGCAGGCGCAGACCGGCGGCAGCCTGGTCGAGACACTACAGAACCTGCAGGACCTGGTTCGCAGACGTGTGGCACTGTCCAAGCGCGGCAAGGCCCTGGCGGCGGAAGCGCGTATGTCGGCGATGATTCTGGCAGTTCTGCCGTTCCTCGCGTTTATCGGTCTCAGCTTTATTCAAGATGGGTTCGTGCATTTCTTTTTTGGTACCCCAACCGGCAATCACCTGTTGATGGCGGCCTTTGGCTTCCTATCGGGGGGCATATTTGTGATGCGCCAACTGATCCGCCGGAGTTTGAAACCGTGAACCACGATCAACTTCTTCTACTGTCCCTGTTCGGCGGTGGTATCCTGGTGCTGATCGCGGCCGCGTTCCTGTTGCTTTTCCAGGGAGCGAGTGAGCAGGAGATTGCGCGTCGTATCGGCGGGCTGCGCGACGGCGCGACAGTCGCGCAACAGCGATCGTCCCGTCTCTTGCCGATGCTGCTTGGTCTGGTGCACCGTGTTGGCAGCGCCATGCGTGATCGGCTGATGTCCGCCCGCGATACTGAAACGCTTGGGAAGAGCCTGGCGGCAGCGGGCCTTGAGCCGTCAAAGGCAATGCCGATCTTCGTCGGCGCAAAGATCGCCTGCCTGCTCTTGCTGCCAGCCTTGACCTATTTGACATCTGTTCTGCTGAGTTATTCGACTATGCGGCAGATGGTGCTTACTCTGATGTCGCTCGTGGTCGCGATGATGCTGCCGAACTGGGTGATCTCGGCGATCCGCCGACCGTACCAGCAGGCGTTGCGGCGCGGGATCCCCGATGCGCTCGATCTGCTGGTGGTTTGCGCCGAGGCGGGCCTCGGGCTGGAATCAGCCGTCGAACGTGTGGCGCAGGAGATGAGGCGGTCGAACCGGCCTGTCAGCGTCGAGTTCGCTCTGCTGAACCACGAAATGCGGATCTTTCCGGACCGGAAGATCGCCCTGACCAATCTTTCCGAGCGCTCGGGTCAACCCGCCTTCAAGCGTTTGGCTGGCACGATTGGGCAGACACTGAAATATGGCACACCGCTGGGCCAGGGGCTGCGCTCCCTCGCCTCGGAGATGCGCAACGAACGGATGATCCAGTTCGAGGAGCGGGCCGGCAAGCTTCCCGCGTTGCTCGTGCTGCCGATGATCGGGTTTATCCTACCCTGTCTATTCATAATTCTGATGGGCCGCCCGGCCACGCAGATCATGGCCTTATTCGCAACCATGCGCTGATCGCCGCGCAGGCCAAAGCGTCAGTTCTGCGGGGACGACGCCACGGCTCGGGCAATTGCTTCGACATTGCTGTCGGAGGCGCGGTCACCCAGCAATAGTCGCGAGCGGTCGTGATCCCCGGTGGCCGCGTAGAGAATCCCGAGGTTGACCTTCAGCCGTTGCGGCGAGGTGTCGGCGTTCTGCATCGGTGCGAGCGTCTGGAGCGCCTCGCCGGTGCGTCCTTCCAGCATCTGTGACATGGCGAGATCGTTTCTGGTAGCCGCGTCGTCGGGCGTGGTCGCGAGCACTTGCGTGTAGATCGCCTGCGCCGCGGTGTGCTGTCCCAGCAGATCCAGCGCCACCGCCTTATCGACAAGCGCATTCAAATCCGCAGGATTGGCTGCCAGCACCTGGTCCAGTCCGGCGATCGCCTGCTCCGGTCGTCCACCGATGAGATCGATCAGCGCGAGTGCCCTGGTCAGATCCGGTTGGCCGGGGTTCGAGCGCAGCCGCTCGGTCAATATCTGACGCGCCTGTGCGAGCTTGCCATAGCGGGCGAGTGCATCGGCGCACCGCATCTGCAGTGCGATGTTGCTGGGCTCGCTCACCGCCGCCTGGATGTACATGGAGCTGGCAAGCTCGCTGTCGCCGGAGGCATCGGCGGCCTCGGCCACCTGCAGCCGCGCGTCCGCCGTCAATGTGTGCTGCTGCGGAGAAGTAAGGGAGGCGCAGGCCGTCAGTGCGCAGCACGCTGCGACTCCGCGGGCCAGGGCAAAGAGTACGGCGACCGAGCGGTCTCGGCGGCAAGGGCATCCGAGGCGTGGGAGCAGGCGCATGGCAGCCAAACCTTTCGCGATGCTACTGGCTTGAACCTGGGTTGGCCGCGCCTTGCTGTGCCGGCTCGCTGACGATGTTGACCGACGCAGCATTCAGATCCGGCAGGGGATAGCGCTTGCCGGCAAGCAGTCGCGCGACCGGCGGTGCCGCCACGGCGCCAGTGCTCGTGCTCTGGCCCGTGCCTTCAACCAGGTCATGCGGATTGACCACCATGGTTCGCAGGTTCGCGTCGTTGACTCCGGTCGGGTTGTAGGTCCCGGGCCGCGCATAGGGATCGGTCAGGTCACTGGTCGTACAACCCGAGACGATCAGCGCGCCAATCAGCCAAGCGATGCGGTGCATGCTTTCCTCACTTCAGGATGAAGCCGGCATCAAGCGGCGGCCCTCCGGCTGGGCCGGGTGCCACTTGGCGGCCCCATAGGATGCGATCGAGGTCCGTCGCCGGCCGGAAGCCATCCATCGGTGTCCGCAGCGCGGCCGGGCTCGAGGCAGGCTGAACCACATAAGGCGTGACGATGATCACCAATTCGCTCTCGCCACGCTGGAAGTCGTTAGACTTGAACAGCGAACCGATCACAGGGACCTCGCCGATCCACGGCAGAGCATTCGTATTGTCGAGGGTCGTCTTCTGCAGCAGCCCGGCGATGGCGAAGCTCTGCCCGCTGCCCAACTCGACTGTGGTTTCGGCGCGCCGGACTGTCAGCGCCGGGATCGTCAGTGTGCCGCCGGCTATGGGAACGCTGACCGCACCGTTGGTGGTGAGCTCGCTGACCTCGGGACGGACCCGCAGGTTGAGCCGGGTCGACGACATCACGGTCGGCACCAAGGCAAGGCTGATGCCGAAGGTCTTGAACTCGACGGTGATGCTGGTCGTGCCATTGGTGGTACTGCCGGCGATCGGGATGGGGAATTCGCCGCCGGCCAGGAAGCTCGCGGTTTCGCCCGACAGCGCCGTGAGGTTCGGCTCCGCCAGAATGGTGATCAGCTGATCGCCGGCCAGCGCGTCAATGATGTTGTTGACGTCCCACAGCTTGTTCCCTGAGGTAAATCCTGCGCCGAGCTGATTGACTGTGGCCGTGGCGCCGGCCAGCGGTGCGAGGCCAAGCGGCAACAGCGGCGTGATCGTGCTGGAGGCGGCGGCGCCGGTCCGCAATCCGAAGCGCCAGCCTGGACCGCTGCCGAGCGCCTGCCAATTGAACCCAAGCTGGCGCGTGACCGAGCGGCTGATTTCCGCGATGCGGACCCGGACGTTGACCTGGATGGCGCCGAGTACCGGTGAGGTTGTCCACCACGCCGCCCTTGTCGCCGACGTAGCCGCGGGCGATCGCCTCTGCCTGCTGGGCGGCGGCGGCATTCGGCACGGTGCCGGTGAGGATCGCGTCGGTTCCCAGGCCCTGGACACGTACGGCCGATGCACCCTGCACGGTCCGCGCGACCGCGGCCTGGATGGCGAGCGCCATCGCCGGCGTGATGGTGCCTGGTGCCGCGGCGGCGGGAGCAGCGCCGCCGGCGCCGGGCGCAACGGTGACGTCGTACTGGATGATGGCCTGCCCCGCGTCGGTCGTCGCGATTACGGTGGTGCGGCCGGGCGCGACCCCCATCAGGAAAAGGCTGGTCGGCGAGGCCGGCTGAACGCGTGCGACGCCGGGCTCTGCCGACATCACGGTGGCCGCCGGCTGCGGCAGGCGCAGCAGCACGCCGGTGCCGGCCTGCACGGTGATCGGCTGGCTGATGGTGGCGACGGAAGGTGTCGCGGCCGGCGCGGGCGCGCCCGGCGGCGGCGTCAGTTTCGTGGGTGCAGGCGCGGGTGGTGCCGCCTGCGCCACGACCCCGGACAGATTGATTGATGCGGGGGGCGGATCAGCATGAGCGCTACCAGGTCCGCACATTGGCAGCGCGAACAACAGGCCGACGATGCATCCTGCCGGTCGGACATGGCGCCGTGACACAGAGGGGAGTGGCGCCGGTCGAAGCCAGGGCCACTCCAGCAATCCGCTTTGCCACAGACTTTTCTTGACGCGACCAATCCGCGCCCGATGACTGTCAGTCACTCGAGAGCCGCGCAATTTATTTCTTGCTCCTTGCTTGCCCCGGTTATGACTGCCTTATCCAGGCAGACCACCAACTGGCTCCATTCGAGACAGAACGCCTGATGCAATCATAGCGATTCGCGCCGACGCAAGCGCTTTTTGAGCTGAGCACCACAATTGTCACTACAGTTCTAAAAAACGTATACAGAACGTTACGAACTTACTTCAAATGGTTTGTCCCGATGGGTGCGACAGGCCGTCTAAATTGCCGCCCTGAAACGAAAAATCTGGCATTTTGAGGTTCATTGCGATATACATACGTTATGAAACTCATCAGAAAGTTCGCGTCTGCTAGTGGAGCAGGCGTGAGTATAGGATTGACATGATCACTGCCGGCGGCCGCCAGCAAGTCTTTGCGTTATTCCATCGTGATCACCGCGGTACTGCGGCGGTGGAATTCGCTCTGGTTGCGCCAATATTGTTTCTCTTGATCCTAGGCATCACCCAGTTCGGGATAACGCTGAACAATTACGAGATGCTTACGGGGGGCACCGGAGCAGCGGCGCGGCAGTTTTCAATGAGCCGTGGCACCTCGACGCCATCCAGCAGTACCAAAACCGCTTTGTACAGTGCGGCATCGAACCTCACGCAAGCAAACATCACAGTCACACTAAAGGTAAATGGGGTTGCGTGCACCAGCGACGGTGCGTGCCAGACCGCGCTGACCAACGGGCAAGGGCAGCCCGCCACGGTATCGGCGTCATATCCATGCAACCTGACGGTCTATGGCTACAACTTTGCCCCGGGTTGCACATTGACCGCGCAATCGACGGAGAGTGTCGAATGAGACAGCCAGTATTGCCATCTTTCTCCCGCCTGCATCGGGATCGGCGTGGCGCCGTTGCCGTGCTGACCGCGGCCGTCATCGTCGCACTCGCAGGAGTGGGCGCCGTCGCCGTTGACGTCGGTTATGCCGTCAATGCGCAGCGGCAGCTGCAGGCCTCGGCCGATGCGGCAGCTCTCGCTGGAGCGCGGGACATCGGGTCCACCACCAACGACCCGCGTCAATCGGCGACGAGCTACAGCGCAGTTGCGGGCAACAAGAACGCTCCGTCCAATCTCAATGTCACCATGGCGAGCGGCTATCCCGCGTTGAAGTGCTTCACCAGTATCGGCGTGACATGCGTGTCTGGAAAATCCGGGGTGCCATCGGCCAACGGCATCCAGGTGAAGCAGCAGGCGAGCGTGCCGACATTCTTTGGCAAAGCGATCGGCATCAGTTCGCTGAGCATCTCGGCGACGGCCACCGCCGGTGCCAAAGGCGGCAAGGCGACGCCGATGGACGTCATGATAATTGTGGATACCACTGCATCGATGAACAGTGCTGATTCGAGCTGCAGCGGGGCTACAAGAATCGCCTGCGCATTGGGAGGCGTCCAGGCCATGTTGAGCGGGTTCTGGCCGTCGCAAGACCAGGTCGGCCTGCTGGCGTTTCCGGGCATGACGAGTGCGACGGTCTCGAAGGACTACACCTGCCCGACCAGCAATCCTACCATCGTGCCATACGGCAACTTAACGCCGGTGCCGGTGTACCAGATCGTCGGGCTGTCGACCGATTACAAAACGTCCGACGCGACAACCACCCTGAACTCAGCTTCGAATGTCGTGAAGGCAGTTGGTGGTGCGACCGGCTGCTCTGGGATCAAGGCTCCCGGCGGTGAGGGTACTTTCTACGCCGATGCCATCACGGCAGCGCAGCTCACCCTCACGACCACCGGTCGGGTAGGCGTGCAGAAGGCGATCATCATGGTCACCGACGGTGACGCCAGTGCGAGCGCACCCAGCCAGATAACGACCGCCCTGGGCACCAACGAGTGCCACGAGGCCATTACCGCTGCTCAGGTCGCGAAGACCGCAGGGACGTGGATCTATACGGTCTCCTATGGTTCGCCGTCGACAGGCTGCAGCACCGACAAGTCGCCCACCATCACCCCGTGCGCGGCGCTGCTGGCGATCGCATCGGACCCGACGAAGTTCTACGCCGATACCACCGCCGCCTGCCCTGCCGGAGCCAACGCGACATCGGGGCTGAACAATCTGTTCAAGAACATTGGGACCAGTCTGACATCCGCACGGATGCTGCCCGACAACACAAACTGAGTATCGACAACTCATACCGGAATGCCGGGCGAAGGCCCGGCATTCACGTCTTGCAGCTCGCGGCAAAGAAAGAAAGACGTGGATGTCGGGGCCAAGCCCCGACATGACGGTACACGTACTTCGTAATTACCGGACATTGGTATCAAGTCAGCGCCTATCGGCCCGAAGCTCCGCCATCTCATTGAGCGTTGCCATGAGATCTACGGTGTGATGACCCGCGGCAGGCCAGCAACAGGCTGACTCAGCCACTGCACGGTGGGTACCATCCGATCAGGCTGTCTGTTGCCGTCGGCTGATGAACCTGCGACGGGACCGAACGGCGTCACCACCCGGACGAGGCGTGCCTGCGGTGAGAGCAGCACCGCGTATTCGCTGACGTCCGGCTGAGCCCAGGGTGAATGCGCTTTGATCCAGGGCCAGACCGCACGAACCTTCTGTAGATAGGCCGCGCCGAGCAATGGTATCGCCGAATGGTAAGCGGCGATCGCGCCGTCCCATCCGGTGTTGCCCAGCCGGCCGAGGCTCAGAATGCGCGCGGCGGCACGGGCATTGGTGTCGGGATCGAACGCCTCGTCCAGGTTCGCGAACGCGTATGGGTGGTAATAGAGGTCAACCTGAAAGCAGCCCACGTCGATCACGCGCACACCGCGTAGCTGCAGCGAGCGGACCATCCCGACGGCAGCCGCCTTGCTCGGCTGGTAGTATCCCTGCCCCTCGGCGTTGAGTGTCCACGGCCAGATGATCGGGAACATCCCGGTGGGAGCCCGACGGCCACTTTCGACGACGCCGATCGCCGCAAGCAGACCCTGGGGCAGCCGCCACTCGCGTTCCGCCTGGCCGGCAGCGCTTTCGCACACCGAAGAGGCTCCGTCGTATGGTTGCTGACCGGCCGCCTCCCCGAGGTTCACCAACGCGAGCGTACCAACGGCGATGGCGGCGCCGCAGGCTCTCAGGTATCGACGTGGGAAACGCAAGCTGGGCCGGCGAGGTCGTCAGGATGCTGCGCGGGCCCAACAGCGCAGACTGGATGCACCGCGCACCTCCGAGCACATCGCTGTCGCGGCGGCCAGGTCGACAAATCCAAAGGTGCGCAAGCACCAGTATGTTTCGCCGAGCGCATCCGCCTGCACGATCACGGGCTCATGCTCACCGAGCAGTTCAGGCAAACGCCTGACGAGGCGCCGCCACTCGAACCACGCGGCCTTGAAAGAGCGCAGCGACGCAAGCTGGACATAGGCGCCCATGTCCGGTGTTGGACCCGCTGATTCGGGCTTCGCGAGCGAGGCGTCCTCCGCAGGTCCGGTGACTGACGCAAGCGCCGGAATTGCCAACGCGCCGACCAGGGACTCGGGAACCGCATCTGATGTTGGCGCCAGGTTCGCGCGGGCAACGGCAAGTGGGGGCGCCGGGGCGACAGAGGAGGCAATCGCCGATGGCGCATCCCGCCGCGGCGGCGCAGGTGGGTGAGCCGCGACGGACAGACTGCCTGGGGGTCGTTCCTGCCTTGGCGTAACCGCCGCCAGCGTCTCGCGGTTCGCCAAAAGCGGGGGCGGCGCGATCTCGGCTGAGGCGACGTTGCCCGCCACCGGACGGACGGATCCGTTGCTCAGGATCCGATCCGCATCAGGCTGATCTCCCGCCAGTGACAGGGCAGCGGCCAGCTCCTTCGACCGATCCTGTAATGTGGCCGGCACGGCGGCGGCCTCGCGCAGAACCCCCACCGCTGCATCCTTGTCGCCGGTGAGCGCCAGGGAGAGACCGAGGTTCATTTTCACATCGGTGGCTTCCGGAGTAACCGCGAGCGCCTGCCGATAGGCGTTCTGCGCCTCGGCGTGGTGACCCTGCAGATCCCTGGCAATCCCGAGGTCGTTGAGAGCGGCACTGTCCTCGGGGAGTGCCGCCAGGGCCGCCAGGAAGGCTGTTTCGGCGGCAGCCGGGTCAGTCTGGACCAACGTCCGCCCGAGGCCCAATTGCGCCGAGGGAAGCTTCGGTTCGATGGCGACCGCTTGCCGGTATGCGGCGCGTGCCTCGTCTCGCTGGCCCAGCGCATAGAGCGCATCACCCTTGGTAACCAGCGCCCGCGTGTTGCGGGGTTCGCGCTCAAGCGTCAGGTCCGCGACACGCACGGCGACCTCGGGGGCGCCTGCCGAGAGGGCGGCGTCCGCCACCCGCAATGACGGCTGGTGGGAGAGGCCTACCTGCTGCGCACCGGTGCAGCCTGCAAGGGCGAGCGCCACGGTTGCGGTTGGCAGAAGGCCGAGCCGTTTGAGGCGGTCGAGCAGCCGCCATGACCGCGGATCCGCTCGCATGGTCAGCTCCATTTCCCACTCCTCGACAAGCCGGTGGTCAGCCGGCCGCACAATCAGCGGTATAATTGCGATTCGCAATCGGAATTTTTGTTGCGATCACGGCTCGAAAGGTCCATTGTGGATAGTCGTCAGCCAAGCCTGACACGGAGCCACAGCAGGCGAGACGGCGTGATCATGGGGGTGCGGTCTGGCGATCTGTTCTACCGAGCGAACGGCCGCGCGCGGCGCCACAAGCGCGGATTCCTGCTGATTATCGGCGCTCTCGTGCTGATGACCCCTGGACCGGCGCGGGCGGAGACCTTTGAATTCGAAGGCCCGTATGCGGTGCGGGTGCTTCACCAGGGTTCGGAAATCGAGATAAGCGGGACCTTCTCCTGGGCGCTGCCGCAACAGGTCGGCGTAGCACTGGCCGAGGCGCCGCAGGCGCGCCTCGTGCGGCTCGAAAGCCCTGGCGGCCATATAAAGGCGGCGCTCGAGGTGGCCGACATGATCCATGCCCGCAACCTCGACACTTATGTTGGCCGGATGTGCGCTTCGGCGTGCACCATCGCCTTCCTGGCCGGCCATCAACGGTTCGCCACCGACACCGCGCGGCTTGGCTTCCATCAGGCGCATGGGCCGGGGCTGACGCCCGCGGACAGCAATCTGCTGCTTCGGCTGGCATACCATAACTATTCGCTCCCACCTGCCTTCATTGCGCATGTGCTGCGTACGCCACCGCAGGATTTGTGGGTTCCCGACCTCGCCGAACTGCGCCGCGCAGGCGTCGTGACCGATATCGCACCAACCGGAGCGGTCGCGGCGTCGGTGGCCTCGGGGCCGACGGACGTGCACGGCAACTGAGTCGGCTGCGGATCGCCGCCGGACCGCGGTCCCATGGGTGATCGCCATTCAGGGCGGCCATCGGCCATTCGGACTAGGCAGAGCACCGCTATCCTCTGCCGTGTGGCCGAATTGTTAATTACGTAAAGGAAGTTGTAATGTTTTGCCAACCAACGGAGTTGGCTGCGATGATGATTTTGCGGGTCGGTGAAACCCACCCTCTTGTGCCGGGAAGCTTCGAGGAAACCATGCGGACCCATGGCATCCGCAGCGAATGCGTGGCCACGGGGCGCGAAGCGTTGGAGTTCCTCCGCCTTTACGACTATGACCTCGTGCTGATGGATTTGCGGCTGTCGGACGGCCAGGCACATCAGATTGTCCGCGCGATGCGGGCCGCCTCGCACAAGGTACCCGTCCTGGTCGTGTCGGACACCGCGGCGCCGCTCGAGGCGAAGGTGAAGGTGCTCGACCAAGGCGCCGATGATTTTCTGGCAACGCCGTGCGACATCCGTGAGCTGATGGCTCGTATCCGCGCGGTCGTGCGACGCAGCCAGGGCCACACCAAGTCGGCTCTGACGCTTGGGCCGGTCGAGCTGTGGCTCGATCGACGTGAAGTCCTGGTGCACGGCACTTCGCTGCACCTATCGCGCCGGGAATACGCCATCCTCGAGCTGCTTTTCCTCAGGCAGGGCACCGTCCTGAACAAGGATGCATTCCTCAACCATCTCTATTGCGGCGGCGATGAGCCGGAGATGAAGACGATCGACGTCATCATCTGCCGTCTGCGCAAGAAGCTCGCCGTGGCGGGCGTGCCGAAGCTGATCGATACGGTTTGGGGTTGCGGCTATATCCTCCGCGATCCGTCGCCGGCTGGGGCTGTCGGGAATGACGAGCCGCGCGCAGCACCTGCCTGGCTGGATCGCGCGCAGACGACCATCGCTGCCTGAGGACGGCGCCCCGCGCCATTGACCGCTTGTAGCCCTGGGGCTTGAGCGTCCCGCGCTGTCGGGACAACTATGCTGCCTCACTTGAGGGAGTGCCATGCGCATTCTGATCATGGGTGGCGGCGTGGTCGGCGTGACCACCGCCTATCAGTTGCTGAAGGACGGGCACGAGGTCGTGCTGCTGGAACGCCAGGAAGGCGTGGCGCGCGAGACAAGCTGGGGCAATGCCGGCATGATCGCGCCGGGGCACTCGTTCGTCTGGTCCTCGCCCCGGGCGCCGTGGATTCTGCTGAAGTCGCTGTATCGCAAGGACCAGGCACTGCGGTTCCGCTTTTCGACCGATCCGCGGCTGTATTCATGGTCGCTCAAGTTCCTGGCGGAGTGCACGGCGGCGAAGGCGCGGCGCAACACGCTGCGCAAGCACCAGATCGCGATGTACTCGCAGCGCGTGCTGCATGAGGTGATCGCGGCCGAGCCGCTGGACTACGACCGCAATGCGCGCGGCGTGCTGTATTTTCATCGCGATCAGGCGGCGCTGGAGGCGGGCGTCGCGCATATGCAGATCCTGGCCGATGATGGACAGGAGATCCGTGTGCTGGATCGCGCGCAGGTGCTGGAACTCGAGCCGGCGCTGCAAGGTGCTGCCGGGAAGATCGCGGGCGGGATCTACTGTCCGACCGACGAGACCGGGGATTCGCACAAGTTCACAAGGGGGCTGGCCGAACGATGCGTGGCGATGGGTGCGGAAATCCACACCGATACGACGATCTCTGCGATCGATACGTCGGGGGATGCGGTGACGACCGTGCGCGCCAATGGCCAGTCGTTCAGGGCGGATGGCTATGTCATGGCGATGGGAAGCTACAGTCCGCAGCTTGCGCGCACGATCGGGATCGATCTGCCGATCTATCCGATCAAGGGCTATTCGCTGACGATCCCGATTGGCAACCATCAGGCGCCGCCGACGATCGGCTCGGTTGACGAAACGAATCTGGTGGCGATCTCGCGCTTCGGCGACCGCGTGCGCGTTACCGCAACGGCGGAGTTTGCCGGCTACGACGCGAGCCATCGGCCGGAGGATTTCGCGTTCATGAAGTCGGTGACGCAGGAATTGTATCCAGACGGCGCGGACTATCATCGTGCCGAGATGTGGGCCGGTCTGCGGCCGATGACGCCGGACAACCTGCCGGTGCTCGGACGCAAGAGGCATCGCAATCTATGGTTCAACACCGGGCACGGACACATCGGCTGGACGATGTCGCACGGCACAGCGCGCATCACCGCCGACCTGATCGGCGGGCGCAGGCCAGCGCTTCCGATCGAGCAGGGTTGAGAAGGAGCAGCGAATGGACGCGGACACCGGCTTCACCGATCTCGGCGTTCTGCCCTGCACGCTCGATGCGGGCATTGCGGCGCGTGCGGCGATCGGGCTGCTGGTGCTGGCGACCGATCAGACGATGGAGCACGAGTTCCTCCATTTGATCCGGCTGCCTGGTGTCGCGGTGTATGGCGCGCGGCTGTTCAACGACGCCGACATCACGCCGGACACGTTGCGCGCGATCGGCGATCGTATTGCGCCGGCGACGGAACTGATCCTGCCGTCGCTGCACCTGGACGTGGTGGCGTTCGGCTGCACCTCGGCCACCATGACGCTCGGGGAGGCGGAAGTTTTTCGCCAGATTCGCCGCGCGCGGCCGGAGGTTGCCTGCACCACGCCGGTGACCGCGGCGTTTGCTGCATTCAAGGCACTGGGCGCGAGGCGGATCGGCGTGCTGACACCTTATTCGCCGGAAGTGAATGCCGTGGTGCGCGCGTATCTGGACGCGCACGGACCGCAGGTCGCGGCTTTCGCGACGTTCGACAAGCGCGACGATCGCGAGGCGGCACGGATCACAGTCGACTCGATCGCCGAGGGCATCGCCACCCTGGCGCGCGGCGCACGGCTGGATGCGGTGTTCGTGTCCTGCACCAGTCTGCGTCTGGCCGAGAACGTGGCCGCGATCGAGGCGGAGGTGGGCATCCCGGTCACCTCCAGCGATCACGCGCTGGCCTGGCACAGCCTCCGGCTCGCGGGGGTGGCCGACGCGGTGCGGGGCGCAGGACGATTATTCGAGTGCGGGTAAGTCCTATCCTTTAACCCCACCCATCGTCAGGCCGGCCACCATGAAGCGGCGCAGCGCGAAGTAGATTGCGATTGGCGGCAGCGAGTAGACGATGGCGAGCGCCATCATGTAGTTCCACGGCGCTTCATCGCTGTCGAAGAACTGGTCGAGGGCGACCGCAACAGTCATGCTGCGCGTCGACGACAGCAGCAAAAACTGGTAGATGTACTCGTTCCACGCCAACAGCAGCGCGTAGACCCCGACGCCGACCAACGCAGGGGCCATCAGAGGCAGATAGACGCGTAGATATATTTGTAGCGGCGAGGCACCGTCCACCTTGGCCAACTCATCCAACTCCATCGGAATCAGTTTGCCGTATTGGTGCAGGATGAGAATCGCATAAGGCGTGGCAAAGGCCACCATCGCGGCGATGACGGACCAGAGGCTGTCCACCAGCCCGTACTGATGCATGACATGGACGAACGGGATCACCAGGAATGTCGTCGGCAGCACGTAGGTCAGCAGCGCGAAGTCGGTGACCAGCCAACTCCTGCGCAACCGCATGCGGCCCAGTGAGAAGCTCGCCAGTGACCCGAGCAGGACGGTCAGCAGCATCGTCATCACGCCCATATAGATGCTGTTGCCGAAGCGCTGCCAGAAATGCTCCAGCAGCCAATAGTCCTCGGTCCACACCGAAGCGAAACTGGAGAAGTCGGGATCGGGAGGCCAGATACTGCCGGTGAATTCATCGGCATCGGAGTCAAGCGCAATCAGCACCATGTTGTAGACTGGCAACAGCGTCCAGATCAGCAGCCCGATGCCAAGCGTCACTCCCCCCAGCTTGGCCCACAACCGCCGGCGCCGGTAGCGCGGACGGTACGCCCGCGCGGGGACAGTCAGTGCGATGCTCATAGCTGCACTCCCATCGCACGAACACGCCGCATCAGCAGGATCACCAATGGGATCATGAGCGGCAGTGCGGTCATCATCGCTGCCACGCCCAGGTTGGGATAACCGAAAGTGAATGCTTCGTTGAACCCATAGGTCGCCAACACATCCGTGAGCCTGCCTGGCGCGCCGCTGGTGACGAAGAACACTGTATTGAAGTCACCCAGCGTCCAGACGGTGGCAAGCAGGGTAGAGATGAGATAGACGTTTCCCAGTAGCGGGAACGTCACGTAGATCAGGCGCCTATAGCCGCTCGCGCCATCGACGTCGGCTGCGTCATAGATGTCCTGCGGGATTGCCATCCTGGCGGCAACGAAGATCAGGGTCCAGAACGGCATCCACTTCCAGATATACGAGACGATGTTCGCCCCTCTGGCGATCCATTCGTTGACCAGGAACAATGGTCCGTCCTGTCCGGTGACCGCGCGGATCAGGCTGTCAAGCAAGCCCCATTGGGTAACCAACATCAAATGGATCGACGTGAAGACGATCATCGAGGGCAACGCCCAGGGTATCAGGAAGATCGCCAGCAGCGAGCGCACCCACCAGCTCCGATTGATGAAGAAACCGGACAGCAGGAAGGCCAGAAACATCATGACGTTCACGCCGATGGCCACGAGCATCAGCGTATTGATCGCGGTCGTCAGATATAGAGGATCGGAGAACAGGATGCCGTACAGCGACAAATCGCTGCCCATCCATAGCCCGTAAATGACGGGATAGATGACAAAGGCCGCGAATACTAGCACGTAGGGAACAATGAATGCGATCGCCCAAGTGGTGTCCGAGCCCTGCAAACGGCCGTGCCAAGGTGGACGCCGTGACCGGCTGACCGCAACGGGACGCCCGATCGCGAGCGCTTGCTGTGTGCTGCTCATGGTCGCCTCCCCGGCTTCACGCTGATCCGATTCGGAAGTGGCGTGGCGCCGATCTGCCTCCCAGGCTGGGTTCTCGGCACTGTAGAGCAAAGCACGGCTGGCGGAAACACGATCGCTGGAGTCGCCCCGCTATCAAAAGGTGACGCGCACACCACCGAAGCCACCGATCGGCGCTGCGGGACTGAAGCTGCGCGGATTGGTTGCACCGGGGGCCTGCGCGAGAAACACCGAACTGGTCGGCGAGAATGTGCCAAACGTATAGTAACGCGCGTCGGTGATATTCTCTGCCCAGGCGAACAACTGGACATTCTTGGTCAGTTGATACGTCGTGGTGAGGTTCATCGTGAAGTAGCCTGGCAGCGGTGGCGTGAGATTGGCCTCATCGCCGAACAGGAAGGCGCTGCTGGCATAAATGGCCGAGGCACCGACAGTCCATTTGTCCGTCACCTTGTAGTAGGCACCGACCTTCAGTTGATTCGCCGGTATGCCAGGCAACCGGTTGCCGGGTCGAATGCTGAGATTGCCATTGGCATCCGCTGCGGGATTGTTGCCGGAGGCTTCGACGAAGCCGCTCTGGAAGGTAGCGCTGATGTATGTGTAGGCGACATAGGCAAGCCAGCGGTCCGTCTTCAACTGCGCACTGACATCGACACCCTGCCGGCGCGTCTGGCCGATGTTCGCGAAGAAGGCGCGTCCCTGTGTGACGCTGTTGATGAAGGCGATGTCGTTGTCGAGATTGGTATGGAACAGCGCGAGGTTGTAGCTGAGATTGGCCCCTTCGAACGGTGCAAAGGTGCCGCGGACACCCGCCTCGACGGTGTGTGAGACGACCTGCTGAAGGTTGGGGTCTCCGACGAAAAAGTTGGCGAGGCTGCACGAATTGGCTGGCCCGGCACACGACAACTCGGCCGGCGTAGGTGCGCGGTTGGCCACCGCATAGCCGGCATACGCGGTGAGCCACGGGGCAAACTGATAGGTGATGCCGGCGGCCGGATTGAAGTGGTTGTAGCTGTGATTGCCGGTCAGATCGCCGCCGTTCTGATCGTTGAGGTCGATCAGCGCAGCGTTGAACCGGCCTGAAAGTGTCACTGCAAGTTGTGGCGTCAGGTTCAGCGTGTCAGCGATGTACAAGCCGTATGTCGCGTTGGAAATCGCGACGCGGACCGGCGAGTTGGTGCCCGGTTCATCGACGACCACGCCCGGCCCAATGAACACGCGGTCAAGCGCAGTTATGCCACCGATGTACGAGACGGCGCTGAACATCGTCTGCGCCCCATCAAAACTGAGGCCCGCGACGAAGTGGTTCTTCAGTCCGAAGATGTCGTTGGTATTCGTCACCTGGGCAGAGGCGCCATAGGCGTTGGTGTTGGTGGTCTGGTTGTCCAGTTCTGAATACGGACCGCCATTCAGGAAGTCGGGAATGAAGGCTCCCCCCAGCGTGGTGCTGAAACCTCCGTCAAAGCACAGCAGCCCGGAGCCATCGTTGCAGGGCGTGTCGTTGGGTGCATTGCCGTTGGTGACCCGCTGCAGAAGATAGCGGTAGTACACCAGCGCCTGGACCGAGGTGGTGTCGGTAACGTCCACAGTGCCATTGAGACTGACCGCGGCATACTGGTTGGTGATCTGATTCGGTGCGGTGAACTGCGCGCTTGGGTCTGCGGCCAGCAGCTCAATCGGGGACGTTCCGGGGCCATTGAGTACGGAATGCGCCGCCGTGACGTTGAGGTGCAGTTCGGCTCGGTCGCTGCGCCAGCCGACGTCACCGAAGAAATTCTGCAGGTCCGTCGATTGCAGATCACGCCAGCCACCCTGGTGCAGCGCGGTACCCGCAACATAGGTTGATTCATTGCCGATCTGCTTGCCGTACTGGAACTCGCCTTCAACCTGACCGAAGGAGCCGCCTGAGACATCGGCCTCGAAGCCCTGCCAGGTGAAACCGTTCTTGAGCTGGACATTCACCGAGCCGCCAAGGGCGTTGAGGCCGAACACAGGGTTGGAGCCCTCGAGATTGATCTTGTCGATGGCGATGTCAGGGATGAGATCCCAGTCCACCGTGTCGCCAAACGGCTGATTGAATCGAACGCCGTTGACGTAGACGGCAAGCCCTTGCGGCGTTCCCTGCAGTCCTGAGGCCGCGAAGCCATGATAGAAGAGTGTTGGTTGATATGGATTGCCCGAAGCGGAATCCAGGCTGACGCCGCTCACCTGTCGATCCAACGAATTCAGCAGTTGTGTTGGTCCCTGGCGCGTGAGGTCGCTGCTGTTGAGCACCTGGGTTTCCGCCGGGACCAAATTCCGATCGATGCCGGAGCCGATCAGTGGCGAGGCGCCGACAACTTCGACGGGTGGCAGTTCTGTGACGGGCGGTGGCGTCGGTTGCGCAGTCTGTGGCGAAGTGTCGGCGGGTGGCTGCGAGGTCTGCGCTGCAGCGGTGCCGGTGAGCAGCAGCAGGATTGGCGCGGTGAACCGGACGCGTCGCAAGCTGCGGACCTCCTTGAGCTGCAATCTGGTTCCGATTAGGACGCCTGAGGCGCGCGCTGCCTATGGTGCAAGTTCCCGGATTTCGTCAGAATATTTCCCAAAATGACGACCCGGCGCGCCATGAGCGCAAAAAGGCGTGAGGAGGAGATCGAGCATGCCGCTGCGCGTGCGGCTCATTGCGTTGGTCGGTCTGGTGCTGCTGCTCTGCCTGGGCGGCGGGAGCGCACTGGTCGGTTGGCACGCAGCCAGTTCGGTGCGGACCGAGTTGCGCGCTGCACTCGATGTCGGTGCAAATACGATCCACAACGGCTTCGATGACCTGGCGGGATCGGATGATCGCGCGAAGGAGTTGCGGCATCTGGTTGCCACCTTCAACGGCAACCGTCATGTGCGTGCGACGCTGCTCGATGCGGAAGGCCGACCGGCAGCCACGTCCCGGTTGTTGGCTCCCTCTCAGCGGGTTCCGGATTGGGTTCTGCGGCTGATCGCGGACGCGCCGACGGCCGTCCGATTGCCGGTACCCGCGGTGTTCGATGGTGGCGGTGCGATCGTCCTTCAGGCGGATCCGACAAATGAGATCGGTGAGGTCTGGACGCAGTCGCGGGACGCGGTGCTGGTGCTCGCCGGCTTCGCTGTGCTGAGCGCGCTGCTGATGTCGGCAGTGCTCGGGCGCGCATTGCGGTCGCTTGAGGATCTGTCAGCCGCATTCGATCATATCGGCAAGGGCGACTATCACGGCTCGCTGCCGGCGCAAGGTGCGCCTGAGCTGACGCGCCTGGCGAACGGCTTCAATGTCATGTCCGAACGGCTCGCCACGGCGGCGGCGCAGAACCACAGATTAAATGAGCGACTGCTGACGTTGCAGGCCGAGGAACGCGCCGATCTTGCACGCGATCTGCACGATGAAATCGGACCGATGCTGTTCGCCATCGACATGACGGCCGCTGCGATCGAACGGCTTGCCGGCAGCGAGCGGGAGACCGAGATTCCGCGGCACGTGCAGGCGATCCACGAATCGGTTGGCCGGATGCAGCGGCATATCCGGTTGATCCTGGGACGCCTGCGGCCGCTACAGGCGATTGGGCTGAACGCTGCGATCGATCGACTGGCAACCTTCTGGCGCAGCCGCCGCCCCGACATCGCATTCGGCGCCGCAGTTGCAATCGAGGACGACAGGATCTGCAACGATCTCAAGGAGACAATCTATCGCGTCGTTCAGGAAGCCACGAGCAATGCCATCCGCCACGGCCGACCGACACACCTCGACATTGCGATCACTCACGACGGCGCCGATGCAATCTGCGTCGAGGTGACGGATGACGGCATCGGCATGTCGCTGGATGGGGCGGCCGCGCGCGGCTCCGCACGGCTTGGCCTGATCGGCATGCGCGAGCGCGTGATGGCGATGGCCGGTTCACTGGTGATCAGACCAGGACGCAGCGGGAATGGGCTCTCGCTGGTGGTTCGGCTGCCGTGCGAGCATTCGCAGCACGCGGACGTGCGGGAATGAAAATACTGCTGGTCGACGACCATGCGGTTGTGCGCAGCGGTCTGCGTACTCTGCTCACCTCTACATGCGAGGCGCAGATATTCGAAGCGGCGAACGGACGGGATGCGCTGCTGCGGCTGCGGCAGGAGCGTCCCGACCTGGTGCTGCTCGATCTGAACCTACCTGGCATGGGCGGTCTGGAATTGCTGCGCAGGATGCTGGTCGAAGATCCGTCGGCGCGGATCCTGGTGCTGAGCATGCATGCGGAACCGCTGTATGCCGCGCGAGCGATTGAGCTTGGCGCCCGTGGCTACCTGAGCAAGAACGCCTCGGCGGAAGAACTGCTGACGGCCAACCGGAGTATCGCAGAGGGCGGTCGATACATCGAGAACGCGATCGCGCAGGAACTGGCGTTGCAGAAGGTTTCGCCTGGCGGCGGCGTGCAGGACCTGACAGAGCGCGACATCGAGATCATGCGACTGCTGGCGGAAGGTCTGAGCCTCAGCGAAATCGCCGACGCTCTGGGCATCGGCTACAAGACGGTCGCCAACGCGTGCAGCCACATCAAGACCAAGCTCGGTGTGGCACGCACGAATGATCTGGTGCGACTGGCGATGACGTTGGGCATCGCCTGAGGCGCACTGCTATCCTTTGACGCCGCCCATCGTCAGACCGGCCGCCATGTAGCGACGGAACCCGTAGTACAGGATCAGCGGCGGGAGTGCGTAGATGACTGCCGTCGCCATCATGTAGTTCCACGGTGACTCATCGCTGTTGAGGAACTGCGCCAGCGCGACCGCCACAGTCATGCTTTCTGGCGTGGACAGCATCAGGAAGTTATAGAGGTACTCGTTCCACGCGAGCAGCAGCGCGTAAGTACCGACGGCGACCAGAGCCGGCGCCATCAACGGCAGATAGATGCGGAAATAAATCTGCCACGGGTTGGCGCCATCGATGCGCGCTGACTCATCGAGCTCCATGGGGATCGATTTGCCGTACTGCGAGAAGATGAAGATCGCATACGGCGTGGAGAACGTCACGATCGACAGGATCACGGCCCAGAGGCTGTTCGTCAGCCCATAGATCTGCATGATCCGATACAGCGGGATCGCGAGGAACGACGCCGGGATCACATAGGTCATCAGCGCCGCATTGGTCAGCATCCAGCCCTTGCGCAGCCGCATCCGCCCGACCGTGAAGCTCGCCAGCGTGCCAATGAGCAAAGTCAGGAACATCGTCATCAGGCCGACAAAGAAGCTGTTGCCGAACTGATGCCAGAAGCGCGCGAGATACCAGAAATCCTGGGTCACCACGACGCGGAAGCTCTCCAGCGACGGATTCTCCGGCCAGACCGTGCCGCTGAATATGTCGTCATGGCTGTCCAGCGCGATCATCACCATGTTGTAGATCGGCGTGAGCGACCAGACGAGGATCACGAAGCCCAGCGCCATGCACGCCGCTTCGACGGCATAGCGTCGCAGCCGGTAGGTGAGCGGCGAATGTATCCGGCGGCCAGCAGTGGTGGCGCTCACATCTGCACCTCATTCATCCGAAGCTTGCGCATCAATATGAAGACCAGCGGAATCAGCAGTGGCAGCGCCGTCATGACCGTCGCCACGCCAAGCCGCGGCAGCGCTGTGGTGAAGGCGTAGCGGATGCCCAAGGTTGCCAGGACTTCGGTGGACATCGCCGGGCCGCCGCCGGAGACGAAGTAGGTCGAATTGAAGTCACCCAGGGCGAAGATGGTATCGAGCAGGACACAGACGATATACAGGTTCGCCATCAGCGGCAGGGTCACGTGCGCGAACCGCTTCAGGCCGGTTGCGCCATCCACCGACGCTGCCTCGTAAAGTTCCTGCGGGACGGCCATCCTGCCGGCCAGCAGGATGATCGTCCAGAACGGCAGGGTCTTCCAGATATAGGCACCGATGTTGGCAGCCAGCCCCATCCAGCGATCATTCAGATAGACCGGACCATCGATGCCGAACAGCAGATACAGGACATTGTTCAGCATGCCCCACTGACCATTCATCAGCCAGTGGATCGATATGTAGGCAGGCAGCGCCGGCATGGCCCACGGCAGGATGAACACGAGCAGCAGCGACTTGGTCCACCAACTCTTGCGCATGAAGAAGCCTGACAGCAGGAAGGCCAGGAGCATCTTCAGGTTCACGCCGACGCCAACGTAGATCACCGTGTTGAGCACGGCGGTCAGATAGCGCGGATCAGCGAACAGTTGACTGTACAGCTCCGGCTGACCGCCCAGGTAGAGCCCGTAACAGATCGGATAAAGCACGAACGCGAAGAACACCAGTGCATACGGTATTGCGAACGCGATCGCCCAGACGTAGTCCGAACCTTGCAGCCCGCCGTGCCATGCGCGTCGCGCTGGACGCGTTGCGGCCAGGCCACGTCCGACGGCAAGTGTCTGCTGTGTGACGCTCATGTTCGCCTCGCCAGGATTACATCACGACCTTGGAGAAGATCTCGTTGCAGCGCTTGAACGCTTTGTCGACCGCGTCCGCCGGCTTCATGCCGTTCTTGATGACATCGGCGTGGGCCTGCCCCCAGAGCTGTTCGGCATTGGCCTGGCCCCAGGCCGGGGTGAACCCCTCATAGACCGGAAGGGTCGGGTTCAGCACCGCTTGCGTCACATAGGGTTTCAGGCACGGCATCTCGGTGCTGAGCCAGAACGGATCGTCGTGCACGATCTGCGGGATCGCAGGCACCCAACGCCCGAGCCCAGCCTTAAGGTTCTCGTTCATCACCTTCGGCTGCATGAAGTATTTCATGAAGTCCTTGGCGACCTCGACGTTCTTGGCACCCTTCGGGATGAAGCCGCCACCGGCGTTGACCTGCGTCTTCATCGGCGTGCCGTCATTCTTGAGCTGCGGCGCCACCGTCTGCATGTCGTGGAAAAAGGCCTGCTTGTCCTTGATCATCGCCAGCTCGGTCGAGAGCGTGCCGTCGAAATCCATCATGAACAGCTTCTCGTGGTAGCCGTTGTTGTCGTCGGCATCGTTCCAGCTCAGCGCCTCCGGTGGCACAACGCCTTCCTTATAGAGGTTGGTCATGAACTCGACCGACTTGATGGCCGCCTCGCGGACCTTCGGATCGTCGGTGTGCAGTTTGCCATCCGGCGTGATGATGCCCTCACCGCCATTGGCGATCAGGAAATGCGTGAAGAGGTTGTTGCCGTCGTTGGGTCCGACCGTGGTGATCTGGAGGCCGAGGGCGTAGACCTTCCGCATCCCCTTGGCGCGCAGCGGCTTCTGGGCCTCCTTGAGGTAGGTCCATACCCCATCCCAGTTCTTCGGGAATTTCCGACATCTTGAGCCCGGCCTTCTCGACCAGGTCGCCCCAGATATGGAACGGCGTGGCACCTTGCTTGATCGGGCATAGATAGTAACTGCGTGCCTTCGTCGCCTTGTTGTAGAAGGTCGAGCCGAGTTTCGCAGTATCCGAGAGCTGCAACTCGTACGGCTTCACGACGTCGCTGACGTCAACGATCTTATCGTCCCAGGCGTTCTGCGGGATGATCGATGAGGGCGCATCCATGAAGACGAGGTCCGGGACGTCGCCGCTGGTCAGCGCGGAAATCGTCTTCTGGTTCATCGCCATGAAGGGCATGATGCTGTAGTCGAGCTTGTTGCCACTGGCCTTGATGTAATCCTCGGCCACCTGGCGCATCGCCTCGTCTTCCTGAGGAATGAACCCCTGGTTCAGCCAGCAGACCGCGGTCTTTGCCTGGGCGTTGGCAATATATGGCCGCCCCAGGGTTCCGGCTGCGGCCACACCCAGAGCTCCACCAATCACCGAACGCCGGCTCATGCTAACCACGGCCGTTCTCCTTCCCTGTTGGCCGGTCACTGATTTGCCGGCGCGATGGTTACTTACGAAAACGTATTCGCGCAGGACTCTATGCAGACCCCCAGGCTCCGTCAAATAGTTGCCGGCCCCGGCCTGCTCGAACCCTGGCGCATATCCACGTCTTGCATAGATCGAAGGGATCGGCCAGGGCGATTGAACCGCCCGCGTCGAGCGGCGCGATGCCCGACCGCCTGAGCGTTTCCTCATTCGAGCCACACGCAACCATCACGAGCGCCGACGCGGCGCCACCCGGGCGATTTCGGATGTCGATAACGATATGCGGCGCGCACGCATGGTTGGGGAATAGATACGATATCGAGCGAAAATGTGAAAACGCTCCTAAAAGACGTTTGGGCACGAATGTCATCCGTAAGGAATGAGCTTACCGCGCGTGGATTCTGCTCGGAGGGGTTTGACTAAATCCAAATCGACGCTTTCACGTGCTCTGGGACTTTTTACGGCAATAATCCTGGGGGACCGAGCAATGCCACGCCTTCAATCGGAAAGAAATAGCCTATCCATCCAGTCAACTGAAGGTTGCACAGCTGTTCGGCGCCCACAAGCTGGCCAAATTACATCCAACTAATACCAAAGATGTACGAAACAGACCATCCGGTTACTTAGCCAGTACTTTGGATAAAGACTAACTCAGCAATCCGCCTAGTACAGCCGACTGCCGCGAACCTGCTGACCGGCCGTCGATGGAGGGAGCGCGCCGTCCTTACCCGTCCGTATACGAAACGAATAATGCGCCGCCAGGCGCCACGCCACACACAACAATGGGGATAGAGATATGTCAGAAACTGCCAAGCACGGTCCTCACAGCCGTGCTCACCACCACGAGCCGAGCCCGTCAAACTCACCGCCCCCCTCGAGCTCACCGCCCTCCTCCGACTCGCAGCCGCCCTCAACCTCGCAGCCCCCCCTTGCCTCGCAACCCACTGATAATGGCAACCTTCTCACTGATCCCGCGCTTGGCTTCGATAGCGTAACCGCCTACTCAATCGACGGGACTGGCAACAACCCTTCGAACCCAGGTCTCGGCGCCGCCAATACCGATGAGGTCATGCTGGCGCCGGCCAACTTCGCGCCTGGCACGAGCAGCACACCTGTGGACGGACCCAATCCGCGGGACATCAGCAACGCGATCTTCGCCAACGACCAGAACGCCAACGATCCGGGCGGGCGCTCCGCCTACATGTACGCCTTCGGCCAGTTCGTCGACCACGACATCGATCTGAATGTGGACCAGACCACGGCTGCCGACGGTTCGAACGTTCTCAGCTTCAGCATTCCGAGCGACGACCCTTCACTGCCGGGGGGCAGTGAGATCAGCATCACGCGCGGCCAGGTGGACCCGGCAAACGGCAACGCGGTCAACTCGGTAACCCAATATCTCGACCTGTCACAGGTCTATGGCTCGGATCCGGCCACCGCTGCCAGCCTGCGCAACCCAGACGGAACACTGCAGACTTCGCCCGGCGATTACCTGCCGATCGTCGATGGCCAGTACGTCGGCGGCGATGTGCGAGCCGCAGAGAACCCCGACCTCACCTCGCTCGATGTCCTGTTCGTGCGTGAACACAACTACTGGGTCGGCCAACTGCACGCCCAGGACCCAAGCCTGAACGGTGATCAGCTCTACTCGATGGCGCGCGCGATCACCACCGCGGAATACCAGAACATCGTCTACACCGAGTTCCTCCCAGGCCTGCTCGGGCCGAACACGCTCACGCAGTATCAGGGCTATAACCCGAACGTCAGTCCGCAGATCTTCGAGGAATTTTCCACCGCCGCCTACCGTTTCGGTCATTCGATCGTCTCACCGACCGAGACCAAGATCGCCAACGACGGCACTGTCCTCGAGCAGCAGGACCTGGTGGCCGCCTCTGCCGAGCCGCCCAGCGCCTATCCGACCAACGGCGGCGCCGACGCGCTGTTGCGCAATCTGGCGCAGGACTATTCGCAGCAGGAAGGTGCCACGATCAACTCCGATCTGCGCAACATGCTCAACGCCAACCCGCCTGGCGACGTGGGCGACCTCGCCGCGATCGATATCCTGCGCGAACGTGACCTCGGTATCGCCACGCTGAACCAGACGCGCGAGGCCCTGGGCATGACGCCGTACACCTCGTTCGATCAGATCACCAGCGACCCGACGCTCGCCAATGAACTCCAGCAGGTCTACGGCAGTGTCGATCAGGTCGACCTGTTCGTTGGCGGCCTGGCCGAGGATCCGGCGTCCGGCGGCTCGATGGTCGGGCCGACCTTCCAGGCGATCATCGCGCAGCAGTTTGAAAATCTGCGAGATGGCGACCCGCTGTTCTACCAGAACCAGGGGTTCAGCCCGCAGCTCATGACGCAGATCCAGAACACGACACTGTCGGATCTCATCGTGCGCGACACGGACACCACCGCCATGCAGCGGGACGCCTTCGTCGCCACGGTGCGTCACTCAAGCGATGTCGCGTCGCCGAACCCGGACGCCCCGCAGCTCGTGATCGGCGTGGACACGGACAACGCAACGATTGCCGGTTCGCCGGGAGTGGACAACACAATCGTTGCCGGTCTCGGCGACAACCAGCAGCTCACCGGTGGCGGAACGAGCAACACCTTCATGTTCCTCGGCTCCGGTCATAATGACACCGTGACGGACTTCAACCCCGCCACCGACACGCTGGACTTCGAGAATACGATGTCTCCGATGGACTTCAGCAACGTCACCTGGTCGTCCGCACCCGATGGGTCAGCGATTCTGCAGGTAAATGGCAATACCGTGCTGCTGACCGGTGTGTCGGAATCGCAGGTGACCGCCGGCAACTTCGCGTTCAACCAGCAGGATCCCGCATTGCAGAGTCAGCAGATGTTTGCTGGACAAACGTAACCGCAAACGTGGCAGGGGCTGGCGGGCGGTAACGTCAGTCCTCCCTTGCCGGCCGCGCCGCGCATGATCAAACTAGCGACATGACCAGCGAGTCGCTTGATTGCCTGAAATGCCCAGCGTTCTGCTGCCGGACCGCGGGCTACGTCGAGGTAAGCCGCAACGACATGAGGCGGCTGGCCAAGTTCCTCGGCTTGACCGTGCGCGCGTTCGAGGCACGGCATATCGTCGAGCGAACGCGCAAAGGCAGCAAACGGATCAAGTCCGGCTTCGGCACCTGCCAGTTCCTTGGGGAGAACCGCCGCTGCACCGTCTACGAAGCGCGGCCGCGTGACTGCCGCGGCTATGTCTGCTGGAACCAGGAAGACACCACGGTGTTTGAGTTCGCTCGCTTCTTTCAGCTTCCCGTTGCGGAGCTGCGCAAGAACGATGTGGACGGCAAGCACGAAACACAGGAGACAACGTGATGAGCGATCCGGAAATCATTGCCCTACGCGAAGTGATCGCGAAGCGAGGACGCTCTGATGATATCGCCCAGCGCCGGCGGGATATCGACGCGCGGGGCCTGCAGAACAAGCTGCCGTCCGATGTCACGGTGGAACCGGTCACCGCCAATGGTGTGAAGTCGGAATGGACCTCCACGCCGGACGCCGACCGTGGCAAGGCGGTGTTGTTTCTGCACGGTGGCGGCTACGTCATTGGCTCGCTGGACAGCCACCGGCATCTCGTCGCTGAGATTGGCCGCGCAGCGCGGTCGCGCACCCTCGCCATCGACTATCGGCTCGCGCCGGAGCATCCGTTCCCGGCCGCTGCCGACGATGCACTTGCCGCCTATCGCTTTCTGCTGGCCAACGGTGTGCAGCCGAACGGCATCACCATCGCAGGCGACTCCGCGGGCGGCGGGCTTGTCGTCGCAGCGATGCTGGCGATACGCGATGCAGGATTGCCGCAGCCTGCGTGCGGCTGGGCGATCTCCCCGTGGGTCGATATGGAGGCGATCGGCGACAGCATGACCAGCAAGGCCGCGACGGACCCGACGGTGCAGAAGGCTGGCATCGTCGATATGGCGAAGCACTATCTGAACGGTGCCGATCCGCGTTCGCCGCTCGCTGCGCCGCTCTACGCCGATCTGCGCGGATTGGCACCGTTGCTGATCCAGGTCGGCGCGGCGGAAACACTGCTCGATGATGCGATCCGGCTGGCACAGATTGCGGGTGCCGCGGACGTTGCCGTTGATCTGCAGATCTGGCCGGAAATGATCCACGTATGGCACACCTACTTTGCCGAACTTGCGGCGGGACGACGCGCCATCGCTGCCGGCGGCGAATTCGCACGTGCCATGACATCACGTGGAACGCGTAGCGGATTCTGATCAGCCGTTCTCGGGTTTTGCGACGGTTCTCGCTTCCTGCAAGCGACCCACACAGACGCGTCAACGTAGCGCAACTGTGATTGACAGCTTCCGGCCTTTCTGTGCCAACTGCGCAACGCAATCGCATTTTGGCTTGGCTTGCTGCGCCTCCGTCTGATCGGGTGCCCTCAAGACGTCCAAAGGGCCGGTTGTCTACCAGCATCGCGCGCTGTTGCACGATGCGCCTGACGGAGAGTGACGCAGATAATGGCTATCGGTACAGTCAAGTGGTTCAACACGACCAAGGGCTTCGGCTTCATCATGCCGCAGGACGGCGGCAAGGACGTGTTTGTTCACATCACAGCAGTGCAGGCGGCTGGTCTTCGTGGCCTGAATGAAGGTCAGAAGGTCAGCTACGAGGTGGCGATGGAGCGCGGCAAAGCCGCGGCGACCAACCTCAAACTCGCCTGAGGCGGCGGCGATACGCCGCGTTGCATTCACCCATCCCCAATAGCGCGACAGGGGACGCGCAATGGAAGGAGTGACAACGATGGCCACTGGAACCGTGAAGTGGTTCAATGCAACGAAGGGCTATGGCTTCATCATGCCGCAGGACGGTGGCAAGGACGTGTTCGTCCATATCACCGCCGTACAGGCAGCAGGGCTGAAAGGCCTCAATGATGGCCAGAAGGTCAGCTATGAGGTGGCGATGGAACGCGGCAAGGCTGCGGCCACCAATCTCAAACTAAGCTGACGGCAACCACATACCATTGACGAAGCGGGCCGCGGCCAGGGCGATTGCTCCGGTGACGGTCCGCTTTGGCATTTCAGGGTGATGCGCGATGTTCTCGCTGGCGGAACTGGAAGCCGCACTGTCACTGGTGCATGCGAGCTTTCCGGGCACGCCGCAATACGCGTGGCCGCTGCTGGGCGAGCGTTGCGGCGCCGAAGTTTGGGTGAAGCACGAGAACCACACGCCGACGGGCGCCTTCAAGCTGCGCGGCGGGCTGATCTATGCCGAACGCCTCCGTAGCGAACGGCCCCATGTGCGTGGGATCATCTCGGCGACACGCGGCAATCATGGGCAATCGCTGGCCTGGGCAGGACGGCGCTATGGCATCGCCGTGACAGTGGTCGTGCCACACGGCAACAGCACGGAAAAGAATGCCGCGATGCGCGCATTTGGCGCACGCGTCATCGAGCATGGCGACGATTTCGAGATGGCACGCGAGGAGGCGGAACGGCTCGCGGCGTCAGAGGAGCTGGAGTTCGCACCGTCGTACGCACCCGATCTGGTGAAGGGCGTGGCGACATATTCGTTGGAGCTGTTCCGCGCCGTGCCATTGCTCGATGCGCTGTATGTGCCGATCGGTCTCGGCTCGGGTATATGCGGCGCGATTCTGGTGCGGGATCTGCTGGGCCTGTCAACCGAGATCATCGGGGTGCAGGCGGCCGGTGCGGCGGCCTATGCGCGTTCCTTTGAGGAACGTCGCGTGGTGGCGTTGAACCGTGCTGAGACGCATGCCGACGGCGTGGCAGTGCGTCAGCCGGATGCGGGCGCGTTCGCCATCATCCGTGCAGGCGCTTCGCGTATCGTCACCGTGTCCGATGACGCCATCGCGGCTGCGATCCGCGCCTATTGGACCGACACGCACAATCTCGTGGAGGGCGCCGGCGCCGCGCCACTCGCCGCGCTGCTGGCCGAGCGGGACCGCATGGCGGGAAAGCGCGTCGGCCTGGTGATCAGCGGCGGCAATATCGATCTGGCGCTGTTCCGAAGCTGGGTGCTGCGACAGAATCAGGCCGCGGTGAGCTGATTGACCGGGTCGGTCGGCGCGCCTGTGTGGGTGGGCGATGGTTCGCGGATCATGTAGCCGCGACCCCATACCGTGCCGATCAGGTTGTCGGCTCCTGCCATGGCCAGCTTCTTGCGCAGCTTGCAGATGAAAACGTCGATGATCTTCATCTCCGGCTCATCCATGCCGCCGTATAGGTGGTTCAGGAAAGCTTCCTTGGTCAGCACCATCCCCTTGCGCAGCACGAGCAGCTCGAGAATTGCATATTCCTTGCCGGTCAGGTGCACCGCCTGGCCATCAACCGCGACCTCATGACTGTCGAGATTCAGCAACAGCGGACCGACGCGAAGCGACGGCTGGCTGAAGCCCTTGCTGCGCCGGACGATCGCCTGCATCCGAGCCAGCAGTTCGGCCTTGTCAAACGGCTTGGTGATGAAATCATCGGCGCCCAGACCGAGGCCTTTGACCTTGACCTGTGGGCGCGACAGCCCGGACAGGATCAGCACCGGGGTATCATTGCGCGAGATACGCATCCGGCGCACGACCTCGAAACCTTCGATGTCGGGCAGCATCAGGTCAAGAACCACGATGTCGTAGTCATAGTGCCGGGCAAGTTCGAGGCCTTCCTCGCCTGTGTCGGCATGGTCGACCACGGCACCAACGGACCTCAACATCAGCGAGACGCCACGCGCCGCGACAAGGTCGTCTTCGATGAGCAGGATTCGCATTGAGATGCTTCCCCGGGTTTAGTCAAGAATACTTTTACCACTATAGCGTGTGTCATACCAGCAGTTTCTTCACTTTTTTGGGGCATATTCTCACGGCCTATTGATCAAAGGCCCGCTTTCCAGACTTCTTATCAAGATATCGTATCAATCAATGGGATTGATGGTCATCAATGAGATACGTCACAACCCTGGAGCGAGCGGCCGCAGGTCGGGCCGGGTTGCGAGACATCGCCCCGCTGCAGATTGAAGGGCGCGTGAGCGGATTGTCCGGCCTCGTGGTCGATATCGATGGGCTCAGCGGACATGTTTGCGTCGGCGACCGTTTGCTGCTGGCGGCGCGTGACGGCCACGACATCCCGGCGGAAATTGTCGGCTTTCGCCAGGGGCTGGCGCAGGCGATGCCGTTCGGCGCCCTCGACGGGCTCGGGCCCGGCAGCGCCGCCCGGTTCCAACCGCAATCCTCTGCAGCGCCGAGCGGCGGGACCTTGTCAGTGTCTGACGCCTGGCTCGGCCGCGTGCTGGATCCGCTGGGTCGGCCGCTTGATGCGCGCGGCGCGCTGCCGGCCGGCCGCACCGCTCGCCGCGTGCGCGCCCCGCCACCCGATGCGACGCTGCGGGCGCGCCTGGGTCCTCGCCTCGATGTCGGCGTCCGCGCGCTCAATTGCTTTGCGACCTGTCGCCAAGGGCAGCGGCTCGGCTTGTTCTCCGGCTCCGGGATCGGCAAGTCGACCCTGCTGGCCATGCTGGCACGTCACACCGTATGCGATGTCGCGGTGCTCGCCTTGGTCGGTGAGCGTGGGCGCGAGGTACGCGAGTTCCTTGAGGACGACCTGGGTGCGGTCGGGCTGGCGCGCTCGGTCGTGGTGGTAGCCACTTCGGACTCACCGCCGCTGCTGCGCCGCCAGGCGGCCTTTGCGGCAATGACCGTGGCGGAGCATTTCCGCGACCAGGGGAAATCGGTGCTGCTGCTGATGGACAGCGTCACGCGCTTCTGTCTGGCGCTGCGCGAGATCGGCCTGTCGGCGGGAGAGCCGCCAGCGACGCGGGGTTATCCGCCCAGCGTGTTCGCCGAGTTGCCGCGCCTGCTGGAGCGTGCAGGCCCTGGTCTCGATGGACCGGAAGGCTCGGTCGGCTATGTCACCGCGCTGTTCAACGTGCTGGTCGAGGGCGACGATCACAACGAGCCGGTCGCTGATGCGGTGCGTGGCATTCTCGACGGCCACATCGTGCTCGACCGCCGCATTGCGGAGGGAGGCCGCTATCCCGCGATCGACGTGCTGCGCTCGCTGTCACGGGCCGTGCCCGGCTGCAACGCGGCGGACGAGAACTCACTGGCCCGCCGCGCCCGCGCGCTGTTGGCGCTGCACGCCGACATGGCGGACATGGTGCGTCTTGGTGCCTACCGCGCCGGCAGCGATCCTGCTGTGGACGAGGCGGTGGCGCTGGCCCCGCGCATCGAAACGATGCTGCGACAGGCGCGCGACGAACACACCGGTATGGAAGACAGCTTCGCGCTGCTGCGCGCGGCGATGGAGCTGCCGTGAACCGCGATCCGCTGGAGGCACTGTTGAGGCTTCGCCGGATCGCGGCGGACGAAGCGCGTCGCGGCCTGGCCGAATGCCTGCGCACCGAGGGCGAGGCAGCCGCCGCGGTTGCCACGATCGAGGCCGCGATAGATCGCGAGACCGAAGCCGCGACCAGCCTCGCCGCGGGCGACGCCGAGGTGGAAGCGTTTGCCGCCTGGCTACGACGGATCCTGCCAAAGCAGCGGGCGGCGCTTGCCGCTGCTGAAGCGGCCGAGGCAGCGACGACGCAAGCCCGCGGAGTGTTGGGAGCCGCACGGGCCGGAGTGCAGGCGACGGAGGAGACGCTGGAGAAGCGAGCCGTCGTGCTGCGGGCCGAAGCAGAACACAAAGCGCAGAACGAGATCGACGAGGCAGCACAGCGCAGCGGGGCGATCACGGGACCGTGAAGATATCTTGTGTGACACAACACACGTCCACATCGATCGATCCGCTGGCGTGCCGTTGGGGGAATCTGCCGTGGCACGCACCTCGCTGCTTGGCACGGCGCTGCAAATCGGACTGACGTTGACGGCGGCGCTTCCCGCCGCTCGCGACCCACCGCGAATGCACGTCCGGCCGGCGCGTCGCGGTGGCGCCGCTGCCATGGGCGAGACCGGTAACAACAAGCGGATCGGGATTGCTTCCTCGCGTCGCTCCTCGCAATGAACAGAACGAATGCTTCCAAGACGATTCGGCGCCTGGTGTGATGTGTACTGACCGGGATGGATGTCGGTGTGCTGCTTGCTGGCCAGGCACGCACGATCGGCCGCATCGTCGCGCCGCAAGGGCAGGGGCTATTGCTATGGCTGCGAGTTCCTCGATCTCCTGGCGATGCCACCGCCGGCCGGCTTGGTGCCCGCACTCGGCGGGGAAGGCAGCTCGCCGAGCAACCAGGAACTCATTCTGCTGACACTCGATACGGGTTGACCGACACCGGAAGGGAGCAAAAATGCAACGACACATAACCCACACGTTCGCGGCCAGCCTGCTTCTGGCACTGCCCGCCGCTGCACGGGCCGACATCGTGCTGTCATCGAACGATGGCCACACCGTGCAGGACGATCAGAAGCACCTGGTCGCGCCCAAGGATTTGCATCCCGACACGATCAGCATCATCGACGTCGCACACTATCCACCGCGCATCACGGCCACAGTTGACGTGCCCGGCAGCGTGGTCGGTCCGCCGACTGCGGCGTGGGTCGCAAAGGATGAAAGCTGGGCGATCGTCACGTCGGCAACCAAGGCGGACGCGCAGGCCAAGGACGGCATCGCACCGGATGACAGGGTCAGCGTGGTAGATCTCACCAGCAAACCGCCGAAGGTCACGCAGAGCCTGACCTCCGGCCTCGGCGCGACCACAGTTCGGCTTTCGCCCGACGGAAAACTGGCGCTCATCGCCAATCGTACCGAGGGCACCGTCTCCGTGTTCAGCGTCTCGGACAAGACACTGACCGCGGTTGGCAAGGTCGATCTCGGCAACAAGGGCTCGCTGCCCAGCGGCATCGTGTTCAGCCACGATGGCCGGCATGCGCTGCTGTCGCGTGGCGGCGACAACATGGTGAGCGTGCTGAACATCGATGGCACCAAGGTCACGGTCGATCCGCGGCCGCTCACCACGGGCATGGCGCCCTACACGATGGACAGCAACGCCGCCGGCACGCTCGCTGTCGTGTCGAACATGGGCCGCGGTGACGGCGACGAGGATTCGGTCAGCCTGATCGATCTGACCTCGACGCCGTTCCGCGTGGTGCAGACCGTCGGCGTGCCGAGTGGCCCGGAGCCAATGAAGCTGTCGCCGGATGGGAAGTTCCTGGCGGTCGGTGCGGAATACGGGACGACCAAGCTGCCGACCCATCCGTTCCACCACGACAAGGGCCTGCTGACGATGTTCGCGGTGGAGGGTCAGACGCTGCGCAAGCTGGATCAGGCGCCGATCGGCGCGTGGGATGAGGCGATCGCGTTCTCACGCGACGGCCATACCATTCTGGTGCAGGGCATGCAGGATCGGGAGATCTACGTGTTCCGCTGGGACGGCCACAAGCTGACGCCGGGCAAGTCACTGGCGGTCAAGGATGCAGGGCCGGCGGCGTTCGCGACCGCTTGGCCGTAGCCGCCGGCACTCAGGCGGTCTTCCGCAACGCCAGGCCGAACTGGATCCATGACACGCCGTGCACGATAAGCTCGACGGCGATCAGCGTGCCGACCACCCAAAGTGCCGACCACGGCAGCATCCAGACCAGCATCACACCGACCAGCAGGCTGATCACACCTCCGCCGATGAGCAGTCCCCATCCCGGCATGTGCCGGTGCTGCACGCCTATGACGATGCGCAGGATGCCGCCGATGATCAGCGCCGCCGCCACGAAGATGGTGATCAGCAGGGCGCCTGGAAAAGGATCGTCCATCAGCAGCAGGCCACCGATCACGTAGAGAACCCCGACCAGCAGATGCAGCGCAAACCCACCCCACTGGCGATCCATAAAGGCGTGGACGATCTGGAACACACCCGCCACCAGCACCAGAGCGCCGAGGAAGATGACACCGGCAATGGTAAAGGCGATGACATCGAACCAGGCGATGATGCCCAGCACCAACTGGGCAATACCGAGGGCGACGAACCAGCCCCAGCGCGTGCGCGGACGGGGATCAGTGCGGGAGGCGGTCAGGTCACTCATGCCGGCAACGTTAACGATGCGGGCGTGATCATGGCAAGCCGGCGCTTGTTTCACCCAGGCGGGGCGCGTATGCGTCCGGCCATGACCGCCGTGCACGTCCCGCAATGACCGTGGCTGCCGCGGCCGGTGGGCTGCGCAGACCGGTGCCGGCAGTCGGCGTTCTTCTCGCGGTTCTCGGTGTCGTCTACGGCGATATCGGCACCAGCCCGCTCTACGCCTTCAAGGCCAGCATGCAACTGTTCGGTGGCGTGCCGATCACCCCGACCGAGGTGATGGGCATCCTGTCGCTCATCTTCTGGTCCCTCGTGCTTATCGTCACGGTGAAGTATGTGATGCTGGTGATGCACGCCGACAACCGCGGCGAAGGCGGCATCCTGGCCTTGATGGCACTGGCGCAGCGCGTGTCGGTCGGCACCAACATCCGCAATGCGCTGACATTGATCGGCATTGCCGGCGCCTGCCTGTTCTTCGGGGACGGTGTCATTACGCCGGCGATCTCGGTGCTGTCGGCGGTGGAAGGCCTGGAGGTATCGACTCCGGAATTGCAACAATACGTTCTGCCGATCAGCGTTGTGGTCATTGTGGTGCTGTTCGCGGTGCAGTGGTGCGGCACCGGCCGCGTCGGCCGCGTCTTCGGCCCGGTCATGGCGGTGTGGTTTGTCGCGATCGGCATGCTCGGCATCATCGAGATCGTGCGGCATCCGTTCGTGCTGCTGGCGATGTCGCCCAGCTACGCGGTCGAGTTGTGTATTCAATATAAGGGTCTGGCGTTCATCGTGCTCGGGGCCGTTGTGCTGTGCGTGACCGGTGCCGAGGCGCTGTATGCCGATATGGGACATTTCGGCGCGCATCCGATCCGGCTCACCTGGACATTCTTCGTACTGCCGTGCCTGGTGCTGAATTATTTCGGCCAGGGCGCGCTGACGATCAGCGATCCTGGGGCGGTCAGCAATCCGTTCTTCCTGATGGCACCCGAGTCGTTGCGCCTGCCGATGGTGATTCTCGCGACCGTTGCAACGATCATTGCCAGCCAGGCGGTAATCTCCGGCGCCTATTCGATCGCACGGCAGTGCATGCAACTGGGCTTCCTGCCACGGATGACCGTGCGCCATACGTCCAACACCGAGGAAGGCCAGATCTATGTGCCGCAGATCAATGCCATGCTGGCGTTCGGCGTGCTGATCCTGGTGCTGGCGTTCAAGACCTCGGACAGTCTCGCCTCGGCCTATGGCATTGCGGTGACCGGCACGTTCCTGTGCACCTGCGTGCTGGCGATGGTGGTATTCCGCCGCCAGTTCCATTGGTCGCGACCGGCCGCGATCACCGTGTTCGGATTGTTCTTCCTGATCGATCTGGTGTTCTTTTCCGCCAACACCCTGAAGGTGCTGGAGGGTGGCTGGGTGCCGCTGGCGTTGGGCATCGCACTCACCGCGCTGATGACATCGTGGAAGCGGGGGCGCGATCTGCTGCTGGCGCGCTGGAGGCAGGACAGCCTGCCGCTCGCGCCGTTTCTCGCGCGACTGCCGCAATCACGTACCATCCGCGTGCCCGGCATGGCGGTGTTCCTCACCGGAAACCCCGACTACGTGCCGACGTCGCTGCTGCACAACCTGAAGCACAACAAGGTGCTGCATGAACGGGTGCTGTTCGTCACAGTGCAGAATGTCGACGAGCCGGAGGTAGCTGCCGATCGACGGACGCAGGTGTCGGAGTTGGCCCCTGGCATCCATCGGGTGATCCTGCGCTACGGCTTCATGGAAAGTCCCAACATCCCGCGCGCATTGGAGGACCTCAATCAGTTGGGCGTCCCGTTCGATCCGATGCAGGCGAGCTACTTCCTTGGACGCGAGGTTCTCGTGCCGGGGACAGTCCCCAAACTGCCCTGGTGGCGGCACTGGCTGTTTCTGGTTCTGGCGCGTAACGCCGTCCCTGCGACCGAGTTCTTCCGAATCCCATATGATCGCGTGGTGGAGCTGGGCGTTCGCGTCGCGATCTGAGTTGGGCGAGGTCTGCCAGCAACTATTCACTCGCAATCTCTCAGCTATCGGAAATGTGATAATTGCACCCCGGTCAACGCCGCGTCCTGACGGCGCCGTAATGTGGCGGAATCAATCCCGACACGCCGGGCCGAGCATATTAACGCTCCTGCCGCTGGGAGGCGCAGGAATGTTGGCCGGCACGACAGGTTGCAAAGCTGCTCCCCTGGCGGCACGCGGTCTGTCGGGCCGGTCTTCATTCGCACCAATCCTCAGCGGTAACATGTTCTGTCACCCACTCGTTACGCGACATGAATTCACAGATTGTGACAGGCTTGGTTGGTTTGGTTGCCTCGGGGTCGGGTGAGGCGTCGAACATTACAGTTCAGGAAAGGTCTGGACATGATCACAAACGAAGTCAGCGATGGGCTGGCCGGCATTCTGCGCACTGCAATTGTCGAGCTGGTCCGACGGGATGGCCCTGATTTGTCGGCACGGCAATTGGGGGTGTTTCTGACGTGCTATCTGGAGACCGAGGCGCAGACCGTGCGGGGGCTGGCCGCCAAGCTTGGCGTCTCCAAGCCAGCCATTACCCGCGCGCTCGATCGTCTGTCGGAATTCGATCTGGTGCGCCGCAAGACCGATCCGTTGGATCGGCGCAGCGTCCTGGTACAGCGGACGGCGACGGGGATGGCGTTCCTGCGCGAACTGCGGACGATCCTGCGGGATGCCGCTTCGGCAATGCGCATTACCGCGGAGCCGGCGCCCGCCGGACGTCAGCGGGCAGGCAGCGACGTCAGGGCGGCGGCACACTAACCAATCAAATAGTGTGGCTCCGATGGCGGTAGTAAGACATCCGCCGCCACCGGGGGCCTGAACGATGCATAACCCAGCCAGAACCACGCCATGGACGTCGGTCCATCGCGAGACGGAGAAGGCTGCCCTTTATCGGGACCTGACGCGCGAGATCGATGCGCTGCTGAGCGGCGAGACCGACCTCGTCGCCAACGCCGCCAACGCGGCGGCGGCAATTTACCATGCTTTGTCCGGGCTCAACTGGGCGGGGTTCTACTTTCTGCGCCATAACGAACTGGTTCTGGGCCCGTTCCAGGGGCTGCCTGCGTGCGTGCGCATCCCGCTGGGGAAGGGCGTCTGCGGCACCGCGGCGGCAGAGCGTCGGTCAATCCTGGTGCCGGACGTCGAGGCGTTCCCGGGTCACATCGCCTGCGACACCGCGTCGCGTTCCGAGTTGGTGGTGCCGCTGCTGAAAGGCGAGGCACTGCTCGGCGTACTCGATCTCGACAGCCCGATACTGGGTCGGTTCGATGATGCGGATCGAACCGGGTGCGAGATGCTGGCACGCGTCATCGCAGACCACATCACCTGACGGTCTCTCGGCTCAGCTAACGATGGCCGAAGATCGCGCTCCCGACCCTTACCCAGGTTGCGCCGCACGCTATTGCGATTTCGAAATCCGCCGACATCCCCATCGAGAGAACGCCGAGCCCGTGTCGCGCCCCCCTATTGGCCAGCCACTCGAAATGCGGCCGCGGGTCCTGTTCGAGCGGCGGCACGCACATCAGCCCGACCAGTCCCGATCCGAACCGCGCCTTGCACGCGTCGATGAACCCATCGGCATCCGCCCGGCTCACCCCTGACTTCTGCGTCTCGTCGCCGGTGTTGACCTCGATCAGCAGCGCCGGCGAACGGCCCTCCTTCGCCATCGCTGCCGCGACCGCGTCGACAAGGCGCGGCCGGTCCAGCGTCTCGATCACATCCGCCAGCCGCACCGCATCGCGCGCCTTGTTGGTCTGCAGCCCGCCGATGATGTGCAACTGAAACCGCTGCTCCGCGCGCAATGCCGGGAACTTTGTCGCCGCCTCCTGCACGCGGTTCTCGCCGAACACGGTCTGACCGGCAGCCAGTGCCGCGCGCACCGCCTCGATCGGCTTGGTCTTGCTGACCGCGACCAGCGTCACATCCTCCGGACGCCGCCCTGACTTGATCGCCGCGTTGGCGATCCGCTCGCGCACCTGGCGCAGATTGTCCGCTATCGCGACGGTCGGCACGGAGGCGAGATCGGCCATGCCGCAAGGCTTGCCACTCGTGGCGGCGGCGTCAAGCCGTTGCTTCGACCAATGCGGCCCGGACCCGCTCGACCACACTCTCCCAGTCGCCAGATTTGGGCTGACGAAACTGCCGCAGCGTGGGGTACCACGGGCTATCTTCACGATCGCGCAGCCAGCGCCAGCATGTGTCGAACCGATTGAGCAGCCATACCGGCTTGCCCATGGCGCCGGCGAGATGCACCACGGCAGTATCGACGCCGATGATCAGATCGAGTGTCTGCACCAACGCCGCGGTCTCGCCGAAGTCGGTCAACTCCTCGGTCCAGTCGATCATTGCGGCGCCCAGTGCCGACCCCAGTTCTGCTGGGGGGGCGCCCTTCTGCAGCGATACGAAGGTCACGCCCGGCACATCGTGCAGGCAGTCGAGGCGATTGAGCGCGATCGAGCGCCGGCGGTCCATCCGCATCCGCTCCGGGTTGCCGGCCCAGACCAGTCCCACCCGCAGGCCACTCAGCGCCGCCGAGCGCGTGCGCCACATTTCCACCCGCGACGGCTCGGAGTGCAGATAGGGCATCTCCGACGGGATGTCCCGTTCACTCGCCATGCCCAATAGATAGGGCAGGCTCATCATCGGGCATTGCAGGTCAAAGGGCGGCAGCGCATCGCCGAGACCTACCGTTCCCGCGACACCGGGAAGTTGCGCCAACAGGCCGACCAAGGGCCGGTGAACTTCCACCAACAGCCGACCGCCGCGCGCCGCCATCGGCAGGAAGCGGCAGAACTGCAGCATATCACCGATGCCCTGCTCGGCGTGCACCAGCAGTGTACGTCCGTCCAACGGCTCTCCCTGCCAGCGCGGTTTGGCAAACTGACGCTGCGTCGCGGGTTCGGCCTGGAAACGCCACTCCCACTCCCGCCATCCTTCCGCGAAGCGCCCGGCCGTCAGCAGCGACAGCCCAAGATTGACATGTGCGGCGGCATCGTCCGGATGCCGCCGCAGAATGTCCCGATACATGGCCTCCGCCTCATCCAGTCGACCGAGATCCTTCAGAATACCGGCGAGGTTGCCGATGAGCTGCGGATCGTTCGGCGCCTGTCGCACAGCGACGCTCAGTGCCGTGGCGGCCTCGTCGAGGTGGTTCGCCTCGCGCAGCGCCAGCGCAAGGTCGTTGTGGCCGTCGCGCAGGTCCGGCTTCAGCCGCAGTGCCTGGCGATAGCTGGCGATGGCTTCCTCGGGCCGGCCAAGATCGCTCAGCACGTGCCCCATCATCTGATGCGCCTCGGCCAGATTTGGCTTGAAGCGCAACGCCTGTTGGCAGGCATCGAGCGCGGCGTCGAGCTGCCGCAGCGCCAACAGCGCGCTGGCGCGGTTGACATGGAACATGGCGGTCGTCGGCTTGATCGCGAGCGCCTGGTCGATGCAGGCAAGCGCCGCCTGAGGCTGGCCGCATTGTGAGGCGATCACACCCAACATATGCAGGCTGTCGGCGTGTCCGGGGGCCGCTGCGAGCACCTGCCGGTAGACACTCTCGGCCTCCTGGAGGCGGCCGGCGCTGTGCAGCCGGACCCCGCTCTGGAAATACGCCTCGATTGCGTGCTTCCGTTTGCTCATGATCGGCGACCCGTTAGCACACCATCGCTCAGCGCACGATGGATAGGCGTCTGCTCACCTGGGGATACGCGCGGCGCCGCCGATGCTCGGATCTTCCTGCGCTCTGGCTCTTCACCGATGCGCGGCGGCTGCCGGATCCGCGCCCGGCCGTTGCGCGCCTGCCTCGTGGGCTGGCCGGCGTCGTGCTGCGGCACGATGGCGAATCGGGCCGGGCAAGGCTTGGGCACGACCTGGCGAAAATCTGCCGCTCGCGACGTCTGGCTCTTGTGGTAGCCGGTGATGCCCGGTTGGCGGCGGCGCTTGGCGCTGGGATGCACCTGCGCGCAGGCCGATGGCCCGGTGTTCAGCGTCGCCGCGGTCTCATCACCAGTTCCGCCCATGGACTCGCCGACCTGTTGCGCGCGCGGCGGGCGGGTGCGTCGCTTGCCTTCCTCTCCCCCGCCTTCCCCACGCTGAGTCATCCAGATGTGGCGGCCCTGGGTCCGGTCCGCTGGGCGCGGCTGGCACGCGCGGCCCGACTGCCGGCCGCAGCCCTCGGCGGCATCGACGGCACAACGGTTCGGCGCCTGCCGAGGCGGGCCTGCCACGCAATCGGAGCGATCGGCGCCCTGGCCTGAAGCTTGTGGCTTTCTGGCCACAGTGTTTCGCAATTGCCATGAGGAATACTTATCGCCCGTTGCGAGATCGCGAGCGGTCGTCTCATAATTCCCGAAGGTTTGCTGCCCTGTCCGCCAGCCTATCGGGGTGGGGCTTCAGCGTTCGCTGGCCTGGCCGGCGCAAATAGGAGGACGAGATGCGTAAGTTTCTGCTGGCAAGCGTAGCCACGCTGGGGACCGGGGGACTAACTGGCGCGGCTCTGGCGCAGAGCCCGCCAGGGGCACCGGTACCGGCACCTCTATCGGCACCAGCACCGATATCAGGGCCGATCGGCGCACCGACCCAGGGGCAGCAGGCTTGGCCTGCGGCGCCGGCGCCGACCGCCTACGTCAACAACAACAACAACTACCAAGCTCCGGCGCTACCGGGCGCGCTGGCAAACCCTACCCCGGGCACGATCGTCGTCCACTTCAACGGCAAAGTAGAAGTGGACGCCTGGGGGCTATGGTCCAGCGTCGACAGCCATCTGGTGACCGCGACGGCGCAGCCAGGCATCGGCAACGCAACCACGGTGCCGTCCTCCACGTCTTTGGCCGGTATCCTCGGCAATAACGGCATCGGCTCGGTGAAGCTGCAGCCGCAATCGATCGCCAGCTTCGCTCGCCTGTATGCCGGCGGTGACGGCATGGCGACCAACGGCCTGCGCTATGGTGCGGCGATCGAAATCCGGCAGAACTTCACTGGCCAGATCAGCAGCACCGGTAGCTCGGGCGCATCGGGCTACTCCTCGCTGGAGACGCTGTATGTGCGGCGTGCCTTCACCTACGTCGCCGGCGACAACTGGGGCATCGTGCGCGTCGGGCAAGCTGACGGCCTGATCGGCATCTTCGACAACGGCGTGACCACCTTCCAGTTCCTGCCGACCGGCAACCTCAACGGCGGCGATCTGCAGACCATGCCGCAGAACGCAGCGCCAGCCTTCGTGTACATGGGCCAGGCGGGCAACGAGTATGCCAACGCGAAGGCGGTGTATCTGTCGCCGCAGATCGCCGGTTTCGACTTCGGCTTCCAATATGCGCCGAATACGTCGAACGGGTTTGGTTTGGGCGGCAGCAACAACGCGCTGAACGCCTCCATCACCGGCTCCGGGACCGGCACCGGGCTTAGCTGCGCGATCGCGAACTCGGGATGTCCGTCCTTGTCCTCCGGCCCTGGCATCTCGGACGGCTCGCGTGCACTCAATCAGACGGCGGTCGGTGTCCGCTATCAGGGTGCGTTCGGCGGCATGGGCGTGCTGGCCTACGGCGTCTACATGATCAGTCAGGCTGCCGACTACACCGGCCTGAAGACGCCGGCGGTCCTCGGCACCACGACAACGCCCGGCAGCAAGTTCAACGGCACCTACAACGGCCTGAGCATCGGCAGCGGCGGCGTCGCGCTGACCTATGCCGGGTTCACCGTCGGTGGCAACATCATCGGTGGCAAGATGAACGGCCAGATGGGCTTGCAGCCGTCGGGCGGCGCGCCGTTGCTGGGCTACCTGGGCGGTGCGAAATACGTATACGGACCGTTGACTGTGGGCATCGTCGGCGAAGAGTATTGGGAGCAGGGCACGGTCTACGCTGGCCGGCCTCAGCCAGCGGCGTGCGCGCGGCATCGACACCGGCATCGGCTACGCCGTGGCGCCGGGTTACTCGGTCTATGCCGAATATCTCTGGAACGACCAGACGCAGAACGGCAACAACTTCCTCACCGGAGCGGTCGGGACAGGGGCTGCCGGCGTGGCGAACGGCGCTATCTTCAACAACAACGTCAGGGCCCAGGGCTTCCTGATCGGCAACGTCGTGAACTTCTGAGTTCGGCACAGCCGAGACAACGGGCGGCGGGAGCGATCCCCGCCGTTCTGCATTTCGGGGTCATAATGTGGGATCGCTGATCGCCGGTGCGTTGCGAATTTCATGCTCCTGTGTCCGGTTTTGTGCCACCCGCCGAAGCTCAGAATGGAGATCGCCGGTCCGAAGGTGGCCATATCGGGCGGTCATCTCGATAGTCGCGTGGCCCAAGATGCGGCTCAGGTGGTAAAGATCGCCCCCGTCTTGGACGAACCAGCTTGCAAATGTGTGGCGCAGGTCGTGCCACCTAAAATCAGTCAGGCCGGCTCGCTTGCATGCGGCCACAAAGCCGTTCTTCATATCGACAAATCGGCTCCCGTCAGCCTTTGCGAACAGATATGGGCTGTTCGGCCTTTGCGGCTGATGAAGTATAGCCTTGATCGTGGTGACCGCTTTATCGCTGAGCGGCACACGCCGAGGAATGCCGCTCTTGGTGTGATCGAGCCTGATCTCGCGACGCGTGAGGTCAATGCCTGACAGGGTCAGGCTGAAGAGTTCCTCTTTTCTGAGGCCGGTTTCGGTGGCGATAATGATAGCGGGCCGGATGTGGTCCGCTGTGGCGGCGAGCAGTTGGTCAAGCTCGGCGGGGGTAAGAAATCGGGTCCGAGGCCGAGATGTCTTGAGCGCTCTTTTGTTGAGAGCCGTGACCGGATTTGTGCCCAGCCATCCCCACCGCACTGCCGCCGCGCACAGCGAGCTTAAAAATGCCAAGTCTCCACGGATCGTAGTATCCATTGTGCCGGCCTGCTTTCTCCTTGAGATGAATTCTCCCAGCATTCGCCGGTCGATTTCATCCAAGTAGCGGTTTTGCACGAGAGGATGGAATGCTCTTATGGGAGCCACGATAAGCAAGACGTGTCCCAGGTGTAATTGCGGCCTCAGAGAAGAACCGCTCCACGGCCTCCTCGTACCGATGCCGTGGACTGTCGCCACGGGCCTTCGCTGCGTACTCGATCAGCAGTTGCCGGAGGAAGGCTATCGCTTCCGTCTTACTGGAAGAATGTGCCGACCGGCGAACATGATGGCCGTTGGCTCTAAACCTCACCCAATAGACCCGACCGCGACGATATACTGTGGCCAAACCTGATGTCCCTTTCGACCTTGCAAACAGACTTTCACAGTTCCGGTGGATGTCCAGAGCCAGGAAGCGCGGTGGACGACGAGGGGGAAAGTGCGGATTGGTGTAGGGAGATTGTCTGGATGCCCCTCGCCTGACCCCTCCCGCAAGGGGAGGAACACGTGCCCCGAAGAGGGTTAGTGTTTTTGCAGCCATCCTTGGTCGGCCGCGTAGCGGACGACATCGACCCGACTGCGGAAGCCGAGCTTTTCCATTGCACGCGCCTTGTAGGTCTCGACGGTATTGACGCTGATACCCAGCTGCGCAGAGATCGCCTTGTTGCTGTGCCCGCTGGCGATTAGTCGCAGTACGGCGACCTCGCGTTCGCTGAGCTCAACTGTATGCCCGGATTGCGGACTGGCATGGCGTGCCAGCCCGCCGACTACCTTCCCGGCGATGGCGGGGTCGAGATACATCCCGCCTGAGGCTACGGCATGGATCGCGCGCGGCAGCTCATCGGCGGCCGAGCGCTTCAACAGGTAGCCGCCGACGCCCAACTCCAAAAGCTTCCGCAGGTATGCTCTCTCCTCATGCACCGTAAACACCAGCACGCGGCATTCCGGTTGCCCGGCACGCAGGGCGGCGGCCAGCTCGATGCCATTCATTTCGGGCAGCGAGATGCCTAGCACGACCACGTCAGGAACGAGTTCCATCGCCATACGGAGCGCGGTGTCGGGCGTCGAGCGCCTGCTGGGTGAAGGTAGAGGTCGATGTCGCGGGATCGTAGCTCGCCCAGCCGATCGGGATCGTCCCAACCGGCAGACCGGCCATGCCGCCACGATGTCGAACTCTCGACGGACAACGCCCTGGACGTGACCAGTCCAGGCCGGTTGTCGCGGTGTGCTAGCGGAAGCCCGGACGCAGAGCGCGATCTGCGGCAACATGTAGACAACCTTGGTATTGCCGTACTCGCCGCCGGCCTGGGACAGCCAAATAAATGTGGGCGGCACATTTCCTGGCATGTAGGTCTGCGGCTGCCGCCGTTGAAGTTGCCGGTCGGCAGGAACTGGGCGGTGGTCACGCCGTTGTCGAAGATGCCGATCAGGCCATCGGCTTGGCCGGCACGGACGATGCCAAAGTTGTCACCGGCCACGTAGGTGAAGGCACGCCGGATATAGATGGTCTCCAGCGATGCATAGGTGCTGGCGCTGGCACCGCTCGGCTGACCGCTAAAGTTCTCGCGGATTTCGATAGCGGCGCCGTAGCGCAGCCCATTCGTCGCCATGCCGTCGCCGCCGAAATACAGACGCGCGAAGCTGCCGAATATCTGCGGTTGCAGCTTGGCCGTGCCGGTGCCGTTAACGCCCAGGATGGCACTCTGCGCCGCACTGGCGGACGTAGCGGATACCGGCAGCCAATGGCCCGCTGCCGATGCTGGTGATCGGCGCTGCTCCGGGCGCGCCGTTCGGCGCAATGAACGCCCGTGAATCAGCGCTGGTCCACGCCCCGGCGGCCTCCACCTGCACCTTGGCGTTGATGTGAACGACGATAGTGCCAGGCGTCGGATTGGCCAGCGCGCCCGGCAGCATCGGTGCCTGATAGTTGTTGTTGGTGTTGACATAGGCCACCGGCGCCGGAGCCGCCGGCCACGCCTGCTGCCCCTGGTTCGGTGCGCCGATTGGCCCTGATATCGGTGCTGGTGCCGACATCGGTGGTGCGGCACCGGCGCCCCTGGCGGGGTCTGCGCCAGAGCCGCGCCTGCCAATCCCCCGGTCCCCAACGTGGCTACGCTTGCCAGCAGAAACTTACGCATTTCATCCCCGGAACGGGACAAATAGAAAGTGCCAGGATTTCAATGTCTTACAGGAACTCGGGCCGCCGCGATGAGTTCCCGCTGCGGTCACAGTCTGCTGGGCGCGACCCTGACTACTGGCATGGTCAGGGTGGTCGCTCCTCGATCCACGAGCGAAGGTGCCACCAAGCGTCACTGTGTAATCGCGGAGGGCAGCCTCTCAGAAACGGTCGTTTTCGGGAGAACCCCAGATTGGTTCCGATTCCGTCTTGAAGCCGGCCATGCAGCATCCCAGAACTAGTTCTCGAAACCCTCGTCTCGATTGCACGGGGGTAGGACGAGTTCTGGGAGACATCTGATGTTGGTCGGCTATGCCCGCGTCTCGACCGATCTGCAAACCACTGATGGTCAGATCGACGCCCTCCATGCTGCCGGATGCGAGCGGGTGTTCGAGGAATCGATGAGCGGCAGCCGTGCCGATCGCCCGCAGCTTGCCGCCGCCTTGGCGTTCGCCCGCGCGGGTGATGTGCTGGTCGTCGCTCGGCTCGACCGACTGGCGCGATCCATGCGCCAGCTTCTGACCACCGTGGACACCTTGGCGGCACGTGGCATCGGTCTGCGATCGCTGCACGAGAACATCGACACCACCAGCGCGACCGGGCGGCTGATCCTCCACATATTCGCCGCCCTCGGGCAGTTCGAGGTGGAGCTTCTGCGTGAGCGCACCCGAACCGCCCTGGCGGCCAGTCGCGCCCGTGGCCGTGTCGGTGGTCGCCCTCCGGCGTTGGATGCCATCAAGGTCACGGCGGCGAAGGCAATGCTGGCATCCGGCACCATGACCGCCTCCGAGGTCGCCCGGCAGGTCGGGTGCAGTTCCTCGACGTTGTATCGCCATGTGCCGGGTGGACGCACCGCAGTTTCCGAGGGCGCCATGGCGGCCACCGCCTGAGTGCCAATTGCTCCACCTTGCTGATGGATACGCTCTCCGCTGCCCTTTGGGTCAATCATTGAAATCGACGCCCCGTGGATCATGCACGATGGCACATCACCGCTTTTACTGATCCAGCGATTACATAAAATCCCAAAAAGACCTTCAGGCTCACATGATCGAGCACACTGTGCTCTCGCTACGACCGCCAGGTGACCGGAGTATTCTCGTTGCTTCGGGCATTCGCCAAGCGCAACCTCACCAGATAGCGACTACTCATGGTGGTATCAATGGAGTCAGGGAGAACGCAGTCCGGCATTCTGGATGGCAGAAGCTGCCAGAGCCAAAGCGACGGCTGAGACGATGAAGAACCTTCTTGCGAAGAAGGGTATGGAGATTATTGCTGCGAGCTACGAAGCGTTCGCGAGACGGGCTGAAATCGCCAAAGTGCGCTCTGCCCGCGTTGCCGGTCGGTGAAGATAGAAACGTGACAGCATTCATCCGCTGGCCCCGGTCCCCAACGTGGCGGCGCTCGCCAGCAGACGTGGCCCGTCGCGAGTTCGACATCGTGGCGGCGTGGTCGGTCTGTCGTTTAGGCCGGTCCCTGTCGGACCTGATCGGGCTGCTCGGTGAGCTACGATCCCGCGACATCAACCTCTACCTCAACCAGCAGGCGCTCGATACCTCGACGCCATCGGGCAGGATGCTGTTCGGGATGCTGGGGGTGTTCAGCGAGTTCGAGCGAGCCTGATCCGCGACCGCGTGATGGCCGGGCTGGATCGAGCGAGATCGGGCTGGCAAGCGGTTGGGCAGAGCGCGGACCACGCCGTTCCAGGTGCAGCGCATTCGTGGCTGCTGAAGGTATCAGCCGCCACGGTGTCCCTGGTACGACGCATGACGGCGACTCTCGGCTGCATTGGGTGCCAACTGATGGTGGACCGCACGGATTCCGGATTCCGGACTTCCTGCTCGAGCCTGACGTTGCTGAACCGGAAATAAGAACTCAGTTCCCAAATCCCCGCGCTGACCCCGCAACCAGGGCTGATCACGGCGGGGTCGGCTGCTACCAGCAACACGGCATCGGCGGAATGCACGCACCTGCTCGTAATGCTGTGCGTCTTGTGGCCCAGCAAGCTAGCGATCGTCGGCTCATTGTAGCCAAGATCGGCCGCGAGACTGGCGAAGCTGTGGCGCAGCACATGCGGCGTGATGTCCGCCGGCAGATCACCCAACTTGGCGATCCTCAACCACATCTTCCGATAGCCTACGATCGGCGTCTCGCTCGATCGGCTGGCGAACACCACATCGCCGATCCTCAGGTTGGGGTCTGGATCACGGGGGAGAGGATCTGACAAGGGACGGAGCGATGCGCCGGTCTTGGTGTCCGCCAGCCGTGCAGTTGTTCGTCGCGGCAGATCGATCTTCCGACCATCGCAGACCCAGCACTTCGCCGCGTCGCCATCCCCGTCAGGGTCATCAACCGTGTGGCGGCGATGGCCAGCTTCGAGATAACCTCAAGGTCCGCCATCGACAGCGCCATGCCGAGCATTCGTTACTCATCATTTGGTCAGACGTCGGTGTCGCGATGGTGTTCGGCTTTGGCGTTCGCAGTTGGCGTGGTATCGGCCGTCTTTTTTCGCTCTCTCGCCCACCACGAAGGATCGCCAAGTCTGTGACGTTCTGGTGCAGACGCTCCTCAGCACGCGGGACACGATTGAGCTACAGCGCACGGCGATCTTGGTGCGCGAGCTAAACTGCGATGTCAGGCGCCGCGCCGGCCCACTTCTCTACCGCGAACTCGTCGCTGACCCTCGTTGACGAGAGTATCCACGCTCGTGCCGGATCAGAACATGCTCGCACACGACACCGTGCCGCCAATCCGCGGCCCCCGAGCGCCAGGGCGTC
>CAWEVM010000009.1:0-181446 GCA_963812505.1 uncultured Alphaproteobacteria bacterium
CAGCCTGCCTGGCGCAGCTACGAAAGGCCTACACACAGCAGGCTCCAGGCTTTTCAAAAGGAGGGGGATAGCTGTGTTCGAGCGCATACGGCATCTCAAGGAAAGCTGCATAGTTGGTCAGCGGTACCGGAGTATACCTTTTGGTATTATGGAGGTCGAATGAAGACTTTACGTATTAGAGGAAACAATCGCCAACCAAGGATACTGCTTGCCGCGAGATATGCGGATTTTCTTGAAATCCCTTTCCATAGCGAACGGGAGTGACCGATCCCGACGAATACCCGGTTCGGCGAAGCCGAACCGGGCGGTGTTGCGAACTCCATGTTGGTCGAAGGTAAAGCGAATTGACACGGTGACCCAGCGTGACCTTAGCCAACGGTATTCACGTTGGAACTGGCCGGTGATTAAAGACACCGTTGTACAATAGATAGGGTTCTGACCGGAGTGAACTCTACAAAGGCAGCTTTACGGGTGGTATGCGAGGAATGACGCAAAGCGACTTGGTAGAACCTAATGCCGCCGCGAAACGCGATGTCCTGGAGCGCCGACTGGTTGGGATGCGATCGGAAGATCTGCGTTACCCAATTGTTCGAGCGCACTTCGATTGGCTGTCGGGAGCGGTAGACCGGGCGGCGACGGAGTTGAGGACGTATGTGGCAGCTGCAGCCGAGCAGCTTGCCGCGGATCGCCCGGCGATGAACGACGTGGTCGAAGCAGCATTTTGCATGAACGACCTCCGCCCTCTCGAGGATCTACTCAAGCTCCAACATGGAAGCGCGATACGTCTCGTCCTGGGCCGGGAGGAGGAACCTAATAATGCTTCTATTGTCCTGTGGTCTGTTGAGCCCGACGGCAGCTCCAAGTTCCGATTTAGCGAGAGTTTGTGCGATCACCCTTATTCATCTGTACTTCTGAAGCACTGGATCCAGGAGGTTCCGCTTCTTATAAACTTCGCCCGAGTGAATACTTTGGGGACAGGCCGCACTTGGCTCAACGTGGGCGACCTGGGCTCCGTCCCAGGTCTCGCCTACTGCGATTACCGTCAAGGGTATCATTTGCTACCAGATCCCATCTACATGCAGACTTGCGCCTACGCCGATGCCAAGGCAGCTTTTGGGGCCAATCCCATCCCGTGGGCCTCGCGCAAATCCATTGCGTTTTGGCGCGGACAGACCACCGGCTGGTACGATGCCCAGGGCAACACAGTCCACGCTTGGGGCGAACTGCCCAGGGTACAGCTTTGCCGGCTGGCGCAATCTAATGCAGCTGATAGCCTGCTGGATGCTGGTCTAAGCGGTTTGGCACAAATCCCCGATGAGGAGCAACGCGCGGGAATTCAAAGCGAGGGTCTACTCAAAGAACATGTGCACTGGAGTGAATTCCAACAATGGAAATTCCAGATCGACATCGACGGCAATACCAATGCCTGGCCTGGAATGTTTATCAAGTTGTGCTCTGGCAGCCCAATCCTGAAGGTGAAGTCACCTCTCGGATTTCAGCAATGGTACTACGATCGATTGATCCCATGGAAGAATTTCGTCCCCGTTGAGGCTGACATGTCAGATCTTCTGGAGAAGATTGCCTGGCTGAGAGCCCATGACGAGCATGCTTGGCAGATCGGAGAGACAGCTCGCCAACTTGCGATCTCGATGACAGTAGAACGGGAGATGGACCGTGCGATGCCGGCGATAACGAAGGCACTGTGGCCTAGTGCCGAAAGAACATCTGGTAGTGGCTATCGGTGCAAGGGCGCTTCCGAGTTGGCTGGTTCCAAAAGGAAAGTTTCTAGCGTGAGAAGATTCGATGAGTTGGATAACACGACTCTGGAGCAAGATGCGATCGAGGCACGGGTTCGGGATCTTAGCGAAAGGAGCGAAGCCGTAAAATTGCACCTTGGGCCGGGGCCCACGCCCAAAGTAGGCTTTATCAACATTGACAAGTTTAAGAATGTAGAAAACCGAGGATTTTTCGACCGGTATCCTCAAGATTATGTGGTTTATCCCTTTGCAGAGCGGCCATGGCCCGTGCCCGATTGTAGCGTCGATTACATCTACCATGAGGACTTCCTTGAGCACATTCCGCAGAAGAACCAGTTCCTGGTGTTGGCGGAAGCACTTAGAGTGCTAAAGCCTGGAGGCATACATCGAATAAGCACGCCATGCCTAATCCAGTCCATGAGGACTCACTCGAACTTCACACTCGGATTTGCTGGGGTACATGTTGATGAGTGGGACCGATGGGGACACGTGGCGCTACTGTCGCGCGCATCACTCGAGGAGATGGCGCTGGTCGTGGGCTATAGGTGTGTCTACTTCACTGCCAAGAGCAAGAGTATGTCGCCTTTCGCGTCAGATGACTCACGTCCCCATGCGGACCGAGATCAGGTCTTAGGCAATGTGTTCGCAGATCTACTCAAGTGAGCAAGGCCATTCTTACTGCATCTACCTTAAGGTGGCTTGGCAGGCTCCAGGCTTCGGGATCGGAGATCGAAGACTTCTCGTATCGTGTCAGCAAAAGCATAACCTTGCTTTTGCGACGGCTCAATTTGAGCTGCCGATTCTCCCCACTCGTTCCAAGCGTAGAGGAATAGAGTTTTCATCGTATTTACGTAGCCTGAATCCATGAAGGACCTGATCTGCCGAAGATGCTCCCGCCACAGACTGCGGCTTGTACCGACAGTCCAGTGCAAGTCGTGTACGGTGCCGCTCGTTTGCCAAGGGTGTGGATCGCGGCCGATCGCCCCACAGGGCATATAGAGAAGATCCGCACTGGGAGCTGCCTTGGGCGGCGACATTGTCGCTTTCATCCATGGGATGGCTTCGCCAACATATTGTTTATACGGCTCCGGCGAACCTACTATAGGTGGTTGAAAGCAAGTAAATCCGTCTACCCCAATTACCTTCCAACCATAGTGCAGGTCATTGTAGGCACTCCTGGAACTCATTAGTGAGATGATCAGCGGTGTCACGCCCAGTCGGCGAAGGGATTCCCGACGGAGTGACATAACAGCCTCCTTGTAATCGGCGGCCGAGGCAAATCTCCATGCAAAGTCGACAACCAGGGGTCGGCCGCCTGGACTGTAGTACGAACCAGACGCCATATAGGAGATTAGTGCAGGCACTACAGTTCTCTGCCAAGTTTCCAAGGAAATCACACCTTTCGGCTGATCGGCTCCAATTATTGGCGCAAGAACAAATTTTAGCTTTCCCCGCTCGCTTGACGAAAAGAACAACTTGGTTGGCGCTGATATCGCCTGCTCTTTCCCCGTTGCACTGTCGATGTACCAGTAGAATGAAAAGAACTCTATCCCCTCATGTGCTGCCATTTGTATTTCTGCATCTACGACCGGCTGTTCCATCAGGTCGTAGAATCCAATAAGGGGTTTGCGATTTGAGTATACGATTGGATCCCCAGTCAGGGGATTCTTGACTGTGAACGCCCCTCTATTTTCGACGAAGTCGCGGACGCCACCCCAGATATCCGCTCGCCCGTACGTCGCGATCCAATGCTGAGGCCCCCACGTACCCAAGGCAGTATGATTCCAGGAGGGATAGAACCATACTCCTACGTGGTACGGCTCTGGTGAGGTCGAAAACTGCTCGGACGAAGCGGGCGCGTTGACGCAGACCAAGCACAAAAGTACGAAGCCCAGCATGTGGCACACCGGCAGAAATCTGCGCAGGGCACGATCCATCTGCTGACTATGACATAGGCAACGCATTTGCCGCCAGTCCTGTCTTGCTTCGCCGACACAAGCCCTATGCCCCGAGCACATCGAAATCGCCGTAACCTTTGGTTGCTTTTCAACGCCGGGCAAGTATTGAAGGAGAATGGTTCAACAGAGTATGGATCGGATGATGCGAAGCGCCCGCTGGCTGGTTGCTTCCTCCACTTGGGCGACACACGAAACAACAATCACCTGGGCTGAGTTCGACGCGGCCTGGTACCTCCGTGCCTACCCTGACATCCGCATGGAGGTGCCCGACAGCAATCCAGACACCGTGCTGCGGTTCTACCTTGACCACGGCAAGGAGTTCAGCCATTCGCCGAACCCATATTTCGACGAGCCCTTCTTCCTCGCCCAGACCCCGACCGCCGCAGCCGCGGTCAGTGCTGGCGAAGCGGCGTCAGGCTTCGACCTCTACTGCCGCGACGCCGGCCGCCACCGCTGGCCGCACTGGCTGTTCGACGAGGCGCTGTACCGCGAACGCTCCCCCGATCTCACCGACGAGGCCCTGCAGACGCACGGCCTGGTCAACGGCTATGACCACTACCTGCGTGTCGGCAACAAGGAAGGCCGCATCGCCAGTCCCTTCTTCGACCGCACCACTTACCTGAACCAACTCTCCGCCGCCGACCTGGCCGAGGCCGAAGCGGAAGGCCCCTTCGTCCACTACCTGCGCCGGCTGTCACAGGGCGGAAGCCTGCTGCGCACGACGCCATACTTCGACCCGGAATGGTACCTGCAGCGCTATCCCGACGTGACACAGGCAATCGCCGCGCGACGATGGCTCTGCCCGCTGCACCACTACCTGGCGAACGACGCCCCAACCGAGTTCGACCCACTCCCGCACTTCTCCGAACGCTACTATCTCGCCCGCTACCCAGACATCAGCACGGCAGTCGAGACCGGCCGCCACCGCAACGCCTACGAGCACTTCCTGCGGTCCGGCGCGCGCGAACTGCGCTCGCCCAGCAAGTCGTTCGACCTGCACTACTATGTGACGGCGCACCGCTCTGTCCGTACGGATCTGGAAGCGGGCGCCGCCCCCCACGGCTTCGCGCATTACCTGACGATCGGCCGTGAGGCTGGGCTCGCCGTGCTGCCGCCGCCGGATGATGACGTGACCGAAGGGCAGGCGAAGACGCTGTTCCGGATGCGGGCCCGGAACCTGCTGCCGCTGTTCGCCCGCCAGCCGCTGGATTTCACGGTCACCGACAAGCCAGGCCTTTCGGTCGTCATGGTGCTGCACAATCATTTCGAATTCACGATGCAGGCGCTGAGTTCACTGCGGCAGAACTGGCCGGCACCGATTGAGCTCATACTGGTCAACTCTGGCTCCAGAGACGAGACGCGGTTCATCGGCCGCTATGTGCACGGCGCGAGCCTTCTGCGGTTCGACGTCAATCTGGGCTTCGTCCGTGGCTGCAATGCGGGGCTGACCGCCGTCACCGGGGACGCCGTGCTGCTGCTGAACAACGATGTCGAACTCGGACCCGGCGCAATCGCCTCGGCGTTGCGGCGCCTCCACTCCGATCCGCGTATCGGCGCGGTCGGCGGCAAGATCATCCGCACCCACGGCCGGCTCCAGGAGGCTGGCTGCATCATCTGGCGCGATGGCTCGTCGCTTGGCTATATGCGCGATGCCTCGCCGCTGGCACCCGAGGCCAATTTCGTGCGCGACGTCGACTACTGCTCTGGCGCGTTCCTCATGATTCGCAGCGAGGTGCTGGCGCAACTGGAAGGCCTCTCGGACGAATACGCGCCTGCCTATTACGAGGATGCCGACCTGTGCATTCGGGCGAGGCAGGCGGGCTTCCGGGTCGTCTACGATCCCAGTGTCGTGATCCATCATTACGAGTACGGCAGTGCCAGCAGTTTTCGGGCCGTGGAAGCCGAGACCGCTCGGGCGCGCGAGGTGTTCGTTCGCCGCAACCAGAGCTATCTGCGCTTTCGCTACATTGCCGATCGGCGAGCAGAATTGTTCGCGCGTTCGATCGAGGATGACCGAAAGCGCATCCTGTTCATCGATGACCAGGTTCCGCTGCGGATGCTCGGGTCAGGCTTCGTACGGTCCAATGACCTGATCCGTGTGATGGCCTCCATCGGCTTCCACGTCACTGTGTTCCCTATGGCGAGTTCATCATTTGACCCGACGGCGATGTACGCCGATATGCCGGAGACGGTCGAGGTCATGCACGACCGCTCGTTCGAGGATCTTGGAGCGTTTCTCGAGGCTCGGGATGGGTACTACGACACGATCTGGATTGTCCGGACACACAACCTCGATCGTGTGCGGCCAATTTTGGAGCCAGTGCTTGTTGGCAAGGGTCGCCCGCCGCAGATCGTGCTGGACACGGAGGCGATCTTTGCAGTTCGCGACGAGATCCACGCTACACTGACGGGCACCACCCCAGCGTTGAAACTGGACGAAGAAATCTGTCGCGAATTCGAGAATGCATCCTTCTGTCAGCAGATCGTCGCCGTCAACGAAGCGGAGGCCGCCGAGCTGCGCCGGCTGGTCTCGCCGTATGTGTCGGTAATTGGCAGCATGCGCGAAGTCGCGCTGACGCCGCGCCGATTTGAGACCCGGTCAGGTATTCTGTTCGTCGGCGCTATCCACACTTTGGCAAGCCCTAATTTCGATAGTCTCTGCTGGTTCATCGATGAGGTGCTGCCATTGATAGAGGACGAATTAGGATCGGAGACCCGATTGACCATTGCGGGATACCTTGGAAAAGAGGTGACACTCGATCGCTTCCGTGACCATGCGAGAATCACTTTGGTCGGCCCAATTTCCGCGACAGACGGCCTGTATGGTTCCCATCGCGTCTTTGTGGCACCGACCCGGTTTGCCGCTGGTGCCCCATACAAGGTGTATGAAGCCGCATCCTTTGGAATTCCGGTCGTGACGACGGAACTACTGCGGCGCCAGCTCGGTTGGCGACACCAGGAGGAGCTGCTTGCTGCAGAAGCGGCAGATCCCTGCAGCTTTGCAAATTGCGTAACACGCTTGTACCGCGACGAGGAGCTATGGGAGAACATTCGCGGCGCGGCGGCATGTCGGCTGAGCTCTGAAAATTACCAGACACTTTATTCGCGCCGGCTCAGTCAACTTCTGGTCGAGGGCCTTCCGCATTGACGCAGCAAGCCAGGGGCGTTGTCCATCCTTCTAGGAGTGCGATCATCACGCGCAGGGCGCCGCCACTGCTGAGGCATGTCTTGCTCTCGATGTTGACTGCCCTTCCTGACGCGTTTCGAACCGTGTGCCTCGCGCCTCACCGGGATTGCCGGCGCCTGCCTGGAGGCATCCGAGCCATGAGGCTTACCAAGGCGAGCCCTGTTGGTCGGGCCGCGTCTCTTTCCAGCTAGATTGGCAGGGGGGGGTTGCGTCCGCACCGTTCCGACCCGAACGCCGAACTGATCGGGGCCCAGCTTGGGCTGTGCCTTCCTCTCGCCCGGCCCGGAGAGCACCGGCCTGCGGCAGGAACGGTTCCGACACGATCACCTGAAACGACTTCAGGCACCTGACTTAGGTCACCCACCTTCTCGCATGGCGTCAAAGTGGGCGCGCCCCGTGACCGCATTACCCACTGGCGGCACTACGCGCCACCCACCGCCTCAGTGGCCGTTTAGGAATCCTGCTGCGACCGCTTCCTTGGGACTGGCCGCCATATTGATGATTTTCCAACCTTGGTCAGTCCGAATCCAGGTGATGCTCACCCGCATCGGCATTTTTTGCATCGCTGCGACCGGGGTATGCGCCTGTGGTGCCATCATCATGTCTGCGTAGCCGGCATCCACCGCCACATTGTTGTCAGGCGACACATAGGTGAGAGGTTCGTCGAACTCGAAGTTCCGCGCCTTGTCCTTGGTGAAGGCTATAGCCCACATCGACCGTATTTCATCCTTGCCTCTGACCCACGTTGTTTGCCTAAGGCCGGAGTAGGTCGCGCCATCGGCAAACATTGCAACGAATCGATCGAGGTCCACGGCATCGTAAGCAGCCACAAACTCGGCTCGTGCGCGTGCAAGTTCGGCACGGGTGTCCCCCTCGGAACTTACCGCACCGGAAACCGCCGGTTTCGAAGGCACGTTCTGCCCCGCTGGGGGGGTGCACCCCGGCAATGCAAGTACCAAGATAGCAAAGCCCACCTGCACAGGTCGGAACGTGATCATCATATCGATATTCCCTGTAATTATTGAAGCGTAGAAGCAAGTGGGACAGCACCATTTACCTGCCGCCGATGGAAATAGTACCCCCAGGTTGAGCGATCGCCTAGTCTGCCGTAAAGAGGTCTTCAAGCCTAGCCTTCAAGCTCCGATAATTGCCGGTATTCATTTCGTCCTCACAGAGGATAGCGCTCCTCGGACAACGCGAATGCCGAGTTTGCGGACTGTGAACAGCGGGTTGCGGAAATTTCAGCAGCAGCGTAAACGGGTCGCTGCGGACCTATATGCGCACAAGACCGCGTCGGCAGCTTCATATTGCAGGAAAATCAGCGATGTGGTGCCCCCAGTGCCGGTCACCAGTGTCTGACCAACAACGATTCTGCGGGCAGTGCGGCGCGCCGATAACAGTCAGCGCAGCACCTATTGGTCTAGGGGTGCCTGAGCGCAAACACGTCACGATTTTATTTGCTGACCTAACCGGCTCTTTGGCATTGCTCGAAAGGCGCGATCCAGAGGATGTTCGGCGGTTGCTTCTCGGCATCATCGATCTGATGATCAACTCGGTGCGAGCCAGCGGCGGAATTGTAAATCAGGTCATGGGCGACGGCGTAATGGCAATCTTTGGGGCGCCGGTGGCAGACGAGCATCACGCACTGAACGCATGTATCGCGGCGGCTCGAATACACGAGGCCATTGCGCGGTTCGTGGAAGAAACCAAGGCAACTTTGGGAACCGATATCCTAACCCGTGTAGGCATCCACTCCGATGATGTAGTCGTGGGCGAGCGCGGCGAGGGGTTTGACTTTCAGTACGCAGCTTTTGGAGAGGCGCCGCATGTCGCGGCGCGGCTCGAAAAGATGGCGCGGCCAGGATCATCATGGATTACCGCGAACACGAATGCGTTGGTCAAGGGGCAGGTGCGGGTCGAGCCAAAGGGGTGCGTTGCGGTTCGTGGCCTGAGCCGAACTATCGAAGTGTTCGAACTGCTGGGCGTCCGCATGGCGCGGCAAAAACGATGGTCGAGCCTGGGAAACACGCCGCTCATTGGGCGCTCGGATGAGCAGACCATCCTGAGAGGCTGTTTCCACAAAGCATCGTCTGGAATCGGTCAAGTAGTCACGCTAACAGGTGAGCCTGGAGTCGGGAAGTCACGGCTGGTGGCCGAAAGCCTGTCGGAAGCTGCTCAGGATGGTTGGTTGGTTCTAGAATCCGGTGCTGCGCAACACCTGCGCCAAAGTAATTACTTCGCAGTGCGCAGCGCACTGCAAGCCTATTTTGTAAGCGAGAGTGACGATGATGTCGCTTTGCGGCGTCGTGCGATCGCCCAGCGTTTGCAGAACCATCTCCCACCCGCCCGTGTAGAAGCGGCGCTGTTCGGTCTGCTCGGCATTAGTACCCCGATTTGGGAAGCTACGCCGCGTGCTGCCCGGCAACAGGAGATCGTCGATGCTCTTGTGTGGCTATCCCTTGCGGAAAGTCAGCGGCAGCCCGTCGTATGGGCTATTGAGGATTTGCAGTGGGCGGATGCTGGGACGGAAGCGTTCTTGGCGGGGCTTGTTTCCACTATCAGCGACGCGCGCATCGTTGTGCTGCTGAATCATCGCCCAGAGTATAGTCCCACATTTACCACTTCCAAAAACTGTACCACCCTGACAGTGAACCGGCTAGCGGACCAAGCATCGCAACAGCTGCTCGATGAGATACTTGGATCTCATCCGTCGCTTGAACCACTCAAGAAGACTCTAGCCGAACACACAGGTGGCAATCCATTCTTCATTGAGGAGTGCGTGCGGACCTTGCTTGAGGGGGAGACCCTCTCAGGCACGTTCGGGCAATATCTTTGGACCGGCGAGACGAAGAGATTCATGCCGACTAATGTCCAAGATGTCCTTTCAGCACGCATCGATCGGCTCACGCCAGAAGGGAAATTTCTGCTCCAGTCCGCAGCGGTGATCGGCCATAAGGTAGATCCCCTTGTGCTTCAGCGGCTGACGCGATGGTCTGATTCGACCTTCTTCCACCGAATAACCGAGCTCTGCAATGCAGGATTCATCGTCCGAACCTTGAATCTCTCTGGGTCAGGATATGAGTTTGTACACGCACTCAGTCACGATGTTGCCTATCGAAGCTTACTTCAGGAAACCCGTCGCGAGTTGCATGCCAAGGTCGTCGAAATTCTTGAGGCGCTCTTTGGGGAACGTGTCAGTGAGCAAGCAGACATCCTCGCCAACCACGCAATTGCCGGGCAGCAATGGGCCAAGGCAGCGCACTACTACCGCACCGCGAGCCGCAATGCATTATCGCAATTTGCGTGCGAGATCGCGGTGGCCCATGGCAGAGAGGCGCTGAAGGCGCTTGATCACCTTCCCGACGAAGTTGGCCGAAAGCAGGCTGCGCACGACATCAGGCTTGAGTTGCGCAATGCGCTGTTTCCCTTGGCACGTCATACGGAAATGCTGGTGTATCTGACGGAGGCCGAGGAATATGCGATCGCACTCGATGACCTTCCGCGCCAGGCGCGCACTGCCGCGCACCTCTGCCACTGCTACTGGTTGAGTGGAGATTGGCCAAATGCCGTGGCGGCCGGTAGGCGCGCATTGGCAATGGCCGAACCAGTCGGCGACGTCGCTATCATTGTCTGGGCGCGATTCTTTAAGGCACTCGCGCATTACTCCTCAGGCGAATTGGGAGATGCAATCAGCTTGCTCAGGACGAATGTGGCGACATTGGATGGTGACAGGCGAGTTAGCCGCTTTGGCGGCTTCTCGCTGCCTTTTGTTGTTGGGGCTGACTGGCTTGGTTGTTGCCTGAGCGAGCAGGGCGAATTCGGCCTGGCGCTCGAATACGCGGAGGCCGGATTGCACGTAGCAGAAAGCGCGGGCTACCCATTCGATCTCGTACATGGTTTGCTCGGCGTCGGCAGCGTACATCTCATGCGCGGCACAATCGGAGAGGCAATACCCTTCCTTGAACAGGCACTTTCACATTGCGACTCGGCCAGAGTTGTCTCTGTTCGCCCGCGTGTTCTGGCGCTGCTCGCCTGGTCACGTGGTCTCTCGGGTCAAATTCCAGAGGCGCTTGAGCTGGGCAAGCGTGCGAACAGTGAAGCAGGTCGTCACGGCGCACTGCGACTGCTCTGCCTGCGATGGTTCTCCGAGGTGCTCCTTATTGCTGGCCGTGCAACGGAAGCGCTGGAGAACGCGCAAAGTATACTAGAGGCAGCGAGGAAGTCGGGGCAGCGCGGGCTTACAGCCTGGACGTTGCGTTTGGCCGGCCAAGCACAGGCTGATCAAGGGAATTTCGCTGCTGCGCAGGCATTGCTCTTTGAATCCCTTGACTTGGCTCAGATGCTTGGCATGCGTCCGCTTGCCGCACACTGCCACCGCACTCTTGCAGAGGTTGGGCGCAAATTGGGTCATCATGACGAAGCTGAGCGGGAGGCCGAACGGTCTGAAGCCCTGTACAGGGCACTTGGTATGAAGCTCCTGCCGGATCGGGTTATCGAGCGAGCGTAGCCCGGCTAGACGAGGCGGGCCTTCTGGCCTTCCTGGACACGTATCGAACCCTGTGCGTCGTGCCGAATCCATCGTTTCAGCGGGTGCTTGAGGAAATCCGGCGGATGCGGATCGCCGCCTGATGCCGAGGCACAAGTTTATGGTGTAATTGGCACGCACGCGGCGATCAAATTCAGAGATGGTCTCGAATTGGCTCATCAACGTGCCAGCCTGCGTAGCAGCAGGATACCCGAGGAAGGCTTCAGCGAAGGCGATGGTCGATGAGGTCGAACAGCATGCACATAGCCGCCAGCGCTTCCCTGTCGGATACTAGCCGCCGGCAGGCATCAGAAGGAGATCATTGTGGCTGAGCATACTTCCCTCAACAGCGCATCCGTTGTCCTCACGAACCTCGGCAAGCTGCTACCCGATCTTGAACCACTTTATAAGGACATTCACGCCCATCCCGAATTGTCGATGCATGAGACGCGAACGGCCGGCATCGCGGCCGACAAGCTCAGGAAAGCTGGCTACGAGGTGACGACCGCGGTCGGCAAGACGGGCGTGGTTGGACTGCTCCGCAACGGCGAAGGGCCAACCGTGATGCTGCGCGCTGACATGGATGCGCTGCCAATCGCCGAGAACACCGGCCTCGCCTATGCCAGTAAAGCCTCGGCGAAGGATGATGCAGGGAACGATGTGCCGGTAGGCCATATGTGCGGCCACGACATGCATGTTGCCTGGCTGGTTGGGGCGGCGACATTGCTGTCGGCGGCGCGCGGCGCGTGGAAGGGCACGTTGATGATCGTTTTCCAACCGGGTGAGGAGACCGCGCAAGGCGCGCAGGCCATGATCGATGACGGCCTGCTGAAACGCTTCCCCTCACCTGATGTCGTACTTGGCCAGCATGTCATGGTCGGCCCCGCCGGCAGCGTTGCCGGAAGCGCCGGACCGATCACGTCGGCAGCAGACAGTCTGCAAATCCGTCTGTTCGGGCGTGGTGCGCATGGCTCGATGCCGCAGGCGAGCATCGATCCCGTCGTCATGGCGGCATCCGTCGTCCTGCGGCTCCAGACCATCGTATCCCGTGAGGTCGCCGCGAACGACGCGGCGGTGGTCACGGTCGGCGTGTTGCAGGCCGGCACAAAAGAGAACGTCATTCCCGACGAAGCCATCATCAAGCTCAATGTGCGGACCTTCGATGCCGGCGTGCGCAAGCATGTGCTTGCTGCGATCGAGCGGATCGTCAATGCCGAAGCGGAAGCCTCGGGGGCGCCGCGCAAACCGGAGATTACACCGCTCGACCGCTACCCGCTCAACGTGAACGACGAAACCGCGAGCAACCGTATCGCCGCAGCGTTTCGCGACTATTTTTCAGCGGACCGGGTGAAGCATACCGGACCCGCGCCAGCGAGTGAGGATTTTGGTTGCTTCGGCACCGCGTGGCAGGTTCCATCGGTGTTCTGGTTCGTGGGCGGAAATGATCCCAAAACCTATTCCGAGGCCAAGGCAGCGGGGAAGCTCAATGAGCTACCTGTCAATCACAGCCCGCAATTCGCACCGGTCCTACATCCGACCCTGGAAACCGGCGTAGAGGCCCTGGTCGTCGGCGCGCTGGCCTGGCTCAGTGCAAACTGATGTTCGTATGCATCGACGGGTGTGGCGGGAGCCGTAATGGCTACAATTGAAAGCTTCGTGCCTGTCCTGGACTTGGGCGGGACATTCGTCTTCGCGATAAGCGGGGCAGTCGCCGCAGTCAATCGCCGACTCGACATCTTCGGCATCCTGGTCCTGTCCTTCGTGACGGGAAATCTTGGCGGGATTACACGTGACGTGCTGATCGGCGCGGTGCCCCCAGCCGCCCTCACTGATGGCCGATATCTGCTGGTTTCCGTCCTGGCGGGGCTCATCACTTTTTTCTGGTATGCGGGCGTCAATAGACTGCGCACCCCTGTGCTGCTGTTCGATGCGGGGGGACTGTCGTTCTTCGCAGTCGCCGGCACACAAAAGGCCATCGAGTTCGGATTAAGTCCGGTCGCATCAGCTCTTTTGGGCATGTTAACCGGCATTGGCGGCGGCATGATGCGCGACGTGCTCCTTTCCGAAATCCCGCAGGTGCTGCGTTCCGATCTCTACGCCGTTGCGGCGCTGGCGGGAGCGTTCATTGTTGTAATCGGCGATGTGCTAGGTCTTCCTTATGGCGTCTTTGCGCTGGTCGGAGGGGCTTTGTGCTTTGGTCTTCGCTTCATGGCGATCAGACACGGCTGGCATTTGCCTGTCGCACATCTCTCCGCGCAAGGACGCGCGGGAACAGATCAGTCGAACGAAAAAAGCACGACCAGGGGAGGAAATTAAATGGACAAGATACGCGACGTTGCCGTGATCGTCGGCAGCCTCAGGAAAAGCTTCGATCAATCGCAAGGTCGCCAACGCGCTTGGCGAGGTGGCGCCCGCGGGGCTGAAACTCAGCATCATCGAGATAGGGCAACTGCCCATCTACAATCAGGACGGTGACGAAAATCCGCCGGCGGCGTGGACGGCGTTTCGCGAACGCATCGGGGCAGCCGACGCGGTCCTTTTCGTCACGCCCGAGCATAACCGCTCGGTGCCAGCCGTGCTGAAGAACGCGATCGATATCGGCTTACGCCCCTATGGCAAGAGCGCATGGAGCGGTAAGCCGGGTGCAGTCGTCAGTGCCTCGCCAGGCGGTATTGGCGGGTTCGGCGCCAACCATCATTTGCGGCAGTCGCTTGTCTTCCTGAACGTCCCGGCAATGGCGCAGCCCGAAGCCTATATCGGCGGCGCCGACAAGTTGTTCGACGTTAGCGGCAAGCTCGCCGATGACGGGACACGGAATTTTCTGCAAGCGTTCATGCAAGCCTATGATGCGTGGATCATCGCGAATACCAAATTATAGGCCGCCGGCCGACGCGCAATGAACGACAGACAGGAAAAGAAAACAATCTCGCCGAGCTGGGACAAAAGGCTTATCGCTGCGACTTCAACGCGGTACGCGTCCGCGAATGGTCAGAGGAGACGAAGTCGCCGGCCGGCGGGCGACCTGGCGGCAGTCGATTGGCCGGCAGTGGATAGCGTCCCCATTGCGGCGCGGTCGGCTAGCGGCGCAGTTCGAACGGCACGGCCTGATGATCGAGACAGGTCAAAGCCCGATCCGCCGTAGCGGACAATACCCTCCGCCGGAGATCGGCCTCAAAGCCAGGCCATACCTTGGGCCACCAACAACTCCGACAAAATGGATTTTCGCTGGCACAGCTGGTCGATCTCGGTTGATAAGGTAACCACGGGACCAGCTGGAATTCGATATTCGAGCGCGCTTTATGACGTTCCGACAAGGGCCACGTTCGAATCCAGCAGGGGCGTGTGTCAGCAAGGCATTGATAATATTGGTGAAATTCCTGTCTGGCCTTCCTGGACACGTATCGAACCATGTGCGTGGTACCACCGCCGAATCTCCGGTTCCTGCTTGAGGAAATCCGGGAGGTACCCCTCGCGGCCTGGTGCCGAGACGCCAGCCAGATGGCGTAAACGATTGGTCTGTATGCGGCCGGGCCGTGCGAACCGGGCTTTCAACCAATACCGATCTCTCGCACCGAACGCCCCGCCGTTTCTGGGGCGGGTTAGCCGTCTTGACCGGTTGCTTGCCGGGAATCGAGTGCCGGGGATCCAAAGAGACAATTGGCTCGCCTCTTGCTACTGTGAACGCCATGAGCGCCACGTTCCGCGTCCCAACCATGACCCGAGACCAGTTCCTCAACTGGGCTGAAGCCCAGGGAGGGCGCCACGAATTCGATGGGTTTCAACCGGTGGCGATGACCGGGGGGAACCTCAATCACAATCAGATCGCGATCAATATCCTTGTCGCCCTTCGGGGACGCCTGGGCGGAACCGGGTGCCGACCGCATGGAATGGACGCTGGCGTCGCCACGATCGGAGATACCGTCCGCTATCCCGATGGCGTGGTGACCTGTTCTCCGGCGAACGGCCTCAGCCGTCTGGTACCGGACCCCGTAGTCGTTTTCGAGGTCATCAGTCCGACTTCTGGCCACATGGACAGGATTGTGAAACTGCGTGAATACGCTACGGTCAATTCGATCCGCCGCTATGTCATGGTCGAATCCGCGAGCATCGGACTGACGGTCCACGAGCGTCAGGCTGCTGGACAGAGATGGACTGTCACATCGATCATGGCGGGGGATCTTCTCTCTCTACCAGAGATCGGCATCGAAATCCCGGCCGCCGAACTGTACGAGGGTGTCGAATTCCCAACATCGGACATGGGTGCGACTCTGGCCGAATAGGCGGTGGGCTCAGGCGGATTACGCCATCAATCGTGCCACCCGAATGAGTTTGCCGCCCAGATCGACGGGGCAAATGCCGCTCACCGGGTAAGGCACCATCAACCCGCTTACGCAAGGGCCAGGTTCGAGTCCAGTTCGGGTCTATGTCAGCAAGATATTGAAATATATCGGCGAATTTCGTGGCTGGGGGACCTGGATTCGAACCAAGGCTGCCCGGTCCAGAGCCGGGAGTTCTACCGCTAAACTATCCCCCACCGGAGCGCCGAGCACGCAAATACCACGCCCCGCCCGGCCTCGGCAACCTTACCCGACCGGCGCGAATTCGCGCCACGGCACGTGTCTCGTGTGGCTCCGGGACGGCTGCGCCATCACACTCGGCTGAACGCGTGTGCGGCAAAGATCGCCTCGACAGTGCGTGCCAGCCCGTCCTGCCACGCCGGCAGCCGCAGGCCGAACACCGCGGCGAGCTTGCCACAATCAAGCCGCGAGTTCAGCCGGTCGTTTCGCTCTCGTCGGCCACTCACCCGTCGCGATCGGCGCGATCGTCGGCACCGCCACGCCATGACCTGCCGCCGCCGCGAACGTCGCGGTCGCCAGTTCATGCCACGTCGCGGCACCCGTCCCGGCGGCATGATAGACACCGGCATAGCGGCTCTGCCAACCGTCGTTCCTCAGCCGCGCGGCAATGCCCAGAATGGCCTGCGCCAGATCAGGCGCACTGGTCGGGCAGCCCCACTGGTCCGCCACAACACGCAAATGCCTGTGGCGCTGCCCGGCGGCAAGCATGGTGCGGACAAAGTTGTTGCCGGTCGGTGAGTACAGCCACGACGTTCGCACTACGATCCCGCGCGAACACTCCGCCATCACCGCCAGCTCGCCGGCCAGCTTGCTCGAACCGTAAACGCCCTGTGGTGCGACCGCGTCGGTCTCCACATAGGGCGCACCCTTGAGCCCATCGAATACATAGTCGGTCGATACGTGAATCAGCGGAATGCCAGCCGCCTCGCACAGCCGCGCCAACTCCCGCGGCCCATCGCTGTTCACCCTGAACGCCGCCGCCGCATCGTCCTCGGCCGCATCCACAGCGGTATATGCTGCGGCATTGACAACCAACGTCGGCGCACTTCCCGCGAATACCTGGCGCACGCTCTCAGGCCGATCGAAATCCAGCCTCGGAGGCCCCACGCACTCCACGGGCAGCCCGCGCGCCGGCGCCGCCTCCGCCAGTGACACCGCAAGCTGCCCGGTGACGCCCACGACCAGGATCGATGCCGTCATGTCACGCCATGTGCCATTCGCCGCACTCGGCCAAACGCGGCAGGATGCGATCCTTGTCTGAAAGGATCACCTCGTCCGGCGCAATCGGCCACGGAACGGCAAGTTGGGGATCGTTCCAGATCACCCCGCGTTCCGCCTGCCGGTCCCACGGCGCAGTCACCTTGTAGATGACCTCGGTATCCGCCTCGAGCGTGCAGTAGCCATGCAGCAATCCCGCCGGGATCCAAAGCTGCTGCCAGTTGTCCGCCGACAGCACAACGCCAGCATGGCGGCCATACGTCGGCGAGCCACGCCTGATGTCCACCGCAACGTCCCAGATCGATCCACGCACCACCCGAACCAGCTTGCCCTGAGCGTTCGGTGCGATCTGCAAGTGCAGTCCACGCACCACACCGCGATCGGCCGACCGCGCATGATTGTCCTGCACGAACGGACCCGGCACACCCGCCTCAACGAAGCGGCGTTCATTCCAGGTTTCCGAAAAGAACCCGCGGTCGTCGAGAAAGCGCGGCGGCGTGATCAGCAGAACATCCGGAATGCAGGTCGGCTCAACGATCATGCCTGCTCCCCCTCTGCCAGTTCCATCAGCACGCGCCCCAGTTCGGTCTTGCCCAAATGACGCGCATGCGAGCGCAGCGTATCCACGTCGATATATCCCATCCGGAACGCGACTTCCTCCGGACAACCAACGAGCATTCCTGTGCGCGACTGGATGGTTTGCACGAAGGTCGCCGCCTGCAGCAGCGAATCAGGCGTGCCCGCATCGAGCCACGCGCAGCCGCGCGACAGCCGTTCCACCGCCAGCACGCCGGCTTCCAAATACAGCCGGTTGAGGTCGGTGATCTCCAGCTCGCCGCGCCCGGAGGGACGAATGGTGCGCGCCAGGTCGCTGACCGTCTCGTCGTAAAAATACAGGCCGGTCACCGCCCAGTTGGATTCCGTTGCGGTGGGCTTCTCCACGATTTCCATCGCGCGCCCCGCCGCGTCGAACGACACCACGCCGTAGCGCTCCGGATCGCGCACCTGGTACGCGAACACGGTCGCGCCATGCGGTCGCGCCGCCGCCGCGCGGAGCAATGCAGACAGATGGTCGGCGTGAATGAGGTTGTCGCCGAGCGCCAGCGCGCAGGCCTCGCCGGCAATCCAGTCGCGGCCGATCAGGAAGGCCTGCGCGATCCCCTCGGGGCGCTTCTGTTCAGCGTAGGTGAAGTGCACGCCGAAGCGTTCGCCGTCGCCCAGCAGCTTGCTGAACTGCGGCAGGTCCTCAGGCGTCGAGATCACCAGGATGTCGCGGATGCCGGCAAGCATCAGTGTCGACAGCGGATAATACACCATCGGCTTGTCGTAGACCGGCAGCAACTGCTTCGACGCCGCCAAGGTCATCGGATGCAGCCGCGTGCCGGAGCCACCGGCGAGCAGAATGCCCTTCATGCCGCAGTTCCCAGCCGTTGTCCCGCATAGCGCTCGGCGCGCACCGCCTGCCACCACTCGCGGTTCGCCAGATACCAATCGATGGTGCGCGCCAGACCGGCCTCGAACTCGTGCGGCGCGGTCCAGCCAAGCGCTGTCTCGGCCCGCGTCGGATCGATCTCGTAGCGGAAGTCGTGCCCGGGCCGGTCCGTGACGAAGTGGATCAGCCGCTCGCGCGCACCAGCGGTATCCGGCACGCGGCGGTCCAGTTCCGCGCAGATCGCGCGCACCACGTCGAGATTGCTGCGCGGCTGGCGGGCACCGATCGCGTAGGTGGCGCCAGGCTCGCCAAGCTCCAGCACGCGCACCAGCGCGACCGCGTGGTCCTCGACGAAGATCCAGTCGCGCCGGTTCGAGCCGTCGCCATAGACCGGCAAAGGCTTGCCCTCCAGCGCGTTCAGCGTGACCAGCGGGATCAGCTTATCCGGGAATTGCCACGGCCCGTAGTTGTTGGCCGTGTTGGAGACGAGGGTCGGCAGCCCATAGGTGTGGAACCACGCCCGCACCAGGTGGTCCGACGCCGCCTTGCTCGCCGAGTAGGGGCTGCGCGGATCGTAGCTTGTGGTCTCGTCGAACGGCGGATCACCGGCGCCAAGCGCGCCGAACACCTCGTCGGTGGATACGTGATGAAATCGGAACGTCGCGCGCCGCATTGGGCTGAGCCCGGCGTAGTACTGCCGGGATGCCTCTAATAGCGCGAATGTACCGATAACATTGGTCTCGATGAACGTGGCCGGCCCGTCGATCGAGCGATCGACATGGCTTTCCGCCGCAAGGTGCATCACGGCATCGGGCTGATGGGTCGCGAAGATCTGCCGCATTGCCACGCCGTTGGTGATGTCGGCGCGGATCAGGACATGGCGGTTATGACCCCTCGCAGTCTCCAGCGCGTCCTCGGACGCGGCATAGGTCAATTTGTCGACGTTGATCACCACATGGTCCGTGTCGCGTATCAGATGGCGCACCACAGCCGAACCGATGAAGCCGCATCCGCCAGTCAACAAGACCTTCATGCCGTCAGGCATCCTTGATTAATAGCAACAATATCCCACGCACGATCAGGGGCCGATCCTTCGCTTATGACTTATCCGCCCAGCGAATGGGAAGCAAAGTTACGCTCTGCCGAGAGTCCAGCCGCCCCAGACCGCTGCGAGACACAGCGCGACAGACCCGGCAACATAGGCCATCGCCGGAGAGGTATCGCCGGATTGCAGTAGTTCCAACGTCTGCAGGCTGAAGGCCGAGAAGGTCGTGAAGCCGCCGCAGATGCCGACCATGAGGAAAATCCGCAGGTCGGGATGCATCGCAATACGCGCCGGTGTAAGCGTGACCGCTGCGACCAGACCGATTACGAATGAGCCCACGACATTGATCAGCAGCGTCCCCCAGGGAAAGCGTGGTCCGGTCAGCATGGTCATCGCCGCAGCAAGCCAGAAGCGGGCCAGGCTCCCCACCGCGCCACCAGCCGCCACCGCCAGCCATGTCGTTCCGGTTCCCATGTCGCGGCTATAGCAGAAGTCGGCCGGATTGCCTTGCGAGCGCATTGCACCGGCCGCGGTCTTCGCCCCGCCCCGAGCGTCACAACCGGCCTGACGACCCAGTCAGAACCGGTAGCCGATGCCGGCGCCAACCACCAGTGGGTTAAGTGCGGTATGCGCTTTGATGGCGCCGCCATTGATGCTGGCCGTCGTGTTTACAAAGATCTGCTTCACGTCAAAGTTGGCGAACCAGTGTCCCGCGAAGTTATAGTCGACGCCCGCCTGGATCGCCGCGCCCACGTTGTTGCTGAAGGCGACCTGTGTCACCGGCGCACCGGCTGCGTGTGCCCCGTAAAAGAACGAGGCGTTGATCCCGGCACCGATATAGGGGCTCAAGCGCTCATGCGGGAAGAAGTGATACTGCGCGGTCAGAGTGGGTGGCAGAACCCAGACACTGCCAACGTCCACGTGCCCAAGCACGGTATCGCTGGCCGAGACGTCGTGGCGCGTGGTCGCAGCGATTAGCTCGAATGCGATGTTGCCGGTGAGAAAATATGAGAAATCCACCTCGGGCGCGGCCTGCGCAGTGGCATTCACCTGACCGCCAACCACCGAGATCGAACTACTCGTATCCAGCGGGATCACGCCGAGCGCCCGAACGCGTATCATGAGGGTGTTTGCCGCCTTGCCGACCGGCGGCGCGTCCAGGTCGAACGTGCCTTGCGCCAGGGCCGCTCGGCCGCTGGCAATCGCGCATACCATGCAGGCAGCCAAAAGGGTCCGCTTCATCGTCACTCCTCCCGACCGCACTAAGCCTGGTGAGAAGTGACGAAATCATTAACGCGAAGCGACCGACATCGATCCACGTCAAACCGTTATCGAACCGAACTTAGACGCGATGTAGCCTCACCGCCACGCGCGCCGACATGTTGTCATTGCGAGCGAGCGCAGCGACGAAGCAATCCCCATCGTCAGTGGGCACTACGATGTTCACTGTTTGTTCACTACCTTCCGCTACAATCCCGCCAACCCAGCCCTGCGGGAGCCCAGGCCCATGACCCTCGACGCCTTCATCACCCTGCTGATCGGCACCCTCGTCCGCACCATCCCGGCCTCAGCCGACCAGACCGAGGCAGATCGCGCCGCCAATCTCTCGATCGTCCGCACCATGATCGAGGCCTTCCACCCCGCCGATCCGACGGAAGCCGCCGAGGCGGCCCGTGCGGTCGCCGCGCATTTCGCTGCGATGGACAGCTTCGCCCGCGCCGCCAGACCGGGCGTGGCCGACGAGAAAGCCGTCCGGCTGCGCGCCAATGCCTTGGCCGCCGGTCGCGTATTCAGTAGAACGCTGCAAAACCACCGCCGCCAGCAACGCCAGCTGTCCGACGCAGACCGACCTCCCCGGCCCGGTCGCAATGCGCCCATGCCGGCGTCGCAGGTGCGTCATCGTGCCGAACTTCCGTCTCAGATCCCCGGCCTCTCCGGCGCCGCGCCCCAGACGTCGCAGCGGGCGGCATGGCACAGCTCCACAGCACTTGCCCCTGTGCTGCCAACCGTCCTCGCTCCCTGACCGCAGATCGGCCTTGCGTGCCATGCATGGAAATGCCACTGGCACCTTATCATAACGCAGCTTATCATCAGGGCCTCTCCGACAGGACTGATCCCGCGGTGCATGATTTCGAACGCGACCTGATGTTCCTGATGCATGACGTCGCCCGGCTCATTCGCGTCGACGCCGACAAGCGCGCCCGCGCCCACGGCATGACCCGCGCGCAATGGGGCATCCTCATCTGGCTCGAGCGCCAGCCAGGCCTGTCCCAGAAAGAACTGTCCGAATTCCTGGAAGTCGAGCCGATCACCGTCGCGCGCCTGATCGACCGTCTGGAACGTCGTGGCATGGTTGAACGGCGACCTGACCCGAAAGACCGCCGCATCTGGCGCCTCCATCTGTGCCAGCCTGCCTACGGCGTGCTGCGCGAGATCGACTATCAGCGCGAGCAGATGCGCACCCTGTTGACCAGTGGCCTGGACGAGGCAACGATCGATACGATGACGGAAGCGCTGATCACGATGAAGCTGACCTTGGCTCACGAAGCCCACCCGCCGCGCCGCTATCCGCCGGTCGAAGCCGAAGCGCGGGAGGTTGCCTGATGTCGCAGGCCGCTACCGCCGGCGCCGCACCGCGCGTCACCGAAGCCCCGGTCCGCAGCCGGCGCATCAATCGTGCCCTGCTCCGACCGATCCTCATGTTGGGCGGCATTCTCCTCGTCGCAGTGGCCTCCGGCGCCTACTGGCTCTCCGGCGGACGCTATGTCTCGATTGATGACGCGTATGTCCGCGCGGCCAAGGAGACTTTGTCCACCGATGTTTCCGGCATCGTGGCCGCGGTTCCGGTGCACGAAGGCCAGCACGTGAAGAAGGGCGACGTGCTGCTGCGGCTCGATCCGCAGCAGTTCCAGATCATGCTCAACTCCGCCAAGGCGAGCCTCAACGGCGTCGAGACCAGCGTCAGCGCCATGAAGCTCGACTATCAGCGCCTGCTGGGCGACGTCGAGGTCAAGCAGTCGCAGGTCCAGTCCGACCAGGCGAACTTCGAGCGCTACTCGAACCTCGTGAAGTCCGGCGGCGTCACCCGTGCGGACTACGACAACATGCGCTTCCAGCTTGCCGCCAATCAGCGTGCGGTGAGCGCGCTGAAGACGATGGCCGAGGTGCAGCGTGCGAAACTCCTGGGCAATCCGGACGTCGACGTGCGGACCATGCCCGAATACCTCCAGGCCAAGGCGCGCGTCGACGAGGCGCAGCGCGAACTCGACCACGCGGTGATCTACGCGCCGTTCGACGGCATCGTGACCCAGGTGGATACCGTGCAGCCAGGCATGTACCTCGCCGCGTCCACTGCCGCGTTTGGCATCGTTTCCACCGAGGACGTCTGGGTCGAGGCCAATCCGAAGGAGACCGAGCTCACCTGGGTAAGGCCGGGCGATCCGGTCGACGTGGCGGTGGATACCTATCCCGGCCGCACCTGGAAGTCGGTGGTCGAGAGCATCGCGCCGAATTCCGGCTCGGAGTTCTCTGTGCTGCCGGCACAGAACACGTCGGGGAACTGGGTGAAGGTGGTGCAGCGCATCCCGGTCCGCATCAAGGTCGAGCGCAAGCCGGGTGATCCCGAGTTGCGCGCCGGCATGAGTGTGGAAGCCGACATCGACACCGGCCACAGCCGTACGCTCGCCGACCTGTTCTAGCCCGCACCTTCCATGGCTCCAGGCCCGCATGATCAGGTGCCCCATCGCCTGATCATCACTCTTTGCACGGTCGGCGCGACCTTGATGCAGGCGCTCGACCAGACGATCGCCAATGTGGCGCTGCCCTATATGCAGGGCAGCCTGTCGGCGAGCTTCGACGAGATCACCTGGGTACTCACCTCCTACATCACCGCCGCGGCGATCATGACCGCGCCGGTGGGCTGGCTGGCTGCACGGTTCGGCCGGAAATACCTGTTCATCGGCTGCCTGATCGGCTTCACCATCACCTCGATGCTGTGCGGCGCGGCACAGTCGTTGGGTCAGATGGTGCTGTTCCGCCTGTTCCAGGGCATGTTCGGCGCCGCACTCGTGCCGCTGTCGCAGGCCACCATGCTCGACATCTACCCAGCCGAGCAGCGCGGCAACGCGATGGCGATCTGGGGCGTCGGCGTCATGATCGGCCCGATCCTCGGGCCCACCCTCGGCGGCTACCTGACCGAGATGTACAACTGGCGCTTCGTCTTCTACATCAACCTGCCGTTCGGCATTCTCGCGACGGTGGGGCTGATCTTCTTCATGCCTCGCTCCCGCCCGAACGACAGCATGCGGTTCGACTGGGTCGGCTTCGCCGCCCTGGGTCTCGGCATCGGCGCCATCCAGATGATGCTGGACCGCGGCCAGGACCGGGACTGGTTCACCTCGCGCGAGATCATCGTCGAGACCGTACTCGGCGGTCTCGGCATCTACCTGTTCGTCGTGCACATGCTGACCGCACGACGGCCGTTCATTCCGCCGGCGTTGTTCAAGGACCGCAACTTCACTGCCGGCGTCGGCATGATGTTCGCCGCCGGCACCATCCTGGTGTCCAGCTCGTCGCTGATGGCGCCGTGGCTGCAGAACCTCGCCAACTATCCGGTCGATACCGCCGGACTGATCATGGCGCCGCGCGGCATTGGCACGATGGTCTCCATGGTCCTCGCCGGCCGCGTCGCAACCCGCATCGATCCGCGCATGGCGATGGGTTTCGGCATCCTGTGCGTGGTGTGGTCGGTCTGGGAAATGACCACCTGGACGCCCGACATCAACGAGTGGCGGCTGATCTTCACCATCACCGTCCAGGGATTCGGGTTGGGCTTTCTGTTCATCCCGCTCCAGATGGTCGCGTTCGCCACCTTGCCGGTGATGCTGCGCACCGACGGCGCATCGCTGTTCAGCCTGGCACGCAACATCGGTGCCGCCATCGGCGTATCGGTCACGTCGGCGATGCTGGCGCACAACACCCAGGTGCTGCACGCCGAGATCGGCGCCTCGGTCAATCCGTTCAACCGCGCACTTCAGGATGGAGCGGCGGTGCAGCAGCACCTCGATCCGGCGACCCACCACGGCGCGGCGATGCTCGATCACATCATCAACCAGCAGGCGCAGATCATCGCCTATGTCGACGACTACAAGATGATGATCTTCACCACCCTCCCGGCCCTGTTGCTGCTGTTTCTGATGCGCAGGCCGCGCCAGGCGCCAAGCGCCCCAGAGCCGCATGCAGCGATGGAATGATGGCCGCATATAACGCTACGGAACGGTTGCGTTTAGTTATGGCCGATGCTATGCGTCCCCTCTGGTGGTTCGTGCAAGAGCTCGCCCAGGGAGTTGGTCATGATCAGGTTAAGAGATGCGGCAATCGGCGGCGTTGCCTTGATCGCGGTGGCCGCGGCGCCGGTCAATCCGGCCTTCGCGCACCACCGTGGTGGTCCAGTATTCGGCCTGTTTGCGCTGGGAGCGGCAGTGGTGACCGGTGCCGCGATCATCGCCACAGCGCCGATACGGGCCTTGGCGGCTCCGGTTTATTACCCGCCGCCAGCCTATTATCCGCCCGCATCCGCCTACTACGCTCCACCCCCGGCCTATTACCCGCCGCCGGGATATTATCGACCACCGGGCTACTAGGCGCCGCCGCCAGCACCCAGAGTCGTTGAAGCGCGGCACACCAAACGTCATGGCCGCCCTTGCCGCCGCCGAGCCTCCAACCCCTCGGCGCGGCGGCCGCCCCTCGCGCGAGCAGGCAGCCCTGCTCGGGGACCGCATCCTCGATGCCGCAACCGACCTGTTCCTGGCCGAAGGCTACGGCGCCACCAGCATCGAGGCCGTCGCGCAACGCGCCCGGATTTCCAAGCGTACGTTTTATCACCGCTTCCCCGACAAGGCGGCGCTGTTCGGCGCCGTCGTGCACCGGATCATCCAAGGGGTCAGGCCTCCGCCCGACGTACCGCTCTTTGAGGGCAGCGGCCTCGGTGAGATCCTGCCCCGTCTCGCGCGGCTAGCCGTGCATGCATCCGTCGCCCCGATGACGCTGGCGCTCACCCGGTTGATGCTGGTCGAGGCGCAACGCTTCCCCGAGCTTGCCGCAATCGCCGCACGCGAGGGCAGCCGCGCCGAAGCGGTCAGGCAGATCGCGGCAATACTGGAGCGCGAGAGCAGCGCCGGCCGGCTTGCGATCGACCGCCCGGAATTCGCCGCCGAGCAGTTCCTTTCTCTTCTGATCACCGTACCGCAGCGCCGCGCCCTCGGCCTCGGGGTGCCGATGACCGGAGCTGAACTCGACCGCTGGGCCGATGACTGCGTCAACCTGTTCCTCAATGGCTGCACGCATTGGAAGGCTGGACACCAGTCAAACTAGGAGCCGGCGTCATCGAGTGACAGCGAAACCCATCGTGCGCCGTTCTTCGTCCGCACGAGCGCCGCGAGATAGGGACGTTGCTGCGCCTGCGCCTCACTGACCACGCGTCTGAAATCGTCGGGCGTCACCACAGGTCTGCCTTGCGCGGCGATGACGACGTCGCCGGGCGCGATCCCGAGATCCTGTGCCTCAGAGTCGCGTTCGACCGCGGATACCAATGCGCCGGTCAGCTTTGCGTCGAGCCCGTATTGCCTGCGAGCCGCCTCGGTGATGGGCCCGACAGTTAAGCCAATGTCAGGCGCATTTGAGATCACCCCACCCGCAACTTTCGCTCTCACCATTACCGCGCCAGGCGCGTGATGTGGCCATTCGGCGGCTGTCACGGTGATCTCCTGTTGCTTGCCGTCGCGCCAGACCGTCAGGTGCGCGGCTTGTCCGATCGCCATCGTGACAATCGCCCGCATGAAGGCGCGCGAGTCATTCAGTCGCACGCCATCCAGCGCTTCCAATACGTCGCCTGGTCGCAAGGATGGGCCGCCGGGCCCAGTCGGATCCACCTCCGATATGATTGCACCAGTCGATTGTGGCAGACCCAATGCCTTCGCCAGTTCCTGCGTCATGTCATCCAAGGTGACACCGAGCCACGCAGGCTTGGGATGACTGGGATCGAGCAGGCGGCCCACGACAAACTTCGCGGTGCTGGACGGTATGGCGAAACCGATTCCGATGAACCCGCCCTTCTGGTCGGGGTTATACAGAGCGGTATCGATCCCAACCACCTCGCCGGCCTGATTGATCAGCGGGCCGCCAGAGTTGCCATGATTGATCGCCGCGTCGGTCTGGATGTAGCTGTCGAACGGCGTATCCTGCAGGTCGCGGTTCAGCGCGCTTACCACCCCGGTTGATACCGACATCCCGATGCCCAATGGATTGCCGATCGCGAGAACCGGGTCGGCGACCTCCAGCGCATCGCTGTTCCCCCACCTCAAGTACGGCAACGTTTGGCCGACATCGACCTTCAGCACTGCGAGGTCGAGCATCGCCGCGGTCGCGATCAACCGCGCCGGTGCAGGATCGCCATCGCGGAAGATCGCCGTCAGGTTGGTTGCGTCGTCCACAACATGCTTGTTCGTGATGATGATGCCGGTTGGATCAATGATGAATCCCGACCCATAGACCTTCACGCGGCGCGGTGGCCCGCCAGCCTTGGCCGACGGGTGCACCTGCCAGGCGGAGATGTTCACCACTGCTGGCATCGCCTGCCGCGCGATCGACGCGTCAACGCTCTCCATGGAGCGCCCGAATGCATGAGCGCCCCACAGCGTAATGACGATCGCAAATGTCGGGCCACGCAGCCTATACATCGATCGCACTACTTGCAGGGCTGCGTCGATGCCAATCGTGTGGGCTGGTTCACGGAACCAACTCCACCGCCTTCCGCTTCGGCCTTGCGGGTCGCGTTGCTGACACTTCCAACGCCGCCGCCTTCCGCTTCCGCCTTGCGAGTCGCACTGTTGACGCTTCCAACTCCGCCGCCCTCCGCCTCGGCACGTGCAACAGCCGGCCGACAGCCAGTGGCTGGATTGTCAGCCAGTGCTGACGCACAGATCGTCGTGCCAAACAACAAGGCGACGAACGTCGCATTTCGCAAATGTCCCATGCTCTGTCTCCCGTTTCGAGTGTCACGCCAAGTCGGCGACGCCCGTTCATAAAGGGATCGATGACAGCACGTCTTTCATGAAACCGACGGGATTGCGTGTTTCCGACCGTACGGCGTAGCCGAGGTCAATTGCGCGTCGAAGCTCGATACGCGCCGGGCGTGAGGTTTGAATGCTTTCTGAACTGCGCGGTGAAATGGCTCTGGCTTGAAAAGCCGACCTCGAGCGCTATCTCTGCGATAGGCATGTTACTTGCGCGCAACATGACTTCGGCGCGGCGTATCCGGCGTTCCAGCAGATAACTGTACGGCGACGCGCCAATGCTGATCTTCATCTTTCGCGCAAGCACATCCGGAACAATGCCGACCAGGTTGGCCAGGTCAGACAGCGAGACGTTGCGGTGCAGATTGGCCTCGATGAATTCCACGACACGACGCAATTGCGCGTCAGACAGACCGGTGCGAGAAACTCGCGATGACCTATGCCGCCGAGCTGACCGCATGAGGTGAGAAATCGACAGGCCGGCCACCTGCTCGGCGTACAGCGAAGGGAGATCGGGGCCGGCACCCAACATCTCCCGCGCCAGCGAGGCCAGGGCCGCATTGAGGAGACCGTCCCGGTGGTTCGTGAAAGGCCGCAGATCGCCAGTGCTGAGGCCGGGATCATAGCGTGCCAGGAAGGCCGGATCGATCAGCATCACGACGAAGTTCAGATCGGCGTTTTGATACCACGCCCGGCGCTCCGCCCCCGATGGTATGAAGGTCAAGCAGCCTACCCTGTCCTTGCCCTCATACGTCGGCGAACCCGAGATCTTCGTTCCTGTGTGTTCCGTTCCACCACTCAGCGTCAGGACAAGTGTGTGGTGCTGCCGTTGGTGCACAAGCTCGGCGTCGACACCGGCCCAGCTCTTGACCGCGGCGTAGATCGCGCCCTGCTGCCACGCGCGCTCCGCCTTGAAGGTTGCCTCCCCTCCCTTCATGGCGGCTGTCATGATTGGGGCATTGGCCTGCATGGCGTGGTGATCCATTGCCGAAGTCACATGCTGCTGTTCATCGTACCGTCACTGCGATGTCATGGTACAGCCGCGCCGGCAGACCGCCGCCCTGCACCGACTTCATCGGCCGGTTGTCGTCATTGCCAAGCCAGATGCCGATGATCTCGTCATCGAACCGCCCGATGAACCACGCGTCGCGGTAGTCCTGCGTCGTGCCGGTCTTGCCGGCGACCAGATGGCCTGGCACTGCCGCAGCCCGCCCTGTACCGCGTGTCACCACCGCCGTCATCATGCGCGCCATCATATCCGCGAGATCGGGATCGATGGCGGGCCGCGGCGCAACCTGTAGCGCCGCTATGCCAAATGGCACGACGCGCTCTCCCCCGTTGAAGAACGCCGCATAGGCCGACGCGAGCTCCAGCAGACCGACCTCGCCGGTGCCGAGCGCCAGCGATGCGTTGTTGGGCAGCTTGTCGGCGATGCCGAGACGCGCCGCCTCGTTCGCGACCGCACGTGGGCCACCGGCTTCCTGCAGCAGCCGCACGGCAGCAGTGTTGATCGATTGCGCCAGCGCCTCCTCCACCGTGATCTCGCCAAGGTACTGGCGCTCGAAGTCGACGGGACTCCAGTTGCCGATGCGTATCGGCGCATCGAGCACCGTGTCGTCCGGGCGCACGCCCTGCTCGAGCGCCGCCAGCCACACGAACGGCTTGAACGCAGATCCCGGCTGGCGCCGCGCCAGCACCGCGCGGTTGAATTGGCTTTGCCGATAGTCGCGACCGCCCACCATCGCGCGCACCGCGCCGGTCGCCATGTCCAGCACCACAACCGCACCTTGCGTAACGCCGGCCGCAACACCCGGCCCCTCCAGCAGCGCCGTCAGACGAGCCTCGGCGACCGCCTGCAAGCGCGCGTCGAGTGTGGTGACCAGCTTGGTGTCGACACTCTCCGGCGCCAGCGACTGCGCCTGGTCGGCCACCCAATCCGCGAACCAGCCGGTGGCGAGCGGTGGCGCCGGCGGGAATGCAATCTGGGCCTCGGCGGCACGCGCCTGCTCAGCGGTGATCGCACCGGTCTCCGCCATGGCGGTCAGCACCTCCCGCGCACGCGCTGCCGCGGCATGCGGATCGGTGCGCGGATTGAACCGTGAGGGCGCGCGCGGCAGGCCAGCCAGCATCGCCGCCTGCCACAGCGACACACGCCGCGCCGAGATGCCGAAATACATCCTCGCCGCGGCATCCATGCCCCAGGTGCCGGAGCCGAGATACACGCGGTTGAGCCAGATCTCGAGGATCTCACGCTTGCTGAACGTGTGCTCCAGCCACAGCGTCAGCAGCAGTTCCTGCACCTTGCGGCGATAGGTGCGCGCGTTGGTCAGGAACAGGTTCTTGGCGACCTGCTGGGTGATGGTGGACCCGCCCTGGGTCACGCGACCGCTGGTCAAGTTGATCCATATGGCGCGCGCCAGCCCGATCGGATCGATGCCGGGATGGTGCCAGAAGCGCCGGTCCTCCACCGCAACGGCCGCCGCCGGCAGGTAGGGTGGCATGTCGCTCAGACGAAGCGGCTCGCCGACGATATCGCCGAAGGTGGCGAACACGCGGCCAGTGCGATCCTCCAGCGCGAGGCTCGGCCGCCGCGCTGCCGCCAAAGCGGAATCCGGCCGAGGCAGGTCGCGTGCGAACCACAGCAGCACGACGGCAACCGCCAGCACGCCCCAGACAGCGGCGATGACGGCGTAGCCGATCAGCCGAAAGCGCCGGCGACGCGGCGCCGACACGGCCCGTCGCAGCGGCGCGCGTGTCCGCACCGACGGCCGGCGTTCGTTGGGAGCAAGGCGAGGGGCGCGCGACATTGGTGCGCTACTGATACGGGATAGACGGCGTGTCGCGAAAGCCTGTCGTTGCGAGGCGCCGAGCGACAAAGCAATCTCCATCCAGTGGCGCGCACTGTTGGGGGATGTGATGAAGGGCCTGTTTCTCGATGCCGTGGACGATCTGGCTGACGTGTTCTACCGGGTGGTGCGGCCGGATGACCCGCCGGTGACAGTAAACGAACAGCTCGAGGTGCCACCCGATACGCTGCCCGGGCTGCTCGCCGGCTACGACTTCATGTTTGACGACCACAGCCAGCTGCCGACCGAAATCATGCGGCGCTGCGCCGGTTTGAAGCACATCATCTTTCTCGGCACCGGCGCGCGCAGCTACATGCATCCGGACGAGCTGGCCGAGCACGGCATCGCCGTGCACATCATCAAGGGCTACGGCGACACGGCGGTCGCCGAACATACGATCGCACTCATGTGGGCTGCGGCGCGCGGGCTGGCGATCATGGATGGCGGCATGCGGCGCGGCGAATGGGTCCGCACCGAGGGCATGGAGCTTACCGGCAAGACGCTCGGTCTGCTCGGCTATGGCGGCATCGCGGCCGAGGTGGCGCGCATCGCGGCGGGCTCCGGCATGCGGGTGATCGCGTGGAACCGCTCGCCCAAGACCGCGCCCGGCGTCACGTTCGTCGATCTGGACACGCTGCTGGCGAGCAGCGACGTGCTGTCGGTGCATCTGCTGCTGACCGACGAGACGCGTGGCTTCCTCGACGCGGCTAGGTTGGCGAAGCTGCGGCAAGGTGCGGTGCTGGTGAACACGGCGCGCGGCGCTCTCGTCGATGAGGCGGCGATGATCGCAGCGCTACGATCGGGCCGGTTGCGCCATGCGGCGCTGGATGTGTTCACCAAGGAGCCGCTGGAGCCAGGTCATGAACTTGCGACGCTGCCCAACGTCACACTGTCGGCGCACAGCGCGTTCCGCACGCCCGAGGCGTCGGAGAACCTGATCCGTCGCGCATTGGACATCGCGAAGACGCTCGCTACCGCTGCATCTCCATGATGCGGTCTATCGGCATCATGTTCTGATTGAGGTGGGTCATGATCCATAGCGACCCGACGATCAGCAGCAGGACGATCAGCACGCCAAACGCCAGGGCCAGGACGTTGTTGGCGTTGTCAGGGCCGGTGGTGATGTGCAGGAAGAAGACCAGATGAACCCCCATCTGCGCAACCGCGAGCACGAACAACGCGATGGGGATGCTGGGTCCCCATACCAATGACTGGCCACTGATGGCGAGGAAGAACGCCACCACGGTGATCAGCGTTGCGAGGGCAAGGCCGACAAGGTAACCGAGCAGACCTTCGGCGATCTCGCGGCCCTCGGCCCTCTCGTCGCCGGGAGCGGTATCGCCTGGGTGCAGACGCAGACTTCGTCCGGCGTCACTCATTGAGCCACCCCCGTCAGATAGACCACCGTGAAGATCCCCACCCAGATGATATCCAGCGTGTGCCAGAACAGAGCGAAGCACAGGATGCGGCGCAGGATGTCGTGGCGATAACCCTTGGCGAACACCTGCGCCATCATGGTCAGCAGCCATAGCAGGCCCAACGTCACGTGCAGGCCGTGGCAGCCGACCAGGGTGAAGAACGACGACAGGAAGGCACTGCGCGTCGGGCCGGCGCCGATGGCGACCATGCCGGCGAATTCGCGGATCTCCAGGAACAGGAACCCGGCGCCAAGCACGGCCGTCGCCGCCATGCAGCCATAGTACATCAGGTTGTTGAACGCCCTGGCGCCGATACTCGCGATGCCGCAGGTGAAGCTGGACAGCAGCAGGCACGCCGTCTCGATCGCGACGATGTGGAGGTGAAACACGTCCTTCCCGGCGGGGCCGCCGGCGGTTTGTCCTGACAGCACCGCGTAGGTCGCGAAGAACGCGGAGAACATGATGATGTCGCTGAGCAGGAAGATCCAGAAGCCGTAACCGACGATGATGCGCTTGGAGACGACGTCGCGTGCCGCGTGCCCCATGCGCACGTCGTGGCCGGCGGTTCCCTGAGCCGCACTCATTGCGCGGGCTGCATCTGCGCGAGTGCCACGCGACGGGCAGCGCGGTTGGCCCGGTCGATGCGGGCAACCTCGTCGGCCGGAATGCGATCCTCGGTCCGGTCCCGCCAGGCGAACACCACGAATGTCACGAAGGCCCCCAGGAACGCCACCGCGACCAACCACCAGATATGCCAGATCAACGCGAAGCCCATGAAGGTGGCGAAGAAGGCACAGATGAAACCGGTCGGGCTGTTTCGCGGCAACTCGATGTCTTCATAGCGTGGTTCTTCGCCGGTGTCGGCCTGCCGCAGGACGCGCTGTTTCATCCCCCAATAGGTGTCGTCTTCAGCGATATGTGGCAGCACGGCGAAGTTGAATGGCGGCGGTGGCGACGCGGTGGCCCACTCCAGCGAGTGGCCGTTCCAGGGGTCGCCGGTCACGTCGCGAAGCTCCTCGCGGTGGCGGAAGCTGACCACAAGCTGTGCGATCTGCAGCACGATTCCGGCCAGGATGACGGCAGCACCTACCGCGGCTATCAGCAGCCAGGGATGCCACGCCGGAACGTCGTAGTGCTGCATGCGTCGAGTCATGCCCTCGAAGCCCAGCACGTAGAGCGGCATGAAGGCCAGGTAGAAGCCGATGAACCAGCACCAGAACGCGGCCTTGCCCAGGCCCTCGTGCAAACGGAAGCCGAATGCCTTGGGGAACCAGTAGGTGTAGCCGGCGAATGCGCCGAACAGCACGCCGCCGATGATGACGTTGTGGAAGTGTGCCACCAGGAACAGGCTGTTGTGCAGGACAAAGTCGGCCGGCGGCACCGCCAGCAGCACGCCCGTCATGCCGCCCAGCACGAAGGTCACCATGAAGCCGATCGACCACAACATCGGCGATGCGTAGACGATTCGCCCGCCGTACATCGTGAACAGCCAACTGAACACCTTCACGCCCGTCGGCACCGCGATGATCATCGTCGTGATGCCGAACACGGCGTTCACGTCGGCGCCCGCGCCCATGGTGAAGAAGTGGTGCAGCCAGACCATGAAGGCGAGGATGCAGATCACCATCGTTGCGGCGACCATCGATCGGTAGCCGAACAGCGGCTTGCCCGAGAAGGTCGACACCACCTCGGAGAACACGCCGAATGCCGGCAGGACGAGGATGTAGACCTCGGGATGTCCCCACGCCCAGATGAGGTTGACGTACATCATCACGTTGCCGCCGGCTTCATTGGTGAAGAAGTGAAAGCCGAGATAGCGGTCCAGCAGCAGCATGGCGAAGGTTGCCGTCAGGATCGGAAAGGCCGCGACGATAAGCAGGCAGGAGGCGAGCGCCGTCCAGCAGAACATGGGCATGCGCATATAGGTCATGCCCGGCGCGTGCAGTTTGAGAATCGTGGTGACGAAGTTGACCCCGGTCAGCAGCGTGCCGACGCCGGAGATCTGCAGTGACCACAGATAGTAGTCCACGCCGACACCGGGTGAATACGTCAGCTCGGACAGTGGCGGATAGGCCAGCCAGCCGGTGCGTGCGAACTCGCCAACCACAAGCGACACATTCACCAGCAGCGCGCCCGTTGCCGTCAGCCAGAAGCTGACCGAGTTCAGTGTCGGGAACGCGACGTCGCGTACCCCTAGCTGCAGCGGGACAACGATGTTCATCAGCCCGATCACGAATGGCATTGCGACAAAGAAGATCATCAGCGTGCCGTGTGCCGAGAAGATCTGATCGTAGTGATCGGGAGGCAGATAGCCGGGTGCCTGGAAGGCCAGCGCCTGCTGCGATCGCATCATGATCGCATCGCTGAAGCCACGGATAAGCATGACACCGGCGAGGAAGACGTACATCACGCCGATCCGCTTGTGGTCGACGCTGGTGATCCACTCCCGCCACAGATAGGGGATCCACCCCTTGAGCGTGATATAGACGAGGACACAGAAGATGATAAATCCGACGAAGCCGGCCGCGAACAACGGAATCGGCTGGTCGAAGGGGATCGCGGCCCAGGTCAGCTTGCCCAACATGCTACTTCTCCGCCCGCTTGGACGCGCCCGGACTGGGTTCCTCAACCGGCCCCGGGCCAGGCGGCAGCGCCTGTGTGACGATGTTCTTGAACAGATCGGGATCGACGTCGCGGTAGGTGAACGGAGCAACGCCGATGCTCTGTTTGGCGAGTTCGGTGTAAGTTTGCGAGGTCAGCGTCGGACCGTTGCCACGGGTTGCATCGACCCAGGCAGTGAAGCGGTCCATCGGCAATGCCTCAGTGTCGAAATGCATGCCGGCAAAGCCGTCGCCGCTGTAGTTGGTCGACAGGCCGAGGAACACACCGGGTTCGTCAGCGTGCAGGTTGAGCTCCGTCGCCATGCCGTTCATCGTGTAGATCATGCTGCCGAGCTGCGGGATGAAGAAGGCATTCATCACGCTCGCCGAGGTCAGGCTGAAGTGGACGGGCACACCGGCGGGGATGACGAGGTGGTTCACGCTGGCGACATGCTGTCTGGGGTAGATGAACAGCCATTTCCAATCCAGCGACACGACCTGGACCTCGAGTGGCGGGTCTTTCGACGGCAGCGGCCTCGCCGGGTCCAGCTCATGCGAGCTTATCCACGCAACGCCTCCCAGCAGCATGATCGTCAGCAGCGGGATGGCCCAGACGATCATCTCGAGCTGGCCGGAATATGTGAAGTCGGGCAGATGGCGCGCCCTGGTGTTTGACCTTCGATACCACCAGGCGCAGCCGAGCGTGGCGGCGAGCGTTGGGATAACGATCGCCAGCATGATGGCGAGTGAGTCGATCAGAATGGTCTTCTGGGCTTCGCCGATGGGACCTCGCGGATCGAGCAAGGCGGGCTGACAGGCCGTCAGGGCGATCAATGCCGAGAGGACGACGCAGCGGGCGGTCAGTGCGACCACCGAGCGCGAGCGGAGCGAGGATACCCCTTGATTCATGTGACCCCCCGCGTCACTACACACACGCTGCGCGATCATGCAACCCGGAAAAGTAAAGTCGTGGATGGCCGGCACAGGGCCGGCCATGACGATCGGAGGCAGGCCCGCGCACATAAGCTAGCGCCCATGGGGCCATGCCCGGGATGACGGCCTGACTTGAGGCCCTAGGCACGTTGGCCAACTGATAGGTCGAGGTCGGCGGCGAAGTGACACCGTGCGAAGTGCCCAGGGGTCACCTCCTGCAACACAGGCGCTTCCTGCCTGCAACGGTTCTCGGCAAACTCGCAGCGCGGGTGGAAATAGCAGCCCGACGGCGGTGACGCGGGGCTCGGCACCTCGCCCTTGAGGATGCCATCGGCACCTGACACCCGCGGATCTGGCACTGGCACTGCGCGCATCAGTGCCGCCGTGTAGGGATGCCGCGGTCGGCGGAACACGGCGTCGGTCGGTGCCAGCTCCACCAATTGTCCCACGTACATCACAGCGACGCGATCACAGATGTGCCGCACCACCGACAGATCATGCGCGACGAACAGGAAGGTCAGCCGCAGCCGCGATTGCAGCTCCAGCAACAGGTTCAGCACCTGAGCCTGTACCGATACGTCCAATGCCGACACAGGTTCGTCGGCGACGACAAGCCGCGGGCTGGTCGCCAGCGCGCGGGCGATGCCGATGCGCTGACGCTGACCGCCGCTGAACGCGTGGGGAAACCGGTGCATGAACTCGGATCGCAATCCGACCAGCCGCAGCAGTTCGGCCACGCGATCCATGCGCTCGCGACGACTGCGCATGCCGTTCACCAGCAGCGGCTCGCCGACATTGTCGAACAACGTCATGCGCGGATTGAGCGAGCCGAACGGATCCTGAAAGATCATCTGGATCTGTTTGCGCAGCGGGCCCAGTTGCGCGGACGACATCGGCGCCAGATCCACGACCTTGTCGCCCGAGCGGAACAGTATCTGCCCCTCGGTCGGTTCGATAGCGCGCAGGATGCACCGCGCGGTCGTGGTCTTGCCGCAGCCGCTTTCGCCGACGAGGCCGAGCGTTTCGCCTTCCTGCACGGTGAAGCTGACGTCATCAACCGCACGGACGTGACCGGTGACACGGCGCAGCATGCCCTTGGCGATCGGGAAGTATTTCCGCAGCCCGCGCACATCGAGCAGCGGCGCGGTCATGCCGGTTCAGCGTCTCTGCTATGGAGGAAGCAGCTCACCGCTCGGCGCGGACCCAGCGAATGCAGCGCGGGGACAAGTGTGGCGCAGCGCTCGGGCAGAATGTCCTCGCATCGCGGATGGAACGGACAGCCGGGGGGGCGATTGAACGGGTGCGGGAGGGTGCCGGCGATCACCGGCAATGCGGCGCGGGTCTCGGTCTGCAAACTTGGGATCGAACGCAGCAGTGCCCTGGTATAAGGATGTCGGGGGGCGTGGAAGATTTCGTCCACGGGTCCCTCTTCCATGACACGGCCGAGATACATCACCACCACATAGTTGGCCATCTGCGCGATCACGCCCAGGTCGTGCGTGATGAAGATGATCGCGGTGTGGTACTTGTGCTGCAGCTCGCGCAGCAGTGCGAGGATCTGCGCCTGTGTCGTCACGTCGATCGCGGTGGTGGGTTCGTCGGCGATCAGCAGGCGCGGCTTGCACGACAGCGCCATGGCGATCATCGCGCGCTGTCGCAATCCGCCGGACAACTGCCAGGAATAGGCATCGACGCGGCTTTCGGGCATCGAGATGCCGACATCGCGGAACAGCTCGACGGTTCTCGCGCGTGCCTGCTCGCGGCCGACACGCTCGTGCAGCATGATCGCCTCGATGATCTGCGTGCCCACGGTGTGCACCGGACTGAACGCCGCCATCGGTTCCTGCGGTATCAGCGCAATCTCCGCGCCGCGCAGATCGCGCATCAGTCGCCCGCGTGGTGACAGGCGCGCGAGGTCGATCGGCTTGTCGCCGCCCTGGCGATACAGGATCTCGCCGCCGGTGATGCGCCCCGGTGGATCGATCAGTTGCAGGACTGCGCGCATCGTGACGCTCTTGCCGCAGCCGCTTTCGCCGACGATGCCGACAACCTGGCTGGGGAAGACGTCGAAGCTCACGCCGTCGACCGCGCGCACCGTGCCTTCGTCCAGGCGGAACGACACGCGCAGGTCGCGCACCTGAAGCAGCGGTTCAGTGGCTGTAGGGATCGGAGGCATCGCGCAGGCCGTCGCCCACAAGGTTGAATGCAAGCACTGCCACGATGACTATGAGGCCAGGGATCAGCAGCCAAGGCGCCAACGCCAAGGTCTGGATGTTCTGTGCCTCTTGCAGCAGCACGCCCCAGCTTATCGCCGGCGGGCGGATGCCGAGACCGAGGAACGACAGCGATGTCTCGTTGATGATCATCACGGGGATGGCGAGCGAGCTCGTGGCGATGATGTGGCTGAGGAAGGTCGGCACCATGTGGCGCAGGATGATGCGCATCTGACTGCAGCCGGCAAGGCGTGCGGCGAGCACGAAGTCCTCCTCGCGCAGGGCCAGGAAGCGGCCGCGGACTTCGCGCGCCAGCGTGGTCCAGCCGACCAGCGATAGTATCACTGTGATGGCGAAGAACACCTGGATCGGCGTCCAGTCGCGTGGCAGGGCGGCGGACAGCGCGAGCCAGATCGGAATGGTGGGCACCGATTGCAGCAGTTCGATCAGGCGCTGGATTATGTGGTCGGTGATGCCGCCGAAGTAGCCTGATATGCCGCCGAGTACCACGCCGAAGATGACGCTCAGGGTGACGGCGACGAGACCGACGGTCATCGATGTCTGGGTGCCGTGCATGATGCGCGACCATTGGTCGCGGCCAAGGCGGTCGGAGCCAAGCAGGAAGATGCGTTGGCCGGGATCGGCGGCGCCGAGCAGGTGGATGTTGGTGTCGAACAGGCCGAACACGCTGTAGGGGAAGCCGCGGGTGAAGAAGCTGACGTGGACCTTGCGCTGCGGGTCGGTCGTCCACTCCATGCGCAGCGTCACCGGATTGCGCTTGCCGACGATGGCAGGGACCCAAGGGTTCCAGCCGTCGTCGAAGAAGTGCAGCATCTGCACCGGGATGAAGGCCTGGCGCGCGTCGGTCTGTTCCGGGCTTTGCGTCGCGAAGAAGTTGGGGCACAGCACAACGAGGTAGAGGCAGATCAGCAAGCCGGCGCTGACGAGTGCCAGGTGGTGACGGCGGAAGCGCCACCACACCAGCTTCCAGTTGGGAGCGACGGCGATCCGGTCCTCGGCTACCGCGCCGATGGCTTGCACGTCGGACATGGCCCTACGTCTCCATCCGGATGCGCGGATCCATCATCGCCAATGCGATATCGGACAGCAGCGTGCCGACAATGGTGAGGAACGAGTAGATCAGCAGGATCGCGCCGGCCAGATACATGTCCTGATTAATCAGGGCACGGAGCAGCAGTGGGCCGATATTCGGCAGGTTCATCACCGTGGCCACGATCAGGCTGCCGGAGAACAACTGCGGCAAGTACCACCCGATCGTGCTGACCAGCGGATTGAGCGCGAGCCGTACGGGATAGCGCAGCACCAAGCGCCACTCGCGCAATCCCTTCGCCCGCGCGGTCACCACATAAGGCTTGTTCAGCTCATCGAGCAGGTTGGCTCGCATGATGCGCGTCAGCCGCGCGGTGCCGGCGATGCCTAGAATCACCGCTGGCAGCCAGATATGCTCCAGCAGGTTGACCACGCGCGCGATACTCCACGGCGCGTCGACAAACTCCGGCGAGTAGAGCCCCGTGATGCTGATCCCGAAATACGCGAACGCGATCCACATCAGGATGAGCGCCAACATGAAGTTCGGCGTGGCGACGCCCACGTAGTTGATCACCGTGATCACGTGGTCGAGCACCGAGCGCTGGTGCGTTGCCGAATAGATCCCTGCCGGCACTGCGATCAGCCAGGTCAGCACGAATGCCATCAATGCCAGCGCCAGGGTCAGCCCAAGCTGCGCGCCGATCAGTTCCGCATTCGGCCGCTGGTATTCGAGCGACAGCCCCAGATGGCCGGACAGCAGATTTTGCACCCAGTACAGGTACTGCACGATGAACGGCTGATCGAGGCCGTATTCATGGCGCAGCGCCTGAATCTGATCGGCGGTGATCGAGGTGCCGGTTGCCGACAGGGTCGCGACGTAGGCCGTCAGGAAATCACCAGGCGGCGCCTGTATGATCACGAAGATGACGAACGAGTAGACCAGCAGCAGGAACGGCAGCAGCAGCAGGCGCTGGGCGATGTAGCGAGTCACTTGGCGAAGAAGAACTGCTCGGTGCGCGCATTGCCCGGGGTGCGCAACGGCCAGTCATTGCCGATCGTCGTCGGCACGTTGTGCATTTTGCTGTTGACCACCACGACGCCCTGCACCATCGGCGTCAATCCGACCGTGCCGATCTCGAACACGTTGTCTGCCCAGATCTGGAACAGCTCCTGAGCCGCCTTGATCTGGCTGTCGCGACCCTCACGGCGCGCCGTGTCGATGAGCGCCATGATCCGCTTCAGCGGCTCGGTCGGCTCAACGCCCTCCTTGCCGCCCGAATTCAGCCAGCGATAGTACAGAGGCCCCAGCGTCAGCGTCTGTAGCGGCGAGTTGCGCGGATCGAGCTTGGAACCGCCAGTGAACGGGAATGCCGTAGTGTCCTCGTTCCAGATCTCGGTCATCAGCTCGTTCGATTCGCGCATCTTCTGATGCAGTGCACGTTCGCGGATCTGCACCACGGCCCTGATGCCGACCGCCTGCCAGTCCTGCGCGATGAGCTGCGCCACATCCGGCCAGGCGCCGAACGCGGGCACCACGCTGATCTCGATGGTGGCGGGCTTGCCGTTGTCCATCAGCCGGATGCCCTGCGGGTCGCGCTTGGTCAAGCCGAGTGCGTCGAGCATCTTGTTGGCCTTGTCGCGGTCGAACTCGGTGTATTTCTGGGCCCATTCCTTGCCGGGGAAGTACGGATGCGACGGTGCCGGCACGGCCTGCCGCGCCTCGCCGAGACCGAGGAACACTGACTCCTTGATCTCATCGCGGTTGATCGCATAGGACAACGCGATACGGAAATCCTTCGTCGCCATCAGTTTGCCGATGGCGGGATCGGCTTGGTAGGTGGTGTTGAACGCGACCACTGCATCCGATCCGCCGAAGGTCGGCCAGATGAGGACGTGGTACTTGCCGGTCGATTTTTCCTGCTCCTTCAACACCGGATAGTTGGTCATCTGGATGTGCCGAGCCTGCATATCGAAGTTGCCGGCGATGGCCTGCAGGTTGAGCGCCTGCTGATCGGCAAAGTAGGTAAAGCGCACCTCGTCGATGTAGGGCAGCTGATTACCGTCCTTGTCGACGCCGATGTAGTAGGGATTGCGCCGTATGGTGAACACCGGATCGCTGACCCGCGATACCGGCATCCATGCCGCCATCGTCGGACGCTCCGGGTTGGACGTCGGCGTGGCCTTCTGGGCGAACAGCTCGGTCCACGATCTGAAGCTGGCGGCCTGCGCCAGATGATCGAGCTGGTCCTTCGGCGTGTAGTCCGGATTGAACTGCTTCAGATAGTGCGCCGGCAGGAACATGGCGTAGCTGAGGTCGGGGCCGTCCTGGTTGGCGATTTCCTGCAGGAAGAGCGTCGCCGGCCGGTCGTAGGTGAACCGCACGGTGTAGTCGTCAAGCTTCTCGACCTTCGCGGCCGAGCCGTCGGTGTTGCGGATCCAGGTCGGCAGGGAAGGCGTCAGGTCCTTGTTCTGGATCACGTCCTTGTACCAGAACAGGATGTCATCGGCGGTGAACGGCGCGCCATCCGACCAGCGCGCGCCCTTGCGCAGCAGGATCGTCCAGACCTTGTAGTCGTCGGACGACTTCGCACCCAATGCGAGCTTTGGTTCGATCTCCGCGCCGTCGGGGGTGAAGCGGAACAGGCCGTCATAGACGACGCGCACGTAGTTGTTGGCGTCGGCGGGGCCGAGGAAGGCGCGGCGCCAGACGCCGCCGTACTCGCCGATCTTCTCGACCACCGGCACCACCAGCGGCTGCTCGGGCAGGCGCTGATCGACTGGCGGCAGCTTGCCGGCCTTCACCTGATCGTCGAACGCGGGGGCTTCGTGGTACTTGTTCTGCGCTGCCGCAGGCTGCGCGAAGTTCAGCAGTGCGCAGGCCAGCAGCGCGATGGTCGTGGCAAGACGTATCATGGACAGCCCCCTTGGCGGCGTACCTTGTTGTCGACGCTTCGTTCAGGCGGATGTTCGGCCGGCGTCCCGGCCGCGTCAATCAGCCGCGCGGCGGCACGAGGTCATTGCTTTGCTTCGCCGTACGGAGACCGCAGGTCGCCGGATTTGTACTCATCCGGCCACAGGATCACCTCCTTCTTCGGATCTCTGAACTGGTCGACGTCGTGTCCCGCGACGCCCTGGAACTGCACCTCCAGCACACGCGGCTTCGTCCATTCGCCGTTGGGACCGAACGCGATGTCGCCAACGATGGTGTGGAAGGTATGCGTGCGCAGATAGTCCGCGAGCTTGTCCTGATCCAGGCTCTTCGCTCCCTCGATCGCCTGCCCCAGCACCTGCATGTCGGCGTAAGCGAACGGCGGCAGGTAAAAGCCCAGCAGATCCACTCCTGCGCCGGCGGCCTTCTCCTGGTACTTCTTCAGGAACGCCAGCGCTTCCGGCGACGCGAAGTCACCCACCGGCAGCCAGAAGTCGTAATCGACGATGCCGTTGAGCAGCGGGCCGAGTTGCGCCTTGATCGCGGTCGCCTGCAACCCGACCATGCCGCCGCCGAACAGCCTGGCCTTCAATCCTGCCTCGCTGGCGGCGCGCACCATGCCGACCGTATCGGGCGGATAGGAGCCGACAAATACCAGATCAGGATTGGTCGCCTGGATAGCGCGCACGATCGGGGTGTAGTCCGCGGTGGTCGGCGGGTAGGTCTGATCGTAGACGATCTTGTAGCCGGCCCGCTTGGCCTGGGCTCGCGCTCCATCCACCGCGTTCTTTGAGAACTCCGCATCGGCGCCGACCAGTGCAATCGTTGTCGGCTTCGGATCGAGCGTCGCCGCGACGGCAAAGAAGCCTTGCGAGAACGCCTCCTTCGGGGTCGGTCCGCCGGCAGGGATGATCGAGAAGTACTTCGGGTAGTGGAACTCGCTGTTCACATCGAGACCGAACAGCCCCAGGAAAGTCATGTTGCGCTGCATGATCACGGGCATCGCCGGCGCCAGCATGTTGGTGCCGTTGCCACCGATCAGCATGTCGACATGATCGACCTCGAGCAGCTTGGTGATGATGCCTGGCACCGTCGATGGGTTGCTCTGGTCGTCGTAGTACAACAGCTTCACCGGGCGACCGAGCAGACCGCCTTTGGCGTTGGTTTCTTCGGCCCAGATCTGCATCGCCAGCAGTGCCGCCTTGCCGTTCGGTGCGAGGCCACCGGTGAGTTCGATGTCGAAGCCGATCACCAGCGGCTGCGCGGCGTCTGCGGCTGGTGGTGCGCAAGCCAGCAGCAGTGCCGCGAGCGCGGCTCGATAGGTCTGTTTCACCCGGTTTCCTCCTGTTGAGTGCGGCGGCGGCTTGCTTATGCCGCCTGGCGCACGGCCGGGAATACTTCCTCGGCCAGCAACTGCATCTGCTCCAGTGCGAGGCTCTTCGGCATGCCGACCCAGTGCACGCCGGCGATCAGCGTGGTCACACCAAAGCGGTGGCGCAGATCGAGAATCTGTTCGGTCACCTCGGCCGGTGAGCCGATCAGGAACCGGTCATCCACCAGTTCGTCGAAGTCGAGATCGAAGTGATCGGAGGACGGCATCACCTTGTCCTGGCCCCACGCGCGATACGCCTTGTACTTCACCTCGAGCGAAGGCCGCGCGCGTTCGATCGCTTCGGCGCGGGTGCGGGCGATGAAGACCTCGCGTGCCATCGGGAACTCGGTCGGGAACGGTTTGCCGCACGCGTCAAGCTCCCGCTTATAGACCTCCATCTGCTGCGCGATCGTCGCCAGCTTGTTGTGCGGATTGACGAACCACGCATCCGCCATGCGCGCGGCGCGCCTGATGCCGACATCGATGTTGGCGCCGATCCATACCGGCGGCATCGGTTTCTGCACTGGCAGCACGGTGCAGTTCGCGTTCTCCAGCGCGAAATACGACGCCTGCATGGTGACGAAGTCTTCGGTCCATAGCCGCTTCACCGCGGTCAGGCATTCCTCGAAGCGGCGGCCGGCCTGTTTCAGCGTGGTGCCGAAGGCGCGGAACTCCACCTCGCGATAGCCGATGCCTGCTCCGAACACGAGCTTGCCGCCGGACATCACGTCGAGCGAGGCCAGCTCCTCGGCGATGTGCAACGGGCTGTGCAGCGGCAGCAGCACAACGCCGGGCACCAACCGCAGCTTCGGCGCGACCAGCGCAACCTGGCAGAGGTACGGGATCTGCTGAATGTACTGAAACGGATGCGAGCTGTAGTGCGAGCCCTTGGCGACGAGGTCGTAGCCGAGGTCTTCTGCGAGCTTCGCTGACTCCAGGTCCTCGCGCAGGCGAAGCTGCATGTCATCGCCCTGCGGATACTGGCCGCGAATGATCAGGCCGAATTTCATCGCACGCTCCTCTTTGCGTCATGCAGTGGCTGGAGCATGTCAGCGCCGTGGCGCAGCGGCAATCCGCAGTGCGGTTGGTTTCATTCTGACCGGCGATCGGGTATTCTGATGCGATGCACGTGCGATCCATCGCCACATTGCTGTTGCTGGCGGGACCTCTGTTCGCCGCGCCGGCTGCCGCGCAATCGGTGCTGGTGGAGGGCGTGCAACCAACGGGCTTTGCCGAGGCGGCGGTCGCATCGTGCGCCGGCGGAGCGATGATCGGCTATCTGGTGGTGCTCGCAGCCGGCTCTGCGACCCCGCTGGGAACGGCGGCGTTGTTCTGCGGCCTGTCGGTGGCCGCCACCGCCGCCAGCAATGTCGCGGTATGGACCTGGGACACGACGACTTCGTTTGCCCGCTGAGTCCGACTAATGGGCCGCTGCCGTCGGGGTAAAGCCGGCGATCAGTTCCTCGATCTTGTCCGGATCGGACTGCTCCATCACGTGCCGGGCGAACCGCGCGCAGGCGTCGATCTCCACCGCACGGATTACCTGCTTTACCCGCGGCACGGCCGAGGCAGCCATGCTGAAGCTGCGCAATCCGAGGCCTAGCAGCAGCGGCATCAGCCGGGGGTTCGCCGCCATCTCGCCGCACACTGAGACGGGCATGCGCATCCGCAGCGCCGCCTCGGTGGCGAACTGCACGAGCCGCAATACCGCCGGGTGCAGCGGATCGTACAGCTCGGCGACATCGGTCTCGCCGCGATCCACCGCCAGCGTGTAGGCGGTCAGATCATTGGTGCCGATGGCGAAGAAGTCTGATTCAAGCGCCAGCGCGTCGGCCGACAGCGCAGCACCAGGCGTCTCGATCATGATCCCGAGGAGCGGCAGCTTCTCTGGGATCCGCTCGCCGCGGCGACGCAGCCGACGCGCCACACGCTCGTATATCTCGCGCGCGGCGCGTACCTCGCCGACGTTGGTCACCATCGGCAGCATCACACGCACCGGGCCGGCGGTCGCGGCACGCAGGATCGCGGCGAACTGCGTCTCCAATAGCTCTGGCTCACGGAGCAGCAGCCGGATACCACGCAGGCCGAGGGCTGGGTTGGCATCGGCAATGTCGGGGACGATACCGGCGCTGGAGAGAGCCTCGATGTCCTTTTCACCGCCCCAGTCCAGCACGCGGATCGCCACCGGATCGCCGCCCATCGCCTCGACGATGGAGCGGTAGGTCTCCGCCTGGGTATTCTCGTCCGGCATCGTCTCGCGGTTCATGAACAGGAACTCGGTGCGCAGGAGACCGATGCCGACCGCGCCCGACTGGGCGATCAGCGGCAGTTCGAGCGGCAATTCCAGGTTGGCCTGCAGTTCTACGGCTTCTCCATCCAACGTCTCGGCGGGCAGGCGGCGGAGCTTGGCGAAGCGCTGACGCTCACGCGCGAACGTGGTGACGGCGCGCCGGGCCGTCGTCAGCGTCTCCGACCCGGGGTTCAGCACGACGATTCCAGCCGAGCCGTTGACCACCGCGAGGTCGCCCGGTTGGATCGCATGCGCCAGACCTGCGGCACCCAGCACTGCCGGCACGCCCAGTGCGCGCAGCATCACGGAGGTGTGGCCCTCGGCGCCGCCCTCTTCCGTCGCGACGCCGGCCAGCCGCGAGGGATCGAGCAACGCGGCGTCGGAAGGCCGCAACGACTCACTGATGAGCACCGCGCCCTCGGGGAGGCCGGCGAAGCTGCGGAACGGCGCCCTCGTCAGGTTCCGCACCAGGCGACGGCCGATCTCGCGCACCTCATCGGCGCGCCGCATCAGGCCGGCTCGGTCGTCGGCGGGCATCCCGGGTTCGGCCTGCGCCAGAATTGCTCCGGCGATCGCCTCCGCCTCTGCGTCCACGGCTGTCTCGGCCGAAACCAGGGTCTCCTCGATGCGCTGGCGCACTGCCCTGATCATCCGCGTTGAGCCCAGCATGCGGATGTAGGCATCGATCAGTGGTGTCAGTTCGACCTGACTCTCCTCGGGCAGCACCACGAGCCGGTTTCGGAGCTTGTTGAGCTGCTTGCGCGACTGGGCCAGGGCGGCCTCGAAGCGGGCTTCTTCCGCGGCGCAGTCGGATGCCTGGATCTTGTGCCGGGTAATCTTCGGCGCCGGCTCGGAGGCCCGGAAGACAGGCCCGATAGCGACACCGGCGGATACGGGAATGCCGCTGAACCGCGTCTCCCGCCGAGCGTGATCGGGCCGCGCGCGACCGAGGCGTTTGTGTTGGGGTAGCGGCGGGCTAGCCTTGCTCATCGAAGCCGGACTCGACCAGCGCAGCGAGCGCGTCGAGCGCTTCCTTGGCGTCCCAGCCCTCGGCGCGCAGTTCGATGACCGCGCCCTTGCCGGCCCCCAGCATCATCAGGCCCATGATCGAGCGTGCCGGCACCGACTGTCCGTCCCGGATCACGTCCACCGAGGCGTCAAAGCGCTCGGCCAGCATGACGAACTTGGCCGCGGCGCGGGCGTGAAGCCCTCGCTTGTTGGGCACTGTGACGTTGCGCGTCAGGACCGGCGTAATGGCAGAGGACGGTTGTTCCTGGGGAGGAAGGTCGCCGTCCTGCGGCGTCATCCGCAGGTGCCGTTGGACTTGCTGCCGTTGTGCAGGACGTGCGAGGCGGCCGCGATGTACTTGCGTCCCGCCTCCTCGGCGCAATTCACCGCGTCGGCCAGTGGCTGTTTGGACCGGACCTTGGCGAGCTTCACCAGCATCGGCAGGTTCACGCCTGCGATCACCTCGATGCCCTGCCGCTGCATCAGAGAGATCGCCAGGTTGGACGGCGTGCCGCCGAACATGTCGGTCAGCAGCACGACGCCGTCACCGGTATCGCATCGGTGGATGCATGCCTCGATCTCGGCTCTGCGGTTGTCGATGTCATCCTCGGGCCCGATGCAGACCGTATCGACGTTTCGCTGCGAACCGACCACATGCTCCATGGCGGAACGCAATTCCTCGGCCAGCCGGCCGTGGGTTACCAGGACCATGCCGATCATCGGAGGTAATCGGCTTCCCTGGCAGAGAAAGTTACCCGGTCGCTCATGATGTTGTCTCAGGCCTCCTGTGCCTGAACCGGCGCGGATGTCGCAGCCGGGCCGCCAAATTCCGGGGCGATAACTGCCCGCGGCGGCAGCCGCTCGGTCAGGTATGCCGCCTCAAGTCCTTCCCGGGCCAATTCGCGGTGCCTCACGAGCAGCCGCCAACCGGGGCCTGGGCCTCCTGCAGCCTGCGCCGATGCGACCCGGGCTGCCAAATGGCCGGCGAGCTTTTCGACCAGATACACCGATCGATGGCGCCCGCCTGTACAGCCAATCGCGATAGACGCATATTTCTTGCCTTCCTGGATGAACCTCGGCAAGAGCATTTCAATCAAGTCGGTTATCTTGGCGAAAAATGTCGCGAAGTCGGGGTCTTCTTCGATAAAGGCGCCAACTTCGGCGTCCAGTCCCGTCCGCTCGCGCAACATATGGTCATAGTGCGGATTTCTCAAAAAGCGTGCATCGAATACCAGATCTGCTTCCCGCGGGAGGTTGAACTTATAGGCGAAGGAGACCAAGGAGACCACCAACTGATTTTCATCGGCTTCGCTGCCGATGCCGAAGTGCTGGTCGACCAACAGGCGCAGCGAGGCCAGTGGCAGATCCGAAGTGTCGATCAGCAGGTCGGCTCGCTCCCTAAGGGGCTCCGTGAGCAGTTCCTCGCGCCGGATACCATCTGACACCCGTCCCTGCGGCGCCAGCGGGTGGCGACGCCGTGTCTCAGTGTAGCGCCGCAGCAGGGTGCCTTCGTCCGCCCAGGTGAAGATCAGCTCCGGTCGCAGCGCGGAATTGGCGCGCAGGCGCTTCAGGGTGTGCGATACGAGGTCCGCATCGAAGCCACGGGTGCGCGCATCGACCCCGACGGCCAGGTTGCGCTCACTCCGCGTCACCATGTCCTCGAGCATGGGCAGCGGCGGGTTGTCCACGGCCTCGTAACCGAGATCTTCCAGCTCCCGCAGCACGGATGACTTGCCGCCGCCCGAAAGACCGGTGACCAGAACCACCCGGAGACGTTGGTTGCTCATGCGGCGAAGGCTCCGGCCACTTGTGCGATGCGTCCGAGAGCACAATCGAGCGCGAGGGCCACGCGTTCTGGTGCGGATGCGCAGTTGGGATCGACCAGAACCAACGGCAGATCGAACGTATAATGACGTGTTGGCGCCGGCAGTCGCGTGGACCGGCTGCCCAGGTCCACCACCAGCGCGAGCCGCGCCTCGCCGACATGCGGCACGCGCACGATGCCGAGGCCGCGCACTTCCAGCAGGCCGGCCAGCCCGGGCGGCGGCCGGGCTATGCCTTCATCGATGTCAACCCGATCATCGGCGACCAGATCGAAGCCTCGTGCCAGGAGGCGCAACAACAGATCGGATTTACCCACACCTGGTGGGCCGATCAGCAGCACGCCGTCGCCTGTTCGACTGGCGCAGCTCCCGTGGGTCTGCATAACCACGCATACTGGGCCGGCACGGTCCGGAAGGGAAGCGCCGCCATGATCAGCCAAAAGGACGTAGCCGCTGCCGCTGTCCGCATCGAGGGATTCGTCCGACACACGCCTCTCCTGCGGCTTGCCGCCCCCGACCTGGGCCTCGGCATTCCCGTCGCTCTGAAACTCGAACTGTTGCAGCATTCCGGAAGTTTCAAGCCGCGCGGGGCGTTCAACCATTTGCTGTCAGTCAACCTGCCTGCGGCCGGCGTGATCGCCGCGTCGGGCGGCAACCACGGTGCGGCGGTGGCGTATGCCGCGCGCGCACTGGGCGCAAGCGCGGAAATCTTCGTCCCCGCCCCCACCCCGGCGATGAAGGTCGCCCGGATCACAAGTTACGGCGCGCGGGTCGTGCAGACCGGCGCGACCTACGCCGAAGCGCTCGCCGCCTCCCGCGAACGTCAGGCCGAGACCGAAGCGCTGGAGGTGCATGCCTACGACCATCCGGACGTGCTGGCCGGTCAGGGCACGGTCGGACACGAGTTCGAGCACGATGCGCCAGAGCTTACGCATGTGCTGGTGGCAACGGGCGGGGGAGGGCTGATCGGCGGTATCGCCGCGTGGTACGCGGGAGGCGTGCAGGTTATCAGCGTGGAGCCCGAGGGCTGTCCCGCGCTGCACGATGCCCTGCGGGCCGGGCGTCCGATCGAGGCTCCGGTGGGTGGCGTGGCAGCGGACAGTCTTGGGGCACGTCAGGTCGGCGAATTGATGTTCCCGATCGCCCAGGCGTACGTGGCCGCTGCCGTGCTGGTGCCGGATGCCGCCATCGTCGCCACGCAGCGGCTGATCTGGGATCGGCTGCGCCTGATCGCGGAACCGGGCGGCGCGACTGCGCTCGCGGCGTTGCTCTGCGGTTCGTTCAAGCCGCCCGCTGGCGCGCGGGTCGGCGTTGTCGTGTGCGGCGCCAACACTGATCCAGCGAAGGTCGTCGGCTCATGAGCGGGACCCATTTGCTCATGGCCACGGACAGCCGTGGTGTTGCGACATTGACGCTGAACCGGCCGGCGGTGGCGAACGCCTATGACGAGGATCTGTTACGGGCGTTGACCGCGGAGATGGGGAGGGTCGCGACTGACGATTCGGTGCGCGCACTGGTGATCCGGGGTGCCGGGAAGCACTTCCAGGCCGGCGCCGACATCAACTGGCTCAACCGGCTGTCGCGCCAGGGCCCGGAGCAGAACCACATCGCATCAGTCGTCACGGTACGGTTCAGCAAGACGCTGAACGAGCTGCCCAAGCCGACGATCGCGGTGATCCATGGCGCGTGTTTCGGCGGTGGTGTTGGCATCGCCTGCTGCGTCGACGTGGCGCTGGCGACACCCGATGCGCTGTTCGCGATCAGCGAGGTGCGGCACGGCATCGCGCCGACGCCGATCTCGACGCACATGGTGAACGCGATCGGCTTTCGGCATACGCGCCGCTATGCGCTGACCGGCGAGAGGTTTGGTGCGGAGGAGGCGGCGCGCATCGGGCTGGTGCACGAAGTGGTGTCGGCGGATCAGATGGAGGCGCGGTTGGCCGAGGTGCTGGAGGCGATCCTGCTCGGTGCGCCGGGGGCTGTCGCGAAGACGAAGCTTTCCATGCTCGGTGCCAATGGTCTGCTGCTGGATGAGCGCGAGGTCGAGCTGCTTGCACATGAGGGGTGGATGCAGCGGCAGTCGGCTGAGGGTCGCGAGGGCACTGCCGCCTTCCGCGAGAAACGCCGGCCGGGGTGGTACAAGGAGCCGGCTCAACCACGGGAGGGGAGGGAATGATGCGGCGTCTGGCGATCGGTCTGTTCTGTGCTCTGTCATTGGCTGCCACTGCGCTGGCGCAGGATCGCATCCTGCATGTCGGTCTGCGCGAGGATCCCGATCTGCTCGATCCGACGCTCGGCTCCTCCTATGTCGGCCGCATCGTATTTTCCAGCCTTTGCGACAAGCTGTTCGATATCGACGCCGACCTGAACATCGTGCCCATGCTTGCGACCGGATATGAATGGCAGGATCCGACGCATCTTGTGATTCACCTTCGCGACGGCGTGCAGTTCCAGGACGGGGAAACACTGAATGCCGACGCGGTGAAGTACAAGCTGACACGCGATCTTACCGCCAAAGGCAGCATGCGCCGTGGCGAAGTGAACTCCATCGACAGCATCGATGTCGTTGATAATCTTACGGTGCGGCTGAACCTGAAGGCGCCGGCCGCTCAATTGCTGGCGCAGCTCACCGATCGTGCCGGGATCATGATTTCACCCAAGGCTGCGGAGGCTGCCGGGGACAAATTCGGACTGCATCCGGTTTGCGCCGGACCGTTCAGCTTTGATAGCCGCGTGGCGCAGGACCGCATCGTAGTCAAGCGCTTCCCTGGATACTGGGATGCCAAGTCCATCCACTTCGATGAGGTGGTCTACCTGCCCAACCCGAATTCCTCGGTGCGACTGGCCAATCTGCAGGCCGGCGCCCTGGACATTGTCGAGTATATACTACCGACCGATGTCCCGGCGGTGCAGAGGGATCCGAAGCTGAAGACGGCGATCGACGATTCGCTCGCTTACACCGGTATCGCGGTGAATACCGACAACGGTCCGGCGAAGGACACAACGCTGGGCAAGAATGCACTGGTGCGTCAGGCGTTCGAGCTCAGCCTCGACCGTCAGGCGCTGATCCAGGTTGTGTATTCTGGCATGTATACACCGACGATCCAGGCCAATCCGCCGAGTTCGCCGTTCTTCTTCAAGGACCTGGCAATTCCGGCGCGCGATGTGGCAAAGGCAAAGGCGCTGTTGAAGCAGGCCGGCGTGCCAGCGCCCGTGCCGGTGACGCTGACCATCACCAACGGATCCGACATACAGCAGGCCGGCGAGGTGATCCAGTCGATGGCGAGCGAGGCGGGATTCGACGTGAAGATCAAGGCGATGGAGTTCGCTTCATCTCTCCAGGCGGCGTATGCCGGTGACTTCCAGGCCTATCTGATCGGCTGGTCGGGGCGTTCCGATCCCGACGGCAACATGTGGCAGATGCTGCATACCGGCGGAACGTTCAACTACGGCCACTACAGCAATGCCGATGTCGACAAGGCGCTCGACGATGCACGCACCGTTGCCGCGGTAGATCAGCGGCGTTCGTTCTATGCCAAGGTGTGGGAGCAGGAACGCAAGGACCTGCCGCTGATCTATCTTTGGACCGGCAAGAACATCGTCGGGATGAAGAAAAGTCTGACGGGTTTCCAGCAGGTGCCGGACGGGCTCATCCGACTGCAGGGCGTCGTGCTGGAGAGGTAGCTTTTTTGCGTCTGCGGGCAACTTGGGTTCTCAAAGCAGAAATGCAGGATCCGTTTCTGTCCAGAGAACCGAAAAAGTTGATGCATCCAGTCAGCAGAAGAGTCGTTGGGTGAGCATGGACGTGCTTATCGTAGAGCAAAACGAGTTGCTAGCCGCAGTGCTCGCCGACGCGCTGGCCGATGAAGGGATCGAAGCGGCGGTCGTGCGTGATGAGGCGGAAGCCTTGTCGGCTTGCGAGCCGGATGTGCCGCAGGTCGTGGTCACGGGCATAAATCGCCGGCGCGATGACATGAGGGGGCTGGTGTTCGGCCGGGCGATACGGAAGCGCTGTCCGTTGCTTGCCGTGATCTACATGGCAGCGCTTTGGCCCGCACAACTTACTTTGTGTGCGCACGAGCGGTTCCTCGCCAAGCCACTGCCGATGGGAGCGTTGGTTCAGACGGTCCGCGAGCTGATGCCGGAGTGATGCAGGATCACTTTTGTGTCGGTGCGCAAAACGCGCGCCGCATCTGCAAAAGGCGCTCCGGTCATGAACGCGCTATGCTTTCGGTAAGCGCACCACGAAGCGCGCGCCCAGCACCCTGTTGCCGATGCCGCGTCGGTTCTCGGCCGCGATCTGCCCGTGCAACGCCTCGACGATCTGGCGGCTGATGGATAGCCCCAGCCCCGAGTGCTGCCCGAATTTTTCTCCCAGGGGCCGCTCGGAATAGAATCGGTCGAAGATATGTTCGAGATTGCCTTCGGGGATCCCTGGCCCTTCGTCCTCGATGCTGATCTCCACCATCGAGCCGACCTCGTGCGCGCTCAGCGTGATCCGGCTGCGCTGCGGGCTGAAGGACTGGGCATTGGCGACCAGATTGCGCAGCACCTGCACCAGGCGATCCTCAACCGCCCACACCATCAAACTCGCCGGCGCATCGACCACAAGACGAGGGTCATTCCCGGCATCCCGTGTCGCCTCGTCCAACTCGCGCAACGCATGCAGCATCGGCACCACGTCGATCGGTTCGGCGCTGACGCGCGACAACTCCGCATCCACTCGCGACGCATCGCTCACGTCGCTGATCAGCCGGTCAAGCCGTGTGACATCCTGCGCGATGATGGTCAGCAACTGCTTCTGCCGCTCGGGGTCCTCGATGCGACGCAGCGTCTCGATTGCGCTGCGGATCGATGACAGCGGGTTCTTGATCTCGTGCGCGACGTCGGCAGCGAACTTCTCGATCGCGTCCATCCGCGCGAACAGCGCCTGCGCTGAATCCGACAACGCCGTGGCCAGCGCGCCCACCTCGTCGCGCCGTTGCAGCAGCGGTGCAGGTACACTGGCCCTGCCATGGCCCTCGCGCATCTCGGCCGCGGCGCCGGCCAAACGGAGGATCGGACGCGCGATGGTGAGCGACAGGTACCACGACAGCAGCACGGTCAGCCCGAGCGCCAGGCCGAACAGCCCCAGGATGGAAATGCGGACGACGAACAGGCTGGTCTCCACCTCGCGCGCATCGCGGGTGAGCAGGATGATGCCCACCGTGTGGCGATCGCGCTCCACCGGCTCGGCCACCGTCACCAGCAACTGATTGTCCTTGGTGCGCCTGATATAGGGCTGCATCTCGCGGCTGTGGCCGGAGCTATTCAGTCGCAGCTCTTCCTTCACGTCGGGCTGCCACTCCAGCCCGCCCGCGGCCGGCGTGATGTCGACGACCAGAGGCGTGGGCGTCTCGTGCGGCAGCAGGTTCATCACCTTGTCGTAGATCCAGCCGACAGCCCCGACGATCGGGCCATGCTCGGCCGCTGGCGGCAGTGGCTCCGTGCTGACCGCGCCGCTGGGACCCTCGCGCACCCGCGAGTCAGCGATCACCGTCCCGTCCGGCGCGTACAGCTTGGCCTGCGCGCCCGGCGTGGGCTCGGTCAGGCGGCGCAGCAACGGCCGTGCGATGTCGGCCACGAGCTTGGGATTGTCGGGGTCGGTCGTGCTCACGGCACTCTCGCCCAGCGCGCCGGCGTAGATGCGCGCCTGCTCGCGCAGCGCTGCCACCTCGGCTTCGAGGAGGCCGTTCTGGTATTGGTCGAGATACAGCAGTGCCGCCACCAGCAACGCCAGCGGCAGGGCATTCACCAGCAGGATGCGGCGAAGCAGCGGCGATACCCAGCGCGCGCGGAACCGCCGCGGCTGCGAAACAACCGGTGGCGCCAGTGCGGAGAGGGTGCTGCCGTCGGGCATTGGACCGCTTTCAGTGCTCCTTGTAGCGATAGCCGATGCCGTAGAGCGTCTCGATGTGATCGAACGTGTCATCCACGGTGCGGAACTTCTTGCGGATGCGCTTGACGTGACTATCGATCGTCCGGTCATCGACGTAGATGTTCTCGCCGTACGCCGCGTCGATGAGCTGGTCGCGGCTCTTTACCATGCCCGGTCGCGCCGCGAGCGCCTTTACCAAAAGAAATTCGGTGACCGTGAGCTGGATATCCTGGGCATGCCAGGTGCACTGGTGCTTGGTCTCGTCCAGGGTCAGTTCGCCGCGCACCATCACCCCGCCGGGCGTGGCGCCGGAGCCTTCAGCCCGGCTCGCCTCGTTGCGGCGCAGCAATGCCCGGATACGCTCGATCAGCAGGCGCTGGGAGAACGGCTTGGTGATGTAATCGTCCGCGCCGAGACGCAGGCCCATCAGCTCGTCGACCTCCTCGTCCTTGGAGGTGAGGAAGATGATCGGCATCGAGCTGCGCTGACGCAGCTTCTGTAGCAGCTCCATGCCGTCCATCCGCGGCATCTTGATATCGAGGACGGCGAGATCGACGGGACGGGCGTTCATGCCCTGCAAGGCACTTTCGCCGTCGGTGTAGGTGCGGACCTGGAAACCCTCCTGCTCCAGCGTCATCTGGATGCTGGTCAGGATGTTCCGGTCGTCGTCGACGAGGGCGATGGTCTGCTTCATTGAGGGTTCCTTCGGGGGTACGGTCATGGCCAGGGTCCGTCCTTCCAACATGGTGACGCTGGCACCAGATTGTGGCGCAATGCGGACGGGGGGTGAACGGATTATGGCGGATGCCGAACTTTTCCAGCCTCGTCGCTTCCGCACGGCGGCGCAGCATTATCTGGCTGGGCGCCCGGCCTATTCGCCCCGACTGATCGGCCACGTGGTGCGGTTCACCGGCATGGCGCGGGAGCACCGGGTTCTGGACCTGGGCTGCGGGCCGGGGATGCTGGCTGGGGCATTCGCGCGGGCGGGGGCCGAGGTGGTCGCCATGGACCCCGAACCCGAGATGCTGCGGATCGCCGAGGCGGAGTTTGGCGGAGCCGGGCGCATCAGCTTCATTCGCGGCAGTTCTTTCGATCTGTCACCCGCGCTCGGGCGGTTCCGGCTGGTGACGATGGGGCGTTCGTTTCAGTGGATGGACCGTGTCGAGACGCTGCGCCGGCTGGATGAGATGATCGAGCCGGGGGGCGCGGTGGTGCTGTTCAACAGCGGGCATCGGGACGCTCCGGGGATGGACTGGATCGCGCCGTACCGGGCGCTGGTGCATGGCTATGCGGCGAACGATGGGACGCACGTGAAGCGCCAGGCGGATGCCTGGGTCGGGCATGAAGCGATCCTGCTCGACTCGGCCTTCAGCGTGCTGGACGAGGTGGCGGTCGTTGAGCGGCGACAGGTGTCCGTGGAGCAGCTGGTGCGGCGGGCGCTGTCCCGGTCCAGCACGACGCCGGAGCGGCTTGGACCGGCGGCTTCCAGGTTTGCGGCGGAGATCGAGGCTCTGCTGCGACCGATGGCGACCGACGGGATGCTGGCGGAGGTGATTGCAACTTATGCGCTGATCGCCCGACGCTCGGAAGGAGAGGCGTGATGGCGGGTTCGCCCCCTCTCCCCGACCCTCTCCCGCAAGGGGAGAGGGAGAAGCGAGCTGGTGGGTGGGAAGCGCGCAAGCTGCTGCGTGAGGCCCGCGTGGGCACGCTGGCAAGCGCCTTGGATGGGCAGCCGTTCGCGTCGCTGGTCACGCCGGCCAGCGCGCCTGATCTTTCCCTGCTGTTGCTGCTGTCTGACCTCTCTGAGCACACGCGGCATCTGCGCGCCGAGCCGCGTTGTTCGGTGCTGGTGGCCGGGGCGCCGGAGAGTGCCAATCCGCAGACCGCGCCGCGCGTCACGATCACCGGGCTGGCGGAGCGACTGACCGATGCGGGACTGAAGGCGCGCTATCTGGCGGTGCATCCCTATGCGGCCATGTACGCGGAGTTCGGCGATTTCTCGCTGTGGCGGATTCGGCCGCTGGGTGGCCTGTATGTCGGTGGCTTTGGCCGGGCGGCTCGGCTACGCGCCGGCGATCTTGTACCGGACCCGGCATCCGAGGCGGCCATCGTCGCGGCGGAGGCGGGCATCATGGCGCATTGCAACGGCGATCACCCGGATGCGCTGGCGGCAATCGCCGGCGGGGCGGGCGACTGGCGCATGGTCGCGGTCGATGTCGATGGCTGCGATCTGGCGCAGGGCGAGCGGGTGATCCGCATCCATTGGTCGGCACCGGTGGCCGATCCCGACGGCGTGCGCCGTGAACTGATCCGACTGGCAGGAGCCGCCAGGGCCGGTTGATGGCCGTTCGGGGCGGGCAGTAGCGTGAGTGGGACAACAGGAGACGCATCGTGCTCAAGCTGGGATACAAGGCCTCGGCCGAACAGTTCGCCCCATCGAAGCTGCTGGCGTTTTCGGTGCTGGCCGAGCAGGTCGGGTTCGACTCGGTGTTCATCAGCGACCACTTCCAGCCGTGGAAGCACCATGACGGCCATGCTCCGAATGCGCTGGTTTGGCTCGGCGCGCTGGGCGCTTCGACACAGCGCATCGTCATGGGCACGTCTGTGCTGACGCCGACATTTCGCTATCAGCCCTCGATTGTGGCGCAGGCATTCGGCACGCTGGGCGCGATGTTCCCTGGGCGCGTGGTGCTTGGCGTCGGCACCGGTGAGGGGCTGAACGAAGTCCCGTCTACCGGCATGGCGTGGCCGGAGACCAGAGAGCGTTTCGCTCGTCTGCGCGAGGCCAATCAGTTGATCCGCAAACTGTGGACCGAGGATCGCGTCAGCTTCGAGGGGCAGTTCTATCGCACTGAGAAGGCGACGATATACGACAAGCCTGACAAGCCGGTGCCGATCTACGTCGCGGCGGCGGGGCCGCAGATTGCCAAGTATGCGGGTCGGTCGGCGCAGGGTTTCATCTGCACCTCCGGCAAGGCGTGGAAGCTGTACACCGAGACGCTGCTGCCGAACGTCGCGGAGGGGTTGAAGCTCGCGTCCAATCCGCCGGCCGAGTACGACAGGATGATCGAGATGAAGGTGTCGTTCGACACCGATCTCGAGCGCGCGATGCAGGACACGCGCCACTGGGCGGCGCTGGCGCTGACCCCGGAGGAGAAGGTGTCGGTCGAGGATCCGATCGAGATGGAGAAGCTGTCCGCGGCCCTGCCGGTAGAGCGCGCGGCGAGCCGCTGGATCGTTTCGAACGATCCGGACGAGCATATCGAGAAAATCCGGCCGTACGTCGAGATGGGATTCCGTCACCTGGTGTTCCACGCGCCGGGACCTGATCAGGAACGGTTCCTGCGGCTCTACAGCGAGCAGGTGATGCCGAAACTGCGACGGCGGTTCGACTAACTTGTCATCACGATGACAGTGCCACCAGCATGAGTGCCGCACTGGAACTTGTGGCGCTGTCCGGCATTCCGATGGTCCGCGAGGGCGATGACGTCGCCGCGCTGATCATCGCTGCGCTGGGCAGCAGGGAACTGCGCCAGGGCGATGTCGTGGTGGTGGCGCAGAAGATCGTGTCGAAGGTCCGAGGGCCGCACGGTCGATCTCGCCACCGTCGTGCCGACGGCAGAGGCGGAGAAGCTGGCAGCCGAGGTCGGCAAGGATCCTCGGTTGGTTCAGGTCATCTTGGGTGAGTCCACGCGGGTTGTCCGCTCGCGGCCGAATCTGATCATCGTGCAGCACCGGTTGGGCTTCGTCATGGCGAATGCCGGCATCGATCAGTCGAACGTGGCGGCGGCTGACGGTGTGCATCGCGTACTGCTGTTGCCGCGCGATCCGGATGCGTCGGCCGAGGGACTGCGGGCGAAGCTGGGACAGCACTACGGCGTTCCGATCGGTGTCATCATCAGCGACAGTTTCGGTCGCGCGTGGCGCCGCGGCACGTGTGGCATCGCGATCGGTGCGGCGGGATTGCCAAGCCTGATCGACCTGCGCGGTCAGCCTGATCTGTTCGGTCGCATTCTTGAAGTCAGCATCATCGGATTTGCCGACGAGATCGCCGCGGCCGCTTCGCTGCTCCAGGGCCAGGCGGCGGAGGCGCAGCCGGTCGTGCTGGTGCGCGGACTCGACTGGTCGGCACCCATAGCGCCGGCCGCTGAATTGGTGCGCCCATTGGAGGAGGATCTGTTCCGGTGACCGTGGTCGCATTGTCTGGCGGTGTCGGCGGCGCCAAGCTGGCGCTTGGCCTCAGCCGCGTGTTGCCGGCTGAGGAACTGCTTGTCGTCTGCAATACCGGCGACGACTTCGAACATCTCGGTCTGAGTATATCGCCCGATATAGACACGGTGATGTACACCCTGGCCGGTGTGGCCAACCAGGAACTCGGCTGGGGCCGCGGCGACGAGACCTGGTCGTTCATCGATACACTCGGAACTCTGGGCGGCGAGACGTGGTTTCGCCTGGGCGATCGCGATCTTGCGGTGCACGTGGAACGCACACGCCGGCTGCATGCCGGCGAAACGCTGTCGGCGATCACAGCAGAGCTGTGCACGCGGCTTGGCGTGGGGCCGCGCGTGCTGCCGATGAGCGACGATCCGGTGCGAACGCGCGTACGCACGGACGAGGGGTGGATCGATTTCCAGGAATACTTCGTGCGTCGCCGCTGCGAGCCTGCGGTGCATGAGTTGGCTTTCCATGGAGCCACCACGGCGCGCGCACAGCCGGATTTTCTGGCGGCGTTGACGGACCCGGAAACCAAAGCGGTGGTGATCTGCCCGTCCAATCCGTTCATCAGCATCGAGCCTATCCTCGCGGTGCCCGGCGTGCGTGCGGCACTTGCCGACAGCGCGGCGCCCGTCGTCGCCGTATCGCCGCTTATCGGCGGGCGCGCGATCAAGGGTCCGACGGCGAAGATGATGGCGGAGCTTGGGATGACGCCGAGCGCCGGCGGCGTGGCGCGTCGCTATGACGACCTGATCGACGGCTATGTGTGCGACTTCGCGGACATGGACCAGGTGGCCGGCATCAGCGCCAAGGTCACCTTGGGACAGACGATGATGAACACGCTGGCCGACCGCGAGGCGCTGGCGCGCACCGTTCTCGGAGCGGCTCGCGTGCTGCGGCGCGATCGATGACATCTGGCGTGTGGGCGGCGGTGCCGGTGAAGGAATTCGCCGGAGCCAAACAGCGTCTGTCGTCGTTGCTGACGTCGCAGCAGCGTCAGGCGTTGGCGGCGGCGATGCTGGAGGACGTGCTGGCGGCGCTCGCTGACGCGCAGGTCGCGGGCATTATGGTCAACACGCTTGATCCAGTCGCGACCGAACTTGCCGGCCGCTATGGGGCGCGGGTGATCACCGACAATGCGCGCGACGGCCACACGGGTGCGGTTGCCGCGATGGCGCGCATTCTTGCGGTGGAGGGCCACGATATGCTGGCGCTGCCTGGCGACATTCCGCGCGTTACGGCAGCGGAGATCGCCGCGGTCATTGAGGCGCGTCGCACCGCGCCATCGCTCACCATCGTTCCCGCGCATGACGGACGTGGTTCCAATGCCGTGTTGTGCTCGCCTGCCCTGGTGATGCCGCTGCAATTTGGCGACGATAGCTTCGTGCCGCATCTGGCGACGGCGCGCGCGCTTGGGATTGAGCCAACTGTTGTGAAGCTGCCGGGGATCGGGCTGGATATTGATCAGCCGGATGATGTGCTCGCTCTGTTGGGTGCGAAGCCGCGGATGATGACGCGGGCGCTGGCTGTGTTGCGGGGCACCCCCACCCCAACCCTCCCCCGCTGACGCGGGAGAGGGAGTCGCAGCGGTGCGTTATTCCGCCGCCAGCACCTTGCGGGGCGGGGTTTGCACCACCGGGGCGAGTTCCGGCGCATCGAATGATACGGCACGCCGCTCCTGCGATGCTGGCCGATACAGCGTGTCGCGTTGCAGCGGGATGCGTCCGATCGAGCGGATCAGCGTCTCCATCGCCTCGGGTGGAAATTCCTGCCCGTGCTGCGTACCAGCGGCTCGCGAGATGCTCTCGTTCATCAGCGTGCCGCCGAGGTCGTTGGCGCCGGCATTCAGGCACAGCGCTGCGCCGTCCGGGCCCATCTTCACCCACGAGGTCTGGATGTTGGTGATCAGCGGATGCAGCGCCAGCCGCGCCACCGCGTGCATCAGCACCGCCTCGCGCAGCGTTGGGCCCTTGCGTGCCTGACCGCGCAGATACATCGGTGCTTCCATGTGCACGAAGGGCAGCGGCACGAACTCGGTGATGCCGCCGGTCTCCGCCTGGAGGTCGCGCAACACCAAGAGATGCCGCGCCCAGGAGATCGGGCGTTCGACGTGGCCGTACATGATCGTCGATGTGGTGCGCAGGCCAAGCCGATGCGCGGTGCTCACCACGTCGAGCCACTGTGCCGTGTTCACCTTGTCCGGGCAAATGATCTTGCGCACCTCGTCGTCGAGGATTTCCGCCGCGGTGCCTGGCAGCGTGCCTAACCCGGCGTCTTTCAGTTGCGTCAGGAAATCGTGCAGCGACAGGCCGAGGGTCGCGGCGCCCTGCGTGACTTCGAGCGGCGAGAACGCATGGACGTGCATATCGGGCAGCGCGGCCTTTATCGCGCGGCAGATGCCGACATAGGTCGCGCCGGTGTAGTCGGGGTGAATCCCGCCTTGCAGGCATACTTCGGTGGCGCCGCGATCCCAGGCCTCGCGTGAGCGGCGCACCACTTCGTCGAGATCCAGGTCGTATGGTGTGCCGCGCAACGCTTCGTGCGTCTTGCCTTTGGAGAACGCGCAGAACTTGCAACGATAGTAGCAGATGTTGGTGTAGTTGATGTTGCGGTTGACGACGTAGCGCACGGTCTCGCCGCTGACCGTCTGGCGCAGCGCATCGGCGGCGGTGATGACATGCTCGTAGTCGGCGTCGCGCGCCGCGAACAACCGGACGATCTCCTGTTCATCCAATCGTCCGCCGGACACCGCCTTCGCGACCGCCGCGGTGACCGGTGGATCGACGCGGTCCAACATCGCCGCGCGGGACTTTGGCAACACGGTGAGACCCGGCGCCCAGTCGTCCTCGCGTGCCCAGCCTTCCGCGTCGATCGCGCGGCGCACGCGTGTCGCGATGCCGGGCGCGCACCAGCGGTCTGCCTCGAACGCATAGGACGGATATACCGGGAGCCGCTGCACCAGCACCTTGGCCATCTCGGCCGTGCGCTGTGCGAGAGCCTCGATTTCCGGCCACGGCGCCTCGGGGTTCACGTGATCCGGTGTCACCGGTGACACGCCGCCCCAGTCGTCGATGCCTGCGTTAATCAGCTTCTCGTAGACGCCGGGCGACAGGTTCGGTGGCGCCTGCACGTGCACATCGTCCGGCAGGATCAGCCGTGCCGCGGCAATGCTCCACAACAGGTCGTCGAGGTCCGGTTCCGGTGCCGTCGCGCGCTTGGTATTCGGCTTGGCGCGGAAGTTCTGCACGATCACTTCCTGGATGTGGCCATAGCGCGCATGCAGATCGCGGATCGCCAACAGCGACTCCAGCCGTTCCGCGCGCGTCTCGCCGATGCCGATCAGGATGCCGGTGGTGAACGGCACCGCCAATTCGCCTGCGATGCGCATCATCTCAAGCCGTACCGCGGGCGCCTTGTCCGGCGAGCCGTAGTGCACACCGCCCGGTTCGCACAGACGATCGCTGCTCGAACTCCAGCATGATGCCCATGCTGGCCGACACCTCGCGCAGCGACGCAATTTCGTCGCGCGTCATGATGCCGGGATTGATGTGGGGCAGCAGGCCGGTCTCCTTCAGCACCAGCGCGCACATCTCGCGCAGGTACTGAATGGTCGTCTCGTGACCCAATGCGGCCAGTGCCTCGCGCGCGGCCCGATAGCGCAGTTCCGGCTTGTCGCCCAGGGTGAACAGCGCCTCGGTGCAGCCTGCCGCGGCGCCGGCCCGGGCGATCGTCAGCACCGCCTCGGGTGACAGATACGCTGGCCGTTCGGCACGCGGCCGTTCCGCAAACGTGCAGTAATGGCACACGTCGCGACACAGCTTGGTCAACGGGATGAACACTTTTCGCGAGTACGACACCAGGCGTCCATGCGCAGCGTCGCGTCTGGCAGCCGCACGCGCCATCAGGTCTGCGAGCGGCTCAGTCTCGATGTCGTTCATCATGCCTTGCGTACCACTTCTTCCCCGAAACGCTGGATCACGTCCAGCGTCTCCTCGATCGTCGGGCGTTGCACATAGAAGATCGCATGTCGCGCCCCGGCTGTCTCCAGGGCGGCTGCGTCGGCCAACATGTCATCCGAGCTGCCGCTGAACAACTGCCACGGCTCGGGACTTCGCTCTGTATCCCATATAGGCGGGGCAAACCACAGGTAGCCGACATCGATCGATGAAGGATCCCGGTCGGCGCGCTCCGCCACGCGATGCAGTTTTTCGATGCCCTTCTGGAGGCGCGCCGGCGTGTTGAGGTGGATATCCTGGTTGTTCGACGCTGGATACCAGGCATCGCCGTATTTCACCGTGCGTCGCAACGCGGGGGCACTTTCACCGCCGACCCAGATCGGCAGCCTGGGCCGTGATGCCGGTTTTGGCGAGAACAGCACATCGGCGAAGTTGGCATACTTGCCGTCGTGTTTCGGCCTCGCGTCGTTCCACAGCGAACGCCAGGCTTCCAAATATTCGTCGGTCACCGCGCCCCGCTCGGCGAATGGGGGTGTCCCAAGGGCGGCGAACTCCTCGGGCATCCAGCCGACACCGACGCCGGCAATGACACGTCCGCCGGACAGCACGTCCGCCGTCACGAACAGCTTTGCCGTCAGCACGGCGGGCCGATAGGGCACCACGACAACAGAGGTCAGCAGCTTGATGCGTTGTGTGCAGCCGGCAAGGAAAGCCAGTGTTGCGATGCAGTCGAAGCAATCGCCGGTGTCGGCGCCCGGCCAGCGGCCATCCGCGGTGTATTGGTAGCGCACTGCAGACTGCACCGGCACGATCAGATGGTCCGACACGCCGAGATACGCGTAGCCCAGAGCCTCGGCGCACTGCGCCACGGCCATCACGTTTTCGCGTGAGGTGAGGCAGCCGCGCGTGCCGATGTGAATACCGAAGTCCATTGCTCCCCCGTCTGCTGGCAGCGGCGGATCGTGTGCTATCGTTGTCGCCGACGCAATTCAAGCGGGAGGAACAAATGCAGATCGGGTGCAGCGCGCCGACCAGTGGACCTCTGATCGCGCCGGACAGTCTCGTGCGCATCGCGACCGAGGCCGAAATGCTGGGCTTCGACTATGTCACGGTCAGCGATCACGTGATGATTCCGAAGAGCATCGCCTCACGCTATCCCTACAGCGAGTTGGGCGAATTCCCTTCCGGCGCGGGTGCGGCGCGGCTGGAGCAACTAGCGACCGCCGCGTTCATCGCCGCCGCCACGTCGAAGCTGCGCATCGTCACCTCGGTGATGGTGGTGCCGCATCGGCCCGCTGTGCTGACTGCCAAGATACTGGCCACGATCGACTACCTGTCGAAGGGGCGGTTGACGTTGGGCATCGGCGCCGGCTGGTGCCGCGAGGAGTTCGAGGCGATCGGCGCCCCGCCGTTCGAGGACCGTGGCCATGTCACCGATGAGTGGATGATGGCCTGCAAGGAGTTGTGGTCGAGCGACGATCCGAAGTTCGACGGCAAATACGTGAAGTTCGCCGACGTGGTGTTCACGCCGAAGCCGGTGCAGAAGTCCATCCCGATCTGGGTCGGCGGCGAAAGTGGGCCCGCGCTGCGGCGCACGGCGAAATACGCCGATGCCTGGTACCCGATTGGCACCAACCCGCAATTCCCGATGGACACGCTGACGCGGTTCAAGGGCGGCGCGGCGAAGCTGCGTGATCTGGCGAAGAAGTTCGGCCGTGATCCCGCGTCGGTCGGACTGACGTATCGCGTGTCGTCGAATCCTGAGGCGCAGCCGAAGGGCACCGTAGATGGCGAGCGCAAGCTGTTCACCGGTGGTGCCGCTGACTACGCGGGCGACATCCGTGCGCTGACCGAGGTGGGTGTGACGGCATTCGATTTCGGCCTGTTCGGTCAGACGCTGGCGGCGACACTCGACAACATGCGCCGGTTCAAGGATGAGGTGATGGCGAAGGTGAAGTGACACACAGTGTCACTGCGAGGAGCGCAGCGACGAAGCAAGTTCCAGCGAGCTGTACGCACGCCGCGTGATGGAGATTGCTTCGTCGGCATCGCCTCCTCGCAATGACAGGAGAGAGTTGAATGCAAATCGGCTTCAACGCGCCTAGCACGGGCGCTCTGATCGAACCGGACAGTCTGCGCCGCATCATAACCGAGGGCGAGGCGCTGGGCTTCGATTATACCACTGTCAGCGACCACATCATGGTGCCGCGTAATCTGGGGTCGAAATATCCCTATACCGACAGCGGCGAATTCCCGGCCGGTACCGCGGCGGCTTGGCTGGAACAGCTCACCACCACTGCCTACATCGCCGCGCTGACCTCGAAACTTCGCTTTGTCATGTCGGTGATGGTGGTGCCACATCGTCCGGCCGTGCTGACCGCGAAGATGCTCGCCACCATTGATTACCTATCGAAGGGCCGACTTACACTCGGCATCGGCGTCGGCTGGTGCCGCGAGGAGTTCGAGGCGATCGCCGCCGCACCGTTCGACGATCGCGGGCACGTCACCGATGAATGGATGATGGCCTGCAAGGAGCTGTGGTCGCACGACGATCCATGCTTCGACGGCAGGTATGTGAAGTTCTCCGATGTCGTGTTCACGCCGAAGCCGGTGCAGCAGCCGATTCCGATCTGGGTCGGCGGCGAGAGTGCGCCGGCGCTGCGACGCACGGTGCGATATGCGGATTGCTGGTATCCGGTCGGGACCAACCCGCAATTCCCGATGAACACGATCAGTCGCTTCAAGGCTGGTCTGGCGCGGTTCCGCGGCTTCGCCGAGAGGGGCGGCCGCGATCCCGCGAGCCTCGAGGTTGCGTTGCGTGTTCTCGTGGGCCCTTCCGCACGCGCACGCCGCACGATCGACGGCGAGGCTGAAATGTTCACCGGCGGCACTGCTGGGTATGTTGCCGACATCAAAGCTCTGGCGGAACTGGGCGTGAGCGCTGTCGATGTGCGTCTGTTTGCCCCAACGCTCGATGCCACGATCGACAACATGCGCCGCTTCCGCGACGAGGTGATGACGAAGGTTCGATAGAAGGGAAACACGCGATGCAACTCGGCATCACCATGCGCATCAACGGCGCGACACCGCAGCTCAGCATGAACGAGGTGATGGAGGCAGAGCGGCTTGGCTATGTCTCGGTGTGGTCGGGCGAGGCGTGGGGCACCGATGCGGTGTCGCCGGTCGCCTGGGTGCTGGCGCGCACGACAAAGATCAAGGCTGGTACTGCGATCATGCAGATGCAGGCGCGCACGCCGTCATGCACGGCGATGACCGCGATGACGCTGAATGCGCTGTCCGGCGGCCGGTTTCTGCTTGGCGTCGGTCCGTCGGGACCACAGGTGATCGAGGGCTGGCATGGCGTCGCATACGGCAAGCCGCTCGGTCGCACCAAGGAATACATCGAGATCATCCGCAAGGCGTTGGCGCGCGAGGCGCCGCTGACGTACCAAGGCGAACACTATCAAATTCCCTATGCGGGACCTGGCGCCACGGGCCTGGGCAAGCCGCTGCGCAGCATCGTGCACGGCGATCCCAGCATGAAGATCTACACTGCATCGATCACGCCGGCGGGACTGCGCACGGCAGGCGAGGTGTCGGACGGCACGCTGCCGATCTGGTTCTCACCCGAAAAGGCGGATCAGGTGGTGCAGCCGATCCTCGACGGACGCGCCAAAGCGGGAAAGCCGCGCGATCTGGATGGGTTCGACCTCGCGCCCTATGTGAAGGTCGCCATGGGGGATGATTTGCAGGCGTGCCGCGATGCACTGCGGCCGAACCTGGCGTTGTATATCGGCGGAATGGGCGCGCGGTCGAAGAATTTTTATAACGATTTCGCGGTGCGGCTTGGCTATGAGGAAGCGGCGGCGAAGATCCAGGACTTTTACCTCGGCGGGCATAAGAAGGACGCCGAGGCGCTGGTGCCGGACCGACTGATCGACGAGATCGCGCTGGTGGGTTCCGCCGACCGGATCAAGGACCGTTTGCAGGCATGGAAGCAGGTGGCGCAGGGTGGCAAGCTGACGACCATGGTGCTGACGGGCGCCACGGTCGACGCGTTGCGTGTGGTGGCGGAGGCGGTGCTGTAGCATCGCATGCCCGGTATCGATCTGCCGGATAGCGTCCGCCGCCAATGGCCGTACCAGCCGCGCTTCGCGCGCGCCAACGGCTGGCGCATGCACTATGTGGACGAAGGCAGCGGCGATCCGGTCGTGCTGCTGCACGGCAATCCGACCTGGGGCTTCCTGTATCGCGACTTCGTGGCGCCGCTGACCGCGGCGGGATATCGCGTCATCATTCCGGATATGATCGGCTTCGGGCTTTCCGAGAAGCCGGTGCGCGAGCAGGCGCATAGCCTCGACGGCCATATCGCCAACCTGACCGCACTTCTGCGCACGCTCGATCTACAGCGCGTCACACTGGTGTGTCACGACTGGGGCGGTCCGACCGGTCTCGGCTTCGCACTGTCAAACCCCGCGTGCATGCGAGCGCTGGTGCTGATGAGCACCTGGGCCTGGCCGTTGCCACCGGCCGAGTTCCACACGCGCATCTTTCCCTGGCGGATGATGCACGCGCCGCTGCTGGGGCCCTATCTGCTGGGGCGGCATAATGCGTTGGCCAGTCGCGGTGTTTATCTGTCGGTGGTCGATCGCAAGCGGTTTCAGGAACGCGCGCAGGTCGCGTACGAAGCGGTATTGCCCGATCCTGCGAGCCGTCTGCTGACATGGACGTGGCCGCGCTGGATCCCGCTGGACGCGAGCGCGCTTGCCTTCGAACGCTTTGCATGGCTGGAACGCGAGCTTGCGACGTGTCGCTTGCCGACATTGCTGGTCTGGGGCCGTGAGGACGATGTATTCGACCCGTCGATATTCATCGCACGATTCAGGCAATTGCTGCCGCATGCCGAGGGACCGCATCTGGTGACCGGCCGTCACTTCCTGCAGGAAGACTCCGGGCCCGAGATCGCCGGGCACGTCGTCCATTTCCTGCGACGGCTGCCATGATCACGGTCTCGGAGCCTTCGCTTGACGGCAAGCGTCTGGCTTTCGTGCTCGTCGAAGATCGGCTGGGCCACTATCCCGAGTTTCGCGCCTTCTTTGTTCGCACCTTCGATCTCGATCGCATCGGCCTCGCGCGACCGGGCTATGTGCAGGCGCAGTCCGGGACCGTGTATGCGCTGGTCTTCATTGGACGCAGCGGCGAAGCGTTCCCGTCAGGTGTGGAAATCCACGCCGTCGTTCCGGCGCTCGAGCCGATCGATGAAGCCGTGGTCGATCGCGATCTGTGGTCGATCCTGCGCTGGATGGTCGAAGGTGTCGGTGGCGAGTGGACGACCGATGCGATGGAGGCGACCGGGCGCCTGTTCCGCATACCCGCGAGTATGGACGCGGGTCGTTCGCCCTCCTAGCATCGATCTACTTCGGCAAAGGAAGCATCCATGAGCGGAGCGTCACCGGTCAGCCTGGAGCGTCAGGGCGACGTAGGCGTGATCACCGTCAACTATCCGCCGGTGAATGCGCTCGGGCCCGGCGTCGCGGAGGGCATCAAGGACTGCATCGCGAGCGGCAACACTGATCCGACGATCAAGGCGATCGTGCTGATCGGCGCCGGTCGCAGCTTCATCGCGGGGGCCGATATCCGCGGCTTCGGCACCAATCGTCCCCGGCCGCCGCTCGGCGAGCGCGTCTACGATGTGCTCGATGGCAGCAGCAAGCCGGTGATCGCCGCCATTCATGGCTATGCGCTGGGCGGTGGGCTGGAGATCGCGATGGCCTGTCATTATCGCATCGCGCTGCCGAGTGCGAAGGTCGGATTGCCGGAGGTGCTGATCGGCATCCTGCCGGGCGGCGGCGGCACGCAGCGCCTGCCGCGACTGATCGGCGCCAAGGCGGCGCTCGACATGATCGTGACCGGGCGTCACGTGCCGGCACCGGAAGCCAAGAAGCTCGGCATCATCGACGAACTGCTGCCGGAGAACGCTGATCTGCTCGAGTCAGCGGTCGCCTATGGCACGCGCATCATGGGCGCGCGTCCGCTGCCGCGTGTGCGCGACCGCGCCGTGAAGCTGGCCGATCCCAGCATCTTCGACGCGATGCGCAAGTCGATTGCCCGCCGCGCGCGAAACCAGAAGGCGCCATATTACTGCATCGACGCGGTCGAGGCGTCGTGCATGATGCCGTTCGATGATGGCTGCCGCCGCGAAGCGGAGCTGTTCAAGGAGTTGGAGAACTCCGACGAAGCACGCGCGCTGCGTTATGCGTTCTTCATCGAGCGCGAGGTTTCGCGGTTGCCGGACATTCCGGCCAACACGCCGGCGCGCGAATTCGCCAACGCCGCGGTGGTCGGTGCCGGCACGATGGGCGGCGGCATCGCGATGAGCTTCGCGGACTTCGGCATTCCCGTGAAGATCATGGACTCCACGCCGGAAGCGCTGGAGCGCGGCATGCAGCGCATCCGCGACAACTACGCCACGTCGGTGCGGCGAGGCTCGCTGTCTGACGCCGAGATGAAGCGCCGGCTCGCTCGCATCGAACCTGTCGCGGACTATGAGGACATCGCCGATTGCGATCTGGTCATCGAGGCGGTGTTCGAGGAGATGGACGTCAAGAAGCCGGTGTTCGCCAAGCTGGACGAGGTGATGAAGCCGGGCGCACTGCTGTTCTCGAATACGTCGGCGCTGGACGTGGACCAGCTCGCGACGATGACGCGAAGACCGCAGGATGTGGCGGGCACGCACTTCTTCAGCCCCGCCAATGTGATGAAGCTGCTGGAGGTGGTGCGTGGCCGGTCGTCATCGCCACAGACCTTGGCGACGGCGATGCAGTTGGGGCGCCGGATCGGCAAGATTTCGGCGATGGCGGGCAACACCGATGGTTTCGTCGCCAATCGCTCGCGCGCGCCGTTCAACACCGAGATGGTGATCCTGCTCGAGGAAGGCTGTCTGCCCGAGCAGGTGGACAAGGTGATGGTGGACTTCGGCTATCCGATGGGGCCGTTCGCTGTCGGCGATCTGGCGGGCCTGGATATCGGCTATGCCAGTCGCAAGCGCCGTGCGGCCGAGAATCCGAACTTCCGCAAGCAGCCGATCTCGGATCGCCTGGTGGAGATGGGACGTCACGGGCAGAAGACCGGCGCCGGTTGGTATCGCTATGAAAAGGGCGACCGCACGCCGCATCCCGATCCGACGGTCGCCGCGATCATCAAGGAGGTCGCCGTCGGTCTCGGCATTGCGCAGCGAGAGTTCACTGACCAGGAGATCCTGCGCCGGTTGCTGTTCTCGTCGGTGAACGAGGCCTGCAAGATACTCGAGGAAGGCAAGGCTTATCGGCCGAGCGACATCGACGTGATGTGGCTGCACGGCTTCGGCTTTCCGCGCTATCGCGGCGGCCTGTTCTACTGGGCCGACGGCATCGGCGTGCGCGACGTGTACAATCAGATCGCCGCGTGGCATCAGCAGTACGGCGATCGTTGGGCGCCATCGCGCCTGTTGCGTGAGCTCGCGGAAGCCGGCACACCGTTCCGCGAAGCAAAGGCCGCGGCCTTCGTGCCATAGGGAGAAACATCGTGTCCGCAGTCATCGATGATCTCAACGAGATTCCAGACGAGGACTTCCGCACGCATGTGCGGCAGTGGATCGAGGCGAACTATCCGCCGGAGATCCGCAACCCGCCCAGCAGACTGCACTACAAGGACACCAAGCCCTGGTATCAGAAGCTGTCGCGCAAGGGCTGGCTCTGCCCTGGCTGGCCGAAGGAATTCGGCGGCATGGGACTGTCGCCCGGCAAGCAGCTCATCTTCCTTGAAGAGAAGGAGCGTCACGGCTGCTCGCGCTTCAACGAGATGGGCATCACCATGCTGGGCCCGTTGCTGATCCGCTATGGCACCAGGGAGCAGCAGGACTACTACCTGCCGAAGATCCTGACCGGCGAGCACATCTGGTGCCAGGGCTATTCCGAGCCGAACGCCGGTTCCGATCTTGCCAGCCTGCGTACCGAGGCGATGCTCGATGGCGATGAGTGGGTGGTGAACGGCCAGAAGATCTGGACCTCGCTGGCGATGGACGCGAACTGGATCTTTCTCCTGGTGCGCACCGACAAGCAGGCGAAGAAGCAGGACGGCATCAGCTTCCTTTTGGTACCGATGGACAGTCCGGGCGTCACGGTCCGCCCGATCACCAACATCGATATGGGTGACGAGTTCTGCGAGACGTTCTTCGACAACGTGCGCGTGCCGAAGGGCAACATGGTCGGCCAGATCAACAAGGGCTGGACCATGGCGAAGAACCTGTTGGGGTTCGAGCGCATCGGTTCCGGTGCGCCGCGGCAGTCGTCGTATGCGCTGTCGCGGCTGCGTTTGCTGGCGGAGCGGATGGGCGTGTGGGAGGAGGAGTGGTTCCAGGACCGCTACACGCGGCTACGCCTCGATCTCGAGGACCATAAGGCGCTGTACAGCGAATTTGTCGCGAAGGTCTATCGCGGCGAACCGCTGGGGCCGGACGTGTCGATGCTGAAGGTGTACCAGACCGAACTCTATCAGCGTATCACCGAGACGATGCTGGAGATCGCCGGCGAGCACGGTGGTCAATTCGGTCCGCTGGATGGCAATCGCGAGCTCAACCCGGCAGGGCTGTTCATTCAATCGCGGCCGTCGACCATCTACGCAGGGTCGAACGAAATCCAGCGGAACATCCTGGCGAAGAACGTGCTGGAACTGCCTGGCGGTTGACCCGGCGCGTCTCTCTCTGCAACGCTCCGCCGACGTGCCGCGCAGACGGCATATCGGCGGAGGAAATACATGGCCCAGACGATAGAGGGTTTCGTCGGCACGGCGCTCGACGATGCCCGCATGAGCCCGATCCATTGGCGTGTCTTCGCGCTGATCTCCGCCGGTTATTTCTTCGATGTCTGCGACTATGTAATCCTGGGAGCGCTGATCCCCGACATGGTGCGCAGCGGCTTCGCGACACCGGCGCAGATCGCGACCGTCGCCAGCGCCACGCTGTTCGGCCTGTTCGTCGGCACGCTGGCGCAAGGCGAGTTCACCGACCGCTTCGGCCGCAAGACGGTGTATCAGTTCAACCTGTTGCTCTACGGGCTGGCGACCATCGCCGCGGCGTTCTCGCCCAATTACATCTGGCTCGCCGTGTTGCGTTTTATCGCGGGTATCGGACTTGGCGCCGAGCAGCCGCTGTGCTTTGCGTACGCCGGCGAATATGCGCCGAAGAGAATTCGTGGCCGGTTCATCGCCGGTGTGCAGATGATTGGGGGCGCCTGGTCATGGCCTCTTTCCACCCTGTTCGCACTCGCGTTTCGCGACACGCTGGGCTGGCGCGGCATCTGGATCGTCATCGGCGTGTGCGCGCTGATTGTATTCCTGTTCCGCTTCTCGCTGCCGGAATCGCCACGCTGGCTGGCGATACACGGCCAGGGCGATCGCGCGATCGAGCTGCTGAGGCGCATGGGTATCGCCGGCCCGCGCGAACCGTTGACGACGGACGCCGCGAGCAACACGCACAGCGATCCGATCGCCGTGGTGTTCCGCCTGTACCGCGGCCGGGTCATCGCCGGCATGGTATGTTTTGTCGCGTTCTTCGGCGTGGCGCTGGGACTTGGCACCTGGCTGCCGAACATGATGGCCGATCGCGGCATGACGATCACCAAGTCGCTGACCTACACGTTCGGCATGACGCTGGCGTTCCCCTGCGCCAGCCTCTGCATGATGTACGCATTGGAACGCTTCGGTAGAAAGCCCACGTCGATCGTGTCGTTCGTACTCGCCGGCGCGTTCGCCGTGGCATTTGTCAACGCGACCAGCGACACCATGCTGCTGGCAGTCGGCTTCTGCATGATCTTCTTCATCCAGCTTGCCGGCAACTCGATGCAGATCTTTGCCTCCGAGGTGTTCCCCACGAACGCGCGCGCCTCGGGCTTCGGCATCGCACAGGCGGCCGGCCGTCTCGGCACCGCATTCATCATTCCGGCGATCCTGTGGATCCAGACCAGCTACGGTATTGAAGCGGTGTTCATCTCGGTGGCGATCGTGCTGGTGATCGCCGCCTTTACTGTCAAGCTGCTCGGTCCCGAGTCGCGTGGGGTGGCGCTCGATGTCCTGGCGCCGCCGACCGGCTGAGCGGAGCGTCTACTCCCACACGGCGTCGAGAATGCGGCCGTCGTCGCCGAGTACCAGCGTGAGCCGGTTCGGATCGGCGTGCATGTCGCTGATGCCGCCGTTCGGCCGGACCACGCGGGTATTGGGCGGCAGGTCTTCCTCGCGGACGATCTGGTCGGCGGCGATCCCCGCTGGCGCAGTGGCACCCTTGGCAAGAAAATTCTTGCCGACGCACGGATCGCAGACTGTGGCTGATGCCTTTGCCTCGGCGAAACCCGGCATGCCGCGCAGCGTCACGGCGTTGCTGGCGCCGCGGACACGGATTGCCTTGAAGGGATGATCGGGCGCCAGCAGGAGCACTGCCTGGATCGGTGACCGCCCCGCCGCCCCGGCAGCGTCGGGCGGGGGCTCCGCCACCAGCACCATATCCAGCACACCATCCGCGGGTGTGCCGCGAGTCAAAGGCACCAGCATGGCGTCGGTCCAACCCTCCGAACTGGTCAGCCCGCGTGCGACCACGATGTCGAGGGAGGGTGAATGCGGGCTGCGCAGCACCTCCACGCTGGCAATTGTGAGTACAGGCAGGCTTTCGACCAATTCGTTCGTTGCGGTCAGGTCGGGGCCGGCAGTGCCTGATTGCGGCTCGGACGGCGGCGCTGCCACGGGACCCTGAGCGGTGGCGCCGAACGCCAGCATGCTGCACAGCGCGACGACCACGACGGGGGCCGATCGATCGAATCGCAACATTGTTCCCTCCAAACCAGCTAGGATGATCCAGGTTGCGGTTTCTGACCTGTCAGCTCAACCTGCTTCAGCGCGTCCAGGATAATGTCGGTCGGCACCATTTGGGTTAATTCGCAGTACCGCGTCCGTTCGCTGTCAAAGCTGCCGTTCTCGGTCAGCTTGTTGATCGGAGCACCGCCACCGCACACCGCAAAATATTCGCAGGTGCGACGGCAGGCATTCACGCCGCGCTGAATGTCCAGCGCCATCTTCTGCATCGGTGGGCTTGTCGCCATTTCCGCCAGGCTGTGCGTGTGGACGTTGCCGATGATGAAGTCGCCGTACTCGGCGTTGCGCATGCCGAGAAGCTCCGGGGAGAAACTCGACACGTCGCCGTTGCACGCCACGTTCAGCATGCCGAATGGGACGACCTGGCCGTTGCCTATCTCGGCTTCCTTGGGGCGCAGAATGCGCGGCAGCATCCCGTCGATCTCGCGAATGAAGGCGAACCGGTTGCTCTGCCGCGCGCGGCGCCAAAAGCGCTCGAGGAACGCGTGGAAGCGCTGTCGCAGGTCGCTTGTCGCGAACAGGCCGGAGGCGTGATCGCCTTCCAATTCCTCGACGTTGAAGCACACCTCGTCGATCAACTCGCTCAGGTAGAATTCGACCAGCGCATCGGGATCGTCCAGGCTGCGCTCCGACAGGACAGTGATGACGTGGAACGGCACGCCGTGCTCTCGCAGCCGGTGAATTCCCCGCATCGTCTGATCGAATGTGCCGCGACCGCCTCGCGTCAGCCGGTGCGCATCGTGCAGGTGCCGCGGTCCATCGAGGCTGACGCCGATCCCGACCTGATATTCTTTGATCAGTTCGCACCATTCCGGCGTAATCAGCATGCCGTTGGTCTGGATCGAATGCCGCAGGCACAGGTCGCCCGGGCGCATAGTCTCGATGCGGGCAAATGCTTCGCGATAATACGCAGCCGGCAGCACCAGGGGTTCGCCGGCATGCCATATCACGGTCAGGTCCGACGCCGCCCACCCGGATTCGAAAAGCCGCTGGAAGACGGCGTCCAGCGTCTCGCGCGACATGACCGACCGATCACCGCGATTGGGCAGGTAGCAGTAGCTGCATGCGATGTTGCAGAACGGCGTCGGCTGGACAACGAGTGTCTCGATGACCGGACCCGCCGGGACGCCGTAGGCGTCCGCCGGCATTACCAGTTGCGCCAGGCGTTATGCCAGTTGTTCCAGCCGCCGTTGCGCCAGCCGCCGTTGCCCCAGCCACCGTTGCGCCAGCCATTGCGCCAGTTGTTCCAGCCGCCGTTGCGCCAGCCAGGACCACCGAAGTTAAGCCACTGCACCTTCCCGACGTTGGGATCGCCTGGCTCGAGATCGGTCTGTTCCGCGGTGATCTCGGATATCGCCTCACGGATTGCCTGAAGGCGATCTGCCACGCCCCGCTCGGCAGCGTCGTCCTGCTGTGCCGGCGCAGCGGGTTGCCCGGGTGCGGCCGCCAAGGCGACGGATACCCCGAGCGCACCGAGCGGCAACAGTGCGGCGAGCGCCTTGACCATACGACGTGAGATCATGCGTCGACTATCCTGCATTGTGCTCCGCAGGGCGAAGCCGGTGACCGCTGGACGTTTCGCTAAAGCGATGCGGAACTATGCCCAGAACGCGATGATTAGTCCACTGATTTCAATAAGTAGCGTCCGTAGGGAGGTCAGCCGGCGATGCGCACCGGCAGCGCGGCGATGCCGTGGATGAAGTTGGAGTAGATGCGCTTCGGCTCCTCCATCATCTCCACCACCATGCCCCGCTTCAGGATCTCCTCCCACAGGATGCAGAGCTGGAGTTCCGCGAGCCGGTTGCCGACGCAGCGATGGATGCCGAACCCGAACGACAGGTGCTGCCGGGCCCGCGCGCGATCCACCAGGAACTCGTTCGGCCGATCGATCGCATCCTCGTCGCGATTGCCGGATATGTACCACATGCAGACCTTGTCGCCCTCGCGGATCCGCCTGCCGGCGATCTCGGCGTCCGCGGTCGCGGTGCGCCGCATGTGCACGATCGGCGACTGCCAGCGGATGATCTCCGATACCGCGCCTGGGATCAGTGCCGGGTTCTCGCGCAGCTTGCGGTACTCGTCAGGATGGCGGTTCAGCGCCCAGATGCTGCCCGACATCGAATTCCGCGTCGTGTCGTTGCCGCCGACGATCAGCAGCACCAGGTTGCCGAGGAAGTCGCTTGGCCGCTCCGGCAGGTTCCGCGTGGCCTCGCCATGCGCCAGCATCGACAGCAGATCGGGCCGCGGCTCCGCCTTCTGCCGCTCGTAGAACAGCCGCGTCATCGTCTCGAGGCAGTCGGTCAGCAGCTCGAGCCGCTTCTCCTCGGAATCCACGATGCCGCCGGCCTTCGGGTCCATTGTGGCAACGTCCGACCAGAAGGTCAGCTTGCGCCGCTCCTCGACCGGATAGTCGAACAGCGTCGCGAGCATCAGCGTGGTCAGCTCGATCGATACGCGCTCCACCCAGTCGAACGTCTCGTTGCGCGGCAGTCCGTCCAGCACGCGCTGCGTGCGCTCGCGGATCTGCTCCGACATGCGCTGCAGGTTCATCGGTGCGACGACAGGGCTCACCACCTTACGCTGCTCGTCGTGATACGGCGGGTCGGAGGAGATGAAGCTGCGGCGGCGGAATTCCGGCGGGATGTCCCTGATGGTGATGCCGCCGAGACGAGCCTCGGAGGAGTAGAGCTGGTGGTTCGTCTCGACGTGCATGATGTCCTTGTACTTGGTCACCGACCAGTACGAGCCGTACATGCCGTTCTTGGTGTAGTGGACCGGGTCCTCGCGGCGCAGGCGCTCGAAATACGGATACCAGACGTCGTTCTGATACAGCTTCGGGTCGCTGACATCGATCGCATCGAGGGACAGCGAATGCGCGTCCTCGGTCGGGTCGAAATGCACGGGGGCGTTCATGAACGAAAACTCCTGTTCTTGTCCCCAGACTACAAAGATCTGTTGACGGCATCAAAGCAAAGACGTGGGTGGCCGGCCTGCGCCGGCCATAACGACGGGGACCCAGGCCCTAAGGCGCGAAGCGATCGCCGCCCTCGGGGGCCGGCACGTCGAATGCGTTCACCACGCCGCAGAGGGCGACGTAGAAGTTCGCGACGGCGGTCAGCTCGACCAGCCACTGCGCGCCGTGCCGCTCCCGCAACGCGTCGAACACCGCCTGCTCGACCCGGTTGGTCCGCATGAGCTGCCGCATGTACAACACGATGTCACGTTCGTCGGCCGGCAGGCCTGCGGGGTCGCCCTTGGCACGCAGCAGGTCGATCACCTCCTCGCGCAGCCCGGCGCGGCGCGACGCATCCACCTGCGCCGCCCAGACGTAGTTCGCCTCGCGTTCACGCACTGCGGTCAACACGGCGATCTGACGCAGTTGCGGCTCGACGATCGTGGTCTCGCGCGCGAACGGCACCAGAGGCAGCATGTGCTCGGCCAGTTGCGGACTGTGCAGCAACACGCTGAACGGACCGCGTACCCGGCCGAAGACCTGCATCACCTGGTCGAAGACATAGTGGTGCTCAGGCGCCATATCGGCCTTGGTGACGACTGGGGGAATGCGTGGCATGTTCGCCTCCGTCAGTTCATGGCGGCGTAGGGCTTGCCCCAACTATCCTGGTACACGATCTCCGCCAGCTTGCCGCGCCCGACCGGGCCGAACCGGCCCATCGGATAGCCGATCGGCAGGATCGCGTAGGAATGCACACCCTCCGGCAGGCCCATCGCCGCCTCCGCCTCCTTCTCGTACAGCAGGTGCCGCGTCGTCAGCGTCGAGCCCAGCCCCAGCGCGCGCGTCGCCAGCAGCATGTTCTGCACCGCCGGATAGATCGAGGCACCGGACCAGCGCGTCGGCCGCGCCGTGCCCTCGTCGATGCAGGCAACGATCCATACCGGCGCCTCGTGGAAGTGGTCCGTGAGGTATTCCACGGCTGAATGCTGCCGCTTGTAGCGCTCTGGCGAGACGCCGGGCGGCGGCGCGCTTGTGGCGTAGCGCGGCCCCACCACCTCGTCGAACGCCTTCTTGTACCAGGTCTGCACTGCCTGCTTGACCTTCGGATCCTTGATCACCAGGAAGCGCCAGCGCTGCGTATTGCCTCCGTTCGCCGCGCAGGATCCCGCCTCCAGGATCTTGCGGATCAACTCATCCGGCACGGGATCCGGCTTTAGCCGCCGCATCGAGCGGGTCGTCTGCATGATCTCGAACAGGTCGTCCATGTCCTCCACCTCCTTGTCCCGGTTGCCGCCAGCATAGCCCAGGACGCGCCAAAGGTGCAGGATCGGCCGACACGATGCCCACCACAACTCCCATCGTCAGCCTGCTGCTGCTACTGGGCCTCGGCTTCTTCTTCGGCCTTGCCTATGAGGAATTCTACGCCCGCCTCAATCAGAAGCGCCCGGGTGGCGTGCGGACATTTCCGTTGCTGGCGCTGGCCGGGGCTTTGCTGTACCGGCTCGATCCGGGGCACTTGGTGCCGTTGAGCGCTGGGCTGCTGGCGCTGAGCGCCTGGCTCACCTGCTATTACTGGCGCCGTCTGGACGAGACCGACGCCGAAGGGTTTCCCAACGTCGGCCTCATGGTGCCGATCTGCAATGTGCTGGCCTTCCTGCTGGGACCGGTGTCTCTCGCGGAACCGCCGTGGGTCGCCGTGGGCGCGACCGTCGCGGCGGTGTTGCTGCTGACCGCACGCGCAGAGTTGCACGGGTTCGCCCACCGCATCGAAATGGCGGAGATCGTCAACGCCGGGCGGTTCCTGCTGCTGACCGGCTTCGTGCTGCCGCTGCTGCCGGACAAGCCGGTGACCGATCTCACGCCAATCACGCCTCACCAGGTGTGGCTGGCGGTGGTGGCGGTCTGCACCGTCTCCTACGCCAGCTATCTGCTGCAGCGCTACGTCGCGCCGGCGGGCGCCGGCCTTCTGGTGGCGTTGCTCGGCGGCCTCTATTCCTCCACCGCGACGACACTGGTGCTCGCGCGCCGGGCGCGTGATGAGCCGTCCGCGGCGCAGCAGTCAGAGGCGGGCATCGTGCTTGCGACCGCGGTGATGTATCTGCGGCTGTTGATCATCATCTTCGTGTTCAATCGCGATCTGGCGCTGGCATTGGTCCCGCCACTGCTGTCGCTTTCGGCGGTTGGTCTGGCGATGGCTCTGGGATGGTACTGGGCCTTCGGCCGGCGCCGGCCCGAGGCGGGGCACGAGAGTTCGCCGCCCAATCCGCTGGAACTTGTCACCGCTGCGACCTTTGCCGCGTTGTTCGTGGTTATCTCAATTGCGACGGCGTGGGCGACGCAGCACTTCGGATCCGCGGGCATCTACGCGCTGGCCGCCATTGTGGGCGTGTCCGACATTGACCCGTTCGTACTGAGCCTGGCGCAGGGGGATGCAGCGCAGATCACCATCCGCATCGGCATGGGCGCCATCCTGGTCGCCACGTCATCGAACAATCTGGTCAAGGCGGTGTATGCGATTGTGTACTCAGGAGGGCGTGCGCGCGCGGCGCCGGCTGCGCTGGGGCTGCTGGCGGCGTGCGGTGTCGTTGCGGCGGTGGTTTAACCTCGCAGCACCAAGAGAAAAATGCGGTGCCTGGGTTTGATCAGGCGCGAGAGGGTCGGCTTGTTCGATGGCATTGCGAGGAACGTCAGCAACGAAGCAAGCCCATTACGTTGGAGATTGCCGCGTCGCTGCGTTCCTCGCAATGACATGGGTCACGTTCGCCCCCGCCGGAGTCTGCGGGCGCACGCTACCACGACCGCCTGGAATGCGAGGCTACGCGCGCTTTCGCGCCGGTGCGCGTTTCGCCTTCTTCGCAGGCGCGCGCGTCAACTTCTTCCGTGCCGGGGCCGCGGCCTGCCCGAGGCTCCGCTTCAATGCGGCCATCAGGTCGATGACGTTGTCGCCGCGCGGCTCCTCCGGCGCTTCTGGTTTGATGCCTTCGCCCTTCAGCTTTGCCTCAATCACCTCGCGCAGTCGCGTCTCGTAGCGATCCTCGACGTCGGCGGGCTCGAACTTGCCCTTCTGCCGGTCGATCAGCTGCCGGGCAAGCTTGACCATCTCCGCATCGGGCCGGGCATTCGGGACCTGGTCGAACAGCTTGTCATACGCATAGAGATCGCGCGGCTCGTGCAGCGTGTGCAGGACCATGCCTTTTTCCAGCGGCAGGATCGTCACCGCGCGCTCGCGTCGCGAGATGACCAGACGCGACAGCGCCGCCATGCCCGACGCCGCAATTGCATCCCGCAGCACCACGTACACGTCCTGACCCGCCTCACCATCCGGCACCATGTAGTAGCTGGTATCGAAGTAGATCGGCTGGATCACATCGCGCGCGATGAACTTGTCCACGGTCAGGGTTGACGAACTCTCGATGCGTGCGTTGGCGAAGTCTTCGTCATCGAGCATCACATAGCGATCCTTCTCGAATTCGTAGCCCCGAGCCAGCTCCGCCCGCGGCACCTCCTTGTCCGTCTCGGCATCCAGTGTGACCGTCCGCACGCGATGACCGGTCTTCGGATTGATGAAGTGAAAATGCAGATCGCCGCTCGCACGCAATACGCTATGCAGCGATATCGGGCAGCTCACCAGAGCGAGCCGCAGATGTCCGCGCCAGATCGGTCGCTGCGCCATTGCCGCCTCCAGAAAAACCTGACTTGGGGTCGCGGTATCTGTCACCCAATCACAGGCACACGTTCTTTTGTGGTCGAACCGAGCGCAACCCCACAATGAAAAAACCGTTCCGGTGCCTGTCCAAAGGAGATATTCAATCATGGCTAGATACGCTTCGATCGGAACCATGCTCGCCGCCACGGCGCTGATTTCGTGGCCGGTCCTGGCCCAGACCACTGGCACCGGTCCTGCGGCTGCGCCGCCGGCACCGCCGCCCGGCATGACATCCAGCCACACCACGACAACGACAACCACCACCCACCCGACCACGACCTCGGAGTCCGCGGCGGCCAGCTCATCGAAATACGTGACCGCTGACCATCAGGTGCGGGTGAGCAAGGTGGTGGGCGCCAGCGTCTACAATGATCAGAACCAGTCGATCGGTTCGATCGACGACGTGCTGATGAGCGACAGCAATCACAAGGCAGACACTGTCGTGCTCTCGGTCGGTGGCTTCCTCGGCATGGGCAGCAAGCTCGTGTCGGTGCCGTTCGAGCAACTCAAGATTGAGAACGACAAGATCGTGATGCCGGGCGCCACCAAGGCCTCGCTGGAGGGCATGCCGGACTATCACTACACTAACGCGTGACCTGGGTCGGATTCGCCACAACCGATACGGTCTATGCGGGATGGGCGGCGATGAGCCGCCCATCTTTTGTACGGCGCACTGTGCTGCCATAGTTGCCGGGCGACCGCCGGCGGGAGAGCGTCGATGAACGATCTGGCTGGGGCAGCGTACGCTGTCGAAGAAGCGACACTGCCGCGGCGCTACGCGGCGATCCGTGCCTGGACGGAACACCTCGCCGCATCGCTGAGCGACGAGGACCAATGTGTCCAGTCGATGCCGGACGCCAGTCCGGCGAAATGGCATCGCGCCCATACCACATGGTTCTTCGAACAGTTCGTGCTGACCCCATCGGTGCCGGACTATCAGCCGTTCGACAGCACTTTTTCCTATCTTTTCAACTCCTACTACGAGGCTGTTGGCCCGCGGCATCCGCGGCCGAACCGAGGCCTGCTGACGCGGCCGTCCGCCACGCGTGTCGGCGCGTTTCGTGACCATGTCGATACGGCAATGCTCCGGATTCTGGTGCGTCTCCCCAACGAGGCCGCCGGGCTGGTCGAGCTCGGCCTACAGCACGAACAACAGCATCAGGAGCTGCTGCTCACCGACATGCTCCATGCATTCGCGCAGAGCCCGCTCGCGCCCGCCGTGCTGCCCGACTGGCGCGAGCCCCCGGGTGCCGCCGGCCCCACGCAGTTTGTCGATTGTGCGGGCGGCATGGCCCGGATCGGCCAGCAGGGTGCTGCATTCTGCTTCGACAACGAGACGCCGGCGCATGAGGTGTATCTACAGCCGTACCAACTGGCGTCGCGCCTGGTGCGCAATGGCGATTGGCTGGAGTTCATCGCCGACGGCGGCTATCGCACACCGACGCTGTGGATGTCGGATGGCTGGGCGAGCGTGCAGGCGAACGGCTGGTCGGCGCCGCTGTATTGGCGCGAGGGCGATGGCGGCTGGTGGCAGATGGGACTGGGCGGATTGACGACGCTCGATGCGGATGCGCCGGTGCGTCATATAAGCTGGTATGAAGCGGATGCGTTCGCGCGCTGGGCCGGTGCGCGACTGCCGACCGAGGCCGAATGGGAAGCGGCAAGTCGTCGTGACGAGATCGACGAGCTGGCATCACATGTCTGGCAGTGGACATCCAGCGCCTACAGCCCATATCCGGGGTATCGACCGGTGGTCGGTGCGGTCGGCGAGTATAACGGCAAGTTCATGATCAATCAGATGGTGTTGCGCGGCGGGTCGATGGCCACGCCGGCAAATCACACGCGGCGCAGCTACCGGAACTTCTTCCATCCTGACAAGCGCTGGCAGTTCAGTGGCGTTCGTCTGGCACGCGACGTCTGACGGGGAAAGCATAGATGCGTGATGACTCCGCCCTGGGGCTGGCGGCAGGCAGTGTCGCGGATGCCGCGCTGTCGGGCCTGCTACAGCCACGCAAGACGCTGCCGGCAAAGTTGTTCTACGACGAGGAAGGCTGCCGTCTGTTCGGCCGCATCACTGAGTTGCCGGAATACTACCTGACGCGTACCGAGCGCTCGCTGCTGGCCGATGTCGCGCCGCGCGTTGCGGCTCTTGTGGGCGGACCGGCGGTCCTGGTTGAATATGGCGCGAGCGACGAGGCGAAGGCCGAGTTCCTGCTGCGCGAAGGGGCCTTCCGCGCCTATGTGCCGATCGACGTCGCAGAGCCGCAACTCGAGCAGATGCGCCTGCGGCTTCGCGAGAAGCGCCCGGATCTCCAGGTCTGCGTCGTGCCCGCAGATTTCATGGATGTTGTCGCATTGCCGACGCAGGTGCCGTCGCTGCCGCGGCTGGGCTTCTTTCCCGGATCGACGATTGGCAATCTCGATCCCATGGAGGCGCTGCATTTTCTGGAGCGGGCGCGCGGCGCGCTTGGGCATGATTCGTGGTTTCTGGTCGGCGTCGATCTGCGCAAGGACCCGGCGATCCTGTTGCCGGCCTATGACGATGCACAGGGTGTCACCGCGGCGTTCAATCTCAATCTGCTGGCGCGGCTCAATCGCGACTCGGGTGCCGACTTCGATCTAAGCGCTTTCGCGCATCGTGTGGTGTGGAACGATCAGGAGAGCCGGATCGAGATGCACCTTGTCAGCCTGCGCGATCAGACGGTGCGCGTCGCGGGCCAGGCGATCCACTTCGCCTCCGGCGAGACGATTCACACAGAGAACAGCTACAAGTATGCACCCGAGCACTTTGCGGAACTGGCCAAGAATGCTGGGTGGCACGACGTGGAGCTGTGGAGCGATCCGGCGCGACTGTTCTCACTGCATCTGCTGGAACCGCGACGCGGGCCCTGAGGCCCGCGTCGGTTTGCACTACGCCGCGTCAGCCATCTGCTCGCCCGCCAGATAGGCACGCAACTGCAGCCGTGCGCGATGCACGCGGCTCTTCAGTGTCCCGATTGCGCAGCCGGTAACCTCGGCTGCATCCTCATACGACTGCTCCTGCAGCACGATCATCGACAGAGCCTCGCGTTGGTCGCGCGGCAACCGGTCAAGCGCCCAGCCGAGTTCGCGCAATGCGGTACGGTCCTCGTGGGCCGCCTGGACCGGCACTTCCGGCACTGTATCCATATCGGTATATTCGCGCCGGCTACGCACGCTGCTGATGAAGTGATTGACCATGATACGATGCACCCAGGCGGAAAAATTCGTCCCCGGTGTAAAGCAGTCCTTCGCCACCAGCGCCTTGGTCGCAACATCCTGAGTGAGGTCTTCGGCCGCAGCCTTGTTCCGCGTCAATGCCAGCGCCCACACGCGCATCTTTGGCAGGAACTCGATCAACTGCTGCTGAAAATCCTGCGACATGATTGTTTCTCCCGGTGCTGAAAGTGCGTGTCCCGCTCGACCTGTGGCGGAAAGGGCGGAGTTGCAAGACGAATGACACGACGTTGATGCGTGCTGACCGGCCTGAAGCACACGTTACCGCTGTTTGATCACACGCTCGTGCTGCGCCATTCTCGCCTCCGTGATGACTCAATTGCCGCGCAACCTGCTGACCGATGTCGCCGGCATAGCCGTTGGCAATGTCGAGGACCTGCTGCTTGGCTCGGGCGTCACCGCTATCGTGTTCGATCGGCCAGCGGTGGCGTCAGTTTGCGTGCTGGGTGGTGCGCCTGGGGGACGTGACACCGATCTGCTGGCCCCGCACGCGACCGTTCAGGCCGTGGACGCCATCGTGCTGTCGGGTGGTTCGGCGTTCGGTCTCGATGCGGCAGGCGGTGTGCAGGCCGCGCTGCGCGAACAGGGTCGCGGTGTCGCGATCGGTAACGTCCGCGTGCCTATCGTGTCACAGGCAATCCTGTTCGACCTGGTGAATGGCGGCAACAAGGACTGGGGCAAGTTCTCGCCATATCGTGACATGGGTTACGCAGCGGCGAACGCGATCAGCCGTGACTTCGCGCTGGGCAGCGTCGGTGCCGGCGCAGGGGCGACGACAGCGACGGTGAAGGGCGGACTGGGTTCGGCAAGCGCCGTCACGTCGAGTGGCCACACCATCGCCGCTATCGTGGCAGTGAATGCTGTTGGCACGCCCACTATCGGTACGGGCGGCCATTTCTGGGCAGCACCTTTCGAGCGGAACGGCGAGTTTGGCAACCTCGGTCTGCCGGCATCGTTCGACACCGCGCTGCGTGTGAAAGGCGGTCGTGGCACCAGCACGACGATAGGATTCGTTGCCACCGATGCGACGCTGAACAAGGCCCAGGCGATGCGTCTGGCGATCATGGCGCATGACGGCCTCGCGCGCGCTGTGCTGCCCGCGCACGCGCCACTCGACGGGGATACGATATTCGCGGCATCGACTGGATTGCGGCCGATGGCCGAGCCTGCGGTCGAACTCACCGAGCTTGGCCATTTCGCCATTCAGGTAATGGCCCGCGCAATCGCACGCGGTGTGTATGAGGCGACGGCATTGCCGGTGCCCGGCGCGCAGCAGTCCTGGCACGACCGGTTCGCGACGTCGGGCTGATGCCTCCACCACGCGCAGTTGTTCCGGCCGCCATAGCGGCGGCGATCGTTCTGCTTGCGGGCCTGCTGTACGCCGGCGGCTATCGCGAGCAGTACTACACATTGGCCGAACTCTGGGGGGCCGCGCCATTCCGCACGCCGTTCCTTGACATGCAGGGGGTGACGTCACCGGTGGAGTGCCATCGGCTTGGCTATGACGTGTATGTTCAGAACCCGTGCGACGTGTTTCATCGCCCGCACAACTATTCGCCGCTCTGGCTGTGGCTCGCGGTGCTGCCGATCACCACGGCGTGGGACAATGCACTCGGGCTTGGCCTGGTCGTCCTGTTCCTGGTCGCGCTGGTGTTTCTGCCGCCCGCGCGCGACTGGCGACTGATCACTCTCGCCACGATCTCGAGCACGACGATGTTCGCGATGGAACGGGCGAATATCGATCTGCTGATGTTCGTGATGGCAATGCTGGTCGCGCGGTTGCGCTTCGTCGGCTACGCGGTTGCGCTGCTTGCAGGCATGCTGAAGTTCTACCCAATCGTGCTGTTGGTCGGCACGGTGCGCGAACGCGCCGTGGTGTGCTTCGCAATCTGGGCGGTGGCGCTCGGCGCGATCGGCCTTTGGTTCGCGCTGGATGGGACCGAGATCCTGCGGGCCATCGCGAACATCGGCTCGAACTCGCCGTTCGATGACAATGTGTTTGGTGCGCATAATTTGCCATTCGGCATCGCCGCGGTGCTGGGCCTGCCGCGCAGCGGCGCGATGGCGTTGGAGGTGCTGCTGCTGATGCTCATGGCGGGACTCGCCATCGCGCTGGCCCGTCGGGTCCTAATCGACGTGCTGACCGAGGCGGAGGCAGCGCACCTGCTGATCGGTGCCGCTCTGCTGGTAACCTGCTTTGTGACTGCGCAGAACGTCTCATATCGCGCGATCTACTTTCTGTTTGTGCTGCCGGCGCTGATCGCGTCCTGGCGCGGCGCGGCATGGGTCGCTGTGCTGCTGATGTGGAACAGCGGGCTGCGGCTGGCGATCAACAGGGCGGCCGCATGGTTCGGCATATCGACGGCGCGGGACGGGATGCTGCATTCCGCCATCTGGCTGCTGCGCGAGTTGGCATGGTGGGCGATGATCACGCTGCTCGCGGCACTGTTGCTACGGCTGCTGTGGGAGTCGCAGGCTGTGCGGCAGGCGGCAATGTGGGGAGGACAACATGAGCGATGGCGACGGTGTGCGGCGGATCGAGATCACCGAAAGGGAAACGCCGGTGTTCGGTGGCGAGGAATTCGGCGTGGTCGGAGCCTATGAACGGCTGCACGGTACTGCCTTCTGCGAGCTGGACCCGGCGCATCCGCTGAACGCGGGCATTGTCAATCTCGACAAGGCACCGCGCAACGCACGCGGTAATGTCGAGTATCAGTCTGAGTTCCGCATACTAAAGCCGCTCGATCTTGCGCGTGGCAATGGCTGGCTTGTGTACGACGTGCCGAACCGTGGCAACCAGCCGATCATGTCGCGGCTGAACGGCGCGCCGGAGGGCGGCCATCCGCAGAGCGCGGGCAACGGCTTCCTGATGCGCCGCGGCTTTACATTGGTGTGGAGTGCGTGGCAGGGCGACGTGCCACCGGGCAGCGATCGTCTGGTCGCACGCTTTCCCATTATCGAAGGCGTCACCGGCATGGTGCGCGAGGAGTTCATTGCCGAGGCCACAGGACTACTCGGCGACGGCAACATCCAGGAGGTGTCGGAAGACCGTTTCATCGGCACGCTGGTCTACCCTGTTGCCGATCCCAAGGGTGCGACGTTGACGGTGCGCGAACGGGAGGCCGATCCGCGCGCCACGCCGCCTGGTCTGGCATGGCGTCTGATCGACGAAACCCACGTCGAGATCACGCGGCCGACCGTTCCCGGGTTCGACCGCGGCGCGATCTTCGAGTTCATCTATCGTGCGCGCGATCCGATCGTGATGGGCATCGGTTTCGCCGCCATCCGCGACATCGTGTCGTTCCTGCGGCACGATGGCGATAGTCCGCTGCGCTCCGGCATTCGACATGCGGCGGGCTTCGGCATCTCGCAGAGCGGCCGTGTGCTGCGTGACCTGACTTATCACGGCTTCAACCAGGACCTCGCGGGACGGCAGGTGTTCGATGGCATTTTACCAGTCGTCGCAGGCTCGCGCCGCACCTGCATCAACTGGCAATTTGCACAGGCCGGCCGCTATTCGCGTCAGCATGAGGACCACTCCTACGGCGACGACCAGTTCCCGTTCAGCTACCCAACGCTGAGCGATCCGATCAGCGGGCGCACCGGTGGCATCCTGCAACGCGCGCTCGACGCTGGCGTGTGTCCGAAGGTGATGCACCTGGATACCGAGAGCGATGTCTGGCAGGCACGGGCCTCGCTGGTTTCCACCGATACCAACGGCGCCGATATCGCCATGCCGGCCGATGTGCGTATTTATTGTGTGACCGGCGTGCCGCACGCGCCGTTTCGGCCGCTGAGCAAGCCGGTCATGCAGTTGCCCGGCAATCCACTCGGCTACGGCGCGTTCATGCGCGCGCTGCTGATCGCATTGACGGAGTGGGTGGAGCGCGGCGTCGCGCCGCCCGACAGCCGGTTCCCGTCGCGCGGCGCAGGGACACTGGTGCGGATCGACGAGGCGCGTGAGAAATTCCCCAGACTGCCGCAGGTGAATTTCCCTACCGTGCTGAATGAACTCCGCCTGCGTGACCACTCGGTCGAGCCGCCGATCGAAAGCACCGCCTATCCGGTGTTCGTGCAGGCGACGGATGCCGACGGCAACGCGCAGGGAGGCATCCGGCACCCGTTGCTGGATGTGCCCCTGGCCACGCATGTCGGCTGGTCGCTGCGCGCGGCGGGCTATGGCGAGGGTGATTTGTTCACCATCCAAGGCTCGATGATCGCGTTCGCTGCGACGGAAGCGGAGAGGCAACGCGCCGGCGATCCACGACCATCGCTCGAGACGCGCTATGCGTCGCGCGATGCGTGGGCCGCCAAGCTGGCGCAGATCGCCAACCGCCTTGTCGCCGAGCGGCTGCTGCTGGCCGAGGACGCTGACAGGCTGGTCGCTGCCGCGCGTGAGTTGTGGGATGTTTACCGGGCGCTGTAGGAGCCGTCGTCATGGAAATCGTCGGACTGGGCTTGCATTTCGAAGACCTCCCGGTGGGGCGCTGCTTCCGCACCATCGGCCGTACGGTGACCGAGGCGGACATCGTCAACTTTGTCAACTGCACCGGCATGGTGGAGGTGCTGTTCACCAACATCGAGTTCCTGCGCGAGGAATCCGACATCAAGCAGCGCCTCGCACCGGCGGCACTGAGCTATTGCTTCGCAGAAGGACTGCTGGTGCAGGCGACCATGCAGCACACCGGGTTCGCATTTCTGCACATGGAACTCAACGTGGAGCAGCCGGTATTCGCTGGCGACACGATCCATGTGGAATGCGAGGTGACCGAGGCGCGTCTGTCACGGAACCGGCCGGGCAGGGGCCTGGTGCGCACGCGCAATCAGGTGGTGAAGCAGGATGGCTCGGTGGCGCTGACCTATACGCCGCTGCGCATGATCAAATGCCGGGAGGGGTAAGGAAGGCCAGGGGACTTTGCCCCCTGGTCCTTCTCACCGCTCGCGCAGCTTTGGATCGAGCACGTCGCGCAGCGCGTCACCGAACAGGCTGACGCCGAATACGGTCAGCGCGATTGCCAGGCCGGGGAAGATCGCGATCCAGGGTGCAGTCGATGCGTATTCCTCTGCGCCGCCTTGCAGCATCAGGCCCCAGGCTGGTGTTGGTTCCTGCACGCCGAGGCCGAGATAGGACAGCGATGCCTCTGCGAGGATTGCCTGTCCAACGAATGCGGTGAGCATGATCAGGAATGGTGCCATCACGTTCGGCACCATGTGACGCAGTATGATGCGCGAATGGCTGTAGCCGCAGGCGCGTGCGGCATCGACATAGGGGATCTCGCGGATCGCCAGTGCGCTGGAGCGTACGACGCGTGCGCAACGCGGAATCAGCGGAATGGTGATCGCAACGATGACGTTGTGCACACCGGTGCCGAAGATCGCGACGACGGCCAGTGCCATGATGATCAGCGGGAATGCCATCACCACGTCGAAGATACGCTGGAAGATCAGATCGAGACGGCCGCCAAAATACGCGCTGGCGACGCCAAGTACCAGGCCGGCGAAGCCACCCACGATGGCGGACGTGAGGCCGACGATCAGTGCGGTGCGCGCGCCGTAGATGATGCGCGACAGGAGGTCACGCCCGAACTGGTCGGTGCCCAGCCAGTGTGCCCAGCTCGGCGCCTCGGTCATGGAGGCGAAGTCGTTCGCCGTCGGGCTGTATGGCGCGATCAGTTCGGCGGACAGGCCGGTCACCGCGATGATCAGCACGAGCAGCGCCCCGAACGCGCCCAACGGCTCGCGGCGGCAGAAGTGCAGCGTGGCGTGCCAGAACGAGCGCCGCAGCTCGATTTCATCAGGCGTGATGTCGGAGACGATAGTCGGGGCATGCACAGTGGTGGACATGACGCGGCCTCCCTCAGGCGAACCGGATGCGCGGATCGAGCCACGCGTACATCAGATCGACGATCAGATTGCTGAACACGAAGACGGCGACGGTCAGCATCACCAGCGCCTGTGTCAGCGTATAATCCTGGTTTTGCACCGCTTGCACGAACAGCCGACCGATGCCGTTGAGGTTGAACACCTGCTCGGTCACGACAAGGCCGCCGATCAGGAAGGCGAACTCGATGCCGATCACCGTGACGACTGGCAGCAGCGCGTTCTTCAAGGCGTGGCGGTTGATGACGATCTTCTCGATCAGGCCTTTGGCGCGCGCGGTACGGATGTAGTCCTCGCGCAGCACCTCGAGCATCGCCGAGCGAGTCATGCGCATGCTGACGGCGGCGTAGCGATAGCCGACGGTGATTGCGGGCAGAAACGCCATCGACAGGTTGCGGATCGGATCTCGCCAGATCGGCACATAGTCAATCGGCGGCATCCACGGCGTGCCGGTGATCGCGTTGCTGATGTCGAGCACGAACAGGATGGAGATGATGCCCAGCCAGAACGACGGGGTGGCGATGCCGCCGATGGCGAGCGTGCGTACCACGACATCGATCCAGGTGTTCTGCTTCAGCGCCGAGATGGTGCCCAGGGGGACGGCGATCAGGATGGCGATGACGGTCGCGAGCAGCGCGATCTCCAGCGAGATCGGCAACCGCGTGAGAATTTCCTCCGACACCGGCTTGCCGGACCACATGGAGATGCCGAAGTCGAAGTGGAAGAACCCCCAGACGAAGCTGAGGAACTGCACGATCAGCGGACGGTCGAGACCGAGCTCCAGATGGCACTCGGTCACAGCGCGCGGGTCGAAGCTGCTGCCGCCGGAGCCCAGACGCACCACACAGATGTCGCCGGGTATCAGCCGCATCAGGATGAACACGAGCGCCGCCGCGCCTATCAGCGTCGGGATCACCAGCAGCACGCGCTTGGCGACGTATTGGTACATTCCCTGGTCCCATAGTTTGTTTGTCGTTCAGGTGCCGCGGACCCGGTCTTTGCGACGTGGGCCCGCGCCAGCTGATTCCGGTCACCCGTTCGGCGTCTGGTCCAGCCAGATGTCGGACAGATCCTGGTTGATATAGTGGCTCGGACCGATCTTCCAGCCATGCACGTAGGATCGTTCCGGCACCATACGATACCACCAGAGCATTGGAAACTCCCGCGCCTCGGTATCGACGATGCGCGTCTCGTATTGCCGCATCAGCGCCCGCTGTTTGGTGGAGTCGCTCTCGCGCAGCATGCGGTCATAGATATCGGCCTCGACCGGATCGCTATAGCCGCCGTAGTTCTCGACGAACACGTCGTGCGGCAGGTACTTCTGGGTGTCCAGCACCGGATTGACGATGCTGTTGCAGTTGGCCTCGACAACGACGTCGAAGTCGCCGGTGCGCATCGCCTGGAACCAGGGCCCGGTCGGCACCACACGCTGCGTGGCGGTCACGCCGATCTTGCTCCACTGATCCACGAGCCAGGTTCCCACGTACTTATACGGCTGGTCGACGTTGCGGTTCAGCAGTTCGACGTGCAGGTTCTCCTGGCCGGCCTCCTTCAGCAGCCGCCGAGCCTCCGCGCGCGACTTCTCAATGTCGGGCCAGAAGCCGGCCATCTTCTGGAGTTCCTCCTTCGTCGCGGCCAGCGGCGAGCCGGGAAACACGATGCCACCGACAGTGTGGACGTTGGCGATCTTCGACAGCGCCGGCGCGCCGTTCCACTGATCGACGGCGAGCAGCAGTGCCTTGCGCACGCGCACATCGTCGAACGGCTTACGTCGTTCGTTCGGCGTGATCAGGTTGCCGCAGTTCCAGTCACTGGTCTGCACCTTCACCTTGTCGCCGAGTTCCCGCTTCAGGTCGTTGATCGCGGACGGCGGCAGGCCACGGAATTCCATCGCGGCGCGACCAGAGCGGATCGCCTCGACACGTACCACCTGCTTCTCGCTGAAGATGCCGACGAAGCCGTCCAGATAGGGCAGGCCCTTGTGGTAGTAGTCGGGGTTCCGTTCGCCCTTGATGTCCTGGCCGATGTCATAGGCGACGAACTTGAAGGGCCCCGAGCCCATCACGTGCTGTTCGAACCAGTGCGGATCCTTGTCGAGGATTGTCTTCGGATAGATGAAACCGTAGGGATCGGCGAGCGATGGCAGAAAAGTGCTGGCGGCATACTTCAGGCGAAATACCACTGTGGTGGCGTCCGGCGCATCAACCGAATCCACCACCGAGTACCAGTTCTGTCGCGCACTGAGCACGCCTTTCCGGGGGAAGATGATTTCGTGCCAGCTTGCCGCCACGTCTGCCGCCGTGAGCGGCGAGCCGTCGTGGAATTTCACGTCCGTGCGGATCTTGAATGTGTAGGTCTTGCCGTCATCCGTCGGTGTCGGGATCGCGGTGCAAAGATCGCAGACGAATTGCGTCGTGTCGGACGGGTTCTCCGGATTGACCCGCATCAGCACGCTGTAGAACGGCGCGACCGCGTGCACCAATGCATAGGTCGCTTCGCGGTGCCCATCCAGACTCGGTGGCGCATCCGCCGGAATCATGTAGGTGAGAGTGCCGCCGCGCTTCGGCGTCATCTCCCCGGTGTTGGCTGCCACGGCCGGTCCGGCCGTTATGATCGCGGCGAGCCAGGTCGCGAGCAAGGCTGATCGCATGTTGCTGCCTCCCTTTGGTGTCCGTACCTCCTGAGTTCGTTCCTGTTGTTATTGGCCGTGACCGCAACTTGCGCAGTCATCGGCGGACGTCAGCCGGTCATCGCACTTCGCTGCACGCCGCGAAATGCCCCGGCCGCACCTCGCGCAGCTCCGGCCGCGACTGCTTGCAGCCCTCCACGGCGATCGGACAGCGCGGATGGAACACGCAACCGGATGGCGGATTGATCGGACTCGGTACTTCGCCCTGCACCGGCCGGAACGAGCGGTGCGCCTCGACGGACGGATCGGGCACGGGCACCGCCGCCAGCAGCGCCTGTGTATACGGGTGTAGTGGATTGCCGAACAGTTCGTCGCAATCCGCGAGCTCGACGATGCGGCCGAGATACATCACCGCGACGCGTTGGCAGAGATGCCGCACCACGGACAGGTCATGCGCGATAAACAGGTAGGTCAGGCCGAACTGCTCGCGCAGGTCCTCCAGCAGGTTCACCACCTGCGCCTGGATCGACACATCCAGTGCAGACACCGCCTCGTCGCAGACAATGAACTCTGGCTCCAGCGCCAGTGCCCGCGCGATGCCGACACGCTGGCGCTGGCCGCCGGACATCTCGTGCGGATACCGGTCGGCGAAACGCGAGCTTAGCCCGCACACCGACAACAGCTCGCGCACCCGCGCCGCGCGCTTCGTCGCATCGGGCTCGATGCCGTGCACCTTGATCGGTTCGCCGATGATGTCGCCCACCTTCATGCGCGGGTTCAGCGAGCTGTACGGATCCTGGAAGATCACCTGAATGCGACGGCGCAGCGCCAGCAGCTCCTTCCGCTCCATCTGCGCGATGTCGACGCCGTCATATAGAATCTCGCCAGAGGTCGGCCGTTCCAGCCGCAGAATGCATCGGCCGGTGGTGGTCTTGCCGCAGCCGCTTTCGCCGACCAGCCCCAGCGTCTCGCCACGGCGCACGGTGAAGTCGATGCCATCGACCGCCTTCACCTCGCCGACCAAACGATGCGCAACGACGCCCTCGGTGATCGGGAAGTGCATGCGCAATCCCTTGACCTCGAGCAGCGGTCGGCCAATCGCACTCATGCCGCCGCTCCGGTTTCCGGTGTGACCTCGCGACTGCGAAAGCACGCCGCCAGGTGTCCGGCACCGCCTGCCGCTTCCAGCGGTGGTCGCGTCTCGCCACACTTTTCCACTGCGAAGCGACAGCGCGGCCGGAACGCGCAGCCAGCGTCGAGCCGTGTCAGATCGGGCGGCTGGCCTTCTACCGGATCGAGCCGTTCCTGGCGTGGACGGTCCAGCCGTGGAACCGAGCGCAGCAGCGCAATCGTATAGGGATGGCGCGGATTATGGTACACCTCGGCTGCCGGGCCACTCTCCACCAGGCGACCGGCATACATGACGTTCACCCGATTGGCGTAGCGCGCGACGACGCCCAGGTTATGCGTGATGATGATCAATGCGACGTTGAGGCGTCGCGTCAGGTCCTTCATCAGCTCGAGAATCTGTGCCTGTATGGTGACATCCAACGCGGTGGTCGGCTCATCGGCGATGATCAGCTTCGGGTCGCACGCCAGCGCCATGGCGATCATGATGCGCTGACGCATGCCGCCCGAGAGCTGATGTGGATACTGCTTCAATCGTCGCTGTGCATCGGAGATGCCGACCAGACTGAGCAATTCGACCGCTCGCTTGTGCGACGCCGTCCGATCCATGCCGCGGTGCTGTTCCAGTGTCTCGGTTATTTGCCGGCCGATGGTGAGCACAGGATTCAGTGAGGTCATCGGCTCCTGAAAAACCATGCCGATGTCTCCGCCGCGGATTTCGCGCATCTCTGCATCCGAGAGTTGCATGATATCGCGGCCGGCAAAGCGAATCTCACCTCGTGTGATGCGGCCGGGTGGATTGGGAATGAGACGCATCACCGACAGTGCACTGACTGATTTGCCGGAGCCGCTTTCGCCGACAATAGCCACGGTCTCGCCTGGTTCGACGGTGTAGGAGATGCCGTCGACAGCGCGCACAATTCCAGCACCGGTACGGAACTCGGTGTGCAGATCGTTCACTTCCAGGAGTGGCGGCAATACCCCTCCCCCGACGCAGCCCCTGTGACCAGCGTTTGTTGGGTTTCTGTTCCTGGGCTTGGTATCGGCGGTGGCGGTTCAAGTCAACGCCGGTCGATGCAGGACTGCTGGGGGTCAGACCTCGAGACCGAGAGACCGCTGGACTTTCACGACCCGCCTTGCCGCGTGCCAGACCTCGACCGAGCGGTGATAGGGGTCCAGCACCAGCATGTTCTCGGCGGTCGCTTCAGCGTGCGCGTCGCTCTCGCAGTCGAGATCGTGCGCCTGCACAATATGATCAGCCGCGTCGAGAATGTAGCAGCGATAACCGGCCATGGCCCCCCCGATTTCCGGTCGCTCCAGAACGGCTCAAATCGTAGTGAATAATCGAGATCATGCCAACAGTTTTGAGAAGCAATGAAAAAATTCGCAGCTTCGATAGATCACCATCCTTCGCTACCGACAATATTCACCGAACCTTGACCTGCACTGCATGCATCCGGGTGGAAGGGGGGCCGTTTCATGGGGCGCACGAAGGAAGGGATGCAAGCATGCGAAGGAAGCTCGCCTTCATAATGGCGCTGCTGGCGCTCGCCGGTACCGCGCCGTTGCTGACGGCCTGCTACACGACCCAAGGCGCCGGCCAAGATCTGCAGGCCGCGGGGCATGGGCTGGAGAGCTCAGCGGAGCGGCACACCCCCTACCAGCCGTAATCATCGCCAATAGGAGACCGACATGGACAAGGATCGCATTGAAGGCGCCGGCAAACAGGCGAAGGGCAAGGTCAAAGAGACCTGGGGCAAGATGACCGGCGACACCAAGACCGAAGCCGAGGGCAAGGCTGACAAAGCGGAAGGGCGTGCTCAGAACGCAGTCGGCGGGATGAAGGACGCCGCTCGCGACGCGCGGGACAAGGTCACCGGCAAGGAGTGATCCGCAGTGCCAACGCTGCTTCTGATCATCCTGATCATTCTGCTGCTCGGTGCATTACCGACGTGGCCGTACAGCGCCGGTTGGGGCTACTATCCCAGCGGCGGCCTTGGACTGGTCCTGCTGATCGTGGTCGTTCTGCTGCTAATGGGACGAATATGATCTGATTCGCGGGGCGGATCTTCCAGCGTCATGGCCGGCTGTCGCGCCGGCCATGCAGGTCCTTTGGTTTTCTCAATCAGGCTGGTTGCTCCATTGGGCGCCGATCGAACTATGCCGCCATCTTCTCTGCCCGCACATCCTTGATGTCGCGGAACGTCAGTGCCGGCGAAAGCTCGGCGGCACGACGCATCATGAACGCTGAGGTGGCGAGAAACACCGGGTCGCCGTCCACATCGTCAGCCATGGCACTGCGGTTCTCGGCGATGAATTTCTGCAACGCAATCCGATCGGTGGATGACACCCAACGGGCCAGCGCATAAGGCGTCTGCTCGAAACCAATCGCAACCCCGTACTCCGCTGTCAGACGCGCTGCCAGCACGTCGAGCTGCAACGTGCCCACCACGCCGACAAGCGGTGACGCGCCGTCCTGGGGACGGAACAATTGTACGACACCTTCTTCCGCCAGCTCGCTGAGCGCCTGGCGCAGCTTCTTCGCCTTCATCGCATCATCGAGCCGCACGCGGCGCAGGATCTCCGGCGCAAAGTACGGAACGCCGATGAAGTTCAGATCCTCGCCATCGGTCAGCGTATCGCCGATACGCAAGGTACCGTGGTTGGGGATGCCGACCACGTCCCCCGCGAATGCCTCGTCGGCGATCTCGCGCTCGCGGGCGAAGAAGAACTGCGGCGCGTGGAGCGGGATCGACTTGCCGGTGCGCGCCTGCTTCAGCCGCATGCCACGCACGAGCCGTCCCGAGCAGACGCGGGCGAACGCGATGCGGTCGCGGTGGTTGGGGTCCATGTTCGCCTGGATCTTGAACACCAGCGCGGTCAGGCCAGGCTCAGTCGCCTCGACTGTGCGCGTGTCGGCCGGTTGAGCGCGCGGAGGGGGGCCGTACTCGGCCAAGCCGTCGAGCAGATCGCCGACGCCGATGCCCTTGATGGCGCTGCCGAAATACACCGGCGTCATATGACCGGCATTGAATGCGCCGCCATCGAACTCGGGAAGCGCTGAACGGATCAGGTCCACCTCGTCGCCCAGTGCCTGCAGTCGGGGATCGGACTGCGGCAGATCGGCGTTGAGGTGTATCGCGCGCGCCCGGAGATCATAAGTGCCGGCGAAGTCGGCGGCACGACCCACCGGCCAGGTTACCGGCGCAGTGTCGAGTGCGAGCGTCGAGGCGATCTCGTCCAGCAGTTCGATCGGGTCGCGGCTCTCGCGATCCATCTTGTTGATGAAGGTGACAATGGGAATGTCTCGCAGTCGGCAGATCTCGAACAGTTTTCGCGTGCGCGCCTCGATGCCCTTGGCGGCGTCGATCACCATCACCGCGGAATCGACCGCGGTGAGCGTGCGGTAGGTATCCTCGGAGAAGTCCTCGTGGCCTGGCGTGTCGAGCAGGTTGAACACGCAACCCGCGTGCTCGAAGGTCATCACCGAGGTGACCACCGAGATGCCCCGGTCGCGCTCGATGCCCATCCAGTCGGAGCGCGTACGGCGCCGCTCACCCTTGGCGCGGACGTTGCCGGCGAGCTGGATGGCGCCGCCTGCCCGCAGCAGGTGCTCGGTCAGCGTGGTCTTGCCGGCGTCGGGGTGGGATATGATCGCGAACGTGCGGCGTCGGGCGATTTCGGTGGCGGCGTCGGTCATCGTGTCCCCATGCGAAGGCGCCGGGGAGGGACCCACCGGCGCCGGATATGTCATATAGGCAGGCCGGAGCGGATAACAGGACCAGGCTGTTCTACACGCACGGGTCCGCTGTGGCCGAGGGTGCGGCGAGCCACATGGTGGGAAAACCGAAGTCTGCTCCGAACTGGGGCCAGGTCGGCGGCCACTATGTTGCAGTACCTCGGCAGTCAAAGGCCCTCAAGGTTGGCAACGGACCAACTATAGTGTGACGACTTCCAAGTAGGACACGCCAGCGCGTTCTAGGACTTCGGTCTAGACCCTATAGGCAAATTGCCTTCAGGCAACGTTTTCGGTACGAAAGCGTTGCCTCGTGGCTCGGTGGCGAGAATCTCGAAAACAGGAACGGGTTCCCGGCACCGCGCTGAGCGCGACTCTCAGGGACAATGCGAGATGGCCGACATGCTGCGACGATTGTTGCGATTTCCCAGAGCACGCAGCGGCACATCTTGCACAACGGACCAGCGTCCAGGCTCTCGGCTGTCGGGTCTGGTCGTTGCTCTCATTGCTTGCTTCGCGCTCACCATGCCACTGACCCAGCCCTGTGTCGCCCTGGCGGAGACCGTGCAGGATCCTGCCCGGATGACCGCGGCTCATTCCGACAGGTTGACCGTGCCGGAGGTGCAGGGGCTGGGATGCATCACTGCCGGCGCTGCCGGCGCCATCGGGGCCTACGTCTACAGCGATATGGTGGTTATGGCGGCGGCCGCATCTGCCGGCGTTAACCCGGCCATTGGGTTGCCTCTCATCGTCAGCGGATTTGTCACCGGTTGCGGCGTCGGCACTACCATCATGCCAATACTGCTGCATTTTGCATTCGGATATTCGATGTAGGCGCGTGCAGCATGGCGGGCCGACTTCCGCCATGCTGCTGATCGCTCGAAAAGGTAATATATCCTGATCGGAATGATTGGCCTGCTCAACCGTTCCAACCACGCTCGTACCGCTGATGAAGCGGCACGGCGTAGCGTGCCGGGCAAACTGTAATGCTTCTGGTGGCTAAAAATTCCATGGTCAGACTTTCGGCTTCTCCGGTCTGCAAGGGGGGCAGTTTCTTGCACCGCTGCCAATGCTCCCGGGCCTGCTCCGAGGGTCTGCCGAACCGAGAGCCGAACTGCTGCATGGCTGTGTCCTTTCGATGACCCGCGGAGGCGAATACGCGGTGGGTTGCGTGACCAAAGATAAGCTGGCCTGTCGTTGCTAACTCACGAAACCGTGATCGAACAAGTGTTATATCACGAAATCGTGATCAACTTTTCGATGCGCATACCTAACGAATATTTGAGCCCCAGGGCGGTCCGCATTGCGCTGACACCGTAACGGGTTAATCACGATTGATTGTGATGGCCACCGTAATATCTGGGCGGTCGCTTGATTGGGGAAAGCATCGGATGGATCAGTCGCCACAGGAGAGAACCGCTCAACTCGAACGACTTGTGTCGACTCTGCGTCATGACATACGAGGCATCGTTACCCCTGCCGCGCTCGTGGCTGAAGGTCTCCGTGGAAATGCCGACCCGGCGGTACAGCGGCTGGCGGCGCGAATTGCCGACATGGTCGACCGGATCGTCGCGCGATTGAACGCAACGCACGAACTGGTCCCGCCTGGCGGTAGTTCGGGGCCAGTGATCGGAGCGGATGGCCGAACGATGGTTGCGGGCGGCCGCGCACGGCCGCGAACGCAGGTCAACGCCTGAGCCGATTCCGGTCGACTTCAATGCTCGCGAGTAGCTGGCCGGGGCGCTGCAGGGCAGGAGCCGACAGCCAAACGCGCGCGGCGGCCAAGAGGTATCCTGCTGAGCGGCCGGTCAGTAGATCCACGATGTCGGTATTATATCGGTCAATACGATACGCGGCTTCACGTCGAGGGTCTTGAGAGCCTCTGCGACGGAGCGAAACCGTTGCATGCGACCGATGATGGGTTGGACGAAAACCGCTGCAGTGTTACGCCACATGATCAACTGGCAGTGGGAACTCGTCCCCGTATAGATGGCAATCACCTCCTCATATTCTTCGCCATCTGTGCCGTGATCGAGACGAACCGAAATCCGGCAGTCGTGGACGTCGGTCCAGCGCCTGATGAGACCGTGGTCGACGATGTCGAACGCGATGCCTTTTGGCGGATGGGCTGGCGAGCGTCCGCCGCCTCGCTGCGTCAGATCGCGCATAATCCGGCCCAAAGAGACAGCAATGCAGTGGCAATTCCCAGTGTGGTCAGGAACGGGGCAATCCCCGCTTTGCTGGATCTGGCTGACGGGCGGTGTAGGGCAGTAGAAGGCATGAATCCACCGTGCTGCTCAGAGGTTCCTCGATCCGCGCCGGAAAAAACTGCCGTGGGGAGGCTCGCCCCCCACGGCCCAGTTTGGAAGAGGAGAGAACATCCTCTTGGTAATCACGGAATCGTGATCGGGCAAGACTTATTCACGAAATCGCGATCAACTTTTACATTTGGTATCGAAACGATAGGAGCGCGCGGGAAATGAAGAGCGTTCGCTAGGGCTGCGAAGCGGCGCCCCGATCGCTGGCGAGCACATTATGCAACCATCCTGCCGGCATGCCGCTGAGGAAGCGCATTTGCAGCTCAGCCAGCCGCGCCAGCGTCAGCCCGGCCTTTGCAGGCGAAAAAAACACCGGGTCGTGGGTGAACATCAGGTAGGCCTGCATCTCGTTGCACATCAGTTCTTCGTTGCGGATGTCGTAATCTTCCCGCCTGAGGAAGGCGCGCATGCCGGCCCGCTCCGCCTCGGTCAGTTGCCGCGTCCAGAAGTTGTGGACGTACTCGGCATATGCCGGATTGCTGAAGAACTCGCCGTGGGACAGCTCATGCCGCAAAATCGTGGCGCGCGCAGACGCTGTAATCCGCGGATCGGAGCCGACCGTGGGCAACGAGATCAGGCCCGCCGCAACATTGGGGGCGAACCAGCCCTCCTCCCGTAGCAGCGCGCGCAGCTTTTCCTCCTGCGGGTCCAGCTCGATCCGCTGGCTGTCGGCGCGTTCGAAGAAACGCGCCAGCGCGGATGCCGCATAGTCGTGCCCGAAATAGAACGTTTCGACTGTGTCGCCGCGCGCGAGGATGGCCGCGTCCAGCTCGCTGTCAGTCAGCACACGATCATGCGGCAACCCTGCCTTCTCGACGAAGGCCGCAACCCGGTTGAGCATCTTCCCCTGCTCGTGCAGCGAGGCGAAGTCGAGAACCAGGATGTGCGGATTGTCGGCAAGGCGGAACACGGTCAGCGAGGTGGGAACATGCCGGCCAATCTCCGCCTCGGTCGCCACTTGGATCTGAAACCCTGGCGTGCTGGAGGCGGAAACCTGAGCTGTCGGGAAAGGCGGCGGCATGGCGGGATGCGGGCGCACCAGCCAAAACGCCGCTGACGCTGCAACCACGACACAAGCGCCTGCCACGACCGCGAACGGCCACTTCATGCGCTTGCGGCGCGGCTTCGGCGGAATGCGGATTGTGTCGTCGGCGCCTGGCTCCGCCGGTCTCATGCCGGGCCGCAGGCGCGGAAGTGGATCAGGCGCCGAGGTTGACCACCTGCACGCGGCGGTTACGCGGCTCCGGTGTCTGCTGAGGCGTCGCCACCATCAGGCCATCCTCGCCCATGCCCACCGCCTCCAGGCGGCTTGGATCGACGCCAAACTTCGTGGCCACGTAGTCCACGACTGCTTTGGCGCGGCGCTCGGACAGGGCGTGGTTGTAGTCGCGCGAGCCCACCGTGTCGGTGTGCCCCTCAATGCGGAACCGGTAAGCCGCAAGGTCCTTGCTGGCCAATGCGCTCCCCAATGCATCGAGCGTGCGGATCGCTTCTGGCGTCAGTTCGGCGGAGCCGCTGGCAAAATTGACCGTCAGGTTCACGGCGGGCCCTGATGCCGTCGTCGTGCCAGGGCCCGCTGCCGGCTTGCTGGCAGCCACGCGCGGTTGGTGGACCGGAGAGGGTGCCGGAGCGGTCGACTGCTGCGTTGTCCCCTCGGTGGTCGGCGCGGCAAGCCTGATGCCGCGCGTCCCGCCTGTCACCAGATTGCCGCTGGGCTTCAGCGAGTTGATGATCTGATCCGCCGATGGACTGCCCTGCGCGAAAGCCGGCAGGTTGCCAAGGATCATGGGCGCGACGACGATTGCGGCTATCGGGGAACGCACCGGTCCACTCCTCCCATGTTCAGGCAGGCTATAGCACAGAGGGCCGCACAGGTGAGGATTTGTGCGGTAAACGCCGCGATCAGAACACGCCTTGGGCGCGCAGAATTGGCATCCGAACATGGAGCGCCTTGTCCAGGACCTGGCGCAGCTTGTCGCGCTCCTCGTCGTCCAGGTTGCCGCCGAGGTCGCGCACCCAGTCCTCTTTCCGGTCCTCGCGCTCGCCCGCCTGGAGGCGGTCGATCACATACAGATCGAACAGGGTGCACGGCGCCCCCGTGCCCAGCGCGTAGCTCGCTGCCGCGACGGGACGGCCCAGGTTCTCGGTGCGGCTCAGGTTCATGCTGGTGACGCGGTTGAATCGCAGCGCCTGAGGCGTGGGTTCGGCGCCCGGCCGTGCCGCCGGTTCGGCGACATCGAGTCCCACCAGGATGCCGATCAGCTCACCGGGATTGTTGCGCTGGCCCTCCAGATTGGGCAGCTCAAGAAGGTCGCCGACGCGCTGCGGACCCGCTGCCATCGCCTCTGTGATCGGCCCATAGAAGGCGCGATTGAGCGCGGCACGACCGGCCGGCATGTCAGCCTCGAACGGCATCTCCTCGGGGCTGATGTTCAACGAAAGGCGGACATCCTTGAGCGCTGTGTCGCGCGCCGCCGGGTTCATGCGCCGTGCGCCACGCACGTAGACGTCGTGGCGCAACGACCGATCCAGGCACATGTCCTTCACCAGCTCGCGCAGCAGCGGATCGTCGAAGCGCTGCGCCACCGCGCGCTGTTCCTCGGTGAGCGTCAACTCGGGGAAGTTCTCGACCAGGTTGACCGAGCCGACCCATTCCAGCTTTGCCGCGGCGAACGCCGAGGTGACGTCGGCGTGGAAGCACGGCGTCCAGGCGTCATTCATGTACTCGTGCGCCAGATATTGCACCGGCAGCGTGGCCATCCGCTCGACCAGCGAATTCACCCAGGGCAGGCGGATGATCTGCAGCGCATCCGCCTTCTGCAGCTCCTGCACCAGCTTCAGGCCCTCCTCGGCCTGGCGATCGCTGCGCGACCCAAGACGCCTGCCGCAGTCGCGCATCACCCGCTGCATGCCGAGAGCGCCACCCCAGGCCGGCAGCGCATTGTAGCTGACGTGCACCGCGCCGCCCGGCTTCACTTTGGCGCGCAGGAGCCGGACGATGCCGGACTGAACGGGAGGGGGCACCCAGCTCCACAGGCCGTGCATGCTGACAAAGTCCGCCTCCGGCACCTGCGCCGCGGTGGGGTCCTCGGCCAGCGTGGCCAGATCGGCTTCGAGGAAGCTCACATTGTCCAGTCCGGCCTGCGCTGCCCATGCGCGTGCCGCCGCGACGTGCGCTGGGTTGAAGTCGATCGCCGTGACCTTCCAGTGTGGGTTGCTCGCCGCCAGGACGAGTGCGCCGAGGCCCTGGCCGCAGCCGAGTTCCAGGTAGCTCAGCGGATCGTCGGGGCCAGGCAGCGGCGAGGCCACCCCGCCCAGCAGACAACCCAATGCGATCACCGAGGGCGACTGCTGGCGGTAGTATCCCGTCATGTAGGTGATATCGGTCACATAGCCGCCGCCCCAGCCGGTCATGCTGCCTTCTCCCCGCCACGCCAGTCCACCTGCTGTGCCTCTATCACCTCCGCCTCGAACACCGCATCCGCTGCGTCCGCGCGGGTGGTGAAGCCGCCGGCTGGCCCGGGTATCCAGGTGTTCCAGCCCAGGCGCGGCGGCGGATCGGATGTTGCGTCGAGCCGCAACGCCGGCACCTCGCGCGCGGCCAGCACCGGATTGATGGCGAAACCCAGCTCGTAGCCGAGATAGGCGCGCACCAGCGATACCAGCCTGTGCAGCGCCACGCGATCGGGCAACAGCCGCTGAAAGCCTGTCAGGTCAAGCGGACCGATGCGCAGGATGATACGCGCCTGCGGGTCCCAGGCCCGCACGCCGGCCGCGGCCTCGACGCCCAGCCGGCACCATCGTCCGTTTGCCGAAAGCCTGGTACGCTGATCCGGCGGAAGCGGCAGCCAGGCCCCTGCGAATTCCACCACCTCCACACGCATGCCGAGCCAGTCAGAGACGAGCGCGCCCAACCGCTCGGCCGAACGGGGTCGCAGCGCAAACAGTCCGGCGTAGTGCAGCAGCGGTTCCGTGCCAGCCGCGAGCCGGTCCGTGAGATGCGCCGTCCCGTAGCCGGTGAGCGACAGCAGCACCCGAGCCACAGGATCGCGCGTGGAGACGCCAGACTGTCGCGTGACCTCGGCTGCCCGCGCGGGCCGATACTTGGTACCGCCGCGGGCGAAGAACGCGACGAACCGGTGCGCCAACAGATCCAGAAAGTCGCGCAGTGCCGTCGATCGTTCCCGCAGCGCCTGGGTGACGAGTTCCGAGTAGTAGCGCGGCAGCACTCCGGATGGTCCGGTCAGGCCCATCAGCCCAACCGTCACCTCCGGCAGACCATCGCCCTGTTGGCGGACCTCGATGACGTCGGCCGAAGGATAGATCAGCCCCGGGGGCGCACGAAACCGCACGGCATCGGCAGGGTCCTGCGCCCGCCGTGCTCTGGTCAGCACACGCACGGCCGCATCGAAGCGAAAGCGCCGTGGCTCCGCCCCAAGCTCCCCGAGGGCCGAGCGCCTCATGGGAAGGCCAAGGGGGCGCCGCCCCCTTGGAGCCCCTGCCAGGGGACGGTCGTCCCCTGGACCCCTCGGACTGGTTTGTTGCAGGGGGGGCCTTCGTCAGCCCCCCCTGCAACAAACCAAACTGACAGGGATCCAAGGGCCGCCGGCCTTTGGCAGGGGGTCCAGGGGGACAGCGTTCCCCTGGTCTTTCTTCCTCGCATCACGCGAGCACGCGGGTGCCGCTGCGGGCTGGCCAGGCGGCGGCGGTGCCGGGGCGCCCACGCAGGGTGACGCGGGTGCGGGTGAAGCTGTTGACGGTGCCATGCAGCGCAAGGAAATGCTCCAGCACAGCGGCGAGCAGATACAGCCCGCCTGCCTGCCAGGCGCGCGGGTCGAATTCAAGGGTGACGTCCAGGCCGCGGCAAAAGCCTCCGGCCCGGCCCGGAGCGCGCGCTGTGCCCGGTCCGGCAGTGATGCCGATCAGCGACTCGATCGCCGCACGGGTCTCCGCGGAGTCGCGCAGATCGTAGAGGCGCAGCACCTCCTTCAGCGCGGCGGCTCCCTCAGGACCCCCGGTGACCGAGAGATGGCCGAGCGAGAGATGCGAAACGAGGCGCCAGAAGCCGCTCTCGCGTATTGGCGGGCGCAGGGTGGGGGTGGCGGCGGTCACGGCGCTCAACGAGGCGATCGCTGCAGCGCCCTCGACGAGGCGGAGGCGAGGATGGCCGCCACCGAACGGCAGCTCGCTGGGCAGATCCCGGTTGACGCAAAGCGCATCGACCGACAGCACGGCCTCGGCGGGCTTGTCCGGATCGAAGTCCGGGTCGTGCGGTGCCAGGAACACCTCGGTGCCCGGCACGCCTGGGGCGCCCGGGCGGCGAGCCACGTGGTAGAAGCCGCCAGGGACGCCAGGTTCGGGATCGCCCTCTGTCAGCCTGTGGAACGGGCGCCACGGGCGGAACGAGCCGTCGGGCAATGTCTCGCGTACCCGGGTGACACTCCAGATCTCCGCGGCGCGCGGCCGGCGGGCGTCGGGCACGATGCGATACTCGGTGCTCTGGTGGCTCAGTGTCACCGGCTCGCAGCGTTGCGGAAACAGATTGACCACCGGCGTGCAGCCGAGGGCGAGCGATTGTTGGCCGACGGTGCGTTCCAGCTCGGCCAGCGAGCGGTCCAGGTAGACGAACACCTCCAACCGGTTGCCTCCGGACACCATGGTTTTGGCGTCGATGCGCGCGAGGTCGAAGAACAGGAACTTCTCGGGAAAGGCGAAATACTCGGTGAGCAGCCGAAAGCCGGAGAAGCCACGTGCCGACCAGGGCAGCAGGGCCTCGTCCGGCGAGAAGCCGACGGGCTCGATGGCACTGCCTGGCACGATGACCGGTGCGGGATCCACCGCGTTGTCGGCGTAGGCGACCGAGATGGCGTGTGCGCCCAGCAGCTCGTAGAGCGCGAGCGCCTGATTGATCGGGCCGCGCAGGAAGAACCGCAGCCGGTCGACGCCGAGCTGGGCAAACGTGGCCTCGGGCGATGCGCATTTCAGGGTGATGCGCAGCACGCCGGTTGCGCCGGCGGCGAGTGGATTGGCAGGGGCCACGATCGGCTGGCCGGAGAGGCGGACATTCTCCACCTCGATCGGCCAAAGCGTGACCGGTGCCGTGGTGCGATAGCGCAGGTCCTCGCCGTGCACCGGCTCGGTGTCGATCGCAATCCCGGCGGGCAGGCGCGCCGGACTCATCATGTCGGGCTGGCAGTCGAACTTCACCACCATGCAGGACGGCATGGGCGACAGGTAGTGCGGGTAGAGCAGACCGAGCAGAGCGTCGGTCAGTTCCGGGAATTCGTCGTCCAGCCGGTGATGCACGCGTGCGGCGAGAAATGCCACGCCTTCCAGCAGGCGGGCGACATGCGGGTCGTCCACCGCATCGGCCGTAAGCCGCAGACGGCCCGCGATCCTCGGATGCGTATCGCCGAACTCTGCGGCAAGCCGCTTGATCGCGTCGAGTTCGCGCTCGTAGTAGGGCAGCAGGGAGTCAGACATCAAATGTAACTTCGCGCAGCGTCTTCTCTGTTATGACCGGCGCGGGGCGCTCACACCACATTGCCGGGCCGCACCACGATATTGTCGGTCATCGGATCAACCAGCGTGTCGTAGGTTACTGACTCCGGCGCCGGCTCTGCGTGCAGCACCGCCTCGATGCGGAGGCGCAGCGTGGTCTCCAGCCGATCCTGTGTGTCGATCAGGTTCACCCGCACGGACAGGAAGCGTGGCTCGAATCGACGGATCGTGGCCTCGATCTCCAGCCGCAGTTCCTCGCGTCGACCCGCGTCGCTGAACGCTCCTGAGGCAAAGTCAGGAATGCCATAGCCGATTGGCGAAGTGGCAAGCTGCGTCATGTGCGCCGGCCACGATCGCCAGCGCCGCCTTGCGTTCAGCAATGCCTCGAGATCGCGGCGAACCGAATTGCGCAACGCGACCATTGAGTTGGCTGCGGATAGCGCCATGTCGCGCTCCGGATCGTCGATCAGGCGATCCAGCAGCGGCGACTGGACGCGTACCGGCTGCCGGCTGGACGCGCGACCGCTCACGCGATGTCGAACCGGAAACTGCCGAGTTCCATCATCGCCACCGCATCCTCGCCGACGATGAGGAGACGCTGCCCGACGCCGCGCACAGGTCCGCCTTCGGTTTCGCGCCAATCGGTCTCGCGGCCGAGGCGCAACGCATCTGTCGTCACATCGTCGGCGGCATAGATCGCGGGCAGATAGACCTCGCCATCCGGTCCGTCGGCGACCGTCATCGAGGCGCGCCGCCACAACAGATCGCGCGGGCGCTTCGGCGGATGAAATTCCAACGTCTGCACGCGCTCGGTGGGAATCCAAAAATACTTGCCTGTCGTCGTGAGCACTTCGAAGCTGCCGGCCAGCAGATCGTCCGCGTCGCGCAGATCGTCGAATACCGTATCGCCCTGCTTGCCCGGGGCGCGCGGCCGTACGGCTTCCGCCGCTTCGGCCTGCCGCGAGGCCTCGGCCAGATCGCCGGCGCGCAACGCGACCAGTGCCGCGAGCTGCAGCCGCTGCGTCTCGGTGGGATCGGCGAGGAATTCCGGCACGCGGCCGTCACGGAACAGCTGCCGCCGCGCCATGTCGGCGCGAATGAGCTGACGGAATTCCGCCACCACCATCGCTGTGGTGGGATCGATCGCCGAGGCGGCGTCGAGCACGACATCGGCGCGCTCGAGATTGCCGGTGAATGCCAGCAACTCGCCCAGCAGCACGCGTGCATTGAGATCGGTCGGCGCCTTGCGCAGCGCGGCCTGCGCGGCGGCCACGGCCTCGTCGAGCCTGCCGGCGCGAAACAGGGCGGACGCGGTCTGATCAGTTCCGCTCATGGGACCCCCGAGTGTGCCGCTTCGCGCTCATCGACCGGTGAGATCGGTGACAAGTTGGAAGCCGGCGGAAATGTCATCGAGCTGATAGTGCGGCTGCAGTTGAATCACGCAACCGAAGCTGCCCGGCCTGCCTGGCATTTCGTTGACAGTGACCCTGCCGCCCACCAGCGGAAACCGCGCCCGACTGTCGCCGCTCGCCGCCACGTTGCTATTGACGTACTGCGTCAGCCAGGCCTGCAGGAAGCGCTCGATCTCGTCCGCGGTCTTGAACGAGCCCGTCATGTGACGGCCCATCATCTTCAGCGAATGCGCGAAGCGTGACGCGCACAGGATCGAGTTGATCTGCGTCGAAAGCCGCGCACTGGCATCGGCGGCGTTGGCGTTGGCACCCTGATAGCGCTGCGGCACCTGCAGGCTGCGCACGGCACCGAACACCAGCTCCTCGCTGTTCGGGACTGAGGAAAGTGGCATCAGACCGACATCGAGCAGCGAGCGCTCCTGCCGATCGGTCAGCACGATCTCGACCGGATTGCGCACCCAGACATGGTCAGGGTCGGTACTGAACGGCTCCAGCGGCACGCCGGTGACGAGACCGCCGCCGATCCGATCGGTCTCCACGCCGCGTACATCGCCGGGCCACGCGTATTGCGCGAAGGCACGGGCGACAACCGAGGCGAAGGCGAAGCCGGCGCCCATCCACACGCGCTGTTCGTTGGTGGGCGCATATTCGCTGTAGCGGAAGCCGTCGGCGCGCGTGCCGTCGTCCTGCCAGGGCTGGCGTGCCAACACGTGCGGCAGGGCTACCCCAACGAAGCGCATATCGGCGCGCGACGCGAGACTGCGCCAGCGGTCGTGTTCCGTGTTGCGCAACGGTGCGGCGAGGTCGATCGAGGTGGCGAGGTCGGCGAAGCTGTCCACTTCCAGCAGTGCGGGTGACGCGCCGATGATGACCGGTGAGAAGGCTGCGGCGGCGACGCCGGACAGTGCCATCAGCGCGCTTATGTCATCGGTGCGGGACTCGGCGCTGGAGCGGTGACGAACCTCGTGATCGACTACCAGCAGGCCATAGGGATTGCCGCCCGGTGTGCCGAACTCCTCCTCGTAAACCTTGCGGAACAGCAGGCTCTGGTCGAATTCGATGGCGCGTTCCAGGTCGCGGCAGATCTCTGGCCAGCCGACGTTGAGGATTTTGACCTTCAACCGGTTGGACAGCTCGACGCCGTCTACCAACCAGGCAATGCCGCGCCACGTGCCTTCCAGCTTGCGCAGGCGGGCGTGGTGCAGGATGGCGTCGAGTTGCTCGGACAGCATGGCGTCTATCGCGGCGATGTCGCGATCAACCGCGTCGCGCAACGCCTGCGTGTCGATGCGGAGACGCGCGCCGCGTTCAGCGCCAAACCACACGTCGATGGCATCGCCGGACGGCGCGCCGAGAAACTCAGCGAGCTGGTCCGCCAGTGCGGCGTCGCGATTGCCGACGAAGCGTCCCGACAGCATTGCATCACGCACTGCGGGTGCGGCCACATCCACGGCAAGATTGAACTCGTTCACTGTCGTGTCCGCCCAGCGTCAATGCAGCGGCGCGGCGCAAGCGCCACCTCGTCATGGCCGGCGCAGACCGGCCATCCACGTCTTTGCCTCATGTAGGCAGCAAATACGTGGATGGCGGGGCCAAGCCCCGCCATGACGACAAAGCGTGAGCCGTGCCCCGGCATGACTTGCTTAATTCCGTTCTGGGCGGCGATCAGGCCGCCGGGGCCGGGATGCGTGCCACCATGCGCAGGCTCGTGGTCAGCTCTTCCATCTGCAGCCACGGGCGTAGATACGCCACCGCATTGTACGAGCCAGGCTTGCCGGGGATCTCGCGCACCTCGACGCGTGCCTCGCGCAGCGGGAAGCGGGCCTTCATCTCCTGCCCGGCGTTCTCGTTGCCGTTGACGTAGTTGTTGATCCACCGGTTCAGCCAGCGCTCGACGTCGCCCGCCTCCATGAAGCTGCCGATCTTGTCGCGCGCCATAACCTTCAGATAGTGCGCGAAGCGGCTGGAAGCCATGATGTAGGGCATGCGCGCGGAGATCGCGGCGTTCGCCGTCGCTTCCGGGCGGTCGTATTTCTTCGGCTTCTGCACAGACTGCGCACCGAAGAAGACGGAGTAGTCGGTGTTCTTGTAGTGGCTGAGCGGCTGGAAGCCGAGGTTGGACAGCTCGAACTCGCGCCGGTCGGTGATGGCGATCTCGGTCGGGCATTTCGCGTCCTGATCGCCATCGTCCGAGGTGAACACGTGGTAAGGCAGATTCTCCACCTTGCCGCCACCCTCGGCGCCGCGGATGGCAGTGCAGAAACCGTACTGCGCGAACGCGTTTGTCAGTCGTGCGCCAAGCACGTAGGCGGCGTTCATCCAGCAGGTACTCGTTGTGCTGCATCGACTTTGCGGCACCGGCCTCGTCGTATGGCGCTTCCTCGAAGTTGAACTCGTCGATCGCCTTGGTGGCGGCGCCGTATGGCAGACGCGCGAGCGTACGCGGCAACACCAGGTTGACGAAGCGCGCGTCTTCGCTGTCACGGAAGCTGCGCCATTTGGTGTATTCCTGCGCCTCGAAGATCTTGGCCAGGTCGCGCGGCTTGACCAGTTCGGGCCAACTGTCGAAGCCGAACATGCCGGCGCCGGCGGCCGAGACGAACGGTGCGAACGCTGCGGCGGCAACGTTGGATACCAGGCGCAGTGTCTCGACATCGTCCGGATGCTGCGTCCACTCATAGTCGCCGATCAGCGCGCCATACGGTTCGCCGCCCGGCGTGCCAAATTCGTTCTCATAGATCTTCTTGAACAACTGGCTCTGATCGAATTCAACCGCGCGCTGCAGATCGCGCGACAGCTCGCGCTTCGGCAGGTTGAGCACACGCAGCTTCAGGCTCGTGCTCGTCTCGCTGTTCATCACCAGATAATGCAGCCCGCGCCAGGTGCCTTCGAGCGCGGAGAACTTCGGGTGATGCATGATCGCGTTGAGCTGGTCGGACAGCTTGCGATCGATCGCGGCGATGGCGCTGTCGATGGTGCGCGTCAGGTTCTTGTCGAACGTGACGGTGCCGGCGAGCGCCTGCTCGACCAGGTTCTTCACCAGGTCCTGCGCCTGGTCGGGTGCGGTCTGCCGGGTAGCGGCGACGACCTGATCGAGGACGGAAACCTCGGTGGTTTCCGCCGCTGCCTGCTGCGGTGCGGTCTTGGCGCCAGACATCGATCAGGCCTCCTTCTTGTCCAGCCCCAACTGGCTGGACAGCGACTTCAGTTCGTTCTCGTTCTTCAGCACCTGCTCCAGCAGACCTTCCAACTCTTCCGACCGGTCAACCTTGCTCATCAGGTCGCGCAGCTTGGCGCGTGTCTCGAGCAGTGCACGTAAAGCCGGCACCTGCTGTGCGACGCGCGCGGGCTCGAAATCCTCGATCGAGTTGAACTTCAGATCGACCGCCATTTCGCCACCCTCTTCCGAGAGCTTGTTGTCGACCCGCATCTTCAGCCCGGGATTCATTCCGGCCAGGACGTCGTTGAAATTGTCGCGGTCAATCTGGATGAATTTGCGATCGGTCAACGGACGCAGCGGCTGGGTCGGATCGCCAGAGAAATCACCCATGATGCCGACAATAAACGGCAGCTCGCGCAGTATTTCGGCACCTTCCGTCTCGACTTCGTAGGTGATGTGCACTCGCGGCTTGCGGACGCGCTTGAGCTTGTCGTGGATGCTTGCACTCATGGTCTGGCTTCCCCATCCCTGTGATCGGCGTGGGCCGGCTCGCGGCGTCGGCGCATAGGCGCACGTGCCCTGCTTCCCAAAGATTAGACAGGCGAGATGAGTATGGTCAATAATTCCTTGAGTTTGTGAACTTCTTCACACGTGATCGCCGTGCGGTCGTGGCTCATTCCGTGGCCTCGGGCGGCGGCGGCGGTCGGATACCAAGGGTATTCAGGATCGTGTTGCGCGTGTCGGTGTCGGCGACCACCTCCGCCAGCAGCTCGGGCCATGTCATGCGGCCGCGGCGCACCGCCTCGTCCAGCGTGTAGGAGAGCGGTGAGTGAGGCTCGGAACGGCGGAAGAAGTTGGCGATCTCGCCCAGGGCGCGCAGCGCGTCCTCACGCGACGCAAGCTGTCCCGGCGACACCGCGATGCGGCCAAAACCGCCGGCACCCTGCGCGGCGCGGCTGTCCGCCGCCTCGCCGGTCCCCTCTGGCCCCGCCTCGGATTCCGCCGTGGAACGCGGCGCGTAGATCGTCGCGATGTGGATGATCTCGTCCAGCAGTTCGCGGATTGCCGTCGTCGGAGGACCGTCGTCGCCGGCTTTTTCGTCAAGTGCGTCGGCCATCGACTGCCAGGCGTCGCGGGCCGCCATGGCGTCCTCGCGCACCTTGGCCAGTTCCGCGCCGCGGTTTCGCGCCTCCTTCTCCATGTCGTCGAATGGCATGATCCGGCCGGCCTCGAGACGCCTGGTCCGCGCCTCGGCGTCAAGTTTCATCAGGTCAGCCGACGACTTATAGTTGTAATAGGCAATCGGTGTGTGGTCCGAGGTTTCGAACAGCACGGTCATATAGAGCGGCTGGATCAGCGAACCGTTGCCGTCACGCCCATTCAATCCGGTCACCGGGGCGACGCGCGTTTCAATTCCATAGTCGTCCGGCAGCGGGAACAGTCCGTCCCAGTACCTTTCCGCCAAACCTGCCATGAGACGTGCACCGAAGGTGAGGCCGGCGAGGCCATGGCTGCGCACCAACGCCTCGGTTATCCAGGCGGCAACTTCCAGGTCCTTGGCGGTCTCTGCCAGTGTCTTGACGCCAACCTCACGCACCGTACGCCACAGCGGACCAGGGTCGCGGATGTCACCAGTGTTCTGCCCTCCGTCACCCGCGTCAGGCCGCGCATCACGCAGACGCTCGGCATCGCGCGCCTCGGACCGCGCATCGCGCAGCCGGTTGTACGGAGATGTCGCAGAGAAATCCTCGCGGATGTCGATGCCTTGTGGCGCATCGCCAGGGATCGGCGCCAGCAGAGCCTCGAGGTCGAAACCCTCCGGCAGGTCCGCCATGCACGCGCCTCTCAATTGCTGGACAATGGTTCCGCGTAACACATAGTCTCAATGCAGGAAAAGGGGGAGTTGCCCCCGGGGGAAACCGGATGGCCGCGATCGATCTCAAGCAGCTTGTCGGCAGGCTGAACGAGATATGCCGACGAGCGCTCGAAGCAGCGGCCGGGATGACGCTGTCGCGCACGCACTACAATGTTGAGATCGAGCACTGGCTGCTTACGCTCGCCGACCGTGCCGACGGCGATATTGCCGCGATACTACGCCATTACGAAATCGATATGGGACGCTTCATCACCGATCTCAACCGGGCGTTGGAGAAGCTGAAGACCGGCAACTCGCGCGCCCCCTCGCTGGCGCCGGACATTGTCGAGCTGGGCAAGCAGGCCTGGCTGCTGGCATCGCTCGAGCAAAATGCGACCCGCATTCGTTCTGGCCATCTGCTGTGGGCGCTGCTCGCCGACGACACGCTGGCGCGGCGCGCGCGCGAGGCATCCGGCCAGTTGCTGAAGATCAATCCCGATCTGTTGAAGCGCGACTTCGCCGCGATCACCGCGAACAGCGCGGAAGCGGCGGAAGTGGCACCGGCTGACGCATCGGGAGCGGCGGTGGGTGATGGCGCGCCGATGGCACCGCGCGGAACCGGTGCGCTCGACCAGTTCACCACTGATCTCACCGCGCAGGCGAAGGCCGGAAAGATCGATCCGATCCTTGGGCGCGATACCGAGATCAGGCAGATCATCGACATCCTGACGCGGCGGCGACAGAACAATCCGATCCTCACCGGTGAGGCCGGTGTCGGGAAGACTGCCGTGGTGGAAGGCTTCGCACTGCGCCTCGCCTCGGGCGATGTGCCGCCCGGCCTGCAAGGTGTTTCGCTGCGCACGCTCGATCTCGGCCTGCTCCAGGCGGGCGCCGGCGTGCGCGGTGAATTTGAGAACCGGCTACGCGGTGTGATCGATGAGGTGAAAGCTTCGCCGAAGCCGATTATCGTGTTCATCGACGAGGCGCACCAGTTGATTGGCGCCGGCGGTTCGGCGGGGCAGGGCGATGCGGCCAATCTGCTGAAGCCTGCACTGGCACGCGGCGAACTGCGCACCATCGCCGCCACCACATGGGCGGAATACAAGAAATACTTTGAGAAGGACGCAGCGCTGACGCGGCGCTTCCAGGTGGTGAAGGTGGACGAGCCGCCGGAGCCGATGGCGGTTGCCATGGTGCGCGGCCTGGTCGATACGCTGGAGAAGCACCACAAGGTCCGCATTCTGGATGAGGCGGTGACCGAAGCGGTGCGGTTGTCCGCGCGCTACATCCCGTCGCGCCAGTTGCCCGACAAGGCAGTGAGCCTGATTGACACGGCCTGCTCGCGCGTTGGCATGAGTTCAGGCGGCGGTACCGCCGCCGATCGAGGATCGTCAACGGCGGACCGCACTGATCGACACCGAGGTGGCGATTCTCGATCGCGAGATCGCCGCCGGCGAACCGCACGCTGCACGCCGCGAGGACCTGCTGGCGGAGCGTGCGAAGCTTGCACAGGAACTGACCGACCTCGAGATACGCTGGGAGAAAGAGAAGGCGCTGGCGGAGGAGATCACCGACACGCGCACCAGGATCGAGGATCTGGCGAACACTGAGGACCCCGGATCGGCGTCCGGGGCAGGCAAGGACGCGCTCCGCACGCAGCTCACCGCAGCGTCGGCGAAACTGCGCGACCTGCAAGGTGAGACACCGCTGATCTTCCCGGTGGTCGATCGCCAGGCGGTAGCGGAGGTCGTCGCGGGATGGACCGGTATTCCGACCGGCCGCATGCAGTCGAACGAAATTCGCACCGTGCTGAACCTGCAGCAAGCGATGGGCGCACGCATCGTCGGCCAGCCGCATGCGCTCGATGCGGTGGCACAGGCGATCCGCACCAGCCGTGCCGGGCTGACCGATCCGCGCAAGCCGATTGGCGTCTTCCTGATGGTGGGGACGTCGGGCACTGGCAAGACCGAGACCGCTTTGACGCTCGCCGATCTGCTGTACGGCGGCGAGCAGAACATGACCGTCATCAACATGAGCGAGTTCAAGGAGGAGCATAAGGTCAGCCTGCTGATGGGCAGCCCGCCCGGTTATGTCGGCTATGGCGAGGGCGGCGTGCTCACCGAGGCGGTACGGCGGCGCCCCTATTCGGTGATCCTGCTTGACGAAATGGAGAAGGCGCACCCTGGCGTGCAAGACATCTTCTTTCAAGTGTTCGACAAGGGGAACATGAAGGACGGCGAAGGTCGCGACATCGATTTCAAGAACACCGTCATCATCATGACGTCGAACGCAGGCACCGATCTGATCACCCGGCTGTTCGCCGATCCGGAATCCGCGCCCGATGCGGTTGGATTGGCCGATGCGCTGATGCCGGAGCTGATGAAGTTCTTCAAACCGGCATTTCTCGGGCGAGTGAATCTGGTCCCGTATTTTCCGCTCTCACCCGAGATCATTCGCCAGATCGTCGAGCTGCAGCTCGGGCGAATACAGAGGAGAGTACAGGAATCTTATGGTGCCAAATTCGCCTGGGACAAGGCGTTGGTCGATGTGATAGCTGCTCGTTGCACTGAGACTTCGTCCGGAGCACGCAACGTGGAAAAGATACTCTCCCGCACGCTATTGCCGGAGCTCTCCGCGGAAGTGTTGTCGCGACTTGCTGAAGGAGCACCGATCAACGGAGTGACCGTGGGGGTGGACACGGTTGGATCGTTCCAATACCACATCGGCTGAACCAATCACCGCCGCGGCGGAATAATAGAGGAGTAGAACAATGGCAATCTACATGACTTGGGAAAGTATAGACGGAGCCGTGTCGACGAAGGGCTTCGAGAAATGGATCGAACTGAACTCGTTCCAGTGGGGCGTTGGGCGCGCCATCGGAACAGCGGCGCGCGGTGCGGCCACGCGTGAGGCGTCCGAGCCAAACATCAGCGAAATCGTCATCACCAAGCGGCTGGACAAGTCATCGACCAAGCTGTTCATGGACGCTGTTGCAGGCGACCTGAGCGCAACGGTGAAGTTCAAGTTCACCACCACGACGAAGGACAAGGTGGACACGTTCCTCGCCTACGAGCTCACCAACTGCGGACTGAGCGGCTACAGCATCTCCAGCGGTGGTGATGCGCCGAACGAGAGTCTGTCGCTGAACTTCACCAAGATCATGTTCACCTACACCGAGCGCGATCCGAAGATCGCGGGTTCCCCGGACACGGTCGGCTATGACCTTCTGACCATGGGAAAGGTCTGAACCGGCTACGCATTCGGGCATCAAGAAGGGCCAGGGAAGTCTGTTTCCTGGCCCTTTTTCATGGCGGTTATCTACTTAGCGCACACCCCTCCACTGGTAGGTATTCGCTCCTGTCGCCGTCATGGACAAACACGCTGGCTGCCACGCTCATTTCCAGGCCGAAAGAGGCAAGGGTCCTAGGCTCGCGTAGACGGTGATGGTATTATGACGAATCCAAGGGATTCATCATCATGTCAGCCTTGACTGTAAGCGGACTAGTTGAAGAACGCCAAGCACGGGAACTCAGCGAGAAGCAATTGGATGACCAACTCAAGCTGCGGCACAAAGAAGAACTCACCGAGTTCAGAAAGCGTCTCGATCAGTTTCAATTGGCGGACTGGCATGTCCCGACAATTCTCAATGGAATCAAGCGTGCGTTTGATCGCGGCGAAACCGAGCTGATGTTCACGTCCTTCCCGAGTAGCTTCTGCAACGATAGCGGTCGCGCTATCAACATTTCTGGCGAACCGCCGATCAATGAGCCTACGGACGCTGAGGTGCATGAACCCGTATGGCTGGCAACGCTGCCAAGAGGCGTTCTGACGATCTATGCGTACTGGAAGGAAAACCTACAGGCGGGCGGCTTTGGGTTCTCGGCGCGTATTATCAACTACCCAGGCGGTGTGCCAGGGGATGTCGGTCTGTTTTTCTCATGGCCGAGGGCAGCCGTGGAGAAATAGTCGATCAGAGTGTTGCACCTCGGCTCGGCAGGCTTGAATGGCCGAAGCAACTCGCGCGACACATCGACACTTGTCGTGGCCGGCGATGGCGACAGTATCAGCCGGTGAACTCGACCGCGACAGCGGTCACGTTGTCGGCGACATTCGCCGCCAGGGCGGCATCGACAAGGGCCTGTGGCGGCACGCCGTTGATCGCACCGAGCAGGGTTGCCAACTCGTCGTCAGGCAATGTCTTGCACAGGCCGTCACTGCACAGCAGGAAACGGTCGCCCGGCACCAGCCGATCACTGACCTTGTCGAGTGCGAACGCATCCAGCTCCGCGCCGACGGCACGCGTGATCACATTGCCCCGCGGATGGTTCGTCACTTCGTCGGGACCGATGGCGCCAGCCTCCAGCAGCTCCTGAACCAGGCTGTGATCGCGGGTGATCTGGCGCAGAACGCCGCCGCGCAGCAGGTAGGCTCGCGAATCACCGGCCCACAGGCAGGCGAAGTAATTGCCATGCGCGAGCATCACCACCACGGTCGAGGCCACCATCACGTCCGGACCACGCCGCGCCGCCTCGTCGCGCAACGCCGCATGTGTCTGCTCGATCGCCAGGCGCACGCGCGCCAGCAACTCCGCCGCGGCCAGACCTGGCGGAATCGCCTGGAGCGCATCAGCGATCATGCCGGAGGCGACCTCGCCGGCCGCATGGCCGCCTGCGCCATCAGCCACCGCCCAGATGCCCAGATCGGGCCGGTCCACATAGGCATCCTCGTTGTGCTTGCGAATGGCGCCAACGTGCGTCACTGCCCAGGAGCGAAAGCGCGGGGCGGTCATGACGTCGACTCCCATTTCCCCTCCTCGGGTCTGTTGCCTTCGATTTCCGCCCCCAGCATAGCCGCATAGGTTGCCGCATCTGGCAGACAACGCAACATCATAGAGGCACGCTTCACACGCGCGGAACCCTCGCTCCACCAGAGTGCATCTGTGGTGCCGGTCGTGTCCTCCGGCAGGTCGGCTGCACCCAACGCGTCGAGGATCTCCTCTGGCGGCGTATCCTGTTCCAGCGCTGTGCGTCCAGCGGCTTCGCATGTGTCGAGCCACGCCTCGCCTGCCGCGGCGGCGACGCGGCGTGGGCTGAGTACCGCGAAGGTCAGGGGAAAGTAACGACCGGCCCGATCCACGCTGGGCAGCATCAGGCCGAGTACCGCCTGCGTGCCGCACATGCCTGGCGGCAACGTGAAGCGCCAGACTGGGGCTTCGAGAAATGCGGGCAGCCACGCGTCGCCCATCAACGCCCGGCTGCCCGCCATCACCGATTGCAGCCAGCCATCCCAGGGATCGATGAAGTCGCGCGGCAGGGCGGCGCGGACGAAATCGCCGCGCGCGGGCAGTTTGCCGTAAAAGCCTGCGATCACATCGCCGGGCACTTGAAGTCTCGCAGTATGCCTGGGGCGAATGGGTTCAGCACCGACCCAGCCTGGATCTCGTACGAGGCATGGCGATTGCCGAGGGTGAAATTCAGCATGTAGCGATCGGCTGAATCGGTTGTCGTCAGAGTACCCTGCCCGAACAGCCGGAACAGTGCCCACGGGCCGTTGGTCTGCATCGCCGCCGGCCCGCTGGACGGTGGCGGATCAAAGATCAGCCGCACGCTGTTCATGCGGTTTGCTCCCGGCCATGTCACCGATGTCGCGCGCACCGGTCCATGGGCATTGACGATGCTCAGGCCATCCAGGTCCAACGTCACGACCTTGGCGTCGGTGTCCTTCGGTATGATGTCGAACCGTACGGTCGGCTGATTGCCACCGCCCGCAAAGAACAAATCGCGGATCTGCGACGCGCGCTGAAACATCGCCAGATCCTCTGGCGTGACCGGCGGCGCGACGCCGGCCGCCGGCTGCGCCTTCCATGTCTCGCCGGAAGTATCGACGAAGTTCAGGAGGTTCTCGTTGAAGTATTTGTCGAGCGATCCGCCGGTCGCAAACAGTCTGGCGAAGTCGTCGAGCGGGATGTCCTTGATCGATCCAGCGGTGAACGGGTAGCGGCCGGGAACCGCCGTCTTGCACAGCAGGGCCGGCCCGCCTGGTGCGCCGTAGTTCTTCTTCGCGGTGTCCAGCGCGCCCATGCCGCGCAACTGGTTGCCGCTGATCGCCATTGCCTCCAGCCAGCGCCGCACCGGTTGCGGGTCCTGACTGGCCTCGGCTTGCAGGTTCTGCGCAGGGTCGTCGCCGCCCCCAGCAGCGGCCGCGCCGCCCGCCGGCGCTCCCGCCAGACGTGCAAGTTGCACCTGCAGGTCGTTCAGCAGCTTCAGCGCGTTGTCGATCGGCGCCCCCGGTGGCTTGCCGACGAACGCGATCAGCGCGGCGTAGCGATCTTCGATCGCTTTGCCGGGCGGTTCCGGCGGCGGACCATTGGCCTGCTTGAACAGCCCTTGAAGTGTCGCCGCGCCGGAGCCTGCCGCCTGCGACGCAGCGGCTGCGGCGCTCTGGGCCGCACCCTGAACGGCACCAGCAATGCCGGGCGGCGGAGGCGGGGGTTGCGTTAGGGTGAGCTGCCGCGTGATGCCGGCCAGCAGGTCGCGCATCGGCGACTGTGGCGAAGCCAGGATGTACAGTTCCTGCACCGCCTGCTGGAGATTGCGCATCGGCGCGACGTCGAGATCGCCCAGCAGGGCGTCCCACTGCCTGGCGTAATCGGCGGTATACAGCGCGATCACGTCGTGCTGCAGCGTCTGCATCTGCGGGCTCAGCGGATCGATCTGCGCATCCCTGCCCAATACCCAGCTTTCGCTGGCCACCTGTACGGTGGCTGCGGGCAGGCTGGGCAGCAGAACCTTGTGGAATCCGTCGATGGTGAAGAAACCGGGCACGCCCTCACTCAGCGGCGCGCCGGAGCGGCGGATGAACACGCGCACGCCCGATGCACCCGCAGCATCGGCCGGCCGCCAAGCCGGCAATGCGCGCGCCTGCTGCGAGCCCTTGATCGTGCTGTAGACACGGTCTGCCAGGGTGACGCGGCTGAACGTGCGGCGCGCATCCTCGATCAGCGTGCCGTCCAGCGGCACCTTCTCCAGCGGTTGGTCGAGCAGCGCGGCGAGGTGGCGCTCCAGGCTGTCGCGCAGGTCTTTCGCGGCAGGACCCGGCCATTGCGATTGCCAGTCGAGGCTCATCCATTCCTTGACCAGGTCGCGGTCAAGCGGTCCGGCAGAGCCGAGCATCAGATAGACACGCGTCGCCTCGTAGAGGAAGGCCGGCTGCGCGAAATGCGCGCGCATCTGGCCCTCCAGCCGGGCGATCAGCGCCGGCAACAGGATGTGTTGCAGGCCATGGTGATAGACCTCGCGAGCGCCGGCGCCGAGTTTGCCGGTCTGCGACAGGCCGGGGAACCACTGGAATGAGGACGATGGGGCGTCGACGCCAAACGGCAAGGCGCGCGCCTGATCGAGCAGCGGGGCGATCCTGGCGAGCTGTGGCTCGGCGACCGGATCGAGCTGAACCAATTGCGCCGACCTGACATAGGCAGCGAGTGCGGCCTGTGATTGATCCACCGCGGCCTGGTTCGCCTGCCGCGTTTGCAGCAGCCCGGCCGTGGCGCCCAGCACGACCAGCAGCGCGACCGCCGCGGCGCCGGCACGGACAAGCACGTTGCGGCGTACCTGTGCGGGGTCGCGCGCGACGAGTGTCGCCTCGCCAAAGATGACCTCCTTCAGCAGCCGGCTGAGGAAGTAGCTCCGCCCTTGTTCCGGCCGCAGCGACGGCGCGCGCTGTGCGTCGATGCCGAAGGTGCGGGACATTGCCCCGGTCAGCCGATCGATGGGCGTACCGGCCTGGGTGCCGGAGGTCAGATACGCGCCCCGCAACACCGGGGCAGGGTCCAGGCGGGAACCGCCGAACGCCTCGGTCAGGAATTCGCCGATCGGCCCGGCGAGGCTCGCGACCTGTGCGGGGAACCCGGCGATCATGGTGCGGCGGTCGGGGCTGCGTTCGCCCTGTAGTCGGTCGAGCAGCCGCTCGTTCAGCCGTTCGACCAATATGGCGAACTCTCCGCCGAACAGGCCGGCGGTGCCAGCCTCGGACTTGTTCAGCGGGAAGGTCATGCCCCACACCTGCCCGCGACGCTCGTGATCGAGGTCGTCGAAGAATTCAGTGAAACCGGCGATCAGATCGGCCTTGGTGAACAGCGCATAGACCGGCACGCGCACCCCGAGCTGGTCATACACTTCCTTCACGCGGCGTCGGATCGCGCGGGCATGCGCGAGCCGTTCCGCGGCGGGTGCCGCGGCGATATCCGACAATGCAATCGCGACCAGGACGCCATTCAGCGGCTGGCGGGCGCGGGTACGGCGCAGCAGGCCGAGAAATGCCTGCCAGCCCGCCTTGTCGACCGCTGCATCGGAGTCCTGCGTGGTGTAGCGGCCGGCGGTGTCGATCAGCACCGCGCTCTCGGTGAACCACCAGTCGCACATCCGCGTGCCACCGACGCCGGCGACCGCGCTCTGCCCCATCTCGGCGGCGAGCGGGAACGACAGGTCCGCGTTCAGCAGCGCGGTGGTCTTGCCGGCGCCGGGTGGGCCGATGATGACGTACCATGGCTGCTCGTAGAGATAGCCGCGCGAACCCGATGCCTTCCGCAGCAGCGACAATGCGGTAGTCAGCTTCTCGCGCACCGCGTCTGCTTCCTCGGCGGACGCGGCGGCGGTGGGATCCACCGCGGTGACGCCCTTGAGCAGAGCGGCCTCTCGCTTCCGCCTCCGGCGATCGAGCCAGAAGTTCAGCCCGCCCCAGAGCAGCACCATTGCCGCGATGACGATGGCGCGGGGCTGCCAATCTTCCAACAAGGACAGGAACGGGCCGAACAGCCAGACAAGAACGCCGAGTACCGCAATGCCGACGAAGGTCAGGAACCAGCGCGAGCCGAGAAAGCGCAGGACGGCACGCATGATCTAGCCCTGCCTCCGCAGTACCACCTCGATGCGGCGGTTCTCGTCGCGGCCGGCTGGGGTGGCGTTGGACGCTATTGGATCGGCGTCCGCGTGACCCTGCGCCGCGACGCGGCCTGGCTCACCGAGGGCTCGGGCGATGATCGCCTGCGCGGCCTCGGCGCGCGCCGTGGAGAGCTGGAAGTTCGAGGGAAACTGCACCGTGTGGATCGGCTGGTTGTCGGTGTAGCCGTCGACCGTGACGGGCCCCCTCTCGGCCTTCAGTGCCTCGCCGATCCGTTGCAGCAGAGGATAGTAGCTGCCCGCCACCGTCGCCCTGCCCGAGGCGAACATGCCGGCGTTGCGGATCCGCACGATCGGCGTGGCGTGGTCGCCCAGCACGGTGACCAGCCCCTGGTCGATCTCTGGCTTGAGGAAGAGGTAGAGCGGATCGGCGGCCGCGGCTCTCGGCGGCGGAGGGACGGGGCTCGCTGGCGCGGCACGTGCGATCCGCGGCATGTGCGCGAGCGGCGCGCCCAGCAGTTGCGCGAACACCCCGTCAGAGGCGGCGTTGAGCCCGGTGGAGAACCAGACGAACAGCCCGCCGATCACTGCGAGCGCCAACGCACCCATCACCCATGTCGGCAGCGTGGCGCGCGCAGGGCGATAGGGCGCCCGCACGCCCTGCCAATGCGGTGCGAGCGCCGGATCGGTGCTCTGCCGCTGGCGCGCGATGATGGTGTAGAGATCCTCGCGCAACCGATCGAGTTCGCCAGGACCGCGCGGCGACAGACGGTAGCGTCCCTGGAAGCCCAGGCTGAGGCAGAGGTACATCAGCTCCAGCACCGGCAGGAACATGCCCGGGTTTTGCCGAAGCTGGGCGAGCAGGTCGAAGAAGCGCTCGCCGCTGCGCACCTCCTGGTGGAAGGTCGAGACCAGCGACCGCGCCGCCCAGCCGCCGCTGCTGCCCCATGGCGTGTTCAGCACCACATCGTCGAGGCTGGCGCACAGTGCGTAGTGCGCCGGACGTAGCTGGTCGATCGGCACGCCACCGTCGCGCGCCGTCTGCTCGAATGTGCGGATCTGCTGAATGGCGCGTTCGCGCAGGTCGCCCGGATCCGGCTGGCTGTAGGTGTTGCGAAGGCGCCCGAGCAGTTGCAGCAGCGGCGCCGCTGCCGCGATCAGCGGGGTCAGGCCGAAGCTGATCGTCTCCGCGCCATCGACCGGGATAGACGCCGCGCCTCGCGCTGGCGGCACGTCGCGGAAGACAGGCGACACTGGCTGTGGCGGGGGCGCGCCGCGCCGGCCACCGGGGACAGGGCGGATGACGGTGCGGTCGTTGTCGTCGGGTTCGGAGAATGGATTGTCGCTCAAGGGTGTCTCATCCGCGGATCGCCCAAAGCTCCAGCCTGAGATTGGGGAAGTCCCCTGATACGTGGATCGCGAAGCCGCCCGAGTTCTGCATCTGCTGCCAATGCGGACTGGCGCGGTCCAACTCGAAATACGTCGCCCCCGCGTAGAACGGCAGTTGCCGAGGCGCCACCGGCAGCGGACGCACCGCGATGCCTGGCAGCGCCACATTCACCAGCTCACGGATGTGCTCCACCGCGCCGATCTTCACCTGCGAGGGGAACAGCCGGCGCAACTGCTCGGCCTGAACGTCTGCCTGCACTGTCATGACGAAATTCGACGCGCGCAGGATCGAGCGGTCGGTGATCGGCCCGACGCGCACACCATGTCGCGCATCGCGCAGCGGGATCGCGATGGCCGTCGCCTCCAGCACCGCGGACAGTGCGCGCCGAAGGTCGGCCACCACTGGTGCGAAGCTGCGCTGCAGATCGTCGTGGCGGTAGGCGGGATACGCAGTGGGTCGCCGCGTATCGAGGAATGTCGCGAACTCGCCCGCCATCTGCACCAACGCGGTATACAGTGATTCTGGATGCAGGTTCGCCGCGTCAGCCCAGTGCGCAAGCACGTTCTGCCAGCCATTGATTGACTGCAGCAGCAGAAAGTCGGCGACCTGCGCGACGCCGGCCTGACCCGGCGCGGTCATGCGCGCGGCCAGCGCCTCGCCACGCTGGTTCAGCATGCCGGACAACTCCGCGATCAATCCCGCCAGCGGTGCCGCGGCGGAGCATACCAGCGATGGCGGCATCCACCGTTCGTCGAGGATAATGCGGCGATCCGCAGTGACCTCGGTCACGCGTGCCAGGCCGATGCTCAGATATCCGGTGCGTTCGTCAGTCTCCAGGAGGTAGCGCATGCGCAGCCGGCCCACATGCAACTCGGCAGGCTGCGGCGATGCCGAATGCGTGTCGTACGCTTCGAACGGACGCGCGGCGTAGCGGCCCTCGGTGGCGCTGTCGGCGACCTCCACCGCGCCTGCCTGACGGATCGGCAGCGCGAGATACACCAGCACGTTGCGCGCGCTCTCCGGGAGCTCGAGCGGTGGCGGATGGTCGGTCTCGCCGGGCAGCGAGAATGGCGTGCCGTCCTCGAACACGCCCGAGGCGGAGGCCAGCGCGAAACGGCCCGTGCCAAGCAGGTCACGATCCAGCGCGTATTCCACCAGGCCCCACGGGTGCGGCCGCAACGCCTGCACACGTCCGCGCACAAGCTGTTCCGTCCAGCGATCCTGTTGCTGGAAGTGCTGCGTGCGCAGGAACATACCCTCCTGCCAGACCACGCGGTTCGTCCAGCTCATTGATCGACTTCCCCCCTGGCCCGCCCGCGCCAGATCAGCCGGGCTTGAGCGTCATAGCAAGTTTGCCGACATTCAGTATGAGTTTCGTCGGCCCGCTGTCGGCGGCCGGCGCATCGGCACGCCACTGCGCATTGTCGATGTCGCGGTACAGCACGGCCACGCCGATGGCCTGCACACCGCTCTTGAGCTCGAACTGCTTTGTCTGTGTTTCGCCCGGTGACAGGACAAATTCCTGTGAGCTGACACTGTCCTGACCCAGCGCCTGCTGCTCGTGTTCAGTCAGCGCGAACACGTCGACGCGCTCGAACTTCGCGGTCTGCGTCAACTGGTAGACGCGCACCGCGACCGGCTGCGCCTTGCCGTCGGAGTCTGGGTTCTGCTCGGCGCTGCCAATCATAGTGAGGGTCAGCACGGGCGGCGGCTTCGGCTTTGGCCCCCCGCAGTTGGCCAGCACCAGCGCGGAAAGCAGCGGCAGCAGATAGCGACGACGGATCATTGGCGATTTCTCGCGGAAATTTCTTGCAGAGAACGCTCATAGGCGCGGGCGAACGCCTTGCCGAACACACTGTCGAAGTCATCAGCCAGCGCCTGCACGGTGCGGGCGTGCAATGTCTCATAGGCGTCCCACGCGCGCGCCTTCTTCTGCGCCGGCAGCAATGACATGCCGCCGCCCTGTTCGACCTGGGCGCGCAGCTTCACCGGAGCCAGCCCATCCAGCAGCGTGCGCACCGCCGACTGCATTGCCGCGATCGATGCCAGTTCGTGCAGCCTGATGTCGCGCAGTGCATCTGCCACCGCCTCGTGCGGCGCCATGTCGGTGCGGCGTCCGGTTCCGAGCAGCGCCGCCAACGCGTCGTCGTCGCCGGCGGAGAATTTCAACGGATTGTTGCCGTGCGCCTGGATCATCGTCTGCTCGATGCGGAACTCGCTCTTGATCTGAGCGCGGGCGATCAGCACGGCACGCAGTCCGGCCACGAGATTGCGGAACGCCTTGCCCAACGCGAGCATCGTCGCAGGCGGGTCCTTGGGACGCGCATCGTGGAGCCCGACGCCTTCGAGGAACGCCGCGAGCAGCGCGCCATCATCGGCAACCGCTTCCGGCTCCTGCTTTGGCGGTGGCGGAGGCGCCAGCGTGACGACCGGTTCGGCCGGCGGGGCTTTCGCAGGGGGAGGCACGCGCACGACAGGCGGCGGAGGTGGGGCAGGGGTCGGTCTCGCGTTGCCGGGTGGGGCGATCCCCTCGAGCAGGTCCTTGTCCCAGTCGTCCGGCAGCAGGTCATCGCCCGGAATGACGCCGCCTGCATGCAGCGGCATCTGGCCGACCTGTGCCGGCGGATGGAACGCGTCCTGCATCGCCGGCGAGTTGTCCGCCTGCGTTGGGCCGCGGAACGGCGTCTCGTGCGACTCGGACGCCAGCGGGTCAAAATCGTGCGGCAATTGCGCCGAGCCTGCCGAGATGCTTACGCTCGGGCGGTCCGGCTCGTCGAAGGGATTGCGCTGCCGCTCGGCCGGCCCGAACGGGTCCATCGAGAACGGATCGGCCGAGAACGGATCGGCCGAGAACGAATCGGCGAACGGGCCGCCGCGGGAAGCAGGGCCCGGTCGCGCAATCTCTTCGTCCACCAGCCGCATCTCGATTTCGTAGGCGCCGACGCGCACGCGGTCGCCGTCCCGCAGGCGGCGCAGATCGCCCGCCCCGATGGGATCGTTTTCGCGATTGAGAAAAGTGCCGTTGGTCGAGGTGTCCGCGAGCTGCCACGATCCGCCGCGGAATGCCACGGCGAAGTGTCGCTTCGACAGCAGTCGTTCGGGATCGGGCAGCACCCAGTCGACACCAGGCCCGCGCCCGACGGAGAATTCCCCGCCGGTGACATTGCGGGTCTCGGGTGCCACCGCGTCCGGGCAGCGCAGTACAGTCATCGTCAGTTGCATGGCATCGTCAGTTGCATGGTCTCAATCGCAATGCGTTTCTGCGGGGCGCCGGTCAAGGCCACCCGCGCCACATTACGCCCACTTTCAACGCAGCGGCGCAATCTTTCTTCCCGCTCCGTAACGTCACTGCGAACTGCGCGTGAAGCTGTGTGATGATGCGCTTACGCTCCCCCGCCCTTTGCGGGAGGGGGCTGGGGGAGGGGGCCGCCGTCAAACCCATCACAGCATGACAGTGCCGCCGTCCACGGCGATTGTCTGTCCGGTGACGAAGCAACTGCCATCCGAGATCAGCCATGCCACCGTGCCGGTCAGGTCCGCTGGCTCCAGCGTCCGCTGGATCGACTGACCCGCGCGGACCACCTCCAGTCCGCGATCCAGCCGCTCGCCAAAGAATTCGGCGGTGCCCTCGGTCATCACCGCACTCGGCGCGACGGCATTCACCCGGATGTTGTCACGCCCGAGCTCGCGCGCGAGGCCGCGCGTCAGGCCGATCACCGCAGCCTTCGACGTGGTATAATGCAGGGCGAACGGCATGCCATACGTCGCGGCCAGCGAGGCGATGTTGATGATCGATCCGCCGCCCGACTGGCGCATCGCCGGCACCACCGCCTTGCAGCAGTTCCAGATGCCCTTGACGTTGACCGCCATCGTCGCATCCCAATCGGCCTCGGCAATCTGGTTGAAGCGGCCGCCACGCAGCGAGCCATACAGCGCCGCGTTGTTGATGAGTGCGTCTATGCGCCCGAATCGCTCCATCGCCAGCTCGACCATGGAATCGGCGGATGCGATGTCGGTCACGTCCAGCGTGACGGCGACCGCGCCATTGCCGGCAGCGCTTGCGGCGGTGGTGCAGTCGGTGATGTCTCCGGCGACGATGCGCGCGCCGGCCTCGCCCAGGGAGCGGGCATATTCGAACCCCAGACCGCGTGCGGCCCCGGTGATCAGCACAACCTTGTCGGCAACGCTCATCGCTGTGTCCTCCAATCAGGCAGCACGTCCAAGACGAAACTCATCGACCATGTCGCGCACGCGATAGACCTGCACCAGACCTCGGATCAGCGTCGGCGCGACGCGATGCCATCCGAGTGGACGCAGCGGTGTCAACGGAAACACCGTCGCATCGTCGCGCGAACCGCGCACCAGCGCAGCCAGATCGCGTCCCATCATCGTCGCCGCCGCGATACCGCGACCGTTATATCCGAGACCGGCATACAGACCTGGCGCAAGCTCGTGCAGGCGCGGGAAATGTTCGGTGGTCATCGCCACCCAACCGGTCCAGGCCTGCTGCCACCTCACACTACCGAGCTGTGGGAACATACGTCTGATGCGCGCATCGACGCGGCGCCAATCGGCTCGCGGCTCAGCGCCGAAGCTCGGGCCGTGCGCGCTGCCGTGCAGCCGACCGTCGGGCAACAGGCGCACGCCAGAATACAGCAGTCGCGTGTCGGTCAGCGACTGCCGCTCCGGCAGAATGGTGTGACGGACATTGTCGGACAGCGGTTCGGTGACGAACCCGTGGCCGCGCATTGGGATGATGCTTTCGCGGAGCCCCGGCCACAGGTCGCCGGTATAGGCGTTGGTGGCGATCACGACGTTGTCCGCAGTCAGTCCGGCATTGCCAGCATCGATCGCCCAGCGTCCGTCGCGCCGCCGGAGAGCGCGCGCTGGCGTTTGTGTATACACAGCTGCACCTGCTCCGGCGGCCGCCCGCGCCAGGCCGCGCGCATAGGCGAAGGGGTTGATGTTGCCGCCGCGGCGATCGAGCGATGCCGCCGAATACAGCGGCGAACCGATCGCCTCGGCGCAGCGCGCGCCTTCAAGCATCTCGACCGGTGCGCCGCGTTGTTGCCAGTATTGCGTGCGGCGCTCCAGATCGCGCCGGCCGCTCGGCGAATGCGCGGCAAAGATCAGACCCGAGCGCATCCCCCAGCATTCGATGCCGTGCCGGCCGATCAGTTCGAATACAAGGTCAGGGCCGGCGGCAACCGCATCAACAATGCGTTGGCCGCGTTCGGGACCGTAGTGGCGCAGAATGGCCTCGTGCCCGGGCTTCAGATACGGCACCACCTGACCGAACGCGCGTCCCGATGCGCCCCAGCCGATCTCCTTGGCCTCCAGCACCGCCACATCGACGCCTGCCTGGGCCAGATGCAGCGCGGTGGACAGTCCGGTGAAGCCGGCACCGATGACGGCGGCAGCGACATGACGCTGTTCTTCCAGCTGCCGTGTCGGCGGAGGAGGTGGTGCTGAGCGGACATACACATCGGGTGGGCCCGCTTGGTCGGACAAGGGCGCGTGCATGCAACTCACGATGCAGCGTTCGCAACCGGCGGTAAATCCCTTGCCATGCGCCCCCGCGTTGCACGACACTTGTGTACACCGAGCGAATTGAAGGCTGTAGATACATGCTGCAGATCGCCGAGGCGGTCTTTTCCTGTGGACTGTTCCTGATCGCTGGAATCGTTGGCCTGGTTCTCCACGGCTATCTTCCGGAGCGGCACCGCGATCGCGATACGATGGATTTCGTTCGACTGGCGGTCGGTTCGCTGGTCACCTTCCTCGCCATTGTGCTCGGCCTGCTGACGGCCTCCTCGAAATCGCATTTTGACAACGTTGCCAACAGCTACCGCCATATGGCATCGCAGATCGTGCTGCTCGACGATGGATTGCGGGAGATCGGCCGCGAGGCCGAGCCGATCCGAGCCGAGGTGCGTGCGTATCTGGCTGCCGTGATATTCAGCACATGGCCTGACGAACCTGCGCCGTCCGGCGAATTTCCGCGCGGCCTGCCGCCCGGACAGTCAGAAAGCAGCGTGCTTTCAACGCTGCTGCGCCACGTCGATGAACAGATCCATGCACTGCAGCCGATGACCCCGGCGCAGGACAGGCTGGTCCCAGCCGTGGGGCAGCAATTCGACGCCTTCACCAGCGCCCGTTGGGTCGTGATTGAAACCGAACACCCGACCATACCCGACCTCTTCTACGCGCTGATGCTATTCTGGACCGCGTTGATGTTCGTCGGCTTCGGGCTGTGCGCGCCGCGCAATGCGGTGGTCGCCGTGACGGTGCTGATCTGCGCGGTCTCGCTTGCCTCGGTGATCTACGTGATCCTGGAGCTGGACGATCCTGCCGGCGGGCTCATCGCCATTTCGAGCACGCCTCTGCGCGAGGCACTGACCGATCTCGACCGCAAGCCGCCCGTCGAGTTAGGGTCGCGCGACGTCCAGCAATGAGGTTCGTGCCATGGCGCCCAATGCGAAGCGCGTGTTCTATGTGAAGTATCTGTCGGGGCCCGTCTTCGGCCAGATCCTGTCGAAGCGGCCCGATATCCAGCTCGACAAGCTGGAGAACGAGACGCCGGACGCAGAGGCCGAGCCGATCCTGTCGCAGGCGCACGCGTATCAGATCGGCGCGTCGCGCCAGGTCATCGGCAAGCATCTTCAGGTGACCGATGCGCTGCTGGCGAAGACACCAAACCTGGTCGCCGTGTCGTCGAACGGCGCGGGCTACGACACGATCGATGTAGACGCGTGCACGCGGCAGGGCATCATCGTGGTGAACCAGTCGGGCGGCAACAAGGAGGCGGTGGCCGAGCACGCGTTGGCGATGCTGCTGACGCTGTCGAAGCGGATCATCGAAGTGGATCGTCGCATGCGCCGCGCCCCCGACATTCCCCGCAACGACTACATCGGCACCGAGCTGCTGGACAAGACGATCGGTATCATCGGCATCGGCAATGTCGGTGGAAGGCTGGCGGAGTTGTGCAAAGGGCTGTTCCGTATGCGCGTGCTGGCCTACGACCCGTATCTGTCGGCCGCGCAGATCGCCGCCAAGGGGGCAGAGAAGGTCGAGAAGCTGGATGACATGCTGCGTCAGGCTGACTACGTGTCGGTGAACGCGCCCTATACGCGCGAGACGAAGAACATCATGGGTGCGCGCGAATTCGGGCTGATGCAGAAGCACGCGTATTTCGTCACCACGGCGCGCGGCGGCATCCACGACGAGGACGCGCTGGCCGCGGCGCTCGCGGCGAAGCAGATCGCCGGTGCGGGCTTGGATGTGTGGGAGGACGAACCGCCGGCGCATGACCACAAGCTGATGGCGTTCGACAACGTGCTGGTCAGTCCGCACACCGCGGGCGCCACGGTGGAGTCGCGCGACAACATGGCGCGGTTCGCCGCCGAGCAGTTGATCGACATACTCGACGGAAAGCGTCCGCCGCGGCTGATCAACCCTGACGTGTGGCCGGCCTATTGCGAGCGGTTCGAGCGCATCCTGGGGGTGAAGCCGGCAGGCTGATCCTGATCGACAGGCCGCGGGCGCCGGCGTGACCAAATGGAATTGCGTTGTGCATCCTGGCTTCAGACCAACGATGCATGTGCCTCGTCGATCGCGTCCTCGATCTGTTTGCGCAGATCGAGGACGTTGAATGGTTTGCGCACCAGTCGTCCCAGGTGCTCGCCGGCAATGTCCTCCGGTTCGGCGTAGCCGGAGATGAAGACGACAGGCAGTTTCGGCCATGTTGCACGCACGTGGCGGGCGAGCGCAGTACCGCTCATGCCCGGCATGACGACATCCGTCAGCAGCACATCGATCATGTTGTCGGCGTGCAGCACGTCGATCGCCTCCCTGCCGCCGGATGCCTGAAGCACCTTGTAGCCGAGCCCGTAGAGCACATCCGCTGTGGTCGCGCGCACGGCATCGTCGTCATCCACAAGCAGGATGGTGGCACGGCTTGACCTGGCCTCTATTGTGCCAGCCGGCTGGCTAGGCGCCGGTTGCGGCGGAGTCGCCGCGCGCGGCAGCAGCACGGATACCGATGTTCCCTTTCCTGGCGTGCTTTCGATCTGCACATCACCGCCCGACTGGCGTGCCGTGCCAAACACCTGCGATAAGCCGAGGCCTGAGCCCGCGCCGGGCCCCTTGGTCGTGAAGAACGGCTCGAACGCCTTGGCCAGAACTTCCGGTGTCATACCGGTGCCGACGTCACGCACTGTTACGACCACGAAGTCCCCTTCGGCAGATTCCCCGATTGAAGACGACCAACCGCGATGGCGGTTCTCGGTCTGGATGGTCACTGTGCCGCCGGTCGGCATGGCGTCGCGCGCATTGATCGCGAGATTGAGAATGACGAGCTCGATCTGCGTCGGATCGACCTGTGCGGACCAGAGCCCGTCGGTCAGACGCAAATTCATCCGTACCGTCCGGCCGAGGGCACTCTGCAGCAGGTCCTGCATGCCTGTCACCACCGCGTTCAGGTCCACTGCACAGGGCAGCAGGGGCTGTCGACGTGCGAACGCAAGCAGGTGTCCCGTCAACGTTGCGCCACGCACCGCCGCTGCCCGGGCGGCAGTAAGACGTTCATTCGTGCGCGGCTCCAGCGAGCCGGCCGATTGGACAAGGTCGATGTTGCCGATCATCACGGTCAGCAGGTTGTTGAAGTCGTGCGCGACGCCGCCTGTGAGCTGGCCAACCGCCTCAAACCGCTGAGCCTGGTGCAGCGCTGCTTCGGCGCGTTCCCGCTCTGCCATCTGGTCCAGCGTCTGCTGATGCTCATGCTCCACCTGGCGCGAACGGCGCGCCAACAACAGCAGCAGGCCTACGATGGCGATGGCGGCGAACGTCGCGACCGTGGCGAGACCCCAGGCCTGCCGCCGCCAGTCCGTCAGCAGCTTGCCCTGCTCCACCGATACCATCACGGCCAACGGGAATGCCCGCAGCGCGCGTATCGCGGTTACCCGGATGCTGCCATCGATCGGGCTCTCCATCAGCACAGTGCCGGCTATGTCGTGTGACAGGATATCCTTGAACGGCGGGGTGTCAGCGAAGCTTGTGCCTATGGCCGCATCGACATGCGGGAACCGGGCAAGGACTGTCCCGTTGCGCAGGTGCAAGATGATCGAGCCGTTCTCGGGCAGCTCTACCGCGCGGTAGAAATCCTCGAAATACGCCGGGTTGAGATAGCCTGCGACAATGCCGGTCACAACCCCGTCCGGGCCGATGATCCCGCGCGTAAGCAATACGGTCCATTTGCCATCGGTGCCGCGGAACGGCTTGCTGAACCGCACTTCGGCTTTCGGGTTGGCGATATGGAATGCCAGCGCGGCCAGTCCCTCTACCGGCAGCGTGTCGGTGTTGCCGCGGGCCGAATAGATCACATGGCCCGACGCATCCGAGATGGCGAGGTCGGTCATCTGGCGGACGCCCTCGATCCGCCGGGCCAGCAGGGCATTGAAGAAAGCGGCGTCCGGCGGATTGCGCTGCGCTTGCAACGTTTCAATTGCATTCCGCCCCAGAAAATCGACCATCTCGACGGCGCGGCCCGTCTGCTCGGCGAAAACCATGTCAAGCCGCGCCATCTGCTGTGCGGTATCGTCAACGATTGCCGAACGAAGCGTTGTCAGTTGGTGCAAGGTCGCACCGACGACTAGAAGCAAGAGGACAGCCGCGACAATATGCAAGGCCCGGCTGACCGAGCGGATGCCGCGGTAGCGCCGTGCTCGGTCGATCCCGGGCGCCTGCTCCTCGTTCACTTCGGCTGGCATGATGCCGCACCGGCTTTGGCTGACATTCCCCAATCGATCAAACCGTGCCGGCACCCAAGGCGCCCGACGTTGCGCGAATTTTGTAACGCTAAAATCGGCATTCTATGCAGATATAGCGCAAGCGACCGCACATTGGCCACAGCCTGTTGCACAACAGCGCGGTGTTGGTTGCCTATGCGCTGCCTGTGCCTCTGGAGCAACCCATATCCAGGGCGCTCGGAGCTAGCTCTTGGCGTAGCCTCCCGCGCTCCGTCCCGCGATCCGCCCGAACACCGAGCCTGACATCAGTCCCGCGCCGCCCAGGTAATTCTGGTAGAACACGCCACCCACCAACTCGCCGCCGGCGAACAGGCCTGGGATAGCGCGACCGGTTGTGTCCTCCACCTCACCATCTGTGGTGATCTTCAGCCCGCCGAAGCTGAATGTGATGCCGCAGGTCACCGCGTAGCCGTGGTATGGCGGTTCGTCGATCGGCAGCGCCCAGTTGGACTTCGGCGGCGTGATCCCCTTGGTGCACTTGCCATCAAGGATCGCGGGATTGAACTCGCTCGGCTGACATGCCGCATTGAATTCCTTCACCGTGCGCACCAAGCCTTCGGGGCTGATGTCCAGCTTCTGCGCCAACTCCTCGATCGTGTTCGCCTCCGCCTTGGTCACCTGGCGGATGCGGTACTCGTCGCGCGTCAGGTGGTTCGTCTTGTTGTCGAAGATCTGCACCGCCATGCGCTGCGGCTGCTTCATCACCTCACGGCCGTATTTTGCGTAGGTGTGGTTGCGGAAATCGGCGCCCTCATCGACGAAGCGCTCGCCATTGGCGTTGACGATGATGCCGATCGGGTAGGAGTGCTTCTGATAGTTGTCGAGCACCACCCGGTCGCCGAACGGCGGCGCGCTCAAGTCCCACTGCACGGCATGGCAGGTTGACCAGCCGCCGAACGCCGCCGCACCGATCTCCAGCGCCGCCTTAATGCCGTCGCCGGTGTTGTGCCGCGTGCCCCGTACGCGCGCCATCTCCCAGCCGGGGCCGTAATAGCGCACACGCATCTCGGGATCTGCCTCGAAGCCGCCGCACGCCAACACGACCGAGGTCGCGCTGATATCCTCATAGCCGTCGGGACCGAACACGGTGACGCCGGTGACCTCGCCCTTGCGGTTCTGGATCAGCTTGCGCAGGCCGGTGTTATAGCGGACGGTGATGCCGTAGCGCTCGGCTGACTTGAACAGGAAATCCACCAGGCCCCAGCCGCCGCCGACCGCCTCCACCGCCATGCCGCCGAAGAAGTGCTGGATGCCGTTCACCAGATACGATTGGCGCTTGAACATCGGTATCCACCGCACGCCCTTTTCGCGCATCCACACGACGGTCTCGCGCGACCGGTTCACCAGCAGATCGGCGAGTTCCGGCTCCGACAGATCCTCGGTGACCTTCATCAGGTCGTCCATGTAGATCTCCGCCGTGAAGGGCGGGATGTACATCTGCTTCGCCTCTGCGTCGGACAGATCGATCAGCACATCCTTGCGCAGATCGTCGACGCCGTTGTGCACGAAGCGGAAGCCGCCGGCGGTGAAGGTAGAGTTGCCGCCGCGCTCGTCCTCGCTGGCTTTTTCCAGCACCAGCACCTTGGCGCCCTTCTCCTGGGCCGCGAGGGCGGCGCACAGCGCGGCGTTGCCCGCGCCAACCACGATCACGTCATACCGGCCGGCATCAGCCATCGGGGCCTCCTGATCCTTCGTCAAGTCTCATTACGAACGGTTGCCGCCCGGCGCAAGGCGTCGCACAGTCTGGCCGCCGGACGGGAGAGACTGCCGATGGACGCGGAAACCCAGGACGCGTGGCACGAGATCGTGCGCGACGTGCTGAAGCGGCACCAGGTGAAGCTGATCACCTATGTGCCGGACAACGTCCTGCGCCCGCTGATCGACGCTGTGCATGAAGATCCGTTCTTCACCGCGTTCTCCTGCGCGCGCGAGGAAGAGGCTGTTGGCATCGTCTCCGGCGCGTGGATGGGCGGGCTGCGCGGCATTGTGCTGATGCAGACCTCGGGCTTTGCGACGCTGCCCAACGCCATCGCCTCACTCGCCGTGCCGTTCCAGATTCCGGTTCTGATGCTGGTGTCCGAGCGCGGCACACTAGGAGAATTCAACATCGGCCAGTCGTTGGTGGCGCGCACCATGCGCCCGGTGCTGCAGGCGCTGGCGGTCGAGCACCACACCATGACGCGGCTCGATGAGGTGGAGGTCATCTTGGACCGCAGCATCACCCAGGCGGTCGCCACCCAGGCGCCGTGCGTGTTCATCCTCTCGCCGCTGCTGACCGGCGGCAAGGTCTTCGCGAAGTGAGCGGCGCCATGTCATTTGCAGCAAACCATCCGGCGAACCGCGACCAGGCAAAAGTGATGAACCGCTTCGACATCACCAAACGCATGGTGGCGAGGCTGAAGCACGACGAGGCGGTGATCGGCGGCATCGGTTACACCAATTTCGATCTGTGGGCCGCTGGGCGGCGGCCGCAGAACTTCTATATGCTGGGCAGCATGGGGCTGGCGGTGCCGATCGCGCTCGGCGTCGCACTCGCACAGCCGCAGCGCAAGGTGATCGCGCTCGAGGGTGACGGGTCGATCCTGATGCAGGTGGGATCGCTCGCAACCGTTGCCGCGCGCAAGCAGAAGAACCTGGCGATCGTGATCATGGACAATGGCACATATCAGATCACCGGCGGTCAGCTCACCTCGACCGAACTCGGCGCTGACATCGTCGCGATGGCGCGGGGCGCCGGCATCGCGCAAAGCGCCTGGGCCGCTGACGAGAGCGCGTTCGAGGAGCTGATAGAGCTGTCGCTGCGTGAGGACGGCCCATGGCTGATCGGCTGCCGCATCGACAAGGAGAAGCCGGCCGACACCACGGAGCGCGACCCGCCGCGCATCCGCGACCAGTTTATGCGTGGGCTCGGGGTGAAGCGGTAGCGTAGCGGTATGTCGTGCCTGGATGCTGGAGAAGGATCGTCCCATGTCGACGTTCATCATTCACACTCATGGGCGCCTGCAGGAATGGGTGGCCGAGGAAAAGGGGTATTTTGCGGCCGAGGGCCTGACGGATTACGCGCTGTCCTCGCATGGGCTGCTGTCCCAGGATCATGTTCATGTTGCGACGCCGCCGGCCGACACGGATAAACGCTATGGCGCCTACCAGACCTATGAACAAGGCCGCGATGCATCGATCAGCTGCGCTTGTCACTGGACGGTGAACAGGGCGGCCTCGGCGGAACTCGGGCGCCTCTGGGGCGAATGCTACACAATCACCCCGTGCGCCATCTTTGTTCCTGCTCATTCGGCGATCAAGGCGCCTGAGGATCTTGCTGATGTTCCCGTGCATGTCGGGTACCAGTCCGGCAGCCACTACACGACGATACAGGCGCTGGAACCGTTCCTCCCCAGCGATCGGATCAGGCTGAGATTCGGCGGGTCACCGCCGGATCGTGTTGATCAACTGCTGGACGGCAGTGCGGCGGCGGCCACGGTGTTCGGCGCGCAGTATTACCTGATCGAGCAACTTGGTCTTCGCAAGATCGTCGACGCCACCTTCATGATTGCGGCGATGGTGCCGAGTGGCGTCGCGCTCGACGATGTCCGCAGATATTTTCGGGCGTTGCGGCGCGCACAGAGCGATATCGATATCTCGCATCAGCCCTATACGCGGTATTACACCTCTGAATTGCCGGAACGGCACCGAGCGCTGATCGATGTGCGGCGCTTTGGACCGGGCGAGCGTTTTGTGTTTGAGCCGTATACCAAGGAGATGTACGAGCGGACGCAGGCCTGGATCGATGAGCGTGGCATTTTCCCAGCGGAGCAAGCGAGTTCGGGTCGGTATGCAGAAGCGGTGATCCGTCTGGAGGCGGCGGCGTAGGCGGGTCAGACGTCAACCACCACATACTGCTGCTCCACCGACACCGGAACAGTCTCCGCCACATACGGTCCCTGCACGACACTCTGGCCCTCGGCCACCTCCACCGGATAGCTCCGCACCTGGATGCGTTCCGGCTCACAGTACCGACTGCCCGGTGCGGACATCGAACTCCCAGCCATGCCACGGGCAACGGATGATCTCGCCCTTGCGCGAATACTTGTACTGCCCCGGCTCGTCGGATTGGATCAGCCCGGTCAGGATGCCCTCGCACATCGGGCCGCCTTGATGCGGGCAGCGGTTGAACAAGCCGAAGAACTCGCCGCCGAGATTGAACACCGCGATCGAACGGCCGCGCACGGTCACCAGCTTCCGGCTGCCCGGTGGAATCTCGGCAACCGTCGCGACCACGTGCTTGCTCATGCAATCTCGCCCCGTCTGCTGGCATTGATCAGCGCCGGACGCTACATCCCGCTGCCGGTTGCGGCAACGGTTGCCCCATGCGGTCTTGACCCCCGCGGATGCAGCACCCTAGCTTGTCGATGCGTCCGGAAAGCTGGAGTAACATCGGTATGCGAGCGGTTCGTTCTGGCCTGGCTGCCTTGGCAGCGGGCCTTATTTTTGTCTGCGCACAGGCCAACGCCGATACGATCAGGTTCGGCGGCATCCTGCCACTCACCGGTCCCGGCGCATTGATCGGCACCGCCGAGATGCACGGTGTGCAGTTCGCTGTCGATCAGGCCAACGCCCGCGGCGGCGTGCACGGCGATCAGATCGAGGTGCAGTTCGAAGACAACCAGGCGAAGCCCGACCAATCCGTGCTCAGCTTCAACAAGCTGACCGATCTCCAGCATGTGTCGGTGATCTTCACCGGCTATTCCGGCCCGTCGCTCGCCATGGCGCCGCTCGCGACGCGCAAGAAGGTGCTGCTGGTGAATGCCGGCGCGCAGGCGGATGCGCTGGCGAAGGCGTCCCCCTACCTGATCAACACGTTGCCCACGATCGGTGACGAGATCTCAGTGCTTTCAAAGTGGCTGGTCGGCGAAGGCAAGAAACAAGCAGCCGTCATGTTCGAGAACGACGCGGCCGGCATGTCGGGGCGCGACGACTATCTGCACTCGTTCCCGGAAGCCGGCGGCACGATCCTGGCGCAGGAGGCAACGCAGTTCGGACAGACCGATTTCCGCCCCGCTCTGTTGAAGCTCGCCGACGCGAAACCCGACGTTATGCTGGTGGCGATCACCGCGGGACTGCTGCAAATGGCGCAGGAGTACCATCAGCTTGGCCTGAAGTTCACCGTCGCCGGCACAACCTTCTTTGCCGATCCCTCCACCATCGCTGATCCGTCCTCGGCCGGTTTCGTGCACACCCAATTGCGCATCGATGCTCCGCCCGACCTTGCCGCGCAGTTCAAGGCCAAATACGGCGCCGACATGGAGTTCTTCGCCAAGCAGTACTACAACGCGGCGCAGATCGTGCTGACGACGCTCGACAAGGTGCTGGCGGAGAACAAGCCGGTCACCGGCGAGACCATGCACGACACGCTGCTCCAGATACGCAAGTTCCAGGGCCTGATCCCGCTCGAGTTCAAGACCAATACCGCCAGCGTGCCGATCGACATCAACATCATGCGCGACGGCAAGGATGAGACGCTGAAGCAGATGCAATAGCGTCGCCCACACATGCTCGCTCTGCAGTTGCTGGCCACCGGTCTGGTGACCGGCTGCGCACTCGGCGTCGTGGCAATCAGCTTCTCTCTGGTCTACGCGACCACGAAGATCTTCCACGTCGCACACGCCGGCATCTACACGTTGGGCGGTTACCTGGCGTGGTCGCTCGTGGTGCACGGCGCGCCGCTGCCGCTCGCGCTGCTGGTGCCGATCGCGGTGTGCGCCGCACTTGGCGCGCTGATCCAGAGCCAGCTCTATGCCCGCCTCGAAAGACGCCGCGCGACCCATCTCGTCATCCTGATCGCCTCGCTCGGCGCGCTCGCCGTCATCCAGAATATCGTCGCCGCAGTTTATACGCCGAACATCCTGCAATTCCCGCTGCCATGGAGCAGCGAGGTCGTGGTGCTCGGACCGATGCGGCTGACCTACACGCAACTGCTGACCATTTTGGTCAGTCTCGCCGCCTATCTCGCGACCATGCTGTTCGCCCATCGCACCATCCTGGGGAAGCGCATTCGTGCCGTCGCCTCGAATCCCATGCTGGCCGACATCACGCGCCTGCAGCCGCAGACCGTCTATATCTACGTGATCGCCATCGCCTCTGCGCTGGTCTGCCTGCCGGGCATCCTGGTGCCGCTCGATCTCGGTCTTCAGCCATATAACGGCGTCACCCCGCTGCTGACCGCTACAATCGCCATGATCGCCGGGGGCGTCGGCAGCATTACCGGAGCCTTTGTGCTGTCGGTGGCAATCGCGGTCCTGCAGAACCTGTCGCTGCTGGTGATGCCGGGAGAATGGAGCATCGGCGTGACGTTCTTCATCTTCGTGATCTTCATGCTGTTTCGTCCCACCGGTCTGTTCACGGCCCGCTAGATGGATTTCCTCTACAGCTACATCGTTCTCGCCGAGATCTACGTGCTGCTCGGCTTGTCGACCAATCTGCTGGTGGGCATCGTCGGCATATTCTCCGTGTCGCAGGCAGCGGTGTTTGGCGTCGGCGCCTACGTGGTCGCGCATTTCCTGATGGCGAGCGATGCGCTGCCGTTCATCCCGGCACTGGCGATCGCCGCAGCCTGCTGCGTGGCACTCAACATCCTGGTCACACTGCCGTCGCTGCGCGTTTCGGGAGATTACTTCGTGGTGACCTCGTTCGGTATCCAGTTGTTGGCGACAGCCGTGTTCACCAACTGGACTGCGGGCACCGGCGGCGCGAACGGCCTGCCGGGCATCCCGCCTCCCGACATATTTGGCTGGCAGATCGAATCGACCGCACAATACGTGCTGCTCTGCACCGTCGCCGCGGGCCTCGGCTGCATCTGCTTTCACCTCATCATGCGTGCGCCATTCGGCCGGCTGTTGCGCGCGATCCGCGAGGACGAGACGGCGGTGGCTGCTGCCGGCAAGAACGTGTTGCGTGCCAAGGTGTCGGCGGCCGCATTGGCCGGCGCGTTCGCCGGAACCGCGGGCGGACTCTACGCCACGTTCCTAAGTTTCATCGATCCGTCGTCGTTCGACCTGGACGGATCGATCCTGCTGCTGACCATGGTGGTGGTGGGTGGCGCGCGCACCTTGGTGGGATCGATCATTGGACCCTTCCTGCTGCTCGCGCTGCCGCAGGTGCTGACCTTGGTGGAGATTCCCACCACGATCGCCGCGACGGCGCGACAACTCATCTACGGGCTGCTGCTGATCCTGTTCATGCTGTTCCGCCCACAGGGGCTGGCAGGTGAGCGGCTGTGACAGCGTATCTACAGGTTGCGGGACTCGATCACCGCTTCGGTGGCCTGCATGCCTTGCGCGATTGCAGCTTCGCGATCGAGCAAGGCCGTATTACCTGCCTGGTCGGCCCGAACGGCGCGGGCAAGACCACGATCTTCAACGTCATCACCGGCTTTCTGAAGCCGAACGAAGGCAGCGTCGTGTTCCGCGGGCGCAAGTTGGACGGCGTGCGGCCGCAGGGGATCGTGCGCGCCGGCATCGCGCGTACCTTCCAGAACCTGCGGCTGTTCACCGACTTGAGCGCGCTCGACAATGTGCTGGTCGGCATCGCCGGTCAGTTCGGCGAGGAGCCGGTGACCGCGATCTTCCGTCCCTTGCATACCGCGCGCGTGCAGCAACGGCATCGACAGGCAGCCATGGCAACCCTCGAGCATGTCGGGCTTGCCGACCGCGCGCGCGATGTTGTGCGCAACCTCTCCTATGGCGAGCAGAAGCTGCTGACGATCGCGCGTGTTCTGGCGACCGGCGCGGAACTGCTGTTGCTCGACGAGCCCGCGTCTGGTCTGTCGGCAGGTGCGCTGGATGCCGTGATGACGCTGCTGCGTCGGCTGCAGACTGAAGGCAAGACGCTTCTGGTGGTGGAGCACAACACGCGCGTCGTGCAGCAGATCGCCGACGAGGTGCTGTTCCTGCACCAGGGTCATCTGATGGCGCAGGGGACGCCGGAGCGGATCATCGCCGATCCGGCACTCGCGGAAATCTACTTCGGCGGAGCGCTGTGATGCTGTTGCAGCTATCCGGACTGGCCGCGGGGTATGGCGCCAAGACGGTGATCTCGGACGTGTCGTTCGCTCTTGAGCCCGGTCAGATTTTGGCCTTCCTCGGTCACAACGGCGCCGGCAAGACCACCACGCTGAAGACGCTGATGGGACTGCTGCCACCACGCGCCGGCGAGGTGGTGTTCGACGGTCAGCGGATCGACCGGCTGGATGTTGCCAGACGTGTGTCGCTCGGCTTGCGCCTGTTGCCGGAAGGTCGTGGCATCTTTCCCGACCTCGGCGTTGCCGAGAACATCGACGTGGTCGCCGCGCGCAATGTCGGTGCGGCCGCGATGTTCGGCGTCGCCGATGTGTATCGGTTGTTCCCTGTGCTGGAGGAGCGGCGGACTACCCGCGCCGGCAGTCTGAGCGGCGGTCAGCAGCAGATGCTGGCTCTGGCGCTGGCGATATTGGGAACGCCGCGCTGCCTGCTGCTGGACGAGCCCTCGATCGGATTGGCGCCAAATCTGGTGGAGCGGCTGTTCCAGCAGGTGCGGGAAGTCTGCAAGTCGCATGCGATGACTGCGATCCTGGTCGAGCAGAACGTCGCCGCGGCGATGCAGATCGCCGACCGGGTGATCATCATGAACAGCGGCCAGATCGTGTTCGACGGCCTGCCACAGGAGGCGCGAGAGTCTAATTTCTGGCACTACTTCTGATTGGGCAACTTGACCCGCGAATCCCGCTGCCCGAGATTGCGGCGGGGCTTCGGCGAGGGAGAGTGGGATGAAAGCGCGGCTGTTTGCGGCGGTTGCCGCCTTGAGCGTGACTGTGGCGTCGGTTGCCGCGCACGCTCAGATCAAGATCGGCGCCATCCTTTCCATCAGCGGGCCAGGGGCGGCGATGGGCGTCGGCTACAAGGGCGCCTTCGACCTGTTTCCCACGGAAATTGCCGGTCAGAAGATCGAATACATCATCCGCGACGATGCGACCGATGCCAGCACGGGCTTCACCATCGCGCAGAAGATGATCTCGGAAGACCACATCGATGCCTTCATCGGACCGTCGCTGACTGCCACCGACGCCGCGGTGGCACCGCTCGCCAACCAGGCGAAGGTGCCGATGATCGCCATGGCTCCCTACGAGTACGATCCGCAGAAGCAGCCCTACACCTTCAACGACGCGCAGCCGTTGTCGCTGATGGTCGCCGCGGTTTTCAAATACATGCAGCAGCACGGCGTGAAGAATGTCGGGTATATCGGCTTTTCCGACGGCTGGGGTGATCAGGTACTCACGGCGACCAGACAGGCTGCCGGTAGCGATGGCATCAGCATCCTCACCGACGAACGCTATGCGCGCACCGATACCACGTGTGAGGCGCAGGCACTCAAGCTGATCAGCGCGCATCCGCAGGCGGTGATGATGGGCAACTCGGCGACACCCGCCGCACTTCCCGTGGTCGCGCTCCGTCATCGCGGCTACAAGGGCACCATCTACGGCAATCACGGCGTCGTCTCGCCGGCGTTCATCAAGGTCGGCGGCGCCGCCGTCGAGGGCGTGATCGCGGTCACCTCGCCCGTCGTCGTCACCGACCAGTTGCCTGATTCCAACCCGGTGAAGCCGGTCGCCGCAGCGTTCGTGAAGGATTACGCGGCGAAGTTCGGTGCGCAGGGTGTCAGCCCGTTCGCCGGCTACAGCTACGATGCGATGCTGCTGCTGAAGTCCGCGATCCCCGAGGCACTGAAGGCGGGCTCGCCAGGCACCGAGGCGTTCCGCGTGGCATTGCGGGATGCGCTTGAGAAGACGCACGAACTGATCGGCGTCAGCGGCGTCTACACGATGTCGCCTACCGACCATAACGGCCAGGACGCCAGGTCCGCGATGCTGGTCGAAGTGCAGGACGGCGCCTGGAGGGCAATCAAGTAGCCCGATCGCTCGGGGCGCATGGACTCGTTCATCTTCTTCGCGCTGTTGCAGGATGGCGTGACGACGGGCGCGATCTACCTGCTGCTCGCCATCGGGCTGCTGATCGTATTCTCAGTCACGCGCGTCATCTTCGTGCCGCAAGGCGATCTGCTGGCATTCGGCGCGCTGACTGCGGCCAGCCTTCAGTCGGGCCACGTGCCCGGCACGCTGTGGTTGCTCGACGGCATGTCAGCGCTCGCGCTGCTCGCCTCGCTGCGACGCGGCGCGTGGCGTGGCGCGATCGCCTGGGGCGCCTATCCGTTCGTATTGACACTCGCCAGCAGATTGCTTGTGCCGTGGCAGCAACCCGCTGTCTCGATCCTGCTCGCACTGGCGATCATCACGCCGATGGGGCCGCTGATCTGGCGCTTCGCGTTCCGCCCGGTCGCCGATGCCTCGGTATTGGCGCTGCTGATCATCGCCATGGCGCTGCATTTCGTTCTCAGCGGCCTGGGCCTCGTATTCTTCGGCCCCGAGGAAGCCAGCGCGCCAACGCTGACCGACGCCAGTTTCGATCTCGGCCAACTGACTGTCTCCGGACAGTCGATCTGCGTGCTGGCAAGCTGTGCCATCCTGGTCGCCGGGTTGCGCTGGTTCTTCGGCGCCACGATCCACGGCAAGGCACTCCGCGCCGCGGCCTCCGACCGACTGGGCGCGCGGCTGGTCGGTATCGACGCCGGTGCCAGCGGCGCGCTCGCCTTCGCGCTTGCCGCCTTCATCGCGGCACTTGCCGGCGTGCTGATCGGCGCGATCACCCCGCTGTCTTACGATTCCGGCTTCGACATCGGGCTCAAGGGCTTCGTCGCGGCGATCATGGGCGGACTGGCATCCTTCCCGCTCGCCGCCGCCGGCGCGGTGCTGGTCGGCGTGCTTGAATCACTCGGCAGCTTCTGGGCCAGCGCCTATCGCGACGTCATCGTCTTCACGCTGCTGATTCCGGTTCTCGTCTGGCTTTCGCTCCGCGCCGGCTCTGATGAGGAACGCGCGTGATCCAAAGCGCGTGAAGACAGCGTCGTCGATGCTGCTCGCCGCGCTGGCGATCGTGCTCGTGCCGATGCTGCTGCCGCCCTTCTACGTCACTTTGGCCGGCTATATCGGCCTGGCGACATTGGTGGCGCTCGGTCTCGTGCTGCTGACCGGCATCAGTGGCCAGACCTCGTTCGGGCAGGCGAGCTTCGTTGGACTCGCTGCCTACTCGACCACACTGCTCACGAAACTTGCAGGCATGCCGCCGATCTGTGGCCTGCTCGTCGGGCTGATCGTGACCGGCATTGTCGCCTGGTTGCTCGGCTTGATCACCGCGCGCCTGTCCGGACATTTTTTGGCGCTCGTGTCGGTGGCCTGGGGCATGTCGTTCTTCTCGCTGTTCGGCACGCTGCCACTGCTCCATGGCTTCAATGGCATTGGTGACATTCCGCCTTTGACGCTCGGGCCGCTGTCTGCGGCAGATCAGCGGGTCAATCTGGGCGTGATCCTGGCCGTAGTGACGATTGTCATGGCTATGTCAGCCAACCTGCTCGACAGCCGCATGGGCCGTGCGATGCGTACGTTGAACGGCGCGCGTCTGATGGGCGCGAGCATGGGCATCGACACGGTGCGGCTCAGCCGGCACGTGTTCGTTATCGCCGCCTTGTACGCCGGCATTGCCGGATTCCTGTTCGCGCATTTCCAGCGTTTCGTCAGCCCCACACCGTTCGGGCTCGGCGCCAGCATTGACTACCTGTTCATGGTGATCATCGGCGGCGCGGAGTGGCTGTGGGGCGCGCCCGTCGGAGCGGCACTCGTCGTGGTCCTGCGCGATCAGTTCAACGACTGGATTCCTCGCCTGACCGGTCGCGCCGGGGACTTCGAGGCGCTGGTATTCAGCCTGGCCGTCATCCTGCTGCTGCAACGCGCGCCGGAGGGTCTCTTGCCGCTGCTTGCACGACTGCGGTGGGAAAAGCCCGTTGCCCATCCGGATGCAACTGACGACGCGATCTCCGTGTCGGTCGCAGCCGCGGGGCCTCCAGGCGCCGAACTGCTCGCCGTGGAATCGCTGTCGCGCAATTTCGGCGGGCTGGCCGCCGTGCGCGACGTGTCATTCGCGGTATGCGAGAACGAGATCGTCGCGCTGATCGGGCCAAACGGTGCCGGCAAGACAACGCTGTTCAACGTCATCAGCGGCGTGCTTGCGCCGAGTGCCGGTGCCGTGCGGCTGTTCGGTGCACCATCGGCGCAACTGCGGCCGCATCGCATTGCGGCGCTGGGTGTCGCGCGCAGCTTCCAGCACGTGCGGCTGCTCGGACGTCGCAGCGTGCTCGACAACGTCGCACTGGGCGCGCATCTGACCGGACGTGCGGGTCTGCTGCGCTCGATGTTGCGGCTCGACCGGGCCGAGGAAAGCGCACTGCTGGAACACGCGTGCATCCAGGCTCGACGGCTCGGGCTCGGCGCGCTCCTCGATCGACGCGCGGGCGATCTGCCGCTCGGCCAGCAGCGCGTGGTTGAGATAGCCCGGGCGCTGTGCGTGCGGCCGCGGCTGCTGCTGCTGGACGAACCGGCGGCGGGGCTGCGGCTGTCCGAGAAGCAGCGCCTCGCCACTCTGCTCCGCCAGTTGCGCGCCGAAGGGATGGGCGTGCTGCTGGTCGAACACGATATGGACTTCGTGATGGACCTGGCCGATCGCGTCGTGGTGATGGATTTTGGTCAGAAGATTGCCGAGGGTTCGCCGCAGCAAGTGCAGTCGCATCCGGCCGTGATGGAAGCCTATCTCGGCACAGCCGCATGACGGCGTTGCTTGAGATCGAAGGTCTGCGCGCTGGCTATGGTAAGGTGGAGGTGCTGCGTGGCATCAACCTTGTTGTACCGGAAGGCCGCATGGTGGCCATCGTCGGTCCGAACGGCGCAGGCAAAACAACATTGATGGGCGCTGTGATGGGACTGCTGCCGCGCACCGCTGGCAGCGTCCGCTATCGCGATGCACCGGCGGGCACGACCGAGGCGCTGGTGACAGCGGGCGCCGTGCTGGTGCCCGAGCGGCGCGCGCTGTTCGCAGACATGAGCGTTGAAGACAATCTGCTGCTGGGTTCCTATGCCCGTTACCGGACCGGTATGCGCGATGGCGCAACGACCATGCGGGAGGTGTTCGCCATCTTCCCGCGCTTGCAGGAACGCCGGCGCCAGCTTGCGGGCACGTTGTCCGGTGGCGAGCGCCAGATGCTCGCGTTGGGCCGTGCGCTGATGGCGCGCCCGCGCCTGTTGCTGCTGGACGAGCCAAGCCTCGGCCTGGCGCCGATGATCGTGCGGGAGATCTTTCGCGTGCTGACGGACCTGCGCGCGAGGGGGCTGTCGATCCTGCTGGTCGAGCAGAACGTGCGCGCGGCATTGCAGGTGTCGGACTACGGCTACGTTCTGGAAATGGGCAACGTGGTCGTGGAGGGTCCGAGTATCAGGTTGACAGGAGACGCACGCATCGTCGAGACGTATCTAGGTTTGCGGCGCTGAACCTATCTGTCGTCAACTGGAGGATTGGCTATCACTGACGGCCGTGCATCGAACGTCGCATGCCACGACGCCAGTCTCGGATGGCCGTCGCGCCAGCGCAGCTCGGCAAACCGGAAATCCAGATACGACACCGCAATGCCGATCGCGACGTGGCCGATGGTGATGCGGCTCGCCGCCAGCGCATCCGCCTCCTGCTCGAGCGCATCCACGCACGCGCGAATTTTGCCCTGCCATAGCGCCATATGCGGTTCGCTCTGCTTCTCCGCCGGGCGAAACCGTTCGCCGAGCCAGGGCAGTGCGATGTCCAGCATACCGTCGCCGAGCGCCAGGCGGCGCAGCGCGGTCAACCGTTCGGGCCATGCAGGATACAGCTTCGGCCCATCATGCAGCGTGTCGAGATATTCGCAGATCACCGGCAAGTCGTAGATGATCCCGCCGTCCTCGAGCACCAGCGTCGGGATCTTGCCCAGCGGGTTCTCGCGCATCAGTTCGCGATGCGGGGTCGTGCCGCCGACCACCGTGCGCACCGTCTCGATCCGATCTGCCAGCCCAAGCTCGTGTGCGACGATCATCACCTTGCGCACATAGGGCGAGCGCGGCGACCAGTGCAGCTTCATCATGCCGGGTTCCTCACCACATGTCCTCTATCGCGGCAGTGTGGCATCCTCTGCCCGAAACGCCAGTGGAGGGAACGCGATGAACTGGATCGAGGTGAATGGCACCAGCCTGCGCTATGAACTCTCCGGCAGCGGCAAGACCACTCTGGTCCTGGTGCACGAGATGGGCGGCACCCTCGACAGTTGGGACCGAGTGCTGCCGGCGCTGAACAACACGCGCCAGGTGCTGCGCTACGATACACGCGGCGCGGGACTGTCGGAGAAGATCGACGGCCGCGTCACGTTCGACGACATGGCGGACGATGTCGCGGCGCTGCTCGATGCGCTTGGCATCAAGGGCAAGGTCGCACTTGCCGGCACCGCGGTCGGCGCAGCGATCGCAATTCACTTCGCTGTGCGTCACGCGGCCCGCACCGGAGCGCTGGTGGTGACCAGCCCGGCGACCGGTGTGGCCGCCGATCGCCGCCAGGCGACTCTCGATCGTGCTGCCGCAGCCGAGACGCAGGGTATGCGCGCCTTGGTTGAACAGAGCCTCGCCAACTCCTATCCGCCCGAGGTGCGCCATGATGCTGAGGAGTTCCGCAAATTCCGTGCGCGCTGGCTGGCCAATGATCCGCAGAGCTTCGCCGCGATCAATCGCATGCTGGCGGATTCGACGGTGACCGATGAGCTGCCGCGCATCGCCTGTCCCACACTGGTGATTGGCTGCACGCACGACAAGCTGCGCCCGCCATCAGCGATCGAACCGATGGCAAAGCAGATTCGCAATGCGGAGTACCTTGAGATCAACTCTGGCCACTTCGCCGGCGTCCAAACTCCGGGACTGATATCGCAGGCATTCCACAGCTTCCTGTTCACCCACGGGTACTGACATCTGGACGCGCATTTCGATCCGGGGCTGTTCAAGCCCGCGCTGATCATTCTGGCCGCAGCCGCCATTGTGATTCCGCTGTTCCACCGGCTGCGGCTCAGCCCGGTGCTGGGGTTCATGCTGGTCGGCGTCGCCGTGGGACCGTTCGGTCTCGCGATGCTGGCCGACCGCGTGCCGCTGCTCGGCGCCATCACGCTCAATCGCCCCGAGACGATCGCGCCGATCGCCGAACTCGGCATCAGCATGATGATGTTCATGATCGGTTTGGAGCTGTCGCTCGAACGTCTCCGGGTGATGCGCCGTCTGGTCTTCGGCTTTGGTGTGCTGCAATTCGTGCTGTGTGCCGTGGCGATCGCTGTGATCGCTTATGCATTTGGCGCGCCGCCCCTGCTCGCTGTGGTTGCCGGTCCGGCGCTGTCGATGTCATCGACTGCGGTCGTGGTGCAGGTGCTGTCGCAGGAGAAGCGCCTCGGTGGTCCGGTCGGCCGCGCTTCGCTGGGGGTGCTGCTGCTGCAGGATATCGCCGCGGTACCGGTGCTGTTCGCCATCAGCGTATTCGGTGCAGGTGGCGGCGCGCGTACCTGGGCCCTTAGTTCAGGCGGTCGTTGTTGTGCTCGGATTGATTGCCGCTGGCCGGCTCGTGCTGCGGCCGCTGTTCCGCGGCGTCGCGCGCACCGGCAGCCCGGAGCTGTTCGTTGCCGCCTGCCTGCTGGTGATCCTCGCGACAGGGCTCGCGACGGCAATGGTCGGTCTGCCGATGGAACTCGGCTCGCTGATCGCGGGGCTCTTGCTGGCAGAGACCGAATTTCGCCGCCAGATCGAGGTCACCATCGATCCGTTCAAAGGCCTGTTGCTTGGCGTGTTCCTGATCTCCGTCGGCATGAGCCTTGATCTTGCGGACATCGCCGCCGATGCGTCGCGCGTCATATTGGGCGGTGTGGTGTTGGTGGCATTGAAGCTCGCCATCATCGCATGCCTTGCGCGCGCCTTCGGAGTGCCTTGGCTGACCGGATTGCAGGCAGGATTGCTCCTCGGGCCGGGCGGCGAGTTCGGCTTCGTCATTCTGAACCTTGCGCACGCCGAGGGCCTGATCGGTGCGGATGTGGTGCGCTTCCCGGTGGTGATTGCGGCGGCGACGATGGCTTGCATTCCACTGCTGTCGGCGCTTGGCCGACGGATGGCGTGGCGCGCACCCGTCGCGCGGGCGGTTGATCCTGCGTTGCTGCTGCCGCAGCTCGATGATGCCGCATCACGAGTCATCATCGCGGGCTTCGGCCGCGTCGGCGAGACCGTCGCATCGCTGCTGGAACGACACAGCGTGGCCTATGTCGCGGTGGACAGCGATGCCGACCGCATCGCGGCGCAGCGCAAGGTTCGGCGTTCGGTGTACTGGGGCGACATCACGCAGGCCGAGTTGCTGCATCGTCTGCATCTCGAGACAGCGCGCGCTCTGGTGGTGACGATGGGCGATCATGCCGCGAGCGATCGACTGGTCGCCACGGCCCGAGCCGCGCGGCCCGATCTGCTGATCGTTGTGCGCGCTCGCGATGCACGCCATGCGGCGCATCTCTATGCGATTGGCGCCACCGATGCGGTGCCGGAGACCATCGAGGCCAGCCTGCAACTATCCGAGGCGGTGTTGGTCGAGATCGGCGTTCCCATGGGTCCGGTGATCGCCGCGATCCATGAACGCCGTGCCGAGCTGCAAGCAGAGATCAAAGCGATGGCGCCGCAGGCCGAAGTCCGCGCCCGTGGCCGCCGCCGATTGCGCGATACTCTGCCGCGAGCTGGCTGATAAAACCAAATACCGACGGCGGTGCCTCGCAGAAGAAGTAATTCAACACAGAGGAAGGCGAGAACCAAGGAGGGCCACGGAGAAGAAAATCTATGCGCTTTGCGCGAAGCGCCATTCCTTCCTTCTCCGTGGCCCTCCGTGGTTCTCGCCTTGCCTTGCCTCTCCGTGTCGAATCAAGTCAGCGCCGAGCGCATGAACCCATCCCAAAAATCCACAGCGCTACCCCACCACCCTCACCGCCGGCAGATTGTCCGGCACCGTCAGTTTGCATCCCACCGTCGCATGGACCTCGTCGAGCGTGACGCCAGGTGCGATCTCGCGAATCCGGAACCCGTCGCCCAACGGCTCGAACAGCCCATAATTGGTTGCCACCAGCTTCACCACGCCCCGCGCCGTCACCGGCAGCGCACACTGCGCAACCAGCCGAGGAGCACCGCTGCGCGTCGTCTGTTCCATGATGATGAACACCCGCTTGGCGCACGCCGCGAGGTCCATCGCGCCGCCGATGCCGCCCCCCTTTTGGCCAGTGATCTTCCAGTTGGCAAAGTCACCGTTGCATGCAACCTCGTAGGCGCCCATGACGGTGACGTCGATGCGTCCGCCACGGATGATCGCAAACGAGTCCGCGTGATGCACGACAGCCGCGCCGTCCTTCAGCGTGACGTTCTGCCCGCCGGCGTTGACGAGGTTCAGGTCCTCCTCGCCCGCCGGCGCGATCGGTCCATAGCCAATGACGCCGTTCTCCGAATGATACGTGATATCACGATCGCCAATATCGGTGTTCGAGCACATCGTCGGAATGCCCACGCCCAGGTTGACGATCCAGCCATCCTGGAACTCGAGTGCGATGCGGTCCGCCATCTGCTGGCGGTTAAGGCCCTTTGTTCCGCTCATCGGCGACGCTCCTGGCGGCGTGTTGGCCACAGTCCTTCCGGCGGCGGCGGCACCTTCACCAGCCGATGCACGAAAATGCCCGGCGTGTGCACCTGATCAGGATCGATCGTTCCCGCCGGCAAGATCTCCTCGTCTACCTCCACGATGGTGACGCGCGCCGCGGTCGCCATTACCGGGCAGAAATTCCGCTGCGAACGATGGAACTGCAGGTTGCCGAACGTGTCGGCCCGCGTCGCGCGGACGAACGCGTAGTCGAGCGGCAGCGCGTATTCCAGCAAATACTCGCGCCCATTGATCACGCGCGTCTCGCGCCCCTCGGCGAGTTCAGTGCCAACCGCGGTGGGCGTGTAGAACGCCGGGATGCCGGCCCCCGCTGCGCGCATGCGTTCGGCGAGCGTGCCTTGCGGCACCAGTTCGGCATCGACTTCGCCTAACTCGTAGTACTTGGTGAACGGCAGCGTGTCGGTGGGGCGCGTCGCGGCAGTGAAGGCGCAGATCACCTTCTTCACCTGGCCATTCTCCACCAGCATGCCCATGTCCGGCATCCGCGGTTGCTGCGCTCCGCCCGTGGTGTTGCCGACCAGCGTAAGCTGCTTCGCGCCGTGCTCGAGCAGCGCCTTGATCAGGTTGAACGGCACGCCCGGCATGGCAAACCCACCGAACGCGATTGTGCTGCCGTCGGGGATGTCCTGCACCGCCTCGCGGAAGCTGCCGACCTGCTTGCTCTTCTGCGACATCTCCCCCCGCTCGTCATCATCGGATGAGTGATCAACGGACATGGGGGAAGTCGAGTCAAGATGGGCTGCGGCTATCGGCCACTTTGATTGCGCTTGACGAGGCCGAGTCATGCCGGCCAACTGACGCGAGGGGGGACCTGATGTTGAGCCGATTCGCTATGATGACTGCCCTGGCGGGGCTGCTCGCGGGTGGCGCAATATCCGGCGCACAGGCGCAACAACCTGCCAGTTCAGGGCAACAGGCTGCCAACTCATCAGGCTGGACGTTCAACATCGCGCCGTATGGGTGGTTCGCCAATATCAACGTGACCAGCAACCTGCCCCTGCCACCCGCGCTCGGCGGCACGGTGACCACCAATTCGTCGATCGGTTTCGGTAATTTATTGTCCCACCTGAACTTCGCGACGATGGTTGCGGCCGACGCGCAATACGGCCGTTTCTCGGTCGTTACTGACTTCATGTACTTGAATGTGGGAGGTGCCGCTTCCGACATCAGATCGGTCAATTTCTTCGGACTGTCACCGATACCGATCTCGGGGGCAGTGCGGAAAAGTGCAGGGGTCAATCTGAACACCAAGATTTGGACCTTGGCGGGCGGCTACACCATCGTGCAGGGTGACTGGGGAAACTTCGATGTGATCGCCGGGTTCCGCTATCTTGGGATACCCATCAGTGTAGATTACAGCTTGGACCTTGCACTGACCGGGCCGCGCGGCAACGGCGCGACGTTCGGAGGTATCGGCAACGTATCCGGAACCGCCAGCATTTGGAATGGTATCGGCGGCTTTCGTGGCCGCATCCGGCTCGGCGATACCGGGCTGTTCGTCCCCTATTATTTCGACGCCGGTGCCGGTGGCTCGAATCTGACATGGCAGATTGCCTCCGGCATAGGCTACCAAACCGGCTGGGCCGCTGCATCGCTCACTTACCGCTATCTGTCGTTCCAGCAGGGCAGCAGCGCGGTGATACAGCACTTGTCGGTCAAAGGCCCGATGCTCATGGCGAGTTTCACCTTTTAGTACAAAAGGACGCGCCCGCGCTTGAAGATCAGCGTCGCGTGAAGCGTCGTCCGTGTCATCGTGGAGCCCCATCTGCCAATTCAGCGCACGACACCTCGATCGCGGAACGTGGCAATCTCGGCGGCCGAGTAGCCAAATGCCGCAAGGACTTCATCGCTGTGTTGACCGAATGTCGGTGAGGCGGTCGGCGCCGGCCCAGGGGTGTCGGAGAATTTGATTGGCTTCGTCATCGTTCGATAACGTCCAACCTCCTTGTGGTCGAGTGTTGTCACCAGTTCCTCGGCGACAACCTGCGGATGGTCGAACATATCCTCGATCGGTCGTACCGCTGCGCAGGGTACCCGTTCGCCGAAGATCTCCTCCCATTCGAGCGCGGTGCGCGAGGCGAGAGCGGCTCGCACTTCCGGGACCAGTTCGGCGGCGTGTTCGGCGCGACTGCGCATCGTCGCGCAACGCGGATCGGCGGCAAGTTCCGGGCGCTCGATCAGCTCGCATAATGCAGCAAAGAAATGGTTCGAGTGCAGCGAGACATAAAGAGCGCCGCTCTTTGTCGGATGGATGCCGGTCAGCCCTCCCGTTCCGGAATCGCGTGCGATATCCCGGCCCTCACTCTCAGCCCAAACGAAGCGGCCCGCCTGAATCGTCAAGGCGCTGCGCAACAACGAGAGGCTGAGATATTGTCCGCGACCACTACGCTCGCGTTGGAACAACGCGGCAGTGACGCCATAGGCGAGCAAAGCAGAGGTGAAGTAGTCGAGTACCGAGCCAAGCACCAGTTGCGGCCTGTCGGCGCCGCCGCCTTGGAAGACCGCCATGCCGCTCAGGCACTGCAGGACCTGGTCGAAGCCTCCCTTCTCGCTGAGCGGACCCGCGTCGCCGTAGCCCGTCAGCCCGGCGTATATCAGGCGCGGATTGATCGCGCGCAATCGTGGATAATCTATCCCAAGCCGCGCCGGCACCGACGGGCGAAAATTCTCCACCAGCACATCGGCGCTCACCACCATGCGGTGCAGGACGGCCAACCCCTCCGGCTGTTTCAGGTCGAGCGCCAGTGCGCGCTTCCCGCGGTTGGTGCCGAGAAAGAACCGGCTTTCACCGGCAAGGCTCGACGGAAACTGGCGCAGCATGTCGCCCTGCGGCGATTCAATCTTGATCACGTCAGCGCCGAAGTCGGCCAGCAGCGTGCAGCCATAGGGCCCGGCAAGATAACTGCACAGGTCGAGAACCTTGATGCCGTCGAGCGGCCCTGGTATGCCAGCCATCACTTGCCCTCCCGCGCGCGTATCGCAGCGATCTTCTGCAACACCCGTTGCGCACGATACACGATGGGATAGTCAATGAACTTCCCGTCGAGCTGGATTGCAGCACTGCCCTCGGCTTCGGCCTTGGTGAACGCGGCGGTGACGCGTTCCGCAAAGGCGATCTCGGCATCACTCGGGGTGAATACGCGGTTCACGACCTCGATCTGGTCGGGATGGATGCACATCTTTCCTTGGAAGCCATATCCAAATGCGGTACGAGCCGAGGCTTCCAAACCCTGCTTGTCGGTCAGATCAACCCAGACCGTGTCAAGCGGCGCGTCGATGCCGCCTGCGCGTGATGCAGTGACAATTAATGCGCGGGCGTGGGCAAGCTCGGTCTCGCTCCGGCTCCAGGTCATGTTTACGTCGAGCGTGAAGTCGCCGGCACCGAATGCAACGCGCCGGACGCGTGTGCGCGCCGCGAGGATCGCGTCGATCTGTTGCATACCGCGCGCCGTCTCGATGATCGGGATCAGATCGATGCCACCAATGGGCAGTTCCCTGTCGCGCTCCAGTTGCGCGAGCAGCCAGTCGATCGTTGCGAACTCAGCCGCGCTTTCGACCTTCGGGAGAATAATGCCGTCCAGACCGGGCTGTACGACCGCCACCAGGTCGCCGTAGCAGAATTCAGTGTCAATGGCGTTGACCCGGACATAAAGCAGTCCCCGCCGCGGACGTTCAACCGCTGCCACCACGACTTTGCGGGTCGCAGCTTTCTCGGTGATCGCGACAGCATCTTCTAAATCGAGGATCACGGCATCGGCATCGAGTGACAGGGCCTTTTCGACGCGGCGCGCATGATTGCCGGGTGCGAACAGAAAGCTGCGCAGCGGCCGAATTGATTTTTCCATATCGCTTTCCTGCTTCTCTTGTGGCTCACACGATAAACGGCTTGACCGCCAGCAGCGACAATCAGGCTGACCTCCGCGTCGGCTCGGATCCCCATGGGGACGAGCCTGCAACTCCGTGACGGCGTGCCGGAATGCGGTTCTCAACTTCCCGGAAGAGAGCCTCCCGTGCCCGGCACACACATCACCGACCAGCAGGCGAGATTATACATGAACCTCCACAGAACCCACGTCCGGCGGACGGCAGCGGCCAGAGCGGGCTTCAGCACCAGCACCGGAGCACGGCTCGATGCGGCTCTCTGCCCTCGCGGACACAGCCGCCGCGCAGTCGTCGCCGGCCCGACCCGTTGGCGGCGTTCTGGGAGAGCGAGATCCTGCCAATGTTGCGGACCATACCGGGGTTGCGGCCGATCACTGTGCTGCGCGGGTCCGGAGAGGGACGTCATCTTCCGGCAGGAACACGCGCCCGGTCAGCAAGGTCTGTCGGACTTCACCGACACTGCGGAACTCGGCGTGTCGATTGCTGACGTGCGGCTCGAGCACCAAGGCATTGTGCGCGCACTACGGCATGACGCCGACACGCAACGAGGCGCTGCTGCTGCGTGGCAGCGGCGACTTTGCTGACCTCGTGCGTATCGCCGCTTCGTCGATGAGGTGGTCGGACGCGCCAACGCTGGCCGGCGCAAGGCGCTCGAGATCGATCGGCTGAACGAGGACGCGACACCTGCGATGATCGCCGATGCGGCGCGGCAACTCGGCTGTCGGTCTGTCGCGTTCACCTACAATGATCCGGTGATCTTCCTGGAATACGCCGTCGACACCGCGCGTGCCTGCCACGACGCTGGACTGAAGACGGTTGCAGTGACCGCCGGCTACATTACGCCGGAGGCACGCGGCGAGTTCTACGCCGACATCGACGCGGCGAACGTGGACCTGAAGGGCTTCACCGAGCCCTTCTATCGCAATCTGTGCGGCGGTCGGCTGGCCGATGTGCTCGACGCTCTGGTGTGGATCAAGAGCCATACAAATGCATGGCTAGAAGTCACCACGCTCCTGATTCCCGGCGAGTACCGATTCGGATGCCGAGATCGGCGCTCTCTCTGCATGGTTCGCTGCCGAGTTGGGCCGCGACGTGCCGCTGCACTTCTCCGCGTTCCATCCCGACTGGCGCATGCGCGACCATCCGCCGACGCCTCCCGAGACGCTGACCCGCGCGCGGGCGACCGCGATGAGCCATGGGCTGCGCTACGTCTACACTCGCAACGTGCATGACGACGCCGGCGGCAGTACGTATTGCCACGGTTGCGGCGCCCTGCTGATTGGCCGCGATTTGTACGAGCTGACCGGATGGGGACTGGATGCAATCGGGCGCTGTCGTTCGTGCGGTGTCGCGGCGGCAGGTGTTTTCGAGGCACAGCCCGGCACGTGGGGACGCAAGCGTCAGCCGGTTACGTTTGGCAACTGAACCATTGCACCAAGCCGCTGGATCAATCAGCAGCCAATTGCGCAATTGTTCCAAGCAGGCGATCGGCGGACAAGGGTTTCTGGATAAAGCGGTCACGCGGATCAAGAGGTTGCCGCGCATGCACATGGTCGGCAGGCAGCCCGCTGACGAGGATTATCCGTACTTTCGGCCAGAGCTGATGAGCGTAGGATGCCACCTCAAATCCATTCAGTTCTGAATGAAGGTCAATATCCGTGATCAATACGTCCGGGGGACCGAGGTGTTCGGGTAAACCCAAAGCGTCAACCGGATCGCCGGTCTCAACGACTTCGTAACCGGCGTCGTTGAGCATCTCCATAAGGGCCAATCGGACTAGTTCATCGTCATCCACGAGCAGGACCCTCACGGCATGCCTCCGGTGTTCACAGGATGCTTCACCTGCGGAAAAGCCACAGACTTCTGGTATCGGTCCCTGGGGACTTGTGTACGCTATCGGACACTGCAAGGCCGCCGTCAAAACACGGTTGCGGCACTGCCGGAGCGGCCTCAAATGGGCGGGCTATCCCTGAGACCGGAAGCGCCGTAGCCTGGGGCTATTGCCTGTCGGCACTTATGGGCGCAGGCGACAGAGAGACACGGCTGTGCTCCCGCCCTGACGGGAGCGCAGCTATGGCCCGCGATGACGCCAGCGAGGCGGTGTACCGCAATCATATCCTGGCGGCGCTGCCGATCAGCGAAATTGAGCAGCTACGTCCCCACCTGAGCCGCATGACGATGGTCTCGGGGCAGGTTCTTCACGAAGCGAATAGCCCGATAACCGACGTTTTCTTTGTGGAGAATGGCGTCGTCTCGCTGGCGGCGGACACTCACGACCAGGGACGGGTCGAAGTGGGCCTGCTCGGACGAGAAGGATTTGCCGGCGCGTCAGTGATCCTCAACGCAGAGCCGTGGTCGGTTCATCGCGCATTCACTCAGGTTCCCGGCGACGTTTATCGAATGAGTGCTACAGCACTACGCTCTGCCGTCGAGCGATCCGAAAGCCTTCGACACCATTGTCTGCGTCTCATCGAGATGCAGATGGTTCAGACCTCTCAGGTGGCTGCCTGCAACGCCCGCCACAATTTGCCCGAACGACTGGCGCGGTGGTTGTTGATGGTCCGTGATAAAATAGACAGCGAAAATCTGCCGATGACTCAGGAATTTCTGTCGGTGATGTTGGGTGTCCGCAGATCGGGCGTGTCAGTGGCAGCCAGCACGCTTCAAACCGCCGGCCTCGTCCGGCTACTGCGTGGGCATGTGCTCATCCTCGATCACGACGGTCTGGTAACCGCTGCCTGCGACTGCTACCGCATCATCCAGGAAAATCGAGATAGGATTCTCGGGGCGCCAAAGTAGCACTGTACCATTCCGTACAGCCGTTGGTTTGATACCGGACAAACGCACCAGTCTTTGATCTATTGCTGTAAATTCTTACCTTGATCTTTGCTCTCGCCGGGTCGCCGATTGCGGCCTGCATTGCCGCGGGAGAGCAGAGGTGCCCGAGGGTTGGCAAACAGTATCGGATGGTAACTTGTCAGCCGACTTTCCGGGGCTGAGGCTTATTGTCCGAAGATCAGATTCCTATGCCCGGTATGTGATACTTAAGCGTGTCGGACATGGCGTTTCGTGCGCCGAGGTGATGCTTTCATCGGGTACCGAGCCCAACGTGGAAGCTGCGATGGTGGCGGCGGCGAAAGTAGCGGCTAGGATTGGAGTTATTCTTGCCGAACGCCGCAGAATGGCTGCTCGATTATATACTAATACTGGAGAAAAAGGCACGAATGGCGCGCGGTTTCCACGTCTTGATTGTCGAGGATGAACCGCTTGTTCTGGATGTTCTCCAGACAATGCTCGAAACGTTGTACCACGTAAGCTCAGCACCGACAGTGGCAGAAGCGCAGGCAATCTTGCGAACATCGCATATAGATGTGGCGCTCATCGACAGCGTACTGCCAGATGGCCGTGGTGCCGATGTCGCTGTCCTTGCGTACAATGTTGGCGCAGCGGTCATCGAAATGACGGGTGACCCACAGGAGCACATTGGCCTGGTCGCGAGTGGGCGCCCGCATCTGTTCAAACCGTTCAGAGCGAACGTTCTGCTTGCAACGGTGGGGGACGCTCTTCACGGTCATCAGCGATCGGCTCTGGGGACGGAAAGCATGGCGGCGAAGACCAGTCGCAGAGAAATAGCGGCGCTCCCGCCTTGACTGAAGGGAAATGACCGTGCCGGCCTTTCGCTGCAACATGCTGGATGAACACGGCCACATGCTGTTTCCAGCGGAAATCGTCGCCGAGAACCTCGACGCCGCGATTGAACACGCCTCGGCCATCCTCCAGGCAAGCAACCAGTCATCGTCGTCGCGGCGGGTGTATTCGTTCGAAGTCTGGGCCAACTTGAACCGGCTGTTTCCGCCTGGTTGAGGTAGCGCGGCAGCCTAGGGCGCCACTGGCGGCCGCGCGTCGGCAAGAATACGGATGCCGATTGCGACAAAACAGACGCCTGCCACCCTCTCAATCCAATGGCGGGCATGCTGGAAGCGCCGCATCACAGGCGCGGATGACATGAACAGAGTCACAATAGAATACCAGACAAGAGCGCTCAGGACGACCAGACCGATCATCAGCGTCATGAGCCATGACGGCGTGCTGCTGGTGACCGACGTTGCGAACACGCTGGCAAACAGCACAATCGCTTTCGGGTTCGTCAGCGTGACCAGAAACCCGAAGACGAACGCATTGCCCTGCACGGGAGCCTGCGCCGTACCGTTGCCTCCCTGGAGGGGTTTCGCGCGCAGCAGTCTGATCCCGAGATAGATCAGGTATGCGCTGCCAAGCAGGCGTACCGCCCAGGTCAGCCACTGATACTCGACCAGCACCGCCGACAACCCAAGCAAACTGAGCGTTGCATACAAGCCCAGACCGGTAGATACGCCGATCGTTGTCCGAAGGCCGCCTGCCGCACCACGCGTCATCGAGGACCGGACGACCCCAATGAAATCCGGTCCAGGCAGTATCAAGGCCGGAATGAAAATTCCGAACACGGGCAACAGAGTTCTAAGCGCTTCCATGACCTGAATTCACCACGAGTCATGGCCTGAGACCAGAGCCAAGCCGCGAGACCGCTGGGGCCACGCGCATGGTCGCATTGGTGGCTCCCCCCACGTCCTCCAGCGCGCGGACCTCTGTCGAGGCTGAGACAATCGGGTCTAGCGGCGCGACCCGACGCCGAGGCAGTGTCGTGCAGCCCACGCGGGAGCGACCATGGCCACACCGATTCCCGATCAGTTCATCGCAATTGCCCGCACGATCGCGCGCGGGTTCACAGAGCAGGCTATCGGGCACCCCAATGGCGAAGCGCTAACCGAGGCCGCGCGAGCGATCTGGCGTGGAATCGAGGTTCTTGATGGAATGGATCGGTGCGAACGGCCGAGCGCTGCCCGATCCATGCGTTCCGTGCGGCGCGCGGTCAGTGGCACCGGTTCCCGCTCGCTGATTGACCCGACTTGGCAAACCTATGCGGCGGCTCCGATTTTTTGGACAGATTCCGGGAAGGATAAGCCAACGTCTGGCCGGTCCAAAGAGGCGTGAGACGTGGGTGTAAAGAGGAAACAGCACAGCGCAGAGTTCAAGGCACGTGTTGTGATGGCGGCGCTATCCGGCGATTAGACGCTGGCCGAACTATCGTCGGAATTCGGCATCCACAAGACGATCGATCAGCCGAACCAGGTGTGGTCGGCAGACATCACGTACATTCCGATGCGTCGGGGGTTTCTGTATCTGGTTGCGTTCATCGATCGGTCGACACGGCGGGTCTTGTCGTGGCGTCTGTCGAACACCCTGACGGTGGGGTTCTCTGTTGAGGCCCTCGGCGAAGCTCTCGTCCGTTTCTCCAAGCCTGGCATCTTCAATACCGATCAGGGGTCGCAGTTCACCAGTGAGGCGTTCACCCGGATGCTGCTGGATCATGGCATCGAGATCAGCATGGATGGGCGCGGTCGTTGCCACGACAACATCTTCGTCGAGCGCCTGTGGTGGACGGTGAAGCACGAGTGGGTCTATCTGCGCCCGGCGGCCAAGGCTCTCGAGCAGAAGCGCAGTCTCGCCGCGTTCTTCGACTGGTACAACCGACGTCGCCCGCATCGGTCGCTGGGCTGGCAAACACCGGACGAAGCGTATTTCGGCAAGGCAATGCCGACGATGGCAGAGGCTGCCTAATTCGATGGCGGAGCCATGCTGTGAATTTGTGGACAGTCGGCTGCGCCGATACCCGCCTGACCGCGCAGGCGCGGTTCCCCATGGACAAGCCGAGGAAAACGCCTCGCGTTTCCCCCTACCTTTGCCGACAGGTCGGCGGCTGTCCACAAGCTTCACAGCGCCCCCATAGCAGCAAGGATTGAGTTTGAAAGAGACAACCTTCAACCGGCTACCAGCCTTAGCTTATTCTTCCCGGAACCTGTCCAAACGACCGGGAGCAACAAACGTGTTCCGGCGATATATGCACAAATTGCCCCTTAGCCAGATTAAATCCCCGCACGCACGTTTCTTTTTCGCAAGGTAGATCGGGCCGGCGGCGCGATACCTTGCCATTTCAACCAGCGGTAGCTAACAAGCAGATGCATTAGGGAGAAGGGATTGAAAGGACATGAAAATCCAGTTCGCCAACGCGTTGCGCGGTGTGGCGGCCCTCACGGTGATGTTGGCGCATTATCTTAGCTTCTGGCTCGCTCCGGCAGCGATTGCGTCAGTGGCTCACTTCCCCGCGCTGCCAGCCGCCGCGTCGGTTACGCCATCCTACGTCCGCGCATTAGCCGCCACCTATCCGTTCGCGGCTCCCGCCTTTGGCGTGGCGCTGTTCTTCCTGGTGAGTGGGTTCGTCATTCCGTTCTCATTCGCAAGCTACGGGCGGCTCGGTTTTCTCGTAGCCCGCATCATGAGACTCTATCCGACCTACATAGTGGGCTTCAGCATAACCCTTGCGTCGCTCAGCGTGGCCGCCGCCGGTTGGCATCAGGCGTTTCCCTATGCACTGATCGCTGTCCTCAGCCACATCCTACCGGGCACGAGGGACCTGATCGGCAGCCCACACATCGACTACGTCGTCTGGACTCTTGAGGTTGAGGTCAAGTTCTACATTGTATGTCTCATAATCGCTCCCCTGCTGCGATCAGGAAGCGCACTGGCTTTCCTCGCGCCGGCTGCGATCGCCGCGCTGACATCGATCGGATTGAGCCATCCACCGTCGCACACGGCCCTGATCGCGGCAATATTTAGCGGACCTATGCTGATCTTCATGTTTATCGGCGTCGCCGTGCATTACCGGTTCCAAAGGTTCCTCGGCAACCGGGCTGCGATCGGCATTATCGCCGCGCTCTTTGCCGCATTCTGCGCACTGGCAAAGCCGGCGATCTACGGGCCAGACTATTCCAGCATAGCTCCGGTTAACTACGGTGCGGCAGCTCTGATGTTCATCTCCTGCGCCGCGCTGCCGGCGTCGCTATTCTCGGGCCGGCTGCTTAAGTTCGCCGCGGATATCAGCTACCCGCTCTACATCGTCCACGGGGTGAACGGCTACATCTTCATGCGTGCGCTGGCCGGAATTGGCGTGCCGCCAAGCTTGTGCATCCTGCTTGCAGCAGCGACGGCGATAAGCGTCGCCTACCTTCTGCACGTCGTTGTCGAACTGCCGACGCATCGACTGGGGCGGCGCTGGGGACACAGGCTGACGGCATGGCGAGCGAACCCGTCGGAGCACCTCGATACCTCAAGCGCAAAGGACGTCCCTATAACAGCTTAGGCGTCAGGATCGCCGTCACACTATTCAGCGCACCAGCCACCAGCCCACCAAGCCGTCGAGGGCGCTCGTTGCTCGAGGTTGTGAGGCAGTGGCGCATGGGGCGCGGTAGTCCAGGCATCGGCCGGGCCAAAAGGACCAACAACGGCAGTCAAACGACCGCAGATCGTCGTGTCTGCCGCTCATGTATTCCCGAAACGGCCACGGAGTCGTCCTCAGCAACGTGGATAATCGGCCAGCGAAACCGCCTGAGTCTCAACATTGTTCCGGTTACCTGCAAAGTTGACCGCGCCGCTGTCGGGGACACGCGGCCATCCGCGTGTTCACACCGCTCGTGTTCAAGCACCAGCCCGAGGAACGGCGCATGCACTGCAATCCCCGTTTTAACGTGGATGGACACACGATGATGTGGGAGTACCGCACACTGATGACCGGTCGCGCCTCCGCCTGGCAGCGGGACTAGCCCAGAAGCAGAGACGCTGCAGCTGCGGTTTCGACTCGCTAAGCACGTAGGCATTTGAAGTGCTGATCACCCGCCGCCGGCTCGCCCATCGCTCAAACAGATCGCGCTCGCGCATCAAGCCGGCGGCCTATCCCGTCACCATCCGACCCGCGCCCTCGATCACCTCGTCCCAATCGTCCACCTCGCGGTTCACCGGCGCGATGAGCAGGTGCTGCACGCCGACCGCCTCGTATGCCGCGATCCGATCGCGCAGTTCCCCCTGATCCTTGCCGTTCCACTGCGTCCGCATCGAGATGGTGAAATCCGCCCCCGGCCGCGCCGCGCGCAGACGCTGCACGATCGGCGCAGCCTCCTCGGGCGTCTCACGCGAGCCGTGCCAGCCATCGGCAATGCGCGCCGTCCGCTTCAGCGCCGCATCCGAGCTGCCGCCGATCCACAACGGAATGCGACTGATCGGCAGCGGCAGCATCGTCATGTCCTCGATCTTCGCCGGGATGTATTTCGCCTCGAACGTCACCGGATCCTGCGTCCATACCGCGCGCATCATCGCGATGCCCTCATCCATCCGGCGACCACGCTCGCGGAACGGCACACCGAGGGCGGCGAACTCGGGCTCCAGCCAGCCGACGCCGGCACCCAGGATCAGCCGACCGCCGGACAGGTTGTGCAGGCTCGCCAGTTCCTTCGCCAGCGGCAACGGATGGCGCATCGGCAGCACCAGCACCGTTGTGCCGAGCCGCACGCGTTCGGTCACCGCGGCGACATAGCTCAGCGTCACCACCGGATCGTAGAACAGCGGCGAGCGTGGGAATTCGCGGCGCGGCACGATGATGTGCTCGCTGACCCAGACATCGGCGAACCCCAGCGCCTCGGCGCGTATCGCGTGGCGCCGGATCAGCGCCGGAGTCGCCTGCTCGCCGGCATGCGGCAGATGGATGCCAAGCTGCATGATGTTGTCCCCTCCGATCGTGCGCCGCAGAATGCGCCGAATGGCAACAGGAGGAAACCGGACATGACATCGCGATGGGAGCAGGCGGCACCGATCCGCTATCCGGATCCCGACATCGTCTCGCTCGATCCGCGCTTCGACAGTATCGCACTCGGCCACGCGGCGATCGAGCGCATCGCCTGCGATTGCCGCTTCACCGAAGGCCCGGTGTGGTTCGGCGACACGCGGCAACTGTTGTTCAGCGACATTCCGAACGACCGCATCATGCGCTGGGACGAGGAGACCGGAGCGGTCAGCGTGTTCCGCAAGCCGTCGTACCATGCCAACGGCAACACGCGCGATCGGCAGGGTCGGCTGATCACCTGCGAGATGGGCAGCCAGCGTCTGACGCGCACCGAGTATGACGGCACGATCACCGTGCTGGCGGATCGCTTCGACGGCAAGCGTCTGACCGGGCCGAACGACGTGGTGGTGAAGTCGGACGGCTCGATCTGGTTCAGCGACAACGGTGCCGGCATCCGTGGCAACTACCTGGGGCACAAGGGCACGCCGGAGCTGCCGTACCGCGTGTACCGCATCGACGGCAGGACCGGCGAGCTGACGGTGGCGATCGATGACATGGCGCGGCCGAACGGTCTCGCGTTCTCGCCGGATGAGCAGCTGTCTGTACGTGGTGGATACGCCGGCGGCACCGAAGACGACGCACGTCTACGACATCGTCGACGGCACCAAGGCAGTGAATGGTCGCGTGTTCTTCGACACGCAGGGCTACGCCGACGGCATCCGCTGCGACACCGAGGGCAATGTCTGGTGCGGCTTCTCCGGCGGCGAGGGTGAGGATGGCGTCGCGGTGTTCGCGCCCGACGGCAAGCTGATCGGCCGCATCCTGCTGCCGGAGCGCTGCGCCAATGTCTGCTTCGGCGGGGTGAAGCGCAACCGGCTGTTCATGGCGGCGAGCCAGTCGGTATATTCGCTGTACGTCGAGGCGCAGGGCGCGCCGGGCGGATAGCGCCGCACTCGCATGCCACGGCTGCGTCCTCTGTGGTGAATCCTTGCGGCCAAGCAACTCACGACGCTTTGCCTTCCGCGACCAGCCGGCCGACGCCTTCGATGATGCCGTCCCAGTTGTCGATCTCAGCCGAGCGCAGGAGGTCGGAGGCCACCATGATGTGCTGCACGCCGGCCGCCTCATACGCGGCGATACGGGCGCGCAGCTCACCCAGGTCGCGGCCGTCCCAGTTCACCCGCGTCGAGACGGTGAAGTCCGCGCCTGGCCGTTCCGCGCGCAGGCGTCGCACGATCGCCGCGGTCTGCTCCGGTGTTTCGCGCGAGCCGTGCCAGCCATCGGCAAGGCGGATCGTGCGGCGGAGAGCCGCATCCGAGCTGCCGCCGATCCACAGCAGGATTGGCGCGATCGGCAGCGGCGTCATGGTCATGTCGGTGATCTCGGCCGGGATGTATTTGGTGGGGAACGTCACCGGGTCCTGCGTCCAGACCGCGCGCATCAGCGCGATGCCTTCGTCCATCCGGCGGCCGCGCTCGTGGAACGGGGCGCCGAGCGCGGCGAACTCGGGTTCGAGCCAGCCGACGCCCGCGCCCAGGATGAGGCGGCCGTTTGACAGGTTCTGCAGCGTGGCGAGTTCCTTTGCCAGCGGGATCGGATGGCGCATCGGCAGAACGAGGACGGAGGTGCCGAGACGCACGCGCTCGGTGACGGCGGCGACCCAGGTGAGGGTAAGGACCGGTTCGTAGAACGGCAGCTTTCGGGGGAACTGGGTGCGGGGCAGGATGATGTGCTCGCTGACCCAGACGTCGGCGAACCCCAGCGCCTCGGCCTGGAGAGCGTAGCGGCGGATCAGGGCGGGGGTGGCGCGTTCGCCGGCGTGGGGGAGGTGGATGCCGTAGTGCATGGGGGTCCTTTGATTTCTATCGGCCTGCTGACGCACGATGTGGCAAAGCGGGCCCAGGAGGAAATTGCAATACGCTGGTGCCTCATGCCTATCAGTCGTGCCAACAGCAGGCTTTGGGGTTGTTCATAAAACACATGGATTCTGGACACGGCCAGCACGGCGATGGAAACTACGGTTGAAAGCCAGCTTTCAATGACGGTCAGCGAGGGGGATTTCTGAACGGGTCGTAGAGGGGCGTATCCCGTTTCGGGTATAGGGCTCGAGACATAGCCCAAGCGGTCCAGTCGCCGCTTGAGGCTAGCTGCGGTGCGGACTTGATCGATCTGATCAACTGGCCGTGCCAGCATGTGATAGGCCGCGACCACGGCAATCTAATGTGCAATCTGCGCTCATCATCGGCATTGCAATCGCCTACTATGAGGCGCGGATCTATAATCGTTCAGCGGTTGGCTCACCAGCCGGGTCGGTGCATTGACTGCGTTGCCGTTGGCGGAAACCCACAGTCTGGCGTCGCTGCAGCCCCATCAGGCCGCCGTCAGCATTAACTACCTATTAACTGGCTGTACTCCAGCGTTGTGGAATCCAGTAGGTTTGGGATTGGAGGGCAGCACGAGCCCTTACCCGAAAGAGACCGGGTTCTGCCATTGAGACAAGCGTCCTAGATGCGTGCCTCCTTCATGACATCCGCTATGTGGTTCGTTTGGCTCCTCCGCAGCGACATACGGAACGGCGCCGCGCCGGGCGACGTGCCAGCGCAGCGTGAGCTCATAAGTTGGTGGCTGCTATGGGGGGGGTCAAGAATATCCAGCGGTCTTTTCCTGGGATTCGGTCGACTGCTAAACCCCGGAATGCGTTGCGGACAGACGGGGTGAACTTGGTCGGCTTCGTTCGGGGTCAATCCGGACTCGGCGAGGACGTACGTGCGATGTCTGCCGGGCTCAATGCTATGGGCTTCCCGCACGTGCTGCTCAACGCTACAGACGAAAATCTAGACCTGCAACCGAAAGAGGTTGGACAGTTATCGATCAGCGACCGTCCAACGTTTGCTACCAGCATTTACTGCATGTCGGCATTCGATATGGCGACCCTTTACGTCACACGAGGACCGGAATTCTTTGCAGGACAGTATCGCATCGGCTACTGGCCCTGGGAGCTAAGCCGTTTTCCCGATATTTGGACCGACGCCTACGAGTTAGTAGATGAGATTTGGACCGGAAGCGAATTCACGGCGCGCGCCTATCGCGCCAACTGTCCAAAGCCAGTGATCTGTCTCCCTGCACCAGTGACTGTGCCCGCCGTGCGGCCTCGAACGACGGTTAGGATCGCCAAGAACGCTTTCGTTTTCACTTACCCGTTCGATCCTAAATCCTACCTCGCGAGGAAGAACCCGATTGCTTTGGTCCGCGCATTTCACTGGGCATTTCCACCTCATGACTCCCCTCATTCTCAGATGGCACCGAACATTTGTGCGAAGAGGGGTTGGGCGGCGAGCATCTGGGCGAACCGCTCGATGAGTGGCAGCAGGAGGAAATCGGTCATGTTCGGCATGAGTTCGTAAAGCATGCTCCCCTGACGGAACAGCGAATGAGTGCGCCGCCTGGTCGTGTTGGTCTTGAGATGCCGATCGTAGCCCAGTTGTTCTCCGGCGGCGCCGAGGAGCGTCAGCAAGACCACTGCGAAGGCATTGATCAGCCACAGGCGGTCTCGCCGGTCCGGCGTGCTGACATGCATCGATCCGAGCCCCATGCCGAAGCGGAGATCCTTTGTGTCGCGGAAACCACCCTCGATCTCCCAACGCTTGGCGTATAGCTTGATCAAGGCCCGCGCGGGTTCGTCGGCGGTGCTCGCCGCAAGGCACCACGGCTCTTTCATGCCCTTCGCCCGCACGCAGACCACGGTGGCGACCGGATACGCCTCGGCGGTGACCGCCGCGCCGCGCAGTGTTCGCGCGCGACCACCGGCGCCAACCCAATCGGCCGCCGCGCGCGCCTCGCCACTGGTGGCGGTGACCGCGATGTTGCCGCGAAAGCGGATGACGAAGTCGAACTTCAGTTCCTCGGTCAGCACCCGGTAGAGCTTGTGGTCGCCGAAGCCGCGATCGGCCACGATGCGCACCCGGACATCGGCGGGCAGGATTTCGGCCAGGCGCACCAGGACCTGATACTCGTAGCCGTTGCGACGGTTTTTCAGCGCCGCCTTGTCCACGGTCAGCCAAACCAGCGGCGTGGCCCGTCCGTGGCGGGACAACAGAGACAGCATGATCGTCGCCTGACCGTCGGCGTCGAACTCGGTCCAGTCCATCGCCACCGTGATGCTGTCGCGTTTGCCGACCACGTAAGGCACCCAATGCCCCAGCAGGGCATCGACGTCGATGCCCTGGTTGGACAACAGCCGGTCCACCTGCTTGACCGCGTGCTTGGTCAGCCGCCCGCGTGCCAGCGCCAGACCCTGGCCGATCAGGCCGACCGCCAGCGACGCGGACTGGATCGCCCCGAGCGTGGCTCCGGCCAAAGACTTCACCCGTTTGGCGTGCAGGTCGTCGCCAAACAGCGTGTCGAGGAAGTTGTGGACACCGTCAAAGGAAAGCGGCTGACGCATCGTCGCCATGGCATGGGTCCCAGCGCAGGATGACATGGCATGGAAACGCGCCTCGACCGGACGGGGGTCGATGCCACCGCAAATAACATCATTCGAACCGCACGCGCGACAGCCAGATTCTTTCCGCAAACCGCGCCAAGGCGATTTGATTCTTTTCAGTCAGATATCATCGATCCGGAATGAGGGGAGGCATGAGCCGGCACTCAGTCCGGCTGTTGCACGAGAAGGGTAGTCTGTTCGTATTCGCGAATCAGCACAACATGGGTCTGATCAACTACACATTCCAGCGTTTGGGCATTCCGTTCGTCAATCACATTGTCTGGCAGAAGCCTAACGGCGTACCGAATCTCTCGGGCCGTCGATTGGCGTCTCGGCACGAGATGCTTATCTGGGGCGTCAAACGACAAGGCTATCGGTTCAACTATCGAGCCGTGAAAGCAATGACCTACCGAGACAAGAAGGCTGGCATACAGGCTCACGATGTGTGGACTATGCCTCATGTGACAGCGAGCGAGGCAGTAGGCCATCCGGCTCAAAAGCCGTTGGCGGTCTATGCACGGTTGCTAGATATGTGCGGCTTGCGAGGGGGCGCACTACTTGACCCGTTCGGAGGATCGGGCACTGCCGCGATTGCGGGGATGCGCTGGGGAATGCGTACCGTCCTCATCGAGCGTGATGCCGAATATTTCGACATGATCAAACAGCGAGTCGCGAACGACAATGACAAGGATGGTGGCAATAAGTCGGGCTAACTGGACGCAGCATGGGCGCAACCTCAGTTACGCCCATACCCGCATCCATTCCCGCCGTCCCCCGCCAGGAGCCTCCCAGACGGCTCTGACAGGCTCCTGGAACCTCTGACCCCCGACGGTATCCCCATGTGTGGACGGCCCTTTGGGTTCAAGGGCAATGCTGCAGAATCGACGACGGGTACGAGTGCGGTCATGTGTCCGGCCTTGCGGTGCGGTCGAGATGACCGCGGCCCAGATGGGTTCCGCGAGCGAGCCCTCAACACGTCTGCGGTTTCGCACAGCGCCGTTGGATACCACGGGGTATCTCGCTCGTCGGTTCGACCGATCCTCATCTTCTGCTGTTGCCCTTTCACCCGCGATGCCAGCGGTTCAGGCAGCCGTCGCGGGACGGTATGCCTCACCGCTGGTCATCATGGCCCACACGACACGGGCCATCTTGTTGGCCAGGGCGACCGCCGCGAGCTTGCGCGGACGGCGCTGCAGCAGGCCCAGCAGCCAGGCGCTGGCATGCCGGCTGCCTGGTTTGACAGTGCGGACCACGGCGGTTGCGCCGAGCACCAGCAACTGTCGCAGCCGTTCGTTGCCCTGGCGCGAGATCCCGCCCAGCCGCGGCTTGCCCGCCGTCGACTTCTGCTTCGGTGTCAGGCCGAGCCAGGCGGCGAGATGACGCCCCGAGCGGAACTGCGAGACATCCACCGTGAGGGCGAAGCTCAGCGCGCTGATCGGGCCGACGCCTGGTATCTCCGCCAGCAACTGGCTCACCGGGTTGCTCTTGTGCAGCCGGGCCAGGTCGCGATCGAGCGCCGTCAGCCGCACGCTCAACTCAGCGATCCGTCCGCCCAGCTCGGCGAACATCGCGCGGGCCGGCTCAGGCACCGCCGGGTCGTCGGCAATGCGCGCCAACAGCGGCTCCACGTGCCCGGTTCCCTTGGCCGCGATCACGCCGAACTCCGCGGCATGGCCGCGCACCGCGTTGACCAGTTGCGTATGCTGCTTCACCAGCAACTCGCGCGCCGACAGAACCATTGCCGCCGCCTGCTGCTCAGCCGACTTCACCGGAACGAAGTTGATGCCCGGCCGCGCTGCCGCCTCACACATCGCTTCGGCGTCGGCGCGGTCGTTCTTGTTGCGTTTGACAAAGGGCTTCACATATTGCGGCGGGATCAACCGCACCCGGTGTCCCAATGCCATGAGAACACGGCCCCAGTGATGCGAGCCGCCACATGCCTCCAGAACCACATCCGTCGGGGGCAGCTTGGCGAAGAACCCCTCAAGCTGCTGGCGACGCAACTCCCGGCGCAGCACCACCTCTCCCCGATCGCCCACGCCATGCAGCGTGAACACATGCTTGGACGTATCAACCGATATCAGCTTAAGCTCCGTCACGGACGGCCTCCTATGTTGGCGTTTCACGACCCAACATCTGGCACTCGATGCCGTGGGGCCGTCCACACCAACACGGCTGCCGAAATTATCGAGTTCATGGTTTTGGAACAGCGATTTGTGGCCACCCGCCTAAATACCGGTGCTATGACCGATCTCGCGCCAATCGCCGCCACCTTGTTGGCCAACTCTGCCACCGTCCGAATACCGAGGTGTGAGCGCCTGTGGACTTGGCCGGAGCCAGACCCGTCACCCAGGCTAGGCGAACGGTTGCTCGAAACCACTCTGGCAGGCGAAACCCTAATTGGAAGCTGCTATCGCCAGTGTGTTCGATGTCACTTGCTGGAGGCCGGCCACAGCGCCTTTTTCGACCGGATGGAGGGCGGCGGGCCAGATGGATGGCGGTTACACTTCTTCTGCCTTGATCCGTCGGCCATCAAGTTGCTGCACCGTATCCCGGTCGGACAGTGCGGCCCAGCTAATCCCATGACATTCGATCCCGATAGGTTCGTCATGCATCATCTGCGTCGGCTTGAACGGCAGGGACTGCTTGGCGCTCCGCACAAGTGGTGGGACTCGGTTGGCGAGTAGAACCGGCTCACCATGCTGAGATTAACCTGGATTTCTCAAACTTTGCTGGCTTCTGTTCGCTGAGCGGCGTGTTGACGGCGTGATTTTCGCTGTTGCGGGCGTTCGACAGGGGCACAGCCCTTGGGCTGACATCTTGTGCGCGCCCTGCGAGTTTGGTGGCGGCGCTCTTCGCTCAATGCGTGTGTGTGACGTCGCGTGTCATGGCTCGACGGATCGATGCGCGGCATTTCGGCGTGGTGACCGTCAGGCGGAGCTGAACGCACGCTGTAGATAGAGGTAAGCCAGTTCGAACTCGGCCTTGTTGGGGCAGCCCGAGGCGATCGCGAAGTGGATGCGTCGTACACTGGTGCGCACCTGAGCGCCAAGCTTGAGGAGCCTGAGACGAATGGTCTGCGCCGAGGCGTCGGCGAACTGGGTAAAGCGCAGACCGACACGGCGTAACGTGTCGACCAGCACATAGGCCATGGCCGAGAACCACATGCGCAGCTGGTTGGCCGCCATGGTGGCGGAGGAGGCGCGATCGGCGAACAGTTCGAACTGTTCGCCGATGCGGTTCTCGGCCTCGCCGCGGGCGCAGTACAGGTTCTCGTAGAGGGTGCGAGGATCGGCGAGACGGGCGTGTCTGAGCGAGGTGACGACAAAGCGAGGATTGGCGCCGTCCGGCGTGTGCTCGGCCTTGCCGACGACGCGCCGTTCCCGGCTCCAACTGTCGAGCGTGCGATACCGGAAGTCACGGAACACCCGGGCGGGCCGGCCCGACGCCATACACAGTCGCTTCGCCTCGGCAGCTTGGTTGCCGAGCGCTGCTTCCAGGCGGGAATTGCGCGCCAGGCCGAACACATAATCGACGCGGTTCGCCTCGCACCACCGCATCAGAGGATCATTGGCGAAGCCGCTGTCGCCGCGCAGAATGATGCGCACCCATCGCCACTTCCGGCGGATCCGGGCGATGATGCGTGCCATCTCCTCGACCGCGCCATCGCTGCCGGCGACGTTGGCGCGCCGCTGCCGGGCCAACAGCAGGTGCCGGCCGCAGAACACGTAGAGCGGCAGGTAGCAGAACTCATCATAATAGCCATGGAAGAAGCGGCCTTCCTGCCCGCCGTGCAGCGGGATGTCGGTGTTGTCGAGGTCGAGCACGATCTCGCGCGGCGCACGGTCATGCGCCTCCAGGAAAAGCTCGACCAGCAGTTCATCAACCCGCGACCCGTCGCAATCGATCTTGTGATACTTCGCAGCGTGGCGCCTCGGCGTGTGCTCCAGACGATTGAGCGTGCTCTTGCCCGCCAAAGCCTCGCAGTCCGACCGCAGCACCGGATGCAGCTTCCCGGCCAGCACACGAAGGTCGGGTCCTTGCGCAGCTCGTCGTGATCGTTGAGGTCCTCGTAGCCCAGCACCAGGCCAAAGATCCGCTGCCCGACCAACGTCTCGATCCGGTGCTCGAGATAGCGGGGATCGCGACGATCGGTGAAGCATTCACCGAACCGACGGATCAGGCCCAGACCGCGATCCACCTGTCCCAGCAGCAGCGCCCCCGCGTTCGAGGTTGATGTCGCCGCCATCGAAACCGGCCACCACCGCCCGGCGTTCAACCGCTTCAAATTCGAATAGCGTCGCGTTACACTCTGTCGGCATCGGGGCGCACCTGGGATCACAGAGAAATTGTTGCTGCACAACAAGTCTCTCAGATTCTCAGCCCCGATGCACCGCTCGTGTTTGAGAAATCCAGGTTAACCGATACTGGACAGCATTGAAGACCGTATATTCTGTTGTCAGAACTAGAGTTTGTGGTAGAATCGTTGCATGACGATCCGCGCCGCAATCTATGCTCGAACAAGTCCTGACTGTCCCATGTCAGCGGAAGAGCAGATCGCGCATTTGACGACGGTTGCCAGTGAACGCGGATGGACGGTTGTGAAGGTGTTCACCGACCGCCCGGCGACAGTGAAGAAGGATCGGCGTCCGGGCGAATTGGCACTGATCGACGCGATCCGATCTGGCGATGTGGGGAGGGTATTGATCTTCGGCATTGACCGCGTTGGACGGTCGTTGACCGATCTGGTCACTTTCATGGAAGTGTGTCGGACGGCAGGCGTGTCGTTATGGCTCGATGAGCAGCGGTTGGATACCGCCGGGTCGAATGGCCTGCCACTGTTCGACGTGACCGAGATGATGGCCTTCCACCTCCGCCAAACCCGGCGCGATAGAATTCTGCGCGGTCAGGCCGCCGTGCGTGGCCTCGTTCGGTTCGGGAGACCGCCGATCGCCGAGGCCAAGGTGGAGAAAGCGCGGATCGCATTGGCTGCCGGCAAGGGTGTGCGACAGGTGGCTCGATTGGCTGGCATCTCGGCGGCGTCCGTGAGCAGGCTGAAGAACGCAGTGGCGGTTAAGGCATCTGTGACTGCCTGATCACACTATCGCCAACCGTGGCTGGACGGTTTCCTCTTACGCTAGTTCACCTACTCCATCTGCTGTCGCGTTCTGACGCACACATCCAAAAACTGCTGTCCCAACGGGGTAAGGGATATCCAACCGGTTTCATATCGGAATTGGTCTCTGCTTTTGCGGTCAGCTTGTATTTCACGTTGCCATTTTGTCGCTACCTCACTAGATAATAAATCCTCCAAGTTGGTTGCGTCGATCTCGGCTGGAAACTCGATCCTGATGATCTCCAGTCTCGAAAGGTTACTAATATACGTGGGCGTATTTTGAGGGTCTTGACATCCAGCGTAGGACCATAACAGACTATATGGTCCGAATACCTTGTGGAAACCCAGTACTGGTTCTCCATTCTCATCTCTCTCCAGTCTCTCAAATGCGCGATACAGGTGGATAATTGGTTCAGATTCCCTGTATCTTGCTACCATATATCGCAATATCCGAGCTTCCCCAGGCGAAAGTTGTTTTACCATCTCGACAAACGCCGGATGGGCACTGGCGGCTCTTCTGCCATCCATCGATGTCGCAAGGAGGTTCGCAAATAACTCCCTCAAGTGCGGTTCGGAACCACAGTACTTCATTGCTTCCAACGCAGGACCAGCGACTACCAGTTTTGGCTCAACCCGATGTTGAGGTGGTATCCCAGCGACTTTAGGTGCAATGGACTCTGCAATCCATTCCTCAACTTTCTCGAAGCCCCACACCAATCCTCCGACGGGCTTAAGAAGGGCGCGGGTCGCCCTCACTGCAACAGCGCCGACCTCCCTCCCCACTGGGCGGAGTTCTTCCCCAAATTCTTCCGCTGCCGGCCCAAAGGCTTTCGAGAGCACCCGCCCCTTTGCGGAACTGGGCGATTTGTTTCGGCCTTTCATTGCATATCTCCGTCCCCCCGCGATAAAGTGGTCGCTGGGGTCGCTGGGGAAACTCTGCGCTGAGTATCGGGAAAAGTCCAAGCGTTCCTCAAAGGTTCCAGAGAGATTCAGGCGATTAATGATGCGGGTGCCGACAAGATACCGATCGTTGCGCATCGGGGATAAGACGGAGTGAGTGGTGACCCTGCGGCATGATAATTGCGCCGTGCAATGCACGGGTCGTTGAAATCCGGCAGCGGCTGCCGGGCGCCAATGTCGGCGAGGTCGATAAGTCCCAGGGTCAGCAAGCGGCCATTGTCATCTACTCTACGGCCGCATCGAGCCATGCTCACACGCCACGAGGGATGGAGTTCCTATACAGTCTGAACCGGTTCAACGTGGCAACAGCCAGGGCCAAGTACACCTCGGCTCCTGGCGTTGGCGTGGCATGAACCCACCAGCGACGGACACCGAGTTCGTACATCCGCCCAGGAGCGACTAATCTCATCCAGCCGTAGCCATCTCGCGAGTCGCCCTGATCGGCAGTTTAAGCACCTTGCACAGCGCAGACAGATTTGCATCCCGTGGCCGGACGCGATCGTTTTCCCGGCAATAAATGCTTGCCTGACTGACGCCGACCTGTTCGGCAACTTCGACAACTGACAGACCGCGCTTGATCCGAGCATCGCGCAGATGGCTGCCAAAACTAGGCTTGCGGGCCAATGAACTCATCCTCCTGTTGCGCGCGGGAACATAGCGGTGGTATGGCCCATGAACAAGGCGGCTGCGATAAATCCTCGAAAGGAGAAATCACATGCGCCTCGACCAATTCACCGACCCAAAACCCTACAGGTTATCGGCTGACGACGCGGCCGACTTTCTTCGGCAACTTGAGACACTTTGGCCCAACGATGACATCGCCTTCGTGCTCGTGATAATAAAAGAGCCGCCATCAAAAGCAAAAGAGGTCTCGCACGCACGATGAGATCGTGACCTGTCGCTTACTCGCGCGGCACATCGGCAACATCAGCCAATGCGGTCGCCACTGCGCAAGCTAATGGCCGACCACGCAATTCGCTTCCACCAAGCCGTTTTGCGACGACTTGCCTGACGACTTGCGACATGCCCGACCATTCCTCGCTTGCCACAGTTGGACCGGCGATGGTCAAGAGCGTATGGCGCGACGGCACGACCATATTGATACCGCCGCGTAAATTGGCCCTTCGTAACTCGATTTCTACCTCGGTAGTGATCTCGGCTAGGGACCGCCGGATGATCTTTCGTTTCTCTTCGACCTTATCATCCGTCGATGATTTGCGTTTGGCGATGGTCATTCGTCGCTCTCCGTGTCGGCAGCCACGTCAGTAGCAGCAATTTTTGCATTCGCTACGGCGCAGTGTAATGGCCGCCCACGCAGTCGAACGTCACCTAGTCGTTGCCCAATGATGCGACAAACGATGGCGGTTGCTTGGTGCCATTGCGTATCGGTCGGGTCGAGCGAAGTGGCGATCGTTGCTAATGACCGTCCCGATCCGGGAATTGCAACATAGACCGGGAAATCCAAATGTGCATCGCGGAGTGCGACACCGACTTCGGCGATGATTTCGTCCAGGGCAAGTTTGATGACCTCGCGTTGCGGCATAGCGCGGTCCTCCATTGTGGCATGTGGAGGTATTTATCGCAACCGATTTGGCAGAACCTCTGGAATGGTCATCGGTCTGAACATCATTATCGCCTCTCTCTATACGGCGCCCTTCTAGCTTCGTCCTGTCGTACCGCTCGATCCAGCAACCTGCGAAATCCCGCAACCTGAGTTGCGTCGATCACCGACATCAGCGTCGGAATGTCTGTGTCACGAAAACACCTATAGTACGGGTGATTCCGTCCCTCATGGTTTCTGTCGGTTCATGCGGAATCAATTCGACTTCTGCATCTCCGATCTGGTATAAATAAGGGTAGATGCCATTAGGTATCTGGCTCCTGGCGGAGGCCATCTGAGTTTAGTGTCGCGCGGTCATCATGGGATCGGCAATTAGGCCATAGCCCGACTGAGCAACGCTCCAGTGGAGAAACCCGCGAGGTGTCCGCCAGCCCTCGCGGGTTTTTCTTTTGAACTGGAGTGTGGACATTGATTATTCATTATGTAGATGGGCCGTGTGGCAGCGCGAAGACGTACGCTGCTGTGCGGTATGCCCATCGTCTGGCTCGACTGGGCAAGAAGGTTTCTGTTCGCCCAGCCGAGCATTTTCCTGATCAGCCAGACCGTGAACGACCTCGCCAGCCTGACGCCGGAGGTCAGGTTCCGTGCGATCCACGGTGAGACCAGTGATCGGGTGATCGCCGACATCATCGACCATACCAAGCATACATCGCTGGACGGGGAAATCCTGTTCCTCAGCCACGCGGCAATGGCGCTGCTTCCGTACTTCCATCGGCGGCAGGATTAGCATGTGATCATGGACGAGATACCGCAGGCCGACTGGTGCAGCGAGTTCAATGTGCCGAACACCCACCGGCTGATCACCGACTACTTCATGGTTGATGCGGAGGCTGCGAGCCTTGCCGACAACCGCTATGTGAGAGCGATGCCGAAGGACCGCAAGGCGCTGGAGCAGATCGCGCGAAACACGGATCGCGATCAGGTGTGGGACATCTTCCAGCAGTTCGCTAATGTGCTGATATCCGACCATTGGTCGGCCTACGTGCTGGACGACCAGTACATCAATCTGATCAAAGGTGCCGGGCAGAGGCGGAAACTGTTGACGTTTGCACCTCTCAAGCCGTCACTGCTGGACGGCTTCGCATCGGCCACGATCATGGGTGCCTGCTTCAAGCAGGCCGTGCTCTACCAGCTATGGTCAGCAGCAGGCGTGGAGTTCTGGCCGCACAAGGCGATCACGAGCGGGTTGCGCTACACGACACATGGCAACGGACACCTCCTCACCATCCTCTATGCCACCGAGGAAGATTGGTCCAAGAACTTCCGCGACAAGACGATAGATGGCGTGCTCACTGTGCATGATCGCGTGGCGGAGCGGGTTTCCGAGACCTTCTCCGATGTCGAGTTCGCATGGATGGGGAACAAGGACGTGCCGGACGACATCTTCGAGGGGCGCGGCCAGCGGCTGCCAAACTCACCGTTCGGCCTGAACCTTTACCAACATCTACATCATGCTGTGGTGCTATCCGCGCTGAATCCACCCCCGGCGCACTATGCCTTCCTCGATGCGCTCGGCTTCGACTTCAAAAGAGGTGAAGCGATCGGGATACTGGCAGGCGGTCTATCAAGCCGTGATGCGTATCTCTCCCCGCAATCCCGACGACATGACCCCCACGAAGGTCATCGTGATGGATCGCGCCACAGCGGAGTGGATGGCGACGATGTTCCCTGGCTGCACTGTGGCTCCGCTTGGTGGAATGGGCGATATGCCGAGCAAAGGCAAGCCGGGCCGCACTCGTGAGCATGAGTGCGACGCGGACCGCAAGCGTGCGCACCGCGACCAGTTCAGGTCGGAGCTACGGATGGCGCTCGATCTGGTCGTGGGTGGAGATCGGGCAGCCCGGCATTGCTCTCAGGCGATTGCGGAACTGCGGCAGCAGATGAGCGAGTTCGGGTTCGGGAAGGATACCGCCCTCAGCACGGTGGACCGCGCCGATCTCGACGCCATTGGCGGTACCGTCTACGCCTCGATCTTCCACGCCGAACCACTGGACTTCTTCCCTCTCGATGACATCGAAGCGTTCATCGACGGTCTGCACTGGTGGCATCAGTTCTCGTACGAGAGCAAGGAGACGAACGGGCTGATCAGTCCCGCGATCTTCGATCCGTCACTCTCCGAGGAGACCAGCCGAGGACTGGCGAACATCCGCGCGATCTGGGGCGTCTGGCTCGACAATGACGGTGGCGACCTCACGCACGAGGAATTCGTGCGGCTGTTCCCGCGCCTGCGGATGGTCATCGTCAATTTGTACAGCAGCACGCGGGAGAAGCCACGGTGGCGGGTGTTCATCCCCACGACCATCGCCATGCCGATCGCCGCGCACCGCGCCATCGGCGAGCAGATCATGCGGACGGTGAACCGTGCTGGCTACTGGTCGAAGAAGCAACTTGAGGCCAATGATCGGATCAAGTCGCGTCTGTGCCATGGGTTCGACATGGGGAAACTGACGCCCAGCAGTTTGTTCTATCTGCCGTGTCAGGCCGAGAATCCGGCGCACAGCTTCTTCATCGACCACAACGCCCGACCGGGCGCCGATCGATCCACACGTCTGGGCGGGATACGCCGCGAACCATCACCGACGGCCGCCGGAACCCGTAGCGACGGTCAGCCCGACGGTCGTGCCACCGGAGCAGCGACCGATGCCGGCGACCGATTGCCCCAGACTTCGACGGATGCGCGAACTGCTGGCAGAGGAAGATGCTGCGCGGCATCTTGACGATCGGGCGCAGCGTCAGGCCGCAGCGATCGACAAATGGCGCATCGCATCGTCTGGCGCCGGCAATGAGGCATTCTTCCGGTTGGGCGTCGATTTGCGGGCAGCCGGCATGACGCTCACCGAGGTCGCGGATGTCCTTCGACAGGAAGCTGGGTATGCTCACCATCCCGCCGAGCGTCGCGCACAGGTCGGGAGCGTCATCCGCACGCTCGCCGGATCGTCACGCCGGTTGGCTGCCTGACCAGCCGGCGAGGCTCACCGATCCGGCACTTGGATTGCAACAAGTGAATCGCACTCGATGACGATTCATTTGTGGCATCCGTGGAGTGGCCTTCCGTATGCTGACCTCGCAGCAGATGATGCTGCTTCATTCAAGGAAAGTCATTTCATGGATTCAGAGTGCTTTACCGATTGCCAGGATGATGGCGTCTCGTTTGTCACAGACGCCAATGATCCGTCCCAGACGATCATCAAGGTGTACAACGGCGGTCCCTACGACGTGAGACCTCCTGTGGCATCGATCGCGCTGCCGCGCCGGATCGCCAACGCACTGGCCGGGTTGATCGATGTGATGCCTGATCAGGTTGCCGGTTGTCTGCGCGGTGACCGCTCGGCGGACAGCGAATCGAGGGACCAAGACCCTATGTAGCAGCTTCGGAGCTACCGGCGGCTCCGACCAACTCGGGGTCTCGGCGCTCATCGGGATCACCGGCAGGTCCGCTCCGACCTGCCGGTAATCCAACCATCGAGGCGGCGACCACACCACATCGATCGGACAGGCCAGCGCGAGCTTGCCGGCCAGATGCGGACGCAGGATCGCCCCATTCGCCACGATGGGGCTGCCCGGCGACCGGGCCGTCCAGCGCGTGCCGGTCATCAGGCGGGGATGCAGCCCGGCTGCACCGAGCAACATCACGACGCTGAACCCAGATGAACGGTCTGCTGAAACCGAGACGTAGCACGTCATCGCGACGCGGGAATCCGACCAGTTTTCCGCCCGGTCCGCGTGGCGCTCGTGGTTGCTATCTGGTTGCTTGGTTCACTGGGTCGATGGTCGGTTTGAAGCGTAAGTTCTTGATTTGATTGGCGGACCCGACACAATTCGAACGTGCGACCTTCGCCTTCGGAGTAACGGTGCGGCGTTCGTGTCATCGCCATTTCAATGAGTTAGCTGGTGGTCGAGCGGCGATCGGGCAGTCGGAGTGCTGTCTTGGTGCTGGCTTGAACCGCCCTAGAGTTCGGTTCTGAGAACTGGGATGGTGGCGGCTGATCTGTCCCGCCTCCTCGACCAGTCCACTGATGTGCGTCACCAAACCTTGGAGCCTTGGCTGAGCGATGACCGGATCGCGGAGGGGCAAGCTCGGCCTCCGCGATCTCCGATCAGTTCAGCCCGGCCAGAAGATCTGGGACGGGTCGGTGAGCGGCTTTGGGGCGCGTCGCCAGGATGGGCGGGCTATCTCCTACATCGTCGTGTACCGCACCAAGGAGGGCCGCCAGCGCACCTACACGATCGGCAAGCATGGATCGCCCTGGTCGCCCGATACAGCCCGTCAGGAAGCTCGTCGTGTCCTCGGTGAAGTGGTCAAGGGTGCCGATCCCCTGGCCGACAAGATCGCCGGCCGCAAGGCGATCACGGTCGCCGAGCTATGCGGGCAATACCTCGCCGACGTTGAAGCTGGTCGGCTGCTGACCCGGCGGAAGATCGCCAAGAAGGAGTTCACGCTGATCTCCGATCGTGGCCGGATCGCGCGGCACATCATCCCCCTGCTCGGGCGGATGCCGGTGAAGACGGTCAGGCGCAATGACGTCGAACGCTTCATGCACGACGTCGCTGCCGGCAAGACGGCCACCAGGGAGAAGACCAAGCCACGCGGTCTCTCGATCGTACGCGGCGGTCGTGGTGTCGCCGGGCGCACCGTGGCACTGCTCGGCGCGATCTTCACCTACGCCGTGCGCCAGGGCATTCGGCCCGACAATCCGGCGCATGGCGTCGTCAAATTCGCCGAAGGCCGGCGACAGCGACGGCTGATCGATGACGAGTACCGAATGCTTGGCATGGCGCTGTCGATGGCGGACAGGAGGATGTCTGGAAGCCAGCCATCGCCGCCACATGGCTGATGATCCTGACGGGATGGCGACGCGGCGAAGTGCTTGGCCTGCGATGGTCGGAGGTCGATCTGCCGCGACGAACTGCACGACTGGCCGACACCAAGACTGGCGCATCGCTCCGGCCCTTGTCGGAACTGGCCTGCTGCCGTGATCCAGTCCCAGCCGAGGATCGGCGATGTGGTGTTCGCCAGTCGATCCGGCGAGACGCCGATCGTCGGCTATCGCAAGATGTGGCTGAGGATCGCCAAGCTGGGTGATCTGCCAGCCGACATCACGCCGCATGTGCTGCGCCACAGCTTCGCCAGTCTTGCCGCCGATCTCGGCTATAACGAGCCGACCATCGCCAGCTTGCTCGGCCACAAGACGCACAGCATCACCAGCAGGTACATGCATTCCGCCGATGCCGTGCTGCTGGCAGCAGCCGATGCCGTGGCGAATGCCACCATGAAGCTGATGGCGTCGGATCAAGCGCAACCCCAGTTGCGGGATCAGCAGCCGAGATGGATCAGTCGTGTGGGACGGAATCACCTCTTTATAGGTGTTTTCGTGACACATGGATTTCGGCAGGTGTCCGACATCTGCGACCGCATCTGCCATCAGCCGTGTGGGACGAATTTACCTCTTTATAGGTGTTTTCGTCCCACGCGGAGAATGGCGGACTTCTGCCTGCTGGCGTCGAGCAATCTCGGCAGAGACCAGATCACATTGCCGACCTGAACGCGGCATAGCTCCCTTCAGGAGGGGCAAAGCCCACAGGAGTTCTGCGGTGCTTCGCTCGGTTGCTGTCTCGGCGAAGTGCATCGCTATCGCCAATTCTGGGTTCTCTGGCGGAGCCGTGAGGTCAACCATCGGATGCTTCGGCGATGGAGGTGGTGAAGAGGACCGGGCGAAAGTCGAACTATTGGGCCATCAGTCCCACTGGTTCGCATTCTTCGGGAAACCCGGACGCTGGACGCGCACGACGCAGAAGCGTTGTCCGGTTGGGGCCTGCATCACCACCCAGCGCTCCAGGCGGTCCACGACATGCGCGCCCAGCTTCTCAAGGCGCGCAACTTCGGCAGGGATATCGTCGGTCTCGATATCCAAGTGCACGCGGCTCTCGTGATCGACGCGCTGAATCTGCACAACGGGTTCGTCCGGCGGGGTCTCCAACATCCGATAATTGCCGCGACTGCCCCAATGGTTGAGGTCCACGGGACGGCCGAGCGCTTTTGCCCAGAAGCGGGCCGCCTCGTCCACGTCCGAAGTCTTACAATCGATCAGGAGGGCGCAGAGACGCGAATGGTGCATGTCATGCCTCATGGTTCGGTTTGGACGAAGCTGTCGTGGCGCTCCGATATTTGCGGGGGAAGAAAAGCGCCGGGATGCATCCCGGACAGGCTGGCGACGACGGCACCATTGTGCCCATGTCGCGCTTCGCTCGGGCATCGAGTGGCCGTCGCTCTCCTTGATAAAGTGGCAGCGCGTCATCATTGACCTCCGGCTTTGCAGGTATCGCCTTGGAAGTGCGCTGGATCGTCCGTTTTGGCATGATCGATCAGGGATGCAAACCTGCGTGGTCGCCGACATCCGCCGGGCCTCGCTGACCTTGGCGACGGGCACCAGCAATCTCGCCGTCTCGCGCCCACCCCAGCCTGATCCAATGCCGCTCGAATGCGTTGCCCAGCCTGACTTGCCATCAGGTGACGACTGGCATCCCGCTTTCGGTCATGGCGGTGCGTCCACCCGGCACATGGCGATACAACGTCGAGGCGCTGCACCCGATCTGCCGGGCGATCTCCGAGGCGGTCATAGCGCCGGATGCCAACATTGCCTTCGCCGCCCTGATCTTGGATTCGTCGAGCGCCGCAGGACGACCCCCTCGGCGACCACGGGCAGCAGCGGCAATCAGACCAGCGCGGGTGCGCTCCACAATGATCTCGCGTTCCATGGAACTCAGTGCGCCGAGGATGTTGAACATGAACCGCCCACTCGGTGTCGTCGTGTCAATGCTCTCGGTGATCGACTTGAGCGCGACGCCACGTCGGTTCAGGTCGTCAGCGATGTCGATCAAATGCCGCAAGCTGCGTGCAAGTCTGTCGAGACGCCAAATCACTAGCACGTCGTCCTGGCGGACTTGTTCGAGTACCTTGGCAAGCTCCGGCCGGTCCGTCCGTGTACCCGATCCCGTCTCGACGAATACCTTGTCACACCCGGCAGCACGGAGGGCATCGAGTTGCAGGGCATGATCCTGTTGGTCAGTGCTAACCCGCGCATACCCCAGCAACATGACATTCTCCCAAAACTCATCGATGCCGAGGTCATTCGAGACACCAGTTTCGCGAATGAGTTCTGGGAGGCAGATTCGCCCGATTCAAGCCGGAAAGCGAACTATTTTTGCTGTGTCGGGAATACGAACGTTTATAGGAGGCTGTCCCGAACACCCTCCAGACAGCGCCGTCTCGCTTGTCCCGGCCTCTGGCACCGCTGATGCCCTCGTCGCGACGGTCCGGCCGCGATCGG
>CAWEVM010000010.1:0-170402 GCA_963812505.1 uncultured Alphaproteobacteria bacterium
GCCCCACGTCAGTGACAGGTCGAATGGCCGTGTGACGCCATGCATCGCGAGATCGCCTCCGAGGCCCTTCGCTGCGCAGGTCCCCGCATAGGTGAGCGCCGGAAAGCGGGCGACATCCATGAACTCCGGTCCGACGATGGTGCTGCGCAACGACGTATCATCGGTGACGAGGCTGGCGACCTGGACCTGGAGTTCCACCCGGCAGGACGCGAGGTCGTCAGGGTCGTAGGTCAGCGAACCGGTAAATTGGGCGAACTTCGAGTCGATCGGCAGCATGCCAAGGCCATAGGCGCGGAAGGCGACTTCGCTCGCCGGCGGACCGAACTGGACGCGGCGCTGCGCGGCCTCGGAGGTGGCGGCCAGCCCGACAATCAGCATCAAGGCAACGGTGAGTGCTGGGCGCATCTGCGTCACATAGGGACGCCCGGCGATCCGACGAGGCGCCGCATTACCTTTACCTTCATCATCCTTCGGTAGACGGAATTGCCCGCAACCGTCCAGGCCGACAATCCGTGACCGCGCTCCGCTCCGCCGCCGCCATCGCGCGCGTGCGCACCTTCGCCTTCTCCGGCATCGAGGCGGTACCGGTCGAGGTCCAGGTGCAGATTTCCAGCGGTACGCCGGCGCTGTTGCTGGTCGGGCTGCCCGACAAAGCGGTCGGCGAGGCTCGCGAACGGATGCGGGCCGCCCTCAGTGCCATCGGCTTGGCACTGCCGCCGCGGCGGGTGCTGATCAACCTGGCTCCGGCGGACCTGCTGAAGGAAGGCAGTCATTTCGATCTTCCCATTACCCTCGGCGTGCTGGCGGCGATGGAGGTGGTCCCGCGCGAGGACCTGTACGGCTACGCGGCACTCGGCGAGCTGTCACTGGATGGAACACTGAACCCTGTGGCCGGCGTGCTGCCGGCAGCGATCGGTGCTTCGACGCTGGATCTCGGCTTGATCTGCCCGGCGAGCCAGGGCGGCGAGGCGGCCTGGGCGGGTCGGATCGAAGTGCTCGCGGCAACCGATCTGCTGTCGCTGATCAACCATTTCCGTGGGACCCAGGTCCTGACACCACCGGAGACCGCAGGCGTCGCGGAAGCAGTCCGCTCGCCGGATCTTTCCGACGTCAAAGGGATGGAGACCGCCAAGCGGGCGATCGAGATCGCTGCCGGCGGCGGCCACAACCTGCTGATGATCGGTCCACCAGGCTCCGGCAAGTCGATGCTGGCAGCGCGGATGCCCGGCCTGCTGCCCGACCTCACGCCCAAGGAGGCGCTCGAAGTAAGCATGATCCACAGCGTCGCCGGCATGCTCGAGGGCGGCCGCCTGGTGATGCGTCCGCCGTTCCGCGAACCGCACCACTCGGCGTCGCAGGCGGCGCTGGCCGGCGGCGGGCAGCGGGCAAAGCCGGGTGAAATCAGCCTGGCGCATCGAGGCGTGCTGTTCCTCGACGAGTTACCGGAGTTTCCCAAGCAGACACTCGAGTCGTTGCGCCAGCCGATGGAGACCGGTCGCACCACTGTGGCGCGTGCGGCGGCACACATCACCTATCCGGCACGCTTCCAGCTCGTCGCGGCGATGAATCCATGCCGCTGCGGCTATCTTGGCGATGCGTCGCGCGAGTGCGGGCGTGCGCCGCGCTGCGCAGAGGACTACCAGAACCGGCTCAGCGGGCCGATGCTGGACCGGATCGACCTTACTGTGGAAGTGCAACCGGCGACGGCGGCCGAGCTGGCGCGTGCGCCGGCGGGCGAGCCGAGCGCATCGGTGGCGGCGCGCGTGGCGCGTGCGCGGGCGACGCAGAGGGAGCGCTACGGCGAGGATGGTCCGACCAGCAATGCCGAGGCTGACAGCCGCGATGTCGAGATGACGACCGAGTCCCACGCGCTGGCGGAGCAGGCGATGGAGAAGCTACGCCTGTCACCACGGGGGTATACACGGGTGCTGCGCGTTGGCCGCACGATCGCCGATCTGGCCGGGGCGAAGGTGGTGCAGCGGACGCACGTTGCCGAAGCGCTGGCGTTCCGTCATCGCATGCCGGGGCGAAAATGGTGAGGCGAAACCCCACGCGGGGCCTCAGTTCTCCCACCGAAACGCATCTGCAATGCGCCGGATGGTGCCTGCGGCATCGACCACCATGAGATCGAAGCGCATCCCTGCCCTCGCCCATTCCGGATGTTCCGCCAGCACGATCTCGGCTGCCGCCAGCAGCCGCGCTCGCTGCCGCGCTCCCAGCGCCATCGCTGCATCGGCGAGCGTCGGTCGCGCCTTCACCTCGATGATCGCCAGCAGGTCCGCCCTTGCCGCGACCACGTCGATTTCGCCGGCCTCGGTGCGCAAACGCTGCGCCAGCACGCGCCAGCCGTCACGCTCCAAGGCTCGACACGCCGCCGTCTCCGCATCGATGCCACGCTGATAGGCCCGGACCATGGCGGCAGCGTGTGGCCTGGCAGCTAATGTCTGATGAACGACCGTCAGACTTGCGCCCCAGGCGTTTGTCCGACACGGACCGCATGCTACAGGTCAATGCTCATCAGCCCATGGGCTTGTCATGAATGAACAGCGTCCCGCCGCCAGCCCGCAGCGGTTTTTCAGCGCCCCGCTTGCCGAGACTGATCCGGAGCTCGCTGCGACCCTCAGCGCCGAACTGATCCGCCAGCAGGACGGCATCGAGCTCATTGCCAGCGAGAATGTCGTCTCCGCGGCGGTGTTGGAAGCGCAAGGCTCCGTGCTGACCAACAAGTACGCCGAGGGCTATCCAGGTCGGCGCTACTACGGCGGCTGCGTGTATGTCGATGTGGCCGAGCAGCTCGCCATCGACCGGGCAAAGCGGCTGTTCGCCTGCGAGTTCGCCAACGTGCAGCCGCATTCCGGTGCACAGGCGAACCAGGCAGCATTCCTCGCACTGCTGAAACCCGGCGACACGATCCTGGGGATGAGCCTGGCGGCTGGCGGACACCTGACGCATGGCGCAGCGCCCAACCTGTCCGGCAAGTGGTTCCACGCCGTCCAATACGGCGTACGGCGCGATGATGGGATGTTGGACTACGAGGAACTGGAAAGGCTGGCCCATACGGAAAAGCCAAAGCTGATCATCGCCGGCGGCTCAGCCTATCCCCGCTTCATCGATTATGCCCGCATCCGCCGCGTGGCGGATGAAGTTGGCGCCTACTTCATGGTGGACATGGCGCACTTCGCCGGCCTGGTCGCCGCCGACCTGTTCCCCAGCCCCCTGCCACACGCCCATGTCGTCACAACGACGACCCACAAGACGCTGCGCGGTCCGCGCGGCGGAATGATCCTGGCGAACGATGCGGAGATCGGCCGCAAGATCAACTCGGCGGTGTTCCCAGGGCTTCAGGGCGGACCGTTGATGCACGTGATCGCCGGCAAGGCAGCAGCGTTCGGCGAGGCTCTGCGCCCAGAATTCCGGACCTACCAGAAGGCGGTCGTGGAAAACGCCAAGGTGCTGGCCGAGACCCTGGTCCAGCAGGGCCTGGCCATCGTCACCGGCGGCACTGACTGCCACCTGATGCTGGTCGATCTCCGTCCCAAGCGCGTCACTGGCAAGGCCGCCGAGGCCAGTCTGGAGCGCGCCCGCATCACCGCCAACAAGAACGCGATCCCGTTCGATCCCGAAAAACCCGCGATCACCTCGGGCATCAGGCTCGGGTCCCCCGCGGCCACTTCACGCGGCTTCCGCGCCGCAGAATTCCGCGAGATCGGGTTGATGATAGACGAGGTCCTCGAAGGCCTGTCCCAGTCCAACGATGGCGCCAACGATATGGCCGAGACGGCGGTCGGCGCACGCGTGCAGGCGCTGTGCGCGCGCTTCCCTTTGTATCGCGGGAGGTAGTCCGCCATGCGCTGCCCGTTCTGCGGCCACGAGGACACGCAGGTGAAGGACTCGCGCCCCTCCGAGGACGGCAGCGCGATCCGGCGGCGCCGCTTCTGCGCCAATTGCGGCCAGCGCTTCACCACCATCGAGCGCACCCAATTGCGGGAACTGACCGTGGTGAAGTCCGATGGAAGGCGCGTGCCGTTCGACCGCGACAAGCTTTCCCGCTCGATCCGTATCGCGCTGCGTAAGCGGCCAATCCAGGAGGAGCGGATCGAGCGCATCGTCAACGGCATCGTTCGCCAACTGGAGTCATCTGGCGAGAGCGACATTCCCTCGAAGCAGATCGGCGAACTGGTGATGGATACGCTGAAGGAGCTGGATCCGGTCGCCTATGTCCGTTTCGCCAGCGTCTATCGGAATTTCCGCGAAGCCAAGGACTTCGAGGAGTTTCTTGGCTCGTTAGGTGAGACAGCATAGAACGCATGGACGAGCCGTCACGCGCCGCACGAGCCGAGGACATCGCGCATATGCGCTCGGCACTGGCGCTGGCACGGCGGGGCGTAGGTAATACCTGGCCCAATCCGTCGGTGGGTTGCGTGGTGGTAAAGGACGGCCGTGTGGTGGGACGTGCGGTCACGGCCCCCGGCGGCCGGCCCCACGCCGAGCCGGCGGCGCTGGATATCGCTGGGCCGGCAGCGCGCGGCGCGACCGTCTACGTGACGTTGGAGCCATGCTGCCACTGGGGTCGCACCCCGCCCTGCACCGACGCGCTGACCGCCGCCGGCGTTGCCCGCGTGGTGATCGGCACGCGAGATCCTGACCCACGGGTCGATGGCGCCGGGATCACCAAACTGCGCGCGGCCGGTATCGCGGTTGACGAGGGCATCCTGCAGGACGAGGCCGATGAAGTGGCATCCGGGTTCCGCGCCCGCGTGCGTCTCGGCCGCCCGGCCGTCACACTCAAGCTCGCCTCGACCCTCGACGGCAGGATCGCCACAAAGTCCGGCGAGAGCCGCTGGATCACTGGCGAGGCTGCGCGCCGGGCCGCCCACGCTCTGCGCGGCCGGCACGACGCGGTGATGGTCGGTGTGGGCACGGTCCTGGCGGACAATCCGGAACTGACCTGCCGCCTGCCAGGTTATCGTCCCAACCCACCGGTGCGCATCGTGGCCGACAGCCATCTGCGCACCCCGCTCACTGCCGCGCTCGTCGTCACGGCAGCGGCCTCGCCGACCTGGATGCTCATCCGCGAAGGCACCGATCGCGAACGCCGGCGCGCCTTCACCAATGCAAGTGTGAGGCTGATCGAGGTGGCTGGCGCCGAAACCGGCGTCGACCCGTCGCAGGCGCTGATCGCGCTGAGCAGCGTGGGCCTCACGCAAATCCTCGTGGAAGGTGGTGCTCAGCTCGCCGCGTCGCTGTTGCGCGCCAACCTCGTGGACCGCATCGCCTGGTTCCATGCGCCCGCGGTAATGGGCGGCGATGCCTGGCCGGCGGTGCAGGCCTTCGGCGTCGAGCGCCTCGACGCAATGCCGCGCTTCTCACGCATTGCCGAAACGCCGCTGGGCGACGACATGCTGACTGAATTCGTGAGGAAGTCCTGAATGTTCACCGGCATCGTCACTGCACTAGGCACGGTCCGCGAAATCATGCCGCTGGGCGGCAGCGCTGACATGCGCCTGACGATCACCACTCCATGGCCCGATACGGCGTCGATCCCGATCGGCGCATCGATCGGCTGTTCGGGATGCTGCCTCACGGCGGTGGAGATCGGCCCCGACTGGTTCTCCGCCGACGCGTCAGCCGAGACGCTGGGCAGATCCACTTTGGGGCGCTGGCGGCCGGGCACGCGGGTCAACCTGGAACGTTCACTTCGCCTGGGCGATGAACTGGGCGGCCATCTCGTCTCGGGTCATGTCGACGGTGTCGGCGACGTCGTGTCTGCCGCGCCAGAACATGGATCGACCCGTATCGTGTTCCGCGTCCCCACCGACCTCGCCCGCTTCATCGCCGTGAAGGGCAGCATTGCAGTCGATGGGGTGTCATTGACGGTCAACGAGGTTGCGAACGATGCCTTTGGGGTTAACATCATCCCCCACACCGCCGCGGTCACCAGTTTTGGCTCGCTGCGGCCAGGAGACGCAGTGAACCTGGAGATCGACATGCTGGCCCGTTACGTCGCGCGGCTGGCGGAGTTCAAGCAATGAAGAACCTCAAGACGGTCGAGCTGTCGCAATACCTCTCGGCTGCCGATGAACTGATCGAGGAGGCGCGCAACGGCCGCATGTTCATCCTGGTCGATGACGAGGACCGGGAGAACGAGGGCGATCTCGTCGTGCCGGCGCAGTTCGCCACGCCGGATGCGATCAATTTCATGGCGCGTCACGCCCGCGGCCTGATCTGCCTCGCGATGACCCGCCAGCGCGTCGAGCAGCTCGGCCTGCCACTCATGAGCGCGCATAACGGCACGCGGCACCAGACGGCATTTACCATCTCGATCGAGGCGCGCGAGGGAGTTACCACCGGTATCTCGGCGCACGACCGCGCACGCACCATCGCGGTGGCTATCAATCCGGAATGCGGCCGCGACGATATCGTGACGCCGGGGCACATCTTTCCGCTGATGGCACGTCAGGGCGGCACGCTGATACGCGCCGGCCACACCGAGGCGTCGGTCGATATTGCGCGCAAGGCCGGCCTGTATCCGGCGGCGGTGATCTGCGAGATCATGAACGACGACGGCACCATGGCACGGCTGCCCGATCTGGTGGCGTTTGCACAGCGCCACAACCTCAAGCTTGGCTCGATTGCCGATCTCATCGCTTACCGGCGACTTACCGAACGTCTGGTCAAGCGGGTTGCCGACAGCACGTTCAGCCACATGGCCGGGGGCGACTGGCGCGCGGTGGTCTACGCCAACACTGTCGAGTACCAGGAACACCTGGCGCTGGTGAAGGGCGATGTCAGCGGCACCGATCCGGTCATGGTGCGCATGCATGCCGTCGATCTGCTGGACGACATGACGGGCGGCCCGCACTGGATCGGCATCCACAATGCGATGCACTTAATCGGACGCGAGGGCCGCGGCGTCGTGGTGCTGATCCGCGAGCATCGGAAGACCGCCCTCGCCGAGCGGGTAACCCAGCTCGCCGCCGGTGGCCCACGTCCCCAGCGGGAGCTGCGCGATTACGGCATCGGCGCGCAGATCCTGCTCGATCTTGGTGTGAAGAACATGGTGCTGCTGTCCAACCGGCGGCGTACCATCGTCGGGCTGGATGGCTACGGACTGAACATCGTGGCGCAGAAGGCAATTCCGAACATCGTCGGCGAAGGCTACACCGGATGAGCACCGAGGACGCCCCGCTACCCGCCGCACCGCGCATTGCCGGACCGTCCCCACACTTGCTGCTGGTGCGCGCTCCCTACTATCGCGGCGTGATCGATGGGCTGACCGATGGTGCGACGCGTATCCTGCGCGAGGCCGGCGCCACGTTCGAGCAGCTCGACGTCGCCGGCGCATTCGAACTTCCTCAGGCGATCCGCATCGCGATGCGCGGCTCGCGACGGTTCGATGGATTCGTAGCACTTGGCTGCGTCGTACGCGGTGAGACCGACCACTATGAGTTCCTGTGCCGCGCCGCGATGGAAGGGATGCTGCAGGTCGCATTGCAGTTCGGCCTGGCACTCGGGACGGGCCTGCTGACCTGCGACACGCTGGCACAGGCGGAAGCGCGTTCGGGCACGGACGGTCACAACAAGGGCGCAGAGGCAGCCGTGGCTGCGTTGTTGCAGATCGGTGCGGCGCGTCAGCTTGGCGCGGCTTGATGGGGCGTTCGCCGCGCAGGTCGCGGACCGCCTCGCGCGTCGCCGCCGTTCAGGCGCTGTTTCAGAGCGAGCAGGCGCAGGACAACCCTGAGACAGTGATCGACCAATTCGTGCGTCACCGGTTGGGCGAATTGCCCGGCACGGGCGGCTTCGAAGATGGCCGAGTGCCCGACGCCCAAGTGCCGTTGTTCGCCCGAATCGTGCGCGCCGCAGTGGCGCAGCAGGACACCATCGACCGCATGCTTGCCGAGTTGCTGCCAGCCGATTGGCCGCTGGCGCGCATCGATCCGGTGCTGCGTGCGCTGATGCGCGCTGGAACGGCGGAGCTGGCGATGGCCGATGGTCCGCCGGCGAAGGTTGTGATCAACGAGTATCTCGACGTGGCCCGCAGCTTCTTCACCGGCGCGGAACCAGGCATGGCCAATGCCATGCTGGATCGCCTGGCGCGGCTGTTGCGGCCTGGGGAGTTCGAATGACCGACACACTCATTGGTACCGGCTCATATCGCTATCGCTTCCAGCGCGACTGGGCGAAGCTGCCCCGCTGGTGGAACTTTGGCGAGACAAACCAGCCAGGGCCGCCCCGCACCAGCGTAAAGGGTGCCGTCGCCGCGAATGGCGATGTCTACGTGCTGTGCCGCGCCGCACATCCAGTCCTGGTGTTCGATGCCGAGGGTCGCTTCGTCAGCTCATGGGGCGAGGGGCAATTCTCGAGTTTCGTGCACGGGCTGACAATTGATCGGACGGGCAACATCTGGGTCGCCGACTCTGGCCTGCACACTGTGACAGAGCACAAGGCCGACGGCACATTGCTGCGCACGCTCGGAATGCGCGGCGCAGCGGCGCCAACGCTCTACGGCAAACCGTTCAACATGCCGACCGGTGTGGCGTTTGCCTCGACCGGCGAGATCTTCGTCTCCGACGGCTATGGCAATCGCCGGGTGCATTGCTTCTCCTCCGATGGCGAGCTGAAGCATTCCTGGGGGCAACCTGGCGTGGAGCCTGGTCAGTTCGCTCTGGTCCACTTCATCACGGCGGATGCCGAGGACCGGCTGTATGTCTGCGATCGCGAGAACCACCGCATCCAGATCTTCACGACCGCAGGCGACGTCCTGGCAGAGTGGACGGGTTTCGATATGCCGAGCGATCTCGCGTTCGGCCGCGACGTGATCTACGTCGCCGGTGCCGACGGCGTTTCCATTTGGACAAAGGACAGGGGCAAGCTCGTGCAGTTTGGCCGCGACGAGCCGTTCACCGGCGCGTTCAACGTTCACGGCATCTGGCTGGATGCGGACGAGAACATCTACCTCGCTCAATTCGACCGCGCGGTGAGCAAGCTCAGCCGCGAATGATCACCACACCATCTGACGCGTCGCATCCTTCTTGCTCTTTGCCGGCCGCAGCAGCGAGGTCCACTCGGTCACCGGCATGAAGCGCGGCGCCAGGAACTGATAGCTGCGGTTGAGCAGCTGCAGAATGCCCTCGTCGTAGCCGATACCCGCGACATCCCACTCCTTCAGCAGCGAATTCCAAGCGCGCTGCGCCCGATAGAGCCAGTCGCGGTTGGAGCGGATGAACGTTCGCTGGCTGTCGGTATTGCGCAGCGCGGCCATCACCTCGCCGGTCTGCGCGTCCAGCTCTTCGAATCGGTGGCCGATCTGCTTCAATGCCGCGTTGGTCAGACGGCGGACCTGCGTCAAGGTCTCGAGATGTGAGCTGTCGCCGCGATACGCCTGCGCCATGCGCTCCAGCTTATCGGCCATCGCACTGACCCGGCGCAGCAGCCGGTCCCGCAACGCCTCGATATAGGCCAGCTCCTGCGCCAGGTCCTCGACGAGTTGGATCACCGCCTCGCGCGAGGGCAGCCCGAGGGTTTCGGCCGCCTTGGCAAAGGCCTGCTGAACCTGCTGCTTCCGTGCTGGATCGTCCGCCACCTGAAGCAGGGCATCGGCATCCAGGTTTTGCGCGTCAGCACCGGTTCCCGAATTCAGCCATGCCACCAATTGCCACTGCAGCCGGGCCTGAGCGATCTGCAGATGCACCGCGTCTGGCTCCCAGCTCGCCTGGCCGGTCAGCACCTCGGCCGGCAGCGCGTCGCCGATCTGCAATCCCGTCACGAAGTCGAGGGACTGGGCGATCAGTCCAAGCATCCGCCCATCGTCGGAGTCATCTGGGATGGCGAATTCCCGCTGCAGCGAGCGCAGCGGGATCGCTGCGTCCCTCTCGCCCAACTTCACCACCATGACCGGCGCGCCGTCGGCTTCAGATCGCCGAAACAACGGCTCGCCGAAGGACGTGAAAACGGGGTGCGCGAGTGTGCAGTGATCCGCGGAGCCCGCGTTCGCTTCGGAAGCCATGATCGGCGGACCAGTCGTCTGGGAGCGCCAATTGGACCACAACGCGATGAACAGACGGTAAGCGCGGAGAAACTTGCCGCGACGACTGATCCGCGCCATTCCGTCGGGATGACGTCCCTCGCCTGGCTTGTCGGGTTCTTGCTGCCGGCCTGCGCCGCTGCCGGCGCAGGAGGTTTGCCGACCCCACAACTGATGGATCTGAACCACATTCAGCGGCCAGCCAGCCCGAATACCGCGCTCGCGGCTCCAGCGGGGAGCGAGCCCGCCCCAGATATCGTCACGCCGGTCTTCCCGGTCCCCGCATCTCGTCTCTACGCCAGCTTGATCACCATGGTCGCCGCGCAGCCTCGGACATTTCTGGCAGTGGAGTATCCGGCGGAACGGCAGGTCCATTTCGTCGCCCGTAGCGCCGTGTTCAATTTTCCCGACCTGATCGCGGCTCAGGTCAACGAGGCGGGTGCCGACCAGAGCATGCTGGTGCTGTATTCACGCAGCGTGTACGGCTATTCCGACCTCGGCGTAAATCGCCGGCGCCTGGACGACTGGCTCGTCGCTTTGCGGGCCCGGTTCAACCACCCTGACGAGAGATAGCTGCTTCATGCCGAAACTCAGGCCGTTCCTTCGCGACGTCTGGCACCTCTCCCGACCGTACTATCGCTCCGAGGAAAAATGGTCGGCCTGGGGCCTGCTGCTCTCGATCGTGTCGCTCCGGCTGTTGCTGGTCGGCATGACGGTCATCCTGAGCTTTTGGAATCGCGAATTCTTCAACTCCTTGCAGGACAAGGATTTTGCGGCGTTCTTCGGACTGCTGTTCGTCTACCGCCGCACACCGAGCGGCTTCATGCCCGGGTTCTGCGAGATTGCCGCAGTCTATATCCTGGTCGCGGTCTACTACACCTATCTCTCGCAATGGCTGCAGATCCGCTGGCGCCGCTGGCTGACCGTGCGCTTCCTCGACGAATGGCTGGCCGACCGCGCCTATTATCGCATCAGCCTCACTGCGGACCGCGCGGCGATCGGCACCGACAACCCTGATCAGCGCATCGCCGAGGACATTCGCGACTTCGTCGACAACACGCTCACACTCGGCATCAGCCTGCTGGCGAACGTCATCACGCTGTTCAGCTTTCTTGGCATCCTGTGGTCGCTTTCCGGCACCATTACGCTGTTCGGCATCAGTATCCCTGGCTACATGGTCTGGGTCGCTCTGGTGTATGCCGTCCTCGGGACGTGGCTCACCCATCTTGTCGGCCGCCCACTGGCCGCGCTGCGGTTCCGCCAACAGCGCGTCGAGGCCGATTTCCGCTACAGTTTGGTGCGAGTGCGCGAGAACATGGAAGGCATCGCACTGTACAACGGCGAAGCCGAGGAGAAGGGGCTACTTGGCGACCGCTTCCATAGCGTGATTGGCAACTGGTGGGCGATCATGCAGCGCACCAAGATGCTGAACGCACTTACCGCCGGCTATGACCAGGTGGCGGTCATCTTTCCCTTCATCGTCGCCGCTCCGCGTTTCTTCTCCGGCCAGATACCGCTTGGCGGACTGACGCAGACCGCCGGCGCGTTCGGCAGGGTTCAGGACGCGCTGTCTTGGTTCATCGGCCAGTATTCCAGCCTCGCCCAATGGCATGCGATCGTCGAACGATTGACCACGTTCCATCGTGCCGTCATCGCCGCACGCGCCGCGTTCGGCACGGGGCTGACCTTGGCCGATGCGCCCGACGAATCGGTGGAGATGCGTGATACCAGCATTGAGCTGCCGAACGGTACCAAGCTGCTTACCGGCGCCGACCTTGTGCTCGAACCAGGCCACTCCGTCGTCATCAGTGGCCGTTCCGGTTCCGGCAAGTCCACCTTGTTCCGCGTGCTGGCTGGCATCTGGCCGTTCGGCCACGGGCACGTGCGGCGACCGGTCGAGCGCTGCCTGTTCCTGCCGCAGCGGCCGTACATTCCGCTGGGCACGCTGCGGCACGTGGTCACCTATCCGCATCCGCACGACACCTACAGTCGCGAAGACATCGACCGCGCGCTGGTAGACGCCGGGCTCGGTCAGTTCGTTCCGCGACTGGATGACGATGAGCATTGGGCGCAGCAATTGTCCGGCGGCGAGCAGCAGCGCGTCGCATTGGCACGGGCGTTGTTGACGAAGCCTGACTGGTTGTTCCTGGACGAGGCCACCGCGAGCCTCGATCCGGAAGCCGAAGCCGATCTGTACCGCACGCTCAAGGCGAGGCTGCCGAACACGACCCTGGTCTCCATCGCACATCGGCCGTCGGTCGCCGCATTCCACGAGCGCCACCTGATACTCCGTCGCGAGGAGGGGAAGCCTGGCGAGCTCGTGCAGACCGGGCTGGTGGCCGCGAACGGCGGCAACGGGAGCTAAGTGTCGATCTGAGCTGGTGCCTCACCTTTTTGTTCGAAATACGCCGCCGTCATGGCGAGGAGGGCTGGTCGGCGTCCGAGAGACCGCTTCGAGTGGAAAGTGGACACAGACGTCTGACCCCGCGAGGGCCTGCTATGCGCCCACATCCGTCGTTTAGCGGAGCCGCGGGGGTGCTCCGAAAGCGGACATGCGGGCTAAAGCAAGATGGGTGGACCGGGTCATTCGCTTCGAGGCGGCAGCAGCTCGCAACCCGGGTTCAATTCACGCAAGCTCGTCGAGCAGCGCCTTTGCCTGTTTCAGATCAACGGTATCGAAGCCTTCGGTGAACCAGCCAAAGACGGGCGCCAGAAGGTGCCGTGCTTCTGCGCGCCGGCCGCCTTCACCCCAGAACCGGGCAAGGCTCATCGCGGCGCGCAATTCCAGCGACTTTGCCCGTTGCTGGACCGCGACCTCGACCGCCTGCTCAAGCAGCGCTTGTCCTTCATCACGCTGACCCTGCGCCATCAGCACTAACCCTCGCACGCGATAAAGCTCCGACTGCCAGCCCCTTTCACCGGTGGTCTCGATCCGCTCAAAGGCCTCGTTTAGCGCCACCATGGCATCACGGTAATCGCCCCGATGCGCCAGAGCCTGCGCCAGCAGGCAGTGACCATAGGGTCTCCCGAGCGTTCCTTTGGTCTGGGCCTGCGCCAAGGCTTCGCGCAAATGGATGATCGCTTCTGTGACCTCGCCTCGCATAAATGCAACCGCTCCAAACAGAAGCCGCGGCTCGAAGACGGAGGAGATCCGCTGCTCGGTGCGCAGTGCATCGGCTGTGACAAGCAACGGCAGCGCGCGTTCGGGCTCACCGCGGTGGAGATGAACCACCGCAGAGTACTCGAACGCGTATTCGCGGCTGAATGGGTGCGCGATCCGCGCCGCGAGTCCCATCGCCTCGACGATGCTTGCTTGCGCCTTGTCAGGGTAGCCGAGTAACCACTCGGTCATCCCTCCGGTCATACGGGCGCAGACACCGGGATCGTGGCCCCCGTAGGTGTGACGGTGCAAGCAATGCTGTTCTGGATCGTAGAGACGGCGCCCTTCTTCGGTGTGCGCGTGAGCCGCCATCGGCTCGCCAGCCGACCAAAGCGTCGACCAGCCACTGTGATGCGCCTGAAGGCGCAGCGCGTCATCTTCGGCCAGATCCGCGACCTGCGCCAGCCTGTGCATGAAGGGGCGCGCCGCCCGTATCCCGCCTGAGCCTGAATTATTGATCCATAAACCGAACAGTGCCTGGAACAGTTGACGCTCGCTGCCATGCCGCTCGGCCAACTGGCGCGCGCGTCCATAGGCTTCGATCATCTCCGAAGATCCCATGCCCTTCGTCGTAAGAGACGAGAGTCCCAATGCGAGCTGCAACTCTATCTCGTGCGCATCGCGCTCCGCTGTCTCCGGCAGCGAAGCCAGCAGTGCGAGGCCACGCTGCAGATGCGCAATTGCCTCGACATGCGCAAGGCGGTCGGCTGCACGCTGACCTGCCTTCAGCCACTGCTCGGTGGCGCGTCTGCTATTTCCGGCAGCAGTCAGGTGGTGCGCCAACAATTCCGGCTGCTGCTCGACCAGATCGGCAAAATGCAGTTCAATAACGGTAACGACTTGGGAGTGCAGTTCCTGCCGGCGGGTTCGCAGCAACGTGCCGTATGCGGCATCCTGGACCAGTGCGTGCTTGAACCGATATGTCGATTGTGGCGGTACGCCGCGACAGAACAGCAGCCCGGCGTCGTCGAGCTGAGCGAGCGCCGCACGGAGGTCCGGCTCCGGCCGCTGCGCCACCGGCTCGATCAGCTCATAGCTGAAGTCACGCCCAAGCACGGCACCGATTTGCGCGACTTCCCTTGCCGCAACGCCAATCCGGTCGAGCCGGGCGACGAGTGAGGCGTGCAACGTCGCGGGCACCGCGAGGCCCGGCACAGGACTGGCTGACAGCAGTGTCGCCATCCGGCCTTCCTGACCTTGCTCGAGCACCGCCTTGGTCAGTTCCTCGACAAACAGCGGGACGCCGTCGGTCCTTTCCACGATCTCGGCGACAACCTCGGTGCCCAGCGGCCGATTGCCAGCGATCCCGTGGACCAAGGCGGCGACGTCGCCCCCGCCAAGCCGGTTGAGCGCCAGATTGGTCACATGCGGTTGGCCGGCCCATGGCGGCTGAAACTCTGGGCGAAACGTGATCATCAGCAGGACGGGCAATTCACGAACCCGCTCCACCATCAGGTCCAGCAGTTCGCGTGAGGTCGGATCGATCCAGTGGGCATCCTCGAAGATCGCGAGGACCGCATCGGTCTTCACCAACTCGCTGAGCTGTCGCAGCAATGCCTCGAACATCCTTTCACGCTTGAGCTTCGGGCTGAGGTTCAAGTCGGCGGCGGCATTGGGCAGTGACAACAGCTCGGCGAGCAACTCGAAGTCATCGTCACCTGGCCCTCCGGGTGACAGCAGATCACGTGCCTTGGCGAGCTTCGTCTCGGGGCTGTCGTCGCGTGCGAAGCCAGCGGCCCGCTCTAGCTGTGCTATCGTCGGATAAAGTGAGCTGTCCTGATGATGCGGCGAGCAGAACCAGCGCAATCTCCTATGCGACTGGCCGCGGATACCTTCAGACAACGCCGCCGTCAGGCGCGACTTGCCGATCCCCGGCTCGCCTGAGATCAGTGCCACACGACCATCGCCGGCCTTCGCCTGCTGCCAGCGGCGCAGCAGCAGCTCGAATTCTTCGTCGCGGCCGATCAACGGCGTCGTGTCCGAGCGCAGAGCCTCGAAACGGCTTGCGGCGCTGCTCTCGCCGATCACGCGCCAGGCGCGCTGTGGTTCAGCAAATCCGGTGAGTGGCCGCGCGCCGAGGTCTTCCAGATCGAACAGCGAACCGACCTGGATCCGGGTGCTATCGGCGATGACCAGGTTATTTGGCCTGGCGAGACCCTGCAGGCGGGCTGCCAGGTTCGGAGTCTCGCCGATGGCGGTCTGCTGCCGTGCGTCGCCCTCGCCGATCGGCGCGCCGACCACCACAAGCCCCGTGGCGATGCCAACGCGTATGCTCAACTTCTCGCCGTGCACCGGGCTCTGGCTAATTGCAGCGATCACCGCAAGTGCCGCACGAACGGCGCTCTCGGCATCCGTCTCGTGCGCTTCCGGCCAGCCGAAATAGATTAGCACCCCATCGCCGACATACCGCGCGATGAAGCCGCCAAAGCGCGCAATCGTGGCTCTTACGGTGGACTGATAGGCACGGACCACGGCACTCAGATCTTCCGGGTCCAGGCGGGTCGATAGTGCGGTGGAACCTGAGATGTCGCAGAACATGACGCTCAGCTGCCGACGTTCGGCCGTGTGCGGCCAATCACCGTCGAGAATACTCGGGGTCGGCCTTACGGAATTCTGTTCTGTGCCGGCGCGTAACGTAGAGATAGCATTCAGGAGCCGGCGACGATCACCCACAGTATTGACGCCGAGTTCCTTGAGGTCATCCGCCGTTAGACTCGGCAAAAGGTCCATGCTGACAAGGTTCTCGCGGAAGGCCTCCTCGTATTGGCCAAGATCCAGGGCGCGCAGCCAATCTACAACGTCCATCGCAGCTCTCCGAGGGCGCCGACGTTTATTCAGTGCATTGTTAGGCTCTTGCTGTCTAGAGAGGCCTAACTGTGCTATCGCCGCTTCGGGTCAATGGTGCCTTGGCAATCCCCATGCACGAACGTCTGCTTGTTGCCGCTGCGCATTCCAGAGCGGCTGTTACGGTATCGGCGAGTTGCGGTCATTGCCTATGCCGCAGCCGAACGGCCGCAAGGGGTCGTTGGCGGCCATAGACCAGGCTGCCTGACGCATTTGCCCAGCTGAACCACCCCAGGTGGACAATGGTATTTCATGGTTGCGCCGACAGGCGAACACCCCCCGGACCGATCAGGCCAGGATAGGGCGCCTTGAAGCGCCAGAAGGTCCCGCTGTTGGCGCCCTCGAAGTAGATGTACTGGTTATCGGGGCCGCCGAACGCAAAGTTGGTCGTTGCGGCATCGCCGTTCGGGATCGGCACGAAGCCTAGGATCAGACCGCGCGGATCGATCTCGACAATGCCGCCGAGACCACCCAGCTGCGCCCACAAATTGCCATGGGCGTCGTAGTGGATGCCATCGGGACAGCTGTTGCCAGGCACATAAGTGCCCGCCTTTACCCCAGCAAAGGTCAGATGCAGCGGATCCTTGGAACATTGCGGGCAGCCCATCGTGGGGCCGGTAATGAAGGCACTATACCAGACGCGGCCTTCCCTGCAGTCGCCAATGGCGAGCACGCCGTTGTCGGGGGATACGGCAATGCCGTTCGGGAACGAACCGCTGTCCATCACCCGGCGCAGAACACCGTCGTGCGAATACTGATAGACGGCACCCGTGCGGTCAGCCGCGCTTGGGCCGGGACCGGTTCCCCAGGGATCGGTGAAGAACAAATTGCCTTCGGCATCGAAGTCGAGATCGTTGGGGCCTTTGAACAGCTGGTTGCGGTAAGTGTAAACCAGGGTGCTGACCTGCTTCGTCTGCGGGTCGTAGACCAGAATGCCGCGGTGCCGCGACGTGAGGTAGAGTTTGCCGTTGTACCACCGCGTACCCTGCGGCTCACAGGTTTGACCGAGATCAGCCTGGGGATTGCAATTGAATACCGGGACCAACTTGGCGTCCGGGGTCAGATATGAAACCCACCCACTGCCGATCGCCACGAACCACAGATTGCCTTGAGTGTCGAACGCTCCGCCTTCGAGGAACTGACCCTGCGGCGTGTTGCTGACGTCGGCGAATTTCTCGACTGGACCGATACCCGCCGGCAATGGCGGTAGACCCCATGGTTGAACCGGACCGGAGGTCTGTGTACGGTGCTGCGGTGTCGCACAGCGCGGCGATGGCGTGATGTAGGGCGGGTTGGTTGGCTTTGACCTGAGCGATCAGATGAACGCTGGCGGCGGCGGCTTGCTCGAATGCTTTTTTTGACAATGCATGGCATCGACAGTGACCACAGAGCCGGTCAGCGCAAGCGAGCCGAGCAAAGTCTGGACCGCCGGGATTTCATTGGACTTTTCGCCGCAGTCGAGATGTCCCAGCACTAGAGCCTTGTCGGAAGCAAAGGCGCTGAGTATGTGCGCGGCGCGACGGTCGAGAAAGTTATCGAAGCTTCGTCGCAAAGTCTTGCCATCGATCGCCACATGACGCTGACCTTCGCCGTTCGTCGCGTCGTTCAACACGGCGGCATGGCGGCGGAACGCAGCTTCGACCGAGGCGGGATCGAGTTGTCGCAAGATGCCACGGATCGTCGTGTAAGCCGGAGCTTTCCGCCACTTCACGCCGAACGCTTCGCGCAACCGGGCGATGTGAACATCGACCTGGGCAGCGCCTCCGACGTTGGCGATCGCAAGACAGATACCGAACAGCGCGGCACTCACGGACTCGGTAAGAGTATGGCGCTTCGTCATGATGTTTTGCTCCTTCCCTCCCACAGCGCCAGATATGCTGCCGATCGTTGGCGCCGTGCACAACTCTGCCGCCCCGAACATTCAACGGCCGCCCGGTCATGACCTGAAAAGGGAGCCACCGACTGCCAGCAAATGGCAGCTCAGGGTCGAATGCAGACTTCGGTTCAGACAACGCGAGGCCGCTCAAAACCTCTGTGCCGAGGTACTATGTGACGGGGCGGTGTGCGTCTCGAAGCGAAAAGGCGGCCGCAGATCCAGCCTCCGGATAGACGGCGCGCGGACGGATCAACGTGCCGTCGCGCCACTGTTCCAGCGCGTGTGCGATCCACCCGATTGTCCGTCCGACAGCAAAGACGGCGAAGGCGGCGCCGGTCGGCAGATGCAAGCGCTCCTCCAGCATCAGCAGCGCGAAATCGATGTTGGGCAGGATGCCGGTCATCGACTGCATCGCCTCGATCAGCCGGCGCGCGCGCGGAGCAAGCTGAATGCGAGACAGCAACGCCGCGGCGCGCGGATCGCCGTCGGGGTAGAGCGGATGACCGAACGCAGGGATACGTTCGCCGCGCGCCAGCCTGACCGCAATGGCACCTGAAGGATCGGCTGCGACGAGGGGGTCGGCGAGCAGATGACGCACCTCGTTCGTCATGCCGCCATGCAGCGGGCCGATCAGCGCCGTCAGACCCGCCAGCACGCAGGCTCCAAGCGGTGCTCGGGTCGATGCCACGATCCGCGTGGCATATGTTGAGGCGTTGAGCTCGTGATCCGCCGTCAACACAAGTGCGCGGCGGATCAGGTCGGCTGCCTTCGGCCCAACGCCCCACACCGACGCAAGTCGATCGTGCAGCGGCAGTGCGGACGATTGGTTGGCAACACCGGGAAGGCCAGCCGCCGCCCAGGCCATGCGGTCCAGAATGCGCACGGCATCCGGCAGCACGTGTTCCACCCTGCCCGTCCAGCGACCGGCCATCGCAAGATCTGCCATCGCGGCGATACACTGCTCGGCAACCCCCGCCGCAGCGCGCGCTCGCGGCCAATTCCGTTGTGACCGGGGCTGCGGCAAAGCTTCCACCTGCCAAAGCAGCTCGGCCACCGCCTCGAGTGTCGCAGTCGCGGACAGCGCGATCGCGTCCTTGCCGCGGTACTCCAGCCGGCCGCCTTGAATACGGGTGATGGCGGAAACCAGGATCGGCTCGCCCCAGCTTATCGTCGAAGCAGCTACGGCACGCCGGCTGCGTCCGCTCCGTTTGCGCTCTGCCAGCCGATGCACATCGGCCGCGTCATACAGGCTGCGGCGGGGATCGTCCGGCGCAGCGGTCACCCCGATCCGCCCGCGGCTGACGTAGGCATACAGCGTCTGGCGCGAAACGCCGAGGCTTGCGGTGGCACCGGCGGCGGTCAGCCATCGTGCGGCAGGGGTTACATCATCAGCGCGCATATTGATTTAATTGATCAAGATTGACGTTCGTCTGCTCAATGTATGCCATGGCAGCGTCAACCAGCCAAGGAGGGCGCACATGCCACGTGGCGAGACGAGCAATGTTGCTGACGGTCTGGAGAATGTGGTCGCGGCGGAGACCGTTCTGAGCAAGGTCGATGGCGACGCAGGCGTGCTGATCCTGCGCGGCTATTATCTGCAGGATATCGCGGGCAAGCGCAGCTTCGAGTGGCTGACCGGCCTGCTGTGGCAGGGCTTCGTGGAACGTCCTTTGGACGAGGCAGCGTTGCGACGCGACCTCGGCGTGGCGCGCGAGCTCGCGTTCGAGCGCATGCGCGACCTGCTGCCAATGGCCGGGCGCCTGCCTCCGCTGGCAGCGGTCAGAATGCTGTTGGCCAGTGTTCCGGACGATGCCGACGATGCACCGCTGCTGCTGACAGCGACCGTCGCGGTAGGATTGGCCGCCGTGATCCGCATCCGCAGCGGGCAGCACGCAGTCCCGCCGAACGCGGGCATCGGTCATACAGCCGATTTCCTGCGGATGCTGAATGGTGCGCCGCCGACACCCGAGGACACAGCCGCGTTGGAGACCTACCTGCTTTGCTCGGTCGATCATGGGCTGAACGCATCGACGTTCACCGCACGCGTCGCGGCGTCCACGCAGGCCAGCCTGACCGACGCCGTCACCGCCGCGCTGTGCGCCCTGAAGGGACCGCTGCATGGCGGCGCGCCGGGTCCGGTCCTCGATATGCTCGACACGATCGGCCCAGTCGAGAATGCCGAGAACTGGCTCGATGCGGCGGTGATGCACGGCGATCGGCTGATGGGCTTCGGCCACAGGATGTACCGCGTGCGGGACCCGCGCTGCGACGTGGTGAAGGCGGTCGTATCGAGGTTGGGTCGCGACGCCGGGCGGTTGCGTTATGCGGAGGCGGTCGAACAGGCGGCGCTCGCCGTGCTGGAAAAGCGCAAGCCGGCCCGCTCACTGCAGACCAACCATGAGTTCTACACCGCGCTGCTGCTCGAGGCCCTCGGCCTTCCGCGCGACGCATTCACCGGCGCCTTCGCAGTAGCACGCGTGATCGGGTGGATCGCGCACGCCCTGGAGCAGCAGGCAGGCGGAAGGCTCATCCGGCCGCAATCAGAATATGTCGGGCCGCTGCCGCCATGACCGCCTAGTCCTCGCCGAATGCGTACTCCTCCGATATGTCCTGGCCCGTGTAGTCGCGCATCAGCGCCGCTGCGACCACGCTGATCACCGCACATACGCTTATATATACAGCGATCGCCACCCAGGAACGATAAGCGGCAAACAGCGCGGCGGCGATCAGCGGTGCCGGACCGCCGGCAATGATCGAGGCAAGCTGGTAACCGATCGACGCGCCAGTATAGCGCAGCCGTCCGGTGAAGCTCTCGGCGATCAATGCCGCCTGCGGTCCATACATGATATCGTGCGGGATCAGCGACACCACGATGGCCACAAAGATCCAGAATGGCATCAGCGTATCGAGCAGCCCGAAGTAGACCCAGCCGAACACACCGGTGACGACGGCGCCGATGATATACACTCGTCGGCGTCCGAACCTGTCCGACAGATGGCCGGCGATCGGGATCGAGAAGAACGACACCACCGAGGCCACCAGCACCGACGCCAGCAGCAGATCGCGTGACACCTTCAAGGTTCCAACACCATAGGCGAACACGAACGCGGTGAAGATATAAAATGGTGCCTGCTCCGCCATCCGCACGAATGCGCTGAGGAAGATCTCCTTCGCCTGCAATCGGAACACTTCGGCGACCGGCGCACGCTCGATCCGGTTCTCTTCGACCAGGCGTCGGAAGGTTGGCGTCTCCAGGATGCCGAGACGGATCCATAAACCGATCGCGACCAGCACGATGCTGATCAGAAACGGCACCCGCCAGCCCCAGGTGGCGAACGCATCGCCTGACAGCGAGCTGAATGCCAGCACGGCGAGATTGGCGAGGAACAGCCCCGACGGCACGCCGAACTGCGGCCAGGATGCGACGAAACCCCGATGGTGACTGGTGCGCGCCCACTCCATCGACAGCAGCACCGAGCCTCCCCACTCGCCGCCCACGCCGATCCCCTGAATGAAGCGCAGCAGCGTGAGCAGGACCGCGCCCCAGATACCGATGCTCGCGTAGGTCGGCACCAGACCCACCAGGAACGTCGCGATGCCCATCAGCATCAATGTCGCAATCAGCGCTGACTTGCGTCCGAGACGATCGCCCCAGTGGCCGAAGATCGCCGCGCCGATCGGCCGGGCGGCGAACCCCACGGCGTAGATCGCGAACGCCTCCAGCGTGCCGACCAGCGGATCCGAACGCGGAAAGTAGAGCTTCGCGAAGACCAGGCCGGTGACCGTGCTATAAAGAAAGAAGTCGTACCATTCGATCGTCGTGCCGATCGTCGAGGCGATCACCGCGCGACGAAGCTGCGCCCGATGCTCCTGTTCGCTGAGAGGCACCGACTCCTCTGTAACCCGCGCCGCCGCACTGCTGCCTGACATGGATCGATCCTCCCGTGCCGGTTCTTGTCATCAAATGACGAGAACGCATGCACGGGCACTTCGTTCATTATTCAGCCGCTACGACCATTGCTTCGACGTCGCCCCAGAGATCCGGTCGCAGCTCCTCCTTGCGATCCGGAAATGCCAGCGCGCATCCCAGGGTCACGACGCCGAGTCCCGCCATGACCAAGGTGACCACGGCCAGATTGCCGGTGCGCTCGTGCAGCCAGGCGACCGTTGGGGCGGCTGCCGCGGCGCCGAGAAAGCCCACGAAGAACCGCACCGAGTACATGCGCGTCCGCAATGCGGGGGAGAGGTAGCGCGCGGTCATCGTCTCGTTCACGGTCACTTGACCGAAGATCGCCGCCGCCACAATCGCGGCCATCGGCACCGCGATCCAGCCGTGCGCATAGGAAACCGCCACCAGGGCGGGGACCAGCAGTGCGCTCACCGGCAGGAACACGCGCTTCAGCGTCATCCGGTCGATCATCCGCCCGACGGTGAACTGCGTGAGCGCGCCGCACAGAGTGGCGAGAAATGCCGCCGATCCCACCAGCGGCAGCATGCCTGGATCGTCGCCGAGCCGCTCCTCCATCAGCTTCGGCAGCAGCAGCGTGAAGGCATTGAACACCAGGCCGGAGACGATCGCGATCAGCAGCAGCACGATGACCGCGCGGCGCACCAGATGGCGCGGGATGTCGGGAAACGGCCGCGCTCCCTGTCGCACGATGGCCTCGGCAGCCGGCAGTCGCCGCCACGCGAGACCGAGCGCGACGCAGGCGATGCCCGGCAGCAGGAAGGCGGTGCGCCAGCCGGCTGCATTGGCGAGCAACGCGGTCATCATCGGTGCCAGCGCCACTCCCAGATTGCCGAACACGCCGTTCACGCCGATGGCGCGGCCCGGCTTGTCGCCGGCGGCGTCCACCAGCATGGCGGTGCCGATCGGATGGTAGATCGCCGCGAACAGTCCAGTGGCCGCGAGCGTGATCGCCAGCACCACCGGCGAACCGGCAAGCGCCGTCGCCGCCATCGAGAAGCCGGTGCCGAAAAAGAACAGCGTCATCAACGCCGGCCGGCCGACGCGTTGCGCAATCCAGCCCTGCGGCAGCGAGAACAGCCCGTAGAGCAGGAACATGCCCGTGGCGAGCGCCAGGATCGGCCCATACGCGTCGCCAAACCGCCCGTCCGGCACCGCCATTGCCAGCACTGCAGTGGGCAGGATCAGCAGCGAATAGTGGGTAAGCCATGCGCGGCATTGATGAAAGCGATCAGGCGTGTGTTCGGTGTCACGTGCGAACCTCGTCGACTGGTGTTGCACCAGGACCCAAGGTAGGCTGTCTGACTTTCGACGTACGGCCAAGTTTTGTCTCAGATCGGACACCCTGCCGACCGCTCCCGCCTGCGCCCGTTCGAGGAGGCGCCACGGCCCCTTGTCGGCTATGCCTATGACTACGCCGATCCGCACGACACGGGCTGGCATCAGCATCCGCGCGCCCAATTGCTGCACGCGATCGCTGGCGTGCTGCGTGTGGTGACGCGGGCGGCGCTCTTCGTCGTGCCTCCAGGCACCGGCCTGTGGATGCCGGCAATGACACCGCACGTGACGCGTATGCCTGCGGGTCTGGCGATGCGGGCGCTGTTCCTGCGTGAGGATGCGGCACGTGCCGGCCCGGGCACGGTGACAGTCGTCGCCGTCTCGCCCCTCCTGCGCGAGCTGATCCTGGCGGCCTGCGAACAACCGGTGATGTGGGACGAAGCAGGACCGGTGCAGCACGTCGTGGCGCTGGCGCTGCACGAGATCGGCCGCGCCGCGACACGTCCGATCGCGGTGCCGGCGTGTCGCGATCCTCGGCTCCAGCGCGTTACCGAGGCGCTGCTGTCCGATCCGGCCGATCCGCGCGGGCTGGAAGCTTTCGCCGGGATGGCAGGCGCCTCTGCGCGCACCTTGGCGCGGCTGTTTCGCCGCGAGACCGGCATGAGCTTCCAGGCGTGGCGACGCCAGTTGCGGCTGACCGAGGCGCTGGCGTGCCTCGCGCAAGGCGCTACACCCGCTCGTGCAGCGGCCGCGGTAGGCTACAACAGCGGTCCTGCATTCGGCGCGGCGTTCCGCGCCGCGTTCGGCACGACACCCGGCCGGTCGCACTGAATTTCTATGCCGGCTGTTCGCCGATCAGACGCAGCACCGCCATGCCGTAGCGCTGCAGCTTCGATGCGCCCACCCCCTTCATCTGCCCGAGCTCCTCGATGCTCGAAGGCCGCACCGCCGCGATGTCGCGCAGCACAGTGTCATGGAAGATCACATACGGCGGGATGTGCTGCTTCTTCGCCTCCGCGGCACGCCAGGCACGCAACGCCTCGAACAGGCTTTCCCCTTCCGAGCCGGAGGGCTGCGCAACAGTGTGACGCTCGGGACGCCGCACCTCGGTGCGCCGCCTGCCTTCCTCGCGCAGCATCACTGGTGTCTCGCCACGCAGAACCGGCCGCGCCTTCTCCTGCACGAGGAACAGCCCGCCATGCCCCGCCGTATCCACATCCAGCGCGCCGAGGCCGATAAGCTGGCGGATCAGCCCACGCCAAAACGGCGCAGCATGATCGGCACCGACACCAAATGTCGGCAGCCGATCATGTCCGTGCCTCAGCACGCCTTCGGTCGTCTCTCCGCGCAGCACGGCGATGATGTGCAGCGCGCCGAACACCTGATTGGTGCGATACACCGCCGACAGCACCTTCTGCGCCTCCACCGTCGCATCCACCATCAGCGGCGGCGCAGAGCAGTTGTCGCAATGGCCGCAGGGTTCCGACAGCTCTTCACCGAAACACCCGAGCAGCGAACGCGTGCGGCACGATGCGGCCTCGGTGAGCGCGATCATCTCCTCGAGCTTCGTGCGCATCACCCGCTTTTGTGTCTCGGGCGCGGCGGATTGCGCCAGCCAATGGCGCGCCTGGGCGATGTCCTGGCCGCCATACAGTAGCAGTGTTTCCGCCACCTCGCCATCACGACCGGCGCGGCCGATCTGTTGGTAATAGGCCTCGGGGCTGTCCGGCATATCCAGATGCACCACGAAGCGCACGTCCGGCCGGTCGATCCCCATGCCGAACGCAATTGTCGCCACCACGACCACCGCCTCGCCGGAACGAAACCGCGCCAATGCCTCACGCTTGGTTTCCGCCTCCAGTCCGGCATGGAACGCGACCGCCGGTATTCCCTTGCCCCTCAGCTTCTCGGCAACGCGCTCGGTCTTCGCACGCGTGCCGCAATAGACGATGCCGCAGACACCGGAATGGCGCGCGAGCAGGTCCAGAAGCTGCGCGGTCTCGCTAACCTTTGCCGCGGCGGCGATGTGCAGGTTCGACCGATGGAAGCTGGCAACAAAGGTCTCCGCAGCCTCCATCTTCAGCGCGCGCAGGATATCGTCGCGCGTGCGCGGATCGGCTGTTGCCGTCAACGCGATGCGCGGCACGCCGGGAAACTGATCGGCAAGGCACGCCAGCCCGCGGTACTCCGGTCGGAACTCATGCCCCCACTGCGACACGCAATGCGCCTCGTCGATCGCGAACAGCGCGAGCTTCAAGCGCGACAGCCGCTCCAGCGTACCATTGCCGAGCAGACGCTCCGGCGAGACGTACAGCAGATCCAGCCGCTGTTCGATCAGATCGCGCGCGACGCTGCGCGCCTCGGCCGGCTCAAGATCCGAATGCAGGGCACCGGCCGATACCCCGAGCTGCCGCAGCGCCGCCACCTGATCGTCCATCAGCGCAATGAGCGGCGAGATCACCACCGCGGTGCCAGGCCGGCATAACGCCGGGACCTGGAAGCAGATGCTCTTGCCCCCGCCGGTCGGCGCCAGCACCAGTGCATCGCCGCCCGCGACCACATGGCGCACTGCCTGTTCCTGCTGGCCGCGAAAGCCCGGGAAGCCAAACACGCGGCGCAATACAGCCGCCGGCTCGTCCCACGCTTCCGCCTGCACTAGAGATTGCAACATAATGCGATCAGTGCCGGTCGAAGCTGATCTCCACCCGGCGGCTTTCCTGCGCGGTCAGAGCGAACTGCACCGGACCATGGCCGCGCTGCTTCACATGCTTCGGTTCGACGCCGTCGGACTGCAACTGATCGACCACGACCTGTGCGCGCAGATCGGCCAGCAGAATGTTGGCCTGGCGGCTGCCGATGGTACTGGCAAAGCCGTTCACGTGCACGACGGCGCCCGGGTGCGACTTCGCCCAATCCGCGGCATGACTGATCACCGACTGCGCCGGATCATCGATCTGCGCCGACCATTCCTGAAAGAATACGACGAACTTCTCCAGTGGTGGCTCTGCCGCGCCGGCACTGCCGATTGCTGCACACAGTAGCACAAGCAGTAGCCCGAGGCGGTGCATGGCCGATTCCCTTCTGGCGCGAGACGGCCATTGTCCTGCCGGGCAGTTAACCCGCCGTCAACCGAAAGTCCCGCTAGGCCGCGGCGGCGATCGCCTTGCCAGCGGACAATCGCCAGATCCGATCGAGCCGCTCCACCCCTGTCAGGCGGTGCGTGATCAGGATCACGCTGCGTCCATCTGCCACTTCGTTCAGCGTGCCGAGGAACGCGCGCTCGGTTTCCGCATCGAGGCCAGCGCAGGGTTCATCGAGGATCAGGATCGGCGCCGGAGAAAGCAGTGCGCGTGCCAGTGCGAGTCGCCTTCCCTGACCGCCGGAAAATCGCGCGCCACCTTCGCCGACCCAGGTATCCAGGCCATCCGGCAGTGCTCGCACCATCTCGCCGATCCGCGCCGCATCCAGTGCACCCCACAAGGCCGCATCATCGGCATCGGGCCGCGCGAACTTCAGGTTGGCGCGAATGGTGTCGTCGAACAGATGCGTCGCCTGGGCGAGCCAGCCGATTCGAGAGCGCACTTCCGCCGCCGCCAGCGTGGCAATATCAACGCCGCCCAGCAGCACCCTGCCCTGCTGTGGTGCCGCCACCTTCAGCGCCAGTGCAGCGAGCGTTGATTTGCCGGCGCCCGACGGCCCGAGCAACGCGACGCGCGCGCCCTGCGGGACCTCGAGCGCAAGTCCGTCGAACACTGGCGCCCGGTCAGCCAGCCAGCGGAAGTGAACCGCGTCGAAGCGCAAACTGAAGTCGGTGGGAACCTGCGCCGGATACGGCGGATCAGGCACCGGTACAGGCGCATTGGCAGCCTCGATGACGCGATGCGAGGCAGCCGCGGCATGGCCGGCAAGCACGCCCGCGCGCGGCAACCCGCCGATTGCCTCGAATGCCGCCACGGTCAGGAAAGTGGCCGCGACGCCTGCCACCGGACTGCTGCCCGCCGCGATCAGCACGGCGAGGATCGCTGCCTGCCCGCACAGCAACGCGCACGCATTGGCACGCGCGGCCCGCCCGGCGAGTTCGCGCTGCGTGATCAGGAGGGTCGCCTCACGCGCCTGCACCGCAGCCAGCATGCGGCCTTCGGCGCCGAATGCACGCACCTCACGCAATCCGGTCAGCGCATCGAGCGTGGCAATGCGCAGGCCACCCGCGGCAATGGCCAATGCAACACCGGCACGCGCGGCGGCGCGCGCACTCAGCCAAGGCAGCACGAACGCAGCGACCGCGAACAGGACGCCGATCGCGAGGGCCAGCCAGACGCTGTGCATTCCGAACAGCACGACGAGCAGCGGGAAAAGCAGCGCCGCGCCCACAAGCGGGACCAGAATGCGAAGATACAGCCCGTCCAGCGCCTCGATGTCACCGACCAGGCGGGCCAGCACGTCGCCTGCCTGGCGAAAACCGAGCCCGCCGGCGGACCCGCGAGCGAGATTGCGGAAGAACCACACCCGCAGATCGGCCAGCGCACGGAACGTGGCTTCATGTGTCAGCAACCGCTCGGCGTAGCGCAGCACCACCCGTGCCGATCCAAGCAACCGCAGCGCCAACGGCGCCGCCAAGGTTCCGACGGCAACTGCGGCGCCGAGTACCACGCCGCCGAGTGCCATCATCGACACGCCTGCCGCGAGCGCCGCCAGCGACACCACGATGCCAGCCGCCAGCCACGACGCACGCCCCCGCCAGAGGCCGAGAATGTGCAGTACGTCGGTCACGCCGCACCGCGCGCCTGAACGGCACGCCCTTCGCTGATATCCAGCCGCCGACCCGGCAGCCCGTGCGCTGCGGACGAATGGCTGGCGAGGATCACGGTCCGTCCCAGCGCCAGCCGTCGCAGACTGTCCAGGACTTCGCCCTCCGTCGCCGGGTCGAGATGTGCCGTGGGTTCATCCAGCAGCAGCAGGGGGGCATTCTTCAAGAACGCCCGGGCGATCGCCACCCGCTGTGCCTGGCCGCCGGACAGACCGTAACCGCCCTCGCCTATCGCGGTATCAAGGCCGTCAGGCAATGCCGCGGAAAATTCGGTGACGCTGGCGCTGCGCGCCGCTTCCTCCACCTCTGCGTCGGTGGCTTCGGGACGGGCGAAGCGGATGTTGTCGCGAATGGTGCTGGCGAACAGCACTGGGCGCTGGCCGATCCATGCAGTCAGCCGTGCCAGTGCCTGTGGCACCAGGTCCGCGATGTCGGCGCCGTTGATGGTCACGCGTCCCCTGTCGGGTCGGACGAAGCCCAACAGAATCTCGATCACCGTCGATTTGCCGGCGCCCGAAGGGCCGGCCAGCATCAACGTCTCCCCATCCGGCACACGGAAAGACAGTCCGTTCAGCGCCGGCCCCCGGGCAGGGTCCCAGGTGAAATGCACGTCCTCGAATGCGACAGCGATACCCTGCGCGGCGACCGTGCGCACGTCGCGCGGCGGTTGCGGGGCTGGCTGCGGTGGCAGATCAACCAGCGCCTCCGCCGCCCCTACGGCATGCAGCCGGTCCTGATAGGCGGCAGCGAAGCCGCGCAGCGGAGCAAAGAACTCCGGGACCAGCAGCAGCACGAACAGTGCAATCCCCGGATGAACCATGCCGCCAGACGCAAGGAGCACACCGTAGTGCAGCGCCAGCACGACGAAGGCCAGCGCCGCCGCAAGATCGAGTGCGGCCGAGGACAGGAACGCGACACGCAGCACGCGCATGGTGCGCCGGCGAAGTTCGTCCGCCGCCGCGGCCAGCGATTGCGCCTCGGCATCCGCCTGGCCGTACAGGACGATGGTGGCAATGCCACGCACGCGGTCGAGGAAACGCGCCTGCAGCCGCGCCAGCGCCAGGAACTGGTTGCGCGAGGCAGCCGCGGCGCCGATACCTGCCGCGGCCATCGCGACCGGGACCAACAGGCCGCACAGAACCAGCACAAGCGCGCCGACCGGATCGGCCAGCAGCGAAGCGACGGCCACCAGCAGCGGGCCGCCAATCGCCAGCGCAGCGGCCGGCAGCCAGCGCGCGTGAAGCCCATCCAATGCCTCGATGCGATCCACGACGATCGCGGTCAGCTCACCGCTGTGGTGAGTGCGCAGCCGCGACGGGCCGGCGTGCAGCAAGCGCGACAGCGCGTCGGTTCGCAGCCTCCGCCGTGCCGCCGCCCCCGCATTGAAAGCGCCGCGCTCGGCAGCAATCGATGCGGCCGCGCGCAGCATGGCGAGCACCGCGAAGCCCCCCAGCAGTGCACCCGTGTCGTCGGAATGCCCGGTCAGGGCGCCGGCGAGCAGCATCGCCACGCACCAGGCCTGGCCCACGGCCATTGCCGTGTTCAGCAGGCCGAGCAGCACAACCGGCCATACCGCCCGGCCGCCAATGCGCCGCTCCTCACGCAGCCAGGCACGTGATGCTGTCTTGCTGTCCCCGGATTGCATCCTGCCGCCCGCTTAGCTCAGACGAACCGCGCTGGACAGGGCGGACGGCTTAAATGTGGGCAATGTCCACCGGCCACCGCGGACGGTCATGCTTGCAACGCGCGGCTGGGAGCCATCGGCCTGAACCTTCTGCTCGACACCCACGCCTTCCTTTGGTGGATCGCATGCGACAGCGCCCTATCGTCAACCGCGCACTCGGCCATTGCCGACGAGGCTGGCGACCAGAAAGACCGCGCAGGCGGCCGGCGAAGCCCGAATTACCAAACGGAACAATATGGTCGCCGGAATGCAATCCCCATGAGACGGCGTCGTCCGGCATCGTCTTGAGCATCTCGGCGGCCCGAGTTTCATGGCCTGCCAGCCCCTTGTACTTGCGCATCAGCCACCGGGTCAGGAACAGGTTCATGTTCTGCCACACCGGTTTGAGCGCCGATCCGTGGAAGCGGGAAAGGGTTCACGTAAACCCGGCCATATTTATTCACGGCCTTGCGCGGCCGGAACGTATCGCCGAGAAACGTGAACTGGATATCGGGGTAATCCCCGGTCCGATTGATATCCTTGCAATACACGATCCGTGTCTTGCTCGGATGCAGTTCGAGCCTGCAGGCCTGGAACCAGGCCACGCCACGACGGTGGGGGTCAGCTGTTTCGCGCGCCTCAAGGCGTCGGAACGCCGATGGATTTGAGGCGTGCATGGGCGCGGGCGGCACGCGCCTTCAGGCCATCGAGCCAGGTGCTGACGTCGTTGCCGGGCAGGTTCAATACCTTGCAGCCGAGGCGCCAGGTACTCCTCGATCTGCGCCTCGGTTTCCGCGGACCCCCGGGCGAGTTTGCCGAGCGCGTTGCAGGCCTCCGCGATCCTGCGCACGGCGGCCTTGAACGTCGGGTGCTCAAGCTGGAGATGAACGCCCAGGCGCGCACTCAGGTCCGAGTGGCCATAGGCGATCATGTCGATCCCGTCGACGGCCGCGATCGCCTCGACGTTCTCCAGCCCCTCGAGCGACTCGATCGAGACGCAGACGATGATGTTGGCATTGGCCCATGGCGCATAGTCGGACGCGTGACGGGCGCCATAGCTGCGGTATCCGGTGTGCATCCCCTGTCCCGAGATGCCGCGATTGCCGATCGGCGGAAATTTGGCCTCCCGTACGATCGCGCGTGCCTCCTCGGCGTTGTCGACCTCCGAAACCTGCACGCCCATGATCCCCTGATCGAGGATCGCGGGGATCAGGTAGGTGAAGGATTTGTGGATACGCACGATCGCCGAGACGTTGGTGGCCTGAAACCACCCGGCGAGATCGGCGATCGTCTCGAGGTCGAAGGCGCCATGTTCGTGGTCGATCATGCAGTAGTCGAAGCCGGAGGCCTCGATGATCCACGGGACGCCGCGCGAGGCGAATTCCTTGAGCCCGGTGCCGAGCGCGGGCCGCCCCTCGCGCACCGCCCGCCATATGCTGTTGTCTTTCATGGATCGTCCGAGGCTCCCATCGCTCGTTGATTGCCTGAAGTGTGCCTCGGGTTGGCGGCTTGTCCAAGCGGGGAGCGATCCTGGCGAATGGCTTCGGCGCGATCTGGTGTTGCGACCCGATTAACCGCCTCCTCACTCCTGCGGGTTACACTCCTCGATTGCAAACTCTGCGAGAGGATATGGTCGCTATGTACGTCAAGCGCCTGGCGGGTCTGTCGGGCGAGATGTCGACATTTTTTGTCTACCCTGATCCGCTCGATACCGCCCCCGTGTTCATGTTCGGCACTTATGATCTTGCGGACGGGACGAGCCGTCAGTCAGTCCACGCGTTGGATGAGGCGATGCTTGGGATCAAGGAAGACGGGTCGAGGGCCGTCGCCATCCGCAGTCACACCCATGCCAAACCGGCCGCCGACGGAAGCAGTGGCGCATTCATGTTCGGTGTGCGCCCCGGGCAGCCGTTGACAGCGCCATTGGGCGAACAGTTGCTGGACCTCTGGGCTGCGGAATTGGACTAGCATTGCTGCGAACGCGGAGGAGGGCGAACTCCACCAACGGCCGCAGATCAAATCTGAAGCGCGGCCGGGGGGCGCGTCCAGACGAGTGGAAACAACTCGTCGTCCGCTGGAAACTTGCCCGGGGGCAACTGCGGATTTTGCGGAATCGTCATCGTCGCGGGGCGTGGGTCCCAGACCACGTCGCGCGCCATGTAGCGGGTCGAGATGGCCATACGCCGTCGTTTCGGCGAGAAATTGCCCTCGGCGCCATGCACCGTCAGCGGATGGTGCACGATGCAGTCGCCAGCCTGCATGTCCCAGGACAGGAACCGGAGGTTCGCGTCACCGCGCCGCCGGGAGAAATTCGGACACGGCTCAAGTTCCGACCTGAACTTCGGGTCCTTGTCGGGGATCGCCGCGGCGTAGAACTTGCCCCAATTGTGCGAACCGGCGATGTACTCCAGGGCGCTGTTGTCATGATCGACATCCACCAGCGCCACCCAGACAGACAGCACGTCGTTGCCGCGCAGTGGCCAGAACGGCAGGTCCTGATGCCAGTCGGTCATCTCGTGAGTGTCCGGCTCCTTCACGAACAGCTGGTCATAGAACAGCCGCACCTCGTCGGCCTCCATCAGCGTCGCGGCGATCTCGGCGCACGGGCTGTGCATGGCCCAATCGCGGAAATCGTCGTCCCACCGCCAGATGAAGGAATTGATGAGGAAGCGGCCGCTTTTGCCGCCGAGTGCCTTGGTGACCTCACGCGCGCGACTTTGCGGGTCAGTGGCGTTCATCACGCGGTCCACCGCCCGACGCATGCGCTCGAGCCACTCGCCGTCGAACATGCTGCGCAGGCAAATCGCGCCGTCGGCGTGAAACTGTCTGCGATCATCCGCCGTGATCCGGTTCAGCGGCGTGCGGTTCATATTCCCCCCAGTGCAGGCGGGTAACCCGCCGCCGGCCGAGTTTACCTCGGCGTCAGCACCATCACCATCTGGCGGTTCTCCATCCGCGGCATCTGCTCGACCTTGGATGTCGGGTCCATCTCGTTCTTGATCCGCTCAAGCACGCGAATGCCGATCTCCTGGTGCGCCATCTCGCGGCCGCGGAAGCGCAAGGTCACCTTCACCTTGTCGCCCTCCTCGATGAACGACTTCATGGCGCGCATCTTCACCTGGTAGTCGTTCTCATCGATATTCGGGCGGACCTTGATCTCCTTGATCTCGATGACCTTCTGCTTTTTCTTGGCCTCGTTCCGCTTCTTCTGCTGTTCGTATTTGTATTTGCCGAAGTCGAGGATCTTCACGACCGGCGGATCGGCGTTGGGACTGATCTCCAACAGGTCGAGCCCGACCGACTGCGCCCGAAGCCAGGCGTCCCGGGCGGTCATCACCCCCTGCATCTCACCGTCCTGATCGATCAGCCGCACCTGCTGCGCTCTGATCTCGTCGTTCACACGCGGCCCGTCGCGGGTCGGCGATGCGGGCATTGGTCCTCTTGCTATGGTCTTCTCCTGTCTCGGTTAACGTAAGCCGGCCATAAGTCTGGCCGATCCATCGGTAGCTGATCAAGCTAAAGGAAAAGTTTCACGCGGTCGTCACCGAGGGCTGCCCCGGGGCCGTTCCTCCGCGTAAGCCGCCTTTCCTCACGCCTTGAGATCGGGAGGCGTGGCCTCGAGCGCAAGAAGCCGCACCGCCTCATCCAACGGAAGCACCTCCTGCGCGGACCCGCCCAGACGGCGGAGCGCCACGGTCCGGCTCTCGGCCTCCTTACGCCCGACCACCGCCAGCACCGGCACATGCGCCAGGCTGTGCTCGCGGACCTTGGCGTTGATCTTCTGGTTGGTGAGGTCCAACTCCACCGCCAGCCCCGCCTGCCGCAGCGCCGCGGCCACTTCGCCGGCATACGCGTCGGCGTCCGAGACGATGGTCGCGACCACCGCCGGCACCGGCGCCAGCCACAGCGGGAAGCGCCCGGCATAGTGCTCGATGACCACGCCGAGGAAGCGCTCGAAGCTACCCATGATGGCGCGGTGCAGCATCACCGGGGTGTGGCGGGCGCCGTCCTCGCCCACATATTCGGCGTCGAGCCGTTCCGGCGTGTTGAAGTCGACCTGAAGCGTACCGCACTGCCAGTCGCGCCCGATCGCGTCGCGCAGCACGAACTCCAGCTTCGGGCCGTAGAACGCGCCCTCGCCGGGGTTCAGGGTGTAATCGACGCCAGCGGTGGCGCAGGCCTCCTTCAGCGCGCTCTCCGCATGGTCCCAGACCGCGTCCGAGCCGACCCGCAACGCCGGGCGGTCGGAGAACTTCACGCTGAACTCCGGGAAGCCGAAGTCGCGGTAGATCGAGGACAGCAGCTCGACGAACCGCACCGTTTCGGCGGCGATCTGCTGCTCGGTGCAGAAGATGTGTGCATCGTCCTGGGTGAACTGGCGCACCCGCATGATCCCATGCATGGCGCCGGACGGCTCATAGCGATGGCAGGAGCCGAACTCCGCCAGCCGCAGCGGCAGCTCGCGGTATGAGCGGAGGCCGTGGCGGAAGATCAGGATGTGACACGGGCAGTTCATCGGCTTCAGTGCGAGGACCTTGTCCTCGTCCTCCACCCGGGCGATGAACATGTTCTGGCGAAACTTTTCCCAGTGCCCGGAGCGTTCCCACAGCGAGCGGTCCACCAGTTGCGGGGTCTTCACCTCCTGGTAGCCGGCGGCGTCGAGGCGGCGGCGCATGTAGGCTTCGGCGGTCAGGTAAAGCCTCCAGCCCTTGGGGTGCCAGAACACGCTGCCCACCGCCTCTTCCTGGAGGTGGAACAGGTCCATCTCCTTGCCGATGCGGCGGTGATCGCGCCGATCCGCTTCCTCCAGCATATGGAGGTAGGCGTCGAGCTCCTTCTGGTCGCGCCACGCGGTGCCGTAGATGCGCGACAGCATGGCGTTGCGATGATCGCCGCGCCAATACGCGCCGGCGACCTTCATCAGCTTGAACGCGTGGCCGACATCGGCGGTGGATCGCATGTGCGGGCCGCGGCAGAGATCCACCCAATTGCCCTGGCGATAGAGCGTGATGGTCTCGCCGCGCGGCAGGTCCTGGACGATCTCGGCCTTGTACTTCTCGCCCTTGTCCTCGAACAGGCGGATGGCGTCGTCGCGGTCGATCACCTGGCGCGTGAATTTTTCCCCGCGTGCCACGATCTCGCGCATCTTTGCCTCGATCGGGCCGAAGTCCTCGGGTGTGAATGGTTCGTTCCTAGCGAAGTCGTAGTAGAATCCGTCGGCTATCGCCGGCCCGATGGTCACTTGGGTGCCGGGATACAGTTCCTGCACCGCCTCGGCCAGAACATGCGCCGCATCGTGGCGGATCAGCTCCAGCGCGTCGGGATCGCGACGGGTGACGAACACAACGTCGGCGTCGCGCTCGATCTCAGTGGCCAGATCCACCAGCTTGCCGTCGAGCTTCATGGCGAGGGCGGCGCGCGCGAGGCCAGGGCCGATCGCTTCCGCCACCGTCGTGCCCGTCACCGGCCCGTCGAAGCGGCGCACGGACTTGTCGGGCAGGGTTATGGCGGGCATGGTCGTTTCGGCTCCTTCCTCAGCGAAAACGCCTGTCTATGGCGTCGAGGCAACTGCTACGCAAGTCCCATGAGCTCCCGGTAGACGCCCAATGTCGCCGCCTGCATGGCACCCACAGTGTAGCCGCGCAGCACAGCGGCACGCGCCCGGCAGCCGAGAGCCTGTCGCTCCTCGGGCGGCAAGGCCAGCGCCATCTCGATGGCGGCGGCGAGAGCGCCGGCGTCGCCGGGCGGCGTGCGCCAACCGGTGACACCATGCTCGACCGTCTCGATCGGCGCGCCCAGATCTGACGCGACCACGGGCCGGCGCATGGCCTGTGCCTCGATCACCACACGGCCGAACGCTTCCGGCTGCGTCGAGGCATGGACGACCACGTCGGCGAGCAGCAACGCCGCCGGCATATCCTGACACTCACCCACCAGACGCACCCGATCGGCAACGCCCAGCGCTTCGGCCTGGCGGATCAGTCCGGCGGAATAGCGCCGTCGTCCCTGGTCCGATCCCACCAGCACGCAGCACACGTTGCGGCCGGACAGGCGCGCCAGGGCCTCGATCAGCACGGTCTGCCCCTTCCAGCTCGTCAACCGCCCCGGCAACAATACGACCGAGGCCCCGTGGGGCAACCGCCACTCCAGGGCCAGTCGCGCCACTCGATGACCAGCGACCGCGTCCGGATCGAACACCGCTGGGTCCACGCCGCGCGGAATGATCCGGATCCGCGATGGGTCGGTGTCATGTTGCCGGTGGATCAGGTCGGCAATGAAGCGGCTGGCCGCGATCACCCGCTCGCCATGCGCCATGACCGAGTTATAGCGGCGCTTGAACGGCAGGTCCTCGTTGTAGGTGCCATGGTACGTGGTAACGAAATGTGCCCCAGTGCGCTTGCAGGCCAGGCTGGCAGACCAGGCCGGCGCGCGTGATCTCGCATGGACGATTGCCACTTGCTCGGCGCGGACCAGGCCTGCAAGCCGCTGTGCGTTCCGCCAGACCCCGAATGGATTCCGGCTGGCCAGCGGCAGAGCGATGTGGCGACCGCCTGCGCGCTCGACGACTGGAACGAGGCGGCCGCCCGCGCTGGCGACCAGCGCAGTCCACCCGGCATCGGCGATCGCCTGGGTCATCTCGATTGTGCCGCGCTCAACCCCGCCGGTCACCAGCGATGGCAGCACCTGAAGCACCGCAATGTTGCCAGCCACCGCTCCCACCCCTACATTTACACGGGTCTTCAGACCGGTGGAATTTCGCCCATGCGAACGCCTCTATACGACGTGAACGCACGCCGCAAGACCGTCAGCATCACGCTCAATGCCGACCTGGCGGCCAAGGCATCCGCCCTGGGCATCAACATCTCACGCACCGCAGAGGCCGCGCTGGTCAAGGCATTTGAGGCGGCGGAGGTGGCAAAGATCCGCGAAGAAATCCGTGAAGCTACAAGGATCACGGATGATCTGGTCGCCAGACACGGCCTGCCGTTCCCAGAGTTCGGGCTGTTCGACCCTGATTCGGCGAGTGACGATGCAGCATGACCTGTTCGTCAATCCCAGTCGCCGCGGCAGGGCAATCTATCCGCTCCTGGTCGACCTGCAAGCGGACATCGTCGGTGGCGAGGGCCGAATCGTCGCACCACTGACCACGACGGCCACCGTGCCGAATCCGCCGGTTCGAGTCTTGCCGCGGGTGATGCACGATGGTCAGAGCTACGTGGTGATGATGCGTCTTCTCGGATTTCTGCCGGCACGCCAGCTTGGCTCATCGGTTGGCTCCATCGCTCAGCATCGCGATGACATCACCCGCGCACTGGACTGGCTGTTCTTCGGGATCTGACGCCATGCATACCACCGGACGGCTCGATCGCGGCGACGGCGTGGAACTGGCCTGGGCGCGGCAGGATGGGAAAAGCCCCACGGTGGTGTTCCTGAGCGGATTCCACAGCGACATGACCGGCGAGAAGGCGACGGCGCTTGCCGCGTTCTGTGCCGAGCGCGGTCAGGCCATGCTGCGTTTCGACTATTCGGGGCACGGGACAAGCAGCGGCCGGTTCGAGGATGGCACCATCAGCCGATGGACCGACGATGCACTGGCGATGATCGATCGCCAGACCGACGGCCCACTGATTCTCGTCGGTTCCTCAATGGGGGGCTGGATCGCATTGCTCGCGGCTCTTGTCTGCCCCGGTCGGGTCGCGGCACTGGTCGGCATCGCCGCCGCGCCTGATTTCACCGAGGCGTTGATGTGGCCGGCGATGACCCTCGAGCAGCGGGACACCCTGGAGCGGGACGGGGTCGTGCATAGGCCAAGCCAATACGGCGAGCCCACGCCGATCACCCGTGCGCTGATCGAGGACGGACGCGCCAGGTTGGTGCTGACCGGGCGAATACAGCTTGATTGTCCGGTGCGCCTGCTGCACGGGCAGAACGATCCTGACGTGCCGTGGCGCATGGCGCTGCGGATCGCCGAACGGGTCAGCAGCAACGATGTGCAGGTGATCCTGGTGAAGGACGGCGATCATCGGCTCTCGCGCCCGCAAGACCTTTCTCTCTTATGCCGGACGCTTGCCGCTCTCCTCAGCCAGGATGGCACGTAGTCCCTCGCGGTAGCTTGGATAGCGCCAGCGCAGGCCGAGTACCTGTTGCGCGCGTAGACCGGACACCTTGCGATGCTCGGCCCAGAAGCTCCGTGCCATCGGGCTCATCGCGGGCCATGCCAACTCGAACGGCGTGGCTTCGGGTACAGCAACACCAAGCAATCGTGCCGCCTCGGCTATCACCTCGGCGCTTTCCGCAGGTTCGTCATCCACCAGGTTCAGCAAGCGAACACCGCTCTCGCGTCTCTGCTGCATCGCCGCGATCACGGCGGACACGATGTCGTCGCGATGGATGCGCCCGAAGGTATGGCCAGGCTTGCCGACCAGCCGCGCCGTCCCGGCGCGCAAATCATCGAACACTGAGCGCGCCGGCCCATAGATGCCGGCCAGGCGGAACACATCGACCCCGCACCGATCGGCCAGGCGGCCCCAGGCCTGCTCCGCAGCGAGCCGCCGGCGGCTGCGATCGGACACTGGCGCGGGCTGCGTGCCCTCATCGACCCAGTCGCCTCTTCGATCACCATAGACGCCTGTTGAGGACAGATAGCCGATCCAACGGAGATGCGCTGCCTGGTCGATGGCGTCGGCATAGCGTGACAGCACCGGATCGCCTGAGACGTCGGGAGGCACTGTGGACAGCAGGTGCGTCGATTGCGCAATCGACGCGGCCGCCTCATCGAAGGGGATCCCCGCGCCAACCAAGCGCACAGTTCCTGTGACGGCGAAGCCGGCGCCGATGGCCGCGTGCATGACCGCGGTCCCTGTGTAGCCCAGGCCGAAAATCAGCAGACGCGGTTCAGCCATCGTCGGTGCACTCACGGTTCTGTGAGCTATCTGTTATTAACGCGAAACGTACAGCCTTCGTCACAGCTACTTCCATTGCGATTATTTATCGTCCTGCGTCACCCCAAACCGAAGGAAGCGCGAGGATGTTCCAAGCCTATCATGGCGTCACGGCAGGCCAGCACCAGTCGAACTTCGATCACCTGTCCGCCGAGGGTTACCGCATGATTTCGCTGAGTGTGTACGGCGACCCCGGCGATGCACGCTATGCCGCGGTCTGGATCCAACGCAGCGGCCCGGCCTGGGTAGCGGTGCACGGCGTCAATGCAGCCGGCTATCAAAGCTTCTTCGACAACCAGACCGCGCACGGCTACGTGCCAGTGCTTGTGTCCGCCACCGGTACTGCCAGCGACGCCGTGTTCGCCGCCGTGTTCGAGCAGGGCATCACCGGTGCATGGTTTGCCCGTCACGGCATGACGTCTGGACCCGAGGCGAATGTCGGCACCTTTCAGCAACAGAACAAGGCCGCGCACGACGGCAAGATGATCCTGCGTTCCATGGCGATCTACGGCACGCCGAGCGATCGTCGCTTCATCGGCGTCTGGCACGCGAATACAGGCTACACCAAGTGGCATGTCCATTACGCTGACGATGCCGCGGGCTATCAGACCGTGTTCAATGCCGAGACGTCCAATCCGTTCTATCGCCCGACCGAGGTCGCGGTTTCCAGCGACCTGCTCTACTGCTCGCTGTTCAAGGACGACATGGTCGGGCCATGGGTGGCGCGGCACGGCATGACGTCGGCCGATTACCAGACAGAGTTCGACCAGCAGAATGCGCGCGGCTTCTATCCAATCTCGGTGCAGGGTGGTGGCAGCGGCAGTGGCACACGTTATGCCGCGATCTTCGCGCAGCGCGACATTCCGCTGCCGCGGCAATGGCACGTGACAGGAACCGAGGTGCCTCAGCTCGCCGGTCTCGACCACATCATGCAGAGCTTCATGCAGGCCAATGGCGTACGCGCCGCACAGCTTGCGATCGGCAAGAACGGCGCGGCCAAACTGACGCGAGGTTACACCTGGGCCGAGGACGGCTATCGCATCACGCAACCGTCCGATCGCTTCCTGCTGGCGAGCTGCAGCAAGATGTTCCTCGAGGCGGCGGTGCAGTCACTCTACGATGCGAAGCCAGCCAAGATTGCGCCGTCCACCAAGGTCTATCCGCTGCTCGGCTTCTCGCATCCCGCCGATCCGCGCAGCGACGACATCACCATCCAGCAGTTGCTCGACCACATGGGCGGCTACGACGACACAGCGACCGGCTCTGGGTTCGATCCCACCTACCAGATGCGCAAGATCGCGTTGGACGAAGTGCTTGGGCACAAGGTGAGCAAGCTCGACGTGTGCCGCTACATGTATGCCAGGATGCTCGACTTCACGCCTGGCGCGCGGAGCCAGTACTCGAACTTCGGCTATCTGCTCGCCAGCGCCGTTGTCGAGAAGGTCACCGGCATGGACTACTTCGATTACGTGAAGAACACATTGCTGGAGCCAACGGGGATCACCGAGGTGGAGGTTCGTCCCACCGCGGCGAACCAGCAGCCGCCGACCGAGGCAATGATCGAGGATGAAGGCCTTGGAAATTCGGCGCTCGATCCGCTGTCGCCGTTGCTGGTACCGGCGATATTCGGCGGCGATGGGCAGGTGAAGGAGGTCGCGGCCGCGTGCGCCGGCACATCGGCTTCCGCCGAGGCGCTGACGCAGTTCATCCACCTGCATGCCGTGTGGGGCAATGGTGGACGGGCACCGAATTCGGCACGGTCGGGGAGCACACCCGGTTCGTCCACGCTGGCATGGTCGCGTGGCGACGGGGTGGACTGCGCCTATGTCATCAACACCCGCGATTGGCCACCGAATACATCGCCGAAGCTGGACGATCTGGGCCACTCGATCGACCAGCTTCTGAGCACGACACCGTTGCCATAGCGCCGCGCGCCCTCCCCCTCCCCTCACGGGAGGGGGTGGATGGCTGCCTCAGAAGTCCAGGTCAGCGTAATGCGAAGGCGGCGTCATGCCCGGCACGCGGTCCGCCAACACGCCGCGAAAGCTCGGTCGCGACTTCATTCGCGCGTACCAATCCCTTGCCGCCTGGGAAACCGTCCAGTCCACATCGCCAATGAAGTCGAGGCATGACAAGTGCGCCGCCGCGGTGAAGTCAGCCAATGTCATGGCGCTCCCGGCCAGCCACTTCCGCGTCTCTGCCAGCCAGCCGAGATATTCCAGGTGATAGCGCACCGCGAGATAGCCGGTGCGCAGCGCTGACGCATCCGGATTGCCGCGCCCGGTCATTCGCTTCAGCACCTTCTCGCCGAACAGATTGCGCGTCGCCTCGGCGGCAAACTTGCCATCGAACCATGCGACGAGCCGCCGTGCCTCGACGCGCTCTGCCAGCGTGTGGCCGAGCAGCGGGGTGTCCGGATAGGCCTCCTCGAGGTACTCGCAGATCACACCGGAATCGGGGATCGCAAGCCCGTTGTCCTCGACCAGCGTCGGAACGGTGCCGGCCGGATTGAGTTCCAGATATTCGGCGCGCCGCTCCCACGCCTTTTCCGTTCGCAGATCGAACGGCAAGCGTTTTTCCGCGAGAACCAAGCGCACCTTACGGGAGTATGGGGACAGAGGCAGATGATACAGCGTTCGCATCAACGGCGCTTATGACACCGTGCGCCGCGTCGCGCCAAGTGCGTTGCGACGTCAGTCTTTCGTTTGAAATGACAGATCGGTGGCACCACCGACCTGCTCCTCCGGGAGCACCCTGCGCCTGCCGCCGCCCGGTTGGAATCGCCGCAAATAGACCGGCACAACCAGCTCCACGGGAGTCGGCACGATGCCCAGTTCCTTCAGACCGGGAACGTCGGCGCTCGCCAAGTTGTCATGCTGCAGCATCAGCAATTGATCTTGGGTCAGCGGCTTGCCCGGGAGTAGTTCCATGATGCGCGCCTGCAATCGCGCGAGCCCCATGGGCACATCGACCATCCGACGCTTTCGCCCGGTTTCCTGAAGGACGTAGGCGAGCAACTCGCGGAACTGCCACACGCGCGGGCCGCCGAGTTCGTAGATCGCTCCGGCGGCATCGGGACGCGCCAGCGCGGCCATCACTGCGTCCGCGACATCGCCGACATAGACCGGCTGAAACAGCGTATCGCCGCAGATCACCGGCATCACGGGCAGCATCCGCGCCATCGCGGCGAAGCGGTTGAACAGCATGTCCTCCGGGCCGAATACGAGTGACGGCCGCAAAATCGTGGCGCCGGCGCAGACTTCGCGCAGCATTGCCTCGCCGATGCCTTTGGTGGCGGCGTATCGGCTGGCGGCGTGAGGGTCCGCGCCGATCGCCGAGATGTGCACGAGGCGCGCCACGCCTGCGGCTGCCGCGACGCGTGCCACGAGCCCGGCCCCTTCGGCCTGGATGCGCTGGAAATCCCCGGATCGCTGCTCGCTCAGAATGCCCACCGCATTGACGACGAGATCGGCACCCTCCACCGCGCGATGCACGGTCGGTTCGTGAGTGAGCGATGCGTATAGCGGGACAATCTGCCCGACGGCGCCCATCGGCTTGAGAAACAGCGCGCGCTCGGTGTCGCGCACGGCCACCCGCACGACGAAACCCTTCTTGGCCAGACGGCTCACGATGTAGCGGCCGATGAAGCCTGACCCGCCGAACACCGTCGCCACGCTTCGCGTCGCCATCACCCAACCTCCGGCTGCGCACCCTTGATAGGCGGCAGCGCAACGACGCTCAAGCCGGCGCCTCCGGTGCGGGTTCCTCGGTGGCGGGGGATTCCGGCGCAGGTTCCACTGGTCGCGGCCGCCAGCCGAGCCGCTCGGCTGTGCTTTCGGCACGACGCAGCGCCGCGTCGAGCGCCGCCATCGTCGTCGACAGATCCTGGCTTTCGTCGCTCCGCCAGGCGCGGATCGTCCACAGCCAGACCGCCACCAGGCCCTTTACGCGCAGTTCACCACGAACGCCGCTCGTGGCGATGCCGGCCGCGTGCAGCATCCACCGCATGCTGCGCCGCGTCGCCAGAGCGAGCAGCAGCGCTATGGGCGGCTCGGCAGGCAAGGCGCGGAGCAGCGCCAGCACACCGGCGCGCTGTGCCTGTAGTGCATCGATGCGCCGCATCAGCAGGTCGAACAGCCTGTCACGGACCGGTCCCTCCGGCGGCACCTCGGCCAGGGCAGCCTGGTCGGCCATCCGGCCGAAGCGCATGAGGATTGCGAGCCGGCCGGGGAAGCGTTCTCGGGCGCGCGCCAGCGGCAGGCTTGCGGCGCGCGCCGCAGCGGCAACGCTGACCGCACGCCAACCGCTTTCCGCGGCAATCTGGAATGCGGCGGCGATCAGGGCGCGATCGAATGCAGCATCGTCCATGGCTGTATCATGGTGGCTGAAGACGGACTTGACCACCCATCCAAGCATGGGAGCACTGGTGGGGTGCGCGGTAATTGCGGCCACGAACAGTTCCGCTCGATCCTCTTTGCACCTGACCGCTGGTGGCTCAACATTTCGGGAATGATGCGGGGGGTCTCATGTCTGGGAATGTACCATCGGCCGCCATGGCCGCGGCCAGGGCACTGGCGCCACTGATCCACGGATTTGCGGAGGAAATCGAGCGGTCCCGGCGCCTTCCGCTGCCGCTGGTCGACGCAATGGCACAGGCTGGGCTTTTCCACCTGTGGGTCCCGCGAGCACTGGACGGCGAAGAGGCCGATCCGATGACCCTCGTTCGCGTCGTCGAGGAGATCTCACGAGCCGACGGCTCCGTTGGCTGGTGCGTGGCGATCGGCGGCGGGTCCGGTGTGTTCGGCGGATACCTCCCGTCGGCCTCCGCGGGGGAAATCTACGGCGGCGATCCGAATGTCAGAATGGCCGGGTCATTTCGGCCGTTCGGGGAGGCTATGGTTGTCGATGGGGGCTACCGGGTCACGGGACGGTGGCCGCTGGGAAGCGGGTGCCAGCATTCCCCCTGGATAGTTGGTAGTTGCCGGATCTTGGACGGTGCCGAACCGCGCCTGTCGGCAGACGGCACACCTGTCACGCGTATCCTGTTGTTCCCGGTTGCGGACTGCGAAATCGCTGACACCTGGCACAGCATTGGGCTGCGCGGGACTGGCAGCCATGACATTGCCGTCGCGGATGTTTTTGTTCCGGCCGATCGCTCATTTTCGTTCCGGGAACCACCTGTGGAGCCAGGGCCGCTTTATGCGATGCCTCCGATAGCGCTGTTCGGTGCTATCCTGGCGGCGGTCCCACTCGGCATCGCCCGTCATGCCATCGACATTCTGCTGGGGCTTGCAGGGACCAAGATCGCCACTCGTTCACGCCAATCGTTGCGCGAGGATGTCACGATGCAGGCTGGCCTGGGACGCGCGGAAGCTCTGCTGCGCTCGGGGCGCGCCTTTCTGTACGAAGCGCTCGACGAAGCGTGGCAGGTGGTTTGCTCCGGACAGACGCTCAGCGTCGCGCAGCGGGCGACGTTGTGGCTGGCGTCGACGCATGCCGCAATCGCAGCCAAGGACGCGACCGAGCTGATGTTCAGTGCGGGCGGCGCGTCCTCTGCGTACACGAACGCAGGGCTCGAACGCTGCATGCGCGATATCCTTGCGGCAGGTCAGCACCTCACCGTGGCACCGCCGAATTATCAGATGGCCGGTCAGGCACTATTGGGTTCGGACATGCGCGCGACGCCACTGCTGTTCATGGACGATCGCAGCGCGGGGTAGTGCGGCGGCTGCGATTTGATGCGCGCTTGCGGAGAGGCCTACAACGCAGCCACCCTGTGACGAGGCGTCCTGCAGGCGCCAAAACTGGGAGCGAGGTGATCCAATGAGCGAGAACACGTCCAATCGCGCGCATCTCATCGCCGGTGGCTTTCCGCCGGGTTCGGCCGCCGGGCACGACCACGACTATGCCCGCCTGCGGCTGCTGGGTCTGTTGGCCGAGCAGGACATGCCGGCCTCGGTCGGCAACGATTTTGCCGATATCGAGAAGTGGCTGCCGGTCAGCCGCATGCTGATCACCTATGTGGCCGGCCCCTACCCCGACGGCGCGCAGTGCCGCGCCTTGCGGCAGTGGCTGGAGGCGGGGGGACAATGGCTGGGGCTGCACGGAACCAGCGGTGGCCGCGCCGAGCGGGTGGAGGGCATGCGCCAGCGGCGCACCGTCAAGACCGAGCACCATGCTCTGCTCGGCAGTCGTTTCCTGACACATCCTCCGATCTGCAAAATCCACGTCGACGTGCGCGACACCGATCACCCCATCACCCGCGGGCTTGCTACGTCGTTTGATGTCGAGGACGAGCCGTACTTCATCGAACTGCAGGATCCGGCGTCGACGCGCATCCTGCTGACGGCGGACTACGGTCCCGGCGCCGTGTCGCCAAGCATCGGAACCCTGTATCCCTCGGATACCTCGCTGCAATCCGATGGGCGAACACGCGTGCTTGGCTATACGCGCGCGATCGGTGCCGGCGGCGCCACCTATTTTGCGCTCGGCCATTGCCATAACCCCTCGATCCGCGCGGGTCGATCCGCTGACGCCACCGATACGACACCAGCCACCTTCCACGGCGCGTGGGACAGCGACGCATTCATCGCACTGCTGCGCAACACCATCGCCTGGGGTATGGCTTTGTAGCTACGATCGTAGCACGGCCGCCCGGCAGCCAGAGAGTTGGACATCGCGACTCTGTGATCGAGTGCACTCCGAATGCCTTTGGTGGCACCACCGGCGTCATGCTATGCGCCGCCGCATGGACCGGATGCGTATCGGCGCGAACTGCATTACTCTCATGGCCCTCGTTCAAGAGGGCTCGGGGTCGCGCGCGCTGTAGCTGGCGATAATCGGCAGCGCTCGTAGCCCCGCCGATCATCGGACGGGGCTTTTTCATGTCACCATGATCTCCGTCCGCCCGACACCTCGTTGCGGCGAGGCTTCCAATGTTACGGCGGTTATTAATCCCTTATCAACCGAAGCCGGTGCCCGCGTTATCCTTTGGAAACGCGTCTTCCGGCACGGACGGTTCGGCGCCCAGGCGCACCTGGTCGAACTTCCTGGCCGATCGCATCGCGAGACGGGCTGGCTATGTCGGTCGCCTGATGGCCGCCGTCCACGCCGACATGGTGGGCTATAGCCGGCTGTTCCGCCTGGACGATACCGGAACGATAGCCCGCCTGCGGGACATGCGGCGAAGCCTGATCACGCCCGCTATCCGGCGCCATCATGGTCGCCTCGTGCAAACCGCCGGCGACTCGATGCTGATCACGTTCGACAGCATCACCGAAGCGGTGCAATGCGCGGTGACCATTCAGCATGACCTCGCCATAGAGAATGATCGCTGGCCCCACGACCATGCAATGCGCTTGCGCATGGGCGTCGATGTGGGTGACGTCATCGCGGATGGAGGGGACTTTCATGGTGACGGCGTCATCGTCGCGGCGCGACTGCAAGAGGTGTGCCCGCCAGGCGCGGTGTGCGTCTCACGCACAGTGCACGATCGGGGAGGCGATCGGCTTGGATTGCCGTTCGAAGCACTTGGCCCATTGGCGCTGAAGAATATCGCTCAGCCTGTCGAGGCTTTCGTCCTGTGGCCGACACCCCATGAGAGAGCGAGGGCGATCCGACTGGTTGTGTAGACACGGTGCCCGCGGGTGGAAACGCATGCGGGCACCGAACAACCCAAATCGCTATCCTGCCAGCTCGCGCGAACGAACCGTCGCCTCGGCGATGGCCCGGCTCACCGCCGCAGGCCAGGCCTCCGACGCCATCAACACAGCCAAAGCGCGCTCCGTGGTTCCGCCTGGACTGGTGACCGCCACGCGCAAGGCCGCGGCGTCCTCGGGACTCGCGGCCAAAAGCGCGCCAGACCCGGATACCGTCTGTCGCGCCAGCAGCCGCGCGAGGTCCGGCGGGATGCCCTGCTCGCGCGCCGCCTGCTCCATCAGTTCGGCCAGCAGGAAGACATATGCCGGCCCGCTGCCCGACACCGCTGTGACCGCGTCGAGCAGGCCTTCATCCTCGGCCCAAGCCACCACGCCGATAGCCTGCAACAGCCGCTCGCACAGCACGCGCTGCGGCGTATCAACGCCAAGCCCCGGGCACGCGACCGTGACGCCCTGCCGGACCGCCGCCGGCGTGTTCGGCATCGCCCGCACGATTGCCGCCTCACCGCCGAGCAGCCCCAGCATGCCGGCAATCGTGCGGCCCGCCATGATCGACAGGAACACCGCATCGCCAACGAACCGGCGGTACAGCGGCAGGGTCTCGGCAGCGTTCTGCGGCTTCACCGCAAACACCACGGCGGCCGGAGCGAACTCCTGCGGTATCGCCGCGAAATCCGGCACCACCGTCAAGTCGGGTCCCGCCCACTCAGCCGCGCTCGTCGCCGGATCCACCGCGACGGACGGCGCCAGCCCCTGCTCGCGCCACCCGGACAGCATGGCACTGCCCATCCGCCCGCAGCCGACCAGCAGGACGGGCGGAATACTTGTAACTCCTCCACTCACCGGTCCGCTCCTTGGCTAGAGTAGCGGATCGGTTGCTGGGAGAGGGTCGCCGCAGCGCGCTCGAGGCGTGGTTCTCGTGCATGAGATTGGCGCCCTCGACCGGCGTTCGCTGCTCGAACGGTATGCTGAGGCCAGGCTTTGCCAGTTTGCGTCCTCGCTTGGACAAGTGTGAGCATGGACGCCGGCTGCGAGGCTCCTGGCCGCTGGCACATCACGGAGGGATCATGTTCGCCGGCATCGACATTGCGGCCGAACGCCACATGCTGGCGCGGCTGGACGCAGAGGGCAGGCCGATCGGCAAACCGATCGCCATCAGCGAGGATCGAGAAGGTTACGAGACGCTGCTGCGTGCTCTCGGCGCGCCGCCTGTGCTGGTCGCCGTGGAAGCGACCGGACACTACTGGAAGAACCTGTTCGCCGCGCTGACCGCGGCCGGGCACCAGGTCGCGCTGCTCAACCCACTGCTCGCCCGGCGCTTCCAGGATGCCAGTCTCGAACGCACCAAGACGGACGCGATCGACGCCACCGGCCTCGCGCGTCTGGCATTCGAGAAGCGGCCCGCACCAACCCGGCTGCACGACGAGGCGTCCGAGGTTCTGCGCGAGCTGGTCCGCCATCGCGACCGGCTGCGGCAGGATTTCGACGATCGGGTCCGCCAGTTGCATCGCCTGGTCGATCTCGGCTTCCCCGAGTTCACCCGCTACGTCCGCAGCCTCGACAGCATGCTCGCCACCTGTCTGCTGGCCGAATATCCCACCGCGCACGCCTTCGCTCGCGCCACGCCGCGCCGGCTGGCCCGATTGCGCTACGACGGACGCCACCTGGTCGGCGACGAACTCGCCCGACAACTCATCGAGACCGCCAAGCATTCGGTCGGCCACCACCACGGACCGGCCTACACCCTGCAGGCGCGCCACATCTGCCAGGATCTGGATCTGTGGCGACGCCGCCTCGCCGAGATCGAGCATGACATCGAGGACCTGCTCGACACGCATGAGGTCGGCAAGCTGCTGCTCACCATCGACGGCATCGGCCCGCAGTCGGTCGCACGCATCATCGCCGCGGTCGGCGATCCAGCCCGTTTCACCTGTGCCGCGGCGTTCGCCGCCTATGTCGGTGTGGTGCCGGGGCTGCGCCAATCCGGCAAGCGCAGCTCGGTCCGCGCCGCCATCGCGCCACTCGGCAATGCGCGCCTGCGCATGGCGCTGTGGATGCCGGTGCTTGGTGCGGTGCGCCGCAACCCTTGGCTGCGCGCCTTCTACGAACGACTGCGTGCCGCCGGCAAGCCGGCCAAGCTCGCCCTCATTGCCGCCATGCGCAAGCTGATGCACGCCATCTACAGCGTCGCCAAGAACCGCAGGCCATTCACACCCAACCTCGCCACTGGCTGAACCAGCCAACCGTCCTGTGGTTCGATCAAGGCGACCGTCCCGTCGTCCCGACCTGCGTTCGCACAACTCGTCGCGCGCAGCGAAGGTCAAGGAGGCCCGAAGGGCACCGCCAAAGGCGGCGCGCAGCGTCCTTGACCGCAGCGAGCACGACGACACACTCGCAGCAGTCAGGGAGCAAATTAGATCTTGCTCAACGTCACGGTATCTCATGCCTCGCCGACGCACTCCAGCATCGCCGCGGCCAGCGCGTCCTGCGGCGACTTGCCGCCCCACAGCACGAACTGAAAAGCGGGGAAGAATCGCTCGCACTCGGTGATGGCGATATCGACCATGTCCTCCAGGCTCTCGGCCGAGGCGCCGGGTGCGCCGCGCAGCAGGACCGCGTGGCGGAATACCGGGATGCCGTCCTCGCTCTCCAGGCCGAAATGGCCGATCCACAGCCGCTCATTGGCCAGCGCCAGCAGCTCGTACAACGCGGACCGGCGCTTCTCCGGGACCTTCAGATCGAACGCGCAGGTGAAGTGCATCGCGCTGATCTCGTGCGACCAGGAGAACCAGAGGCCGTAATCGCACCAGCGACCTGGTGCCTCTGCCGCCATCTCCGAATCGCTGCGCCGGTCGAACGCCCAATCGTTGGCGCTGATGATCTGCTCCATGATGTCGAGCGGATTGGCGGCGGCATCGTGGCTGAGAGCCGTCATAGACATGCTTGGTCTCCCATCGTGCAGGAAGGCCGGACGGTTTCAAGGTTCCCGTTTCTATGGGTTACGGGACCAAGTTAACCACGAATCCCAGCCTACCGAGCGGACACGCCGCGCCGCAAGCCTCACTCGGTATCTTTCTGCGTTTCGAGGGCCGTGACACGCGCTTCCAGAGCAGCCAGGCGCTGCCCGACATCGAGCAGTTGCGCCTCCGCGGCCTCCTGGGCGGCCCGCGCATTAGCGGCCAACTCCGACATCGCATCGAGCTCCTCGCGCTTCACCAGATCCAGCCGCCGGATCGCCTCATCGATGCGCGCGCGGGCCAGGGCCTCGACCTCCTCACGGAGACCTGCAAGGGCAGAGATCGCGCCGCCGGCCACACCGGCGAGGTCGTCGAAAAAACGCGGTCTATCGCTCATTGCTGCCAGCCCCTTTCCGCGGACTCGCCCCGCCCCGTATAACGCGCGCCATGATCCTGGTCACGGGTGGCGCCGGCTTCATAGGCTCGAATCTGCAAGCGGCCCTGGTGAGCCGCGGCATCGAGACGGTCATCATCGACCATCTGGGCAGCGCGGGGAAATGGCGCAACCTGGCCAAGCACGCGCCGGCGCGGCTGCTGCCACCGAGCGATATCGACGCCTTCCTTGAAAGCCGGCCCCCGCTCGAAATGATATTTCACCTGGGCGCCGTCTCCGATACGACGGCGACGGATGGTGATGCCGCCTGGGCCACCAACGTCGAGTTGTCGCGACAGATCTGGCACTGGTGCGCCAACCATGGCATCCGCCTGGTCTATGCGTCGTCGGCGGCCACCTATGGCGACGGTACGGCCGGCTTCGACGACGATGCATCGCTCGCCGCACTGGAGAAGTTGCGTCCGCTCAATCTCTATGGCTGGACCAAGCATGCCTTCGACCTCCGCGTCGTGCGCGCTCTTGCGACACGCCAGCCGCATCCGCCGCAGTGGGTCGGGCTCAAGTTCTTCAACGTCTATGGACCCAACGAGTACCACAAGGGCCGCATGATCTCGGTGGTCAAGGTCAAGCACGACGAAGTGGCGGGCGGCGGGGCGGCGCGGCTGTTTCGGTCCACCGAGCCGGGCCTGGCCGATGGTGCGCAGCGGCGCGACTTCATCTGGATCGGCGATGTGGTCGATGTCCTGCTGTGGCTGTACGATTCCCCCGAGGTCTGCGGCCTGTTTAACGTCGGCACTGGCCTGGCGCGCACCTATCTCGACCTGGCCAACGCGGTGTGCGACGCGGCCCGTGTGCCGCGCAAGATCGAGTACATCGACATGCCGGATGCGTTGCGCGGCCAGTACCAGTCCTTCACCGAAGCCTCGATAACCAGGCTGCGCGCCGCTGGCTACGCGGGCCAGTTCACGCCGCTGGAGGAGGGCGTGCGGCGCTACGTTCAGGACCATCTGTCGCAGCCTGACCCTTACGTATGATCCCGGTACTGCTGTTTCCGCAGTTCGACCCGGTCATCGTCCATATCGGGCCATTCGGCATCCGCTGGTACGCGTTGGCCTACATCGCGGGACTGGTGCTGGGCTGGCGCCTGCTGCGCTATCTGGTGCAACAGCCGCCCCCGGTGGCAACCGCCGTTCAGGCCGACGACTTCCTCACCTGGGCCACTCTCGGCGTCGTGCTCGGTGGGCGGCTCGGCTACGTGCTGTTCTATCAGCCCAGCGTGTATCTGGCGCATCCCGGCATGATCTTCGCCGTCTGGGAAGGCGGCATGAGCTTCCATGGTGGCGCTCTCGGCGTCATCGTGGCGATCATCTGGTTCTGTCGACGCAATGCCATCCCGCTGCTCGGCTTCGCCGATCGCGTCGTGGTGGCCGTGCCAATCGGGCTGTGCTTCGGACGGATCGCCAACTTCATCAATGGCGAGCTGTGGGGACGGCCGGCGCCGGACTGGCTGCCCTGGGCGATGATCTTCCCCAACGGCGGCCCTGTCCCTCGCCATCCCAGCCAGCTTTATGAATCGCTTCTGGAAGGCGTGGTGCTGTTTCTGGTGATGTTCGCGCTGTCCCGCCAGGAGCGCCTGCGCGCGCGGTTCGGCTGGCTGAGCGGTGCATTCCTGGTTGGCTATGGCGTCGCACGCATTACCTGCGAATTCTTCCGCGAGCCCGACGTGTTTCTGGGATACCTGATCGGCGGCGTGACCATGGGCCAGTTGCTGTGCATTCCGATGCTGATCGCGGGGGCGTGGCTGATCCTGCGCAGCCGGTGATGGAGCGCCTCGATCACTTCATGGCACGCGCCAACGCCGCGTATTACGCGACGCATGATCCGTATCGCGATTTCACCACCGCGCCCGAGATAAGCCAGGTGTTCGGCGAGATCCTGGGGCTTTGGGCGGCGGTCACGTGGGAGCTGATAGGCCGGCCGGATCCTGTGCTGCTGGTGGAGGCAGGACCGGGACGCGGCACATTGATGGCCGATGCTTTGCGGGCGATCCGCGAGGTGGCCAAGGGGTTTCATGCAGCGCTGCGCCTGCATCTGATCGAGACGTCACCCAGCCTGCGGGCGATCCAGGCGGAACGGTTGCCTGGCGCGATTTGGCACCAGGGTCTGGACACGCTGCCGAATGGGCCGTTGCTGTTGGTTGGCAACGAATTTCTCGACGCGCTGCCGATCCGGCAGTTTGTGCGGCGCGGGGGGATGTGGGTGGAGAGGTTCATCGAGGATGGGGGGTTCGTTGAACGGCCTGCACTGCCCCCTCCCCCCGCCCCCCTCCCGCAAGGGGAGGGGGAGGACGTGACCGACTCTCCCTCCCCTTGCGGGAGGGGGGCGGGGGGAGGGGGCGGCGGGCCAGGCAGTTTTCGAACTGAATGAACCGGCGCTGGCCATTGCGCAGTGCTTGGGTTCGCGTCTGTCCACCCATCCGGGCGCCGCGCTTTTCCTCGACTATGGGCCGGAACAGAGCAACTTTGGCGACAGTCTTCAGGCGGTCAGCGATGGCCGCCCTGCCAATCCGCTTGCGCCGCCAGGGACCGCCGACCTGACCGCCCATGTCGACTTCGCAGCCTTCGCGGCCGCCGCGCGCGACGCGGGCGCGGCGATCCATGGTCCGGTGCCTCAGGGCCTGTTTCTCGCTCGGCTTGGTCTGTTCCAGCGCACCGACCGCCTGGCACGCACCCAGCCACCGGCACGCGCATCCGGCTTGATCGAGGCAGCGCGCCGCCTCGCCGAGCCGAACAGAATGGGCCGGTTGTTCAAGGCCCTGGCACTGTGCAGCCCGGCCTGTCCGACGCCGCCTGGGTTCGCAGGCTGACGCCCTGGACAACCTGCCGGCCCACGGTCAAAAGCCTGCCATGCCGTTGACCGCCGAATCGCTCCGCGTACCGCATGGCTTCTTCACTCGCCAGGGCGGGGTTTCCAGCGGACCTTATGCGAGCCTCAATTGCAGCCTCTCGGGGGGAGATGCGCGCGATGCCGTGCTGGAGAACCGCGCCCGTGCTGCACGCGGTATCGGCGCCGAACCGGATCGCCTGGTTGGCCTCATGCAGGTGCACGGCGCCGAGGTGGTCGCGGTGACGACACCGTGGGCCGCCGGCAGCGGTCCGCGCGCCGACGGGATGGTGACGATCCGGCCTGACATCGCTCTTGGCATCATCACCGCTGATTGCGCGCCTATTCTGCTTGCTGACCTGGCGGCCGGCGTCGCGGGGGCTGCCCATGCTGGCTGGCGCGGCGCGGTGGCCGGCGTGATCGAGGCGACCGTCGCCGCAATGGTCGGCCTGGGTGCCGATCCTGCCGCGATCGTCGCGGCGATCGGACCGTGTATCGGCCAAGCCTCCTACGAGGTCAGCGGAGATGTTCGTGATGCCATCGTCGCGCGCAATCCGGCACACGGGCGCTTTCTCGCCTCCGGTCGCAAGGAGGCGCGGTGGCAGTTCGACCTTTCCGGCTATTGCGCGGCACGACTGGCTGATACCGGCATACGTTGCGTCTCCGTCATCGACGCCGACACCGCCGACGACGAGGCGCAGTTCTTCTCCTACCGCCGTCGCACTTTGGGCGGCGGGGGGCCGATCGGACACCAGATCTCCATCATTTCGCTCGATCCGCGGTAGCCATGGTGTCGCGCCTCAGCCAGCTTTTGCTGTTGCTGCTGCTTGCATCTTGCGGTGACCTGCCGGAGCCGTTCCTTGGCAATCCGGGCGTGGTCGGCCGCCAACTCGCCCAGCCGCCCACGCCGCGGCTGGCGGTTCCCCCACCGACCAACGCGCTGCTGCCCGACGCGGCCAGCCGGCAATTCGCTGACGCGTTGGCAGGCGGTCTCCAGGCACAGGAGGTGCCGGCGGTTGCTGATCGGGTGCATACTAACGATTGGCAGCTTGTGGCCACCGCTGAACAGCATGACGGGGCCGTGGTACCGATGTTCCGGGTGCTCAATCCGAAGGGCGAGGACAAGGGCCACACGGAGGGAAGCCCGGTACCGACCGCGGCGTGGGCCGCCGCCGCGCCAGCGACCCTTGGTCAGGCCGCGATCGATGCCGCACCGAAGATCACCAAGCTGCTCACCGGTATCCAGCACGCCGACCCGAACAGCCTGTACAACCGTATAGCCAAGGTTGAGGTCGCGCCGGTCACTGGCGCGCCTGGTGACGGCAACGAATCTCTGACGACCCAGATGAGGCGCCACCTCGCCGCGCTCGGCCCCATGGTGCAGGACGATGCCAACGGCGCCGACTTCATTGTGCAGGGAAACGTGCGCTTGGTGCCGATTCCCGCCGGGCAGCAGCGGGTGGAGATCCAATGGGTGGTGAAAGCCGCGGACGGCGACGAACGGGGAAAGGTCGTGCAGCTCAACAATATCCCAGCCGGCTCGCTCAACCATTATTGGGCCGACGTCGCAGTGGTAGTGGCAACCGAAGCGGCGGGCGGTGTAAACGACGTAATCACGCGCCAGTCCGGGCGACAACCCGGCGAGCCGGTTCATGGACAGGGGGTAAAGCCGTTGGTAGAAGGCCGCACAACCGGCGTCGAGCCGGTCCGATGATCCCACTTAGCGGCCGACCAGCATGAAAATCGTTGCCTGCAATGCCAACCGTCCGCTCGCCGAGGCGGTCGCCGCGACGTTGCAGTTGCCGCTGACCCGCGCCTCGATCCGGCGTTTTGCCGACATGGAGGTCTTCGTCGAAATCCAGGAGAATGTGCGCGGTGAAGACGTGTTCGTGCTGCAGCCGACATCGTATCCGGCAAACGACAACCTGATGGAGCTGCTGATCACGCTTGACGCGCTGCGCCGGTCCTCGGCGCGGCGGGTGACAGCTGTAATCCCGTATTTCGGTTATGCGCGACAGGATCGGAAGACTGCCTCGCGTTCGCCGATCAGCGCCAAGCTCGTGGCGAACCTGATCACCGAGGCCGGCGCGAACCGGGTACTGACGATGGATCTGCATGCCGCGCAGATCCAGGGGTTCTTCGACATTCCAGTGGACAACCTGTATGCGGCACCCTTGTTCAGCCGCGACATCCAGGAACGCTACAAGGGCCGCGATCTGATGATCGTGTCGCCCGATGTCGGCGGCGTGTTGCGCGCGCGGCTGCTGGCGACGCGGCTGAACTGCGATCTGGCCATCATCGACAAGCGCCGCGAGCGCGCCGGGCACTCCGAGGTGATGAATGTGATCGGCGATGTCGAGGAACGTGACTGCGTATTGGTGGATGATCTGGTCGACTCCGGGGGAACTCACTGCAACGCGGCTGAGGCGCTGATCAAGGCGGGCGCACGCTCGACCAGCGCGTATGTTACGCATGGCGTGTTGTCGGGCGGTGCGGTGGCACGCATTGCATCGTCACCGATCGAGATGATGGTGACGACAGATTCTATCCTGGCGACCGAAGCCGTGCGGCTGGCACCCAATGTCCGGCAGATCACTATAGCGCCGCTGATCGCGGAGGCGATGCGAAGGATTTCCGACGAGAGTTCGGTGAGTTCGCTGTTCGATTGAAGTCGTGACCCGGTGCGGTCAGGGTTTGCGTGCGACGAACACCAAGCCATTGTCGCCGATAATGCCGTGGCGCGGCTCGTGCAGTCGCATAGTTGTTGTTGAGAAGCCGATCTCCTGAAGGCGCGTCAGCATCGCGGCGCCGAAAATACGCCAGACAAGGATGCCCTGATCTGGCCGCACCGGATCACCGTGGTATAGCGGCGCCGCCAGATACTCGATCTCGCCGTCGACGCGTCGCGCGCGCACGTCGTCATCTGCGGCACCTGGAACAAAGGGCACGGTAAAGATGTGCAGGCCACCCCGCCGCAGCACGCGGAAGATGTCGCGATGCGCACGATAGGCGTCGGCGACATGTTCGAGGACGTCGCTCGACAGCATGACGTCAATGGTTTCATCGGCAAACGAGAGCCGTTCCAGGTTCTCATGACGTACCCCGTTCACCGATGCGCCCGGGGTATGCGCCTCCCCTAGATACTCCGAGCAGACGTAGCCGGGCAGATCTGTCAGGGCCGCATGCAAGGGCCCGTTCGCTTCCGCGCTGTAGAGCCGGCAGCCCTCCGGCAGGGTCAGCCTCCCGACGGGTGCAAGGTCCAGGGTCCTGCGCAATGCCAACGCCATCTGCCGCTGGCGATTTGACGCGCCGCACGCTGAGCAGGCGCCGGACTCCCGCAGGTTCTCGGTGAAGTCACTGAACAGCGCCCGCTGCGTGCCGCATACTGGACAGCTACCGGCGATCGGATTGCCGGCCAGCGCCCACGCCTCAGCGGTCACGCCGCCAAGCCTGATATGCGCCGTCTGCGACAATATCAGGCGGAGTTGCACGAGCCGGTCGACGACACTGCGGCGCAAGGCGTGCATCGGTCCTGTGTATGGCATGCGCCATATTCTCGGCAAACCGCATGACGTGGGCAGCATGGCCGGAGCGTGGTAGGGAGGGACAGTGGCGAGCCGCCACGACGCGGAGACAAGCGATGCGCCAGATGACACTCGTGGCCTTCCTGCAGGCCCAGAACTGCACGAACTTCGTCGGCTCCTGGCGCCATCCGGAAGCCTCGCCCGGCTTCATGACCGCCGACTACTACCGTCACATCGCCCGCGTACTGGAGGCCGGCAAATTTCATGTCGGCTTCTTCGACGATCGCCTGGCGATGCCGGACCGCTACGGCGGCGATCATGCGCACACCGTCGCCAACGGCATCCGCTGCGTGAAGATGGATCCGATCACCATCCTCACCGTGATGGGCATGGCGACCGAACGGCTCGGTCTTGGCTCGACCTGTTCCACCACCTATTTCGAGCCGTTCCACGTCGCGCGCGTGTTCCAGACATTGGACCTGATGACCAATGGCCGCGCCGCCTGGAACATCGTGACGTCGATGAACGACGGCGAGGCGCTGAACATGGGCCACGCCGCGCATGGCGAGCACGACCAGCGCTACGATCGCGCCGATGAATTCCTGGAAGTCGTTGTGGGGCACTGGGATTCCTGGGACGACGATGCAATCGTGCTCGACAAGCGCTCCGGCCTCTTCGCGCATCCCGACAAGGTGCGACGGCTGGACCACACCGGCGAATTCTTCCGTTCGCGCGGTCCGTTCACCGTGCCGCGCTCGGCGCAGGGGCATCCGGTGCTGATCCAGGCAGGGCAGAGCGGACGTGGCCGTCGGTTCGCGGCGCGCTGGGCGGAGCTGGTGTTCGTCAACTACCACTCGCTGGAGCAGGCGCGTGCCGATTACGCTTCGTTCAAGCAGCAGATCGCCGAAACAGGACGTGATCCGGAGAAGGTGGCGGTCGCGGCCGGCGTATACACAGTGGTCGCCGAGACGCGCGCTGAGGCCGAGGACAAAGTGGCATTCATCGACAGTCTGCCGAAGGAGATCGATCAGCTGTCATTGCTCTGCGAAGTGCTGAACGTCGATCTGGCGAAGAAACCACTCGACGAGCCGTGGAGCGAAGAAGAGATACTGAGCTGGACCGGTGCACAGGGTCTGCGCGATCGGGTGTATCGCATTCTCGGCAAGCGCAACCCGACGACACGCGACTTCATGGAGGTCAGTCACCGCGGCACGTTCCGCGATCATCCGCGCTTCGTCGGCAGCCCCAAGGACGTGGCCGACGGCATGGAGGAATGGTTTGCCACGCGTGCCTGCGACGGATACGTGGTTGCTGCCTCGCACGTGCCCGGCGGTTACGAGGAGTTCGTTCGCCACGTCGTCCCTGAACTGCAACGCCGCGGAGTCCTTCACAACGACTACCGCGGCACCACATTGCGCGAGAACCTTGGTCTCGAGCGTCCACGCATCAGCGCGTGACGCGAGGTTCGTCAATCACGAGGAGAGAAGTCATGAAGCTGATGTACTCGCCGGGGGCCTGCTCCATCGGCATCCATGTGCTGCTGGAAGAGATCGGCAAGCCGTACGAAGCGCAACTGGTGAATTTGCGTGAAGGCGGCCAGTTCAAGCCAGAGTTCACCTCGGTCAATCCGAAGTCGAAGGTGCCGACGCTGGTGCGCGACGATGGTTCCGTGCTGACCGAGTATCCTGCGATCGCCTATTGGCTGGCTCGCACCAATCCGGACAAGAAGCTGCTGCCGGACGATGTCGAGGCGCAGGTGCGCGCGATCGAGGCGTTGGACTATGCGGTTGCCACGGTCCACATGCAGGGATTCTCGCGGTTGTTCCGCGCGTCCAACTACACGCCGAACCCGGCAGATGAGGACAAGGTGAAGGAGCGGGGCAAGGAGATGGTGGAGAAGGGCTTCGCAGTGCTGGACAAGGCTCTGGGTGGCAAGGACTACGTTGCCGGATCATTCTCGATTGCCGACTCGGCGCTGTTCTATGTCGAATTCTGGGGCGGCAAGCGCATGAACATGAAGCTGCCGGCGAACTGCGATGCGCACCTCAACCGCATGCTGGCGCGGCCGGCGGTGCAACGCGTGATGCAGCAGGAAGGCCTGAACTGAGGTGCACGGGGCGTTCCAGGAGGCCGCCACACTTTCGCCGATCGCATTCTGGTTCCTTCGGCATGGCGAGACCGACTGGAACGCCCAGGGCATTTCGCAAGGCAACGTCGATATTCCATTGAACGCGGTCGGCGTGGCACAGGCGCGCGCGGCGGCGGACAAACTGCGCAATCGCGGCATCGCCACGATTGTTGCATCGCCGCTCTCACGTGCACGGGTGACCGCGGAGTTCGTCGGCGAGGCGTTGGGATTGCAGGTCGCGCTCGATCCTGACCTGCGCGAAGTTTCCTTCGGCGTGCAGGAAGGCCAGGGCATGAGCGGCTGGTTCGCCGATTGGGTAAGCGGGGCATTTACCCCGGAAGGGGCAGAGACGTTCGCGGCGTTGCGCCGGCGCGCGGTCGCTGCGGCCAATCGCGCGATCCAACAGCCGCCGGCAGTGCTTGTTGTGGCGCACGGCGCGCTGTTTCGCTCGCTGCGCGCGGCGATGGGCATCGAGCCGAACATGCGAACGCAAAACGCGGTGCCGATCTTCTGTGAACCACCGATTCCCGGCACGACCAGTTGGACGCTGAAGCCAGTCGTATAGTGCCATCAGACGCCCAGGTAGAACTGCCGGATCAGCTCGTTGTTGTTCAATTCAGCCGCCGAATTTCCGGCAAATTCTATGCGACCGTGCACGATCACATAGCCCCGGTCGGCAATCCGGATAGCCTGGGTGAAGTTCTGCTCCGCCATCAGCACGGTGAGCTGATAGCCTTCCTTCAGCTCCTTGATCTTGTCGATCGTACGCGCAACGAGCAACGGAGCCAGCCCCACCGATGGCTCATCGATCAGCAGAATGCGCGGCGCCGACATGAGTGCGCGCGCCAGTGCCAGCATCTGCTGTTCACCGCCGCTCATGCTGCCTGCCAGTTGTCGGCTGCGCTCCCGCAGGCGCGGGAAGGTTTCAAAGCAGAACTCGAGATTGTGTGCGATCGCGGCTCGCGCGGAGCGGCGGAATGCGCCAAGCAGCAGGTTCTCCTTCACCGATAGTCGCGGAAACAGCCTGCGACCCTCGGGGACGAATGCTACGCCAAGTTCGACGATCGCCTCAGTGGAATGGCCAATCAACTCGTGGCGCGTGCCATCGATCTCGGCGACAATGCTCCCAGCGGATGGCTGCACAATGCCCATCACGCATTTCAGCAACGTGCTCTTGCCGTTGCCGTTGGTGCCCAGAAGCGCCACCGTCTCGCCCGCAGCGACCGTCAGCGATACGTCGTGCAACACGCGCACCGCGCCATAGCCGGCATCGAGACCGGAGATGGCAAGGCTACTCGCCAAGATACGCCCGCACGACGTCGGGATCCCGCACGACGTCGACTGGATCACCGTCCGCTATCTTGCGGCCTGCCACCAGCACGACCAGGCGCTGCGAGAAGTGCATCACCGCGCGCATGATGTGCTCGATCAGAATTACGGTGACGCCCTGCTCGTTCAGCCTGATCAGCAGTGAGAGAATATCATCCACTTCGTTATGCGACAGACCGGCCATCGCCTCGTCCGCAATCAGCAGGCGCGGCGACGCCGCCATCGCACGCGTCAGTTCGAGCTTGCGCATTTCGATCTGCGTGAGATCGCGCGGCAATCGCGTGGCCTTGTCGGCGAGGCCGACCATTTGCAGCAGTTCCGCGCAGCGTTCGTCGATCGCGGGAGCAGAAAGCGTCGCTCCTGGTCGGGCATTGACCGTGTAGAGCAACGGGATGCGCAGATTCTCGGCCAGCGTCAGCGTGTTGAACGGGCGTGGCAGTTGGAAGCTGCGGGCGAGACCCAGGCGCGTGCGCTCGTGCGCGGACAGACCGTCGAGCGCATGCCCGGCAAATCGCACACTGCCCGTCTCGTTGCGCAGCGTGCCGCACATGCAATTCACCAGCGTGCTCTTGCCAGAGCCGTTCGGGCCGATCAGACCGACGCGCTCGCCGTCGCGAACGGCGAGTTCGATCGCCTGCAATGCGATGAAGCCGCCGAATCGCTTGCCGAGATTGGTGACTTCGAGCAGTGCAACGTCAGTCACGGCCGTGCCTGCCGCCGCGCAATCGCAGCAGTCCCAGAATCCCATTCGGCGCCACGATGACGAATGCCACCAGCACCAGACCGACGACCAATAAATTCACCGCCGACGAAATGGTAACTGTCACCACCTGCTGCAGAGTGCCCAGGAGGACAGCGCCGATCACCGGCCCAAGCCAGCTTGAAGTGCCGCCCACCAGCGGCATCGCGACTCCGTTCACGGCATAGGCCAGGTTGAAGCCGGACGCCGGGTCAAGATATGTCACGTAATAAGGCAATGGAGCGCCGGCCATGCCCATGAACGCACCGGACAATGTCGTCGCCACCAGCTTCAATCGCAGCGTCGGCACACCCGATGCCTCAGCCGCGACTTCATCGTCACGGATCGTCGCAAGCCCATAGCCAAGACGTGACCGTTCGATTGCCCGCGCGGTTGCGAGCACGATCACCACGAGCCCCAGCATTACCAGAAACAGATACTGGATGTAGTCCATGCCCAGCAGCGGCACGGTCAGCGGGCGCACGATGTAGGCGCCTCGCGAACCACCAACGAAGTCCCAGTTGGTGATCAGCGTCTGCGCCACGACTGCCAGCGCCAGTGTTGCGATCGAGAAGAATGCGCCGCGCAGCCGCAGCGTCAGATAGCCGGTGCCGAGCCCGACGATGCCGGAGACGATGCCGCCTATCGGCATCATGATCGGCAGTGGAAGAGAGGTCAGTTTGTGCAGCACCACGGTGGTGTAGGCGCCCAGCGCAAAGAATGCGGCCGTGCCGAAGTTCACATAGCCCGTGTAGCCGCCCAGAATATTCCACGCGGTTGCCAGCGCGATGTATTGGAGCACAACGTAGCCGGCAAAGAACACGTAGGCATTGCCGATCAGCCAGGCGGCACCGAACACCACCCCGGCAGCGATCAGCAGCGCGACGACAAACTTGGCTCCACTCACGCGCTAGCGCCCGAAGATACCAGCGGGTCGCACCGCCAGCGTGATCAGCAGAAAGCCGAAGGCTACCGCCGGTGCCCAGGAGGGGCCGTAGAAGGTTGATGTCAGATTCTCGACAACGCCCAAGGTCAAGGCCGCGACCAGTGTTCCTGCAAAGCTACCCATGCCGCCCAACACGCAGATCGCGAACACGCGGCCAATGTAGTCGCGGCCGATCGACGGCTCGACAGGCTGAATCACGATCAGAACTGCGCCGGCGAGCGACGCGGTGGCAATCGACAGCCCAAATGCAATGCGTTTGATCCGTATGGGGTTTGCCGCCATAAGCCGCAGCGCCAATTGATCCTGTGCCACAGCAAGAATCGCGCGACCCAGGAAGGTGTTCGACATGAACAGTTGCAACCCGCCGACCATTGCTAGCCCGACCAGACACGGCACGAGCAACCGCAGCGGTAGATCGATGACGCCAAAATGCAGGCTCGGTCCGATATAAGGTGCCTCGACGAGGCGATAGTCCACTCCGAACACCAGCACCAGCGTGACCTCGGTAATGAACAGAAGGCCGAAGAAGAAGGCGAGCCCACGCAATGCCTCCTCGCCGCGTCGCTCGAAGGCAACGTAGTAGACCTGATAAACTGCCGCACCGAGCAGATAGAATGCCGGCAGCGCGATCACGCTCGCCAGGATTGGATCGATGCCAAACGTCGTGTTGCCGATATAGGCAATGTATGAGCCCAGGATAATGAAGGCCGGGTGGGCGATATTGACGATATCCAGCATGCCGAACGAGATCGACACGCCGATCGTGACGGCGGCGTAGAAGCCGCCAAGCAACAGCCCGGACACCAAGGCGTTGCCCAGGAGATCGAAGGACATTTCCATTATGCGGGCCAGTCTGGCCAAAGCGTCACGTCTTGGCTAGCCCATCTTCCAATGCGGCAGTGGCTGCCCTCAGGCGCGGCGGACTGAGTCCAGCGGAATGACGTTGGTCGGAACCGCGCTCATCACCCTGGCGATCTGGCCCGCCAGTTCGTCCTGCAGATAGGGCTTGGACAAGCGCGGCAGGCCCGGATCCTCGCCGTTCGGCAATTCGGCGTAACCCGTTGCCAGAATGACCGGCAACTCCGGCCAGCGCTGTTTGATCTGCCGCGCGAGTTCAGCACCCGTCATGCCTGGCATCGCGTGGTCAGTCACCACGACATCGACCTTCGTGCCGAGCCGCAGCATGTCAAATGCGCGCGCCCCTGAGAGCGCCTCGGTCACGGTGTGGCCGATATCCTCCAGCATGGCCGCAGTACTCGCGACGACAAGCGGATCGTCGTCCACCACCATCACGCGGAATGGTCGGCCGGCAGTGCCAAACAACGCTGCCGCGGGTGCTGCACTCACCTCCAGGGCTGTCTCGGACAATGGCAGCCACAGCTCAACCGTGGTGCCGTCGCCAGGCCGGCTGGTGATACGCATCGCACCGCCCGACTGCGCCGCGACGCCATGCACCATTGACAAACCGAGCCCGGTGCCCTTGCCAGCTCCCTTGGTGGTGAAAAACGGTTCCGTGGCCCGCTTCAGCGTCGCCTCATCCATCCCCGCGCCGGAGTCGGACACCGTCAGGCATACATAACTTCCTGCTTCCAACTCCTGCGGAACACCTGTCTCGCTCGTGATACGGGTTCCGCCAATGACCAGCCGTCCGCCATACGGCATCGCGTCGCGCGCATTCAGCGCAAGGTTCAACAGTGCGAGTTCGAGCTGATTAGGATCGACCCGGATCGGCGGCAGATCAGGACGATACGTTGTAATGATCTGAATGCCGGGGCCAAGCGTTCGCCGCAACATCTCCTCCATGCCATCGATCAACCGAGGCACATCCACCGTCTCCGGCCGCAGCTCCTGCCGACGGGCGAAGGCGAGCATGCGCTTGGTCAACGTCGCACCGCGATCGGCGCCCTGCATCGCACCATCCACCAGCCGCGCCAGCCGCGGATCGTCCGGCAGGCGTTTGCGCAGCAACTGCAGATTGCCGAGAATGACCATCAGCAGGTTGTTGAAGTCGTGTGCGACACCGCCGGTGAGCTGTCCGATACTCTCCAGCTTCTGCATCTCCTGCACCTGCATCAGCGCGGCCTCGCGTTCACGCGTGCGCTCATCCACACGCTGCTCAAGCTCCGCGTTGGCCTGCGCGAGTTCCGTCGTGCGCTCCTCGACGCGGCGTTCCAGTTCGCTGTTGAGCTGTTCGAGCTGGCGGGTCTTGCGATACAGGTCGGCGAACACCCGCACCTTGGCGCGCAGCAGTTCTGGCACAACGGGTACGGGTACGTAGTCCACCGCGCCGGCCTGATAGCCACGAAGCAGGTCCAGCTCACTCATCTGGATAGCCGAGACGAAGATGATTGCCGTGCGCCGGCAGCGAGGATGTTCGCGGATCATTGCCGCCAGTTCGAAGCCATTTAGATCGGGCATGACGACATCGATCAGCACGACCGCGACCTCATGCCGCAGCAGGTGCTGCAATGCCTCGTTGGCTGAATTCGCCTTGATGAGATTCTCCCCAAGTTCGGAGAGCACCACTTCGTAGCTCATCAGCTTGGCCGGCTGGTCATCGACCAGCAGGATGTTGACCTTGTCCCCCGGACTCATGGCCGTGCCCTCAGCGATGCAGCCAGATGCGCAATGCGGACAGCAGCTGCTCGGTGTTGACCGGCTTGGCGAGATAGTCCGAAGCGCCGGCCTCTAGGCATTTCTCCCGGTCGCCCTTCATCGCCTTGGCGGTCAGCGCGATGATCGGCAGGCGGCGGAAGTCGGAGTTTGCGCGAATCACCTCCATCGTCTGGTAGCCGTCCATCTCTGGCATCATGATATCCATCAACACGATCGCAACGCCTGGCGTGGCTTCCAGCATATCGATTGCCTCACTGCCGGTGGTCGCGGTGATTACCTCCATACCACGCCGTTCCAGCACCGAACTGAGCGCGAAGATGTTGCGAGCATCGTCATCCACAAGCAGCGCCTTCCGTCCGACCAGGCTCTCGTCGGAGCTGTGCAGCTTCTCCAGCATACGCTGCTTCTCTGCCGGCAGGTCAGACACCACGCGATGCAGGAACAGCGCAGTCTCATCCAGCAGACGCTCAGGCGATTCGACTCCCTTGACCACGACGCTGCGGGCCATGGTGTGAAGCTGCGCATCCTCCTCGGGTGATAGCTCGCGGCCGGTGAACACGACGACCGGCACGTTAGCGAGGTCGTCGTCGTCGCGGATGCGCTCCAGAACCTCGAAGCCCGACATGTCGGGCAGACGCAGATCGAGCACGACGCAATCGGCCGGCAGCTCACGCAATGTCGCGATTGCCTCGCCACCGGTTTCCACGGTGACGATGTCGATGTCGTCGTGGCCGAGCAGCTCCGTGATCGAAAGACGTTCGGCCGCATTGTCCTCCACCACCAGCAGCTTCTTGCGGCGTGGTTTGACGTAGTCGGTGATCTTGCCGAGTGCTTCCAGCAATCCCTCTGTCGTGGTCGGCTTGGTCATGAAGGAGAAGGCACCGCGCGCCAGTCCGTGCTGGCGATCTTCATCCAGCGTGACGATCTGCACGGGGATATGCCGCGTCGCAGGATTTTGCTTGAGCTGGCTCAGGACCGTCCAACCCAGCATGTCGGGCAGGAAAACGTCCAGCGAGACCGCACTGGGTTGATACTCGCGTGCCAATGTCAGCGCGTCCTCGCCGCGCATAGCGACGAGTACTTTCAATCCGTGGTCATGCGCGAGATCGACGAGCACGCGCGCATAGTGCGGATCGTCCTCCACGATCAGCAACACGGTGTCGCCCTGTTCAATGCCGTGGCGATCGTCAGCCACCGGCTCCAGCGGACGCTCGGTGAGCCGCACCGGGGTCGGCAACGCAACATCTGCCCGTGCCGCGGCTTCGATGCTGAGGGCACGGTTGGCAATTGCGGGACCGCTATAGGCGATCGGCAGATAGAGCGTGAAGGTGCTGCCGACGTTGGGCTTGCTGCGCAACTGTATCTCACCACCGAGCAAGTTCGATAGCTCACGGCTGATGGCAAGGCCGAGGCCGGTACCGCCATATTTTCGGCTGGTGGATGCATCAGCTTGCTGGAATGCCTCGAAGATGATGCGCTGCTTCTCCGGCTGGATACCGATGCCGGTATCGCTCACCTCGAACGCCACCACGGTTGGCGCGTGGTCGAGGTTCGGATGGCCTGCGGTCCAACCACCGGCGACTGCGTTGATGCTAAGCTGCACGCCGCCGTGCTCGGTGAACTTGAATGCATTGGACAGCAGGTTCTTCAGCACCTGCTGCAAGCGCTTGTTGTCGGTGGTGATACTGCGCAGCGTCGGATCAACCTGCACGTTGAATGACAGACCGCGGCTTTCTGCTTCGTGACGGAACGGCCGCGTCACCGTCTCCTGCAGGTTGGACACCAGGATCTCCTCGGCATCGACCGACATCGTGCCGGATTCGATCTTCGACAGATCGAGAATGTCGCTGATCAGGTTCAGCAGATCGGTACCAGCGCCGTGGATAGTACGCGCGAACTCAACCTGTCGTGGCGACAGGTTGCCGTCGGGATTGTCGCCAAGCTGCTGACCGAGGATCAGGATCGAGTTCAGCGGGGTACGCAGCTCGTGCGACATGTTGGCAAGGAATTCTGACTTGTACTTCGAGGTCAGAGCGAGTTCCGTCGCCTGCTCTTCCAATGCGCGGCGCGCCTGTTCGATCTCCTGGTTCTTGCGCTCCACCTCCACGTTCTGTTCGGCAAGCTGCTGCGCCTTCTGCTCAAGCTGTTCGTTCGTCTGCTGCAACTCGCGTTGGCGCGTCTGCAATTCGGTGGCGAGCTGCTGCGACTGTTCCAGCAAACCCTCTGTCTGCATCGTCGCCTCGATCGAGTTCAGCACAATGCCGATGCCGGCGGTCAGCTGCTCGAGGAAGGAAATCTGCAGATCAGTGAATGAACCAACCGAGCCCAGTTCAATCACTGCCTTCACCTGGCCTTCGTACAGCACCGGCAGCACGACGACATTGTTTGGCGTGGCCCTGAACAGGCCAGAGCGGATCGGCACCACATCGGCCGGCAGACTGGTAACCAGCAAGCGCCTGCCGTCGAGTGCGCACTGGCCGATCAACCCCTGCCCCATACGCAAATCCTGGGGATGCCCTGCAATTCCATCGTCCGCGTAGGCAGCGAGCAATCGCAGATGAGGATTGGTCTCCTGATCCACACGGTAGATGACGCCATTCTGCGCCTCAACAAGTGGCGCAAGATCAGAAAGCAGCATGCGGCCGACAGTCGCAAGGTCGCGCTGGCCCTGCAGCATGTTGGTGAACCGGGCGAGGTTGGTCTTCAGCCAGTCCTGTTCCGTGTTGCGGTCCGTGGTGAGCCGCAGGTTGTCGATCATCGTGTTGATGTTGTCTTTCAGCTCCGCGACTTCGCCGCGCGCCTCCACCTGGATGGACCGCGTCAGGTCGCCCTTGGTGACCGCAGTGGCCACTTCGGCGATCGCGCGCACCTGCGTCGTCAGGTTCGCCGCCAGCAGATTCACGTTGCCGGTCAGGTCCTTCCACGTGCCGGCAGCACCTGGCACGTTGGCCTGACCGCCAAGCCGCCCTTCCACCCCCACCTCGCGTGCGACAGTTGTCACCTGGTCGGCGAACGTCGCCAGCGTGTTGGTCATGTTGTTGATGGTCTCGGCGAGCGCCGCGACCTCACCCTTCGACGCCATCGTCAGGTTCTGCTTCAGATCACCGTTGGCGACCGCAGTCACCACCTTGACGATGCCGCGCACCTGCTCAGTCAAATTCGCCGCCATCACGTTGACCGTGTCGGTGAGATCCTTCCACGTGCCGGCCACACCTGGCACCTGCGCCTGACCACCCAACTTGCCGTCGGTGCCGACCTCGCGCGCAACGCGCGTCACCTCCGAGGCGAAACCATTGAGCTGATCGACCATCGTGTTGATGGTGTTCTTCAGCTGCAAAATCTCGCCCGACACGTCGACGGTGATCTTGCGAGACAGATCGCCGCGCGCCACTGCGGTGGTGACCTCGGCAATGTTGCGCACTTGGGTGCTGAGGTTCGCCGCCAGCAGGTTGACGTTGTCGGTCAGATCCTTCCACGTGCCGCCGACACCAGGCACCACAGCCTGACCGCCCAATCGCCCTTCCGTGCCGACCTCGCGCGCCACACGCGTCACCTCGCCCGCGAAGGAACGGAGCTGATCCACCATCGTGTTCAGCGTCTCCTTCAGCAGCAGAATTTCACCGCGCACATCAACGGTGATTTTCTTCGACAGGTCACCGCTAGCGATAGCCGTTGCCACCTCGGCAATGTTGCGTACCTGGCCCGTGAGGTTCGACGCCATGAAGTTGACGTTGTCGGTCAGGTCTTTCCATGTGCCCGCCACGCCCGGCACCGCTGCCTGTCCACCGAGTTTGCCTTCAGTACCCACCTCGCGCGCCACGCGTGTCACTTCCGACGCAAATGCGTTTAGCTGGTCGACCATCGTGTTGATGGTGTTCTTTAGCTCGAGAATTTCACCCTTCACGTCCACGGTGATCTTGCGCCCCAGATCGCCACGCGCCACCGCTGTTGTGACCTCGGCGATGTTGCGCACCTGACCCGTCAGGTTGGACGCCATCGAGTTCACGTTGTCGGTCAGGTCCTTCCATGTGCCGGCCACGCCCGGCACCTGCGCCTGACCGCCAAGCCGTCCTTCCGTGCCGACCTCGCGCGCGACGCGCGTCACCTCGCCAGCGAAGCGGTTGAGCTGATCCACCATTGTGTTCAGCGTTTCCTTCAACTGAAGGATCTCACCGCGCACATCGACCGTGATCTTGCGCGACAGGTCGCCATTGGCGATCGCGGTTGCCACCTCGGCGATGTTGCGCACCTGACCTGTCAGATTTGACGCCATCGAGTTCACGTTGTCGGTCAGGTCCTTCCACGTGCCGGCCACACCGGGCACATTCGCCTGTCCGCCGAGCCGCCCTTCGGTGCCGACTTCGCGTGCTACGCGCGTCACTTCGCCGGCGAACCCGTTGAGCTGATCGACCATCGTATTGATGGTCTCCTTCAACTGCAGGATCTCGCCCGATACGTTCACCGTGATCTTCTTGGAGAGATCGCCCTGTGCCACCGCAGTCGCCACCTCGGCGATATTGCGGACCTGGCCCGTCAGGTTCGACGCCATCGAGTTCACGCTGTCGGTCAGGTCCTTCCACGTACCGCCCACGCCCGAGACCTGCGCCTGACCGCCAAGCCGACCCTCGGTGCCCACCTCGCGTGCCACACGCGTGACCTCGCCGGCGAAGCGATTAAGCTGATCGACCATCGTGTTGATGGTCTCTTTCAACTGAAGGATTTCACCCGACACATTCACCGTGATCTTCTTCGACAGATCGCCGTTGGCGATCGCGGTGGACACCTCAGCGATGTTACGCACCTGAGCTGTCAGGTTCGATGCCATGGAATTGACCGACTCTGTCAGGTCCTTCCAAGTTCCCGCAACGCCGAGTACGTTCGCCTGCCCGCCCAGTCGACCGTCGGTGCCAACCTCGCGCGCCACGCGGGTGACCTCGCCGGCGAACGCGTTGAGCTGATCGACCATCGTGTTGATGGTCTCCTTCAACTGCAAAATCTCGCCCGACACGTTCACCGTGATCTTCTTCGACAGATCGCCGCCGGCAATCGCCGTCGCCACCTCTGCAATGTTGCGCACCTGCGCCGTCAGATTCGACGCCATCGAGTTGACGTTGTCGGTCAGATCCTTCCACGTCCCGCCGACACCCGGCACCATCGCCTGGCCGCCGAGCTTGCCGTCCGTGCCGACCTCGCGCGCCACGCGCGTCACTTCGCTGGCAAATGCGTTGAGCTGATCGACCATCGTGTTGATGGTGTCTTTCAGCTCTAGGATTTCGCCACGCACGTCCACGGTGATCTTGCGCGACAGGTCGCCGCGCGCCACCGCCGTGGTCACCTGCGCGATGTTGCGCACCTGATCCGTCAGGTTGCCGCACATCGCATTCACGCTGTCCGTCAGGTCTTTCCATGTCCCGGCGACCCCAGGCACCACCGCCTGCCCGCCCAACTTGCCCTCGGTGCCCACCTCGCGCGCCACGCGAGTCACTTCCGAGGCGAACGACCGCAATTGGTCAACCATCGTGTTGATGGCTTCCTTGAGTTGCAGGATCTCACCACGAACGTCGACGGTGATCTTTTTCGACAGGTCGCCGTTGGCCACGGCGATGGTCACGTCAGCGATGTTGCGTACCTGCGCGGTCAGGTTCGAGGCCATGGAATTCACCGACTCTGTCAGGTCCTTCCAAACCCCCGTCACCTCGCGCACCTGCGCCTGGCCGCCCAGCTTGCCGTCGGTTCCGACTTCGCGGGCTACGCGGGTCACCTCCGAGGTGAACACCGACAACTGCTTGATCATCGTGTTGACGATGGTCGCCAGCCGAAGGAATTCGCCTTGCAGCGGGCGGCCATCCACATCGAGCCGAACCGTCTGCAGCAGATCGCCCTGCGCCACCGCGGTGATGGCGTGCGTCACCGCGGTGGTCGGCCACAGAAGGTCGTCGACCAGATCGTTGACCGAGGTCTCCATCGCCGCCCAGGCGCCACCTTGCAGCCCAAACTTCACCCGTGTGCGCGTCTTGCCCTCGCGACCCACCACCTGGCCGACATGCGCGAGCTCAGAAGCCATGCGCTCGTTGGCCGCGACGATTTCGTTGAATGTGTCGGCAATCTTGCCCTCCAGCCCCGTCCGGTCGCTCGGCAAGCGCACCGAGAAATCGCCGATCCGCATGGCCTGCAAGGCATGCAGCAGCTCGTGCATGCCGAAGGAATGCCCGTTCAACTGGCCGTTGCCTCCTTCGAGGACGGCGCCCGCGATCTCCAATTCGGTGTGATCGACAGCCGGGACGCCGACGTTGCTATGGTCATTCAGGTCCATGACTAACTCCTGGCCAGCGAACACCCGGCAAAATGTGACCTGGCGGCGCGAAGAAGGTGTTCATTCCGCTTCAGGCTCGTTGCATTTCGTTAGTTGTATTTTGAACGAATGCCCGCGGTCCATTCAACTTCCCGCTTAGCAGAGCGGCAGTCCGGCTGTCTCAACGGCCGCGCAAGAATCCAGCAACGGCGCAACTGAGCAGTAAAAGTTGTGATGTTCGATCTTTTTGGCGCCATTTCGTACGACTGATGTCATCGAGCCACGCCCTGAGCGGGCGCCAGGATCACCAACTGTTGACCGCCCCTCAGGGAACTGCCGCCGGTCCGGACAGCGCCGAACCGACGGCGTCAGATGGACCTCAGCGCATGAAGCCGTCCAGTTCGTTGCTCGCCCAAGCGATGACTTCCTTGTTGGACTGGCCAGAATACACCTTGGCCATCATCGTCGGGTGAATCGCGCGCGAATACATCTGCGCTGCGATGTCCGGAGGCGCCGGATATGCAGTGATGTTCTCATGCGCGTCATGCCACGGCCGCATCGGATAATTATATACCGTGCCCTTTGGCGGTTCGACCTCGGACCAGATCTTGAAGTCCGACATGCTGATTAACGGCGGCAGATCGTAGCCATTTGCGGCGATATCACGTTGCTCCACCTGCGCTCGCTCCTGCAGGAACTGCGCAAGCTCTTTGGCAGCCGTCTTGTTCTGGCCGAACTCCCAGACGCCGAAGAAGCAGTAGTTGTACGGATTGAACCGACCCTTCGGACCGGCCGGGCATGGGAACGTCCAGCAGTCCTCGGCCACCTTCGGCGCATCGCGCTTCGCCACCGACCAGGCCGAAGGCGGGTTCATGATCAGCGCGCTCTGTCCCGAAATCAGCGCGCGGTTGTTTGACGCATCGTCATAACTCACGGCATCGGGCGGCAGGTATTTGCCCAGCTTGCGCGCATAGTCGAGCACCTCATGCACCGCGTCGGAGTTGACGGTGATCTCGCCCTTTGCACTGACCAGTTCCGCGCCGAATGCCGAATAGATGGGTATTGTTGACCGAGTCACCGGTCTGACCCAGCCCAAGGCCGAAGGCAAATCCCGCCTTCTGGCACGCTTCGGCGGCCCTGAGGAACGTGTCGTATGTCCAATCGGCCGCGACGTTCGGGTCCGACTTGTGCGCCGGATACATTGCCAGCACATCGATGCCGGCGTGCTGCTTCAACAGGCTGATGCGCCCGCAGCAGTTCAGGTTCAGCGTGCCCGTGCCGGAAGGCAGCGCTCGCCAGTGTCCCTTGATTTTCGACAAATATTCGTGGATCGGGCTGTACTGACCGTACTGCGCGGTCATCGCCTTCACACATCGTCCATCGGTTCCAGCTGTTCTGCGTAGGTGTTCACCTTCCAGTTGTAGAACGGCAGGAAGTCATGGCCGGTGCGCGCCTGCGCCTCGGCTGCCTGAGTGATTTCAATCTTGTTGCCGCTCGAGGTGATGAAGTCGATGGTCACGTCCGCCTTGGTCTTCTCGGCCCAGGCGGCGACCTGCTTCCGCATTACGTCATTCGTGGCCGGTACCCAGTGATCCCAAAAGCCGATGGTCAGCTTGCCGGCCGCAGCGGCGCTGCGGATATGCACGAGCGGCAATGCGCTGCCATCACCCCCAACTGCAAGGCACTGCGACGGGTCACGTGGCGCGATTTGTTCATGGCGTACACTCCCCGTGCGACCACGGCGACGACCGCGGCCGTCTTTTGCTGTTCCGGGTCTTCACAGGCCGAAGCCTGTGCCGAGGCCACCTGCGGCGGCTCGTCCCGACGGCTGGCCGGCAGGCCCGCCACAGAAGTGCGGGCAAATATTAGCCCAATCCCGACGGCACGCGAGGCCGTTCGCGCAATGGATTGACGCCCACCGTTCCGCCTCCATAAGATGTGAGCCGGGTAGTGCTTCAAACGCAAAGATCAAAACGGGGGACGCAAATGCTCCGAGACGTACTGTCGCGCCTGGCGCGCGGATTGGCGGCTGGCGTGCTGCTGTTGGCCGCGGCAGCAACCGCGCAGGCAAATGATGCCGACAAGACGCTGAAGATCGGTGTGATCTATGACCTGACCGGCCCGTTCGCCGGTGGCGGAGCGGCGCTCCACTATCTCGGCGCCAAGACCATGATCGACTGGTTCATCCAGAAGGGCCCGATCGACGGCTACAAAATCGAGGCAGTCTACGCCGATGCGCAGAGCAAGCCCGATGTCGCGATCAACGAGGCAGTCCGCCTGATCGAGCAGGAAAAGGTGGACATGCTGCTGGGCTTCTACTCCTCAGCCGAGTGCGTACCGGCCGCGGCGCGCATCGAGGAATTCAAGAAGTTCATGTGGATCACCACCTGCATCGCCTCGCCTGTGCTGCTCGATCGCCACCTGAATTACGTGTTCCGGCCGCAGCCCTACGGCAAGCAATGGGGCCTCGCCTCAACAGAGATGGTGGCTGCGTACTCGAAGGCTCAGCTTGGCAAGGATCCGAAGGATACGCGTGTTGCCATCATCCATGAAGACGGCCCTTACGGCGTCGATGTCTCCAAAGGCAACGAGGAGGGTGCGAAAGAGGGCGGCCTGAACGTTGTGCTCGATGAGGGATATTCGGCCAACGCGCCCGACCTGTCATCGCTGGTCACCAAACTGAAGCGGGCGCGGCCGGACGTGATCCTCCACACTGGCTATAACCCGGATATCAGTCTGTTCCTGCGTCAGGCGCGCGAGCTTGGGCTGCGCTTCAGTGCATTGGTCGGCCATGGTGCCGGCTACACAGACTACACACGCATCAAGCAGGCGGTCGGCACCGATGCCAACGACTTCTTCGACGTCGATCCGATCTCGATCTGGGATACCAATCCGAAGGCGCTCAAGCCGGAACTGCCGCCAATGATCCAGATGGTGGGCGATGCGTATATGAAGGCGTTGCCCGACACCGTCATCAAGTCGCCGCATGTCGGCATGGCAGCCTCCAACACCTACCTGTTTCTGTCCGATGTGTTGCCGCGCGCCATCACGAAATACGGTGGCGTCAGCGCCGACGCGCTCGCCAAGGCTGCGCGGGACACCGATATACCGGACGGCGGCACAATGCTCGGCTTCGGTGTCAAGTTCGAGGGCGTGGATCAGTCGATGGCCGGGCAGAACACGCGTGCTTTCCCCGTGGTGATCCAGTACATCGACGACAAGGCCTATGTGGTGTGGCCGAAGTCGCAGCAGCAGCGCGAACCAGTGCTGAAGCTACCATCGAGTTCGCCCTACGCCGCACAGTGACGGCGTAGTCGTGATGCTGGAAGTCGCCGGCCTGATCAAGCGCTTTGGCGGCTTCACCGCCGTCAGCAACGTGTCGTTCAAGGTCGATCAGGGCGAGATACTTGGCCTGATCGGCCCGAACGGCTCCGGCAAAAGCACGATCTTCAATATGCTCTCCGGCACGTTCGCGCCGACCGCCGGCTCGATCCGGTTCGACGGCCGCGAAATCGCCGGAGCTCCGCCTCACCGCATCATCCACCGCGGCATTGGACGCACGTTCCAAATTCCACGGCCGTTCCGACGGCTGTCAATCTTCGAGAATGTCGTGCTGGCGGGGTTCTATGGCAGCGAGGGCACCACTAAGTCCGGTGCATTCGCAGCGGCCGAGCGCGCACTGGCCGTTGTGGGCCTGCCGTCCGATCGCGCTGCGTCGGTAAGCGGGCTCGGTGCCGCCGGACTCAAGAAGCTGGAGTTGGCTAAAGCCCTGGCGAGCGCCCCGAAGCTTCTGTTGGCTGATGAGAGCCTCGGCGGACTGGATGAGACGGAGATGGAGCAGGCGGCCGTCATGCTCCGCAACATCCGCAACGAACTCGGCATTACCATCATCTGGGTGGAGCACATCATGGGTGTGCTGATGCGCGTCGTCGATCGCGTGATGGTCCTTGACCATGGCGAGAAGATCGCCGAGGGCCTGCCGCACGAAGTCGCGGCGGACCCGCGGGTGATCGAGGTGTATCTCGGCACCGATGCCGCTGCCACGCAGGCCTATGCGGCGGAACGCGCCTAGATGCTGCAACTCCGCGCAATCGACGCCGGCTACGGTAGTTTCCAGGCACTGTTCGATGTCTCGCTTGAGGTCAACGCCGGCGAAGCTGTCGCGGTGATCGGCCCCAACGGCGCCGGCAAGACCACTCTGATGCGCGTGATCTCCGGCCTGATCCGCCCGATGCGCGGTACCATGCGGATGGAAGGCACCGACCTCGTCGCAACGCCGTCTCACCGCATCGTTGAGCTGGGCATAGCGCATGTGCCGGAGAACCGTCGCCTGTTCCCGCGCATGACGGTGGAGGACAACCTCCGCATGGGCGGCTACATCCGCGCGGCACGCACGAAGTTCCGCGAACGCCTCGACTTCGTCTACCAGCTCTTTCCACGCCTGCATGAACGTCGGCACCAGTTCGCCGGCACCATGTCAGGTGGCGAGCAGCAGATGTGCGCGATCGGCCGCGCACTGATGTCAGAACCCAGGCTGCTGCTGCTCGACGAACCATCAGCGGGTCTGGCGCCGGTCATCGTGCAGCAGGTGTTCGGTCTGGTCGAACGCATCCGCGCCAGCGGCCTCACAGTGCTGATCGTCGAGCAGAATGTCCGTCAGGTGCTGCGCGTGGTCGATCGGGCGTATCTACTGGAGGCAGGCACACTGCGCGCCTCCGGCACCGCCGATGCGCTGCTGCAGAGCGAGCAGATCCGCGAGGCCTATCTTGGTGTCTGAAGTCAGGCTACAAGAAGCGGTTTCCAGCAAAGGAGAATCGAGCATGCTGTGGAGGCATCGGCTGGCCGGACTTGCCTTGTGCGCGGCTATGTTACCCGCCACCGGCAACGCTGCCGTCAATGAGGACACGTTCCAACTGCGCACGACGAGCGATCTCGTCGAGCTCTGTTCCATTGCGCCGACGGATCCGATGGGCACCGCGGCGCTGAATTTCTGTCATGGCTTCACCCTCGGGGTTTATCACGTGCTGGCGGAACAAAACGCCGCTGAGCGGATGAGGAAGTTGTTCTGCGTGCCTGACACGCCAACCATGACCCGCAACCAGGCAATCGCCGACTTTGTGCAATGGGCCAAGGCAACCCCGAATGTCCTGTCGCAGACTCCTGCCAACGGGCTGACCGGTTATCTCGTCAGCAAGTTCCCATGCCAGCGCGGCAAGTGATCGCAGAGGAGCAGAAAACATGAAATCGACGATTGTCATGCTGCTGGTGGCCTGCCTTGCCCTGGCGGGCTGTTCCGGTCTTACCGACACGCAGCAGCGCGCAGTGACGGGAACAGGTATCGGCGCCGCCGGCGGCGCAGTGCTGGGTGCCATCGGCGGCAATGCAGCCCTCGGTGCAGTGGCCGGTGCGGCGGCGGGCCTGGCGGGAGGTCTGATATTTGACTCGGTGAAGAAGAACGAGCAGGCCTCATACAATCAGGGCTATGCAGCCGGAAGGACTTCGGCAAACCGTACGACGACGCAGTAGATCGCCTCACAGTGCCCGACATCTTCGACATCTACCTGATCGAGGCACTGATCAACGGCGTCCTGCTAGGCGGTGTGTTGGCGCTTCTGGCACTCGGGCTGAACCTGATATTCGGCGTGATCGACGTCGTGTGGATCTGCTATGCCGAGCTGATCATGCTCGGCATGTACGGCATGTTCTTCCTGTTCAAAATCTACCACGTGCCGTTCCTGCTCGCGGCGGTTCTGTGCATTGCCGGCGTCGGAGTATTGGGCGTTGTCCTGCACCTGCTGGTCATCGCCCCACTGCTCGGGGCGGCACCAATCAATCAGTTGCTCGCCACCGGCGGCGTGCTGTTCTTCCTGCAAAGCGCTGCCACAGTGATGTTCGGCATCGACTTCCGCAATCTGGGCATCCGCCTGCCGGTGCTGGCCGTCGCCGACATGTATATCAGCTACGCACGCCTGCTCGCGTTTGGCGCCGCCCTTGCCGGCATGGTGGTGCTGTATCTGTTTTTGGCGCGGACCTACACCGGCACGGCGATCCGCGCCATCTCGCAGGACCGGCAGATCATGCCGTTGATGGGCGTCGATGCGCGCCGCATCTATATCATCACCTCGGCGATCGGCGGCGCGCTGGCAGGCCTCGCCGCCACTCTGCTGGTGCTCCAATACGACGTGCATCCGTTCATCGGCCTCACCTTCGGGCCTACCACTTTCATGATCTGCGTGCTCGGCGGCCTGGGGAATATGGTTGGTGGCTTCGTCGCGTCATTCATCTTCGCCGAAATCATCTCGGTCAGCGGCCTCTATCTGGACCTTGAGTGGGGTTATGTTTTCGCCTTCGGCTTTTTCATCGCCATGATGTTCGCAAGGCCCCAGGGGCTCATGGCACGCCGGTCGTGAGCCGCGCACTGCCATGGGTGATCGGTGCAGCATTGGTCGCGCTGCCCTTCGTGTACCATGAACCCTATCCGCTGCATCTACTGGTGATCGTGCTGATCTGGTCCTTCATGTATACATCGTGGTCGGTGATGGGGCGGTTCGGCCTGGTGTCGCTCGGCCATGGCGGATTCATGGGGATTGGCGCCTATGTCACCGCACTGCTGTGGAACGACTTCCATCTCACTCCCTGGATCGGCATTCCGATCGCCATGCTCGTCGTTGCATTCGTCGCTCTGCTGATCGCGTGGCCCTGTTTCCGTTTCCGCATCGTCGGTCATTATTTCGCACTGGTGACGCTGGCACTCAGCGCGATCGTGCTTCAGGTGATCACGGCGGCGCGCGATCTCACCGGAGGATCACTTGGCTACACGCCGCAACGCTACAACGGCGGCAGTTCGGTTTTCGCGCTGCAGTTCACCGACAAGACGACCTGGTACCTGATCGCTCTCGGGGTGTGGGGCGTGGGGCTGTTGGTCCGCTACCGCGTCGATCGCAGCATGCTGCGCTACGCGCTGGAGGCGATCGCCGAGGATGAGGACGCCGCGGCGGCGGCAGGTGTGCATGTGACGTGGGAGAAGCTGAAGATCACCCTGCTCAGCGCGGCAATGACCGCGCTTGCCGGAGCATTGTACTGCCAGTACCAGATGTTCATCTCACCCGATACGGTGAGCGGCATCTCGGTGTCGCTGCAGATGGTGTTCGCGTCTGTGGTCGGCGGGATCTATGTGCTGCTCGGTCCGACGATCGGCGCATTCATCACCATTCTGCTCGCGGAGGTTTTGCGCGTCGGGTTCGGCACCGGTGCCGTGGGATGGGACAACATCATCTACGGCAGCCTGCTCGTGATGTTCATCATCTTCCTGCCGCAGGGCCTGGTCGGCACCCTGCAGGCGAAGTTCGCGCGCGTCTCGACTGCGCGCGCGTAGAGACGGAACGGGCCGCGCCATGCAGGCGGCAGCATGGGCAGCGCGTGGGCGATGGCGAGCAGTACGGCGCGCTTGACGCTGAATGCCGCGCTGACAGAACAGCGCAGCCGGACGAGGCCATCGTGCCCGCGGCCGTGACGGATGAGCTCGCGGCCGATGATCCAGTCGTTCTCGGCCTCGGTACGTCGTCGGAGTGCGGCGAGGCGCCGCGGACCAAAGCGGGTGAGTAGAACCGGGTTGCTGAAGATCGCGTCCATACAGGGTGTGAAGGCGGCCGGATCGGCAGCCAGGCGGTGATACGCCCCTCCGGCCTGCGGGCGGACGAATAGCACCGGCAGACGACCCGGCGCCGCGACGAATGGACCGCACAGAGCGATGCGGATCCAGAATTCCCAATCCTCACCATAGGCGATGCCCGGGAGGAAGCCGCCGACCGCACGTAATGCGTCACTGCGCACAAGGAGGTGGCCGCCGTTGGCGAACAGATTGCCCACCAGCAGGTGGCGTAGGATGTCGCCGGAGGGCGGACGACGGACGGTGCCTGTATCGACGAATGCATAGGGGCCGATGGCGGCGACGGCGTCTGGTGAGGTGTCGAGGGCCGCAACGAGTCGCGACAGCGCATCGGGGGCGAGGAGGTCATCGGCGTCCAAGTACAGGACCGCGCGCGCCCTCTCCCCACGCCCCTTCCGCAAGGGGAGGGGGAGTCGCGGCGTGTGTTCTCCCCCTCCCCTTGCGGAAGGGGCGTGGGGAGAGGGGGCCGTGCGGCGTAATGCGTCCGCTCCGCAATTCCGCGCCGCGGAGACACCGGCATTGTCCTGCCGGATCAGGCGTATGCGCGAGTCAACAAAGCCGGTTACGACGTCGCTGGTCCCGTCAGTCGATCCATCATCGACCACGACCAGCGTCCAGTCCTCGTACGTCTGCGCGAGCACTGACGCAATCGCGGCGCCGATCCAGGGCGCCGCATTGTAGGCAGGGATGACAACGCCGACACGCACGCCATCAGCGTGCGCATCGGCTCACAAACAAAGCCTTAACGGAGGGCGGCGAGGATTACGCCTCGGTCTTGTGCTCGATGCCCTTCTCGGCAAGTAGCGTCTCCAGCTCGCCCGACTGGAACATCTCAGTGATGATGTCGCAGCCGCCGACGAATTCGCCCTTCACGTAGAGCTGCGGGACGGTCGGCCATTGGGAGAACTGCTTGATCCCCTCGCGCAGCTCCATATCCTCCAGCACGTTGGCGGTCTTGAACGGCACCCCCATGTGCGTGAGGATCTGCACCACCCGCGCCGAGAAGCCGCATTGCGGGAACATCGCCGTGCCCTTCATATAGAGCATCACCGGCGCTTCGCTGACTTCACTCTGGATGCGTTCGAACACGTCGTTTGCCATAACCGAGGACTCCTGGAGAGAACTATTGATCTGGGGCTGAGGTCTGCAACGCGAGGGCGTGCAGTTCGCCCCCCATTCTGCCACGCAACGCGGCATAGACGATCTGGTGCTGCTTCACGCGCGGTATGCCACGGAACTGCTCCGATACCACAGTGGCGGCGTAGTGGTCGCCGTCGCCGGCGAGGTCTTCGACGGTGACACGCGCATCGGGGAGCGCCGCCTTGATCAGCGCCTCGATCTCGCTCGCCGCCATCGCCATGCCATTCCCTCCCCGATCAGCCGGTGCCGTCCATCCAGGACGGGAAGAAGCGTTCGTGCTCCGCGCGCAACGCACGCACGGATATTGTGCCCCCATCGGGCAGTGTCAAATCCTGTCCGCCTGATGTGCCGATCCGCACCGCCGGCAGCCCGGCTGCCTCGGCGGCACGGATCAGAAGGCCGGCGTCCGGCACGGCCAGCAGATAGCGACCCTGGTCCTCGCCGAACCAGTAGGCATGGCCGGGAATCTCCCGCGGGCTGGTGAAGATCCGAACACCCGTTTGGCCGGCCATCGCCATCTCCGCCACCGCGACCAGCAGCCCACCGTCCGATACGTCGTGGCAGGCACGGACATTGCCGGCGAGAATTTGGCCGCGCACGAAATCGCCTGTCGCTCGCTCGGCTGGCAGATCAACCGGCGGGGGCGCGCCCTCTTCCCGGCCAGCGATCTCGCGCAGCCAGAGCGACTGGCCGAGCCAGCCCCTGGTGGTACCGACCAACACAACGTCGAGCCAGGGCGCCAGTGCAAGTCCTACGGCCTTTGCCGCATCGTCGAGCACACCGAGCCCGCCGATCGCCGGCGTCGGCAGAATGGCGCGCACGGAACCTGACGGATCACGGGTTTCATTGTACAGGCTCACATTGCCCGACACGACGGGGAAATCGAGTGCCTCGCAGGCCGCCGCCATACCACGGATCGCGGCCGCGAACTGGCCCATGATCTCCGGCCGTTCGGGGTTTCCGAAATTCATGTTGTCGGTCAGTGCCAGCGGACGTGCACCGACCGCGGTCAGGTTGCGCCATGCCTCGGCCACCGCCTGTGTGCCGCCAGCCTCGGGATCGGCCAAGCAATAGCGCGGCGTGCAGTCGGTGGTCAGCGCGAGTGCGCGGGTGTGCCCCTCCAGATTAACCACCGCGGCATCCGCCGCGCCTGGTCGCTTCACCGTCTGGCCGCCTACGGTGCTGTCGTACTGGTCCCACACCCAGGCACGCGAGGCGAGGTCGGGACAGGCGACCAGCTTCCTCAGCGCCGCGGTCAGGCCTACACGATCTTCGACCTTTGCCGGATTGATCTGCGGCTGCTTCGCGGTCTCCGCCGTCGGGCGATGATACAGCGGCGCCGCATCGTTCAGTGGTGCCAGGGGAATATCGGCCTCGACGGCGCCGTGGTGGCGCACAACGATGCGGCCGGTGTCGGTCAGACGGCCGATCACCGCGAAGTCCAGTTCCCACTTCTCGAAGATGGCTCGCGCCGCAGCCTCGCGGTCGGGGCGGAGCACCATCAGCATGCGCTCCTGGCTCTCCGACAGCATGAATTCGTAGGCGGTCATGCCGGTCTCACGCGCCGGCACCTGATCCAGGTCGAGCTCGATACCGACGCCGCCCTTCCCCGCCATCTCGACCGATGAACTGGTCAGGCCAGCGGCGCCCATGTCCTGGATGGCCACGATGGCGTCAGTCTCCATCAGCTCCAGGCAGGCTTCGATCAGCAGCTTCTCAGTGAACGGGTCGCCGACCTGCACCGTCGGCCGCTTCTCCTCGGCATCGGCGGCAAACTCGGCGGAAGCCATCGTGGCGCCATGAATGCCGTCGCGGCCGGTCTTCGACCCGACATAGACGACCGGGTTGCCGACGCCGGCCGCGGCGCTGAGAAAGATACGATCCTTCGGCGCGATACCGACGGTCATCGCGTTGACCAGCGGATTGCCGTCATAGGCCGGATGGAAGTTGATCTCGCCGCCCACGGTTGGGACGCCGACGCAATTGCCGTAGCCACCGATGCCACGCACCACGCCATCGACGATGCGCTTTGTCATTGGATGGCTTGGGGACCCGAAGCGCAGCGCGTTGAGGTTGGCGATCGGACGGGCGCCCATGGTGAACACATCCCGCAGGATACCGCCGACGCCGGTAGCGGCGCCCTGGTAAGGCTCGATAAAGCTCGGGTGGTTGTGGCTCTCCATTTTGAAGACAGCGGCAAGTCCATCGCCGATGTCCACGACACCGGCGTTCTCGCCCGGGCCGTGGATGACCCACGGCGCCTTGGTCGGAAGCTGCCGCAACCAGACGCGCGAGGACTTGTAGCTACAGTGCTCCGACCACATCACGCTGAACACGCCGAGTTCAGTCAGTGTCGGCGTGCGTCCCACGATCTCCAGGACCTTGGCGTACTCGTCGGCGCTCAGACCGAACTCACGCGCCAGTTCCTGATTGACGTCACGCTGCGGCAAGGGCGTCGAACAGGGGCTTGCCGTCGGTGCCGCCCATCAACGGATCCACCAGGTCTTCCGGGTGCGGCATCAGGCCAAGCACACGCAGGTTGGGCGACAGGATGCCGGCGATGGAACGCGCACTGCCGTTGCGGTTGGCCTCCGGCGTGATCTCGCCGGATGGCGTCGTATAGCGCAGCGCCACCAGCCCCTCGCGTTCCAGTCGGTCCAACGTTGCGTCATCGGCGAAGTAGTTGCCGTCACCATGTGCCATTACCGCACGAAACACATATCCGCGCTGATACTGGCTGGTGAAAACGGTGTCGGTGCGTTCGACGCGCAGGTGGCAGTCCATCGACAGAAAGCGCAGTGAGGCGTTGCGCAGCAGTGCTCCGGGCAGCAGACCGGCCTCGGTAAGGATCTGGAAACCGTTGCACACGCCCAGCAGATAGCCGCCGCGTGCGACGTGTTCGCGCACGGCTGTCATCACCGGCGAGTGCGCCGCCATCGCGCCGCAACGCAGATAGTCGCCGTGCGAGAAGCCCCCGGGAATGACGATGAGGTCGAGGCCCGCGAGGTCGGTCTCCTTGTGCCAGATCATACGCGGGTGTGCCCCGGAGCGGCGTAAAGCGATCGCCATGTCGCGCTCGCGGTTGATGCCGGGGAAGACGACGATGCCAGCCTTCATGGGTGCCCGGCCCTCCCCCTCCCCTTGCGGGAGGGGGTTGGGGGGAGCGGGCCAGGGGGCCTTGGTTCGGCCCCCTCCCCCAAACCCCCTCCCGCAAGGGGAGGGGGAGAGGGTGCGTTATGCATCTACCAGCACCTGGAAGCTCTCGATCACCGTGTTCGCCAGCAGCTTCCGTGCCATATCCTCGGCGGCAAGGCGGGCGCGTTCAGGATCGCTCTCGGCCAGTTCCAGTTCGATTACCTTACCCGCCCGCACTTCGCCGACATTGCCGAACCCCAAGCTGTGCAGCGCGTGACCGATCGCCTTGCCCTGCGGGTCGAGCACGCCCGGCTTCAGCATCACGGTCACAGTGGCCTTCACTGCATAAGCTCCGGGCCCTTCATGTCGCGCACGCCGGCCTCCGGCAGGATGCCAAGGCGCTTGGCTACCTCTTGGTACGCCTCCTCGACCTTGCCGAGGTCGCGGCGGAAGCGATCCTTGTCCATCTTCTCATTGGTCTTCGAGTCCCACAGCCGGCAATTGTCCGGGCTGATCTCGTCGGCCAGAACGATACGCATCTCCTCGTTCTCCCACAACCGGCCGAACTCCAGCTTGAAATCCACGAGCGTGATGCCGACGCCGAGGAACAGGCCGGCGAGGAAGTCGTTGATACGCAGCGTCAGCGCCACGATGTCGTCGATATCGGCAGCGTTGGCCCAGCCGAAGCAGGTGATGTGCTCCTCCGACACGATCGGATCCTCGAGCGCATCGTTCTTGTAGTAATACTCGATGATCGAGCGCGGCAGCCGTGTGCCTTCCGGTATCCCCAGCCGCTTGGAAAGGCTGCCGGCGGCGACGTTACGAACAACCACCTCAAGCGGAATGATCTCGACCTCGCGGATGAGTTGCTCGCGCATGTTGAGGCGGCGCACGAAATGGGTGGGAATGCCGATCTCCGCCAACCGCATCATCAGGTACTCGCTGATACGGTTGTTGAGCACGCCCTTGCCGGTGATCACGCCCTTTTTCTGTGCGTTGAAGGCGGTGGCGTCGTCCTTGAAGTACTGAACGAGGGTGCCGGGCTCCGGGCCCTCGAACAGGATTTTGGCCTTCCCTTCGTAGAGCTGGCGGCGGCGGGCCATCGCGATCCCCTCTTGGGCAATACGCCGTCCCGTCCAGCGTGGCCGGGATGGCTGGGTTGGATATAGCAGCGCATGGCCCCGGCCGCCATGCCGGGGTCATCAGACAAGGCTGAACGGCGCCTCGTCCGGCGGCCCGGCAGCGAACAGCCAGACCGGGCGGGCGGCCTCAGGAATCGCCAGCAATGAGGAACAGACCGTGCCAAAGCCCGCACGTGGCACCACGTTCATCTGCTCGCCGGCGTCTCCGCTCCGGTCGGCCAGAATATCCTGCCAAGATCGCCAGCCCTGGATCGGGTCCAGAGTCAGCCTGGGCGCGTCGGCCGCCTGGAACCGCGCCAGGTGGCGGGCAACCCGGGGGCTTTCCGGGTCGTCCGGATCGTGCGCAGTGATCATGTGGAGGCCCGCGGTCAGACGCCGGGCCTCCGGATGGCCGTGGCCGAGGCCACGGACGAAAATCGCGCCCTGCTCGATCGGCCAGCACCAGGTTGAAGCTGCGCCAGGCGCCAGCATCGAGGGTGGCAAGCGCCGCGGCGGCCTTGTCGGCGGATGGATGCTCCAGGGCCAGAAGCGGGAGTTCGCCGCGGCTTCGCTTGCCTGCGGCCGGCCCGAGGCTGCCCGGCCGGTTCAGCACTGCGGCGACCATGCCGTCGCGGTTCACGCCCATCCACGTGCCGCCCCCCGAACGGTCGCGACCCGCGATGATGCCCGGCCGATCGGGCCAGTGTCCGGCTGGCGGGTCCCATGCGCGGTTCAGCATTTCATCGCGATTGGCGGCAAGCACCAGCGGCCAGGCGTGGGCAGGGCGGATCAGGACGACGACGGTGCACATTACTGCCGATGACGGAGTTGGTTCGGGCCATACGTCACAACCGGCAATGTCCGTCAATTTCCGGACTGTCCGTCGCTCGGATGGGATGATTGTGGGAAGGGACAACATGAGCAGGTTCGCCAGCTTCGCGACGAAGTATCCTGCATCCATTATGCGCGGTGCGGATCTCCGGGGTTATGGCCCGGATATGGAAGGTCTTGCGCTGATGCGGCAGTTGGATCGCTAGACCGGGCTGATCCGCTCCCAGATCAGCTCGCGATGATGCAGCACGCCATCGATCTCGCGCGGCGGCGGCTTCAGCACCATCCGCTCGCCCTCGAACCGCACACCGCGGGCCTGTGCCGTGCCGATCAGCGCCGGGTTGGGCGCGGCATCGACATGCGTGGTCAAGGTCGAGCCGTCGAACGTGTAGTGACCACAGTAGCCGCCGTACTCGCGTTTGGTGCCCGTCGGCAGGTCCGCGCGCCCGTCCGAGAGCGCGGCCATCATCCGCTTGTCCGCGGTGAACACGATGCGACCGATTGCCTGCGGTCCGTACGGCAGCGGCAATGGCCGACCCTCGGCATCGAGGGATTTCGCTGCGACCAGACGCCAGGTGCCAACGAGGTCCGGCATCGTTTCCCTTCCTCCTTTACCGCGTTGTCTGCCGCCAAGCCGGCAACAGACCTGAAAGCCTAGCCGAACACACGGGCGAAGATGTGATCCACATGCGCCAGGTGAGCCCTCCCATCCAGCGCCGCATCGAGTTCCGCCGCCGACACCCGCCGCGCCACGTCCGGATCATCCAGCAGATTGTCACGGAAGCTGCGTCCCTCCGGCGTGCCCAGCTTTTCCCATGTCGCCATCGCGTTGCGCTGGACGATGGCATAGGCGTCCTCGCGCGAGATGCCTGCTCGCGCCAGCGCCAGCAGGACGTCGCCCGAGTACACCACGCCGCCGAGGCTCTCCAGGTTCGCCGCCATCCGCTCCGGATACACCAGCAACCGCTGCATCATTCCCGCCAGGCGCACCAGCGCGAAATCCAGCGCGATCGTCGCATCCGGCGCAATCACCCGCTCCACGCTGGAGTGACTGATGTCGCGCTCATGCCATAGCGTCACGTTCTCAAGCGCCGGCACGACGGCTGCACGCACCACGCGCGCGAGACCGGTCAGATTCTCGCTCAGCACCGGATTGCGCTTGTGCGGCATCGAGGACGAGCCCTTTTGGCCGGGATGGAAGAACTCCTCCGCCTCGCGCACCTCGCTGCGCTGCAGGTGCCTGACCTCGGTCGCCAGCCGCTCGATGCCCGCCGCGATCACCGCGAGCGTGGCAAAGAACATCGCGTGCCGGTCGCGCGGGATGACCTGTGTCGACACCGGCTCCGGTGACAGCCCCAGCTTCGCCGCCACGTAAGACTCGACCCGCGGATCGATCGAGGCGAACGTACCGACGGGACCGCTGATGGCCGCCACCGCCACCTCGGCGCGCGCCGCGAGCAGCCGGACGCGGTCGCGGGTGAATTCCGCGTAGTGCCCGGCCAGCTTCACGCCGAACGTCGTGGGCTCCGCATGGATGCCGTGGCTGCGACCGATCGTCACCGTATGCTTGTATTCCAGCGCCCGCGCCTTCAGGGCCGCCAGAACCGCATCCAGATCCCGCAGCAGCAGGTCCGTCGCCTGGGTCAATTGCACCGACAGGCAGGTATCCAGCACGTCGGAGCTGGTCATGCCCAGGTGCACGAACCGGCTGTCCTCGCCGACTGCCTCAGCCAGCCAGGTCAGGAAGGCGATCACGTCATGCCGCGTTTCCCGCTCGATCGCATCGATGCGATCGATGTCGGCCTGGCCGATGGTGGCGAGCTTCGCGCCCCCCTTCTCGCGAATCGTGCGGGCGGCGCTCACCGGGATCAGGCCACATTCGGCCATCCCTTCCACCGCCAGCGCTTCGATCTCGAACCAGATGCGATAACGGTTGGCAGGCGCCCAGATGGCCGCCATCTCGGGTCTGGTGTAACGCGGAACCATCGCTGCCCCGTCCCGTGCTGGTGGGAGGCCAGCTAGACCGTTGCACCGGTGGCTGACAAGGGCGAAACGCTTGGACCAGATCGCACTGACCGCCGACCTCGCCGCGCTGGCGCAGGTTATCGTGATCGACGTCACGCTGGCGGGCGACAACGCCATCGTGGTCGGCATGGCGGTTGCCGGCCTGCGCGCGCAGCAGAAACGCCCGGCCATCCTGCTCGGCATCCTCGGTGCGACGGCGATCCGCATCGCGCTGGGTGCCATTGCGCTGAAGCTGCTGGCGGTCATCGGATTGCTGCTCGCCGGCGGCCTGCTGCTGCTCTGGGTGTGCTGGAGAATGTTCCGCGAACTGCGCCGCCAGCGTGGTCACGAGACCTCCGAGACCAGCGGCCACAAGACACTCGGCCAGGCGATGACGCAGATCATCCTGGCCGACGTCTCGATGAGTCTGGACAACGTCCTGGCGGTGGCCGGTGCCGCGCAAGGCAGCACCTGGGTACTTGCGGTGGGGCTGCTGCTGTCGGTTGTGTTGATGGGCGTTGCCGCCAATCTGATCGCGAGCATGCTCGAACGCCTGCGATGGATCTCCTGGATCGGTCTCGCAATCGTGCTCTATATCGCGGTGGTTATGATCTGGCACGGCGCACACGAAGTTGCCGGGGCTATCCGCGCCTGATCGCGTTGTCTTGATCGCTTACAGGGCGCTCACGGCAAAGCGTACGCTCGCGGACCGAATTTCGCCACGAACTCTGGCCCTCCTGCACATGTCGAAACGTCCTTCGACAAAGTCATGCACCATTGTTCGCGGGGGAGTGAGCATCATGCCGAACCGGAGACCAATACTGATCGTCGAGGACGACGAAACATTGCTGGATATGCTTAGTGAATGCCTAGACGAAACGCTGGAATTTACCGTGACCACAGCGGCAAGCATCGATGCCGCCGAGAAAATCCTTGGCCATGAAGACACGCATTTCGACGCCGTGATTCTCGATATCGGCCTGCCCGATGGCGACGGGCGCGACTATTGCGCCAGGCTGCGGCGGCAGGGACACAGCATGCCGATCATCATGCTGACCGGCGCCAACGAGGAGACGGATGTGGTGCGCGGGCTGGACTCTGGTGCCAGCGATTATGTCGCCAAGCCGTTCCGTGCCAGCGAACTGTTGGCGCGCCTGCGTGCACAGATGCGGATCTTCGACCGCAGCGAGCAGGCGGTGTTCCCGGTTGGGCCATACACCTTCCGTCCTGCGAAGAAGCTGCTGCAGGACGTGGCGAACAACAAGCGAATCCGCTTGACCGACAAGGAGACGGCGGTACTCAAATTCCTTTATCGCTCCGATGCGGCAGTGAACCGGCAGATCCTGATGCATGAGGTGTGGGGGTACAACGCGACCGTCACAACACATACGCTGGAGACGCATATCTACCGGCTGCGGCAGAAGATCGAGCCCGATCCGGCGCACCCGTCACTTCTGGTGACCGAAGGCGGCGGCTACCGCCTGCGTCCCGAGACCGCACCGACGGCGCGGTGGTGACCGACCAGGAGGCTCTGCGCAACGCAGAGCCTCTTTCCGCGGGGTCCTGACACTCCGCCTCAGCGGTCCTATCTTCCATCCATCACCCCCGCTCAGGCGGGGGCAGGGCAAGGAGGACCGCCATGCTGAACCCGACCTCTCCGCTGCCGTTGAAGGACCCGACGCTCTTCCGTCAGGCCAACTACATCGACGGAAAATGGGTGCAGGCCGATAGCGAGCGTACGATCGTCGTGAAGAACCCCGCGACCGGCGAGGCGATCGGTGAGGTTCCGGCACTGGGCGCCGTCGAGACGCGCCGCGCCATCGAGGCGGCGCATCGCGCGCAGGGTGCCTGGCGCGCGATGCTGGCGAAGGACCGCGCGGCAATCCTGCGCAAGATCAACGACCTCATGCTGGCGAATGCCGATGACCTCGCGGTGATCATGACCGCCGAGCAGGGCAAGCCGCTTGCGGAGAGCAAGGGTGAGATCGCCTATGCCGCCAGCTTCATCGAATGGTTCGCTGAGGAGGGCAAGCGGATCTACGGCGACACCATCCCGCAGAACGCGAAGGGTCGGCGTATTCTGGTGCTGAAGGAGCCGATCGGCGTGTTCGCTGCGATCACGCCGTGGAATTTTCCGGCCGCGATGATTACCCGAAAGGCAGGTCCGGGATGGGCGGCGGGCTGCACGGGCGTGATCCGACCGGCGAGCCAGACCCCGTTCTCGGCTCTGGCGCTTGCCGTGCTGGCCGAGCGCGCGGGCATGCCGGCAGGCGTGTGCAACGTGATCACCGGGCCGTCGGGCGAGACCGGGGCGGAACTCACCTCGAACCCGCTGGTGCGCAAGCTGACGTTCACCGGGTCCACGGAAGTGGGCGCCAAGCTGCTCGCGCAGTGCGCGCCGACGATCAAGAAGACCAGCATGGAGCTTGGCGGCAACGCGCCATTCATCGTGTTCGACGATGCGGACCTCGATGCGGCAGTGACAGGCGCGATGGCGAGCAAGTACCGCAACACCGGGCAGACCTGCGTCTGCGCCAACCGCATCCTGGTGCAGGACGGTGTGTATGACGCGTTCTCCGCCAAGCTGAAAGCGGCGGTGGAGGCGATGAAGGTCGGCAACGGCATGGAACCCGGCGTGAGCCAGGGACCGCTGATCAATGCCGATGCGGTGAAGAAGGTCGAGGAACATATCGCTGATGCGGTGAAGCGTGGCGCCTCAGTGGTGACCGGCGGACATCGCCACAAGCTGGGCGGCACCTTCTTCGAACCGACGATCCTCGCCAACGTGCCAAACGACGCGATGATCTTTCGTGAGGAGACGTTCGGACCGGTCGCGCCGCTGTTCCGCTTCAAGACCGAGGAGGAGGCGATCAGGCTCGCCAACGACACCGAGTTCGGCCTGGCGTCCTACTTTTATGCGCGCGATGTGGGACGCATCTTCCGCGTGGCCGAGGCGCTGGAATACGGCATCATCGGCATCAACGAGGGGATCATCTCGACCGAGGTGGCGCCGTTCGGCGGCATGAAGTCATCCGGCCTGGGGCGTGAAGGTTCCAAATACGGGATCGAGGATTACCTGGAGATCAAATACCTGGCGCTCGGCGGCATCGGGACGTAGCAGACCCGCGTCATTCCTCGATCATCTCCGATACGTTCCGCGCTATCGGATCGGACTCGTTCCGGTGCTGCTCCCAGTTTCTGCAGCACATCGAGACTGATCCGATAGCACGCGGCAAACCGCTGTTGGCGCTTGCCCAGCCGCTCGGACAGGGTGACGGCGCTGCCCTATCCTGTTCATGCCGCTTTGCGATGTTTACCGATCGCTTTGAGGAACTGCCCGACGCGGGCGTGGCTGTCGCCATCCTGGCGAAAGATCACCGCCAGAACATTGCCATCCGCACGTACAACCCGTCCATCGACTCTGCCACCGGCTTCAGGAAGTTCGACAGCAACATCCGCACCCGGCGGTAGTTGCCAATCGCAGAGCAGGGCGGCCCCGCCCCACGAAATATCCTGAACTTCGACGGTCTTGGACCCACAACCGGCGCTCGACACGCTCACAGTGGCGCCGTTTGCAGCCGTCCGCTCATAGTGTCTCCGTTCGCCGGATTCATCGCGTACCGATGCGAGAAACTGCTCAACCTCCGTGTGCAGTCGCGCCGCCTCCTGGCCGATACCGTCCGCAGTACTCAAGACCTCCTCGCTGGATGTGCCCGCTCGTTCGGACACGGCGACCACCTGTTTCATCGCATCAGCGATGCCCGCGGAGGCTGTCGTCACGTTTTGCACTTTACTGGCAATCTCTTGCGTGGTGGCACTCTGCTGCCCGACCGCAGCAGCGATGACCGCCGTCACTTCATCAAGCCGGCCAATGATCGTGGTAACCTCCGCCATCGCCTCGATCGAGGCACCGGTAGCGCCACGCACAGCCTCAATCTGACTGCTGATTTCGTGCGTGGCATTCGCGGTCTGCGTCGCCAGCGCCTTCACCTCGCCGGCAACCACCGCAAAGCCTTTGCCGGCATCCCCTGCCCTGGCCGCCTCGATCGTGGCGTTGAGCGCCAACAGGTTGGTTTGCCCGGCGATGTCACTGATCAGCCGGACCACATCGCCGATGCGCGCGGTTGCCTCCCCCAAACCCTTGATCTTCGTCTGGCTGATATCGGCGCGACCGACGGCGTCGCGTGCCACCTGCGCCGCGGTCGCGACCTGACGCGAGATTTCCGCCACACTGCTGGTCATCTCCTCGACCGCTGCGGCGACCGAAGCCAGTTGGTCAGCGGAGATCCCGGCATCCCCTGCGGTGACAACCGCCTGCTTACGCACGCCACTGGCGGCCTCCGCCATGACCTGGGCCTCTTTCCGCATCTTTTCCGCCGAATCCGCGAGCGAGGTCATCACCCCCGCAATCGCGCCGCCAAAATCCTGAGTGTGGCGATCGAGCGCCACCTGTCGCCGGTGGTCGGCCTCCTGCGCTTCCCTGGTGACATGAATATCGACAAGTGACCCACAGGCGCGACGTGCGACCCCTCGTTGGTCCTTGATCACTCCGCCAGTGGCGCGGAACCAACGATAGGAACCATCCTTCATCCGCAGACGGTAGGTCGTGTCGTATTGTCCGCCGGTCTTCAGGGCCTCCCCAAACGCGGCAAAGGTTGGAGCCACGTCCTCGGGATGCAACCGATCGGACCAGGACTGGACGACATCGGGAAATTCCGTTGCGTCGAGAAAACCGCAGAGCCGGCGGAATTCAGCTGACCAGGTCCAGCGGGAGTCCGGATGCATGGCGTCACCGTCGTGCAGGATCGCGTCCCACAGCCCGACGCCGCAGTGGCGATCCAGAACGTCAAGCCATTCCGCCTTGCCGCGCAACACCGCACGGCGGTGCCAAGGAGCATTCACGATGTCCCCTCCCATACGCCAACGACGGTCATATCCCGAAGCGATTGACCCAGTGTTAATTGCCAGGGAGGCCGGGGGCTGGCGGCGAGGTTAGCGGGCGGCGCCTGTTTTCCCGCGCGCCCCAGTTCTGGTAAATCAGGCCGATGAAGTCATCCAAACGCGACACGTTCAATGAGCGGCTGAACACGGCGGCGGACGCGAAGGCGGCCCTGCTGGCGAAATTTCGCGCCAGGCCGGCGCCCGACAGTCCGGAGGCTCTCGAACGGCAGGCGGAGCTTCAAGCTATCGCCAACGCCCGTGAAGCGCGCAACGCCGAACGCTGGGCCGCCCGCGCCGCCGAAGCAGCGAAGCAAGCAGCCGAGGAGAAGGCCCGTGCGGCCGAGGAGGCAGAACGCGTGGCGCAGGAAAAGGCGCGAGCCGCGGCCGAGGCACGGGAGCAAAAGGCGGCCCGCGACGCGCGCTACGCGGCTCGTCGCTCCCGTCGAAAGTGATCCCTTACGATTTCGGCGTGCCCGTCATCCGGGCGAACGCCATGCGATCCTTGTTCTCGCGCATCAGTGCAGTGAAGCTGGGTATGGTATCGAGGCCGAGGCCTATCGGCAGCGCCGTGTCGGGGTCCGGCTGAACTCTCGCATAGCTCTGGCCCGCGACCTTTTCCCACTTCCCCGCCGGCTTCTTCACCTCAAGATTGACGACCGTCGCCTTGAACACCATGCGGACAATCGCCTCCTTCGGCGAGGACGGCTTGGTCAGGCTCGGGCAGCCGGCAATCATCTGCCAGCCATTCGCCAGCGCCCAACTGGTCAGTTCGTCCTTGTCCACGTCGGTTCCTCCGTTGGCGTTCACGTCGTGTAACGCATACCCGACGCTGCATAACTGACAATGTCACTCACGAGCCAGGGACGGCCGCCGCTTTGCAAGACGTGTCGCAACAGGCCGGCGGGTGCCCGTTGGAAAAGAATGATGTTCCGGTTCTCACACCGCTCGTCAAGCATTCGCCTGAGATCTGTCACCACTGCTACGCCCTCCCATTTTTCGAACAGGAAGTCGACAGCCCACTGGCGCGCAGCCTGCTCCAGCTCTGGCATGGTGAGCATAAGGGTCTGCATCGAACCCTCCCAGCCGAATTCAATTACGATTACCCTTGTCGCACGCAACAGTCTGGCGAACATTGATTTGGATCAAAGCGTCAGTGTATCGGGCCTTTGGCTGGGACGGATCCACAGCAACCGAGCAAACGGCAATCAAACCACTGTGGGCCACTGCTTGCGGGGAATACGGCCGCTCGGCACATTGTATGAAAGTGGCATCACCGGGAGGGACCAGAGTGAGACTTCTGGCATTGATCGGCGTCCTCGCGATCATCGTCGCAGTCGCCGCCGCGGCATTCTTCTTCGGCGGCTTCTACAGCATCGCAGCGACCGAACAGGACACCGGCGTCGTTGCCTGGGCGCTGGTCCATGTCCGGGAGGCGTCAATCGATCGACACGCCACGGACACGCCGCCTGGCTCGCTCGATGATGCGGCCACGGTGAAGGCAGGCGCCCACGCCTTTGCCGACCGCGGCTGCGCCAATTGCCACGGCGGACCGGGCGTCGGTTGGGCGAAGTTCTCCGAAGGTCTGAATCCCGGTCCGCCTGACCTCAAGGATGTTGTCGGCGGTCTTGAGCCACGCGAGCTGTTTTGGGTCGTCAAGAACGGCATCAAGATGACGGGCATGCCGAGCTTTGGCGCGATCGGCGTATCTGACCAGGAAATCTGGTCGATCGTCGCCTTTCTCAAGAAGTTGCCGACTGTGTCGGAGGCTGACTTCAAGGCGTGGAGCACTTCGGCGCCATGACCGAACGCCCTAACGGCGGCTTGGCCGCGCGGCCAGCGGCAGGCGTTCGAACAGCGTGGGCGCGCCGCCGACTTGCGCGCCCTCGATGTCGAGCAGGCGAAGTTTGGTCGTGACCCCGCCGACCGCAGAGAAGCCGCCGGGTTTGCCTCCAGCCGCCATCACGCGGTGACACGGCACGATGATCGGAAACGGGTTCTGCCCCAACGCCTCGCCTACCTCGCGTGCCAGCCTCCGGTCGCCGAGGCGCGCGGCAACCTCGCCATAGGAAAGCGTGGCGCCGAAGGGAATACCGCGCGCCACCGAGTAAACGCTCTGCTGGAACCGCGTCACGTTTGTCGTGTCGAGCGCGACAGCCGACAGGTCCCGCGCGTTGCCGCGCAGCAATGCCGCAATGTCGTCGATGGCCTGCTCGACATGTGCTGGCGCAGCTGATTCCCGGGCGCTCGGATATCGCCGTTGCAGGCGGGCTCGTGTCGAGCCCTCGCTCCGTTCCGGCAATTGCACGCCAGCGATACCGCGCGCGCTCCACGCAATGCCGCATGGTCCAACCGCGGTGGCGAAGAGGGCGAATTCCTGTGCCGGCATGACAGTGACCAGCGTAGCACCGGCCCCGCCGACCACGCATCTCCGGTATCTTGCCTTGGTCTACTGCCCCTCCGGATCGCCTGGATCATCCGGCACCGCCAGTGCCTTCAGGCGCGGGATGTCGTGCAGGATGACGCGTCCGCCGTGCGTCTCGACCCCATACGCCCGCAATGTGGCGAAGGCACGCGACAGGTTCTCCTGTCGACAGCCCAGCCGCGCCGCCAGCAGTCCCTTGTCGAATGGCAGGCGAAAGTCGGCCTTGACCGCCTCACCGTCCTTCACGCGCGCCAGCAGGTAGCAGCCCAGCCGCTGCGCTGCGGTGCGCAACTTGAGGTCGCGCACCTGGCGCACCATGGTGCGGAACTCGCGTGACACCGAGCGCAGCAGGCTGTTGGCCAGCGGCGCCTCGTGTTCCACCAGATCCATCAGTCCGGCGGCATCGATCGCCAGCAGACGGCAGCGGGTCACCGTCCGGGCTGTCATCAGGTAGGGCAGCCGGGTCAACACCGAGGCCATGACGAAGTGGTCGATCGGATGCAGCACCTCGACGAGAGCGGTGGTGCCGTCAGCGGCCGTGCTGGACAGTGCCACCTGTCCATCCAGCAGGACATGCAGGCATTCTGGCATGGCGCCCTGCTCCGACAGGACATGGTCGGGCTCGGCGGTCATTTGCTCGGTGATCGCGTCGATCCGCTCGAGCAAAGACGCGTCCAGCCGTTCGAACAGCGGCACGGCACCAATCACATCGACCGCCGTCTGCATGGGCCCTCCCCGTGATCGACTGCGTTACTCGACCTGGAAACAGCCAGACTGACTTAGCCCAGTCGGCCATTTTTAGCCAACTCCAGGGCGGGCGATGGCCGCGCGGCACGGCTGTGATAGCATTCGGAACGCGCGGGCGTGATGGAATTGGCAGACATAAGGCGCTTAAAACGCCTTGGCCCATGGCCGTGCGGGTTCGAACCCCGCCGCCCGCATTCCCGCGCATCATTTGATCCACATCAATGCAACGATCCGGCGAGCACGGTATCGTAACGTTCGTCGACCGGAGCTGGCCGACTTCGTTACGGATAGGATCGTTTATGCATTTCGCCGAACCCAACAGATCAGCCGTCTCCGTCGCTGATGCGAGACGTATGACAAGCGCGCAACTCCGGCAGCTTGGTATGCCGCGAGTCGTGTATCTGCGATCCAGGACGTTTGAAGGCCAGACCGCCTGCGCCATTCATGCCGCCGACGGCACGGCGATGGCGGTCGTGGAGGACACTGGGGTCGCCTGCGAACTAGCGTCCGAGAATGACATGACTCTCGTCTCGGTGCACTGATGTCGCTGATTGCCACACGCGTCGAGCACTCCGGTGTTGCACGGATCTTCTTCGACCTGCGCCCGGCCGACCGCTCTCCGGAGGAGGAACGACGCATCGCGACGGCGATCGAACGCGCCTCGGAACTGGCGGCCATGGAGAGCGAATCGGTGGGGAATACCCCAGCAACGTGACCGATCGCCGCGTGGCTCCGTCAACTCACCGCGGCGAGCAGGCAGTCGCAGACATGCGCCATATCAGCCGCACCGAGATAAGGATGGATCGGCAGAGCAAGAATGCGTTCCGCGAGGTCCTCTGAGACCGGCAGACGCGCGCCGTCATGGTGGTCACGATAGGCCGGTTGCAGATGCAGTGGGCGTGGATAATAGATGGCCGTCGGCACGCCGTCCCTGCGCAACGAGGCCTGCACGTGCTGACGCATCGCCGCATCGCGCAGCAGAATGGCGTAGATTGCCCACGAACTGGTGCTGTCGGGAACGCGCGCGGGCGTCACAACTGCATTGCCGAGGCGCGAATCGTAGTAGCGGGCGACGCGCTCGCGGCTTTCCAGCTCGTCGGCGAACACCGTCAGCTTCGCCAGCAGCACCGCGGCCTGCATCGAATCCAGCCGGCCGTTCATCCCGGTGTGCAGCACCTCGTAGCGTGACGTGCCTTCACCGTGTGTGCGCAGGCTGCGATACAGTGCCGCGCGTTCATCGCTTTCGGTGAGCAACGCGCCGCCATCGCCATAGGCTCCCAGCGGCTTCGACGGGAAGAAGCTGGTCGCAGTGGCATCCGCGGCGGCACCCAGCGGCGCTCCGTGCAGCGTGCAGCCAAAGCTTTGCGCGAGGTCATCAAGCGTAAACAAGCCCTCGCGATGCGCAATGGCGGCCAGCGCCCGCCATTCGGCCGGCTGGCCGAACAGATCGACACCGATCAGCGCGCGTGGACGCAACCTCCCTTCCCGCCGCACTTCGGCGACGCGGTGCGCCAGATGTGTCGGATCGATCTGGAAGGTGCGCGGATCGACATCGACGAACACCGGCGTCGCGCCCAGCACCAGCGGCACCTCAGCCGTCGCTGTGTAGGTGAAGGCCGGCAGGAACACCGCATCGCCGCGCCCGATGCCCTCGGCCATGAAGGCGATCTGGATCGCGTCAGTGCCGGAACTGACCGCCACGCAATGCGTGGCACCGCAGAACCGCGCCAGTTCGGCCTCCAACTCGGCAACCTCAGGACCGAGGATGAACTGGCAGTGCGCCAGCACGCCATCCAGCCGTCGGCGCAGCTCGCCCGCGATGCGCCCCTGCTGCGCCTTCAGGTCGATGAACGGAATGGCCGGACGCGCAGTCATGGGCGATTTACCACAGGCATCAGTCCTTCGCTGTTATGTTCGAACTCCGGCACCAGACGACCGAGCAAGGTAAGCGCGAGGCGCGACTGCCCGTTGCGGCAGGCTGCTGCGATTTCATCGATCGCGCGCCCGACGATGGCCGGATCGGCGGTCCGCGGTGATGCCATCAACAGGCCGGGAAACGCGGTCGGCACCGGCGGCTCCTTGCCGTGAAACAGCTCCTCATGCAGCTTTTCGCCGGGGCGCAGACCGGTGAAACGGATCTCCACGTCGCGCTCCGGGGTCAGCCCGGCCAGGCGAATCATCTGCCGTGCCAGATCAACGATCTTCACCGGATCGCCCATGTCGAGCACGAAGATGCCGCCCTTCTCCCCCGACGGCAGCGCGGCATCGCCCACCCCGACCACGCTCGCCTGCAGCACCAGACCCACCGCCTCGCGCACGGTCATGAAGTATCGCTGCATGTCGGGATGCGTGACGGTCAGCGGGCCGCCCCGCTCCAACTGGCGCTGGAACAGCGGCACCACGGATCCGGTGCTGCCCAGCACATTGCCGAAGCGCACGGTGATGCAGCGCATGCCGCGCCCGCTGCCGCGCGCGGCAATGTCCAGCGCCTGGCAGTACATCTCAGCCATCCGCTTCGAGGCGCCCATCACCGAGGTCGGGTTGACCGCCTTGTCGGTGGAGATCAGGACCATCGCCAGCGCTCCCACACCACGTGCTGCATCGGCGACATGGCGGGTGCCGGCAACATTCGTCTGCAGGCCCTCCAGCGGATTGGCCTCGACCATCGGCACGTGCTTCAGCGCCGCGGCGTGGAACACCAGTTCCGGCCGCCAGCGCTCGAACACATCACGCACGCGCGGCTCATCGCGAATGTCGACCAGCAGCGACTCGCGTGGAACGTGCGGGTGACGCTCGGCCAGTTCGAGATCGATCAGCCAAAGCGCGTATTCGCCGTTGTCGAGCAGAATGAGCCGCTCTGGGCCCAGGGCGGCGACCTGACGCGCCAGCTCACTGCCGATGGTGCCGCCAGCGCCGGTCACGATGACGCGCCGTCCCTGGATCAGCCGCGCCATGCCCTCACGGTCGAGCGGGACCTGCGCACGGTTCAGCAGGTCCTCGATCGCCATTGGCCGCAGTTCGAGCTGACGCGCACGGTCCGCTGTCCCGGCGGGATCGAGCGAAGTGGGCCGCGGCGCACGGCGGATCCGCATGCCGTGCCTTTCCGCCTGCTCAACCAGAATCGCCAGCGACTGCCCGGGGAGGTCTGGCGTCGCGACCACCAGCGTATCCGGCAGCCTCCCCTCGCCGCTCAGCCGCTCCAGCACCGCGTCGGCATCCCCGATCGAGCCAAGGAACGCGTGACCATGGATACGCCGCCCGGTCTGGCGGGAGCCGACCGCCAGCAGCCCCTCGACCTGCAGCGCCTGCCGCCGATCCCAGGCCAGCGCGCGCAGGAACAGGTCGATGTCCTCGGCCGCCCCCACCACGAGCGCCGACGGGACGTCGGGGGCATAGCTGGCAGCGGGCAGACCACTGCGGCGGTGGCGCCAGCGGCGATAGACCACGCGTGGCGTCCCGAGCAGCACCAGGAGGGTCAGTGCATACACGACGGGAAAGGCGGGATTGCCCGATGCCGCGCCGGTCAGCGCAAGCACGAAGCCGAGCAGGGCGGCGCCAAGCGCGCTGGACCAGGCCACCGCAAGCAGGTCATCGATTCCGGCAAAACGCCAGAATTGCCACGGCAGCCTGAACGGCAGTCCCGCCAGCAAGAGCAACGCGGCGCCGGCGACCGGGAGCCACCATGGATGCAGCCAATCGCTCGAGGGAGTCGCCACAGCTCGCGCAAGCGGCACGGCGAGTGCCGCCAAGGCTCCGTCGATTGCGATATTCAGCGCGATTCGCATTGGCGGGCGGGCTGCCATGCGGTCCCTATAACGCAGCGGACCAAGCCGTCATATCCCACCGCCAGCCGGGCAACCTGATTGCCTATCGCAATTCGACACGATTGGCCTGATAGTCACAGCCGCGTGGGCACGCCGCTTCCATCGGCGGTGCCCTCGCAACGGATCAGATCCATAAGCACGGCCGGAACCATCCGCGCCGCGAAGGGAGCGTACCCTATGCCATCGAAACACCGTGTGACTCGCCGTAACGCGCTCAAATTAGGCGCCGCCGCGACGGCGCTGCCACTGGTGCACATCCGCACCGCCGGCGCCGCCGGCAAACTGAAGCTAGCACTCTGGGATCACTGGGTGCCCACCGGCGATGCCGCCATGAAGAAGCTGGTCGATCAATGGGCCGAGAAGAACAAGGTCGAGGTGGAGCTCGACTTCCTTACCTCCATCGGCAGCAAGATCAACATCACCATGGCCGCCGAGGCCCAGGCCAAGACCGGCCATGACGTCTACGCATTCAACTCATGGACAGTCCAGCAGTTCGGCGACTCGCTCGATCCGATGGACGACGTGATGCAACGTCTCATCGCGAAATACGGCAAGCTCGGTCACGCCTACGAGTATCTCGGGGTTGCCAACGGGCACTGGCTGGCGGTGCCGGTCGGCTGGGGCTCCGCGCCCCTGACATCATGCGGGCGCATCAGTCTGCTGAAGAAGTTCGCCAATATCGACGTTCAGGCCTGGTACCCGGCGCATCAATCGACGCCGGAAGCGGCCAAGGACTGGACCTACGACACTCAGCTCAAGATGGCGGAAGCGAGCTTCAAGGCTGGCTTTCCCATCGGCTTTGGCTGCGGTTCCAACAGCACCGACGCCAACCAGACCTGGGGGGCGACGTTCGGCGCCTTCGGCGCCGATCTGGTCGATGGCAACAAGAACATCACGGTGGAATCCGATAACGTGATGCAGGTCATGGAATACATCGCGAAGATGGTGAAGTTCATGCCATCCGATGCGGTGAGCTGGGACGATGCCTCGAACAACCGCGCGCTGATCTCGGGCAAGGCGGCATACATCTGGAACCCGCCCTCAGCCTGGGCGGTCGCCAAGCGCGACGCGCCCGACGTGGCGGCGGATTGCTGGACGTTTCCGAATCCGCTGGGACCGAAAGGCCGGCTGGTGCCGCACCGACCGTATTTTTGGGGTGTCTGGTCGTTCTCGCAGAACAAGACCGCGGCCAAGGAGATCATCGAGTGGCTGTCGCAGCGCGAACAGGTCGAGACGCTGTCGGAGGCGGTTGTCGGCTATGATATTCCACCTTTTGATTCGATGTCCGATCTGCCCATCTGGGCCGACGTCGAGCCGCCGAAGGGCACAATCTACAATTACCCCGTACGGCCATGGCACGATGCGCAATATTACGTGCCAGGCTCTTCGGCGCCGCCGGACATCGCCGTGCAGATCTGGAACCGCAACATCCAGCCCGGCATGGTGTCGCGCCTGATGTCAGGCCAATCGATCAAACAATCGATCGCCTGGGCGAAGGATGAATTGGAAGGCTTCCTTCGCTGACGACGGCCGGCCCGCGCCCGCTGGCCATCAACCACTGATCGCTGTTATCGGGCTCCTCCTTCGGGAGGGGCCCGCATGAACTCTTGTCGCCGTTCTGCGCCATCTGGCCTTTGCCACGGGGCTGGCGCTGCTGTCCGCCGCCGTGGTGCAGGTGATGATCGCGGTGCGCGTGATGGATCGGCCGGACCCACGGAAAGTGCACACGCGGGATACGCCAAAGGGCGGCGGGGTCGGCGTGGTGGTGGCATTCCTGATCGGCATCGCGGTGCTTTACCGCTTCGCCGAATTCGCCCGGCTGGCCGATCCTTACTTCACCGGCGTCATCGAGGCGTCGATGGCGATCGCCGTCGTCGCATTCCTGGACGATCTCTACGACTGGAAGTTCACCATCAAGCTTGCCGCTCAGATTTTAGCGGCCGTGGTCGCGGTATCGAGCGGCATCTACGTGGTGAACTACCGCGTGCCGTATGTCCGGCCGTTCGACATCGGTTGGCTGGCGCCGTTGTTGACGGTCCTGTGGCTGCTGTTCGCCACCAACGCGATGAATTTCATCGATGGCCTGAACGGCCTCGCTGGCGGCGTGGCGCTGATCGCGGCCGCTTTCCTCGCCGGCATCGCGGCGGCGCATGGCGGCTGGTTCGCCTATTTCGCGGCGCTTCTGCTGGTCGCGGGTCTGGCCGGGTTTCTGCCGTTCAATTTCCCGCGCGCGCACATCTTCATGGGCGACGTGGGCAGCCAGTTCTGCGGCTTCATTCTCGCGGTCCTCGCGGTGGTGGCAAGCCGCTTCGACAACGTGGAGTTGTCGTTCCTGATAGTCCCTATGTTGTTGTCCGGTGTCCTTTTCGACGTCGCGTTCACCCTGATCCGCCGGGCGCTCTCTGGTGAACGCCTGACCGAGCCGCACCGCGGCCATCTGTATCAGGTGGCGCATCGCTCAGGCCTGCCCGCCACCGCCGTCACGCTGGTACACTGGGGTTTCGCTTGCTTCGGCGGCATCTGCGCGCTGGCGTTCGTGGCCGCTCCCACGCCGGCCAAGCCGTTCATTCCACTGCTAACGCTTCCGCCCCAGTTGTGCTGGCTTGGCTTCGTGGCGCGTCGCGCCCAGAGCGCGGGCGTCACGTGCTGGGGATGAGCTCAGGCCTTTATACCGTCGTCGCGGTACGCCGGCTCGGTGCCTCACTCATTGCCGAGTGTGGTGCCTTTTTCGCCGCAGTCGTGGCGTCTCCCATGATCGAGCGCAGGTCACGCAGGAAGGCGGCGCCTTTCAAGGTGCGTTGTACCAGAATGCTGCGGCGATCCAGCGGGTCCACCTTGCGCCGCGCGAAATCGAGTTCACCCAGCCGGTCGAGCGCACGGGTGATCGCCGGCTTCGAAACGTTGAGGTCGCTTGCCAGACCGCGCACAGTATGCCCGCCATCGTGCAGGTAGCACGTCAGGAACACACCGAGCTGGCGCGCCGAAAGGTCCGGGCCGTCGCGTCGCACCAAGGCAACGACCGTTTCGCGAAGGATGCCGACCATCTGGTCGGCCGAGGGACTGACAGCCATGGTCTTCCTTTCATGCTCCCGGACAGCTTTTGTTTGTGGCAGCCTTGATTTGTTAAATCCTAAGACGCCTGAGAGTACCAGGAAACAGTTAGCCTATTCCCATTCCATTGCACGAGCGAAGTATTTTCGTATCGCTCGCGTAGACGTTATTCAAGGTGCTCGATCCGGGTCCGCACCTTCAACGCGTGCCGCCAGTGCAGCGAACAACCCGCGCATCGCGTAAGCCTCACCGCCCTCCGGATGCCCAGGGGACGACTGATCGTTCCAGGCATAGAGATCAAGATGGGCCCAGGCAATACCCGAGGCAACAAATCGCTGTAGGAACAATGCCGCCGTGATCGCCCCGGCATGCGGCTTCGACGACACGTTGTTGAGATCGGCGACGGGGCTGTCCAGCCAGCGGTCGTATGGTGACCACAGCGGCAGGCGCCACAATGGATCGTGCTGCTCCTGACCATGACGCAACAACACGTCAGCCCATGCGTCGTCATTGCAGAACATCGCGGGCAGATCAGGACCGAGCGCAACGCGGGCCGCGCCGGTCAGAGTGGCGCAATCCATCAGCAGCGTTGGTGATTCATCGCACAATTCCGCGAGGAGATCACACAGCACCAAGCGGCCTTCGGCGTCCGTGTTGCCGACCTCTACAGTCATGCCCTTGCGCGTGCGGATCACGTCCGACGGCCGCATCGCAGTACCGGAGATTGAGTTCTCCACGCAGCCAACACGCACCGCGAGCCGCACTGGAAGGTCGGCCTCCATGATCATTCGGGCTAGCCCGAGGACAGTGGCCGCGCCGCCCATATCCTTCTTCATCCGGAGCATGCCGCTCGACGGTTTGATGTCATAACCACCGGTATCGAAACAGACGCCCTTGCCACATAACGAAACGAGCGGCGCATCGGCATGTGCAGCACTTCCCGACCAGCGCAGGACCGCGACATGGGCAGGCCGCGCGGAGCCACGGCCAACCGCGGCCACAGTCGGATAGGCTTCAACCAGCGGCTCGCCGGAAATCACGACAACCGCGGCGCCGTAACGCTTGCCGAGCGAGGCGGCGAATTCGGCAAGCTCAGCGGGGCCCAGAAGATTAGCGGGCGTATTGATGAGGTCACGTACCATCCAGGTTGCGGCGGCGGCTGAACGGCTGCGCTGCTGCCGCTCGGGTGCCAATAGCTTCGCCGGTCCGCGTTTGACAGCCTTCAGCGCTGCATACCGATAAGCACCGAGGCAAAAGCCGAGAGTGGCGCATGCCGGATCGTAATCGCCCGCCCGCAGGCGCCAGGGCGCGCCTTCCGGCAGGCGGAATGCCAGACCGCCGAACGCGGCCGGCGACATATCGTCGCCGAGACCGAACACCGCGCCGACAACGCCTTCATCGCCCGGCAGAAACAGCAGCTCCTGCGCAGCTGCCGTGAAGTCGAGCTGGCGAATAAAACGCGATTGCGCCGTCGGCAGGCCGTCAAGAAATGCGGCAAGCCCTGACGGTCGCACGGCATACAGCGGCCGCGTCGCGTCGGCGCTGTCGACCAGGCAATCGAGTCTCTGTTCCAGCATCGAACTCTCTCTCATCGCATCGGCGCGCTAGCCCAGCGACGATCCAAGCAGCAACGTGACACGTCGTGCAAATTGTGCCGGATCGCGCGGCAGGTCGCCCTCCTGCACGCGCGCGAGATCGAGCAGCGTTCCGGCGGCATTCGCAATCAATTCGTCGTCCTGCAGCTTTCCCGCCAGCGCCTCGATCAGGCTGTGTCTCGGATTGACTTCCAATACCGGTGCCGCAGGCAGCATGGCGCGGCCCGAACGGCGTAACAGACGCTGCATCTGCAGATCGGGTCCCTTGTCGCCAGCCGCCAGCACAACCGCGCTCTCGGTCAGCCGGCCAGTCGCGCGAACGTCCGCCACCTCGTCGCCCAACGCCTTCTTCAGCGCTGCCAGCAATGGCGAGATGTCCGGCTGATCCGCATCCTTGTCGGTTTCCTCTGGTGCCTGCGTCACACTCTTCAAATGCTTTCCTTCGAAGCTATCCAGCCGTTCCGGCCAGAACGCATCGATCGGATCGGACAGCAGCAGGACCTCGATCCCCTTCGCGCGGAACCCTTCGAGTTGCGGCGAAGCGCGCAGCGAATCCGCGTTGTCGCCGGCCAGGTACCAGATCGTGTCCTGTCCCGCCTGCATCCGTGAGAGATAGTCCGGCAATGAGGTCCAACCCTCCTGCGCGGAAGACCTGAACCTCAGCAGAGGCGCGATCTCGGCGCGATGCTCGGCATCCTCCCACGCGCCCTCCTTCAACACGGAACCAAAATTGTCCCAGAACTTGCCAAAATCCTCGGCATCCTTCGCGCGGTTCTTCAGCTCAGACAGTACACGCCCGATCAGCGCTTTGCGGATGCGCCCGAGTACCGGCGTGGTCTGCAGCATCTCGCGCGAGACGTTCAGCGGCAGATCCTCGGTGTCCACCACGCCCTGCACGAAGCGCAGCCACGATGGCAGCAGCTCAGCTTTGTCGGTGATGAACATCCGCCGCACGTGCAGCTTCACATGCGACTCGCGATCGCCGTCGAACGGTTCGAACGGCTTCATGCCGGGCAGAAACAGCAGCGCGAAGAACTCCAGCATGCCCTCGGCGCGCCAGTGCAGCGTGGCCCATGGCGTGTCGAACAGATGGCCGAGATGCCGGTAGAACTCGTTGTACGACTGTTCGGAAATCTCCGCGCGCGGCTTGCGCCAAAGTGCGGTGCCCTCGTTGGCCGACAGGTCCTTGCCATCGCGGGCTATCGTAATCGGCAGCGTGATGTGGTCGGCCCACTTGCGTACCACCGCCTCGAGCCGGATCGGGTCGAGGTACTCGTCGGCATCCGCCTTCACGTGCAGCACGACGTCGGTGCCGGCGGTCTCGCGCGATGCCGGCGCGATGGTGAACTGACCGGCGCCGTCCGAGGCCCAGGTGAACGCCTCCTCGGACCCCGCCTTCCGCGACGTCACCTCCACACGGTCCGCCACCATGAAGGCGGAGTAGAACCCAACGCCGAACTGGCCGATCAGGCTGGGCCGCTCCTCGGGTTTCGCCGACGCCAGGGCCGCTCCGAATGCACGGGTGCCGGAACGGGCGATGGTGCCGAGGTTGTCGATCAGCTCCTGCCGCCCCATGCCGATGCCGTCATCGGCGATCAGCAGCGTGCGGGCGCCCTTGTCTGGCACGATGCGGATTTTGGCCTCGGTCGGCGGACCGAGTGTGGGGTCGGTCAGCGCCTCGAAACGGCGCCGGTCCATCGCATCGGCGGCATTTGCCACCAGCTCACGCAAGAAAATTTCCCGCTCGGAATACAGCGAGTGCACCACCAGATCCAGCAGCCGCCCGACCTCGGCGCCGAAATCATGCTTTTCCGCAACCGCATCGTCCATCGCCGTACCCTCCCTGCGGGGCGCGATATGCGACGGATGGCCGCTTGTTTCAATGTGGGGCTGATCACTCAGTCGGCCGGCCGGAAGACCAGGATGGCGGCAGCCGACCCCAGGCCCAGGAAGCCGGCGCGCGCGGCGACGAACAACTGATCGATCTGAGGCACGAAAAGCGAGGTGCGTGCGCCCGGACTGGTCGGGATTGAACCGAGACGCTCATAGCGGCGCGCCTCCTGTAGCCAGACATCAACCGTCCCGTCACCACAACTCACGTAGATGCGGTTTCGCTTGGCGTCGAAGAACACATCGTCGGCGTCGCCGCAGGTCGGGAGATTGGCGGTCGTGCCCCCATCGTTTGCATCGAGGATCACCAGGCGCGGGGGACCGCGGAACGCAACAGCGATCCTGGACTGCGCGGCGTCGAACGCCATGGGAAAGTTCGCCTGAAGGTTCGGCAGCCGCCAGGTCGCGATCTGCCGTGAAGCCACCAGATCGACCACCGCGATCTGCCGTGCGTTCGGAACGTTGACGAAGGCTCGATGGTTTGCCGGCTCAAGCTGGAAGCCCTCGGGGTGAGCCTGCAGCAGGATCCGGCCGATCGGTTTGGCCGTGGTCGGATCGATCATCGCCATCCCGCCGCTGCCATAGCCCAAAACCAACAAGCCGGTGACTGCATCGAACCGGAGGTTATCCGCATCGTCGCCGAACTCGGCTTTGCCAGCCGGAACCAGATCCGCTCCACGAAACAGGCGAACCGTCCCATCGCCGCCGTTGGCGACTGCGAGCACATCAGCGCCAGGCACATAGGCGACACCTTGCGGTTCCTTGAGGCCTCCGATGCGGCGAACCGACTTTCCCTGCACAAGATCGACGACATCGAGCGTTCCGTTGCCAAGCTCAGCCACGAACAGGCGCTGGCGCCCGAGATCGATCGCCATGTGATCGATGCGGCCAGACACATCATTGAGCGCAATCGTCCTGTCGAGCACCAACGGTTCAGCCGCCCAACTGCTCTGCGGCAGCGCGAAGAGCACGACGCCCGCAAGGAAGATCTTCGACGCCAGCAACGTAGCATGCATTCAGGCATGCCTCGATGACAGAAGACGGCCTTGGGTGAGCCTGGCGATCTCCCGCGGAGCGTGGTCGGGAATCGGCATGACAGAGCTGACGTTGATCTCGCACAGCACGAAATCGTCCTCTTCAGAACCATACAGAAAATCGACGTCCCAGATGATCGGCAGATCGTTTCGCTCGATGCGGAGATCCCGCATCAACTGCGGCATCCACTCGGTTTCCATCCTGGTTCGCAGCGTCCGGAACTCCGGTGCCGAAGCCGGATGCATGATCCGCGGACCCGGCTCGGCCGAAGACAGCAGCGCGGCGATATACTGATGCCCGAAGCCTACCACTCGATCGGTGCCCATATAGCAGCGGATCATTCCACGGGTGAGAGTCGGTTGAAACGGCTGGTCGATGATGCATCCGCCGTGCTCGAAATACGCCGCACAATCGGCCATGAACGCATCGAGCGCGACCGTTCGTGGCTCGCTGCCGCGACGCGCCTCCAGCGCGGATACCGACCCGCCGGACAAGACCTGTACCTTCCAGACGCCCTGCCCGCCATTGCCGCGGTTCTGCTTGACAACACGCGGTCCTCCGGCGTGCAGCCGCTGCGGAAATTCGGCGCGGAATGAATCGTATGTGCGATAGAGCTGGGTATCTGTCCCCCAACCAAGATGGCGGGTCGTGTAGAGAACTTCCTTGACGCCCATTTTCTGCGTCACATCGGGATGGGCACTGACCCAGATCCCGCTGCTGGCAACCTCTCGCAGCATGGCGTCGAGTTCGAATCTGCTCCGACCGTCGGAGAGCGGATCAACCCAGACAAGGACGCCGTCCACATTCAGCAGTTGCTGGCGTACGTCGCTCGCCGCTTCCTCGCAATACACCGCCGGCTCCGCATGAATCCCGGCCTCCTTCAGGGCCGCAAACACGAGGTGCCATCGATTGTTGTCCGATGTGGCATTCCGGCGTGCTTCGAGATCCCCGCGCCATAGCAGTGCGACCGCCGGCCTCTCCGCAACCGCATCGCTCATCGGCAACCCTCCCTGCGCGCCGCGATATGCAGTGAACCCGGCTCGGTTTTCAATGCGGCGGGCTCCGCGGGCAGTCATGCGCGCGACCGGATGTAAACGGATGCCAGGCTTCCGGGCGGCCACTGTCTCTGTTTTGCGGCTGGGATACGAGGGTTGGAGCGGCCTACCAGATGAACCGCACGCCGGCATTGAACGACTGGGCGCTGCTGCTGCCGCTGATCGCGGCGCCATAGCCCACGAACATCGCGACCGGCCAGGACGCCACGTTGATGTCGGCGTCGAGCCCGACCAGGGCCGCGTCGCGGCCGACCGGCGCGCTTGCCAGGGCAAATCCGCTGCCGCTCAGGCCCGCGAAGCTTGCCGAAATGCGCGCCGTGTCGTCTGCGAACTCATGCGACCAGCCAAGGCGAGCCTTGGCGGTCACCCGTACGGTGTCGCTCAGCGCGAAGCCGCGTTGCGCAGTGACCGCGAGCGTGCTCTGTGCGCTGCCCAGCGACGCACCGCCTATGTTCTCCGCCAGCGCTCCACCGCTCTCCGCCACACTGCCCAGATGCAGATCGAAGCCACCGAAGCCAAGGCTCGGCTCGATCAGCCACGCGCCAAACTCCTGTTGCAAGCCGACACGAACGCCACCGCCGCCGGCCAGGCCATTGGCGTCGCCTCGCGTCGTTGCGCTGAACACCGGCAGCGACCGGTTCACGTTCTCCTGCTGGTACATCAGACCGAGTTGCGCCTCGGCGAAGAACATCCCGCTCTGCCACTGACCGTAGGTGACAAGCTGAGCGGTGCTGCTGCTGGCGTTGCCGCTGGCCTGCGACCACGTTTTCCCCTCGACCGTGCCGATCGCCACGCCGACACGCGCGGTGCCGGCTACCGGGACGTCGATGCCGGCCGCCGTGCCACCCAGTCCGGCGGTGAAGCCGGGCGAGCCGCCACCCGCGCCAACGCTGTCATAGCCACCGAGCCCGCTTACCCAGATCGTGCTGCCGTCCGGCCCGGGCGCACTGTTGGCGTCATGATCGGCGGCGAGACCGCGCCGCATCGCCAACTGCCCGCTGACCGCGTGAGCCATCAGGTACCAGGAGCCGCGTCCGGTGATCATTGCGTCGGGGTAGATCGACGGCGCCAACTCATCCAAAGCTACGGTGATGCTGCCGGCGGGCAACGGGTAGAGCGGGTCGAACAATACTGATTGAAGGGGATCCAGCGCCGCGCCGGGGCCTGGTCGGATCGCATCCAACGCAGTGCCGATGCCGGCCTCGCTGCTGCTCTCGGCCAGCCCGGCAGCGGCGAGGTTGCCGTAGAAGCTCGGGGTGACCACCAGGGAAATCGCGTTGCTGCCATACAGCGCGTCCAATCGCGTGCCGACACCGAGACCGCTCACGGGCTCGGTCAGCGAACCGAAGCTGCCGGATATCCCGCCGGCCGCGGTCAGGACCGGCCAGGCGCTGCCCAGCGTTGGAGGATCGCCAATGCTGGTGGCGGCGAGCGCGCCGCCGGACAGGGTTGCGGTGCCCCCGACCTGGATCAGGTTGGCACCGTTCGGGCCGATCGCTGTCTGGTAGGTGGAGCCGGCGAGCAGGGCAAGCGAGCCGCTTACCACGCCGTTGCCGGCAAAGCTGGCACCCGGCCCGACCGCCAGATTGCCGGCCACCGCGCCGGTGACCGCCAGAGTGCCGCCTTGCACGATGGTGTCACCGGTGTAGCTGTTGTTGCCGGCCAGGATCAGCGTTCCGGAGCCTTGCTTGGTCAGACCGCCAGGGCCGGAGATCGCGTTGCTCCAGATATCGAAGGCGTTCAGGCCGCCCGCCGCGGCGTTCATGTTCACCGTGACGTTGGTCGGGAACGCGCCATAGCCGCTGGCGGCGGCGTAGAGATTGAGGCGGGCCCAACCAGTGCCGTTGTCGAGCGGCACACCTGATGGCAGTTCGGTGGTGGCGAGGACCTGATTGAGCTGCGCCATGCTCAGGTAGGGAAACCGCGTGGCGATCAACCAATGGGCATCCGTCGGCACAACCGGCGGCACGGTCGTGTCGCCGACGGACGGCAGACCATAGGTCAGGAAATGCGTATAGTTCTGCGTCATCTGGGCATAGGCGGCCGCGCTGTGGATCATGCCGCCGGCGACGCAGGCAGCGACGTTGGCGCATGGGGCCGCTTGCGGCGAACTACCGCCGCCGCCCAGATAAGCCTGCATCATCCCACTGAGCGAGGCGAGATTGGCCGGGGTGGCGGTCCCGCCAGGATACAGCGGATTGCCGGCAAGCGTTTCAGCAATCACGTAGGTAGCGTCAATTCGCCCGCCGATCACGTCCAGCGGGTAATGTACACCGAACACGTTGCGCCCGTAGGCGAAGTCAACTCCGGCCTGGGCGAACTGCTGATAGTATCCAGGCGCAAGGATAGCGTAGAAAAGCGCCGTGGTGTTGCCGTATGCGGAATGTCCGCTCGGGAACGCGGGCGACAACGTATAGCTTTGCCAGCTCTCGTTGGCGAACCCGCTGCCCAGAGCAAACGGCGTCTGCTGAATCTGGTAGGCGATGACGGACGAGTTGGCCGGTGTGAAAGGATTGTTGCTGATCAACGCCGACACCTGGAACGGCCGCGGGTCGCCGTTGGGGTCGGCCGAAAAGTTGTTGTATGCGTTGCCGTAGACATTGCCGGGTTGGCCAAAGGAGTCCTTCAAGCCCAGCCCCACGTTGCCGAATATGGAGCTCACCGCAGTTGTCACGGAAGCCGGGAGCCCTGTCGCCGTCGGAACACCAGCCTGTGAGTAGTAAAAATGTGGGTTCGTCGGAAACGCAGTGATTAGAATATTGATGGGGGCGTACTGGAGCAGCGCGTCCTCCGCTGCGGCCACCTTCTGAGCCGGCGTCGAATTGAGATAGATAGTTTCGTCGGTCTTGAGGTTCGCACTGAGCAAAGCCAGACCCGCGGGCGAGTTCAACAGCGTGCCGAAAGCCGACAGCAACTTGACCTGGTCTGCCGTCTGGGGAGTGCACAGGCCCGTGCAACTCTGGGCGAATGCCGAGCCTGGCCCCAAAATCGTCGCCAACGCCATGGCGCAAAGCAGCCAGTGGCGCCGAATCTCGAGGTTCCGGCGAACGCGGCGCGAAGGCAGCCGGCGATGATTGGAACCGTCGGATTGATCAACCCGCGCCATGACAAACTCCAATGCACAACGGCGGCATCGCGAATGCTGGCGAACCATGAATGAAAAGTTCGATAACGGCGGTAAGCTGCGGAAATGCAGCCCGCATCGGACGGGATGCTACTTTCGACCTACCAAATGAACCGGACGCCGGCATTGAACGACTGGGCGCTGCTGCTGCCGCTGATGGCGCCGCCATAGTCGACAAATATCGTCACGGGCCAGGACGCCACCTTGATGTCGGCGCCCAATCCGACCAGGGCGGCGTCGCGACCGATCGGTGCGCTGTTCAACGCAAAGCCACTGCCGCTCAGGCTCGCGAAGCTTGCCGCGATACGCGCGGTGTTATCGGCAAACTCGTGCGACCAACCGAGGTGCCCCTTGACCACCGTCTGTACCGTCTCGCTCAGCGCAAAGCCACGTTGTGCACTGACGGCGAGCGTGCTCGCGGCACTGCCCAGCGACGCGCTTCCGATAGTCTCGGCGAGTGCCCCGCCGCCCGTCTCCGTCAGGCCGTTCAAATGCAGACCGAACCCACCGAAGCCGAGGCTCGGCTCGATCAGCCACCCGCCGATTGTCTGCTGCACGCCGGCCCGTAGGCCGCCACCGCCGGCCTGCCCGTTGGTGTCACCTCGCGTCGCCGCGTCGAACAATGGCAGCGTCCGATGCACAGTCTCCTGCTGGTACATAAAACCGAGTTGCGCCTCGGCGAAGAACACCCCGCTCTGCCATTGCCCGTATGTGACAAACTGTGCCGTGCTGCTGCTGGCATTACCGCTGGCCTGCGACCAGGTCTGGCCCTCGACCGTTCCGACCGCCACGCCAATGCGCCCGGTACCCGCGACCGGGAAGTCGATGCCGGCCGCCGTGCCACCCAGTCCGGCAGTAAAGCCCGGCGAGCCGCCACCCGCGCCGACGCTGTCGTAGCCGCCGAGGCCGCTGACCCAGATGGTACTGCCGTCCGGTCCGGGGGCGCTATCGGCGGCGCGATCGGCAGCCAACCCACGCCGCGCCGCCAACTGTCCGTCGACGGCATGGGCCATCAGGTACCACGAGTTGCGTCCCGTGATCATCGCGTCGGGGTAGATCGACGGCGCTAGCTCATCGAGGCCGGCAACGATATTGCCGGCGGGCAGCGCATAGAGTGGGTCGAACAGTGCTGACTGGGCTGGATCCAGCGCCGCGCCGGGGGCGGGGCGGACGGCATCGAGCGCCGAACCGATGCCCACCTCGCTGCTGCTCTCCGCGAGCCCGGCAGCGGCGAGGTTGCCGTAAAGGTTCGGCGTCACCGCCAAAGACACCGCGTTGCTGCCGATCAGCGTGTCGATCCGCGTCCCGGGCGCCAGCCCGCTCGGTGGCTCGGTCAGCGACGCAAAATTCCCCGCCACGCCGCCACCCGCGGTCAGGATCGGCCACATGCTGCCCACGCCAGGAGCATTGCCGTTGACCGTGACGACAAGGCCACTGCCGGACAGCGACGCGGCGCCACCGACCTGGATCAGGTTGGCGCCGCTCGCACCGACCGCCGCCAGGTAGCTGGAGCCCGCGGCCATGGTCAGCGACCCGCCGATGACCCCGTTGCCGGCGAAGCTGGCGCCCGGTCCGACCGCCACGTTGCCGGCCAGTGAGCCGGTGATCGCCAGGGTGCCGCCTTGCACGACGGTGCCCCCAGTATAGCTGTCGTTGCCGGCCAGGATCAGCGTCCCGGAACCCTGCTTGGTCAGGCCGCCGGGGCCGGAAATGGCGTTGCTCCAGATATCGAACGCATTCAGCCCGCCCGACGCGGCGTTCATGATCACCGTGACGTTGCTGGGGAAGGCGCCATAGCCGCTGGCGGCCGCGTAGAGGTTGAGCCTCGCCCAGCCGGCGCCGTTATCGAGCGGACCGCCCGACGGCAATTCGGTGGTGGCAAGGACCTGGTTGAGCTGCGCCGTGTTGAGGTAGGGAAACCGCGTTGCGATCAGCCAGTGGGCATCCGTCGGCACGACCGGTGCCAGCGTGGTGTCGCCGACCGATGGCAGGCCGAACGACAGATAGTTCGTGTACGTCTGAATCTGCTGGGCGTAGGCGACGGCGCTGGGGATTGTGTGGCCGGCGATGCAGGCGCCGACGCTGCTGGCGCACGCGGCCGCATACGGCGAACTGGCGCCACCGCCGAGATAAGCCTGCATCGCCTGGCTGAGCGACGGGAGGTTGGCCGGGGTCGCGTTCGAGGACACATACAACGGGTTGCCGGCCAGCGTCTCGGCGATCAGGTAGGTGCCGAGGATCCGTCCGCCGATCACGTCCGTCGGGTAATGCACGCCGTTGACGGCGAGATCGTAGGAGAAGTCCGCCGCCGCCTGCGCCAGTTGCTGGTAATAACCAGGTGCCAGGATGGCGAAGGTGATGGCGTTGACGGTACCGCCGATGGTGTGGGCGCTCGGGAAATCGCCGATCTGCGAGTCGCCGTGGATCTGCCAGTTTATGTTGAATTGGCCGGGCGTCTGCTGGTTCTGGTAGGCGAGCAGCGACGAGTTGGCCGGGGTAAAGGGATTGTTATAGATCGGAGCCGACACCTGATAGGGCGGCGGGTTGCCGACACTGTCGATCTGCCCAGGCAGCAGGCCATACGCATTCCCGTAGATGTTGGCCCCGCCAAACGAAATCTTCAGCAGGTTCAGTTGTGCGCTGCCGCCGATGTCGTTCACCGCGCCCTGGACCGACGTCGGAAGGGCCGGGGCAAAAGGCAGACCTGCCGAAGTGTAGCCAAAAGCAGTATTGGATGGGAACGCCCGCAGCAGAATGTTGGCGAATATCTGTGGCGCGATCAATACGGTTCCGGAAGCGATCTTCTGGGCCTGGCTCGAATTGAGGTAGATGTTTTGCTCAGTTTGCAGGTTCGCGTTCAGCACCGCGACGCCGGCGGGCGATCTCAGCAACAGGTTGAATGGTGCCAGCAGGTTGGTCTGGTCGGCGCCCTGCGAGGCACACAGCGGCGTCACCACGGTCGTGCATTGGGCGAACGCCGAACCCGCGCCACCCATCGTGGCCAGCAGCGTCACAATCGGTATGGCGCGGAGCAGCCGGGAACTGGCGGCAGACAGGGCAACACGCCCCTCGGCATCGCCGTGTCCGCTGTAGCGCGGGCTGATCGTAGGATGCTCCTTCGAAGGAATAGCTCTCTGTCGGGATCCCAACCGGAGATGCCGCCGAAGCGTTAAGCAACGGTGAAGACTCCTGTGGACCGCGACAGAAATTGGCTCGAACTGGCAACCGGCCGCGACGTACTGATGCGGCTTTAATTCCCGTCAGCATCGGTACGGCCCGGAACCGCTTGCATTCCGCGCCGCAACATCCAACCATCTGCCAATGCCCGGCCTGGATTCCGGTTTCGCCCCCCGCGTCAAAGCCGTCCTCGGTCCGACGAACACCGGCAAGACCCATCTCGCCATTGAGCGCATGCTGGGCCACGCCTCCGGCATCATCGGGTTTCCCCTCCGCCTGCTCGCCCGTGAGAATTACGACCGCATGGTCGCCCAGAAGGGCGCCCGCCACGTCGCTCTGATCACCGGCGAAGAGAAGATCGTCCCGCCGGACGCGCGCTGGTTCTCCTGCACGGTCGAGGCCATGCCGCTCGACCGCGACGCCGAATTCCTCGCGGTGGACGAGATCCAACTGTGCGCCGATCCTGACCGCGGCCACGTCTTCACCGACCGCCTGCTGCACGCCCGCGGCCTGGTCGAGACAATGTTCCTGGGCGCCGAAACGATCCGCCCGCTGCTGCAGCGCCTGGTGCCGCAGGCCCACGTCGAGACCCGGCCACGCATGTCGCAGCTTAGCCACGCCGGCCCCGCGAAACTGGTGCGCCTGCCGCCGCGCTCCGCCGTGGTCGCGTTCAGCGCAGCCGAAGTCTACGCCATCGCCGAACTGATCCGCCGAAGGCGGGGCGGCTGCGCCGTGGTGATGGGGCGGCTGAGCCCACGCACCCGCAACGCCCAGGTGGCGCTATACCAGGACAAGGAGGTCGACTTCCTGGTCGCCACCGATGCGATCGGCATGGGCCTCAACATGGATGTGGATCACGTGGCCTTCGCCAGCCTGGGCAAGTTCGACGGCCACCGTCCGCGCCGGCTCACGGCCGCCGAGATCGCGCAGATTGCCGGTCGCGCCGGCCGCGGTATGCGCGACGGGACGTTCGGCACCACGGCGCAATGTCCGCCGCTGGGAGACGAGGTGGCGTCCGCCGTCGAGGCACACGCCTTCGAGCCGCTGAGCCAGCTCTGCTGGCGCAACAGCGATCTCGACCTCAGCCATGTGGACACGCTCCTGGCGACACTCATGGAGCCGCCGCCTGGGGCAGGGCTGGTCAAGGGCAACGATGCGGCCGACCTGGAGACCCTCGCCGCGCTGGCGCACGATCCCGAGATACGCCGCCTCGCCCACGGACGACGGCAGGTCCAGCGGCTATGGGAGGCCTGCCAGATCCCGGACTTCCGCAAACTGGCGGACGACACACACACCAAACTCTGCGCTCGCGTGTTCGGCCATATCGCGCGCGACCAGCATCTGCCGACCGAGTGGCTGGCCGGCCAGATCGGCGCGCTGTCACGTTCCGACGGCGACATCGACACGCTGATGCAGCGGCTCGCCGGCGTACGGATATGGTCCTACATCGCCGCGCGGGGCGACTGGGTGAAGGACAGTGCGCACTGGCAGGGGCAGGCGCGTGAGGTCGAGGATCTGCTGTCGGACGCTCTGCACGAGCGATTGACCAGTCGCTTCGTCGACCGACGCGCCGCGCACCTCATGCGCCGTCTCGAGGCAGGCGAGACCGAGGAGCTGCTGTCGGCCGTCACCCGCCGCGGCGAGGTCATCGTCGAAGGCCACCCGGTCGGCAGGGTCGGCGGCTTCAGCTTCTATCCTGACCCCGCGGCACAGGGCGACGAGAAGCGCCTCGTGCTGCGCGCTGCACGCCGGGCGCTCCGAGAGGAGATGCCGCGCCGCGTCGCGGTGGCAGAAGCGGCCCCCGACGGCGCCTTCGCCTTCGGCGACGACAACTCGATCATCTGGGACGGTGTGCCGATTGGCCGTCTGAAGCGGGGTAACAGCGCCCTGCGGCCGCGGGTGCAGATGCTGGACAGCGAGTTCCTCGACGGCGCGCAGCGCGAGCGGCTGCGTATCAGACTGCAGCGCTTCCTCGACGACAGGATCGGCCACGATCTGGCGCCACTGCTGGCCGCAGCCAGCAAGGGGAACGCCCAGCCCGGTTTCCGAGGCCTGCTGCATCGGCTGACCGAGGCGCTCGGCCTCATCCTTGGCGACGACGGTGACGCGCTGCCGCCGCCGGCACGCGCCGGGCTGAAGGCGATCGGCGTGAAGGCTGGCCGGTTCGGCCTGTTCATTCCCGCACTGCTGAAACCACGCGCCGCCACCATGCGAGCCCGCCTGTGGAGCGTGCAGCATGGCGTGGTGGTGCCCGCGCTGCCATCGCCTGATCTGGTCTCGCTGCCACGCCGGCCGGACTGGCCAAACAGGTTCGCCGATGCCATGGGCTGGCTGGAGGCGGGACCCGTATTGCTGCGGCTCGATATCGCTGAGCGGGTCGCCGCGGAGTTCGCCTGGGCAACTCGCCGTGGTCCCACAGCCTTGCCCGCCAGCCTGGCATCGCGTTTCTCGCTGAAGGTCGATCTGCTTCCTGTGGTGTTGAGGCGCCTCGGCTTCCGCGTCATACCGGCCGGTGTTCTGCCGGCGGATCAATTCGGGCCGCCGGCGCCGGCTATGTTGTTGCCGCTGCGGCGGCGACGGGCGGTCGCGACCGAGCCGCTGTCAGTCCAGGCCCACGGCCCATTCGCAGCACTGGCGGCGTTGAGGCGCTAGACGGCAGGCGACGCGGCTTCTCCCATACTGTCCAGCTCGGCCAGCATCGCGTCAGGCAACTTCAGCTCTGCCGACGCCAGGTTCTCGCGCAGATGGTCGGGCGACGACGTCCCCGGAATCAGCAGGATGTTGGGCGAGCGGGACAACAGCCAGGCGAGCGCCACCTGCATCTGTGTCGCACCGAGCCGCGCGGCCACATTCGAGAGTGTCGCGGACTGGAGGGGGCTGAAGCCGCCGAGCGGAAAGAACGGCACATAGGCGATGCCCTGCCCCGCCAGGTCGTCAACCAGCGCGTCGTCGTCGCGATGTGCAAGGTTGAATTGGTTCTGCACGCAAACCACCGGCGCGATTGCGCGCGCTTCCTCGACCTGCGCCCCAGTCACGTTGCTGAGCCCCAGACGGCAAATCAGCCCGCGCCGTTGCAGCTCGGCGAGCGCAGTGAATTGTTCCGCGATCGACCCTTCGCTGGGCGCATGAACGTCACCCATCACACGAAGGTTGACCACCTCCAGCACGTCGACCCTCAGGTTGCGCAGGTTGTCGTGAACCGCCTTGGTCAGCTCGGCAGGGCTCTGCGCCGGGTTCCACGACGCATCCGCGCCGCGCACTGCGCCCACCTTCGTCACGATCGTGAGGCCGTCGGGATAGGGATGGAGCGCCTCGCGGATCAGCTGATTGGTGACGTGCGGACCGTAGAAGTCGCTGGTGTCGATGTGGTTGACGCCGCCCGCCACCGCCTCGCGCAGCACCGTGAGTGCCGCGTCGCGGTCCTTGGGCGGCCCGAAGACGCCGGGCCCAGCGAGCTGCATCGCACCGTAGCCGAGGCGGTTCACGAGGCGGTCGCCCAAGGAAAAGGTGCCGGCAACGCTGAGATCAGTCATGGGCGAACTCCGATCCTGGCAGCCTGTCGGACTTAACACGGCACAATTTTCTGCCATAGGATCGGCGAACCGAATCCGACAGGCTGCGAGGGGGCAGAAATCGCTGAGACGGAGGACCGTGACTGGCAGCGCCTGGACAAGTGGCTGTGGTGCGCACGGTTCATGCGACAACGCACTGATTGTGCGGCACTCGTGGCACGAGGCCTGATCCGCATCAACCGCCAGCCGACCGACAAGGCCCACGCGCGACTGCGCATCGGTGACGTGCTGACGGTGCCGGTGCATCACACGGTGCGGGTGGTGCGCGTGGTCTCCCTGGCGGGACGACGCGGATCGGCGACCGAGGCGCGCATGCTTTACGAAGAGATCAATGAGCCGCTCGGTGGACCTTGCGCGTGAACGCAATCATCGGCATATCGCCGCCTTCTGACAGAGGCGCCGGGGACTGAGCATGACCTACGTGGTCACAGAGTCGTGCATTCGTTGCAAGTATATGGACTGCATAGAAGTTTGCCCGGTCGACTGCTTCTATGTTGGCGAGAACATGCTGGTCATCCATCCGGATGAGTGCATCGATTGCGGCGTATGCGAGCCTGAATGCCCGGTCGAGGCGATCGTGCCGGACAGTGACGACAAGGCGACCGATTGGCTGGAGCAGAACCGCACCTATGCGGCGCTGTGGCCGAACATTACCCGGAAGGGCGAGCCGCCGGCGGACGCCGACGATTGGAAGGACAAGACCGACAAGGCCGATCTGTTCTCGCCCAATCCTGGCAAGGCATGAGCCAGCGGCCATCGAAGCCGCCTCAACTGGAAGTGTTACGGTTCATCGCGTTATGTCGGGTGCCTTACCCGATGACGTAACGCCACCGTGATGCTATATTGGGACTAACGGCAGCGGTGCGGGAGATGCGCCAGCAGCTGCCATTTCCAGGAGCCGATCGTTCGGAGCCGGGCAGGGTGAGGGCTACCCGCCTGACCACCGAGCGGATCGCAATGACGCAAGGGGCACGGTTAGAAAGTGTCAAGCATGAAGGTATCGGCCGGAACCGCGGTGAAAGGTCGTGGAGCTGCGGCTTCGCGCAGCGCGGCTCCACCCCGTCGCACGGCAGCTCCGACGCCAGCGAAGGCGGCGCAGACGGCGACAGCTAGAAAAACGGCGCCCCCCCCAAAGTCAGCCAAGCCGGCATCGCCAAAAGCAGTTGCCAAGCCGGCGGCGCCCTCGGGGAAACCAGCGGTAGCGAAACCGGCGCCCGCCAAGCCGGAGGCCAAGCCACCCGTGACTGCGCCCGCGGCGAGCGCGCCACCGAAGGCGCCGGCCGTGCCGGAGGTTGTGCAGCAGCCGAAGCCGCAGGAGGCTCCGCCACCTCGCCCCGAGGCGGCTCCCGTGCGCGCAGGGTCCTCACCTGCGCCGGATCGCCGACCCGTCATGCCGGACCGCCTCCCGCCCAGGCCCCTGGGCAAGGCCGAGATCTTCGTCGAGGGTGATCACGTCGTCTATCCGACGCACGGGGTGGGCATGGTCGAGCGGATCGCGACGGAAGAGATCGCCGGGCACAAACTCGAACTGATCCACATCACGTTCGAGGAGAACCGGATGACGCTGCGCGTGCCGGTGGCCAAGGCGCGCACCGCTGGTCTCCGCAAACTCGCCACACGCAAGCTGTTCGACGAGGCGCTGGCGGTTCTGAAGGGCCGCGCGCGGATCAAGCGAACGATGTGGTCCCGACGAGCCCAGGAATACGAGGCAAAGATCAATTCCGGGGATCCGTTGGCGATCGCCGAGGTGGTGCGCGACTTGCACCGGAATTCTGGCCAACCCGACCAGAGCTTTTCCGAGCGGCAGATCTACGAGGCGGCAATGGATCGCCTGGCCGCGGAACTGGCGGCACTCGACAAGACCGACAAGCTCACCGCGGCGACCAAGCTGACGAATTTCCTCAAGACGGTGTAGACCCGACCTCTGCCCAAAGGGACCGTGGCTGCGCTACACCGTGACGATGTGCTCCAGGGGAACCGAGCGACAGTCCATCTCGTATTCCAGGCCGACAACCGGCGGACGGGCGAAGTGCCATACCAGCCCATGCCGCGCCGCGCCGCGCCGCACGATTTCGTCAGCGAATGAGGTGTGGACGTCGTACACCGTGTATGCCTGCGTTGCCGTGGTGTCGGCCCAGGTCTTGCCCAGGACGGCCATCCGCTCCTCCATCCGCCCCACGACGAACCGCGCCTTCTCACGCATGGCGTCGGGGCCGGTCTCACCGTAACGCACCGTGCGCTCGCGATACGGCGCGGGTCCGTCTCCCGCCTCGCCGCTGCCGGCAATGACGAACGACCCTGACGCACCAGGGGCAGGCCGCGCGAAGCAGAACGCGTAAAAGCTGGGTTCGGCGGGCTTGTGGATCGGTGGGATGACATTGCTCCGCGCAACCGGGTTGTCGTCCCCTGTCATCACGCCCCACCGCTGTAGCGTTCCGGCGTAGCGCCTGTTGAATTCGATAAAGCCTGTGTCGGTGAACTGCTCCGGCGAACGCAGCTCGCAGGCACAGAACGCCGCGAGAGGCAGGCCCTGTTCGCCAAAAAACCGCTCGATCCAGGCGAAGCCCGGGTCGAGCCGCAACGGCTCGCTGAACGTCACCCGCTCGATCCGGAAACCGTCCAGCGCCGCAACGCCGCCTGAATACTGGAACGCGAACGGGATATAGCGATAGCCGCCAGCTCGCATGTCGCTCGTCGCCGCCATCGTTGCTCTCCTCTCATGCAAAAAGGGCCCCGGGTTGCCCCGAGGCCCTTCGTAGCATGGGCGCGTGGTTGGCTAGTTGCTGTTCCGGTTGCCCATCAACTGCAGCAGCAACATGAACAGGTTGATGAAGTTCAGGTACAGGCTCAACGCGTCATACACGCTGCGCTTCGCCGCCGCATCCGGTCCCTCGGCGTAGGCATACTGCACGTAGGTCGCCTTGATGCGCTGCGTGTCGTACGCCGTCAGGCCGGTGAACACGACCACACCAATGATGCTGATAGCGAATTGCAACGCCGAACTGACAAGGAAGATATTCACCAGGCTCGCGATGATGATGCCGAACAGCCCCATCATCAGGAAGCTGCCGAAGCGACTGAGGTCGGCCTTCGTCGTGTAGCCATAGATGCTCATCGCGGCGAACGTCGCGGCCGTGATGAAGAACACCCTGACGATGGATTCGCTCGTGTAGATCAGGAAGATGTTGGTCAAGCTGGCGCCCATCGCGGCGCAGAACAGCCAATACAGCGTCTGTGCGGTGGTGCGCGATAGCCTGTTCACCCCCATGCTCAGCACCAGCACGAATGCAAGCGGTGCGAAGATGGAGATCATCGCCAGCGCCGATGCCGTGTGCCGCGGCCCCAGCGGGGTCATGACAACGGGGTAGAACAGATTGATCAGATCGGTGTTGGCGATCGTATAGGCGATGATGCCGGTCAGCAGCAGACCGGAACTCATCCAGTTGTAGACCCGCAGCATATAAGCGCGGAGCCCGGCATCCAGGACCGCAGCGGTCGTGGCGGCCGATGCTCTTGGGTAGGTCCGGTAGTCGGGACTGAAGGCCATGGTTGTCCTCTTTGCCCTTTGAGGCAGGTTGTCCGAAGCCTCTCAAATTGGCGAGCGGCCGCGGCGGTTCAAGCCAAAGTGGTAATGAAAGCTCGGTAACCCCGTTCCGTGTCCCCGGCCCTCACTCGTTCCGCAGCATTGGTGCCGCCTTGGCCCGCAGCGCGGTCGCGGTGCCAACATAGCCGAATGTGAGCATCATGGCGAGGGACGCAATCAGGGTCCCCGCGAGGGTGCCGGGCAGGAACGCCCAGCCGATGTGCATGATGTAGCGGACGACGCCGAAACTGGCGAATGTGCCGACCAGGGCGGCGATCAGGCCGGCAGCGAGGCCCAAAACGCCAAACTCTACCATCCAGGCCATACGGATCTGCCGGCGTGTGGCGCCGAGTGCCTTCAGGATGATCGCCTCCTGGGTACGGCGGCGCTGGCCGGCGGCGACCGCGCTGACCAGTACCAGGGCACCGGCGACCAGCGTGAGGGAGCCCGTCGCGGCGAGCGCGGCGGCGACCTGATCCAGCAGCCCCGCAACCGCCGCAAGCACATCAGCCACGCGGATGCCGGTGACATTGGGCAATGCGTCGGTCACCGCACGGAGCAGGTGGCCCTGGTCAGCATCGGCGACGCGGACAGTGGCGATGTGGGTATGCGGCGCATGCTGCAGCAGGCCGGGGCTCGCCACCATGGTGAAGTTCAGCGACAGGTTCTGCCAGGCAATGTCGCGCAAACTGGCGACGCGCAGGTCGATGTCGCGGCCCAGGACATTCACCCGGATGGTGTCGCCGATGCCAACCCCCCAGCCACGGGCCAGCTCGGCGTCGAACGAAACGAGCGGCGGACCATTGTAATCGGCCGGCCACCACTGGCCGTCGACGATGCGGGTGTCATGCGGCTGCGTCGCGGCGTAGGTGAGACCGCGGTCGCCACGCAGTGCCCAGCTTGTGTCAGGGGTGGCGCGGACCTTGTCAGCGGGTACGCCGTTCACCGACACGATGCGGGCGCGCAGACTGGGCACCTGTTGCATCTCGGCCATGCCCGACTGCGCCCTTACCAGCAATTCGAACTGCGGCAGCTGGCTGTCCTGGATATCGACGAAGAAGAAGCTCGGCGCATCGGCGGGGAGCTGTTCGGTGATTTCACGCTGCACATTGGCTTCGATCAGCGCCACCGCGGCGAGCGTCGAAAGCCCAAGGCCAACTGACACCAGCATCAGCGGCGTGGCAGCACCTGGCCGATGCAGGTTGGCAAGACCGAACCTGCCGGCAGGACTTCGCACGAGGCGGCCGGCGCGAGCCGCCAGCATCACAGCGCTGCCGCCGAGACGGAATACGATCAGCGTGCCAAGAGCGGCGGCGCAGAACCACAACGCAAATCGGCGGTCTGCGGCAGTCACGATAGTCAGCGCGATCAGGCTCGCTGCCACGGCGACATTGGCAGCCAGCAATGGGCGAGAGGGACGGGTTCGTTCAGGCACCAACGCGTCGCGGAACAGCGCGCCACCGGGGATTCGCGCCGCCCGGCCAAGCGGCCAAAGTGAAAAGGCCAGAGCCGTGAGCAGACCAAAGCATGCGGCAAGGGCGAGCGGAGCCGGATAAAGCCCCACGACCGGGGGCACCGGCAACACGTCCTTGAGCACGGCGGCAAGAGCCAGTGGCGCCACCAACCCGACCACAAGACCGATGACGATGCCGGCCAGAGCCAACGCCAGGACCTGGATCAGGCAGAGCGCGAACACGAGGGCGGACGAGGCTCCGAGACAGCGCAGCGTCGCGATGGTGCGAGCGCGGGCGTCGAGCCAGGCGCGCACGCCATTGGCGACACCGATCCCGCCGACCAGGAGGGAGGTAAGGCCGACCAGCGTCATGAACAGGCTGGTCTGGTCTATGAAGCGGGTGACTCCCGGCGCGGCGTCATGCGGATCGCGGATTCGCCAGCCCTGGTTGGGAAACGCCTCGCGCAGGGCGGCAAGCAGAGCCGGCGCGGTGGCAGGATCGGGAAGCGTGGCTCGGACGGCGTACTGCACCATCGAACCTGGCGCGATCAGGCCAGTCGACGGCAAGGCATCGGCGGCGATAAGCACGCGTGGGCCGAGGATCAGCGGTGCGGCCACGCGGTCGGGCTCGGAGACCAGGGCGCCACGGACAGTGAAGCTGGCGTTGCCAAGGCGGACGGTGTCGCCCACCCGTAGGTTCAGCCGATCGAGGACGACCTGTTCGGCAAGCAGGCCGTGGTCGGACAGCGCTGCGGCGACATTGCCTGGCCCGGCCCCCTCCCCCCGACCCCCTCCCGCGAGGGGAGGGCGAGTGGTGAAGCCGGAGAGACCCCCCCTCCCCTTGCCTGAGGGGGTTGGGGGGAGGGGGCGTTGCGGCCGATCCGCAACCGCGGCCTCACCGACCAGCGGCCAAGCCGCGTCGACAACCTTCAGTTCCACCAACTGCCGCTCGCCGGACGGCGCAACCAGCATGGACCGCATCTGCACGACGTCCGACAGCGTCGCCCCCCGCGCGCGCAGCCAATTGCGCAACGCGTCCGGCAAAGGCTGCGAACCGCTCTCGACCTCCAGGTCGCCGCCCAGGATTCGTCTACCGTCCTCTGCCAGTCCGCGATCCGTCGCCGCACGCAGCGAACCGACCGCGGCAATGACGGCGACTCCCAGCGCAAGGCACAGCAGTACGACCCACAGGCCACGCACGCCGCCGCGCAATTCCCGACGGGCGAGGCGCAAGGCCAGCATCAGATGACCAATTCGGCGTGGACCGCAGAGAGATCGATCTCCACCACCCGCCCGTCCGCCAGATGGACTCTCCGCGAGCAACGGGCGGCGAGGTGGGCATCGTGGGTGATCAGCATCAGCGCGGTGCCGTTCTCGGCGCGCAGGCGGAACAGCAGGTCCATCACCGCATCTCCCGTCGCCTGATCCAGGTTGCCGGTCGGCTCATCGGCCAGAAGCAGCCGAGGCCGCGGAGCGAAGGCGCGGGCCAGCGCAACACGCTGCTGCTCGCCCCCCGAAAGTTGGCCAGGCAGATGGGTCAGCCGATGCGCCAATCCCACCTCCTCCAGCGCCGTTCGAGCTCGCGCCATGGCATCGCGCACGCCGGCCAACTCCAGTGGCACGGCAACGTTCTCCAGCGCGGTCATGGTCGAAATCAGGTGGAATGCCTGGAACACGATACCGACGGCCTCGCGACGCATGCGGGCCAGCGCATCCTCACCCATCGCCGTAACGGTGCGCTCAGCCAGCACGATACTCCCGGAACTGGCGCGCTCCAGCCCAGCCAGCACCATCAGCAAACTCGTCTTGCCGGAGCCGGACGGACCGACGATGCCGACCGCCTCACCCGCCTCAATGTCGAGGTCGATGCCGCGCAGGATGTTGACCGGTCCGGCGGCGGAAGGCAGGGTCAGTTGCAGGTTCCTGACTTGCACCAAGGGAATCGACGACGGCGGAGTGGCATCCATGGCGGCACCATATGGCGTCCGCACCCGGTGGCGGAAAGCCGTCATCGCCCTGGCTCTGCTGCTGCCCGTCGCTGCCAACGCGGCTCCCCTCCGGCTGCTGGTACTCGGCGATTCACTCTCTGCCGGCTATGGCCTCGCCCAGGCCGACGGATTTGAGGCGCAGCTCGGCGCGGCCATGCGTTCCCACGGCCGCGATGTGGCGATCGTTGATGGCGCGGTGTCCGGCGACACGTCGGCAGGTGGCCTGGCACGGCTCGACTGGGCACTGAGCGACGGAGCCGACGCGGCCATCGTCGAGCTTGGGGCAAATGACGGGCTGCGCGGCGTCAACCCGGCAGATACCGAGAAGAACCTCAGCGCGATCCTCGACAAGCTGGCGGCGCGCCACATCCCGGTGCTGCTGACCGGCATGTATGCGATGCCCAATCTCGGCCAGGACTACGCGGCAGAGTTCCGCTCGGTGTTCGACCGGCTGGGGGCCCGGCCCGGGGTGTTGTACGATCCGTTCTTTCTGACGGACGTGGCGACCGTGCCGTCGCTCAACCAGCCCGACGGCCTGCATCCCAACGCTGAGGGCGTGAGGCACGTCGTCAACCGTTTGCTGCCGCTGGTCGAGAAGCTGCTCGCGGAGGTGCCACCGGCATGAGACTGTTCGTCGGTCTCGAGCTGCCCTGGGAGCTGCGCCAACGCGTGGCGATGCTGGCGGGCGCCGGCATCCCTGGCGGGCGTTGGGTGCCGCCCGAGAACTATCACATAACACTGCGCTTCATCGGCGAGGCGCCGCGCTACCTGGCCGAAGAGATCGACCACGCGCTGGCAGCGTTGAGGGTGCCGGCATTCCCTCTGACGTTGGCCGGCATCGGCACGTTCGCCAAGGGTGGCCGCAGCCAGACACTATGGCTCGGCGTGGAGCGCAGCGAACCGCTCGATCGTCTGCGGGCAAAGATCGAAACGGCGCTCCAGCGCTGCGGACTGGAGCCGGAGCGTCGGCGATTTCAACCACACCTGACGTTGGCGCGGCTGGACAATGGTGCCGAGGCGAAGGTCGCGGGCTTCGTGCAGGCACACAATCTGTTCCGCGCCGATCCCGTGCCGATGGAGCACTTCACGCTGTTCAGCTCGCTGCTCGGCAAGGAGCAGCCGGTCTATACGGCGGAGGTTGAGTACCCGCTCGCGTAGCAATTCAACTAAAACGGCGTATCGCCGCACACGGTGATCCGTCGCATGATGCGCGTCTCGGCCGGATAGTCGTTGATCGCGAAGTGCTGCGTGCAGCGGTTGTCCCAGAACGCCACCGACCCGCTCTCCCAGCGAAACCGGCAGGTGAACTCCGGTCGCGTCGAGTGCTGCTTCAGGTAGGCAATCAGAGGTTCGCTCTCCTCGTCGGTCATGCCGTCGAAATGCTGCACGTGGCCGCCGATATAGAGCACCTTGCGCCCGGTCTCGGGATGCGTGCGGACCAGCGGATGCACCGACGTCGTCTGCACGTTGCCGGGATCCTTCACCTTCATGTGCGACATCGCCCGGTCGTAGCGCTGCGCACGCGACTGGCCGCCGTGCTGCTTGAAGTTGTCGCCGACGCAGACGGTCTGTAGCTGGCCGACCAGCGCCTTCATGCCGTCGGACAGGCTCTCGTAGGCGAGGTACTGGTTGGTGAACATCGTGTCACCGCCGGCGGACGGCACCTCCAGTGCATACAGGATCGTGCCCATCGCCGGCTGCGGTGAGAACATCTGGTCGGTGTGCCAGGAGCCACCGAAATTCTTCTTGTCATCGGGCGTCTTGATGATCTCGAGGATCTCCGGATAGTCGGCCATTCCCTGCATGAACGGATGCAGATGGATGTCGCCCCAGCGACGCGCAAAGCGAAGCTGCTGCTCGGGCGTCAGCTTCTGGTCGCGGAAGAAGATCACGCAGTTGTCGAGCAGCGCCGCGCGGATCTCGGCCAGCACATCCTCGGGCAGATCCCCGGATAGATCGACCCCCAAGACCTCGGCACCGCACGAACCGGCGATCCGTTGGGTCTCGAGGTAGCGATACTGCGAATTGCGCGGAGCATTCATGGAAGGCCTCCTTTGCCGAAATGATGCACTGGAAGCCGACGCGGGTGAAGGGCCAAGCAGATCAAACCCAGGATCAATCCGGCTTATGAGCCCGAGCTCGGGATGTCGGCCGCGCGCTGGACGATGCCCTGACCGCGCCGGTAGAGCGGGACCATTCGATCCGCATTCAGCGCGCTTGGCCAGAACACGAAATCCTCATGCTGCTGGAGGAACGCTTCCGCTCCACAACCCGGCACCTCGCAGGCGCGATTGCCCTTGGGGCACTGCGCGAAATTACACAGGCGCCCGAGAAAGCGATCGGTGCCTGGCGCAAGAATGAAGATGCCCACTTCGTGGTTCGCCACGCCCATGCCCAGCTTTTCGAAGGTGCGATTCGCCGTGACATTGCGCGCGCGGTTCAACTCGCGCAGCCGATCCAGGCGGCTGAGCCAAACCGCCAAATCGACATCCTTGCATTCATGCCAGGTCTCGTCTCGTCGCCAAAAGCGGGGCACCTCCTTCCACAACGGGCGGGCGACGGAGCCGATCAATGCGACCGCCTCGACTTCTGCAAATCGCACAAGTGCGGCGGTCACCAGGTCGGCGGCCGCACGGAACCGTGCCTGGCGCGCCAACATCTCCCGATCTGTCGCATCGATCTGTCTTTGCGTGAGGCGAGGCATTACGGCAGCCGATAAAGCACGTGCCGGCACAGGGGATGACCCGTAGCATAGTTCGGATGATCGAATTCGATGGACCGCGTCATGCCGAGCCGCTCCATGACCCGTAGTGAGGCGTGGTTGTCCGGCACGGTCATTGCGACGATCGCCTTCAGCCCGACCCGCCCGAACCCGTCGTCGATCGCCGCGCGCGCCGCCTCGGTCGCGTAGCCGCGTCCCCAGTACCGTACGGTGGAGGCGCCATGCGACCTCGACCGCCGGCCTGAAGGAAGCCTCGAACCTGACATAGGAAAGGCCGACCGCACCCACGAACGGCGCGACGCCGGGCGCTTCGACCGCCCACTTGCAGAATCCATGCGCGGCCAGATGCGCTTCCGCACGCCGCGCATATGCATCACTTTCATCGCGACTGAGCGCGCCGCCCAACAACCGCATCACGATGGGATCGGCATTCTGCTCGGAGAACGGCAACAGATCGCTGTCGCGCCAGGGTCGCAGGATCAGGCGCTCAGTGGCGATCACGGCGACGCCTCAGTACATGTGCTGCCCGCCATTGATCGACAGCGTCGAACCGGTGATGAACTCCGCCTCGTCCGCCGTCAGGAATGCCACCCCGCGGGCAATATCCACCGCATGGCCCAGCCGCCCCACCGGAATTCGGGCGACGATCTTTTCCAGCACGTCGTGCGGCACGGCGCGAACCATGTCTGTATCCACATAACCCGGCGCGATTGCGTTCACCGTGATGCCGAAGCGCGCGCCTTCCTGCGCCAAGGCCTTGGTGAACCCATGGATGCCCGACTTGGCGGCGGCATAGTTCACCTGACCGTACTGCCCGGCCTGACCATTGATGCTGCCGACATTGACGATGCGGCCAAACCCACGCTCCCGCATGCCAGGAAACGTCAGCTTGCAGAGGTTGAAGCAGGCACCGAGGTTGGTATCGATCACCGCTTCCCACATGTCACGCGACATGCGCTGCAGCGTGGCATCACGGGTGATGCCGGCATTGTTCACCAAAACCTCGATCGGCCCTACCTCTGTCGTGATCTGCTCGATCGCCTGCTGGCATGCCTCGAAGTTGCCGACATCGAAGCGGGCCACGCGGATGCCGTGTTGTTCATGAAATGCGGCAGCCGCCGTCTCGTTGCCGGCATAATTGGCGATCACGAGACGGCCCTGGTCCTTCAGAACGGTGCTGATGGCGGCACCTATGCCCCGTGTTCCGCCTGTCACCAATGCGACCCGTGCCATCGGTTCCTCCCTGTCGGTGTTTGAATTGCCTGATCCTAACACCACAGGGAAGAACCGAAAGCGCGCGGCTCAGGATTTCTTGCCGCACCACGCCTCGATCCGGTAGCCGTCCGGATCGACCGCGAACGCGGCGTAATAATTCGGTCCGTAATCCGCGCGCAGACCGGGCTTGCCATTGTCAGTCCCGCCAGCCTTCAGGGCCGCCCTGTGGAAGGCATCGACCGACGCACGATCCGGCGCGACGAAGCAGATGTGCAGACCCGACCGGTCATCGGCCGGCACCGGATGCTCAGTCCCATTCACCCAGAATTCCGCCGCCTTGGCGCCATAGCCCAGCGAACCCTCGCCGGAACTGAGACAGTTGTAGCCGAGAGGCTTGAGTGCGGCGTCGTAGAAGCGGCGGGCACGGGCGATGTCGCGTGCACCGATGGATACATGGGCGATCATGCGGTTCCTCCTCCTAACCATCATAGAGGTTAGAGGAGGCCCTATCACGGCCGCATTGTCAACCCCCTATCCGGTTAGGTATCAGATGCCATGGCTAACCGAACCGGCGAGGTGATCCCTGCCCCCGACGCTGATCTCTGTCTGAGCTTTGCCAACACACGCTATTGGCGCGGCACTGCGACGCCGACCGACGAACTGGGCAGGCCGGACGATCTGCTTCGCTGGATAGAGAAGGTCGAGCGCCTTCCGCCGGCGCTGCTGCGCCAGTTCGACCGCGCCACCACCGTGTTCGCTGCGGCGATCGAGCTGCGCGAGGCGATACACCGCTGCTTCGCTGCAACGGCGGCCGGGCGCACGCCTGATCTGACAGCGCTCAATATTGCGCTGGCCGAAGCGCCCGCACGGAGACGGGTGCGGCCCGGCGGATGGGAAATCGAGGCACCCGCGGCCACCGCCAGTGTGCTGCTCGCGCCGGTGCTCTGGTCAGCGGCGGACCTGCTGGTCGGCCGGCAGCTTTTGCGGGTACGGTCATGCGCCAATCCGGCATGCGGTTGGCTGTTCCTTGACGACAGCAAGAGCGGCAACCGGCGTTGGTGCTCGATGAGCGCCTGCGGCAACCGCGCGAAGGCCCACCGGCATTATCAGCGGCAGAAGGGGACATAGCATGGCGACACCGGCAATTCGCTTCGAGGACGGAGCGGCCTATGAGCAAGGCATGGGGCGTTGGAGCGCGCTCGCCGGCCAGACCTTCCTCGACTGGCTTGCACCGCCGGCCGGCCTGCGATGGTTGGACATCGGCTGCGGCAGCGGCGCCTTCACCGAGCTGCTGGTGCAGCGCTGCGCACCCTCTGAGACGCAAGGGGTCGATCCGTCCGAAGCGCAGCTCGTGTTCGCACGCAGCCGCCCCGGCGCGCGCGACGCAACGTTTCATCTGGGCGACGCGATGGCGCTGCCATTCCCCGACGACCGCTTCGATGCCGCGGCGATGGCGCTGGTGATCTTCTTCGTTCCCGAGCCGGCCAAGTGCGTCGCCGAAATGCTGCGTGTGGTTCGCCCCGGCGGAACGGTCGCGGCGTATGCGTGGGATATGCTGAACGGGGGATTCCCGTTCGAGCCGATCCGGGTCGAGTTGCGCGCACAAGGCCTGATGCCACCGATGCCGCCAAGCGTCGAGATATCCCGCATGAACGCGCTGCGCGAACTATGGACGGCAGCGGGGCTCGAGGCGGTCGAGACCCGCGAGATCGCGGCGCAACGCACGTTCGTCGATTTCGAGGAGTTCTGGTCGACGAGTACGGGGACGACGGGAACCATGCGTCAGCTCCTCGGCACGATGACGCAAGCCGATGCCGAGCGTCTCAAGGAACGCGTGCGCGCAAGCCTCCCCGCTGATCCGCAGGGCCGCATCACCTGTGGCGCCCGCGCCAACGCGGTCAAGGGACGCGTGCCGACTGGCGCGTAGCCAACCCGCGTCTTGTCATTGCAGCAATGCGACGACACATTCCCAGGCCGCGCTTGGTGCGATCGTGGAAATGTGGATCCGGGTCACCCTGCTGCCGTGATCATACAACCGGGTCGGGCGCCTGCGGCACGCTGCTCCAGAACTCCGGGTCATGGCCGAAGAACACGCGCGCGCCGCCGCGTTCCAGCGCTTCGAGCCGCTCAAGCGAAGCCAGCATCGCCGCGCGGTCGTGCACGTGACGCGGCAGGCGGCGCTCGCGCAGCGTCCGGCAGAAATAGCAGGCATCCGCCGCCAGCACGACATCACCGCTGTCAAGCCGCAGTCGCAGAGACTGGTGTCCTGCCGTGTGCCCATGCGTCGGCAGGCACACCACGGAGCCGTCGCCGAATACATCGTGCTCGCCATCAACCAGCCGCAGCGCATGCCCGAGATCGAAATCGCGCGGGTGGTAGCCGTGCCGCGCGGCCGTGTCGGGGTCCATGCCGGCATCCCACTCGCGGCGCTGCACCACCATCGTCGCGTTGGGGATCAGCGCATTGCCGCCCACGTGGTCGAAGTGGAAATGCGAGTTGATGAGCAGGTCGATCCTGCCGGGATCTCGGCCCATCGCCGTGAGCCGCGCGCTCACCTCCTGGCCAGGCGCGAAGGCGATGTGGAACAATTCGGCGAGCCGTGTGCCGAGCCGCATCGCGGGATCGTGCTGGCAATCGGGATGCAGGCCTGTGTCGAACAGCGCACGGCCTTTGGGATGCTCGATGAGATAGACCGGGATCGGCAGCGTGATGTCGCCCTCGCCGCCCTCCATCAGGCGTCCGAATTCGCCGGTCACCGTGCCGCAGGTGAAGGCGTAGAGTTTTACGCTCATCGCGGTCGCGGCTCCCTTGTTGCGCCCGAATGGTCCGGTGATGCAGGCCAGGCTCGCCGGGCGACGGCATCTGCGGCCATCGTCATTTGCCCTCGTCTAAAGGCTTGGGCAACACCGATCTCTCGCACAGCCAATCGATGACCAACTTCGGAACGATGAGGCCGAAACTGATCGCCAGGGTGATCGTAACGGCGGTCATCCCGTCAGCGACGGTCGCACTGATCAGCGCCAACGTCGTATGCGAGCCGTCGGCGAGTTGCAGAAGTCCACTCGCTGCCCTGAACAGGAAGACACCCGGAATCATGGACACGACGGAGGCAAAGCCGATGGCCGCAAACGGCATGTGCCAACGGCGCGCGACGGGTGTCAATATCGTTCCGACGACCAGGCTGGCGGCGAGGGCGCCGGTCGCAGCACCGACACCCGCCACAGTCAGCATGCCCCACCGGAATGCATGGGCCAGCATGCCGACCGCAACCGGCCAACCGAGCATATACGAGGGCGTGGAAAAGAAGACACTGTAGGCCGCAACCGCAACACCGGCGGCGATGACATCCTGCCACAAGGGCACGACCCTGCCGGCCTGATCAACCGGCAGGGAGACGCCGAGGAGTGCCAGACCGAGCAGCAGTCCAGTCGAGATTGCCAGGACGACGAGGGACGCGAAGATCAGGCGGGCCGCACCAAGGTGCACGCGGCCCGCGATGAGGTCCAATGCACCGTTGAGCACATGCGGCCCTGGCACCAGGATCATGCATGGACACACCGCGACAAGACGCAGTGTAGAGCTCAGTTCGAACCGAACCGCCACCGCTCCGACGATGCCGGCGAGCAGCGCTGCGCAGAACGGCTGCAGGAAAAGATTTGTGCTGTACCGCGCCACGGCGCGGCGGAGCACAGCGCCGGCCGCCGCGCTTACGGCTATCAGCGCCGCCGCTGCCAGATATTCGACGCCAAAGATCACCGCGAGCGCCGTGGCACCGGCCGCGGCCGCGAGCGTGAACAACCATGTGGGCGCCGGTGGTGCCTGCGAGATCGCTGCGATCCTCGCCACTGCACCATCCGGCGCAAGTCGCCCGGCACCGAGTTCGCCAATTGCGCGCGTGGTGGAGACCACGCGATCCATGTCCACCCCGACGGGTTCGGCTGTCACGGCGGATATCAGTCGCGCGTCAGGCTCCTCGGTCCGAAGTTCCAGCTCGCCCCAGCGCGGCATGATGCTGGCGCGCAAGGCAAGGCTTTCGCCCAGATGCTCGCCCGCGGCCAACACCTGGTCCGTGGCCTGCCCGTTGACGTAGAGAACTCGAACGAAGGCGAGGATGAGATTGGCCCGATCCTCCGGCGTCATATTACCCTGCTCGTGCCGCAACGTGTCCGGATCGACCGCCATCGCAGAACTGGCCACGCTCATTGCCGCGCGTTAAGCGCCGGTCGCCACATATGGCTGCACCATCTTTTTAGGATCGACGACGCGATCGAATTCAGCCTCGTTGACGCCCAGTTGCAACGCCGCGTCCTTGAGGGTGAGATCGTTGTCCATGGCGTGATGGGCTATCTTCGACGCCTTGTCATAGCCGATGACGGGCGCGAGCGCCGTCACCAGCATCAGCGAGCGCTCCACGTACTCGTTGATCTTCTTGAGATTTGGCTTTGTGCCCTCGACCAGGAACTTGCGGAAGTTCACACAGCCATCGGTCATGATCGTGATGGAATGCGTGATGTTGAAGATGATCAGCGGCTTGTAGACGTTCATTTCGAGATAGCCGCCGGCACCGCCGAAGCCCACCGCGACGTCGTTGGCCATCACCTGCGCGGCAATCATGGTAAGTGCTTCGCACTGGGTTGGATTGACCTTGCCCGGCATGATCGAGGAGCCAGGTTCATTCTCCGGAATCACCAGCTCCGCAAATCCCGCGCGCGGTCCGCACGACATCAGGCGGATGTCATTGCCGATCTTGTACAGCGACACCGCCAGCGTACGCAGCGTGCCGGACAACTGGACCAGTGCGTCGTGGGCGCCCTGTACCGCGAATTTGTTGGGCGCGGTCACGAATGGCAGGTCCGTGAACCTGGCGATCTCGGCGGCGGCGCCCTCGGCAAAGCCAGGTGCCGAGTTTATGCCTGTTCCAACCGCCGTACCGCCCAGGGCCAGCCGATACACGCCCAGCAACGCAGATTCGATCCGCGCCAGATCGTCCGCGAGCATCCCCGCATAGCCTGACCATTCCTGGCCCAATGTCAGCGGCGTGGCGTCCTGCATATGGGTCCGCCCGATCTTGACGATGTCGCTCCACGCCTGCGCCTTGGCATCGATTGCATCGTGCAGGGCAGCGACCGCAGGAACCAGGCGCTGCTTCACGTTGACTGCCGCCGCAATGTACATCGCCGACGGGAAGGAGTCGTTGGACGACTGCGCCATGTTGACATGATCGTTGGGGTGAACCGGCGCCTTGCTCCCGAGCGGCGTCCCCGCAATTTGGCAGCACCGATTGGAGATCACTTCGTTGACGTTCATGTTGAACTGGGTGCCGCTGCCCGTCATCCACACGTGCAAAGGGAACATGTCATGATGCTGTCCGGCGAGGATTTCATCGCAAACCTGCACGATCAACTTGTAACGCTGATCGTCGAGCCGCTTGCCGGCGTGATTCGCCGCAGCGGCGGCCTTCTTCAAGGTGGCATATGCGGTGATCATTTCGCGTGGAATGAGATCTCTGCCGATGCTGAAGTGCTGGAGCGAGCGCTGGGTTTGAGCGCCCCACAGCTTGTCCGCCGGTACTTCAACCACCCCGAGGCTGTCTTGTTCCGCTCGCATGTCGACCATGGGACTTCTCCAGAGTTCAGTTCGGCTTCCGCCCGGTTGGACCAAACACCGGACCAGCAGGCATCGAGGATCGTCGGGGACGACACCCCGCCGACCTGGTCCACTAGTTCGGCCATCTTGGCTGCCAATGCAACAATTCCGCAGCAGCCCGGTCTCACGGAATTTCGCCGGCATATCGCGCCGGCACTTGATCCATCATGGATCCGCAACGCACCTTCAGGTGTCGGTGGCGCGTAAAGATGTCCTGGTCATGTGGCGCGTGGGTGGTCCGGCAGCTTGTATCCTCGATCAGGGTTTTCCGGCTCGGCTGGCGTTTTTTTCCGCCCCCTCCTGATACGGTGTGTCGCACGCAGCTGCGGTCACTAACGGCCGAGGCTGTGTGGGAGCCGCGTGCTTCTAACCAGGGCATGTACCGTTTGAATTATTCGTCATGCATTCCAGCTGCACGTAGGCCCACGTAGAGAGTTTCACCCGCAGTGCCTCATAGCTGGGATAAGTGATCCAGGGCTGGTAGACACGCCATCGGGCCAGCGAGTCGATCTCTGGCCTCAACTGCACTGCTTCGGAGAACTCGGCTCGCGCTCTCGTGAGCTCACCCGCCAACCCGAGACTGCCAGCGCGCCACACGCGAGCATCCCAATGCTTTGGCTTCGCCGCCAAAGTCTCGTTGAAACACGTCAAGGCGGTTCTGCTGTCGCCAAGAACCATATGGCACCGCCCCAGTCCGTAGAACATCGAAGCTCGTTGTGGATCATACGGGCTAAGACGAATCGACTTCTCGATGTGCTGGATTGCCGCGTCCGGCTCCCCTTCATAAAGCGATGCCAGGCCGAGCTGATGCACCGCCCCCGCATCATTGGGGTCAAGTTCGACGGCCCGGTTCAACGCGGCTCGTGCATCCGGTAATCGGGCCTGGCTTCTGCGCAGCATGCCCAGCGCATGGTACGCCATTGCGCGGGTGGGATCATACTCGATCGCCTCGGCAAGCAAACTTTCTGCCCGGAGTTGGTCCTGCAGGGGTACGTTGCTCCAGCCTTCGAGCAACTGCACGATGCACGTCAATGAAGTAGCCATTAAGCGTCATAGTGCATGCGATTCTACGTGGCTGCGCGAACGACCGTACCGATTCTGCTGCAGTTTCCGATTTACGGCGGCATGATGGGGATCATGGCGCATACCGGTTTGGCGGGTCTCATCGCCAAAATGCTCTTCACAGCTTCAACCAGCCATACCCTCGCTTTCTGGGCCTTTATCTCCTCCTGCATCATCAGCCTCTTCGTACCGTCCGGCGGCGGCCAGTGGGCCGTGGTGGGGCCGGTTGTTGTTCCGGCAGCAGTTGGTCTGGGCGCGGACCCGGCCTTGGCAGCCGTTGCTACCGCTATGGGTGTGCAAACAGCCAGCATGATCCAGCCCTTCTGGGCATTGCCTGTGCTTGCGCTGGCAAGGTTGGGGCTGAAGGACATCATGGGCTACTGTGTGGTCGGCCTGATCCTTGCCGCCATTGCCTATGGCGGGTCGTTGCTCCTGTTCGCAAGATGATTCCACGCCCGCAACGGCGACGATGCACGCAGGGCGCCTTGACGGTCGCCGGGACGATTGTCGTGGCATCGCTGCTTTTCCCCGCCACGTGGAATGTCACCCACGCGGCTCCCCCGCCCGACGCTGACCCGCAGCGCCACCTATGGTTCGAGCGGCAGCGCAGCGTAGCCGGTATCTGGTGTTGCAACACGGCTGACGGCCACGTTCTCGACGACGGCGACTGGCGCGCGACGAGTGAGCATTATGAGGTGCGGCTTGCAGGCACTTGGTTCGTGGTTCCTGCCCACGCCCTGCGTGACCCTCGCAGAGGTCCAAACATGATTGGCCGCGCGGTGGTATGGTACGTTATTATGGAAGCTGGCGTTCATATTATGTGTTTTGCACCGGGATGGAGCGGGTAAGGCCGAGCAATATGCGGTCACCCATCCGCGCCACGCCGGACTGATCCGCGCCAACGGCGGCCGCCCGGCCAGCCGAGCGAACGCATATACAATCGTACAGGGACCCCAGCCGCGTCCCCAGGTCGTCTCACCCACAGGGCAACGAGACGCTGGTGAGACGAAACCCCGCGCCGTGGCAGACGTTGTTATCCTCGTTGATCAGGCGCCTGATCGGCCTTTCCCCACCCTCGCTCAGTATCGTGTGTACGTTTGGCGCCGTCACCGTCCTGGAATCGGTGAAGATGCCGTTGCCGTTGTTGGTCTGATTGAACTGCATAGTGGTGGTACTCAAAGGACTGCGGGTTCAACCAAAATTTCCGCCGCCGTTAACATTCCGCCGCCGTGCTGGCGCAGGCGCTGTTCAACCCGTCATCGATTTGTCTATATTGCTGCACCGCAGCATCGGGGAAGAACCATGCCGTCCAACAACAGGCTCATCGCCTGGATCGAGCCGGAAAGTGGCCAGGAGTTTCAGGCAGCATTTGTGTCGGCGGCCATGGCGGCGCGGCGCAGACCAGCCACACGTCGCTGTGCTTCGCCGGCCGAAGCGCGCCAGTGGGTTGAGCGCGAGGCTGCAGCTCTGGGCGTTCCGGTGGAATGGACCGACCATTCGCCACGGTCCGCCAGGCTGGACTGATTGCCTCGGTGAACCGCCCCGGTCGGGGAGGCCGGGGACGGCTCACCTCGGCACTTTCGCCCGGGAAGGTCCGGGCGGCTCATCGTGCCGCCGACACGGTTACAAGCAGACTTCAGCCGGCCGACGCGCAAGTCGCGATTGACCGTGCGGAGGGGGGGCGCGCTTCGCTTAGACTGGCCGCTGGCAGACCCGTTTTGCGGCAGCCGGATGGGCGACTCTCACTTTTCGTTCTTCGGGTGCGCGTGGTAATGCGCAGACCCAGGTGGGACCGGATGGGTGGCCGAGCGGTTTAAGGCAGCGGTCTTGAAAACCGCCAACCCGCAAGGGTTCGTGGGTTCGAATCCCACCCCATCCGCCAGACGACCATTTCCTCGCCCCGGAAGGAAGCGGGTTTTGATCAAGGTCAATCATCTGTTCGCGCGGACGAATTAGCACTACTTTGGCAGATTGTGTGTGATGGCATCACTTTTGGGATTCCCGAATCGGCCAATCGGTGATTCCTGGGGGATCGGCTTTTCGGAGGCCGATCACGGTGCGCACGAAGTTCGATTGGACCACGGAGCTTGAGCGCTGGCTGGAGCCATTTCTGAGCCGCCTGGCGCACAAGGCTCGGCGACGGATGTGCCCACTCTACATTGCGGGACTGATCGGACCGGGCGAGCGGAAGAGCATTCAACCGATGGCGCAGTGGCTGGTCCCCGGCGAGTACGATCAGCTGCATCATTTTGCCGCGGCTGGCATGTGGGATGCGACACCGCTGGAAGCGGAACTTCTTGTTCAGGCGGACCGGCTTGTCGGCGGTGACAACGCCGTTTTGGTGATCGACGACACGGCACTGCCGAAGAAGGGCAGCCATTCGGTTGGCGTTGCCGCGCAATATGCCTCTGCCCTGGGCAAGACAGCCAATTGCCAGACGCTGGTGTCAGCAACGTTGGCGAGCGGCGAAGTGCCGGTGATGGTCGGTATGCGTCTGTTTCTACCGGAGAGTTGGGCGAGTGATTCTGTTCGGATGGCAAGGGCGCGGGTTCCGGGAGATCGACAGACCTTCCGTAGCAAACCTGAGATCGCCATCAATGAGGTCGACCGGGTGAGAACCGCCGGCGTACGCTTCGGATGCGTGCTGGCTGATGCGGGCTATGGCATGAGCGCGCCGTTCCGGCACGCCCTCAGTGAGCGCGGATTAAAATGGGCCGTCGGTATTCCGCGGCATCAGAAGGTCTATCGAGGTGACGTGGCCTTGATCTTTCCCGTGGCAGGTCGCGGCCGTCACCGACGGCGACACATCCCCGACAGCAAATCGATCGCAGCGGAGGCAATGCTCGCTGGCGCATCCTGGCGCTCGGTCAGCTGGCGCCGCGGCACGAAAGGTCGGCTGTCGGCACGCTTTGCCGCCGTGCGCGTGCGGGTCGCTGACGGGCCGCCACAGCGCATTCGCGACATGGGTGGCCAGCATATGCCCGGGGACGAAGCCTGGTTGATCGGCGAACGTCGCGCTACTGGCGAGCACAAATACTACCTTTCCAACTTATCCACCGACACGCCGATCACGGTGCTCGCCAGCACCATCAAGGCGCGCTGGATCTGTGAGCAGGCTCACCAGCAGCTGAAGGAAGAACTCGGGCTCGACCACTTCGAAGGACGATCGTGGCATGGCCTACATCGTCACGCCCTCATGACAATGATTGCCTATGCCTTCCTTCAACACCATCGCCTCGCAACCGCGAGGCGGGGGAAAAAAATCAATGGACCGCCACCACAGCCAAGCTTACCCGCCGTGCGCCGTCTTATCATCACTCACATCACTCGCGCGCGGCCTTCGCGCTGTCCGCACTGCCGCAAATGGTTCAGCTCGGCATAGCCCTGTGAAAATTTCTGCCAAAGTAGTGCTAGGGCCTGTCCTCAATTGAGCCAAATAAGCCCGGCGGTCAGGTGGATGGCGGCGAGGAAGTTGCGCGCGGTCTTGTCGTAGCGGGTGGCGATGGCACGAAACTGCTTGAGTTTGGCGAAGAAGTTCTCGATGAGGTGACGCGCCTGGTAGATGTATTGGTCGTAGTCGCGAGGCAGTCGCCGGTTTGCCTTGGGCGGGATCACCGCCGTTTTGCCGGCCGCAGCCAGCGGCGCGATGACCCGCTCGTCGGCATCGAACGCTTTGTCGGCGATCAGCGTGTCGGCTTGCATCGAGGGCAGGAGGTGGTCGGCGCCGACCAGATCATGCGCCTCTCCGCCGGTCAGGAAGAAGTTGACCGGGTTGCCGAGCGCATCGACCAGGGCGTGGATTTTGGTGCTCAACCCCCCGCGTGATCGGCCGATCGCCTGGTCCTCGCCGGCTTTTTTTGGGCGCCAGCGCTGTGCTGATGGGCACGCACAATGGTGCTGTCGATCATCGCATATTCATTGTCGGCGTCAGCGGAAAGTTGCAGGAAGACCTTCTCCCATACACCCGATTTGGCCCATCTGCTGAAGCGTTGATGCACGTTCTTCCAGTCACCGAAGCGCTCCGGCAGATCGCGCCACGGCATGCCGGTGCGGTAGCGGTACAGCACCGCCTCGACGAACAGCCGGTTGTCTGCCGCCGTCACTCCCACATGTCCCTCCTGACCAGGCAGCAGGTCCCGGATACGCTCCCATTGATCGTCGCGTATGCCATAACGTCGCATCGGTCAGCTCCAAATCGGCTGACCCCCTATAAATCGAAGTTTTCGCCGCGCCGGAATCCCCTAAATGAGGACAGGCCCTAGTTGTGCCTTCGTGCTCGCTCACGTATCCGTGTTCATTCGTTTCAATTGCCACAGGGGTGCCCAGTGTCGTTACGCCACCGCGGTGCTCCGCTCCGAATGCTGATTGTTGAAGACAACCTCTACGTTGCCGACGTTCTGATAGACGAGTGTGAAATGGCGCTCGGTGCCGAGGTTATGGCAGTTGAAACCGGCCACATGGCTCTACAGTTTCTTGCAAGGTCTCCTCCGACATTGGCTTTGGTCGAATTGGCGCTACCGGACATGTCGGGTTTCGAGGTTGTGCGGTGCGCCGCCAACAATGATGTCCCGGCGATTGTGATGAGCGGACACCCCGAGAAGATGCTTCTATGCGAGGAGCACGGGTTTCCACATCTTAGCAAACCATTTTCGATCTTCCAGCTCACGAGACTTGCGACAAAGGTCGTTCGTGAAGCCGAACAGAACATCGCGCAGCTCCAAAGCTCATATGCCCGGCTAAAAGCCACTATGGAGGCATCCAAGCGGATCGTTGACGTTGCGCGAAAGACCACCAGGGCGTCAGCCGAGGCGCGGGCACTGAGACAAATGAACCAATGCGGACATTGCTGACGTGCCATTCGATGGCAATGGTGTCGTAGCCACTTGGGTCCATGCCCGTTCGCGGCCGCGCGGCTTTCACTGTAGGCAATTTGCGAGCGCGTGTGCCAGGGCGAGGCTCAACTGGCCACCAATTTGAGGGAACGTCGCAGTGAAAAGCCTGGTTCTGGCTCTGATACTGATTGCTGCGCCGACGTTCGGTGCGACGCCTACCGATACGACCATCGCTGTCTATCACGGCGCACCGGATCGCGCGGGCAACTACATCGTTCCAGGCCTTGATTGGCAGTCCGTAGGTTCGGTGCACCGCAGAATAGCTACGCACAACCCCTGTATTGGTGGCCAGCGGGCGCAGACCGCGGCTTGGTCATTGCAGCAACGGAAAGTGACATTGTATATGCAATGGACGCCGTGACCGGGCACGTCGTCTGGCGAACGGAACTCGGCTGCCCGGTTTCGCGGGCAGGACTGCCCTGCGGCAATATTGATCCGCTCGGCATCACGGATACCCGGTGATCGATGACGCGCGAAACCCTATATCTGGATGCGATGCTTGATGTTCGAGGCGCACCGCGCCACCTCGTCTATGGCCTACGGCTCGCTGACGGCAGCGTGCTGGCGGGTTTCCCGATCGATGTGGCGGCCGGGCCCGCTGCGCGCGGCATCAGTTTCAATCCGACCGTTCAAAATCAGCGTGGCGCGCTTACGCTATACAATGGTTGAATGTTCGTGCCATTCGGCGGTCACTACGGCGATTGCGGCGACTATCATGGTCTGGTCGTGGCCCTGGATAGCGATCCGCCGCGGCTCTCGAGCGCCTGGGCAACGCTAGCAGCGAAGGGCGGAATCTGGGCACCCGCCGGGTTGAGCGAGGCTGACGGCCATCTCTATTTTTCCGCCGGCACCACTGAGGGCGCGCGAAGCTGGCAGGATGGAGAGGGTGTGTTCCAGGTCGGGCCTGATCTGGTTCATAGCCAAGACCCGCGTGTATTCTTTGCTCCATCCGACTGGAAGCAGTTGGATGAGGATGATCTTGATCTCGGGGGCGTCACACCTTTGCCACTCGCGTCACCCGGCAGGAGATGCCCCTGCTATTGGCGCTGAGGAAGGACGGAAATGCCTACCTGCTCAATCGCGCCAATTTGGGCGGCATCGCCACCGCTATTGCGGTGCGTCGAGCGGCACGAGGCGCAATCATCACCGTCCCGTGGCCTATCCAGTGCGTGATGCCATGGTGGTGGCTTACCAGGCGCGCGGCGCCGCGTGCTCTGGCGACTCCTATGTGTCGGGTATCGGCGCACTCGCAACAGATCCAGGCCATCGACTATACACGGTCTGGTGTGCTCGGACGGACGGTAGGGGCGCCCCGATCGTCACCACAACAGATGGCAAATCCGAACCGATTGTCTGGGCAGTAGGCGCGGAAGGCGATGACAGATTGCATGGCTTCCGGGCCGATACGGGTAAAAGATATACACGGGAAACGGACCGGGGGACGGCATGACCGGGTTGCGGCACTTCACCACCATCCTTGCCGGTGCGGGACGGTTCTACGTCGCCGGCGACGGGCGCGTCTTCCCCTTTAAACTGCCGCCGTGACTGCGGCCCTTTAACGCAGGCTTGGCAATTCTTCATCGACAACGATAGACGCACCCATTGTCGTGCCCACGAGGCTCGGTTAATCCTTAGCCTCGGTTAGCGCATGCATCGTCGCTGATCTGGCAGTACGAAGGACGTGAGTGAGCGCCTGGCTACGCTACCCGCGAGTCAGGCGTCGATCTTGACCGAACGCCTGGAGGCACGGATGTCGGACACGCGCATGGGTGGCAAGCATTCCTCGACCAAGGCCGTCGGCCGGAAGCTAGGTCATGAAATGTTGGAGCTCGGCCTGATATTCGCGTATCTGTACGTCTGCCTCGGGGCCATAATACTCTACAAAGTGACTATCCTGCGTAATCAAGGTATCGACTACACGCCGTACGGGTTGGCTGCCATCAAGGCATTCCTCCTGGCGAAGTTCATACTCATAGGGCATGCGGCCAAGGTTGGCGACCGCTACAGGAGACGCCGTTTCATATCTGTCGTCGCGTATAAGTCATTGCTGTTTCTGCTCATGCTTTTCGTTCTCTCGATTATAGAAGAAGCAATAGTCGCCGTCATTCACGGGCGGCCGATAAGCGCTGCAGTGATCGACGTGGGGGGAGGTACGCTGCCCGAGACCCTCGCAAGTTGCCTGATCATGTTGTTGATCCTCATTCCGTACGTGGCGTTTAGAGAACTCAGTGAGGTTCTGGGCGAAGGCAGGCTTCGGCAAATTCTGCTCGACTACCGCACAGGCACCCCGCGCGGCAGTCGCAGCAAGCGGCATGAGAGTGAGCCAGCGCCCTGAGCGCGGCCGCCGCCAAGCCGGTGTGCGTCCATTAGAACGGGCCGATGTCAAAAACCATGCTGGTGATTGCGGCGATGCTTATTCCAAGAAGGATCACCGCGGTTATCAACGTAAGCGAAGGCGGGAAAGGGCTTTTCCCATGAATGAGACCGTCTTGGGTCAGTTGCCTCCGTGAGATGCGCAGCGCAAGCATGAACTGCCCATGATAGATGATGCCGAGAACGAGCATGGTGATGCCCACCAGGACCAGCGCGACGCCGAAATGGCGACCAGCCATGGCGTCGCCATTCAATACCTTGCTTTCGGTGAGCTTCTGAAAAATCTGCGAAATTGTGAATCCGAAGCTGACCAGTGAAAGTGATGTGCGGATCACCGCCATCAGCGTGCGATCAGCGCTCATGCGTGTGCGCTGCACTGCGAGGCCAGTGTTCCGCGAGGCCAATTCGAACGAGATCGAACTCGGGCTCGATTTCGACGTTACGTGCTCATCGGACATGACGACAACTCTCACCGATCTTTGTGGCGCACAATCACGCTGCTAGGGCTCGATGCGCACAGCAAACAGCGCCCGCCCTCGGCCGCAAGCGGGCCGAGGGCGGGCGTGGCATCGTCAGTCTCCTCGAGGCGCCGTCAGCTTCTCCATCACCTGATCGATGGTGAAGCTCGCCGCCTTCTGCCGCGGCGGATAATCCCTGAACGTTGCCAGGAACTCCGCGACCAGCGCCTGCGATGGAATCGCGAGAAAGACGTGGTCTATCAGCCAGTCGTAATAGGTGTTCGAGGTGACATCGGCGTGCTCGAACGGATCGGTTCGCAGATTGAATAGCTTCGGCACCCTCAGGTGGGTGAATGGCTCAGCCCAGAGCCGCAGAGTGCCCTCACAACGCTGCTCGACAAACACCTGTTTCCAGTTGTCATAGCGCAGCGCCAGAAGGTCGCCATCATCCGAGAAGTAGAAGAAACCCGGGCGCGGCCCACGGCTTTCCTGCCCGGTCAGGTAGGGCAGGAAGTTGAAGCCGTCGATATGCACCTTGTACGTGCGATCGTCGATCGTGTAGCCGGCCTTCAGCCGATCCATGACATCCGGCATCCCGGCCGCCGCCACAAGCGTGGGCAGCCAATCGTGATGGCTGACGATATCGTTCGACACGCTGCCCGGCTTGATCTTGCCAGGCCAGCGCACCAGCCAGGGCACGCGGAACGCTCCCTCCCAGTTGGTGTTCTTCTCGCTGCGGAACGGGGTCGTCGCGCCATCCGGCCAGGAATTCGCGTGCGGTCCGTTGTCCGTGCCGTACATCACGATCGTATTGTCGGCCAACCCAAGCTCGTCCAGCTTCGCGAGCACGCTGCCGACATTGCGGTCGTGGTCGATCATCACGTCATGGTAGGGACTCTGCCAGCGCCCCGCCTGGCCGACACTTCCCGGCTTGGGATGGGTACGTAGATGCATATGAGTGAAGTTCACCCAAACGAAGAACGGCTTGCCGGCCTGGTGCATCCGCTGGATGAAGTCCACCGAGCGCGCCGCGATGTCATCGTCTATCGTTTCCATGCGCTTCTTCGTCAGCGGGCCGGTATCCTTGATGACCTGCTTGCCGATGCGTCCATACTGCGGATCGACGGTAGCATCGTCGACAGTGCCTGCCTTGCAGTCCATCACGCCGCGCGGGCCGAAGCGCTTCCTGAAGTTCGGGAACTCCAACTCCTTCGGATAATCAGGCAGCTCCGGTTCTTCTTCGGCATTCAGGTGATAGAGATTGCCATAGAATTCGTCGAAGCCATGCACCGTCGGCAGGAACTCGTTGCGGTCGCCTAGATGGTTCTTGCCGAACTGGCCCGTCGCATAGCCCAGCGGCTTGAGCAGCGTTGCGATTGTCGGGTCTTCGGCGCGCAGCCCGATCGCGGCGCCCGGCAATCCAACCTTCGACAACCCGGTGCGGAACACGCTCTGCCCGGTGATAAAGGAGGAGCGGCCCGCGGTGCAGCTCTGCTCGCCATAGCAGTCGGTGAACAGCATCCCCTCGTTCGCGATGCGATCGATGTTGGGCGTGTGGTAGCCCATCAATCCTCGCGAGTAGCACGAGAGATTCGTCATCCCGATATCGTCGCCCCAGATGACGACGATGTTCGGCTGTTTCGGCTTTGGTGTACTTTCACTCATGGTGTGCTGCTCTCCTCGGTTGGTTTTGTCCGCACAATGCAGCGAAAGCCGATATGGCTCATTGCGCTGTCGATCATCTGCGGTTGGCGCGCGGCGGGGCGGTAGCGGCGGCAATAACTCGGCGCGCACAGGAAGGAGCCGCCTTTGACGACCTTGCGCGGGATTCGAACGGGAGGCTGGCGCGGGTCGAAGCTGGCCTCCATTGGTCCACCACGCGGGTTCGTCGGCACGCAGCAGGATTTCGTCGCTTCCTCCGGATGCCGCGCGGAGTACCAGTCAGACGTCCACTGCCAGACGTTCCCGGCCATATCGTACAGGCCATAGCCATTCGGTTGATAGCTGCCGACCGGCGACGTCCCTTCGTAGCCGTCGGTGGCAAAATTCCGCCAAGGGAACGGACCCTGCCAGGTGTTGGCCATCGGCCTGCCATCCGGTTGCAATTCGTCGCCCCAAGCGAACTCAGCGCCGTCGAGACCGCCGCGCGCGGCGAACTCCCATTCGGCTTCGGTTGGCAAGGTCTTGCCGACCCAAGACGCGTACGCCTCGGCATCGGCATAAGCGACATGAACCACGGGATGATGTTGGCGCCCGGCGATGTCGCTGTCAGGGCCCTCGGGCCGCTGCCAGCACGCGCCGGGGACATATCGCCACCAATTGCTGATGTCGCTCTTGTCGACCGGGCCGTCAGTCATGTGAAACACCAGCGCGCCTGGAACGAGGAGATCGGGCTTGGCTCGAGGGTATTGCGCCGGATCCAACGGCTGCTCGGCAACGGTCACATAGCCGGTTGCGGCAATGAACTGTGCGAATTCGGCATTGGTGACGGTGTGCTCGTCAATCCAGAAACCGTCGATGCTGACGCCGTGCACCGGACGTTCTTCCGGGTAATGGTGCTCGGAGCCCATGGCGAATGAGCCGCCAGGGACCCATACCATGCCGACCTGCGGATTGATTTGCATCATGGTCGAGCTCATCGGCTCACTGCTTTTCCCGCAGCAGATCTTAGCCGCTACCCTGCTGCGATGGAACAAACCAGGGTACACTGCACGCGGCGGCGGTCGTTAGCGCGCTGGCTGCGATCAACCTGTGTGAAATCATATCGTGGTCCTGTCGTGTTCATGGTCGCTCGCCAGCCGCCGAGCATTTTGGCATGCTACGGCTGCTTTGCGCGGACGATTTACTTGCACTCGATCATCAGGCGCAGCTATCCATTCGGCAACGTGTCAGCTTCGGTCCTCATCTGGCGAAGCCGAAATAGTCCGCTATTTCAATCAGTGCGAGAATGCCCAGCCCCAACAGGATTGCACAGACATTGAGTCTGTAGCGCTTCATTGTGAGTTCCGTGGGCTTGTCTGTGAGGCTCCTGTCCATTCATTCCTCAGTCGGCGCGCTATTTGGTACGGGACTGCATCGCCGCACCCCCTAGTGGTTGCATCATCCGCGCGCGATGGTCGAGCCCATGGCGGACCCGACTGGTGGCTGTTGAGTCAGGCCCGGTGCGGCTATGCCCAGGGGCGGAATCGAACCACCGACACTGCGATTTTCAGTCGCATGCTCTACCAACTGAGCTACCTGGGCGCCGGGCCGTTGCCCATAGCTCATGCCATGGAGGCGATCAAGCCAACTCGGCCGGTGGCTCATCGTCCGTGTCGTTTTGTGTCGCCGGTATCCGATACTGTCCGGTCAGCCAGCGCCCCAGATCGACATCCGCGCAACGACGGCTGCAGAACGGCCGCAATTCATCCACGGCGGGCCTGCCGCAGATCGGACACGACGGGACAGATCGTCTGGGCTCACGCATGTTGCGTCTCAAGTGTCCACCCTGTTGCCGGCAAGGAGGGGTCCGACCGCATATTCAAGGGACGCCCGGCGCGACGTGCAAGATCGGGCAAGGCTTCGGCATCGGCCTGCAATGCCGCCACGATGGCGGGCGACGCACGCAGCACCGGCATCCGCTGCGGTTGCGACGCGACCTCCACCGCAATCCGGCGCAACGCCGCCAACCCCGCGGCGTGTGGACCGGCTAGCAGCTCGTGCAGTGGCGGATGCACACGGCGCCGGACGATTTCGGCCAGACCGAGCGCGGTGAAGCCGAGCAGCCGCGGCCGCAGCGGGTCGTCCGCCAGCGCGGCGTGCAGGCCGGGCGCGAGGATGCGTCGCCGAGCGGCCGTCAGCCCGGCAAAGTCGATCAGGATCGCTCCGGACAGGTTGCGCAGCCGGATCTCCCGCGCCAGGCCGGGCAGCACCGCCAGGTTCGCCGCTCGATGCGAGGCCGCCTTCCCCTGCCGCCCGGACATCGCACCTCCGGCGTCCACGTCTATCGCCACCAGGGCCGGCGTGGGATGAATGTGCAATCGGGCGCCTCCAGGGAGGTCAACGTCCGGTTGCGCCAGAGCCTGCACCTGCTCCTCGACGTCTTCATCGAAGGCCCGGGCCACGACCTGCACGCGGTCACCGAGCGATGGTTTCAGCCTGGTGGCCAGTGCACTGTCGTTGACCTCCACGAGAGCATTCGGGTGGTCTCGAGCAAATTCCCGCAAGGCACCGGGTCCGACCCGTGGGGGCACCTCGTCTGGACCCAGGCGAGCCGTTAGGCGCGGACCCTTGCCGCCCTGGGCGGCGCGGGTGACGCGGACAGACACGAAGTCGCCCTCACGCAGACCGGCGCCACCTTCGCTGTCGGGCAGAAACCCCTCGGCGCCGTTCAACGCCAAAAAACTTCCCGCCATCGCCGGCACTCGGGAGATCACCCTGGCGCGGTGAAGATCGCCAACACCGTCCCCTGAGCCTGGCCGCCAGATCGCATAGTCCAGCAGCGTGTGGTCGTACAGCACGGCCACACGCACCTCGCCGGGGCTGGCCGCAGCCACGATGCGAGGCGTCACGGCAACGGCCAGCCCAGCCCGCGCAGAAGCTGTGCCGTCTCGAACAGCGGCAGGCCGACGACGTTGGAATAGCTGCCGGACAGAAAGCGGATGAACCCCGCGGCGCGGCCCTGGATGGCGTAGCCACCCGCCTTGCCGCGCCATTCGTCACAGGCAAGGTAGGCAACGATCTGACGCTCGCTCAGCCGTGCGAGCCCGACAACGCTTTCCGCTAGCCGCTCGCCGCTGCGCCCACTCGGCGCAATCAGCACGACGGCGGTCATCACGCGGTGACGTCGGCCGGACAGCAGCGCCAGGCATCTCCTGGCCTCCGCCTCCGTTTCGGCCTTGGGCAGAATGCGACGACCTGCGGCGACCACGGTATCGGCGGCCAGCACGTAACATCCAGCCGCAGCAGCCGACGCCGCCTTTGCGCGTGCCAGGCGCAAGGCATGCTGGCGCGGCGGTTCATCGCGTAGCGGAGATTCATCGAGGTCGGCGGGCGTCACACGGTCCGGCACGATGCCGATCTGCGCCAACAATGCGAGACGCCGAGGGCTGGCGGAGGCCAGAACCAGGGTTGCCGCGGTCACTTGAAGCGGAAGGTGATCCGGCCCTTGCTCAAATCGTAAGGTGTCATCTCGACGTTCACCCGATCCCCGGCCAGCACGCGGATGCGGTTCTTGCGCATCTTGCCCGAGGTGTGGGCGAGGATGGTGTGCTCGTTGTCGAGCTTTACGCGGAACATGGCATTGGGCAGCAGCTCCATCACCGTCCCGCTGAATTCGATCATGTCCTCTTTCGACATCCGACCTCATGAAATAGCTTGATTTCGCCGCGGAACATGACCGCGGGGCTAGGGAAGGTCAAGCGCGCTTCTGCAACCGCAGCGCGATGCTGCGGGCATGCGCATTGAGCCCCTCGGCCTCGGCGAGCGCAATCGCCGCGGGGCCGACGCGGTCCAGCGACGCGGCATCCGCCGCGACCCAGGTGGTGCGCTTGAGAAAGTCGAACACCGACAGTCCCGAGGCAAATCGGGCGGTGCGCCCGGTCGGCAGCACATGGTTCGGTCCGGCAACATAATCGCCGACCGCCTCAGGGCAGAAGGCGCCAAGGAACACCGCGCCGGCATGGCGGACGCGGGAGAATATTGGTGCAGGATCGCGCAGCATCAGTTGCAGGTGTTCGGGCGCCAGTCGGTTGACCAGGTCGACCGCTTCGGCCCAGTCACGCACCACGATGGTGGCCCCGTGCGCCTGCCAGCTCGCCCCGGCAATGGCGGCGCGCGGCAGCGTCGCGAGTTCCTGCGTGACGCAAGCGGCGACACGATCGCCGAACGCAACGTCATCGGTGATCAGGATGGCCTGTGCCGCTTCGTCGTGCTCGGCCTGAGCCAGTAGATCGACAGCGATACAGCGCGGATCGTTCGCCGCATCGGCGAGCACGACGACTTCCGACGGGCCTGCGATCGCGTCGATGCCAACACGCCCGAACACCTGCCGCTTTGCCTCGGCAACATAGGCATTTCCCGGGCCGACGATGCGATCGACCGGCGCGATGCTGGCGGTGCCGAAAGCCAACGCCGCGATCGCCTGCGCGCCGCCGATCCGATAGATCTCCACCACGCCGGCGCGACGCGCGGCGGCCAGCACCAGCGGGTTCAGCACCCCGTCCGGTGTCGGCACACACATCGCGATACGGGGCACGCCGGCGACCCGCGCCGGAATCGCATTCATCAGCACCGAAGAGGGATACGCGGCCTTGCCACCCGGCACATAAAGCCCGACCGCATCAAGCGGCGTCCAGCGCATTCCCAGGGTAAGGCCGGCTGAGTCGCTGGTCTGCAGATCGGCGGGCACCTGCAGGCGGTGAAATGCCTCGATGCGCGTTGCCGCGAGATCCAGCGCTGCCGTCAGCTCGGATGAGATGCCAGCGACGGCGGCGTCGATTTCCTCCACGGTGATCCGCAGCCGATCGGGCGCCAACGCCAGGCGATCGAAACACTTTGTATAGCGCAACAGCGCCACATCGCCCTCGGTCCGCACATCCGAAATGATCGACGCCACCGCTCGATCGACGCTTTCCGTGGTATCTCGCGCCTGTTCCAGCAGATCGGTGAACGCAGTTTCGAACCGCGGATCGGTGGTGGCGAGCCGTATCATTGCCCCAACGCAGCGCGGAACCGGGCGATCCAGGCGCCGATCGCCTCCGGCTGTGTCTTCAGCGCAGTGCGGTTGACGATCAGTCGCGAGGTGATCGGTGCAATCACCTCGATCTCCACCAGGCCGTTTGCCCGCAGTGTCGCACCGGTCTGCACCAGATCGACGATCAGGCGCGACAGGCCAAGACCAGGCGCCAGCTCCATCGCCCCGTTGAGATGCACGACATCGGCGTGCACGCCACGCGAGGCAAAATGGCGCCGTGCGATGTTCGGATACTTGGTCGCCACGCGCACCCGCGACCAGCGTGACGGGTCGTCGCTGCCCGCAGTCTCCGCCGGTTCGGCGACCGACACGCGGCACACGCCAATGCCTAGATCGAGCGGCGCATAGACCTCCGGGTAGTCGAACTCCATCAGCACATCGGCGCCGCAGATGCCGAGCTGTGCTGCGCCGAACGCGACGAAGGTGGCGACGTCGAATGGCCGCACGCGAACGACGTCGAGCGCCGCATCATCGGTCGGAAAGCGCAGTCGCCGGCTTTCCTCGTCGGCGTAGTCGGGCGCCGGAGCAACGCCGGCGCGAGAGAGGAGCTGGCCACATTCCGACAGGATACGCCCCTTCGGCAGCGCCATGATGAGTGGCGCCGTGACGTCCGGTGCAAGTTCGGCGGCACGGTAGGGCGCGGTCATCCAAAAGTCCCCGACGGAGGTGGGGCGTCTACACCACGGTGCGGCACAAATGAAGAGGGCCGGGTTCTGCCCCGGCCCTCGTTGATCAATCCGAGTGCGTCAGCCGATCAGGGCGTCCGCACGTAGGTGCCAGGTGGTGGCGGTGTGACATAGGTCGTACTCGGCGCCGGTGCCGGCGTCACGACGGTCGCGGTCGGCTGTGGTGCCGGGTGCTCGTGGACATCGATACAGCCGGTGAGGGTCAGGAATACCAGTGGCAATACCCAGGAAATTCGCATTGGACGCACCCTTCGATTGGAGGAACGAGACTTACCTGAATCTGCTCTGTTCCGTGGCCGGTCCGTGCCGCTTTTGTGGCATGTTCTTGGCCAAACGATCACGACCCGGTGGGAGTTGTTGACGACCGGTCACTGATCGCTGATCCATTGTTCGGCTGGATGCGGGAGACGACGATGTGGACCCTGCTCGATCTTGCCGGCTCGGTTGCACTGCTGCTCTGGGGACTGCACATGGTGCAGACCGGCATTCAGCGCGGTTTCGGCCCCAATCTGCGCCGCGTACTCGGCACCGCGCTGGGCAATCGGCTGGCCGCCTTTGCCGCAGGCGTGGGCGTGACCGCGATCCTGCAGAGCAGCACCGCCACGGGCCTGATGGTGGCGGGCTTCGCCGCCGGCGGCGCGGTCGCGCTGGTGCCGGCATTGGCAGTCATGCTGGGCGCCAACGTCGGCACCACGCTGATCGTGCAGGCGCTGTCGTTCGACGTTGCGGAAGTGGCGCCGGCGCTGATCCTGCTGGGCGTGATCCTGTTCCGCCGCGGCACTGCCGCGCGAACGCGCGACCTTGGCCGGGTGTCGATCGGGCTTGGACTTATGCTGATGGCGCTGCACAGCCTGGTGACGCTGGTGACGCCTTATGAGGATGTGCCCAGTCTGCGTTTGGTGCTGGGAGCGATCACCACCGAGCCGGTGCTGGACGTGCTGGTGGCCGCCGGGCTGACCTGGGCGGCGCACTCATCGGTGGCCGTGGTGTTGTTGGTCATGTCGTTCGCCGCCAAAGGCGCGGTGCCCCCTGACGCGGCCTTCGCCCTGGTATTGGGCGCCAACCTCGGCACGGCGATCAACCCGGTTCTGGAGGGCGTCTCGGGCGATGACCCGGTCGCCCGCCGGCTGCCGATCGGCAATCTGCTGAACCGCGCGCTGGGCTGTGTCGTGGCGCTGGTGCTATTGAATCGCATTGGCCCATGGCTGGTGCAGATCGAGCCCGATCCGGTGCGGGCCATCGCCGATTTTCACACCGGCTTCAACCTGATCCTGGCCGCCCTGTTCCTTCCCGCTCTGGGGCCGTACGCCCAGATATTGCGGAAGCTGCTTCCGGCACGGGTTGTCGCTGACGACCCGTCACGGCCGCGCTATCTGGACCCGACGGCACTGGAATCGCCGCCGATCGCGCTCGGGGCGGCCGCGCGGGAGGCGCTTCGCATGGCGGACGCTCTGGAGGCGATGTTGACCCGGGCGGGCGAGGTGCTGGCGAGCACCGATCGTCGCCGGCTCGGCGAGGTGCGACGGCTGGACGACGTGCTCGATAGGCTGAACACCGCCATCAAGGGCTACCTGACCGCACTGGACCCCGAGGACCTCTCCGAATCTGATCACCGGCGCCTGTCGCAAGTGCTTGTCTTTGCAACAAACCTCGAGGCGGCCGCCGATGTGGTGGACCGCGACGTGATGGGACAACTGGCCAAGCGTCTGAAGCGGGGCGCCCCATTGACTGAACCGGAGCAGGCCGAGGCGCGGCGTCTGCTCGAGCGGTTGGGCGCCACAGTCCGGGCGGCGGCGGCAGTGTTCATGACAGAAGACCCTCGCGCCGCCCGGCAGCTTATGGCCGAAAAGGAGGCGTTTCGCGACCTGGAGGCCGCCGCGACACAGGCGCATTTCGCTGGACTACGAGGTGGCAAGAACCTCGCCGCGGTAGACCTCGACCTGATGCGGGAGTTGAAGCGGGTGAACGGCCACCTGGTCGCCGCGGCCGCCTATCCGGTGCTGGAAGGCCAGGGCGAACTGCTGGCAAGCCGGCTGCGGTTGGATTCCTGACCCCCAGCCACAATGTGTGGAGCCCGGGCTGTGGAACGCGGGGAGAACGGCGTAGTAGCGCTTGGGCCGGACCACCCAAAGCGCTAGTATCCTCATTCGGCGGTCTATCCGGCGGACTGTGGCGTGGTCGCAACAGACCTCGTGTATGTTGTGTCCCGATCAGGAGCGACGTCCCACATGTTGATTGACGGCATAGGTGCGAGGGGCGGACACTTGGCGCCGGTCAGCCAGGGGGAATCCGAAGTGCTCGATGCAGTGCAGATGCCAGGCCGCCACCAGGTCCATATCGACCGCTCGCGTGATGTGCTGCTGACCGATTTCGGTCGAGCCACCTTGTCCGACCGCTACCTGATGCCGGGCGAGGAGTTTCAGGACCTTTTCGCCCGGGTGGCGTCCTATTACGGTGACGATGCCGGCCATGCGCAGCGCATCTATGACTACATGTCGCGGCTGTGGTTCATGCCCGCGACGCCGGTGCTGTCGAATGGTGGCACGCAGCGTGGGCTGCCGATCTCCTGCTTCCTGAACGAGGCCTCCGACAGCCTGGAGGGGATCGTCGGGCTATGGAACGAGAACGTCTGGCTGGCCTCGAAGGGCGGCGGCATCGGCTCCTATTGGGGCAACCTGCGGTCGATCGGCGAGAAGGTCGGTGCGGTCGGCAAGACCTCGGGCGTGATCCCGTTCATCCGGGTGATGGACAGCCTGACCTTGGCGATCTCGCAAGGCTCGCTGCGGCGGGGTTCGGCGGCGGTCTATTTGCCGGTCTCGCACCCCGAGATCGAGGAGTTCGTCGAGATCCGTCGCCCCACCGGGGGCGATCCGAACCGCAAGGCGTTGAACCTGCATCATGGCATCCTTGTCTCGGACGCGTTTATGCGGGCCGTGGAGGCCGATGAGCCGTGGCCGCTGCTGTCGCCGAAGGACGAGACGCCGGTGCGATCGATCTCGGCGCGTGCGCTATGGGTCCGCATCCTGACGGCACGGATCGAGACCGGCGAGCCGTACCTGATCTTCTCCGACCATGTGAACCGCGCGCGGCCCGAGCATCACAAGCTGGCCGGGCTGGAGGTGAAGACCTCCAATCTGTGTTCCGAGATCACCCTGCCCACGGGCCGCGACCAGCACGGCATGGAGCGCACCGCAGTGTGTTGCCTCTGTTCGCTGAACCTGGAGAGCTGGTTCGAATGGCAGAACCATCCGACGTTCATCGAGGACATCATGCGGTTCCTCGACAACGTACTGCAGGACTTCATCGACCGCGCGCCACCGGGGATGGAGAAGGCGCGCTATTCCGCGATGCGCGAACGCAGCGTGGGTCTGGGCGTGATGGGCTTCCACTCGTTCCTGCAGTCGCAGAACGTGCCGTGGGAGAGCGTGATCGCCAAGGTCTGGAACAAGCGGATGTTCAAGCACATTCGCGAACAGGCGGATCTTGCTTCGCGCGTGCTGGCCGAGGAGCGCGGGCCGTGCCCAGATGCCGCCGAGTACGGCATCATGGAGCGGTTCTCGCACAAGATGTCGATCGCGCCGACCGCGTCGATTTCCATCATCGCAGGGAATTCCTCGCCGGGAATCGAGCCGATCGCGGCGAACGTGTTCCTGCAGAAAACACTGTCCGGCAGCTTCACCGTGCGCAACCGGCACCTGCAGATGCTGCTCGCGGCGAAGGGAATGGATACCGACGAGATATGGTCATCGATCACGCTGCGGGCAGGAAGTGTGCAGCATCTGGATTTCCTGACCGAGCAGGAGAAGGCGGTCTACAAGACCGCCTTTGAGCTGGATCAGCGATGGATCATCGAGCATGCGGCGGATCGCGCGCCGTTCATCTGCCAGAGCCAGTCGATCAACGTGTTTTTGCCGGCGAATGTGCACAAGCGGGACCTGCACCAGATTCATTTCATGGCATGGAAGCGCGGTGTGAAGTCGCTTTACTACTGCCGGAGCCTGTCGATCCAGCGGGCCGACAATGTGAGCGAGGCGGCGGTGCGGCCGGCCGAGTTTACTGGCATGGCTGCGGTGGTGCCGGCGAATGACGGGCAAGTGCCGCTGCCGCTGGTTGCGGCTGCGGTCGGGGCCACGGATTACGAGGAGTGTCTCGCTTGCCAGTGACATCGAGGCGGATCGTCAACTCATCAACGTTGTTGCGTCCCGGTCCCGGAGTTCGAAGATGTCGCCGCTTTGGAGCTCTCCCTTTGGCGAGCTCGTCGCGATGTAATCACTGCCGCGGAGGATGGCGGAAGTCCTGCGGAGCTCCTGCGCTTCAGAATACAGTAATGCATCGATCGTAGGACTAACCGCTACCTCACTGCCGACGATCCGGCGGCAAGTTCGCGCACTCTGGCGCTGGCTGTGCAAGGTGACGGTCGCTGCTATGGTTTCGCCGAAGTTCTAAGCCGAATCGCAATCTTCGTTTGCTTGCCGGACTTCGCCCGCGGAGGAAGCACCATGCGTCGCCTGATCTGGCTGGCTCTCATTTCGTCGCTGGTAGGTTGCGGAAGTGACAAGCCAGCAACAACTCTCTCCGTCACCTGCACTGGAGGCACCCAATTGGTCGGTGCCGCCTCGATCGATGTGCTGGGAGATCTTGCCAATGGCCTTCCGACGATGAATTTCCCCGATCCTGCGAACCCGGGCAAGACCGGAAACATCTCGGTCCAGCCTCACGATCGCTGCAAGATCACGCCGGGCAATCCTTCCAACGGGTAGGACGCATCCCCTCCCCTCGCCCGCGCGGGCTGAAGAGGCGATCTAGATCGTTATAGAACCAAATGGACAATTGCTGGGGCACGCGACAACTGCGAGCATCCGGCTTTCCCCGCCTGGGGGCGTGCTTGAGCATTCGTATGCCCGGGTGCGCCCCGCTCTTTTAGGCGGCGGTCAGACCAGGACGGCCCGGACGGAATTGAGCGCATCGCGCAGCGTGTCGAATTGTTCCACGCTCGCCGGCGCGCCGATTGTCGTTACGATCCAGGTGATTGTGCCCGATGGTGCGTGCACGATGTGAGATGGCCTGTCCACAGGGCCGCTGACGATCACGACCCGCCGATGCAGCCGAGGGTCGTCAGATCGCCGCTCGCAAACATAGGCCTTCAGGATATCACCCGCGCTCGCCAGCCACTCGGCCACGAGCGCGGACTCGTCCGGGCTGAGCGGACGAGGAGGAAACGCAAGCAGAATCTCCGCAGAACATTTGGCCATAGCGGGGAGTGTACACGGCGGATCACTTCAGGCTGGTTGCGTTTGCGGCTAGCGATCCGCATCGATCGCACGCCAACCCCGCGTCAGTTCGTCGAGTCTTGCCATGAGGTCGGGTGGCAGGACACGCTTCTCCGCCGCCGCCAGGCTGTCGGCCAGTTGCTCAGGGCGGCTCGCACCGACGATCGGCACCGTGACGGCGGGATTGGACAAGACCCACGCGACCGCGAGCGTGGCCATGCTCATGTCTGCCTCCTGCGCCACCGAGCGCAGGCTTTCGATCGTCGCGAACTCCTGTTCGTGCCAGTAGCGTGCCTGATACCTGGCGCCGGCGGTGCGCAGCGAGAACCGCGTGCCTTCTGGCGGCGGAGCCGTCCCATTATGCTTGCCACTAAGCAGGCCGCCGGCGAGGGGATTGTAGGGGATCACCGCGATCGCTTCCTCCTCGCACAAAGGCAGCAGATCCCGTTCGAAGGCGCGGAACAACAGATTGTAGCGTGGCTGCACGCTGTCGATACGGCACAGGTTCTTGAGTTCGCCACGGCCCAGGCCGCGCGCGACGCGCCAGGCCGGCCAGTTTGACACGCCGACATAACGTGCCTTGCCCTGCCGCACGACCATGTCGAGCGCTTCCAACGTCTCGTCCATCGGCGTGTCCGCGTCGTAGCGGTGCAACTGATACAGATCGACGTAATCAGTGCCGAGCCGGCGGAGGGATGCATCGATCGCGTCGAGGATATGCTTGCGCGACGTCCCCTGATCCCATGGTTGCGCGCCCACCTGCCCCGCGCACTTGGTTGCGAGGATGAACTGCTGGCGTTTGCCCTTGAGCCAGGCGCCGACAATCTCCTCGGTACGGCCTGCGGTCGCACGACCACCGCCGAGCGGATACACGTCGGCCGTGTCGAGGAAGTCGATCCCACCCTCGGCCGCTGCATTGAGGATCGCGTGGCTGCGCGCTTCGTCACACTGCCCGCCGAAGGTCATGGTGCCGAGACAAAGCCGCGATACGCGCAGGCCGGTTCGGCCGAATTTCGTGTGCTGCATTCAACATTACTCCCGACTTGCGTTATTCACCAATTGACACAGCGAGTATGATTGTCGCTTGGCCATGATCACATACGTCACGGCCATGTTATCGTTCGCTCGCGCAAGGACCGTCGATACAGGATTGTGCGGTCGCTTCATTCGCTATACCCGATTATACATATCGGGTTAATCAAGGGGGAACAATGGGCCACCATTCAGCCAACGAGGACTTCCTCCAGCAGCTCTATGCGACGGAGGAAACACTCGCCGGCCAATTCAAACATTTCGGGTTCTCATTTTCGCCTGTTCTGCTATCGGGCGATGTGACCGATCCAGGTATCTACAACTTGCCCGTGCTTGCGCCGGTAACGACGCAAGACGCGACCTACACCGCGGCTGGCATACCGGTCACAGATACCTTCACCGGCATCAAGCTATGGGACCTGTTGAGCGATGCAGGTGGCGCGACGGTGACGAGCGCCAAGAACGATATCCTCAGCAAGTATGTCGTGGCCACAGGATCCGACGGCTACAAGGCCGTGTTTTCGTTGGGCGAGATCGATCCGAGCTTCGGTAACCGGCCGGTCATGGTTGCCTACGCTGACACCGGCGGCCAATTGGGTCCCCATGGCAGTGACGGCTTGGCACGCATGGTTGTGCCCGGTGATCTGGCAGGCGGCCGGTATGTGTCCGATCTGGTCAATCTCGATGTGCGGAGTCTGCCGGAACCCGGGCCCTCAGGGCCAGGCGGGATCTCGGATCAACTCGCGCTCTCCGGCGATATCGCTGACCCATCCATTGTCACGCCGGATACACTGGCTGCCCTCAATCAGTCGACGATGGAAACCGCGACCTATACCTCGGGCGCCGGACAGGTGACCGATACCTACACGGGGGTTTCGCTTTGGAACCTGATCCAGGACGCAGGGCTCCTGACTGACCCGTCGATCAAGAACGATCTGTTGCGCTTCGGGGTGGTCGCCACCGGCAGCGACGGTTATCGCGCGTTCATTTCGCTTGGCGAGATCGATCCGGCGTTCGGCAATCAGCCCGATATGGTCGCTTATGCCGATACCGGAGGGCAGCTTGGGCCAGGTGGTCAGGACGGTGCATTGCGACTGATCGTCCCAGGCGATGTGGCCGGTGGCCGCTATGTGTCCAATCTCGTCAACCTTCAGGTCATCGATGCGGTCGGCGGACACCTAAGCTGACCGACACCACCGCTATCCGTGGGTTGCGGTGCGTTCGGGCTTCAGGTCGATCAGCGGCGTGCCGTCCAGACAATCGAGTCCGCGGACCCGCACGGTGGTTCCTTCAACCGCCACCAGGTCAACCAAGGACGATGCAATCGGGTTAGGCCGCACCGGCGAGCGCAAGGCAAAGGTCCCAGTCGTCTCCCCGGTACGGAATGGCGTCTGCAATACCAGATCGCGTCGCGCGTGATGCATCCAGTACAGCACCTGGATGCGTGCGTGCCGCGCAATGTCGGTGAGCGCCTCGCGCCAACGCTCGTCGACCACGATCGAGCAGATCGGCCCATCGGCACTGCCCCGTTTCGGACACTCGCTGCGCGTGCGCCACGGCGTATGGATCGTGCCAATGAAATACACGCCGGCATCAGTCACTGCCGGCAGTTGCATCGCCACTTCGCCGGGACGCAGTTCGCTCGCAGTCTCGATCGGATCGCCGTTCATGGGCGCAGTTTGCCGGGGTGGACGACCCAAAGTCCAGGCGGGAGCGGTTGGCCCTTCATCCCGCTACGATTCCCGGCGCCACGTCAGCCGCATTGCGGCCAGCAGATGTGGCTGGCCGGCAAATGCAATGGACTGATCAGACGCCAACCATCACGCTGGAAGCCTTGATCACTGCCGTGGCCTTCATGCCCGGCTTCAGCGCCAGTTCCTCGGACGCCTCATTCGTGATAGACGCGGTAATCAGCACCGACGGCGCCACTTCGATGGTCACGTGAGTCGTGGTCGCTCCAGGCTTCACGGTCTTGATCGTACCGGCGAGCTGGTTGCGTGCGGAAAGCTTCATGGGGCGGTCTCCTTGGGATTGCGCACCTACTTATCGGCGCAGACGCGATTAAGCGCCAGCAGGTGCTTCCGCGCGGCATGCGCTGTATCCAACTCAATCGCGCGATAGCGTTCCACGATGGCCTTCCCCGCGCGCGTCAGCACCGCGCCACCGCCTCCGCTGCCACCGGCTGCGGTCTCGACAACGGGTGTGCCCAGGCTGCGGTTGAGATCCTCGACCAGTTCCCAGGTCCGCCGATAGGACATCCGCAAGGCGCGCCCGGCAGCCGAGATCGAGCCTGAGCGCGCTATCTCCTCCAGCACGGCGACCTTGCCTGGCCCGATCCGGGCACCCGAGACAAGGTCGAGCCGGATGCTCAGCCGATCGGTGGTACGCGAGCCCTCGGATGGGCTTGGCTTTTTCTTCCCCATGGCAGATACCCCAGGCCTTGCTGCCGAATCATTGCGCCGGAGCGTGGCTTGTCGCCGTGCCGAAGACAAGCAGTAGCTGCGCCGGCAAACGCAATTCGGATCGACTCCGGGCTGCCCCTTGTCGTTGTATTTTCGCGGCTATACCGTCGCAAGCGAGGGGGGCTGATGCTGCGCCGCGCATTCATCGCTGTTTCGCTGCTGTGGTGGTCCGGCACCGTGCTGGCCGCCGACATCGTCGATGCGACGGGCCGCAACGTGCAGGTTCCAGAGCATATCGAGCACATCCTGCCAGCCGGACCGCCGGCAGCGATACTGCTGGCAGCCCTGGCACCAGATCTCATGTTGGGCTGGACCTCGCCGATATCGGACGAGGCCCGCGCATTCTTGTCACCCGAAGCAGCCCGGTTGCCACAGGTGCCCCGGCTGACCGGGCGAGACGACGTCCTCGACAAGGTGATTGCACTGAGGCCGGATCTGATCGTCGATTACGGCACCGTCTCACCGCGCTATGCGGACCTTGCTCGTGCGACACAGCAGCGCACAGGCGTGCCTACCTTGCTGTTAGACGGGTCGCTGGCGGAAATCCCGCACGTGTTCCGCTCACTCGGCAATATTCTGCACCGGGAAGGTCGCGCGGAAACCTTGGCAAAGTTCACCGAGGCACTGCTTGCGGTGCCGACAAACCAGACCGCGCATCCGCGTGTTGTATGTGCTCGTGGCGACGACGGCCTGGCCGTCGTCGCACCGGGTACCGATCTCGCGGAAACCTTCACCCACCTCGGCTGGCAGGTTGTCGCGCCGCCGGGACAGGGACCGTCCCGCCAGTCCAGCTTCGACGACATCCGCGCGCTTGATCCCGACATTGTGGTGTTTTCCGACCCTGCGATGCGCGCGACGCTCGACCATTCGGACACATGGCGATCACTGCGCGCGGTGCGTGATGGCCATGCGCTCGTGGCACCTGCCCTGCCCTTCGGATGGATCGATGAACCTCCGTCGGTCAACCGGCTGCTTGGCGTGGCGTGGCTCAGCGGTCGTGATCCGACGACTCTGGCCGCCTTGTTCAATGCCGTGGTCTACGGCCACGTGCTGACACCACGGCAACTCGACACGCTGCTCGCCGGCGTCCACTCCCCGCAACCGTAAGAGGTTCAATCGATGCGCTTCCTGCTGGCACTGTGCCTATTGCTTGCGCCGCTCACTGCACGGGCACAGGAGTTGACGGTGTTCGCCGCCGCGAGCCTGACCGACGCAATGAAGGATATCTCGACGCAATGGGCGCAGGCCGGCCATCAGCCCTTGCGCATGTCGTTTGGTGCAAGCTCCACGTTGGCGCGACAGATCGAGCAGGGCGCTCCGGCCAATCTGTTCGCTTCCGCTGACCAAAAATGGATGGACTACCTTGCCGATAAGAAGCTGATCGTCGCCGACACGCGGAAGGATCTGCTTGGCAACGACCTTGTCCTCGTGGTTGCCGCGGACAAGCCGCAACACGTCACCATCGGCCCCGGCTTCAATCTGCTCGGTCTGCTCGGCCCGAATGGCCGTGTCGCCACGGGTGATCCCGCGCATGTCCCAGTCGGCATCTACGCCGAACAGGCGCTGAAAAGGCTCGGCATCTGGGACGCCGTGTCGCCGCGACTTGCGCGTACGGACGATGTGCGATCGGCACTGCTGCTGGTGGAACGCGGCGAAGCCCCTGCCGGCATCGTCTATGCGACGGACGCCGCCGTGTCGAGAGCCGTGATGATCGCTGGAACCTTTCCGGCGAACAGCCATGATCCAGTTTCGTATCCGTTCGCGGTGACGCAATCCGGTGACACGCCCGACGCGCGTGCACTGATGACATTCCTGGCCGGTCCACAGGCGCGAGAGATCTTCGTCAAGCGCGGCTTCAAGGTCGAATAGGCTGCTGCTCTCACCGGATGAGTGGCAAGCCGTATGGCTGACGCTTGGAGTGGCGGCGCGTGCCGTTGGCTTCGGGCTGCCGCTCGCGGTGATGATGGCCTGGGTGCTGGCACGGTATCGCTTTCCGGGTCGGCCGGTGCTGAACGCGTTGGTGCATCTGCCATTGGTGCTGCCACCTGTGGTGACAGGCTGGCTACTGCTTATCATATTTGGCATCCGAGGTCCGATCGGGTCGTTGCTGCTCGACTGGTTCGACGTGCGGCTGGTTTTCACCACGGCCGGCGCCAGCCTGGCCTGTGCGGTGATGACATTCCCGGTGATGGTGCGCGCGATCCGATTGTCGCTGGAAATGGCCGATCCCGGGTTGGAACAGGCGGCACGCGCGCTCGGGGCGCGCAGGTTCGACAGGCTGTTCAATGTGACACTGCCGCTCGCCTCGCCTGGTATTTTGGTTGGCGGAATCGTCGCCTACGCAACCTGCCTCGGTGAATTCGGCGCGGTCATCACCTTCGCCGCCAACATACCCGGCCAGACACAGACCCTGCCACTGGCGATCTACGCGGCGCTGCAGGTGCCTGGCGGTGAGGCGAAGGCCGCACAATTGTCGCTGGTGTCACTGACGCTCGCGCTGATCGGGCTGCTGCTGTCGGAGTGGCTTGCCAAACGACTGAACGCAATGCTGGGTCGATGAGCCTGAGCATTCGGTTGCGGCATCGTTTCCCTTCGGTGCAGATGGACGTGGCGTTCGAGGTTCCTACGCCGGGTGTGACCGTGCTGTTCGGGCCGTCGGGTTCCGGCAAGTCCACGATCATTTCTGCTGCCGCCGGTCTACTGAGGCCGGATGAGGGCCGTATCGCGGTCGATGGCCAAGTGCTCGCCGATACCGCATCCGGCATCTGGCTGCCGCCCGAACGACGGCGCATGGGGCTCGTCTTTCAGGACGCGCGGCTGTTTCCGCATATGTCCGTGGCGACCAATCTTCGCTTCGGTCTGCGTCGCGCCGCGGCGGGCCCGGTGCAGTTCGACGAGGTGGTCGAACTGCTCGGCATTGCTGGACTGATGGCGCGCCGTCCACACACCCTGTCCGGCGGTGAGCGTCAGCGCGTTGCCATCGGCCGCGCGCTGTTGGCACAGCCGCATCTGCTGCTGATGGATGAACCGCTTGCCAGCTTGGACACGCTTCGCAAGTCGGAGATCATGCCGTATCTGACCCGCCTCAAGACTGCGCTCAAGCTGCCGATACTCTACGTGACGCATGCGCTGGACGAGGTGGCACAGCTTGCGGATTTGGTGGTGCTCATCGAAGCAGGGCGAGTGATTGGCAGTGGCCCGCTGTCGGAGATCGTGGCGCGCGGCGATCTGCCGCTGGCGCAGCGCGACGATGCCGGTGCGTTGCTGCTGTGCCGCGTGGTGGAGCACGATGTTGGGCGCGAGTTGTCGCTCCTGGAGGGCGGCGGCGCGACATTCTGGGTGCCGCTGCTGGACGCGCCACTGGACACCGAACGTCGGCTTCGCATTCCGGCGCGCGAGGTCATCCTGGCCGGCAGGCCACCGGACGCCATCAGTTTGCACAACATCATCCCGGGGGAGGTGCGGCGGATCACGGGTGACACGGCACGACGCTCCGTGCTGGTGGAGATCGCGTTGCCGGGCGGAGGAGCCTTGATCTCTCGGGTGACTTCCGATGCCATCGTCCGGTTGGCGTTGTCATCAGGCAGCCCGGTGCTGGCTCTGATCAAGTCAACCTCGATCGAGGTTTTGGAAAATTGAAGCTTGCTGGCATCCTGCCTGGGTCAGACACAACAGGGGAGAGAGACAATGGCGCTAAAGATCGAACGGTTTCAGCCCGAGGGAATGAATGTACGGATGTCCAATGGGCAGCCTTCCTATTCGCACGTCGTGACGGTGAGTGGTACCGGCAAGATCGTCTATACCGCCGGCCAGTTGGCGCGCGATATCGATGGCAATTGCGTCGGCAAGGGCGATATGCGCGCCCAGATGGAGCAGACGTTTCAGAATCTCGACCGGTGCCTGAAGGCTGCCGGCGCGACATGGGCTGACGTGGTCAAGACCAACACGTTTGTCACCGACTTCGACGAGTTCCAGAAGTGCGGTGACGTGCGGATGCGCTATCTCGGCGTGGCTACGCCGACCAGCACTACTGTCGGCGTCACACGACTGGCCGGTCCGGATTTCATGGTCGAGATCGAGGCTGTCGCTGTCGTCAATTCTTGAGCCGTCGACTGCTGCGGCCTCTTGGGATGGGTTCGTACACTTGCGGCTGCTTTAGATTCAACACGGAGAAGGAAAGGCGAGAACCACGGAGTTCACGGAGACAGTTAGAATGGCGCTTCGCGCGAAGGTGTAGATTTCATCTCTGTGGTTCATCGAGGGCGAGTCGCGGTCGATCGCCGTACCAGAAATGCGCGACGACCGCCGCAACCACAACGAGGCCGCCGACAAGGCTGGTGACGGACGGTGTCTCGCCGAAGCAGAGCCAGACCCAGGTGACGGCGAGTGGCGTTTCCATCGTGCCGATCAGTGCGTTCTCGGTCGCGGAGATCCATCGACCACCCAAGGTCAGCAACACCAGCCCCAGGCCGAACTGCATCGTGCCGAACATAAACAGATTGAACATGTCGCCCGCGCCGATCGCGAGCGATGTGGTGAGCGGCCAGACGAGGAGACAAAGCAGCGCTGACAGAAACGCGGCCGGCAGCATCGGTGTCCCCTGATTCTGGCGAATGATCAGCAGCATGATCGCCAGGCAGATCGTCATGCCGAACGCGAGGAGATCGCCAATCAGGTGTCCGTCGGCGACTGCACCGCCGACCATGATGCTGACCCCCAGCAGGGCGATGAAACTGGCGGCAAGCGTGGTCCACGCTGCCGACACGCCAAGCCATAGCCAGCCGAGTCCGGCGGTGACCAACGGTGCCGCCGCGAAGAACACGGCAACGTCGGCAACCGACGTGCGCTGGAGGGCATTGATGTAAAGGATCGTCGCTGTGGTCGAGCAGAACGCCGCCACGAGGCCTTCGCGACCGACCGCTCGTATCGCCGACGCGGTGCCGCGTCGCTGCTGCACGATGATGATGCAGAGGATCAGCGCGCCGCCGAACACCCCGCGCCAAAACAGCAGCGTCCATGCGTCGAGGTGAATGAGCCGCGTGAAGAACCCCGCCGAACTGAAGGCTATCGCGGACAGCGTAATCAGCAGGACACCCTGTGGCCGCCGATCCATCACGGTACCTATCCCTCGCCTCGGTTCCGAAGATACCCTGGAGAGCAGAATGCGGCAGGAGGAAGCAATGGACGCGATACCGGAAGACAGCCACCTGGCGGCAGACATCGACGCGCAAGCCCTGGTGCAGGCTGCGGCGGCCCTGCAGCCGTCGCTGCGGAGATATCGCGAGGAGATCGAGCGTGAGCAGCGCCTGCCGCCAGCCCTGGTCGAGCAGTTGCATGCCGCCGGCTTCTACCGAATGGTGATCCCGCGCTCGCTGGGTGGCCTGCAGGTCGATCCGCTGACATATCTGCGCGTCGTGGAGCTGCTGTCCGAGGGCGCCGGCTCGGTCGGATGGAACGTCTGCAACAACAGCATCGGCCAGCTTGTCACGCTTGGGCTGCCGGACGAGGGCGTCCACGAGATCTACCCGCCAGGGCACGCCACAGTTATCGCCGGCACTGCCGTGCAAGGAGGCGGGCAGGCTGTGCCGGTCGAGGGCGGCTACCGGGTCAGCGGGCACTGGACCTTCGGCAGCGGGTGCCAGGAGGCCGTCTGGATGCTCGGAAGCTTCCAGATCCTCGACGGAGGAGAACCGCGCCGTCGCCCGGATGGTGGTTCGCTCTACTGGCGCGGGGTGTTTCGGCGCGAGGAGGCGAAGGTCGTTCCGGGGAGCTGGGACGTGGCCGGACTGCGCGGGACCGGCAGTTTCGACTGGACCGTGCAGGACGTGTTCCTGCCGGAGCGGCGGACATGCCCTCACGTTGGTGTCCCGCTGGACAATCAATGGTCGCGCTGGCCGGGGATCACCTACGCGTTGCCGAGCCAGGCCTGGGTCGGGCCGCACCACAGCTCCGTCATCACCGGCATCGCGCGTGCCGGCATCGACGCACTGATTGCCCTGGCGGTGGAGAAGACGCCTCGCGGCCGGACCGGAATGCTGTGCGAGAACCCGCAGGTGCAGGAAGCGGTCGGTCGGGCTGATGCGATACTGAACGCCGGACGTGTCTATCGCAGCGCGATGATCGCTGAGCTATGGAACACGATAGCGGCGGGCAACGAGACCACGCTTGAGCAGCGCGCCCGCTGCCGGCTCGCCTCCACCTATGCCGCCGACAGCGCGCGCGAGGCGATGGATCTGGTGTACCGGCTTGGCGGCAGCACATCGTTCAAGCGCGAGACCCGCTTGGCCGAGTGCTGGCGCGACCTGCACGTTGTCGGGCAGACGGTCACGATCGCGCCGGAGTGGTACCCGATCGGCGGCCGGGCATTCCTCGGGATGGATACTGGCCCACGCATGCGCTAGGGCGCCCTCGATCCCCTGGCTCGCTCCGCATCCGCGCCGCGCGCGACCGAACGCCCGGGCTGCAATACAGGACACTACCACCGAGGCCGGTTGTCACGATTGATGGCATGCCATATATTGGTAAGCCATGTTATTGGGCGGCCGATGAAGAAGAACCAGCGGCAACTGCGCGAGGGCTTTGGAGCCCTCGTCGCCCGCGCGGCCCGGCAATGGCGCCGCGAGGTCGACCGCCGCCTGCAGCCGTTCGGCTTGACTGAGGCCACGTGGTTGCCGCTGATCTACCTCGCGCGCTCGCATGTGCCGATGCGGCAGAAGGACCTCGCCGCCGCGCTGACGCTCGACGGCTCGTCTGTCGTGCGCCTGCTCGACGCGCTCGAAGCATCCGGCCTGATCGAGCGCCGCGAGGAAGGCGCTGACCGCAGGGCCAAGATCATCGTGCTGACCGCGCGCGGCTGGTCGATCATCGAGCAGGTCGAGGCTGCCTCGCGCGAGGTACGCAACGCCACGCTCGCCGGCCTGTCCGAGGACGAGCTCGGGACAGCGACCCACGTGCTCGAACTGGTCTGCGAGAACCTCGCTCGACAGGACAAGGCGGAGTGAGCGCAACAACGATCTCAGTCGCGGCGCCACCGACGGTGAGCCCAGCGGTCCGCATGATCGTGACGGTCTGCACGGTTCTGGCCACCCTGATGCAGTCGCTCGACAGCACCATTGCCAATGTCGCGCTGCCCTACATGCAGGGCACGATGTCGGCGAGCCAGGAAGAGATCAACTGGGTATTGACGAGTTACATCGTCGCGGCGGCGATCATGACGGCACCCACCGGGTTCCTGGCCTCGCGGTTTGGCCGCACGCGGTTGTTCGTGACCGCCGTCATCGGCTTCACCATAGCCTCCGCGCTGTGCGGCCTGGCGGAATCACTCGGCCAGATCGTTGTGTTCCGCATACTGCAAGGCATGTTCGGCGCGGCCCTCGTGCCACTTTCGCAGTCGGTGATGTACGAACTCTACCCGCCCGAGCAACGTGCCAAGGCGATGGGCCTGTGGACCATGGGCGTGATGATGGGCCCGATCTGCGGTCCCATCCTGGGCGGATGGCTTACCGACAATTACAGTTGGCGCTGGGTGTTCTACATCAATGTGCCGTTCGGCATCGTGACCGCGATCGGCCTGGTGACGTTCCTGCAGGAGAGTTCGTACGGCAGGTCGGCGAAACTCGACTGGATCGGCTTCGGTGCATTGAGCCTGGCGATCGGCTCGTTCCAGATGATGCTCGACCGCGGCGAGACACTTGACTGGTTCAGCTCGCGTGAGATCGTGCTCGAGGCCTTCATCGCGGGTGTCGCGTTCTACGTCTTTCTGGTGCAGTTCTGCCTGGCGCCTCGGCCATTCTTGTCGCCTAGGCTGTTTGCTGACCGGAATTTCACTGTCGGCGCCTTCCTCTACGCGATCATGGGATTGATCATGTACGCGTCGCTGGCACTGCTGGCGCCCTTCCTGCAGACAATGATGAACTATCCGGTCATGACCGCCGGTATCGTGCTGGCACCGCGCGGCGCCGGATTGATGGTGGCCGCGCTGATCTGCGGCAGAGTGATGGGGAAGGTGAGCGCTCGGCTGTTGGTCGGCCTCGGTTTTGTGGTGGGCGCCTACGCGCTGCACGAGATGACGCTGTGGACGCCCGACATAGCAGAATCGACCGTGATCACCGTCGGCTTCATCCAAGGGATCAGCATCGGTTTTCTCGCCATCCCGATCAACATCATCGCCTTTGCAACGCTGTCATCGGCGATACGGACCGAGGCCACCAGCATCTACAGCCTGATGCGCAATCTTGGCAGTGCGATAGGAATTTCCATCACCGGTGCGCTGTTGCAGACCAACACCCAGGTCAACCACGCCATCATCGCGGAAGACGTGAACCCGTTCAATCGCGCTCTGCAGTCCGGCCCGGCCTCACAACTCTGGAATACCGGGTCCCCGCACGGCATCGCGATGCTCGACCAGGCAGTAACCTACCAGGCCAGGATCATTGCCTACATCGACGACTTCAAATTGATGCTCGTGTTGGCTATCCTCGTTCTGCCGCTCCTGCTGCTGGTGCGTACACCTCGCCCGCGATAGGCATCACGCCGCAGCCAAAATCATGCGGGATGCCTTCTCGCCGATCATGATCGAGGGCGCATTGGTGTTGCCCGAGGTCAGCGTCGGCATGATCGACGCATCGGCGACGCGCAGGCCCTGCATCCCGTGCACGCGAAGCTGGTCGTCCACCACCGCCATCGGATCAGAGCCCATCTTGCATGTGCCGACCGGATGGTAGGTGGTCTCGGCATTCTTCCTGATCCAGTCGAGCAGCTCGTCGTCGGACTGGATGTTCACCCCGGGCGCGATCTCGTCGGTGGCGATGCCTTGCATGGCGGGCGCGGTCATGATGCGCCGCGTGATGCGCATCGCCTCCAGCGTCACGTCGCGGTCGAGCTGGGCGGTCATGAAGTTGAAGCGGACTGCGGGCGGCGTACGCGGTGACTTCGAGGTCACATGGATACTGCCGGTGCTTTCGGAGCGCAGGATGTTCATGATCGCGGTGACGCCGGATTGCTTGGCGAGCCGGAAGTTCGGATCGGACAGGAATGGGATCCATGAAATCGCCGCATCAGGCGCGTCCAATCCGGCGCGGGTACGCACATAGGCGCGGACTGGCGATGCCGGCAGGCCGAGCAGCCCCTTGTGGGTCAGCGCATATTTCAGCGCCTGCTGCACCATGCCAAGCCCGCGCGCCTTGTCGTTGTAGGTCATGCCGAGCGACGCCGGCACGGTCCATTTCATGCGCGGCGAATAGTGATCGCGCAGGTTCTCGCCGACGCCCTTCAGCGCATGACTGACCTCGATGCCGAGAGCCTGGAGCACGTCGGGATTGCCGATGCCGGACAGTTCCAGAAGCTGCGGCGAGTTGATCGAGCCGGCGCTGACGACGACCTCCTTCGCCGCGCGGGCCTCGCGCTGCTGGCCGTTCACCGTGTACCGCACGCCGATGCACCGCTTGGCTTCCAGCAACAGGCATTCGGTGTGCGCGTTGGGCTCGATCGTCAGGTTGGGCCGCGTGCGCGCGGGGTTGAGATAGCAGACCGCGGTGCTCATGCGACGGCCCCCGCGGATCGTCATCTGCGTCATGCCGATGCCGTCCTGCTTCGCGCCGTTATAGTCCTTTGTGTAGGCGATGCCGACTTCGCCGGCGGCTTTGATCAGCGCATCGTACAGCGGTCCTGTCTCGAAGTTCTCGCTGACCTTCAACGGGCCGTTGCGGCCGCGGTATTCCTCGTCTCCGGTACCCTGGTAGCTTTCCATGTCGCGGAAGATCGGCAGCACCTCGCGGTAGCTCCAGCCGCGATTGCCGAGCTGCGCCCACTGGTCATAGTCCTGCGACTGGCCGCGCACGAACACCATGCCATTGATCGACGACGAGCCGCCCAACAGCTTGCCGCGTGGAATGGGAATGCGGCGCTGTCCGGTGCCCTCATCAGGCTCCGATGAATACAGCCAGTTGGCCGCGGGATTGTTGATCAGCCTGGCAAAGCCGACCGGGATGCGCGACCACGGGTGGCTTTCGCGGCCAGCTTCCAGCACGAGCACCTTGTGCCTTGGGTTGGCGCTCAGGCGGTTGGCGAGGACCGATCCGGCCGATCCCGCGCCCACCACGATATAATCGAACGTCTGGCTATCCACTTTTGTTGTTCCTCCCGACAGCCGCTTCCGTCACTCGCCCAGCGGCGGTGCCATCCCCACAGCAGTCTGATAGGCCGCCCTGACTTCGTCGGAGACGCTCTGGGTATCCTCTCTGAGATTGCGCGGCGTGATCGCGATGAAAGCAATCTCCCAGTTTGCTGGGATCGGCTTTCCCACCTTCGGCACGAACGCATGCGGTGCGTTCGGCGGATTGTGGAAATGATCGCCGCCTGTCACCGGGGTGAGGATGGGCTGTGCGTCCTCGCCGACTGAAAACGCGTCGGCCTCGCCGACCACATACATGGGAAACTGGTCGGTTCTGCTTCTCGCGTGTCGATGCAGTTCCACTCGGGGCAGGAACACGGCGGCGACCCCTCGCCCATGGCGGTTCTGACCGAGCCGCCAGGGGCCGGGACCGGACAGGTTCGCATCGGGGGAGAGCCTGTGCCGTTCCCAGCCGAGCACTTCCCGCAAGGCATCCTTCGGGTTGAATTCCTTTTCCCGTCCGAAGAAGGAGGCGTGGATCTCGTCGAAATCCTCATAGACCGCCTTCATCCAGGCGAGTTCGTCGTCCGCCAGTTCATGATCCTTCAGCGGGATGCTTGGGTCCTCGGGCATCGATGCTTCCTCTGTGCTGCTGGCTGATGACTACCTTTCCGCCGCCGCCAAGGCCAGCCCCGGGTCCGAATCGTCGCAGCTGGCCCGAAGAGGTTCGTGTCTTTGCGAAATACGATGACACGTAGATCCGCGAACTTCTTCATTTCGAATGGCGACCACGACGCTAACGCGGCGGAAAACTTGTCATAAAGATCTGTTGTATTGCCACATTGCACGTCGCTGTTGGGAATTGAACATGCGGTTCGTCTCAATTGGTTTGCGTCAGCCAACAACCCACCCCATGCCGGATTGAATGCGGAGCTATCAGGTTCTGAGCCCCTCACGTTCGCCGCAGCGCCTTTCGCATTCGCTGACAGTTTTTGCCCCCGTTACAAGGAGCTGTTTGGCAAGCCCCTCGACGGTCGCATCGGGCTTGCGTGCCTCGATGACGGCGAGGCTGGTGATCTTCGACGAGTGCTCCGCCTCCAAGGAGGCTCCTCAAGCGGGCGCTCCGACCGCCGGACGGCGTCGCAAAACGGTGCCGTGCACGGCGTGGGGACGTGCACATTTAGCCGCTCTTATTCGCCGCATAGCTGGGGATTCGCTGGCGGGTGTCGCATAAGGGTCTGATCTTGTTTACGGATTGGGTGTCGAGACCATCCCGTTCACCCGATCACACCGAGCCACACCCGCCATGCACAACGATACGACTGAGCCGTTCTGGTTTCCAGCCGTCGGACGCAAGAAAGTCACTGCTGCGTTCGATGGTGGGCGTCTCACCTCGGATGGCGGTGTGATGCTTCTGGCTGCTGCCGAGCGGCGTATCGGGATTGCCCATCGCCTGGCAGGTTTGATTGCCGATCCGCGCAATCCGCTGCTGGTGACACACAGTGTCGTCGATATTCTGCGCGCGCGCATGCTCGCCATTGCCTGCGGTTACCAGGACGCCGACGATCTCGATCATCTGCGCACCGACCCCGGCTTCAAACTGGCCTGCGGACGTCTGCCTGATACCGGTGATGATCTGTGCTCTCAGCCGACGATGTCGCGTTGGGAGAATGCGCCGAGTCTGCGTGAGGTGGTGCGCATGACCTACGCGATGATCGACGCCTATTGCGCCAGCTACCCACGCCCGCCTGTCGCTGTCACGCTGGACATCGATGACACCGTCGATGTCGTGCACGGCCACCAGCAGCTTTCGTTGTTCAACGCCCATTACGACGAACGCTGCTTCCTGCCGATCCACGTCTACGAGACCGCCACCTCCCGTCCGGTCGCGATGCTGCTGCGACCTGGCAAAACACCGTCGGGAGACGAAGTCCGCCGGCATCTGCGTCGCCTGGTGCGCCGCATTCGCAGCCATTGGCCGACCACGCGGCTGATCATCCGTGGCGACGGTCATTATAGCCGCCCCCAGGTGATGGCGTGGTGCGAGGCCAACGATGTCGATTATGTGTTCGGCCTGCCGGGCAACGGCGTGCTGAGCCGTCTGGTCGAGATCGCTGCCGACGATGTCAGGGTGCGTCGCGCCGAAGCCCAGGCGGCGGTGCTACGCCGCTATACCGAGACCCGCTATGGTGCCAAATCCTGGGGCTGCGAGCGGCGCGTGGTGGCACGCATCGAAGCCAGCACCCAGGGATTGGACATCCGCTACGTGGTGACCAACCTGGACGGCGGCAGCGCGGAGTGGCTCTACGACACGCTCTACTGCGCGCGCGGCCAGGCCGAGAACCTGATCAAGCTG